>JBMNIZ010000016.1:0-206984 GCA_050951405.1 Bacillota bacterium | reverse complement strand
GCTCGTTTAAGACCTGTTCTGTTTCCGGTTCAAGGCCGACGGTATCGGATGCATCAGCCTGGATTTCATCATGCTCCGCCCTGGCCGTTAGCGTTAACAGCGGCATGAAGCTTACAAGCATGGCCAGCGTCAGAATAACTGCAATAAGTTTTTTTTGTGCTGTTCCAAGCATTTGTATTCTCCCCTTGTTGAAAATCTTATTTAGCACTCTTTTACCGTATCGGCGCAGTAAACGCCGTAAACGCTGGCACCATCACAAATAATGTAAGTAAATAACGAATTTCCTCTTGCTCATCCTGCACATCCCCCGTTTAGCGTGCATAGTTTTCCATACCAGAACGGCAAGCTCTTTAGCCCCCTAACTCGTTTGGACAAGCGCAACCTGGTCTCCAGGTTCAAGAGAATTGCCACAGCACGGGCAAGTGCTTTCGTAGCACAAGCTGTTGTCCTCGGCGAATGTTTTGTGTTTTTATATTGGAGAATTGTATAATTGCAAGTCTCAATAAATTTAAGGTTCTTGCCTAAAATAAAGGCTTCATTCCTATTATTGTGGGAATTATTAGAATTACTCCGATAACTGCGGCCCAAAAAGCGGGAAACCGTTTTCCATATTCGACAACCATTGCTATTTTCCTCTGCCCGCCTGTTTCCGGCCTACGGAGGACTGCGGGGTTACCGGAAGCTTCTGCCGTGGGCCGGTAAGAGAACACGGCATACCCTTGGCTATCTATTCGTATCGCTATACGATTTTCCATTCACCTAAAAAGAAGCCTTTTCGTGGCCGGTGGTGTTCATCCAAAGGTGCCGCAGGAGTGGTTGGGACACTCCCTATTACCGTAACCATTGCCCTGTACTCTAAACCCTGGCCTGGACAAAGCGGCAGCGGCCACATTGAACGGTCTTCTCGGCAAAGAAAAAAGCCCTGCTAACACGCAAGGCTCAGGACAAGAACATGTCAAGAAATGTCATTAGCAGGAAAGCGACCCCTGCTATTTTTTTGTTAGGTTCGCCGCCATGTAAGTAGGAAAGGCAAAGCACTTGGTGTAACTGGCTTCTCCGGTACATAAGAGGCATTTTTGCTGTCTCTCTTCCCCACCGGGGAACTAATTCAGGCCTTCCGAATGGGCCTTTCTACCGCGTTTTCTCCAATAAGATTGCATTGCATTTTCAGTATCGAAGGTTTACGAAAAAGGCTTCCAGGAATTTCTACAACTCTGGAAGCCTTGATTTCACTGGTGCCGAAGGTGGGAGTCGAACCCACACGGAGTTTGAGCTCCACTGGATTTTGAGTCCAGCGCGTCTGCCAGTTCCACCACTTCGGCAAGTTCTCTTTTTGTAGCAGGTCATATCATAGCACAGCCCGGCATGATTTGTCAATTGAGTTAGGACATTCTCCCCTCGAGGGGAACCGTCAGTTCTGCAGGACGAGTTGGCTAACGTCAAATGAAGTTGTTGGACTTCAAATAGTTGAAGAGAGTCGCCGCCATGGTGCGGTGACCTAATTGGCTGGGATGGCCGGAGTCCACATAAGCAATCAGGCCTCGCGTTTTTGAGGTGATTGGATCTAACATGGGATTGTAAAAATCGACGGGGCCGATTTTTTGTTCTGACCGCATAATCCTTCATCCAGTGGCGGTACTGGTCCAAAACAGGCTTGATCACCAGGGACTCCTCCAGATAAGGATCCGAAGGCGGCACTCTCATTAATGGGAATGGGGAGGGCCAGGTGCATGCGGATGTTCCTCTCACTGAGCCGAGCGGATACATGTCGGCTGATATTCTTTTGGACTTCTCTGGAGGGAAACCCTGTACCAGGCATCGTTGGTTCACCTCCAAGAACAATCAGATCCGTTGGTTGCAGAGTCTAAAACGTCAGAAGCAAAGCGATGCAGCATTTCACCTGTTGTCTCTGCGTTAACGCCCTTGTTGAGGAAAGGTGAGGCCGGTGGCACGAGCCGATGAGGCTGACCCAGGATTCTTCCGGGCCGAAGGGATAGCCATAAGTGATGCTGTCTCCCAAGCAAACCCATTTCATCGTATCCTTCCCCCTTAACCCAATTATAGCAGAGGTTGGCAGCCTGTTGTCAAAGAAAAATCTTCGCTACAGGGGAGGTATTGAGCCAGGTCCTGAGAAAAGTGCCAGGAGAACAGGGATTTGGCCGTGGTAAGCCGGTACACCGGCTCCCATTGAACCTGGTATGTTTTGGTCAACAGGGAAGTTCATGGTATAATCTGCGTAGAAATAGTAATATGCCGGGCGGTGAGATGAATGGTCGACCGTGGGTGGCCGGGGTGTGAAGAGTACTTGTATCGATGAGGAAGCGGTGGCCCATGCCAAAAAACATCAATTAACTGACCAGGAAGTAGTGAAACTTGCAGAAACTTTTAAGGTGCTGGGTGATCCTACCAGAATAAAAATTATTCAGTCTTTGAGACAGGGGGAGCTCTGTGTTTGTGATTTGTCGCAGGTGCTGGAAATGAGCCAGTCGGCGATTTCCCACCAGTTGCGAGTATTACGTAATCTAAGGCTGGTCAAATTCCGCAAAGAGGGTAAGGTGGTCTATTATTCCTTGGACGATGACCATATTACCCAGCTTTTTGACCAGGGACTTGATCACGTACGCCACACATGACCATGGCCAAAAACTGGTCATTTTATCTATCCGGGTCCTTTTGACTATGACCAATCGGGCCAAAGGGTGATTGAATAGGAAATAGCTGATAGAGATGCTTCCGATATGGGTACGGATTGTACCTACATGGTTCTTTTGCCATTTCTATTATGATATAATGGCCTTGTAAGCTCTGAACGTACTCACTAATCCAGTGGAGGTATGCTTATGACTGAGCGGCAGATCATCCATGTGGATATGGATGCCTTTTTTGCTGCCGTTGAACAGAGGGATAATCCTACTTTTTTGGGCAAGCCAGTGATCATCGGTGGTTTGCCACACCAGAGAGGGGTTGTCTCAACTGCCTCCTATGAAGCGAGAAAGTTTGGGATCTGTTCGGCCATGCCGATAGCCGAAGCGTACCGACGCTGTCCTAATGGAATTTTCTTACCTCCCAATATGCCAAAATACCGGGCAGTATCAAAAGAAGTCCATAAGATCTTTCAATACTTCTCACCAACAATAGAGGCCATTTCTATCGATGAGGCTTTTTTGGATGTTACGGGTTGCGAAGGGGCCCTGGGATCGGCAGAGAAAATTGGCCGGAATATCAAAAAAGAAATTTTTGAAAGACTACGGCTAACGGCTTCCGTCGGTATTTCTTATAATAAGTTTTTGGCGAAATTGTCGTCTGAGCTAGGCAAGCCTGACGGCCTTTTTGTTATCACTCCAGGGAAGGCCGGTGCGATACTGGACAGGCTGCCAGTGAATAAGATTTGGGGGGTTGGTTCCAAGACCGAAAATAGACTTAAATTCCTTGGAATCAAAACAATCAAGCAGTTGCGGGAACTTCCCCTTGATCTTTTGCAGAGACAGTTTGGAGATGTACAGGGTTATAGACTGTTCCAATTATCCAGAGGTATTGATGAACGCCCGGTAGAGACAGTTAGGGAGGCCAAATCCATGGCCAGAGAGGTTACTTTCCCCCGGGATACCTGCGACCGGTATTATCTGGAATCCATGCTTTTAGGCATGGCGGATATACTTGGTTACCGGCTCCGGGTGGCTGGCCTGAAGAGCAAAACTATCTGTTTGAAGGTACGCTTTGATGATTTCCAGACTCTTACCAGAAATTATAGTTTGTCAGAACCCAGCGATCTTGATATGGTTATTTATGAAACCGCCAAACAGATGCTTGATTTGGCGTGGGATGGAAAGCGGTTGGTAAGGCTGCTGGGTTTGGGAGTTACCTCCTTCTCCCCAGCGGATACGATCCAGATGTCCATTTTTGATGAGGAAAAGAAGGAAAAGAAACTTTTGGCCAGAACTCTGGATACTATTAGGGGCAAGTATGGTTTTGGAGCTATTGGGCGGGCAAGCGCTTACCGACTGGAAGAAGACAATAAAGCAGAGAATTGATGGGAAATCCATTACTGGTAAGAGAGGGGGCCGGGGCATGGATGTGAACCAGGAAGACAGGGAACAAGACCTGATTGAGAAAAGCAAACAGGGCAACCTGGAGGCCTTTGAAGAACTGGTAATTCTTTACGAAAAGCAAATATATAACGTTGCTTATCGTTTTATCGGCAACCATGATGATGCCAGTGATCTGGCCCAGGAGGCTTTTGTCCGGGCCTTCAAGTCTATCAAGAGTTTTCGAGGAGAGGCTTCCTTGAAGACCTGGTTGTATCATATAGTAGCCAATGTCTGCCGGGATGAACTCCGAAAACGTAAGAGACAACCAGTGGTTTCTTTAGATGCCCCCATTATAACCGAAGATGGAGAAATGCACCGTCAGCAGGAAGATTGGTCCTTTGCTCCTGAGAGAATTTACGAAAGAATAGAGGTTCAGGAAACGGTGCAGCAATTGTTAGGGGAGTTGATTCCCGAGTACAGGCTGGTTCTCATTATGAGGGAAATCCAGGGATTTACCTACGAGGAGATTGCCACCCAGTTGGGATGTTCGCTGGGAACGGTAAAATCAAGAATCAACAGGGCTCGCCATGCCTTGAAAAATAAGATTATGGAAAACCAGGAACTTTTCCATGATAAGCCTCGTCTAGTAAGGTAAAAAGGGGGGAGAAGCATGAGGGACTGCCAAATAGTACAGGAAAAATTATCTCTATTCATGGATGATCAATTATCCTTATCAGAAAAAAGAAACATTGAAGCTCATTTGGCGACCTGCCAGTTATGCAGCAGGGAATATGAACGGCTGAGAAGGACAGTTGACCTTCTGCGTTCCTTGGAGCCTGTGGAAGTTCCCTCTGATTTCCGGTTCAAGCTGCACGTCAGCGTTTGCTTGCTTCGCGACCCCAAAACTACTCCACCCTGGAAGAAGCTTGTCTCCCGGCCCTGGCTATCCTTGGGAGCTGCGGCGGCAGGCTTTTTGCTGCTTGTTCACGACCATGAGTGTGCTGTCTCCTGATGGCTTTTCTCCCGAGAATTTTGCCGGGGATCCTTTTCCTGGCTAAATCCGTCACCCAGGACCAGGCTGCTCCGGAAATGGCTGAGGGGGAATCTGGGCCGGGCCGAGGTGCTGGAGAAATCTCCGGCACAGGCTTTTGATTTGAGGGTTTCCGGCCGGGGAAGGGGAACCATGATCTCTCCTCCGGCAGCAGAAGAAGAGTCCGCTGAGATGTATGGCTGCCCCTCCCACCACCGTGCAGCCAAGCAGCCCGGCGGTGCCGGGGTGAAGGCAGCGGCCAGAAATGGCGCCAACGGGAAAAACGATGAGAAAACAGACGAAGAAGCTGAGGAAATGACAGCGGCTTCCCTGCCGGATGATGAAGCTGCCGGCGAAGAAATAGCCCTCTTCCAGGGTCTGTCCGTGCCGGAAGCGGATGTGATCCTGGAATTTCAATTTAAAGACTTGGAGAAAGCGCTTTTGGTTATAGAGGGTATTGCGGAGGAGTATGATCTGTCCTCTCAAATCACCGTCCTGGAAAGTGAGACCGTTGTTGAGCTTCAGGTGCCTTCCAGCGAAAAAGACATGATTCTGGCAGCTTTGAAGCCCTTGGGAGAACCTGTAACGGAAAAGTATTATGATCTGAATCGGTGGGAAGCGGTCAGGGGCTTAGAGGAAAAGAGGGAAGCACTGCTTCAGAGGAAGGAAGAATTAGAGATATTGATGCTCAAAGGAGGCTCTGGGGAAGAGCTAAATGCCTGGCAGGCTGAATTGGAAAGAGTGGAGGAAGAAATAGATTTGATTGACCAGGAACGGGCAGACTGGGAGAAAGAGACCGCCTTAATCCATATTTCCATAAAATTGATCAGTGAGTAAGTTGGCCACTTTTCATCGGTATGCAGGAGATATCTCCCGCATACCGAATTTTTTAATATCCGCATTATTTGCCGGAAAAGGACATCCATTGTTCCTTCGGCTGAGCGGGGCAAATAAGACTGCAAAGAAAGGGGGCTTTTTTGGTGAAAAACACCAAAAAGTTCCTTATTGTTGATGGCAACAGCCTGGCCCACCGGGCCTTTTACGCGTTGCCCCTGCTGACGAACCGTCAGGGGGTGTTTACTAATGCGGTTTATGGCTTCACAACCATGCTGTCAAAAATGCTCGTCCAAGGAAAAGATGGATTACCTGGCCGTTGCCTTTGACAAGGGGAAAGTTACTTTTCGCCATGCGGAATATGATCAGAGTATAAAGCGCATAGGAAAGGCACTCCTGTGGAACTGCGGCCTCAATTCAGCCTGATCAAGGAAATTATTGAACGGCCCTGAGAATTTCCCACTTATGAGCTGGAGAGTTATGAGGCCGATGATCTGATCGGAACCTCTGGCTGCCGCGGCGGAAGCTCAAGGATTGGAGGTCTGGATTCTGAGCGGTGACAGGGATGTGCTGCAACTGGTCTCGCCTCATACCTCCGCTTCTTTTGACGAGAAAAGGGATTTCCCAGTTAGACGTTTACGATCTGGCATGGGGTGGTGGAACAATTCGGACTGAATCCCTAAGCAGTTGATCGATGTAAAGGGTCTGATGGGAGATGCCTTCGGATAATATTCCCGGAGTACCGGGCATGTCGGGAAGAAGACCGCCCTGAAACTCATCCAAGAACTTCACCTCCCTGGAGAACTGTGCTGGACAACATTGATCGGGTTTCCGGGAAGAAGCTGCAGGAAAACTCTGATGCTTTTTCGGGAGCAGGCCCTGATGAGCAAGCGCCTGGCCACCATCGATTGTGGGGCGCCTCTGGAATTTGATCTGGCGTCCTGCACCTATCGAGACTCCCGGATTATCCCTCGACTGCTGGCGTTGTATAAGGAGCTTGAATTCAACAGCCTGATCAAGGATGTGCTGGAAGGAAATGGCTTCCCGGGAGCAAACGGGAGAGAAGAGTATAGAGAGATCTCCCGGGCTGCAGCTTCTTTTCATTGAGCTGAGGACTCCGGAAGACTTGAGAAGCGTTTTTGCAGGATATTTTCGGCCCAGGAGCCCCTGGCCCTGGAAGTGGAACTGGACCGGGAGGACTATTTAAAGGGAAGCATGGTATGCCTGGGGCTTGCCGCTCTGCCAGGGGCCGCCGCTGGAATGGAAAGTCCCGATAGTGACTCTGCAGAAAAGGAAATACTATCTCTTTTGCGGCCCTACCTGGAAGATCCCGGAGCGGGAATGGCTTTTCCACGACGCCAAAAAGACCCTGGCCTTTTTATGCAAAAAAAAGGTGTCTCTGTCGCACAATCCGGCTCGGAGATACTCTCATCGGCTCTTACCTGCTCAATCCGGGATCAGCCAAGCAGGATTTGGCGGAAATCAGCCTGGAGCATCTGGACCGGGTTCTCCTGGCCCAGGAACATCAAGCGAGGGAGGCGGCTGAAAGAGCTCGATGTTATCTCTGCGCCTGCACGAGTCCCTTTGGGCAAAATTGAAGGAGGGCGAGATGCTGCCGCCTGTACCAGGAATTGGAGATGCCGCTGGTTAAGAGTGCTGTCTGCCATGGAAGTGGACAGGGGTCAGGCTGGATCAGGAGCAGTGCTGATCCAAATGGGGCGGGAATTGGAAGTGCCGGTATCGACCAGCTCACTGAGGAAATCTATGGCTTGGCGGGAGAGAAAGTTTAACATCAATTCCCCCAAGCAGCTGGGGGTGATCCTTTTTGAGAAACTGGGTTTGCCGCCGCTGAAAGAAAACCAAGACAGGCTTTTCTACGAACGCGGCTGTGCTGGAAGAACTTGGCTCCCCGGCATGAAATTGTGGCCAAGATTTTGGAATTCCGGCAGCTGGTCAAGCTGAAAACCACCTACATTGATGGCTTGAAAGGACTGGTTGACCCGGCTAACCAGCAGAGTTCACACCACCTACAACCAGGCCATCACTGCCACCGGCCGCCTGAGCAGCGCGGAACCCAACCTGCAGAATATTCCTGTCCGGCTGGAGCAGGGCCGCCTGCTGCGGAAAGCTTTTATTCCCTTCGGCGGAAGGAGGTGTTGATAGTCAGCCGCCGATTACTCGCAGATCGAGCTGCGGGTCCTGGCTCACATATGTCGGGCGACAAAAACCTGGTGGATGCTTTCAGAAAAAAACAGGATATCCATGCCCGTACGGCAGCGGAAGTATTTCGGCGTGGACATGGATCAGGTCACCAGGGAGATGAGACGGAGAGCCAAGGCGGTGAATTTTGGCATAGTTTACGGGATCAGTGATTATGGACTGGCCAGGGATCTGGGGATTTCTCGCAAAGAAGCTGCCCAGTATATCGAGCTTTACTTTTCCCGTTACCCGGGTGTGAAAGAGTATATTCAAAGGGTGATTCAAGAAGGCCGGGAAAAAGGATATGTGACCACCCTTCTTAAGCGCCGGCGGTATTTGCCCGATCTTTTCAGCAGCAACCGGAACGTGAGGGCCTTTGGGGAAAGGACCGCCGTGAACACCCCTATTCAGGGAAGTGCTGCTGACATTATTAAGCTGGCTATGCTGCGCATCAGTGACGCATTCCAAAAATATGACCTTGCTGCCAAAATGATTTTACAGGTTCATGATGAGTTAATTTTTGAGGTGCCGGAGAAGGAGCTGAAATTGGTCGTTAAACTGATTAGAGACGCCATGGAAAATGCTCTTGTTTTGGATGTACCCCTGGAAGTGGATTTAAGGGCAGGACCCAACTGGTATCAATTGGAACCGATAGATTAAGGAAGGGATGTTCATGCCGGAATTACCCGAGGTGGAAACGGTAAAACGCACCTTGGAAGCTCGAGTCAAATCCAAAAGAATCATAGGCGTGCAGATAATCTATGGAGGCATCATTGAAGGGATAGAGCCCTGGCTTTTTCAGGATAAGGTTGTGAACAGAACAATAGAAAAGCTGGAACGCCGGGGCAAATACCTGCTTTTTCATTTGTCCGGTGAATATCTTTTGATTATTCACCTTCGCATGACCGGGCAGCTTCTTTATGTTCAGCCCGATGCACCAAAAAGTAAACATCTGCATTTGATCTTTTTTTTGGATGATGGTCGTGAATTGCGCTATGTGGACATGAGAAAATTTGGTAAAATATATTTGATCCCCTGTGCTTCTGTTTCCAATTTGAAAGGCTTGTCCAGTCTGGGCGTAGATCCTTTGAGTAAGGAATTTAGCCTCAAAAAATTCGCTTCTTTGTTGGAAGGCCGGACGGGTAAAATAAAGACCATCTTGTTGGATCAAAAATTAATAGCGGGAATTGGCAATATTTACGCCGATGAAATACTATTTGACGCAGGACTGCATCCGGAGCGAACCGGGGGCAGCCTGACTGAAGAGGAAAGAGGTCGTCTTTATCAGTCCATCCGGCAAATACTGGCCAAGGGAATTGCTCACCGGGGCACCTCCATTCGCAACTACGTGGATGGAGACGGTAGAAACGGTTCTTTTCAGAAATTGTTGAGAGTATATGGAAAAGAAGGGGAGCCCTGCCCGCTTTGTGGTTGTATAGTAAGCCGCCGGAAAGTTGGAGGGCGGAGCAGCTATTTTTGCCCTGCTTGTCAGAGAATTTAGAACCGATGCCCGGCCTGGTTGCCGCGGATGATGTTACGTCTTATCCTGCAATCCTGCTGCTGGGTCTTATTTTTATTGTAGTCCATTCGTTAATAGTGAGGAGGAGAATCTTGCGGGTATTGGGTCTTACGGGAGGAATCGCCAGCGGCAAAAGTACAGTATCCGGTATTTTGGCAGACCTTGGGGCTATTATTATCGATGCTGATCAGATTTCCAGGGAGCTGACCGTTCCCGGCAGCCCTCTGTTGGCGAAAATTGTTGAGCATTTTGGCAGCGAAATTCTTTTTCCTGACGGCAAATTGAACCGCCGTCTCCTGGCCGGTATCATTTTCCGCCATCCGGAGAAACGGAAGGTTTTAGAACAAATTACTCACCCGGCAATTATCAGCCGGATCAAGGGACGTTTGGAGGAAATAAAAAAAGAACGTCCCCATACAGTGGTAGTGATTGAGGCGGCTCTTCTGATTGAGGCGGGAATGACCCAAATGGTGGATGAGGTCTGGTTGGTAACGGTGGATAGGTCTGTGCAAATCCAAAGGCTCATGTCCCGGGATAATCTGAGTTTTAAAGAAGCAATAGCCCGAATTGAGAGCCAACTGCCGGTGGAAAAGAAATTGGCCCATGCGCATGTAGTGATTGATACAGGAAAAGATCTCCAGTCAGTAAGGCAACAGGTATTAGATCACTGGCAAAGGTTTATCCTATAAAGGAAAATGATCGGTTTTGATTGGCCGGCAAGACTGGAATTGGTGACATGAAAAATAAACATTCGGGGTAGAGGGATGGGCAAACCATTAAATGGTTTTAAGTTGATATGGTGGATGCTGGTTTTGGCCGGGATAATTTTTCTTTTAGGTTTACCTTGGTTTTGGCGGTTGTATTATCCTTTACCCTACCGGCAGACTATTTTTCTCCAGGCACAGGCGGCGGAAGTGGATCCTTATCTGGTGATGGCTCTGATTAGAGTGGAGAGCAAATTTCGTCCCCAGGCTCAGTCCAGGATGGGGGCTCGGGGCCTGATGCAGTTAATGCCGGAAACGGCGGAATGGGTCGCTAAACAGCTAGGAGAACAGTATGATTCTGAAAAGCTATTTGAAATAGAATACAACACTAAAATAGGGTGCTGGTATTTGGCCAATTTGCTCCAGGAGTTTGGAGGAAATCTGCCGCTTGCCCTGGCGGCCTATAATGGAGGACGGGGCAATGTCCGGCAATGGATTGAGCAAGGCCTTTGGGCGGGTGAAAAAGATCAGTTGGAGAAAATACCTTTTGCGGAGACCAGGGATTTTGTCCAGCGGGTTCTCCGGGATTATGAAATCTATCGAAAAATTTATACATAAAGAGCATATTGGGCAGAAAAAAAGGTTTTTTGCGGTGGATAACGAATACAACTTGCAAAAAGGAAGGCAGCAAGAGGTGGAACCAGTGCCAATTACAGAAATCACAACAATGAAACAAGTGGAACAGCTTTCGCTGGATCCGCAGCGCAAATTTTTTTCGGCAAGTCACGAAGAAATTGCTGCGGGAACAACCACGGATATTTATTTTATTCGAACCCTGGAGATTCTTAAACACCAGGATTTGGCTGATACGGAAGTGGTGGGAGAAGTATTCGGTCGTCGGGACGGTATTTTGGCCGGTATGGAAGAAGTGAAAAACCTTCTTAAGGATAAAGAAGTGGAGATTTGGGCTTTGCCGGAAGGAGCTCCGTTCCGGGCAAAAGAGGTCCTGCTGAGAATCAAGGGGCCGTATCGAGCCTTTGGTGCTTTTGAGACGGTCCTTTTAGGGATGCTGGCCAGTTCCAGCGGTTGGGCTACTGCTGCCCGACAAGCCAAGGAAGCGGCTGCAGGCAAGCCCATTTTCTGTTTTGGAGCGAGGCATGTGCATCCGGCAGTTGCTCCGGTTATGGAAAGAGCGGCTCTGGTGGGAGGAGCCGACGGAGCCAGTTGTATCCTGGGAGCCAAATTGATGGGCCGGGAACCTGTAGGAACAGTACCCCATGCAGTCTTTCTGATTATTGGGGATACGGTTCAAACTGCTAAGGTATATCATCAGGTCATGCCTGCCGGCGCCAAGCGCCTGATGTTGGTGGATACTTTTAAAGATGAAGCGGAAGAAGCACTCAGGCTGGCGCGGGAGCTGGGACGGGCTTTAGACGGCATTCGCCTGGATACACCCAGTGAACGAGGTGGGGTGACACCGGATCTGGTCAAGGAAGTTCGCTTTCGCTTAGATGCGGAAGGATTTAACCATGTGCAGATATTTGTGTCCGGCGGGCTTTATCCGGAGAAGCTGAGGCTTCTGGCAGAAGCGGGTGCTGATGCTTTCGGGGTGGGCAGTTTCATTGCGGCCGCACCTCCCATTGATATGACTCTGGACCTGAAGGAAGTGGCCGGTAAACCCATTGCGAAAAGAGGACGTTTGCCGGGCATTACCCCTAATCAACGCTTGGAAAAAATCCAATAGAGTGTCGAAAAGACCGGGTTGCACCGGTTTTTTTTGAATAGTAACGTTTTTCCCTCAGTATTTCTGAAAACCCAGGAGGGTTAAATATGAGCGGGATAAAGAGAGTATTTCTTCTTATTCTCATCTTCATCTTCTTGCTCCTTGCTGCTGCCGGTTGCCGGCAACAGCAAGGAGGCCAGAACTCCATCCCGGAGGAAGCTGCTTTGAAAAACCAGCCCCTGGTTATCAGGGCCGGTTTTTTAGGAGAGATGAAAAGCCTGGATCCGGTTAAGGTCAAAACTTTGCCGGAACTGCACATAGCAAAATCCATCTATGAAGGGCTCTTTTCTTATGACGGGATCACCGGCCAATTGGTACCAAGTTTAGTGGAAGAATGGAGTTTGGATGAAAGCAGAACCAGCTACACTTTTACCCTGAAAAAGGGGGTTACATTTCATACCGGCCGATCCATGACTGCCAGTGATGTGAAGTATTCTTGGGAAAGATTTCTGAAAAAAGGGCATGCCCATGATCTGTTTTATATTTTTTCCCGGATTGAAGGCGCCGAGGAATTTCTCCAGGGGAAAAATTCAGAGGTAACCGGGATCAAAGCGCTTGATGACGGATTATTACAGGTGCAATTGGAGAGTCCCATTAACAGCTTTCTTGATTATTTAACTCACCCGGCGGCTTCCGTAATCGATAGGCAGGTGGTTGAACTGCTGGGTGAACGTTATGGCAGCCCCGGCAGTTATCTGGCGCCGGCCCCTGTTTTAGTGGGCACGGGACCCTTTTCTTTTGTGGAATGGATTGATCAGCGCCTTTTGTCGGTCCAGAGATTTACCCAGTATCATGGAGAAATGTCCTTGACTGACAGGCTTGAATTTTATTTTTACACGGACCCGGAATCTCTTTGGGCAGATTGGCATGGGGAATACCTGGACTTGGGTTTTGTGGGGACCTTCCCAAAAAATGAAGGGACTTCACAAGATCGCTTCTTTGAGTCCAGCCTGGGGAATGAAGTGATCTTCTTGGGATTTCATCCCGGACATCAGCCTTATGATCTGCCGGAATTAAGGCAGGCAGTCAGTTTAGCCGTAAATAGGGAGTTTCTAGCCGCGGGAGTCACAGGCGCAGGTCCCATGGAAGGTTTGCTGCCTCGCCGGTTACTCCGGGAAAGAAGCCCTCTGATATCTTACCGGTATGATCCCCAGGAGGCCCGGCGCCTGTTAGGGGACATGCCGGAAAGCAATTTAGTTCTTTCCTACCCGTTGGTGGGTGATCTCCCTTCCCTGGCAGAAAAAATCAAAAACCAGTTGGCAGCGGCTGGATTGATCCTTGAACTGCAGTCTTTTCCAGAGGAAAGTTTTATTCAGGCTTTAAAAGCCGGCGATTTGGGTTTTTATTTATACTATTGGCCCATTTCGGTTCCTCTGGCGGAAAGCTTCCTGGATGCTAACCTGTATTTTCCAGGCCATTATTTCAGTGCCGGATTTTTCGATCAGGCTTTTCATGAGCTCCGAGAATTTATCCAGTCCGGGGCAGAAACAGATGGAGACCGCCTGGAGAGTCTGCTGCAGTTGGAGCAAATGATTATGAACCAGGCTCCGCTAATTGCCTTGCTGGAAAAAAGGAATACTCTCATTACACAGCCTGGTGTTGAAATTGATGGGGAAGTATCCGGCGGAATGATAGCTTGGGGAAAAGTCGCCAGGGAAAAATGAACGTGGTATAAGCCCAAATGTTTAGCCCCATACTAAACTCAAAGCTCCGATAGAGGGAGGCGCTGGTCCTTGTTTGATCTCAGATACCATATTGCCTCTCTTGTAGCAGTCTTTCTCTCTCTTGGTCTGGGGATTATTGTGGGAGTTACCATGGTAGGCGATGAAACCCTGGTCAAAGAGCAGAAAATACTCATCGATCGCCTGGAAAACGACTTTAGACTACTGAGGGAGAAAAACTTGGCTGTCCAGAAGGAAATAGAAGAATACAAAAGGACTATAGGCTGGCTCAATGGTTTTGCCGAAAGCGCGGTCCCTCTTTTGATCAAGGAGTGCTTAACTGATCAGCGGCTGGCGATTATTGAGACGGGAGGTTATGGGGTGTCGCCTAACCTGCTGACCAAATTGGAAGAAGCAGGAGCAGAAGTGGTTTCGGTGACCAGTATCTCTTCCGGACTGGGAGCAAAAGGGAAAGAACTGGCCCGGGTCATCAATGGTTTAAGCGACAGCATATCAGAAATTGATTGTTATTCCTTTCTTGCTGAGGAAATTGGCAAGATGCTTTTTCTTTCAGAGAAAAGCACCTTACAGCTGGAACTGGAGAAAGCTGGACTGATCAAAACCGCCGGGCGGTATGGAGATACTTTTGATGCGGCTATTATCGTAGGTGGAGCAAAAGATGAAAACAGCGTCTTAGTCCGGGAATTTGATTTGCCTTTAATGAAACTGGTTCGTGAAAAAGGCGTCTTAACAGTGGGAGTGGAACCCAGTGGGGCGGCTTATTCTTACGTTTCCCATTATCGAAACTATGCGGACATTGTCATCGATCATATTGACACAATTCCCGGCCAGGTAGCCTTGATCTGGTCATTAACAGGTATTCCCGGCTATTATGGACTGAAGCCGGGAGCCCAAGCTTTGCTCCCAGCTTTGGAGGACCAATTTTTGACTTTACCTTAATTTTGGTTTCTCTCAGAACTTGACGGCTTGCCGTGCCCGTGATATATTATCTTTGAACCGGGTCGGAGTGGCGGAACCGGCAGACGCGCACGTTTGAGGGGCGTGTGGTTAACACCGTGAGGGTTCAAGTCCCTCCTCCGACACCATTTCACATCAAACGTGGGTTAATTTCCCACGTTTTATTTTTTCGGGGGTGGATCTTCATTTGCACAGGGTTTACGTGCTTTATGGTCATCAACCGGAGAATATGGCAAGGACCATCATGGAAAAGATGGATATCAGACGCGATCTAGAATGCCTGGGAACAGATAATCCTTTGATCGGTATTAAACCCAACCTGGTGGTGGCCCAACCGGCTGACTGGGGAGCAACCACTTCTCCCCATCTGGTGAGGGGGGTAATAGAATACTTATGTTCCAACGGTTTTGAGAGATTAGTGATCCTGGAGAGTTCCTGGGTGGGAGACAGTACTAAAAAAGCTTTTCAGGTTTGTGGTTATGAGGAACTGGCCGATGAATTCAATCTTCCCCTTGTGGATTTAAAAGAGGACGATTACCAGGAAATTGCGGTTCAAGGGATGAATATCAAAGTTTGCAGGAAGGTGCTGGAAGTTGATTACTTAATCAATATGCCTGTCCTTAAAGCCCACTGTCAGACCGGCATTACCTGCGCTTTAAAAAATCTGAAAGGATGTATTCCCGATGAGGAAAAAAGGCGCTTCCACCGGTCTGATTTGCATTACTCTATTGCCTGTCTGAGTAAAATCATTCCTTCCAACCTGGTCATTGTGGATGGTATCATTGGCGATCTGACCCATGAGGAGGGCGGCAACCCTGTTCTGATGGGGCGAGTAATTGCCGGCAGAAATCCTTTGTTTTGTGATATCTATGCGGCGGAACTGCTGGGTTATGCTCCTGAACAGATAAAATATATCAAATACGCGGCGGAATTAGGCCTGGGCCCTCTCAAGCTGACGGCGGACCAAGTAGTAGAATTGAACTGCAATTTGGAAGCACCTGTGATCAGCAATATAATACCTGGCCAGGAAGTTGACTATTTGGGGCAGTGGGTTTGTGCGGACCAGGCCTGCTCTCCCTGTTACGGAAGCTTGATCCATGCCTTAGCCCGTTTCAAGGAAAGAGGCCTTCTGGATCAATTACCCAAAAAACTCTTTGTGGGCCAGAGTTTTAAAGGAAGGAAAATGCAAGGAGTGGGAATTGGCAGTTGCACTTCCGGATGTGCAGAATACCTGCCTGGTTGTCCGCCCCGGGCCCGTGAAATCGTAAGCTTTTTGGAAGAACTTATACCAATAAGGAAAGGCTCCGTATAGGAGCCTTTCCTTATTGGTAGCGGGGGAGGGATTTGAACCCACGACCTTCGGGTTATGAGCCCGACGAGCTACCAGCTGCTCCACCCCGCATTGGTTACCACCCTTCTATAACATAACATAGGGAATTAATCCTGTCAAATTGTCTGCTATTATTTACATTTATGGAATATTTTCCCAATATCTAGACAGCCAGAGCCCTGCCCAATGACAGGGGCAAAAAAGAAATATCTGGAGGTTATTCTCAGCTTGAGGCCGGTTAAAAGACTTGACTTTTATTCCGTTAACAAGCTAAATTGTTATTTGGATAAAATTTATCATAATAAAGGGAGAGAGAAAACCGATGAAAAAGTCAAAACTGGTCTTTGTCCTAGTCCTTGTTTTAGGTCTGGCAATTCTAAGCGGTGGATGCGGAGGAGAAAGTGCAACGAATAATGCAAATAATGGAGAGTAGAGTTCCGAAGAACCAGCTGTTTCAGAGTCGGCAAGTGCTTTGCAGACCATCAAAGATAGAGGTGTCTTGGTGGTGGGGCTGGATGACTCTTATCCTCCAATGGGTTATCGTGATGACAAGAATCAGTTAATCGGCTTCGACATTGATATGGGAAATGAGATTGGCAAAAGAATGGGAGTGAAAGTGGAGTGGCAGCCCACTGATTGGGATGGAGTAATCGCTTCTCTCCAGTCCAAAAAATTCGATATTATTATTTCCGGCATGACGGTTACGCCGGAAAGGCAGCAAGCAGTTAATTTTACTAATGCCTATGTTACTGCAGGTGTGGTTATGTTGGTAAAAGAAGAATATGATAGCCTAAAAAACCAGAAGACCTGGCAGGTAAGGTTGTTGGTACCCAGGGAGGCAGCAGTGGAGAGCAGGTGGCTAGAGAAATTGAAGGCATCAAGGAGCTTAAACTATACAAGCAGTTTCCGGAAGCCTTGGCTGATCTGGAAATTGGCCGGACAGAAGCTGTTATTGTTGACGTGACGGTTGCTGCTCATTATCTGGCGCAGCGCCCCGGAGTATATAAAATTGCTTGCCCCATCAATGAGGAGCTATTTGCCATTGCGGTGCGCAAGGAGGATACCGATCTTCTGGATGAACTCAACCGGATCATCCGGGAAATGAAAAGTGATGGTACATTGGAAGCCATTTCCATGGAGTGGTTTGGTGAAAATGTGATTGCGGAGTAATGTAATCAAGGTGACCAAGTATGGATAGCTTTTCCTTTATTCTGTCGGTATTGCCTTTGCTCCTGAAAGCGGCCTTAATGACTATTCAGTTAACTCTCCTGGCCATTTTCTTCGGGACCATCATTGGTTTGGTGGTGGCTTTATCAAAAATAGTGGACAGGCCTGTTCTCAATTGCATAGGAGGGTTTTATACTTGGTTCTTTCGCGGAGTGCCCTTATTGGTGCAACTGGTATTTCTTTATTATGGATTGCCGGCGGTGGACATTGTCCTTTCCCCTTTTCAGGCGGCGGTGATCGGCTTAAGCCTTTGCGGGGGTGCTTATATAGCGGAAATAATCAGGGCAGGCATCCAATCCATTGAAAAAGGCCAGATGGAAGCGGCCCTGTCCCTGGGCATGTCCTGTAGTCAAGCCATGTGGCGGGTGATCATTCCTCAGACTTATCGCCGGTTGTTACCCCCAATGGGAAATGAATTCATCACCTTGCTTAAAGATGTGGCGCTGGTTTCAGTTATTTCCATGGAAGAGCTTTTGCGTACTGCCCAGCTGCAAAACGCTACTTATTTTCGTCCTTTTGAATTGTACGGTACCGTGGCGGTTTTGTACTTGATTCTGACCAGCTTTTTTACTGTGGCTGTCAATTTGCTTGAAAAAAGGTTGGCTATATACGAATAGTTTAACCGGGGGATACCGATGATAAAAATATGTAATATCAGTAAAAGCTTCGGCAGCTTAAAAGTGCTGAGGGATATATCGATGGAAGTAACTGCGGGAGAAGTGGTGGTGATTATCGGTCCCAGCGGCTCCGGTAAAAGCACTCTTTTACGATGTATAAATTACCTGGAGAAAACTGATGCCGGTCTGATTTATATTGATGGCCAACCCATTGGCAAAGTGTGGAAGAACGGCCGCTGGCAGCCGGCCAAAGCGGAAGATATTTACCGGCTGCGCCGGCAAATTGGCATGGTGTTTCAAAGGTTTAATCTTTTTCCCCATCGTACCGCCTTGGAAAACGTTATGGAAGGGCCTTTAACGGTTCTAAAAAACCCAAGGAAAAAGCCCTGGAGGAAGGAATGAAGCTGTTGGCAAAAGTGGGACTGGAAGACAAGGCCCACTCTTATCCTAACCATCTTTCCGGAGGGCAGCAGCAAAGGGTGGCCATTGCCCGCGCTTTGTCCATGGAGCCTAAGATTATGCTTTTCGATGAACCAACTTCCGCCCTGGATCCTGAATTGGTGGGGGAAGTTCTGTCTGTGATGAAGGACCTGGCCAAAGAAGGAATGACGATGATGGTAGTTACCCACGAGATGGGCTTTGCCCGGGAGGTGGCTGATCGGGTTCTTTTCATGGATGAAGGGAGAATTGTGGAGGAGAATACACCAGCGGAGCTTTTTGCCTCGCCAAAACATACGCGAACAAAGGAGTTTCTAAGTAAAATCCTCTAACTTCCCAGTCTGCCGCAGGTAAAGATGGTTTGCCGCTTTTTGCTGTTTTCACAGTTTCAGGCGTATTTAGGGTTTTAATGGGGCAGGTTTTTCCATATTGATGGAGAATAATGTGTCTTATAAACATAATAATCACGCCGTAGTTGAGGCGTTATTATGGGGGTGTTCTCTGATGTATTGGGAAAAACCGGGAAAAGAAAACACTGTCAAGACAGTTGAACTGGCGCTGAAAAGGGCAAAAGAACTGGACCTGGAGTATGTGGTGGTGGCTTCCTGTACAGGATCTACAGCTGAGCTTTGCCTTGACCGGGGATTTAAAATAGTTTGCGTCACCCATCATGTGGGCTTTAAAGGTCCGGGGGAAGATGAAATGGCCAAGGAGACCAGAAAAAGACTGGAGGAAAAAGGGGTAAAAATCCTCACTGCTCCCCACTTGATGGCCGGCATTGATCGATCTGTCCGAAATATGTTTGGAGGTTTATACCCGGCGGAGTTGGTGGCCATGAGTTTACGGATGTTGGGTCAGGGGCTGAAGGTTTGTGTGGAGATAGCGGGGATGGCCTTGGATGCGGGATATGTTCCTTACGGCCAGGATGTTGTAGCCATCGGCGGCAGCTCAGAGGGAGCCGATACCTCCGTTATTATTCGGCCGGCCCATTCCAACAACTTTTTTGAGACGAAAGTAAGGGAAATTATTTGTAAGCCTCGCGATTTTTAATAGTTTTCCGGTATTCGCTTCCTTGTCCATTTAAAATGGGCTCAGGCAAGATTGTAATAGTGCCGGATTTGTTGAGGCTGATGATTTTTTCTTGGCTGTTTTGGGCGACTAAAAAGGTGATTAAAGAGAGGTTTCTGCAGAGAAACCTCTCCTCTTTTTCTAGAAAAATTTACGCTGCTTCAGATGGTCCTGCACGTGATTAAGAGCTTCGCCGAAACGTTGGAAGTGGACCACTTCTCTTTCCCTGAGGAAACGCAAGGTATCAATTATTCCAGGGTCATCGGTCAGATTGATCAGGTGCTCATAGGTAGTACGGGCCTTTTGTTCGGCGGCCATGTCTTCATGAAGGTCAGTGACCGGATCTCCGGTGGCTTGGATGTAAGTGGCCGTCCAGGGAACTCCGTTGGCGTCAGTATAAAATAAGGCCCGATCGTGGTGAACATAGTGGCCTCCCAGCCCGGCCTTTTCCAGTTCTGCTAGGGAAGCGTTTTTTAAAAGCTTATAAACCATAGTGGCAATTATTTCCAGATGGGCCAATTCTTCCGTGCCGATGTCGGTTAACAAACCTTTGGTTTTTCCGGTAGGCATCGTGTATCTTTGATTTAAGTAGCGCAGAGCGGCGGATAGTTCGCCATCAGGCCCACCGTACTGGGCCAGGAGCATTTTTGCCATTCTCACATCCGGCTTACTGACTCTGACTGGATACTCAAGCTTTTTTTTGTAAATCCACATTTTTTCCCTTCCCTCCTTAAACCTGCATTACATTTCCCATGGCCAGGGTTCATCTGTCCAGGCCCAGCGCTGTACGGGAGATTGGCCGTAAGGCATGAGAGGTCCATAATTTCTTTCGTACTCAGTGGTTAAGGCCCGTAATCTTTCTGCCACCCGATTATATTCAGCCAATGGCTGCCTGTGATCATCATGTATATCCATAAATAAAGTTAATTCCACTGCTACGAATTGCAGCTCTTGAATTTGCCGCAACAGCTCCCTTTGCCGGCTGTCCATTCTTCATTCCTCCTTAGCGTTGATGTACGCCACTATAGGGTCGATAGAGTTCTGGAAACAAGGTCCCTTTTTTCAGGGCTTCCTGGGGTGAAAAGATACGGCCGAATGTTTGCCAGGGTACATAAGCTTGAGCCAGCTCCATACCCGGAGGACATTCGGGTCCGGATCCCGGTAGAAAAGGTGGGAACCCGAAAGCTGGTCTTGGTGGCAAGGATTTTGCCTGGTCCATTATTTTTCCTCCTTAAATTGTTTTTCAATACAGTTTATGGGAAAAATGGAAAAAGGTGAAAGGAAGGGGTAATTTCAAGAAAAAAGCCTTCCCAGGGAAGGCAATGTTCAGATCAAACAGGCATAATTTAAGGAATGGGTAATTTTTCCGATGCAATGTTCCAAAAAGTCAGGATAGGAGTTCTCTACCAGTAGCAGGGATCGATTTAAAATTAGGAGTGATTGTTCCTCAGGTAGAGAAATTTGATAAAATGAAGCCAGTTTCAAGCTATAGTCTTTTATCAAGTTGTTTTTTTGTCCTCGCATCTTTAGGAAGCGGTTGAGAATGCTGCCGATTAGCTCCGGGTGTTTTGCCCGCAATTCAAGGGCTAATTGCTGGATTTCATTTTGGAGATGAGTTGAAGCCCTTGCTTGTTCCAGAAAGGACCAGAGATGGGAATGAATCTTGTTCAGATGTATTTCCACTCCCATTTCAATAAAATTATGCCCTCTCCAGAGGACATGTTCCGGATGGATTCCCAGCTGGAGAATTTCCTCTTGCAAACAAGCAGCCAGCTGATAAGCATATCCTTTCCCGTCCCCGTATGAAAGGTCACTGAAATAGTCCAGTCCCGGCAAATCAATGCCGTGGATCATGGCACCAAGGGCTATTTCCTGATTATTTAAGCGATGAGCAAGATCCAGTTGTAAGGGTTGATGAGCTTTGCTCCAGGGAATGCCTGCACCCACCAGCAGGTCGGGAAGAATACTGCCCAAGGCTAATGCGGGGGTTAATTTTTCCACCACACGGGCGGTCACATAAAGGTGTGTGAGAGGATACATGTCATCATCCTTTTACCGTTCTTATGGCTATAGTAGCCTTTAACCGGGCAGGCTGTCAAATGAAATGGGCAAGAAATGTTCTTTTTCAGCGGAAAATGAAAAAAGCAGGTAAACCGGTCCGAGCAGAGAATTAACTCGATATGTTATTTAAGGAAGGTGTTTGGTGTGAGAAGGAGGGCAATCCTTTTCTGGTTAGCCGTATTGGCCTTGGTTGTTGTTTCCGGCTGCGGTGTTTCTGTGCCTGCTTCTGATCAGCCGGAGTCTGTTGATCCGCCCGAGATTGAATCAGAAGAATTTGTCCCTGAAAGCAAGATAATCACCATAGCCCTTGTGGGTGATATTATGGTCCATGATGCCCAAATTGACAGTGCTTACAATGCTGTCACGGGAGAATACGAATTTGATGGCTCCTTTGAAGCGATTGCTCCTTACTTGAAGAGGGCTGATGTGGTCATAGGCAATCTTGAGACCACTTTGGCAGGAGAGCATCTGGTCTATGGGGGATATCCCCGCTTTAATTCTCCGGAATCCTTAGCGGGAGCATTAAAAAGGGCCGGCTTTACCATTCTGACGACGGCTAACAATCATTGCCTTGATCGGGGAGCCGAAGGAGTTCGTAACACTTTGGATTATCTGGATCAATATGGATTAAAACATGCAGGCACCGCCAGGTCCCAAGAGGAAAGGCAGTCTCTGCTTATCTATTCTGTTCAGGGCATCCAGCTGGGAATTTTGAGTTACACCTACGGGACTAACGGCCTGCCCATACCGGCAGGACAGGAGTATTTAGTTAATTTGATTGACCGGGATGCTATGGCCCGGGATATAGAAGAATTACGCCGGAAGGAAGTGGATTTAATTTTAACTTTTCTCCATTTTGGCAATGAATATCAGAAGAAACTCAGTAAAGAACAAAAGGAACTGGTGGACTGGCTCCAAAGCCAAGGGGTGGAATGCATACTGGGCAGTCATCCTCATGTGCTGCAGCCGGCCGAATTTGATCTGGAAAATGGCTATTTGGTGATCTACTCTTTAGGCAATTTTATTTCCGCTCAGAAAGGCCTGGAACGGCAGAGCAGTGCCGTCTATTATTTAACAGTTGTTCAGGACCATCAAGGCTTGACGAGGCTGGAAGCTGTCAGTTTTTTACCCATATATACTTATCGCTACCGGGAGCAAGGCAAATTTGCAGTGAAAGTATTGCCTTTAAGCGACAGTTTTCTCCAGCAGCCCGGTGATTGGGATCAGGAGCTCTTGCACCAGGCCCGCATTGAAGTGATGAATGTTATGCGCACAGAAAATATTAGGGTGTATGCAGAAGAGGAGAAGATGATGTAAAAGCATTCTGAGCGTCAATTAGGCTAGCGATAATATTGCCTTTGATGTGGATGAGAGGAGTTTGCCGGATTGCCTATGAATTCAATTACGCATTTTTCAGAGAGCCAGACGAAGGGAAATAGACCCGATTACAAAATACTGTTTCTTTTAGGCTTTGGGCATCTTGCAGTGGATATGAACCAGGGTGCCCTGCCTGTTCTGTTGCCAAGGCTTTTTGTCGCTTATGATTTGTCTTATTCCTTAATTGGTGTCATTATGCTGGTTTTCACCATGGGGTCTTCCCTGATACAGCCCCTCTTCGGCTACTATAGTGATAAAAAGGGGGCCTTATGGTTATTACCTGTCAGTACTCTGGTTGCCGGTTTTGGCATGGCCATGATGGGATTGGCCCAAAGCTATTATTTAATTCTCTTGGCTGCACTGGTCAGCGGTATTGGTGTGGCGGCTTTTCATCCTGAAGCATCCAAAGCGGCCCATTTCGTTAGCGGCAGTGCCAGGGCCACGGCCATGTCCATTTTTTCCGTGGGTGGGAATCTGGGCTACGGCCTGGGGCCGGTGGTGATGGCTGTTTGCTTGGCCTGGAAGGGTATCCAGGGGTCTATTTATTTGCTGATCCCAGCCACAATCATGGCTTGTATCTTTTGGTATAAAATTCCTCAATTTCCTTCCGGTGCAGACAGAAGAGGGAACCAAGGGGATGTGGGGAAAAGCGGTCAAACAAAATGGTTTTTGCTGGTCACGCTGATCATGATTGTGGTTTTTCGATCCTTTATCCTGTCAGGCTTTACCACCTATGTATCTTTATACTTGATTACCTACCTGAATCAACCGGAAGCTTATGCGGATACGATCATATCACTTTTCTTATTGGCAGGGGCTTTGGGAAACGTGCTTGGAGGTCCACTTGCTGATCGCTATGGGGAAATAAAAGTTATCGGTTTTTCTTTTTTGACCATTCCTCCACTGATTTTGACTTTCCTTTTCGGCGGACCTAAGCTCAGTATGATTGCTGTTTTCTTAGCTGGAATGGCCCTTGTTTCTACCTTTTCCTCTACCATAGTCTTGGGGCAATCCTTGATGCCCGGGCATGTAGGGATTGCTTCCGGTTTGATGCTAGGGTTCGCAGTGGGCATGGGGGGAGTGGGAGCAATGCTTTTAGGCCTAGTTGCCGACAAATGGGGCATTGTTGTGACCATGTTGACCTTAGCCGGATTGCCACTGGGAGCCTTGTTGCTGACGATCATATTCTTTTTCACATCCAAGCAGGATCATGACCTTTCCGGCGGCCTGAA
Source organism: Bacillota bacterium (assembly GCA_050951405.1). Taxonomy (GTDB): domain Bacteria; phylum Bacillota; class DULZ01; order DULZ01; family DULZ01; genus JBMNIZ01. The sequence continues at coordinate 182,898 of JBMNIZ010000016.1, read as the reverse complement.
AGTGTGAGAGCCGTCGATGGGAAAAGGATCCTTTTTAAGTATAAATTACCTTTGCCAGCCTTCGACAAAAAAAGTTATAATTTATATGCATAAAAACAGGTGATTTAACAACTACTTCAGTAGCCGAATTCTTGGTTGTCCAAGAAGCGGAGGAACCATTTTGTAGGGGTGAATCCTTGCTTGGTGGGAATGGCCTTTTCCCTTGCCAAACAAGGTAGGGTACTTGCGGCCCGAATCCGTCAGCTAACTTCGCAGGCTTCGTCAAGGAGGTGTAATTTTTTTGCCCATTACAATGTAAGTAAATAACAACTTAGGGAGAAGATGGGTGGAGAGATCATTAGGAAAGGAGTTTTCCCAGAGATGAATTATAAAAAGATATTGATTGCGATTGTTGCAGTTTTGGTTCTGGTGTCGTTGTTGCCTGTGGATACGGCGGATGCCGCCAGCTATCGTTACTACAAAACTTACGATAATTACTATGTAACCCAGTATAAAATTCATTATTATTATTCTCCTTCCGGGACGGTATACAGGATTTACTATAATTACCCCCAGTATAAAGAGCCGGTTCCTGCGGAACCTACAAAGCCGTCTCAACCTGCCGAACCTACCCAGCCGGCAGTACCAAAAAATCCGGTCCCTTCTCAACCGGGGCAAAATGTGGGACAGGCCAGTCAATATGAGGTGCGCGTAGTGGAACTGGTCAACCAGGAAAGAAGTAAAGCAGGCTTGGCTCCTCTTCAATGGGATGCTTCTTTGGCTAACGTGGCCAGGTTAAAATCCCAAGATATGCGGGATAATCGTTATTTTTCCCATACTTCGCCCACTTACGGATCTCCTTTTGATATGATGAAAAAATTCGGGATTAGCTACAGGTATGCCGGAGAGAACATCGCCGCAGGCCAGAGGACTCCGGAAGAGGTTGTCCGAGCTTGGATGAACAGTCCGGGGCATAAAGCCAATATTTTGAATGACAAGTACACCCATATTGGTGTGGGGTATGCCTCCGGTGGTAGTTATGGGGCCTACTGGACGCAAATGTTTATTGGCAAGTAACGAAAAACGCTCAATCAGCCGCAGGCGGCGGGCCGCCTGCGGCTGATTTATTATCCTGGAGCCGGATTCTGTCAAATAAAGGTGCTGGAGAACATATTCCGCCGGGCGCATTGACTGGGAAATTAGAAGATAATATAATGACAAGAAATTGGATCGGCCGGCAGGAGGGGAAAACAATGGAGGGTGTTTTTGACTATGTGGTTTATTTTGCTCTTGGTCTTTTTCTGTTATTGATGATGGCCCGTGGTGGAGGCTGAGGAGCAAATTACTCACAAAGGTCTTGTGAGTTCAGGCCGAAAAGGGATAATAAAGAGAAAAGGGCAACAAAAGAAGATGAGGAGTAAAATTCCGGGGAGGAATTTACTTAACCCTCCAGTCACTATATAATGTAAGGAACGAATGGGTTTGCGGCCTGTTACCAAAGAATCATGGTCATGAGGACGGACATAGGGAGGGGATTGTTTTGGGTAAAAACCTAGCAGAGAAAATTATAGCCGCTCATCTAGTGGAAGGAGAGATGGCCCCGGGCAGTGAAATCGCTTTGAGAATTGATCAGACCTTAACTCAAGATGCTACAGGCACCATGTCTTATTTGCAGTTTGAGGCCCTAGGTATTCCCAGGGTAAAAAGCAAATTATCAGTTAGTTACGTGGACCATAATACTTTGCAGAACGGTTATGAAAACGCCGATGACCATAGATTTCTGCAGAGCTTTTCCAAGAAATACGGCCTATATTTTTCCCGGCCGGGAAACGGCATCTGCCACCAGGTTCATTTGGAACGTTTTGCCAAACCGGGAGAGACTTTGCTGGGCGCTGACAGCCATACCCCGACAGCCGGCGGCATAGGTATGCTTGCTATCGGTGCCGGTGGTCTGGATGTGGCTATCGCTATGGCTGGCGAACCTTTTTACTTAACTATGCCGGGAGTAATCAAAGTAGAGTTGAGGGGCAGGCTAAAACCTTGGGTTGCGGCAAAAGACATTATTTTGGAGATTTTAAGGATCCTGTCCGTTAAAGGCGGAGTAGGGAAGATTATGGAATATGGCGGTGAAGGCGTTACTTCTTTATCGGTACCGGAACGAGCCACCATCACCAACATGGGCGCCGAGCTGGGAGCTACTTCTTCAATTTTTCCCAGCGATGAGGAGACTAGAAAGTATCTGGCAGCCCAGGGACGGGAACAGGATTGGATACCTTTGACGGCCGATGAGGATGCTGCTTATGATCAAGTGATCCGTCTTGATCTTGATCAATTGGAGCCGCTTGTGGCTTGCCCCCATAGTCCGGACGCGGTCCGGAAAGTAACAGAGCTGGGCCCCATCCGGGTGGATCAAGTGGTAATTGGCAGTTGCACTAATTCATCCTATACGGATTTAATGCGGGTGGCGGAAATTTTGAAAGGGAAGCAAATTCACCCGGAGGTTAGCTTGGTGATAGCCCCTGGTTCGCGGCAAGTATTGAGAATGCTGGCTGATAACGGTTCCTTAGGGCATTTGATCGGCGCCGGAGCCAGGATTTTAGAGTGTGCCTGTGGGCCCTGTGTCGGTATGGGCCAGGCTCCTCCCAGTCAAGGGGTTTCGGTAAGAACGGTGAATCGGAATTTCGAGGGGAGAAGTGGAACCAGGGACGCCCAGGTGTATCTTTCCAGTCCGGAAGTGGCGGCTGTTACAGCCCTTTACGGGAAACTCACCGACCCTCGCATCCTAGGAGAACCCGTCAAAGTTACACTGCCAGACAGGTTTGTAATTGATGATAGTATGGTGCTTCCTCCCGCCCAGGAAGGGGAAGAGGTTGAAATCATCAGGGGACCTAATATCAAACCCTTACCCATCAATAATCCGCCGGCGGATCAGATTCAGGGTCCGGTTGTGTTAAAAACCGGTGACAATATCACTACGGATCATATCCTGCCTGCCGGAGCCAAGGTGCTTCCTCTTCGCTCCAATATTCCGGCCATTGCTGAATTTGTTTTCTCAGGAATTGATCCGGATTTTGCAGCCAGGGCTAAAGCGGCCGGACAGAGCTTTGTTGTGGGAGGAGAAAACTATGGACAGGGTTCCAGCAGGGAACATGCAGCCCTTGCTCCCATGTATCTGGGCATTAAAGCTATTTTGGCAAAATCCTTTGCTAGGATTCACAGGGCTAATCTGATTAACTTTGGTATTATACCCCTAACTTTTGTTCATCCGGATAATTACCATTCGATCCAGCAGGATGATATTTTTGGCCATTGAATCTCTGAAGGAGCAAATTCTCCAGTCCAATACTGTGCAGATCAAGAACATTACCAAAGGTACCACCGTTCTGGCACGGCATGATCTAACCTTAAGACAAAAGAAAATCATCCTGGCCGGGGGTCTGCTGAACTACGTAAAAGAGAGGCAGCAAGAAAACCCGTAAAGGCAGTAAAACACAGGGTTAAAAAGAAGGCTTCAGTGCCTTCTTTTTTGGCAAAATAATTTCACCAATATAATTGACAACGAAATATCCAGCTAATATAATTAAAAGAACGAATACTCTGTTTTATTTCAAGAAAAAGGGGAGAGGACTGCATGTCAAGTATCAGCAGGAGAACCTTTCTTAGAAGAACGGTAGCTTCCGGTATTGCAGGGGGAATTGCTTTAAGCGGCGCTTCCAAATGGGCTTACGCAAGAAGTGAGGCGGTGGGCCAAGTAGGCACTCTCATTGATTTAACCAAATGTGATGGGTGTAAGGACAGGGAGATCCCTGTCTGTGTCAGTGCATGTAGAGCTAAAAACAAAAAACGTTTTCCAGAGCCCGTCTCCAACATCAGCAACTACTGGCCGCAAAAAAAATATGAAGATTGGTCCAATAAAAGAGATCTGATCAACCGATTGACGCCTTACAATTGGACTTTTGTGCAAAAAGTCGAAGTAGAACATCAAGGGAAAATCTACGAATTATTTATTCAGAGACGTTGTATGCACTGCGACAATCCTCCCTGTGTCAATCTCTGCCCTTTTAATGCCCAGGAAAAGAAACCGGAAGGCCCGGTGTTGATAGATCCCAATATCTGCTTTGGCGGTGCCAAATGCCGGGATGTCTGCCCTTGGGCTATTCCCCAAAGGCAGGCGGGAGTGGGTTTGTACTTGAAGCTTGCCCCCAAATATGTGGGCGGCGGAGTCATGTACAAATGTGATCTTTGCTATGATCTGCTGCAAGAGGGAAAGGAACCGGCTTGCATTGCGGGCTGTCCACAAAAAGCATTGGTGATTGGTGAAAAGAATAGGATTAAACAGCAGGCACGAGAGCGGGCGATAGAAATTTCCGGTTTCATTTATGGGGAAAGGGAGAACGGAGGCACTTCGACTTTCTATGTGTCACCGGTACCCTTTGAAAAAATTCACCAAGCATTGATGGAAAAAGATATGGGACCTGGAATGCCTGTGGGAGTAGGCAATTATTTGGATACGGTCAATGGGATGGCCTATGGATTTTTGGTAGCTCCTGTTGCCGGCGCTTTTGCTGCCGGTTGGTCGGTACTGAAAACCATGAAAGGGGAGAATTAAACAGTGGCTGATAAGATTCCCAAGGGAAAAAAAATTGAAAGGCATAGCAAGTTTGATCGAATGATTCACTGGTTGGTGGCAACATCCACCTTTGTCCTAATTTTCACCGGGATAGGGCAGATGCCGGTCTATAAACGATATCTGGTTGATCAATTACCTGGCCTGGGTTGGAGTTCCAACTATGCAGTTACCGTGTTCCTTCATTACCTGGCGGCTATGATTCTGGTCTTTGCTGCGGTCTTTCACTTGGTATATTTTATTGGGAAGAAAGATTTTTCTTTGATACCGAGAAAGGGAGACTTCAAAGAATCCTTGATCATTATTGCAGCCATGCTGGGAAAGGGTAAAGAACCGGAAAACGACAAGTTTTTGGCGGAACAAAGGCTTGCTTATGCTTATATGTTTTTGAACTTTGCGGTAATTATTATTACCGGTTTGGTTAAAGTAGCAAAAAATCTGTCCGGCGTCCAATTGCCTCATGGCGTGCTGAACTGGAGTACTCAGCTGCATAATTTGGCCATGGTGTTATTAATACTTGGGATTGCAGCCCATCTGATAGCTTTTGTTTTTAAAAACAATCGTCCTTTGTTTTCTTCCATTTTTACCGGCAAGGTGGATCTGGCTTATGTGAAGCGCAGGCATTCCCTCTGGTACCGTCGTCTAGTCGATCGTTGAAGAACAAAAATTAGGCTGCCAAAACCATCGGAGATTTTTCCTTTGCTAATCGCCTTCTTTACAGTGAAAATAATATTCTATACAATAAAACAAGGTATTGCAGGTTTGGAGGCGAAAAGAATTGGCTTTGTCGTGCGGCATTATTGGGCTGCCCCTTGTGGGGAAGACCACCTTGTTTAATCTATTAACCAGAGCGGGACTGGAAACATCAGGTTTTATGACGGGAAAAACCAGTACGCATACCCAGTTGGCCATCATACCGGATGAACGAATTGATTTTTTAGCAGAGGTTTTTCAACCGAAAAAGAAGATCTATGCTAACCTGGAAGTAACAGATGTTCCCGGCTTAGTTCAGGGCTCCAGTCAAGGCAAGGGACTGGGCAATGAATTCTTGACGGCGGTACAGGAATGCGACGCTCTTATCCATGTGGTCAGGGCTTTTGAAAATGATGACGTTCCCCATGTGGAAGCTTACTCGGATATCATTCGGGATCTGGAGACCGTAAATCTTGAATTGCTATTTGCTGACTTGCAGCTCATTGAAAAACGGCTGAACCGAATCAAGAGCGGGAAGAAAATAAAGCTGGAACAGCAAGAGGAATTGAGGGCCTTGGAGAAATGCCAAAGAGTGTTGGAGGAGGAAAAACCTTTGGAGCAAATTGAACTGACGGAGGCAGAAAAGCAAGCTCTAAAACACATTCAGTTTTTAACGGAAAAGCCCATGATCCTGGTTGTCAATGTGGATGAAAAGCAGCTGGTGGAAGGAGATTATCCGGGAAAGGCCCAAGTATGGGAATACGCACGGGAAAAAGGGTTGCCGCTGCTTGAGATTTGCTTGCAAATGGAGTTGGAAATTCAAGAGCTATCTTCCGAGGACCAGGCTTTATTCCTGGCTGATCTGCCTATTAAGGAAAGCGGTGTGGCTCGCCTAGCTCAGGTTGTTTATCAACGGCTGGGGTTGATTTCCTTTATGACGGTGGGGGAAGACGAAGTAAGAGCCTGGACCATTCCCAGGGGATTGACTGCTAAGCAGGCTGCCGGTAAAGTCCATTCTGACATGGAGAGGGGCTTTATTAAGGCCGAAGTCGTTGCTTTTAAAGACTTTAGGGAATGGGGCTCTTTTTCCAAAGTGAAGGAAAAAGGCCTGTCCAGATTGGAAGGAAAGGATTATATCGTTCAGGATGGAGACATTATTAATTTCAGGTTTAATGTATAAACTAAGGGTATTTCACTAATAATATTGATAGTATAGCATTGTTCCAGTATTGTAATAATAAGCATAACAGAGGTATGCTTGCCGGAATTAATATTTTTACAGGGGGTTGATAATTTGCCTACCTACGATTTTCGTTGCCGTAACTGCGGGCATGAATTTACCGTACGCGTATCCATCAAAGAGAAAAGCAAAACCCGCTGCCCCGTTTGTCAACAAATGGATCTCAAGCAGCTTTTTACAGGAATTAATATTTCAGGAGTCGGCTCAGGCGGCATCAATGACTGCGGCCCGGCTTTTGGCAGGAGCGGATCCAGGTTCACTTGAGCTTAATATATCAGAGTGGTTCACTCTGCGTTGAGCGTCTCTGTGACGCTTTTTTGTTTGGATCCCGCACAGGCTTTACACAAAACCGCCGGCTTTGCTTGACATATTCAAGGCTTAGGGTTACCATTAATTTAGAATCCCGACTTTTACAGCAAACCACCAAAAAAAGAGCCGCAAACTCTTGCCACACAAGAGCTAGCGGCTTTTCGAATTTATCACAAAGATGTAGGGGAAAAGCTCATTTTTTGACCTGACCCAAAATTTTTTTAATGTCCCCAAGACGAAGCCTCTTGTTGGTAAAATCAATCCCCAAGGCCTTCCCAATAGCATCGGAAACCTCAGTTCTGTAATCGAACAAATAAACATTTTCATGCTCCTTTGAGCAAGAAATCCTATGAAGACACTCAATAATCTGTTCCGCAGAATAAACATTGCCCGTTTTTCTTTGCATAATCCTCATAATCGTAAGCGCGATGAAGCAAATCAAAAAATGAGCATTAATATGATCCTGAAGAGATACATACACCGGGCGGGTCTCCAAAACCCCCTTAGTAATCCGGAAAGTCTCCTCAATCTTCCACAAACCCCGGTAAGTATCAATTATTTCAACATCAGACATATCCAATTCGCTGGTGACAATCGCATAGTAGCCATCATACTTGGCCTCTTCCCTAACCCTCTCCCAGTCCACAACCGGACGCTCCTTAACCGCAAGAACCTCTCCCGTCTTCTCATCAAACTTAAGATTCTTCACATACCTGGCCGCCCCATAAGAAGTAGCCTTATTGTAGCTCTGAGGATTAGCCGCCAAATCAAAAGCCTTTTTTAAAAGCTCTTCCCGTTCAGCCTGAGCCTTTAAAGCATATTTTCTTCCCCAGAAAGCCACCTGCTTTTCATACACCGTTTTCCTTGTCTTTTTTCCACTAGGCAACGTTACATTGATTTCCCTGGCAATGACCCTGCTTTTCATCTTGAAATCAGCATTTTCATCGGCAGGCTTGCCATTTTGATCTACGTAACCCTCATCAGAAAGAACATACTCCTTAAACTCTTGAGTGCCGCCCCTGACCGAAAAACTGAACACATAACCGTTAAAATTCCTTCCCTTCTCCTTACCCTGAAGATAAAAAATATTATCCCCCGTAATAATCCCCATATCAGCAACAACAATAATCCTGCCCGTATCATAATTTCTTCTTACTTCCCCGATAACCGGCCGAAAGGTCTCCTTATCAACCGTATTACCAGGAAACAAATCATAATGAAGAGGTATCCCATCAGCATCCATAGCCAATCCCATCTGCACAATAGGATTCCGACGGTTTTCCTTTGACAACCCGAACTTACGGAACTCATCCCCCTCATCAATCTCAAAATAGAAATTGGTCACATCATAATAGATGGTCTTAGTATTACGCCCATACTTCTCACTGATCTGAGCATTCAAATACCTTTGAAACTCCTTGGCAATCTTCGAAAAATGAGAGAGGGACCGGTAAACATCCGCCAAAGAAAAATGAAAACGCTCAAAATACCGCCCTTTTTCCTCAAAAGCCTTTTTCTTGGAGCCGGGAGAAAGGAGCCTGGAGATAACCAAAAGCATCATGATGGAATTCGTATTGAACTTAAAATTCTCATGCCTGGACTTATTCTTGAAAAACACATCCAAACCCAATTCATGATAAATCTTTAAAATTGCCGCATAGCCAAAATTCTTTCTGTTATCAGTATTAGGAGCAAGTTTTTCCTCCATATTGATGGACAAAGTCAACTTCTTTTGGGCATTTTCCTCTTCAGTCATTTTCCGGGCAAGCTCTTTGAAGTGGGCGATAGGGTCATCGTATATTTTCTCCAGTTCGTCAAGGTAACCAAGGGATTTAACAGTACGGTCAGTGGAAATACCTGTCTCTGGATCCCTGTATTTCTGAGCGATAGAAAGATAAGTCCTCCCCGTGTCTTTTCGATAAGATTTTTTTAGGTACACATTAAGAACCTCCGTCTCTGAGTGTCGATATTTATTTAATTATACCACATTATGCCAAATAATGCCACGGAAAAATGACAAAAATTCATAAAAAATTCCCCCTTAAGGCCTTATGCCGCAAGGGGTTTAGAATTCGCATCTCTAAATCAGGTGTAAAAGAAACGCTGTGACGCTTTTTTGTTTGGATCCCGCACAGGCTTTACACAAAACCGCCGGCTTTGCTTGACATATTCAAGGCTTAGGGTTACCATTAATTTAGAATAATCCCAGTTTTACTAAAATCAGAAAAAGAATAGAGGCGAAGAAGGGATGTTAATCAAAGGCAACGTCATCAGAAAAATGCGGGAAGAACGCAATTACTCCTTGGCAGATTTTGCCGCGAAGGCAGGCATCTCCATTTCTTACCTCAGTGAAATTGAAAGAGGAGCAAAAAAGCCCTCGTTGAAAACAATAGATAAGATTGCGTCAGCATTGAATATTCCCAAAACTCAACTGGTCCAGGTTACAGGAGAGAGCAAAGGTATCTCTTTGGGAGAAAAAATACGCTTGCTCAGGGAACAAAAGCAAATTAGTCTCTCAAAGTTTGCTGAAAAAGCCAATATCTCGGTGTCCTACCTAAGTGAGATTGAAAGGGGAAATGTTTACCCGGCTCTGCATACTTTGAAAAAGATCGCCGAAACCTTGGAAGTCAGTGTTTCCTCTTTGGTAGGAAAAGGCGGGCTTTTAGGAAATAAGTTGCGTATGGCCAGAGAAGAACAGGGTTTAACTCAGGGAGAGTTGGCCCAGCAAGCGGGTGTTTCGGCTGGGCTGATCGGTCAGATTGAACAAGGGAAAGTACAGCCTTCTTTACAGACTATTGAAAGGATAGCCGATGCTTTAGGTACTTCTCCCTGCTTTTTTATTGCTGATGACGCCGGGGTGGAGGATATTTTACAGGCAATGGCACCTGAAGTACGGGAGTTGCTTAACGATGCTCAGGTTCAGTCGGTTCTGCGCATGATCTGCAATTGTAGCGAAGAGGAAGTGAGATTTCTCTTGGAGTTTATCAAGTTATATAAAAAATATGGATCCTGTGCTGTCAGCAATCACTAACCGGTTAGAACAAAACCGGTTTTTCTTTTTATTCTAAAAAACGGCTTTGTTAACTTAGTATGAAAGAAATGAGACCTGAAAGGCCTCTGGTAGGTTTAAAAAAGGGAAAAACCTACAAATGGAAACGCCTAAGTGTAAGATAACACGAAAAAAAGATACGTGCAAGCCTTTGAAAAAAATCAGGTCAGCACAAATAGTCCTGATGTAGTACAGGACGGAATGAACCTTGAAATCTGAATATTACTCAAGCTACCAAAAGCCAGAATAGCCGTTCTTTTTCCGAGTAGTTCACACCAGCGACTTGAGCTGGCGTGAGACCATTGAGGCTGGAATGAGGTCGGATGAAGTTGTAGAAGAAGATGTAAGTAGCAATAAGTCTATTGGCAGATTCAAATGAATTAAAACCTCTTTTAGGTTTGTACCAAGCTTTAAATTGCCCATTAAAAGCCTCAAGAACGTTGTTATTGATTAAGTCATCAAAGTCTTCAACGCGTATATGTTCAGCTTGTGGAAAGAACAAAGAAGCAGGCTGCAGATAGGCATAATATCTGTCGGAGATGACAGCATACCGGGGTTGTCCAAACTTTCTTCTGCAGTTAGATAAAAGGCTATGGGCAGATGCCGAGTCACGCATAGGGGAAAGATTGAAGTCAAGAACTAATCTGGTTTCTGCATCAAAAGCGAGCCAGAGGTAATAATCTTTACCAGCAATTTTAATATAAGTTTCATCGAAATGCCATTCATCCGAATCACAAAGATTAATCCCCAAAAGCCTGTCATCAGCAATTTTCTTGAATACAGGAGCAAAGCGCTTGATCCATTTAGAAACAGTTACATGAGAAACCTTAACCTGGTGAACCATATGTAAGGTTTGAGCGACTTTTCGGGTTGTTGAATTTCCGCAGAAGTAGTAAGTCAGTGCATGAAGAACAATATGAAGCGGATGGCGCATACCTTTAAAAGAAAAGGTTTCAGGCTTAAACTCGGAAGAAGGGGTCTCAACATTTATTAGTTTTGGTACTCGAAAAGAATGGTTGCATTTTTTGTCACAGCAACGGAAGTTTGAGTAATAAGTATAGTCATGGTGAAGAAAAGTTGCTTTACCACAAACAGGACAATCGGGATATATTCTTTTTCTTGGTGAACATGGTTTATCAGGTGCAAACTGCCGTTTGCATCGTTGACACTGATATCTTTGAAAACCGTCTTTGTCCTTACCAAAACGGTGAAGAACTTTTGAAAAACACCTTGGACATACTACGTTTGATGGTATAATGGTCATGAGACTTGAACGCTCCTTTCTGGGAGGTAATGGGTTTTTGGCAATTTCCATTATACCAGAGGCGTTTCAGGTCTCATTTTTATTATTAAGTTAACAGAACATAAAAAACAAGCAGGAACCATAAAATGGAGGAAGAATATTTAGCATAGTTGGAAATATTTGGGAGGAAAATAACAATTGAGAGGAATACTGATGCAGCTCCTTTGGGCAGGATTGTTCGTAATGCTGGTTCTCTGGCCTTGTCAGTTTGCCATTGGAGAGACGGAGAAAGTTCCCCGTATTATCTGGAACGGTGAACTGCTCTCTTCTTTTCGGCTGGCCTTAATTGACGGAAGATACTATTTTTATGGTCCTGATCTGATTTCCTTAGTTGAAGCAGGCCGGCTCCATTTGGAGGAGGATTGTAAGAAGCAGATACCGGCTACTCTCTTTTGGATTCCCCTGCGAAGTTTTTGGGAAAAATTAGGCGGACAAGTCATCTGGCTGCCGGAGTTGGAGACTATTGTCCTTCGGGAAGGAAAAAAAGAGGAAACTATGCCGGAAGAGGCAATACAGGTGCTTAAGGAAGGAATAGCTGATTCCGACTGGCTCCAGGCCCATTCAGCCCAGGAACTTTATGAACATTTGCTGGGCTATTATACCCCTAATCTGGCCGAAGAGTTGCTGCCAGATATTCTAGATTTTATCAAGGAGGAGACAGATTGGCACAGCCTTTATCTATTGCAGGATATGGAGTTTTTGGATCGGGCGGAAGAATGGCTTCTGTTATATGTGAGCCTTAAGGAGATATCTCCCCTCGGTGAACAGATCTTGCTGGGAAGCGGCGTGATAAAAATGGTTTTTACGGAAGAGGGTTTTTGGAAAATAGGCGGCATTATTTATGAATGGGGGGCCCATATGGGTTTTAGATAATAGAATGAACAGGCGGGTAAGTTGTAAAATTAATTGCCGCATTTAATAAAAAATAGAGACTCAAGGCTAAACCTCTGATATGTTTAAGGTAACTACGCTTAAAAACATAAAGGAGGCAAAGCACATGAGTCAACTCAATTGTACCACGACTTCCCGCCGCTTTAAACACATCACTGTAAAAGAACGCTATCAGATTGAAATTCTTCTAAAGGAGAAGAAGTCACCCAGCGAGATAGCAAAGCTGTTAGGCAAGCATAAGCGAACCATCGAACGTGAGATTGCCCGTGGAACTGTCAGGATGCTGAGAAGCGACCTGGTTTATGTTGATAGATACTGTGCAGATACAGCAGAGCGAATATACCGGGAGAGAGCTGCTAATAAGGGAGCATGCTTAAAGATCGGTCATGACCATGGACTAGCCGATTACATTGAAAAAAAGATTATCAAAGAGGGATATACCCCTGACGCAGTCATTGGCGAAATCCGGGCAAAAGGCTTAAAATTTAAGACTAGTATATGCACAAAAACGCTCTATAACTATATCGACAAAGAAGTATTTGCAAATATAACAAATAAAAACCTTCCAGTAAAACGAGTACCTAAAAAAAATCGCCATAAGAGGGTACGAGTTGCCCACAACAATCTAAAAGGCAGAAGCATTGAAGAAAGACCTGCGGCAGCTAATACTCGTGAAGAAGCCGGCCATTGGGAGATGGATTGTGTTGTAAGCGGCAAAGGGAAAGGCAAAGCCGCACTCTTAGTTCTAACAGAACGCAAGTTTAGAAAAGAGATTATCCGAAAGATGCCGGAAAAGACACAGAAATCAGTGAAGAAAACGCTGGATAGGCTTGAAAGAGAGTACGGAGCACGCTTTTCAAAAGTGTTCAAAACCATTACGGTAGATAACGGAAGCGAGTTTCTTAATAGTGTAGAATTAGAGAGTTCAATCAGAAAGCCGGGCACTCATCGGACTAAAATCTATTATGCTCACCCATTCAGCGCATGGGAACGTGGGTCCAATGAAAATGCTAATAAGCTAATACGTCGGTTTATTCCAAAGGGCACAGATATCAGCAAGCTTAAACAGAAAGATATTAGGCGAATTGAGAACTGGATGAATAATTACCCAAGAAAAATTCATGGATATAAATCTGCCAATGAGATGGCAAAGATGGCAGTATAATCAGAGGATGCCAAAATATGGGTGGCAATTAAACTTGCAATTCCCCTAGAATGAACAGGCGGCAAAAAAAAGTTGCGAAGAACAAAAGAAAACAGTATAATGAAAGACAATGATAAGAAAAGGAGGGTAGAGTTGAGCCGAGCTGAGCAAGTCAAATTTATGATTATGAGGTGAGATGAGATGAGTTTGAGAGAGACCCTTCAAGTAGCTTTATTGTTGGCGATTGGAACTTTGTTGCATTTGATAACCCCCGGTTATGGAGGGGGTATGAAACCGGATTTGCTGCTGAGCATGCTTTTTATTGTGATCCTTTTAAAACCTAAGTTGCAACCCACCATAGTGGCCGGTATATTGGCGGGACTCTTGGCAGCATTGACAACCACCTTCCCTGGCGGGCAGCTGCCCAATATTATCGACAAGTTTGTGTCTTGTTTGGCAGTGCTGGCAGTGATCAAGTTAGTCCAGGGGCGCGTGAGCAACTATGTTACTTGCGCAGTGGTAGGCGCCATCGGCACTTTGATTAGCGGTGCAGTATTTCTTTTATCAGCCCTCTTTATTGTTGGTCTGCCGGCTCCTTTTACCGCGTTGTACGTGACCGTGGTGTTGCCGGCGGCGGTATTGAACACAATCGCCATGGTCATCTTGTATCCGCTGGTCCTTTTCAGCAAGTCAACGGTGGAAAAAGCTACGTCCAAAGCTTCTTAGCAATCCAAAAACCCTCAAACGCCGCATGTTTGAGGGTTTAACTTTATTCTCGGCAGGCTTTCGCCTGGGGCCTTTATCAAGACAAGAGTGGTGAAGGCCTGGAGGAAAGAGGCTTGGATAACTTGCTCAACAGTTGGACAAAGGCTATAATATGGTTTTAGTGACAAGCAAATTATAAAAGGGGGAAGAATGTTTTATGCAAGGTTTATGGTTCACCGAATTACAAACTTCGGAAGTAGCGATTTCCCTTTTGACCAAAGCGATTTTACACCGAGAGAAAACCGCTTATCAAGAAGTTATGGTGGTCGATACGGTAGCTTTTGGTAAAACGTTGCTCCTTGACGGGGTCATCCAGACTACAGTAAAAGACGAATTCGTTTACCATGAAATGATCACTCATGTACCGTTAAATTCTTTAAAAGATCCCAAGAAGGTACTGGTGGTTGGCGGCGGTGACGGAGGAAGTATCCGGGAGATTTTAAGACATAAAAGTGTGGAAAAAGCAACTATAGTTGAGATTGACAGGGGGGTTATTGAAGCCAGCAAAAAATACCTTCCGGAGATCTCCTCGGGTTTTAACGATCCACGGGTGGAAATAATTATCGATGACGGTATTAAACATGTAGGGGAGAGTAAGAACAAATATGATTTGATCGTGGTAGATTCGACTGATCCCGTGGGTCCGGCGGTAGGACTTTTTTCGAAAGAATTTTACCAAAGTGCCTATGAGGCCCTAACTGAGGATGGAATTCTCGTTGCTCAAACGGAATCACCTTTCTTTAATGCTGATTTGATCAGCTCAGTGTACAAAGCCATCGGAAGCATTTTCCCCATCGTCAAACCTTATACTGCGTGTGTGCCAACTTATCCGGGCGGTTTCTGGTGCTTTACCTTGGGGAGCAAAAAATACGATCCCAAGGCGGTGAATATTGCTGATATACCCCAGTTAGGAACAAAATACTACACTCCGGAAATACATAAAGCGTCCTTTGTGTTACCGAAGTTCCTGCAAGATATTATTAAAGGATAGGTTTCTGGAGCCATGGACGGTTATCTGAGCAAGTCAAGGGGTTTTATCGGTAGTTCCCAGGAATACGAAAGTGCTCATTTTGTTCTTTTTGGCATACCAATGGATTTTACGGCCAGCTTTCATCCCGGTTCTCGTTGGGGCCCCCGGGCCATTCGGGAGGCATCTGATTCTTTGGAAGAATACAGTTTCTACTGCCGGCGATCCTTGGAGGAAATCAAGTACTATGATGGTGGCGATCTGATTCTTCCTTTTGGAAACGTGGAAGAAAGCTTGCGGCGGATTGAGAAGGTAACCGAGACACTATTGGCCGATGGCAAGTTTCCCTTGGCCTTGGGAGGTGAACACCTGGTTACCTTGGCCTTGGTGCGCGCCTTTATGCGCAAATATCCCAAATTAGCGGTTTTTCAATTAGATGCCCATGCGGATTTACGGGATAGTTATTGTGGTGAGACCCTTTCCCATGCTACTGTGATGAGGCGCGTGGCTGAGGCGGTAGGCCCTGAAAACGTCTATCAATTCGGTATTCGTTCGGGTACTGCCGAAGAATATGCTTTTGGTCGGAAACATACGCGAATGTTCGTCGAGGAGATCAGCCAACCATTGAAAAAAATTGTTAAGGAATGGGATGGTCGTCCCGTTTACTTGACACTGGATATTGATGTGATTGATCCTGCTTACGCACCTGGGACCGGCACTCCGGAACCGGGCGGTTGCTCTTCGAAAGAAATTCTGCAGGTCATTGGTATGCTGTCCCATCTGCCTGTAGTGGGCATGGATCTGGTGGAGGTAGTGCCTCATTTGGATTCTTCCCAACGAACAGCTATCTTGGCGGCTAAATTAGTCAGGGAAGCCCTTTTGGCTTTTAGCTCAAAAGAATGATCATTGATGCCAATTAAGGGCTGTGGTAAATTCTACTGCTATCTGACGATGATGTTTGAAAGGAAAGCATTTACCATAAACTTTTTTTGACTTTTGCAGATGGATTGTGTATAATTATTTTTGCCATCAGAGGGCGATTAGCTCAGCCGAGAGAGCGCCTGCCTTACAAGCAGGAAGTCGGCAGTTCAAGCCTATCATCGCCCACCAGGAAGCGGAGCTGTAGTGTAGCGGTCTAACATGTCGGCCTGTCACGCCGAAGATCGCGGGTTCGATTCCCGTCAGCTCCGCCATTACGAAATCATTCTGTGATATTGATTTTTTACTGATGGTGAAAAGGGCCTCGGTAGCTCAGTTGGTAGAGCAGAGGACTGAAAATCCTCGTGTCGGCGGTTCGATTCCGCCCTGAGGCACCAGGTTTTCTTGCGGAAGTAGCTCAGCGGTAGAGCATCGCCTTGCCAAGGCGAGGGCCGCGGGTTCAAATCCCGTCTTCCGCTCCATAAGAGTTTTTGAAGAGGCGACGTGGCCAAGCGGCTAAGGCAGAGGACTGCAAATCCTTTATCCCCGGTTCGAATCCGGGCGTCGCCTCCAAATATATTTACGCCGGGGTGGCGGAACTGGCAGACGCACAGGACTTAAAATCCTGCGATCATTTATATGATCGTACCGGTTCGATTCCGGTTCCCGGCACCATCTGACTTACCAATGGTTTCAGGAGTTTACATTTCTGAAATTATTTCTTTTTTCTTTTTTTGCAACAGGATTGTTCTAAAAAATATACTTTACAAAATTAGAAGCCGGATAAATCAACCGGCTTTTATTCATTGTTTGTGTTTTGAAACAGAAGGTTTTGAGGCTATAAAAGAAACAGCTTCTATCAAACATAATTTTGATAGAAGCTGTTATCTTTTATTCTTTCCATGCTTAACTGAATTGCTTGTAGGAAGGCTCTTCTTGTTCAACGTAGTTTATTCGGCCGCGTAAACTTTCGACTATTCCGTCCAATTGGGATGCCAGGTCACTAAATTGCTGTTTGGCCAAGGGATCTTGGGTATCCATTGAAAAGCCTTTTAACTGTACTTTAGCTTTTTCCAAATCAGCCAGAGTTTGATGCATTTTTTCTCCGATGGTCATCTCACTGCCTCCTCCAGAGTGATATTGACTTCCATCGTATTATCTGCATTTAGTGGGAAGATATGTGCGGAAGATTTTTCATAAAGTCTTCTATTATCCCCGGGGGAAAAGAAAAATGAAGTGGAGGATTTTGTTTGGCAGGGACGAATAGTATTATGGGCAATGTGGCATATTTTTGCTGATGAGCATATCGGAAGGAGTTTGAGAGATTGAAAACAAAATACCAGTTGTTGGGGATTGAAGAGGCGCTAGGTCTCAATAGGAATCAGGTCCGAGATTATTATAAATCCTTTATTAATCCCGGCTTGGCCGGGATGCTGGGCCTTTTAAACTTTGACAAGCAATTTGTCAAAGCAAAAGGAATTGAAGTATGGGATAGTGATGGCAATGTGTATCTGGATTTCTTGGGAGGCTATGGTGCGGTTAATTTGGGCCACAATCCTCCCGATGTAATCGAAGCCATCGAAAAAGTCCGGGATCTGCCTAATATCTTACAAGCTGCGCTAGGGACTTTAGCCAGTGCCCTTGCTTACAATTTGGCCCTAATTCTGCCCGGAGACCTGAACCGTTGTTTTTTCTGTAACAGCGGCGCCGAAGCTGTGGAAGGAGCCTTGAAGCTAGCCAGAGCTGCAAGCAAAAAGAGCAAAATCGTCTATTGCCATGGATCTTTCCATGGGAAGACCATGGGGGCTTTGTCGGTCACCGGCAGAGAAAAGTACCAAAAGTACTTTCACCCTCTTGTGCCGGACTGTTACGGGATTCCTTACGGTGACTTGGAATCGTTGGAAAAAATAATTTTTAAAAAAGATGTGGCTGCTTTCATTGTGGAGCCCATCCAGGGAGAGGGAGGAATCATTGTTCCTCCCGAGGGCTATCTGAAAGGAGCCCGGGCTCTTTGTGATCGATATGAGGTCTTGCTTATTGTTGATGAGATTCAGACTGGTTTCGGCCGGACAGGGAGCATGTTTGCCTGCCAGCATGAGGACGTGGTGCCTGATATTATTTGCCTCGCCAAGTCGCTAGGCGGCAGCGTCATGCCCATTGGCGCCTATGTGGCCAAGGAGAGAGTTTGGGACCAGGCTTACGGAGGTATGGACAAGGCCCTTTTGCATACATCCACCTTTGGAGGTAACAGCTGGGCCGCGGCAGCGGCTATTGCCGCGATTAACCTTTTGGTAGAAAAGGATTTGAGCAGCCAGGCCAGTGAAATGGGAGATTATTTGCTTCGCAGATTGCTTGAATTGAAGCAGAAATACCCCTTAATTAAGGATGTGCGAGGCAAAGGGCTGATGATAGGCATAGAATTTGAAAAACCGGCAGGCCTGGCAAATAAATTAACAGGCGGCATGGCAAACAAGTTGTCAGAAGAATACCTGGGTGCTTTGGTAGCAGGGGAACTGCAGAATAAATATCGTATTATTACTGCCTATACTTTGAATAATCCCAATGTGATTCGTCTCGAACCGCCATTAATCGTTACTAAAGACCAGATTGATGCCGTTATCCATGCTCTGACCCAAATTTTTGAGGCACATCGAAGTTTTTGGGGGCTGGCTCTGGCTGGTGGGCGCACCATCATCGGTTCCTTGCTGAAGAAATAAAGCTGTATGCGGTGGATATCCTAAGAACCAGATGGGGTTGAGGATGTCCGCCTTTTCTTTTCTGCCAGGATTTCTATTCGTTCAACCAATTTATCCCGGAAACTGTTAAGAGCTTCAAAATCCATATTAAGGCTGTAATATCTTTCTAATTCATCGCGGCGGGCTTTTGTCCGGGATAGAAATTCGATACCTCTTTGCAAGGTTGAATCGAATCTCCGGCTGGCTTCTGCCAGATCACTCTCGTATTTTTCCAGGGAAATCCAGTTCAGGAGTTTACCAGTATTGATTACCCGGTCATCAGGCTGGGGCTGGTAGGTATGGGGAGTGGAACTGGTAATAATTCCCACACTGATTTCCGGAAAGATCAGATGTTCAATTTTATCAGGTTCCAGAGCGCAATGGAAAGCTTCGATCCGGTACCCCAGGTTGACGGCGGCTGTATATATTTTATTTACTATAGTTCCTTTTCCGGTTCCCATAGGGCCGGTGATAATGTAACGCTTTTCTAAAGAGTCGAACAATGTGGGAAGGTGATGGGTTGGCCCCTGGGGTGTGATGGCAGAGGCAAATAAATGCCTGGTCTTTTGAGCAGTTAACGGGCGTTCGAAATCTAAGATTTCCCTGATCAGTTGAAGGGCCGTCTTACTCAAGGCCGGGTAGTCCAGACTACTTGAAACCACATAGTAACTTTTTATCTCATCTTTCAGCAATTTGGCCTGAGCCAGGCAACCGTAGCAGCGCATAAAGAGGTGGCGCACTTCCTTTGTCAACTGGATAATTTCCTTTTTCGCCTCTACCAGCTTTTCTTCCGACCAAAAGATACCCAGATTGACTATCTCGTCAACGGCTCCCGGGTGCCTGGGATCAAAAATGTGGGGGGAGGTACCGTCAATAATGGCTACCTGTAAATCCGGTATCACCAACCCATCGTAGGATTGATTGTCAGAGGAACAGCAGTGATATTCTACGTCGTATCCTCTCTGGAGCATTTTTTCCGCCACATTGGTGATTAAAGTGGATTTCCCTACGCCGGGTCCTCCTTTTAGAATGAATACTTTGGAGGCGCTGGCATCGATAATTTGATCATAAAAAGAATAGAAACCTTGTGAAGTATTTCCTCCCGGGAAAACTTTTCGAATGGATCCTGAACGGGACATAACCGTCTCCTCCCTTTGAATCAATTCTGGTTAGAAAGGTTTTGCTGCAATTTTATAGTATGTTGTATGGTCTTGAATGTGTTTGAGAAATAGAAGCAATTTATTTATCCTGGTCATTCCCAAGTTCCGGGTTAATCAATGTGGGCGTCGAACAACAGGAGAAAAGAAGCTGCTTCAGAAAGGGTTTCCAGCTTCCATTGAACTTGTTTCCCTTGAATGTTATAATTTTGAGTAAGTTTGGAAAACGATTATCAAAAGAAGGAGTGTTGGTTTTGTCATACGATGTAATCATCATCGGAGGAGGCCCCGGGGGGTATGTGGCGGCGATACGAGCCGCTCAGCTGGGAGCTAAGGTATGTGTGGTGGAAAAAGATAATTTGGGAGGTACTTGCTTAAATAGAGGATGTATTCCCACCAAGGCACTGGTGGCCAGCGCCTCCCTGTTGAGTCAAATTAAACAGGCAAGCAAGTTCGGGATCACCATTGACGGATTTTCCATAGATTTTCCCAGAATAATGGAGCGAAAAAATGAAATCGTAGCCGGCTTAGTTCAAGGGATTGAGTTTTTATTTAAACGGCATAAAGTCCAGAAAATTTCCGGAACAGGAAAAATAATCCAGTCGGGTGTGGTAGAAGTAACCGATTCTGAGGGCAACGTGGATCAGATCTCGGGCTCCAATATTATTATTGCCACTGGTTCAGAACCGGCCCTCATTTCTTCCCTGGGCTATAATGGCACTACTGTAATAACAAGTAACGAGGCACTGGAATTAAAAGAAATCCCTGAAAGCTTGTTAGTCATTGGGGGAGGTGTCATTGGATGTGAGTTTGCCACTATTTTTCATGAAATGGGTACCAAGGTTACCGTTGTGGAAGCTTTGGCCACAATTCTGCCCATGGTGGACCAGGAAATTTCTCGTCGCCTGCAGTCTATCTTGAAGAAAAAAGGGATTCAGACCAAAACTAAGACCATGATCAAGTCCGTATCCACAGATAATGGAGGAATCGTGGCTACTTTGGAGAGCGGAGAAGAGATCAAAGCGCAGAAAGCTTTGATTTCCATAGGTCGGACCTTTAACACCAAAGGGTTGGGATTGGAGAACGTGGGAATAGCTACAGGACCAAAAGGGGAAATTCTGGTTGATGATTATTTAAGAACAAATATACCAGGTATTTATGCGATAGGAGATGTGACTAACAAAATCCAGTTGGCCCATGTGGCTTCTGCTCAGGGTTTGGTTGCTGTTGATAACATTATGGGTCGTGAAAGAAAGATGGACTATCGGGTTGTGCCAAACTGTATCTTTACCATGCCTGAAGTGGGCAGCGTTGGCCTGACCACTCAAGAGGCAGAACAGCAAGGGCGAAAAACTAAAGCAGGTAAATTCCCTTTTGCCGCCCTGGGTAAAGCCCGGTGCATCGAGGAGACGGATGGCGTTGTTAAAATCATTGTCGATGCAGAGACGGATCAAGTATTAGGCGTACACATTCTCGGCCCTCATGCCACAGACCTGATTGCCGAAGCGGCTTTAGCAATGGAACTGGGAGCTACTGCCGGAGACATTGCTAGAACAATTCATGCTCATCCCACATTGGCTGAAAGCATGATGGAGGCAGCGGAAAATGTGCATGGATTGAGCATTCATGCCTAAAATGTGATCCCGGCCGCAATGGGGAGTGAAGCAATGTCGAAAATATTTCCGCCTTGGATGAAGAAGAAATTGCCGGCCTTGGCCGGTAATGTGGTAGCTACCAAACAACTTTTAGATAAGCTGGGTTTGAAGACGGTCTGCCAGAGCGCTTTGTGTCCCAATTTGGGGGAATGCTTTGCCCGAAGGACGGCCACTTTTATGATTTTGGGGGATAGATGCACCAGGAACTGCCGATTCTGTGCAGTGAGCTCAGATACTCCGTCTCCTGTTGATCCGGGAGAAGCCTTGCGGGTAGCCCAAGCTGCCGCTCAACTGAATCTAAAGCATGTGGTTGTCACGTCGGTAACCAGAGATGATCTGCCCGACGGCGGCGCGGGACATTTTGCCGCTACAATCAGGGCGATTAGGCAGTATTTGCCTGGAGCTGTTATTGAAGTTCTGGTACCAGATTTTAATGGGGAGATTAATGCTCTTAAGACCGTTATTCAGGCCGAGCCGGACATATTCAATCATAACCTGGAGACTGTTTCACGCCTTTATCCTCTGGTTCGCCCTCAGTCGGAATATCTTCGAAGTCTGTCTGTGCTGGAAAAGGCCAAGGATTTATCTCCCGGTATTTATACTAAATCAGGAATTATGGTTGGTTTGGGGGAAAGAGAAGAGGAAGTTATCTCACTCATGGAAGATTTAAGGCACATCAATTGCGATATTTTGACCATCGGGCAGTATCTGCAACCATCAAAAAAACACGTGGAAGTTGTGGAATATGTTCATCCACGGGTTTTTGAAAAATATCGCAGAGCAGGGGAGAAGATGGGTTTCTTATATGTAGCGTCTTCTCCCTATGTGAGAAGTTCTTACAATGCCGGCGAGTTTTCTGCGCTTCATATGGCATGATCAAAAAGAAAAACCGAAAGTTAGCGGCAAAAATCTTCCGGGCGGAAAACTTGACTTCCAGCTTTTTTTCGTTCATAATATAACTGCGCCGGAGTGCCGGCTTGCATTGAATTTTTCCTCCAATCCGGTCGCTTAGCTCAGTTGGTTAGAGTACCTGCTTGACATGCAGGGGGTCACTGGTTCAAGTCCAGTAGCGACCACCAGACAAAAATATTGAAATGACGGGCTTGTGAGTGCCCGTCGTTTTTTTATGGTTAGCCGGAAATATTAAGGGATCATCTCAAGCATAGACGACTATTTCATAATCATTACTGAAGATGCCTTAATCACTGCCTTTACTTGATCTCCCACAGCAAGTCCCAAATCATCAACAGCCTCTTTCGTAATAGTGGCAGTAAGGTAGCTGCCGCCGCATATTTCTAATGTAACTTTTGCTATCAAATTATCTGTTTCCACCGATGTCACTTTTCCGGGTAATTGGTTGCGACCACTGATTTTCAAGTTAACCACCTCAGTCCGACCTGTATACAAATAATTTCCCGGACATATAATATTGATATATTGCCCGGGAAAGAGGTGAAGGATTTGCTTCAGACTGTCTCCATTGCCACCTCTCAACATGTTGACTTTGTCCGGCAACTTTTGAAAAAAGAACAGGCTCTTTTGCTAGGAAGGCAAATGGCATTTAACTACGATGAAAGTAATATTGGCGATTATACATTTTGGGTATGTTCTCTCTATCCTCTTTTACCCGAAAAGAATGACCGAAACACACCGGATCGGCTCACTTCTATTGTGGCCCGAATGGTTTCCCAGTTAATTAATGAGAAATACAGCTTAAAATTTTTCGAAAAACTCATCGCCAGCCATTATTATTATTTTAAAGCTTTGGAAAGAGCCCAGATTATGCAAAAGGCCCTTGACCTTATGACAGAAATGGATAATCAAAGCCGCTTGGACAGATTACAACAAAAGGTTAATGAATATCTGGAAGCCAATGGTAACCTGATTATTGAGGGTTTTGTTAATTTCCGTCTGCACGAGTACCTGGATGACCTGGAGGGGATTGTTGACCAGGCCGTAGAACTGTATTTGGCGGAAAAGGAGTATAATGAATTCATTCTTCTGCTTAAATATTTTGTGGAAATGCAGGATCCAAGGGTAGATAAAGTGCATGTTTTGTTGGGGTCAACGGGTTATTTTCAGCTATATGACGAAGATGAAAATATTGTCCATAATGATTATTTACAGAGTTTTGTTGTGGATCTGGTTGATACGGATATTAATTACGAGGATTTGCTCATCAGCGCCCTCATTACCATTGCGCCCCAAAAGATCATTCTCCATATCCCTGAACTGGACCGGATGCACAGCACCCTGGAAACCTTAAAAAATGTCTTTGCCAATCGTATTTCCTTTTGCCAGGGCTGTATCCGTTGCCTGAACTTTGTAGAATGGCAAGGCAAAAATAATACTTGATACAAACAGGCCCAAAAAGCCTGTTTTTTCATTTCTTGCTTTTAAATGGTTAGTTTGATATGCTTTTCGTGAAAAGGGGACAGGAGGGGATATGAGTTATACAGTCATGTTGTCTCCGTTCATCGGAGCATTAATCGGTTGGTTTACTAATGTAATTGCGATCAAGTTGATCTTTCGCCCGCACAAACCCATTGGCATTCCGCTGCTTGGCATTAGTATTCAAGGGTTGATTCCCAAGAGGAAAGGGGAGATTGCCAGGAGTCTGGGCGAAATTGTGGAACGTGAATTGTTTTCCATGGATGATCTGATTTTCACTATCACTTGTGATGAGGCCAAAGATAGAATAATTCAGCTGTCCGGAAGAAAACTCCGCGAGACCATATTGAAGAGATTGCCAGGGCTGATTCCGGCCTATGTCAAAGAAACAGCAGCAACGGTGCTCGAAGATATTTTTCGGCGGGAAGCTCCTCAGTTGTTTTCTGAACTGGCTGGGGAAATTGGTCGGGAAATTAATGAGAAGATAAGCATAGCTGTTATTATTGAAGAGAAAATCAATGCTATGGACTGGACAGGCCTGGAGAAGCTTGTTTTGGAGGTTGCTTTTCGGGAACTGCGGCATATTGAACTCCTGGGAGCTGTGATCGGTTTTTTTTATCGGCCTGTCGCAATTAGCGTTAGCATTGCTGTTTTAATGCTCCCTTTTCTGTCGGTAAGGTTTCTCTTATTGAGAGATGATCCATGTGATCTGTCAATAACTTATGAAAATGTCACCCCAAAAGATAGTTAATTATCGTTAGAAAATGTCATCTTTAACCTGGCTATTGGGATGATAGCTGGCTGTCTGGCAACGTCAAGGGTCAAGATGAACTCGCTAAAGCTCGCCCTTGACGTTGCCAGGCAGCCAGCAGAGTAATAGTTAGCCAGGTTAAAACAACGTGTTTTATGCCATTTTTGAGAGAAATATTTCTTCGAGCATCGCGAGTATTTCTTGATCACTTTCGGTAAAGGCCAGTTTTTTCACAAGTCTATGACCGTACTTGTAGTAATGGCTGTCCGGTGGTGACCATTTCTTTCTCTCTTTTGCAGGAGCCTTGTCCTGTATCTTCTTTGACTTAACGAACGGCATTGTATCGTATATAGCACCCTTATAGGCCACTTTAATACCGAAATGAGGGCTAGTAAGTACATCTATGCGGGCACTTTTGGGTAGTGGAGGAAGTTCCTTGGACTGAATAATCTTAAAATGTTTACTGTAAAAGGAAAATACTCCACCATTGTCAAATGTACGCTGCTTAACGATGCAAAGGATGTGGTCTATGCACAGGTTTGAAGGTACGGGTCTGAAAGCACATTCGGTATTTTCAGGCTCTACCGCAAACCGCTTATTAAACTTGTATATGTACTTTGCTAAAAAGGCATTAGCCTCATCCAAAGTGTTGATGTTGTTACGCTTAAACTCGACCGGCAGTCTACTTTGCAGCGTTTCCCACAGACGTTCCACACGGCCCTTTGCTTGAGGTGAACGTGCGGTAATAATGGTTACACCCATCTCTTCCATAGCACGGCCAAACTGGGTTGGTTTTGTTCTTTTACCTGCCAACTGTTCTTCATCAATAGACAGTTTATCCTTTAAAGGTGATTTGAAAATGGTATGGCTGTCGGAATAGATACTAACCGGGATGCCGAAATTTTCAAACATAAAGCGCATAACTTCAAAGTACCCCTGGAGGCATTCATTCTTAGCCAGGTATAAGGCTACCACTTTGCCTGTAGCATCATCAATACCACCATGCAGGCTAAACTTTTCGCTGGTACCAAACCATTCATAGGGCGTAGCATCCATCTGGATTAAAAGCCCTTCCTGGGGTTTACGCTTTCTAGTGCGATGGGGCTTAAACCTCCTACGTTTTTTCGGGCTTTCAAAGCCCGACTTCTTTAGCAGCTTGTAAAGCGCTGAATAGCTGATATTAATTTGTTCATGCTCTGCCAGCATTTCCTGAAAGTGCAAGAAATTAGCGTTTTTGTAGGTATCTGACTTTTTAAGGTTAATAATTGTCTGGGCAGTTTGATCCGGGATGGCATGATAAGGTTTTTTGCCTTTGTTTTTATGGACTAGGAAAGACGCCCCCTGTTCTTGCACTCCTTTCTTGAGGCGGAGTATTTGTCTTTCGCAAAGTCCAAGGCTCTCAGATGCTTCTTTGACTGTGATATGCCCTTCGATGAGTTTGGTAATTACTAAAAACCTATTAAGTTGTTTTTGGGACATAAGATAATACACCTCGTTATCCATAGTGACATTTTATCAAGATAATTAACAAGATGACATTATCATAAGATAACAACAAATTCCTGGGCGAAATAAAAAATATTGACACCGGTTCAATCTCTATGATACTATAGGTTGGAAAGTTAATCGTGCATTGATTGAAGTAGAAGCCATCCGCTTCTCACCTTATGGCGCTGGAAAAGCTGCTGATAAGGTTGATTTCAGCTGGAGAGAGTATTTTTTGGCGGATGGAAATGTCCGCTTTTTTTACTGGCTTTTTTAGCCCCATTCTTTGGAGGTGACAGGATATTAGTAAGGATTTAAGGGTCAATGAGGAGATTCGTGCTCGGGAAGTGCGACTGGTCAGTCCCGCGGGAGAACAACTAGGTATTTTCCCAGTTCGGGAAGCCCTGAAAATAGCTCAGGAGCATAATCTGGATCTGGTGGAGGTTGCGCAGAATGCTAAGCCACCAGTATGCCGCATTATGGACTACGGCAAATACCGGTTCGAACAGAGCAAGCGGGAAAGGGAGGCTCGCAAGAGGCAAAAAGTCATCAATATTAAGGAAGTCAAGTTTCGACTGGGTATTGAAGAGCACGACTTTCAAGTTAAGGCCCGTAATGTTATCCGTTTTCTGGAGGCAGGAGATAAGGTCAAGGTTACCGTCATGTTTCGAGGTCGTGAAATTTCTCATGCCGACCTGGGTAAAAATATTTGCCTAAAACTGGCAGAGCAATCGAAGGATATAGCCAGTGTGGAAAAGCCGCCTAAAGTTGAAGGAAAAAATATGATCATGATTTTGGTTCCAAAACATGATGGTTAGGAGGAGTCTATAGATATGCCAAAAATGAAAACTCACCGGGGAGCGGCGAAGAGGTTTCGAGTTACCGGCACCGGAAAACTGAAAAGATCGAAAGCTTATAAAAGCCATATTCTGGGGAAAAAGTCCCCAAAAAGAAAGCGGAACTTGCGAAAAAGCGGTTTGGTCAGCTCGGCCGATGCCCCTAAGATGAGAAAGTTGGTGCCGTATCTTTAGTGTAATTGCAAGGAATTGGTTTTAAGGAGGTAAATTTATTATGCCAAGGGTAAAGAGGGGCAATGTGTCCCGTAAACGTCATAAAAAAATATTAAAACTGGCCAAAGGATATTATGGTTCCAAGTCCAAATTATTTAGACCCGCCAACGAACAAGTTTTAAAATCGCTAGCCTATGCATACGCGCACAGGAGAAAACGCAAAGGTGATTTTAGGAAACTATGGATTGCCAGGATCAATGCTGCGGCCAGGATGAATGGCCTCTCCTATAGCAAATTTATCAATGGCCTCAAACAAGCCGGCATTGAGATCAATCGAAAAATGTTGGCTGATTTGGCAGTAAATGATAATGAGGCTTTTGGTGAGCTGGTAGACGTGGCCAAATCTCAGCTAAATAGCTAAAAAGCAAGGTGACTTCCAGTCGCCTTTCTTTTATTGAAAGAAGAATCCGGAAAGCAGTTGAACCGCTGTCAAGAAGAAGCCCGGCTTCCCATGGAGGGGCTGATGGGGAAGAATGGTGAATGGTGATTCGTACAATTTCGTCTCAAAGCAACCCGACTTTAAAAATGATCCGCTCCTTGCAAAAACGAAAATATAGGGAGCTCCAAGGCGCCTTCGTCATCGAAGGCAATAAGATGGTAGAGGAAGCCCTGGAACAAGCCGCGGAAGTCATCTTGATTTTGGCTACGCACAGTAATTTTGCAAGCAAAGATGAAGATTGGTTAATAAAGCTTCAAAGGAAATCCATTAAGACTTATTTGGTTTCGAAGAAAATTTTTGCTTCCGTTTCCCAAACGGAGAATCCCCAAGGAATACTGGCGGTGGTCAAAAAACAGGAAAGCTCATGGGAAAGAATCTTGGGTCTTTCTTCTGATCCATTTTTGCTCATTCTGGACGGCATCCAGGATCCGGGGAATTTGGGCACTATCTTGCGCACGGCAGCTGCGGCCGGGGTTTCAGGAGTTCTGCTCACCACAGGCACTGTGGATCTTTATAACGAGAAAGTATTGCGGGCAACCATGGGATCTATTTTTCACCTGCCGATGAGGCAAAATGTTGATCCCCAAGAGCTGGTGGATGTTTGCTCCAGGGAGCGTTTGCCTTTGATCCTGGCGGATCCCAGGAGTACACGCCCATACTTCCACTGGGATTTTACTTCTAGGATGGCCTTGGTCATCGGTAATGAAAGTACCGGGCCGGGAGAGATTTTAAGAATGGCTGCCACGGAGACCGTTGTGATACCCATGCCTGGTCAGCTGGAATCCCTGAATGCGGCAGTAGCGGCAGGTATTCTTCTTTTTGAAAGAGTTCGCCAGTCTTTTTAAGGACAGTTTTTGGCTGGATGCCTGATTTCTGTCAATAACTTATGAAAATGTCACCCCAAAAGATAGTTAATTATCGTTAGAAAATGTCATCTTTAACCTGGCTATTGGGATGATAGCTGGCTGCCTGGCAACGTCAAGGGTCAAGATGAACTCGCTAAAGCTCGCCCTTGACGTTGCCAGGCAGCCAGCAGAGTAATAGTTAGCCAGGTTAAAACAACGTGTTTTAAGCCATTTTTGAGAGAAATATTTCTTCGAGCATCGCGAGTATTTCTTGATCACTTTCGGTAAAGGCCAGTTTTTTCACAAGTCTATGACCGTACTTGTAGTAATGGCTGTCCGGTGGTGACCATTTCTTTCTCTCTTTTGCAGGAGCCTTGTCCTGTATCTTCTTTGACTTAACGAACGGCATTGTATCGTATATAGCACCCTTATAGGCCACTTTAATACCGAAATGAGGGCTAGTAAGTACATCTATGCGGGCACTTTTGGGTAGTGGAGGAAGTTCCTTGGATTGAATAATCTTAAAATGTTTACTGTAAAAGGAAAATACTCCACCATTGTCAAATGTACGCTGCTTAACGATGCAAAGGATGTGGTCTATGCACAGGTTTGAAGGTACGGGTCTGAAAGCACATTCGGTATTTTCAGGCTCTACCGCAAACCGCTTATTAAACTTGTATATGTACTTTGCTAAAAAGGCATTAGCCTCATCCAAAGTGTTGATGTTGTTACGCTTAAACTCGACCGGCAGTCTACTTTGCAGCGTTTCCCACAGACGTTCCACACGGCCCTTTGCTTGAGGTGAACGTGCGGTAATAATGGTTACACCCATCTCTTCCATAGCACGGCCAAACTGGGTTGGTTTTGTTCTTTTACCTGCCAACTGTTCTTCAATAGACAGTTTATCCTTTAAAGGTGATTTGAAAATGGTATGGCTGTCGGAATAGATACTAACCGGGATGCCGAAATTTTCAAACATAAAGCGCATAACTTCAAAGTACCCCTGGAGGCATTCATTCTTAGCCAGGTATAAGGCTACCACTTTGCCTGTAGCATCATCAATACCACCATGCAGGCTAAAATTTTCGCTGGTACCAAACCATTCATAGGGCGTAGCATCCATCTGGATTAAAAGCCCTTCCTGGGGTTTACGCTTTCTAGTGCGATGGGGCTTAAACCTCCTACGTTTTTTCGGGCTTTCAAAGCCCGACTTCTTTAGCAGCTTGTAAAGCGCTGAATAGCTGATATTAATTTGTTCATGCTCTGCCAGCATTTCCTGAAAGTGCAAGAAATTAGCGTTTTTGTAGGTATCTGACTTTTTAAGGTTAATAATTGTCTGGGCAGTTTGATCCGGGATGGCATGATAAGGTTTTTTGCCTTTGTTTTTATGGACTAGGAAAGACGCCCCCTGTTCTTGCACTCCTTTCTTGAGGCGGAGTATTTGTCTTTCGCAAAGTCCAAGGCTCTCAGATGCTTCTTTGACTGTGATATGCCCTTCGATGAGTTTGGTAATTACTAAAAACCTATTAAGTTGTTTTTGGGACATAAGATAATACACCTCGTTATCCATAGTGACATTTTATCAAGATAATTAACAAGATGACATTATCATAAGATAACAACACAGCTGGATGCCTGATTTCTTGTTTTCCCCCTGTCCTTATGATATAATCAACTCAGAATTTCCCCCAAATTTTAAGAAAGGTTGTGGAGCCCATGGTGTTGCCCGCCGAGATTTTTTGGAGGATTTTCGAGAAGACTGGATCGATAACTGCTTACATTATATACCGTCGTTTGATTTTGCAATAAATAACGGAAAATGCTTTGAACGGGAGGAGTAGGTGGTTTTTTTCTTACCAGGGAGACGGCGCTGTGACTGGAAACGCTGTTTAAGAAGAAGCCATTGAAGTTCGCCCGGGAGCAGTTTGCTGAATGTGCCGTGAACAAACATGGCTATTAGTAGGCAGAAACGGAAGTTCCCCGTTATTGGAATGTAGAGTTGGTTCGCATGTGAACTAATTAGGGTGGTACCGCGGAAGAAAGCTTTCGTCCCTTGGGATGAAAGCTTTTTATATTGTTAGGAGGCTGGAATGATGAGAGATGAATTAGAACAGATTGCGAAGCAGGCGGAGGAAGAATGCCGCCGGATCCAATCCCAGAAGGAATTGGATGAAATTAGAATAAAGTATCTTGGCAAAAAAGGTATTTTAACCGGGGTTTTGCGGGGCATGGGAAAAGTTCGCCCGGAGGAAAGGCCTAAGATCGGCAAGCTGGCTAACCAGATCAAGGAGCAATTGGAAGATCTACTGGAAAGGAAGCAGCTGGAAATTAAAGAACAGGTCAGGGAAGCCAGATTAAAGGCCGAAACCATCGATATCAGCCTTCCCGGGATGAAGTTTTTAAAGGGAAGAAATCATCCCTTAACCCAGGTGCTGGAGGAAATAGAGGATATCTTTAGAGGAATGGGTTACAGTGTAGCCGAAGGTCCGGAAATTGAACTTGACTACTATAACTTTGAAGCCTTGAATATTCCTAAAAATCACCCGGCCAGGGATATGCAGGATTCCTTCTATATTTCGGAGGAGATTCTTCTAAGGACCCATACCTCCCCGGTGCAAATCAGGGTTTATGAGAAGATGGCGCCTGAGTTGCCCGTGAAGATCATTGCCCCCGGAAAAGTTTTCCGGCGGGATGATGATGCCACCCATTCCCCCATGTTTCACCAGGTAGAAGGTTTTCTGATTGATCGGCAGGTGACCTTCAGCGATCTAAAAGGGACACTGTTGGCCTTTGTCAGGCAGATGTTCGGCCGGGACCGGCAAATCAGACTGCGTCCCAGCTACTTTCCTTTCACCGAGCCTAGCGCTGAGGTGGATATTTCTTGTATCATGTGCAACGGAGTAGGTTGTCGGGTTTGCTCGGATACAGGCTGGCTGGAAGTGTTGGGTTCAGGCATGGTCCATCCAAAAGTATTGGCAGGTACCGGCTATGATCCCGAGCAGGTATCCGGGTTTGCTTTTGGTATGGGAGTGGAGAGAATTGCCATGCTCAAATATGGGATAGATGATCTGCGGTTGCTTTTTGAAAACGATATGCGTTTTTTGGAGCAATTCTAGGTAAAACTATTTGAGCAAAGGAAGGTTGCAAAATGAGGGTTTCTTATAATTGGCTAAAAGAATATGTGGAATTAGATCTATCCCCGAAAGAATTGGCGGAAAAAATGACCATGGCGGGTATAGAAGTTGATCGAATTGAATACCTGGCAGATGGAATAAGCAAAGTGGTGGTGGGGCAAATAGTGGAGATTAAACCCCATCCCAATGCCGATAAACTGGTAGTTTGCATTATTGACGCTGGATCATATGGACATAATTTAACGGTGGTTACCGGGGCTCCCAATATCAAGGAAGGGCTGAAGGTTCCCCTGGCCCTTGAAGGAGCTTCCTTGCCCGGGGGAATGGAAATAAATAGGGTGAACTTCCGGGGGACCGTATCTCAGGGGATGATTTGTTCCGCCCAAGAGTTAAATCTGGATCCTTCTCTCATTGATTCCCAACAGAAGGAAGGAGTGTTGGTCCTCAATGAAGAAGCGGTCCCGGGTACTCCTGTGACAGAAGTATTAGGTCTGGAAGATTATGTACTGGAATTGGATTTAACGCCAAACAGGTCCGACTGTTTAAGCATGGTCAATGTGGCCCGGGAAGTAGCTGCTATCACCGGTGCGGCACTCCGGATCCCGCCCGAGGAACAAGACTGGCCTGCTGGAGAATTGGACTTTCAGGTGGAAATTCAGGCTGAAGACTTGTGCGGCAGATATGTGGCGTTGGGAGTGAGGGATATTTGCCTCAAACCTTCCCCTCCCTGGATGCAGCAGCGCTTAATGGCTGCCGGCATGAGACCTATCAATAATGTTGTCGATATAACCAACTATGTCATGCTGGAGATGGGGCAACCTCTCCACGCTTTTGATTTTGATACTCTGAAGGGGCGGAAGATCATTGTCCGTCGGGCCCGGTCTGGTGAAAAACTGGTGACTTTGGATGGAACCCATCGTGATTTGGACGAGGAAATGCTGGTTATTGCCGATGCTCACCGGCCGGTGGGCCTGGCCGGAGTAATGGGAGGTTTGGAGACGGAAATCACTGCCAATACCCGTTCCCTTTTATTAGAATCAGCATATTTTGACAAGGTTTCCATCCGCAATACTTCCCGTAAATTGGGACTTCGCTCGGAAGCATCCACTCGGTTTGAAAAAGGAGTGAATCGGGAAGGGGCTTTAGCGGCTGCCATTAGGGCTGTTCGTTTAATGGAAGAGTTGGGAGCAGGTAAAGCCATGGCAGGTAAGATCGATGTGTATCCCCGTCCCTGGCGCCAGCAAAAAGTTTCTGTTCGGACGGACAGAGTAAATGCGATCCTAGGGACAGACCTGTCAACTGAAACCATTAAGAGCATACTTCAACGACTGCAGTTTCCGATTACCCAGCAAAGCCGGCAAGGCATGACAGTTGCGATCCCTCCTTATCGGGAAGATATTAGCGGTGAAATCGATCTTATCGAAGAGCTAGCCAGGTTGTATGGTTATAATAATATTCCTTTGACCATGCCGGAGAGCGGGGCAAAAGCTGAGCGAAAAACCCCTCTCCAGAAGCTGATTCAGACTTGTTTGGAAGTGATGACCGGCTGCGGTCTGACGCAGGTGATCAATTACAGTTTTATCAATCCCCAGCACATTCAACGATTGGGTTTGCCTCCTTACCATCCCTGGTGCCGGTATATTCGCCTTGCCAACCCCTTGAGTGAAGAGCAGAGCGTCATGAGGACCACTCTCATTCCCGGGATGTTGAATACCGCTCTGAAAAATTTCAACCGGCAAGTGACGAATTTGGGTATTTTTGAAATAGGAAGGATTTACCTTCCATCCCATGACCCGGGAAGACTGCCGGAAGAACGGGAAATGCTCACTGCCTTGATTAGTGGGAAACATAGCCCCGGCTGGAAATGGGCAGAACAAGACTTGGATTTTTTCCTTTTAAAAGGGGTTGCTCAAACACTGATCCATCAGGTGGCAAGATGTGAGCCGGAGTTCATCCCTTTAACTGACCATCCTGTTTATCATCCCGGCAGGTCCGCAAAAATCCTGGTTGATCACATCCGGCTAGGGGAAATTGGAGAACTGCATCCGGATGTGCAGGACAGTTTTGATCTGAAACAGCGGGTTTGCCTTTTGAATCTTGATTTAAATACTTTGGAGCAGTTTTCCGCTAAAGCTCATCGCTATCGCCCTCTGGCCAGGTTTCCTTCTGTTGATCGGGATATGGCTGTTGTAGTCCCGGAATTGGTCTCTGCAGGGGAAATCGGAGCTATTATTGAAAATGTTGGGGGCGAAATGCTTGCCAAATACGAACTTTTCGATGTCTACAGGGGTCCGCAAGTGCCGGAAGGATGCAAAAGCCTAGCCTATTCTCTTACTTATCAGTCCCCCGAGCGCACCCTGACTGATGAAGAAGTAAATGCCCGGCATGAGAAGATCAAGGAAGCTCTTCGTCAATACTTGCAAGCGGATTTTAGATAGATGGCAAGGGCCAGTTCAATTTTTCTAGAAGGAGTTTTCTTATCTGTAGAGAAGTTATCATGGTGGAACCGAGTGAGGGGGTTGGCCGCATCATGAGGCTGGAAAAAGATACTCCAACAAGGGTTACTGTCTCCATCTTCGATCAAGAGTACGTGGTTCGAAGCAGGGAAGAAGCTGAATATGTGCGCATGCTATCAGAATTTGTGGATCAAAGAATGCGAGAGATTAAGCATAAGAGCCCTCATTTGTCCACAGTCAAGGTTGCTGTTTTGACAGCCTTAAATCTGGCCCATGAGTTGATGAAGGTTCAGGAGGACTACGAAGGACTGGTTAATTTGATTGAGGAAGCCAAAAGGCGCTAATGTTTGCTTGACCTCACCTAGCAGTGAGGTTTTTTCTTGATGAACTATGTGTTTTATTTTATATTTTCTTTTGAACAAGTTAGACTAAGAATGATCAGGATTGGGAAGGAACAATGAAAGATTATTTGCTTGGGGAAGAATTGCCTTTGGAATTTTATGAACGCCCGGCGGAAGTGGTGGCCAAGGAACTGCTGGGGGCTATTCTGATCCACCACAGCAATGAAGGCCGGACGGGAGGAATAATTGTAGAAACAGAAGCTTATTTGGGGCAGGATGACCCAGCCTGTCATTCTGCTCGAGGACCGACAAAACGCAATCAAAGTATGTTCGGCCCCGGAGGGAGGGTTTACGTCTACCGGATTTATGGAATCCACTGGTGTTTTAATATCACTGCCGACGAAATTACCACTCCGGCTGCTGTATTAATCAGAGCATTGGAACCTGTAGTAGGTGTTTCCCTGATGCAGGAAAGACGAAAGAAAAATAACTTGCTAGAATTGTGCAGCGGTCCTGCCAAGTTAGCTGTGGCTATGGGTATTACCGGTGAGCATGATGGCCTGTCTTTGTTTTCCGGTCCTATTAGAGTGTATGGGGGGATACCAAAAGGGGATGATGAAATAGTGAGTACTACTAGAATAGGTATCTCCAAGGCAGCAGACTGGCAGCTCAGGTTTTACCTGAAAAACAATCCGTATATTTCCCGCAAATAGAGAAAGGGTGTTGTTGATGAAACTAAAAGAAATCTATCGTCTGGCTATTGAGCAAGGGATTAAACATGATCCCCGGGGTCAGGAAAAAGTGAAAGAGCTGCTGCAAAAGATAAAAGAAAAATTCGAGGAATTAAAAGAAGAGGAGAAAGCGGATTTTGACCTGGAACAGTTGGAAAATCCATATAGTGATACTCGGATTTTATGCGGGGATGAAGAACTTGAAGTGAAAAGAATATTAGCCGGTATCGACATCGAGGTGGGAGAAATTCTTCTGGCAGACCGATTGGGAGGATTTGATCTGGTTTTAGCTCATCATCCCGAGGGAAAAGCTTTGGCAGCTCTTGCCGAGGTAATGCATCTGCAGGAAGATCTACTAGAAAAGTATGGGGTCCCCATCAATGTGGCTGAAGGCATTCTTTCGGCACGGATCACTGAAGTGAAAAGAAGTCTTTTGCCGCTTAATCACGAGAAGGTTGTAGACGCGGCCAGGCTTCTCAACTTGGCATTGATGTGCGTTCATACGCCGGCAGATAATATGGTCAGCAGTTTTCTGGATAATTTATTTACAGAGGAAAAACCCCGGACAGTGGGGGATTTGGTTAAAATCTTAAAAAAAATACCTGAATGTGCTCATGCCGTGCAGTTGAATAACGGCCCAGAAGTGATCAGTGGAAACAAGGAAAGGCGCTGTGGAAAAATTTTTGTGGATATGACCGGGGGGGCCAGTGGCTCCGAGGATGCTTATGAAAGACTATCCCAAGCAGGGGTAGGTACGATTGTATGCATGCACATGAGCGAAAAACACAGGAAAGAAGCAGAAAAAGCCCATCTTAACGTGGTAATTGCCGGTCATATGGCCAGCGATTCTTTAGGAATGAATCTCTTTCTGGATTTACTGGAGGAGCGGGGAATTCAAATAGAGACTTGTTCAGGACTTTACCGGGTGAAAAGAAACTCACGTAAAGCTTAAAGAAGTGAGGTCAGGCCCAATGGAAACACCTGAACTATTGGCTCCCGCCGGTGACATGGAATCCCTGCGGGCAGCCGTGGCCAATGGAGCTGATGCAGTTTATCTTGGGGGTAAACAGTTCAATGCCCGTCAGTATGCCCGCAACTTTGATGAAAAAGAACTGGATCGATCCATCAGATATGCTCATAGCCGTAACGTAAAAGTGTATGTTACCGTGAATATCCTTCTGGATAATGCCGAATTACCTTTAGCCGCTAAGTATTTGAAATTCCTCTACAACGTGGGTGCAGATGCTGTTATTATCCAGGATGCAGGGCTGCTGTACTTGGCGCGGCAGGTCGTGCCGGAAATGAAACTGCATGCTAGTACCCAAATGACTGTTCACAACTTACCTGGTGCCAGATTTTTAGCCCGAGAAGGGGTGCAGAGAATTATTCTTGCCCGGGAATTGTCGTTAGAAGATATCAGGGAGATTCATCAAGGTTCTTCCGTTGAATTGGAGGTTTTTGTCCATGGGGCGCTCTGTATTAGTTATTCTGGGCAGTGTTTGATGAGCAGCCTCATTGGAGGCCGCAGCGGTAACCGGGGCCGGTGTGCCCAGCCCTGCCGTCTTCCTTACCGGCTAGTGGAAGAAAAAGGAAAATTGGTGGCCGGGACAAAAAAGGTGGGGGACTACCTTTTAAGCCCCAAGGATCTTTGTACCATTGATCTGATACCTGAACTGGTGAACAGCGGGGTGAAGGCCTTTAAGTTTGAGGGAAGAATGAAAAAGCCCGAATACGTGGCCACGGTAATCAGAGTTTACCGGCAAGCCCTTGACCGGTATTTACAGGATCCTGGCAAGTTTTCAATCTCAGTGGAAGAAAAACAACAGCTAGAGCAGGTTTTTAACAGAGATTTTACGAGCGGTTACTTTTTGGGCTATCCTGGAAGGGAATTGATGAGCTGGAAACGTCCCAATAACAGGGGCGTCTATCTGGGAAGAGTACTGAACCGGAAGCGGGGCAGGGCTACTGTAGAAGTGAAATTGGAGCGCTCTTTGAGTAAGGGAGATGGAGTTGAATACTGGGTCACTAAAGGCGGAAGAACTGGAACTACTATTGAGCAAATCCTGGTCAAAGGGAAGGAAGTGGACAAAGCCTTACCGGGGACAGTGGTCGAAATTGAAGGAGCTCCCGCAGTAAAAGCAGGTGACAGGCTTTTTAAAACTTTCGACCGGGAGTTGATGGAAAGGGCCAGGGCCAGTTTTGCTGAAGATGATGAAGATGCTAAAATTCCCCTGACCATGAAGATTAAGGGCCGGCTTGGGCGGCCTTTAGTGCTTACGGTAGAAGATGATCTGGGAAATAAAGTGGAGGGGCAAACTGATTTTCCGGCGGAGCAGGCCGTCAATAGGCCCTTGAACAGGGAGTTTCTTATGCAGCAATTGGGAAGACTGGGCAATACTCCTTTTATTTTGGGTGATCTGATCCTGGATCTGGAAGGAGATCTCATGGTTCCCGTCAGCCAGTTAAATAAATTGAGACGTCAATGCATATCCCAATTGGAGTCGAAAAGATATTCCCTCCCAGATGAAAAGGCTTTCGAAGAAACCGTCATGTCTTTATTGGCTGGGCATACCCTGGTGAGAAAGACCAAGAAACCACAACTGGCTGTTGCGGTGGGCTGTTTAACCTCTTTAAAGGCTGCCGCCCGGGCAGGTGCAGATCGGGTCTACTTTAACGGTGAGATTTTTCATAGCGTCGGTGAGAAACTGTCTTTACTGAAAGAGATCATGGAAGGTTTTCTGGATCTGGGAGTAAAATTCTATTTCTTTTTGCCCCGGATCTGGCATCCCCTTGAGCAGCCTTTAGTGGAAAAGCAGGTTCGGTCACTGGCTGGATTGCCTTTGGCAGGAGTTTTTATCGGGAACCTGGGCGCTTTTGCCTATGCCGCTGAAAGACTCAATCATTTGCCCATTTATGGAGATTACCCCCTGAATGTCTTCAATAGTCTAAGTCTCAGGTTTTACCATGAACGAGGTTTGCGGGGAATAACTGTATCTCCTGAATTGACTTTTCAACAGTTAAAGGCATTGGACCTACCGGCTGGAATGGAGCTGGAAGGATTGGTTCACGGTTCCTTGCCTTTGATGGTTTCTCGGCATTGCCTTTTGGAAGCTCTTGCTGATGGATGCGGGCTTGAGAAAAAAGGCTTGCAAAAATGCCGGGCAGGAAATTATGGATTGAAGGATCGGAAAAACTACCTGTTTCCGATTAGGACGGATCAGTTTTGCCGCATGTATATCTATAACCCGCAAGATCTGTGTCTTCTTGATAGCTTGCCTTGGTTTTTCCGGCTGGGCTACGATTGTATTCGCATTGAAGCGGGCAAAGAGGGGCCTGAATATGTGAAAACAGTTACTGCTATCTACCGGCAAGCCCTGGATTCAATTGCTGAGGGAGACCCGGTGGAATGGGAGGACTGGAAGGAGCAACTGGAGCAGTATTCACCCCAAGGTGTAACTAAAGGCCATTATTACCGTGGTGTTTTGTAGCACCTCAAGTACAAGGTGATTAATCATGGAGTATTTTAGTATAGACAGGCTGGAACTTCCTAAAATCATTTCCTGGTTGGCGAACCAGTGTTCTTCTCCTTTGGGTAAGGATTTGGTGGCTCAAGTCCAGCCTTTGACTGACAAGAACGCTATTATCGCCCTGCTGGAAGAAACCACCCAGGCCAGGGAGATATTGCGTCTTTACCCGAATTTCTCTTTAGGTGGGATTAGGGATATTTCCCATTCTTTATGGCGGGTTTCCAGAGGAGCTGTATTAACAGCTGATGAATTGCTGGCGGTGCTGGATACTTTAGAAGCGGTGCGGAGAATAAAGAAGTTCTTTCGAGGGATTAAAGAGGAGTTTTGTCGGTTACGAGTATGGAACGATAGACTTAATGAATTACAGGACATCCAAATTGCTATCAAATCAGCTATCAGTGAGGACGGGCAGGTGAAGGATGAAGCTTCTCCTGACCTGTTCCGTCTCAGGCGTAAAATCATCGAAGTTCAGGAACGGATTAAAGGCAGATTGGATCAGATTTTGCGTTCACCGGAATACCAAAGAATGCTGCAGGATCCTTTGATCACCATGCGCGGGGATCGTTATGTTTTGCCGGTGAAACAGGAATACCGTTCCCGCTTCCCTGGTCATTGTTCATGACCAGTCTGCCAGTGGGGCGACCTTGTTTATTGAACCGATGCCGGTGGTTGAGCTCAATAATGATCTGACGCAATTTCCAATTGGCGGAAAAACGAGAAATAGAGGCTCATCTTGGCAGGGCTCACCCAAAATAATTGTCGGCTGTATGCCGGAGCTGGAAGATACCCTTCAGTCCCTGGCCCGTCTTGATTTTATTTTCGCCAAAGGAAGACTGAGCCAGGCCATGGATGGCTGCCAGCCTGGGCTGAATTCGGAAGGCCTGGTGCATATCAAGAAAGGCAGGCATCCGTTGCTAACGCGGGTGAGGTGGTCCCCATCGACATTCATCTGGGCCGGGATTTTCGTGTCTCTGGTGATTACGGGGCCCAATACCGGGGGCAAGACTGTAGCCCTAAAAACCGTGGGACTTTTGTGTCTGATGGCTCAATGCGGCTTGCATATTCCCGCTGAACCGGGGACTGAACTGGCGGTATTTCAGAGTATTTTTGCCGACATCGGTGATGAGCAAAGCATTGAGCAGTCCTCTAAGCACTTTTTCCGGCCATATGACCAATATAGTACGGCATAATGAAGAAGATCAAGCTGCCCAGCCTGGTCCTTCTTGATGAGCTGGGAGCGGGAACCGATCCCGTAGAAGGATCCGCCCTGGCCATTGCGATCCTGAAAAAACTCCGTTCCCTTCAAGCTCATACCATTGCCACCACCCACTACAGCGAGCTGAAAGCCTTTGCCTACAATACACCTGGCGTAGAAAATGCCAGCGTGGAGTTTGATCCGGTTACTTTACGACCTACCTACCGTCTCTTAATTGGCATGCCAGGCCGGAGCAATGCTTTTGAAATTGCCTCCAGATTGGGACTGGACCCGGAAGTGGTTGAGGAAGCCCGCTCCTTGATCTCTCGTGATGAGCTGGAAATCGGTGGTTTGCTGGAAGATTTGGAAGCTAAACGCAAGTCACTTGTTCGAGATCAGAGAAGAAGTGGATAAGGATCCGGGAGGAACTGGCGGCTCTGCGGCATGATCTGGAGGCGGAAAAAAGAAGGCTGCACGAAAAGGAAGAAAGAATAATTGCAGAGGCCTATCGTCGTTCCGAGTCCATCATCAAAAAGGGCCGGGAGGAAATTTCCTCCCTCATCAAGGTGCTCCAAGGACAGATGGAAGAAATCGGACCGACGAGAACAGGAAAAAGTCCATTCAGCAGGTCCGCGGGAACAGTTGAAAGAGCTACACAAGACCGCCCGGCAACAGCTGCGCTCTCTTCAGCCCCCGGATCCCGGCCGCATACCAGGTAGAGGTCAAACCGGGGGACTTGGTTTTTGTCACCGGAGTTGCAAAAGCAGGGGCGGATTACTCGGTGTTAGCTGGTGGGCAGGGGCCAGTTCAGGTGCAGATTGGTATTCTCAAAGTGGAGGTTCCGCTGGGAAGACCTGAGGGTAGATTGATGAGCCCAAGACTGTAATTGCAGGGCAACAGTCTCAATGCGGGAATCATGGTGCAGAAAAGCGAGGAGATCTCCCCGGAAATTGATTTACGAGGTCGTACTGTAGAGGAAGCCCTGGAAGAGGTGAGCAAATTCTTCGATGATGTCCTTCTCAGCAATCTGAACTACGGTGTACTCTGATCCACGGCAAAGGTACGGGCGCCTTGCGTAACTGCTATCGGTGAGTATCTGCGCGAGTCACCCTCGCGTCAAAAATTTCCGGTTAGGCTATCAAAACGAGGGAGGATCAGGTGTGACAGTTGTGGAAGTTAACGAGTAATAAAAGGATCCAGGGGGCGCGGCCCCGGATCCTTTCTAGTTGCCGATTGATTGAAATGGTGATTTCGTTGGAAGGAGCGCTCAGGTCGGTATCGTTATCGATGGCGAAAATGCGGTAATGATAAGTGGAATCGCTTTCCACTTCTAGCATCAGTGTAGTGGTTTTCGGTGGTTACTCCAATGCTGTAGCGAGTTGGGGCTGTCCTTCGTCCAGCGTTCAATGGAATAAATCAGATTATCTGCCCTCCATCCGGGCACACTCCATGACAGGTCAACTTTGAACCCTTTTGCCCCCTTCACGATCTCTCCCGATAGAACAGGAGCGGAGGGGGCTTCTGTCTGCCGGAGAAGTACTGCCGTTTATGGCTCGGATCGGGGAGTGATCTATCTCGCCTTCTGTGGCTGCAGGCACATCAGGCAGATCACTCTCCTGTAAGATGGAGGGTACAAGTTTCGGTTGGCAGTTCCAGGTCAGCATCTTCCGGTTTGATGCTCCCGGTATAGGGTATGGGCCTTTTGAGGAAGAGACCGGTGACTGTAGTCGGGCAGTATGGTGTAGGGATGAGCCCTGTCTCCGCACAAACCTGGGCTTCTTCCCATACGTTGGAAATTTCTTGGGGAACGTGTTTTTTATTAAATGCTTCCGAGACTATAAACATCTGAGGGGTAAGTTCGCTGGGCAACAATCCCGATTTTACATCAACAGATTTGTAGACAATGGAACTGGGTACTGGGAATTTCTTTACCGGCACATCTTTTGATGCGGTTTCCATCACTGCTTTCCAGATTTGAGCTGGATAGCGGCCCCCATAAATCTGATTCAAATAATGGTTGGCATCTGTTTTATCATAGCCCATCCAGACTACTGCAGCCAGCTCGGGAGTATAACCGACAAACCAGGCATCCTGATTCCCTTTCTTATTCCTGAATTCCGGTTTGTCAGGCAATTGAGTTGTCCCGGTCTTACCGGCTACCGGCCTATTCATTCTGGCACGAGTGCCGGTTCCGGATTCTACTACTGACTGGAGCATATCAGTAATCAGGAAGGCAGTCTCCTCACTCATTACCACATGCTGTCGGTTATTGACTTCTACCAAGACATTACCACGGGAATCGGTTATTTTGGAGACAGCCTTTGGCTCTATCCAGATACCCCCATTGGAAAAGGCTCCGTAGGCTGAAACAAGCTCCAAAGGTGATACTCCGTATGTTAATCCGCCCAAAGCAAGACTTAGATTTTTATCACTGTTCAACTAGAGGAAGGCCCAGCCTGTTACCAAAGTCAAAACCAGTACTGACACCTATGGTATCCAGCATTTTTACCGCCGGAATGTTTACGGAATGCTTTATTGCTTCCCGCATGGTAATTAGTCCCCGGTAGCGTCCATCGTAGTTTTTGGGTTGATAAGGTTTTTGGGTACTGGGATAGGTAACCGGTACATCGTCTATGACCGTTGCCGGTGAAAAGCCTTTTTCCAGAGCCGGCCCATAGACGGTTATTGGCTTGATTACAGAGCCCGGGGATCGTTTCATTTGTGTAGCCCGGTTTAAGCCTCTTTGGGTAACATGCTCCCGTCCACCCATTAAACCTAAAATATCACCGGTGTGGGGATCGATGACTACGATGGCACTTTGGAGTGGCTGTTCCGTGTTGGTCTTGGGAAAGTTTTCCGGGTTATTGAATACTTCTTCGATTTTGTTTTGAATTCTGGTATCCATGGTGGTATACACATGGAGGCCACCTTTATATAGCTGCATGGGATCAATATCCTGAGATACTAAAAGGTCCTCTGCTTCATCGATCACATGAGTCGATAAAATAAGGGTATTTATGCTTTTGCTGGAGAGGTTCATTATTTAGATTGAATTCCTTCCTCTTGGCCTGAGCTGCTTCTTCTTCAGAAATATACTCATAGCGAACCATCCGGTCCAAGACCGTAGCACGCCGGGCTTGGGCTCTTTCGGGATATTTATACGGGTTATAAGATGTAGGTCGCTGAACCACACCGGCCAGAAAGGCACTTTCAGCCAGATCCAGTTCACCCACATCCTTGCCGAAATAGGTTTTAGCTGCTGCCTGAACACCCCAAGCTCCATTACCAAAATAAATTTGATTCAGGTACATTTCAAAAATATCGTCCTTACTATACATTCTTTCTAGCTGGATAGCCAGAATGGCCTCCTGGATCTTTCTTTCCAGTTTTTTCTGACGGTGTTCAATAAAGGCGTTATTGGCCAGTTGAATGGTGATGGTACTGCCACCTTGAGTTCCCCAGCCATGGCGAAGATTGGCCCAGACGGCTCCGGCCAGGCGGTAGAAATTTATTCCATGGTGATTATAGAACTGGTGGTCCTCAATGGCCAGGAACGCCTTCTTTCACTGTATCAGGTATTTCCTCAAATTCTACCGGGATGCGGTTTTCCATATAGCGAGTGGCAATTTGCTCTCCATCTCTATCATAAAAGAACGTTGTCAAATCAGCTTCTATTCTATCGGGCTGCCAATCCGGCATATTACGAATTACTCCAACCACAAAACCAGCGCCAATTCCGGCAGTAATAACGAAACCCGCCAAAATTATCAGCAGGAAAAGCCTTTTATAGTTTAAGCGTCTGGTTTTCTTTTTTGCCGAAGCCATGAATCTGACCTCCTTCATTTACAGTTTTGGAAAATATAAATGCGTTGTAGCCTTAATTAATACCTAACTCATTATACCATAATAATAATGTAGCCTGGAAAATTTGCAATACTTGCGATGAATAACCATAATATGTTACAATATCTTCAAAATTGCAGCTATAGAAAGCGATGAGCGGGAAAACCCTCCAGGGGTCGGGACTTCATAGAGAACCGGTAGATGGTGGAAACTGGTAGTCCTGCTGGGGGACTTACACCTGTGAGTACTCAGCCGAAACCGGTAGGCTTCCTTGTCTTTTCTTGACGAAATCAGCAGCTAAAATGTTCCGGCTAGATAAGGGCTTATTCCGGCTAGTCTGGTCGTCAACCTGGCGTTATACAGGCATCAAGAGGCTAAATGCAAAAAGGGTGGTACCGCGGGTATGCTTCTCGTCCCTGAAATAGATGAGAAGCTTTTTTATTTTAAAATTTACTGAGCATGGAGGTATAGAAGATGTCTGTAGCAGGAGAAGTCAATCGTCA
Organism: Bacillota bacterium; assembly: GCA_050951405.1. Taxonomy (GTDB): domain Bacteria; phylum Bacillota; class DULZ01; order DULZ01; family DULZ01; genus JBMNIZ01. The sequence goes on along the minus strand of JBMNIZ010000016.1, from coordinate 138,755 downwards.
AATGGCCATCATTCGTCGCGGCGCATACGAAATCATTATGGAGGAAGAACTAGGAAAAAAGCTGGAGAAATCAATGAGACTGCTACTCCTTTAAAGGTAAAGCTGGGTTTGGATCCCAGTGCCCCGGATATACATTTGGGGCATACGGTGGTACTGCAGAAGATGCGCCAATTTCAACAACTAGGTCATGAAGTTATTATTATTATCGGTGATTTTACCGGTAGAATAGGTGACCCCACCGGCAAATCGGAAACGAGAAAACAGTTGACAGAAGGAGAGGTTCAGGCTAACGCCCAAACCTATAAAGAGCAGATTTTTAAGATTCTGGACCCTGAGAGAACCAAGATGGTTTTTAACAGTAGCTGGTTGGCCTCACTAAATTTTCAAAATGTAATTGAGCTTAGCTGCCAAGTACACAGTAGCCCGGATGCTGGAAAGAGAGGATTTTGCGAAACGCTATCATGAGAACCTGCCCATCGGTATCCACGAGTTCTTTTATCCTCTCATGCAAGGATATGATTCCGTTCACCTGCAAGCGGATATCGAATTAGGAGGAACAGATCAAAAATTTAATCTGTTAATGGGACGTACTTTACAAAAAGAATATGGGCAGGAGCCCCAAATAGCCCTAATGATGCCTATTCTGGAAGGTTTGGATGGGGTGCAAAAAATGAGCAAGAGCCTGGGTAATTACATTGGTATTGATGAGAAGCCAGAAGAAATGTACGGCAAGATCATGTCTATTGGTGATGACTTGATGATGAGATACTTTGAGCTGGTTACACCTGTATCACTGGAAGAAATTTCTGAAATAAATAAGGGACTGGATCAGGGCACCCTGCACCCTCGTGACGTGAAAATGCGTTTGGCCAGGGAGATAGTTGCTTTATATCACGGAAACGAGGCTGCCAGAGAAGCGGAAGCTGAATTCCAGCGGATTTTTCAGCAAGGTCGATTACCCTCAGATATTCCGGAGGTTCAGCTGGAAGAAAATCAAATTGTCGAAGGGAAAATATGGCTTCCCAAGCTCTTAGTGTTGACTGGTCTGGCAAACAGTAGCAGCGAGGCTATAAGACTGGTCAAGCAGGGAGCAGTAAAAATTGACGGGATCAAACAAACTAATCCAGATGCGGAGATCAATCCTCGTACCGGCTTGGTTATCCGCGTAGGAAAAAGAAGATTTGCAAGACTGAGGAGAGATTGAGGGTACTGTTGGTTGCCCTCAATTTTTCACGAGCTGGGGAGAAAATTATTCAGTTGGAACATCCTTGGTTTGGCAGCATATATTGTTATAGTGATCTTTGTCAGGTAGCGGAGCGTGATTCGGGAGAGGTGAAGATTTTGTGGCGCCGCAGATTGATCCCCACGAAAATTTTTTTCATCATTATCATCCTGGCAATTTTGTCGGCATTCATCCTGATTGAACGCAGTTTAAGGTCTACCATTGAAGCCGTGGCCGAGGCTGAGGCCAATTGGAGTGCTGTGCAAGCCATTAATACTGCTGTTCTGGAAAAAGTAGCAAGCAATGTGCGCTATGCTGATTTGGTACAGTTGGAAAAAGATATTAACAATAGAATTGTCTTTATGCAAATCAATATGATCCTGGTAAATAAAATCAAGTCTGATGCTCAACTGCATATCCAACAGTCCCTAAAACAATTGGAGAGACATCAATTCAGAATTCCTTTTGGGCAAGTATTTGGAACTAAACTCCTGGCCAGTCATGGGCCGGCAATCAAACTGAACCTTATGCCTGTAGGCGTTGTGAACATTGATGTGGTGGATTCCTTTGCGGAAGCGGGGATAAACCAAACCAGGCATCGTATTTATTTGCAGGTAGAAAGCAAAGTAAAGGTCATCGTCCCGCTGCTCAGCTCCGAAATACCGGTAAAGACCCAAATACCAATTGCCGATGCAATTATCGTAGGACCCGTGCCCCATTTCTATTTGGAAGGTTCTCTTATTAAATAAAAGCAAAATGCCAAATAGTTTACATAATATGAAACAAAAAACCAGTCTTGACATTTGAGGGCTCAGTATGGTATATTAATTTTCGCCTCGGACTAGGGGTAAAAAGCGAAAGTGTTATTCAATAATGGCAATTGACATTGTCCGTCAGGCATGGTAGAATAAAGCTTGTCGGTTTTAAGTCTTGGTCTTTGAAAACTGGACAGTGGTAAATAAGCGCTTGATGTAGGCTTCAAGGAGCCAAAATCAAACCCGTACAGAGAGCGTTCTTGTGATGAAAGGACGCAAGCAGTATAAATTTTACGGAGAGTTTGATCCTGGCTCAGGACGAACGCTGGCGGCGTGCCTAACACATGCAAGTCGAACGGTTCAGTGTTCAGTCATCAGTTTAACTGACGACCGACATCTGAGCAGTGGCGGACGGGTGAGTAACGCGTGAACAACCTACCCTTAAGCCCGGGATAACTTCGGGAAACCGGAGCTAATACCGGATGAACTTAATCTGAGGCATCTTAGATTAAGGAAAGGAGTATAAAACTCCGTTTAAGGATGGGTTCGCGTCCCATTAGCTAGTTGGTGAGATAACAGCTCACCAAGGCGACGATGGGTAGCCGGCCTGAGAGGGTGATCGGCCACACTGGGACTGAGAACGGCCCAGACTCCTACGGGAGGCAGCAGTGGGGAATATTGCGCAATGGGGGGAACCCTGACGCAGCAACGCCGCGTGAGCGACGAAGGCCTTCGGGTCGTAAAGCTCTGTCATGAGGGAAGAAGTCTCTCGTTATATAGGAGAGGTGACGGTACCTCAAGAGGAAGCCCCGGCTAACTACGTGCCAGCAGCCGCGGTAACACGTAGGGGGCGAGCGTTGTCCGGAATCACTGGGCGTAAAGGGCGTGTAGGCGGCTGATTAAGTCAGTTGTAAAAGGCTGCGGCTCAACCGCAGGAAGTGCAATTGAAACTGGTCAGCTTGAGGGCAAGAGAGGGAAGCGGAATTCCTAGTGTAGCGGTGAAATGCGTAGATATTAGGAGGAACACCAGTGGCGAAGGCGGCTTTCTGGCTTGTCCCTGACGCTGAGGCGCGAAAGCGTGGGGAGCAAACAGGATTAGATACCCTGGTAGTCCACGCCGTAAACGATGGGTACTAGGTGTAGGGGGTGTCGACCCCTCTCTGTGCCGCAGCAAACGCATTAAGTACCCCGCCTGGGGAGTACGGCCGCAAGGCTGAAACTCAAAGGAATTGACGGGGGCCCGCACAAGCGGTGGAGCATGTGGTTTAATTCGACGCAACGCGAAGAACCTTACCAGGGCTTGACATCCCTTGCCGGTGCTGGAAACAGCATGTTCCCCTTTTGGGGACGAGGAGACAGGTGGTGCATGGTTGTCGTCAGCTCGTGTCGTGAGATGTTGGGTTAAGTCCCGCAACGAGCGCAACCCCTACCTTTAGTTGCCAGCACGTGAGAGGTGGGCACTCTAAAGGGACTGCCGGTGACAAACCGGAGGAAGGTGGGGATGACGTCAAATCATCATGCCCCTTATGTCCTGGGCGACACACGTGCTACAATGGCCTGTACAGAGGGTAGCGAAGCCGGGAGGCGGAGCCAATCCCAAAAAGCAGGTCTCAGTTCGGATTGCAGGCTGCAACTCGCCTGCATGAAGCCGGAATCGCTAGTAATCGCGGATCAGCATGCCGCGGTGAATACGTTCCCGGGCCTTGTACACACCGCCCGTCACACCACGAAAGCCGGCAACACCCGAAGCCGGTGTCCCAACCGCAAGGGGGGAGCCGTCGAAGGTGGGGCTGGTGATTGGGGTGAAGTCGTAACAAGGTAGCCGTATCGGAAGGTGCGGCTGGATCACCTCCTTTCTAAGGAGTAACCAGGAGCTGGTAGCTAGATGCCTTCTAGCACCCGAAATACTCCTGTGTCGATGACGCAAGGAACCACTGTCCGGTTTTCAGGGACCAAAGACCCCTGATTTAGTCCTGGGCCTATAGCTCAGCTGGTTAGAGCGCACGCCTGATAAGCGTGAGGTCGGTGGTTCAAGTCCACCTAGGCCCACCACTAATTGGATGTTAGAGGTTGGGAGTGCGGGGATGTAGCTCAGCTGGGAGAGCGCCTGCCTTGCAAGCAGGGGGTCAGCGGTTCGATTCCGCTCATCTCCACCACCATTTTAGTAAGTGGAGGATTACTGCAGTGGTGAGTTAACTGGCGACTGTCATAGTCGCCATTAACTAGCCTCTGCTAGAATTACATTTGGACCTTGCTCTTTGAAAACTGAATAGCGAAGCAGGTAGAACGCTTTAAGGATTCATCGAAAACAGCGAAAGAACAGGCCCACCAAAAGGTCAAGCTAATAAGAGCGTAGGGTGGATGCCTTGGCGCTAAGAGGCGACGAAGGGCGTGGCAAGCTGCGAAAAGCTTCGGTGAGCCGCAAGCAGGCGTTGACCCGGAGATACCCGAATGGGGCAACCCGGCGGAAGTAATATTCCGTCACCCTGTGCCGAACCAAATAGGCACAGCGGAGCGAACCCGGGGAACTGAAACATCTAAGTACCCGGAGGAAAAGAAAGAAACCTCGATTCCCCCAGTAGCGGCGAGCGAAGAGGGAAGAGCCCAAACCTGTCTGGCGGTTAGAGGCTGGAAATTGGGGTTCAGACATCCAACGGCCACCCTCCAGATGGGGGTAGCAAACGCCTTTAAGACCTTTAGCCGAAGCGGGCTGGAAAGCCCCGGCGCAGGCGGTAACACCCCGGTAGGCGAAAGAGGCTGAGTTAGGCGGAGGGCATCCTGAGTACCACGGGGCACGAGGAACCCCGTGGGAAGCAGGGAGGACCACCTCCCAAGGCTAAATACTCCTTAGCGACCGATAGCGCACAAGTACCGTGAGGGAAAGGTGAAAAGCACCCCGGGAGGGGAGTGAAAAAGTACCTGAAACCGTATGCTTACAAGCAGTCAGAGCCGGGCACTTCCTCAAGTGTTCAGTAAAGAAGAACCATAAATGACACAATGATTAACAAGATCGAAAGAATACTGAGCACTGGAGCAAGTGCCTGGTGATGGCGTACTTTTTGTAGAACGGGCCGGCGAGTTACGGCAGCAAGCGAGGTTAAGCGACAAGCGGAGCCGGAGCGAAAGCGAGTCTGAAGAGGGCGATCTAGTTTGCTGTCGTAGACCCGAAACCGGGTGATCTACCCTTGGGCAGGGTGAAGCGGAAGTAAAATTTCGTGGAGGCCCGAACCGACCGACGTTAAAAAGTCGGCGGATGACCTGTGGGTAGGGGTGAAAAGCCAATCGAACCCGGAGATAGCTGGTTCTCCCCGAAATAGCTTTAGGGCTAGCCTCAAGGCAGAGATTAACGGAGGTAGAGCACTGACTAGGCTAGGGGCCTTACCAGGTTACCGAACCTTCTCAAACTCCAAATACCGTTAATTATCCTTGGGAGTCAGACTGTGGGTGACAAGATTCATAGTCGAGAGGGAAACAGCCCGGACCGCCAGCTAAGGTCCCCCAGTACGGACTAAGTGGAGAAGGATGTAGAGCTGCCCAGACAACCAGGATGTTGGCTTAGAAGCAGCCACCATTCAAAGAGTGCGTAATAGCTCACTGGTCAAGTGGCTCTGCGCCGAAAATGTAACGGGGCTCAAGTCCGTCACCGAAGCTGCGGCTTACTGGAGGTTAGAGGTTGGCAGTTCGAAGTCAGAGTCATCAGTCAAGATCGGGCAAGGGATAATACTAGATGCCAATATCGGATTACTAAAGCCTAAAATTGGTTGCAGATTAGCAGTTGGAGGTGAAACGCATGATCAAAATGGCCATAAAGATCTTGAAGTATACCAAAGGTCATATAGACTAGCTTTACACATGCACAGAATTTCCTTTACCGTGCCAGAGGTTGAAGAATACGAACTAAGTTAAGCCAGCTGTGGCGATGGGCCGTCTCCATACCGCTCAACATAGCCGAAGGATACGGTCGAAAGACTGCCAAAGCGAATTCAAGCACTTTCTCCGAAATGCATTAGGGTCGTGTAGCGAAGTCAGAGTACTGCTTGAGATACTCCAAGACCTGGGATATATCACAAGCAAAGTCTATCACAAACTGGAACAGAATACGAGATCTAGCAGACAACTTCATACTTCGGCAGCAGTCAAAGACCCATAACTGATGTCTAACCGACGACCTCCAGTAGGGGTAGGGGAGCGTTCCCAGTGGGCAGAAGCAGAACCGGAAGGTTTTGTGGACTGCTGGGAAGAGAGAATGCCGGCATGAGTAAGCGAAAAAAGAGGTGAGAATCCTCTTCGCCGAAAACCTAAGGTTTCCTGGGGAAGGCTCGTCCGCCCAGGGTAAGCCGGGACCTAAGCCCAGGCCGAAAGGCGTAGGCGAAGGACAATCGGTTGAGAATCCGATGCCACCTAAAGACCGCTTGAGGAAGGGGTGACACAGGAGGGTAGGCCAAGCGCACCGTTGGTTGAGTGCGTCCAAGCCAGTAGGGAGCAAGACAGGCAAATCCGTCTTGCACAATCCCGAGAGGTGACGGGGAGCGAAACAAAGTAGCGAAGTGGCTGACCCCAAACTGTCAAGAAAAGCCTCTAACGAGGAATTTAGGTGCCCGTACCGTAAACCGACACAGGTAGGTGGGGAGAGAATCCTAAGGCGCGCGAGAGAACCTTCGTTAAGGAACTCGGCAAATTGACCCCGTAACTTCGGGAGAAGGGGTGCCCCGCTAGTGTGGAATCGAAGGGAGGGTTTAATAATCCTCCTGACCGAAACTGCATGAGGGGGCCGCAGAGAAATGGCCCAGGCGACTGTTTAGCAAAAACACAGGTGCCTGCTAAATCGTAAGATGAAGTATAGGTGCTGACGCCTGCCCGGTGCTGGAAGGTTAAGGGGAAAAGTGAGAGCTTTGAACCGAAGCCCCAGTAAACGGCGGCCGTAACTATAACGGTCCTAAGGTAGCGAAATTCCTTGTCGGGTAAGTTCCGACCCGCACGAAAGGCGTAACGATCTGGGCGCTGTCTCAACGAAGGGCTCGGCGAAATTGTAATACCGGTGAAGATGCCGGTTACCTGCGACAGGACAGAAAGACCCCGTGGAGCTTTACTGTAGCCTGACATTGGGTTTTAGTATTAAATGTACAGGATAGGTGGGAGACTTGGAAGCGAAGCCGCCAGGTTTCGTGGAGTCACCGGTGGGATACCACTCTTTTAGTGCTGAAATTCTAACCAGAGGCCGTGATCCGGTCTTGGGACATTGTCAGGTGGGCAGTTTGACTGGGGCGGTCGCCTCCCAAAAGGTAACGGAGGCGCCCAAAGGTTCGTTCAGGATGGTTGGAAATCATCCGTAGAGTGTAAAGGCAGAAACGGACTTGACTGCGAGAGAGACATCTCGAGCAGGGACGAAAGTCGGGCTTAGTGATCCGGCGGTTCTGAGTGGAAGGGCCGTCGCTCAACGGATAAAAGCTACCCCGGGGATAACAGGCTTATCTCCCCCAAGAGTCCACATCGACGGGGAGGTTTGGCACCTCGATGTCGGCTCATCGCATCCTGGGGCTGTAGTAGGTCCCAAGGGTTGGGCTGTTCGCCCATTAAAGCGGTACGTGAGCTGGGTTCAGAACGTCGTGAGACAGTTCGGTCCCTATCCGTCGCAGGCGCAGGAAACTTGAGAGGAGCTGTCCCTAGTACGAGAGGACCGGGATGGACAGACCGCTGGTGTACCAGTTGTCCCGCCAGGGGCACAGCTGGGTAGCTATGTCTGGCCTGGATAAGCGCTGAAAGCATCTAAGCGCGAAGCCACCCTCAAGATGAGGTTTCCCATCGGCACTAATTTTAGTGCCGGGTAAGACCCCTGGAAGACTACCAGGTAGATAGGCCGGAGGTGTAAGGGCAGCAATGTCTTTAGCTGACCGGTACTAATAGGTCGAGGGCTTGACCTTAAACAATACCAAACTTTTACCAGATGAATTCTTAAAGAGACGCTTCGCTATTTAGTTTTGAAAGAGCAAGAAAAACAAAAATACCCCCTTGGTGATTTAAGCGGAGAGGACCCACCCGTTTCCATTCCGAACACGGAAGTTAAGCTCTCCAGCGCCGATGGTACTGGGGTGCGCCCCGGGAGAGTAGGTCATTGCCAGGGGGGTTGTTTTTTTATCCAGGTAAAATAGGACCGGGGCCCAGGCGAAAATAGGACCATTGATACCTATCGAATTTCATCGAAAAATGGTAAATTTTAAGTAAAAGGTCCTATGGACTGGGAGGTGGTATGATTGGCTTTTTGGGGGGGACTTGTAGCGACGGAAAGTTCTGTTTCCAAAGAAAGTCAGGAGGAAACACCAGAGGCAACTATGGAGGAGAATTGGAGTGTAGTTGCCAAAAGTGTAGGGATTGATCTGGGCTACGGTTTTGTTAAACTGGTAGCAGGTGAGGAGGAACTGAAATTTCCTAGTGTTGTGGGGCCAGGAAAGCAGTTGGCCTATCAATCTGATTTCCAAATAAGCGGAGGGCCTTTGGACCATTTAGCCATTAAACTGGATAACAGGGAATATTTTGTGGGCAATCTGGCTATTCGACAAAGTGGCATTGCTTCTCGTTCCCTGGATCAAGACCGGGTCACAGATATGAACAGCAAAATCCTGATGCTGACAGCCTTGAGTCTTTTGAGTCAGTGGGAGAATCAGGTTTTTAATTTGATTACAGGTTTACCCACCAGTTACTTTGCGGCTTATAAGAATGAGTGGGCGGCAAGTCTATTTGGCCAATTTACTGTTTCTTTCAATAATGGCACCAGTTATAAACAAAAGAAGTTTTCCATTGATTCGATTAAGATTGTACCTCAGCCTTTTGGTACCTTATATGACCAGATGCTAAATCAGTATGGAAAGGCTATTAATACTGATTTTTCTGATATGAAAATAGGAATTCTGGATATTGGCTTTAAAACTACGGATTTTGCTATGGCTGATGAATTAGAATACATACAGCATTTAAGTTTTTCCACCAATACTGCCCTTTCCAGTGCTTACAAAATGATCGGAGATCGGTTACGAGAGGAGTATAAGATTGACAAAGAAGACTATGAGCTAGACCGGATAATCGAACGTAATTCGGTACGGGTGGCAGGAAAGGCACATGATTTGACCAACTTAAAGCGTGAAATTTTTGGTCTTGTTGCAGGAAAAATCATAACAGAATTGGATTCCCATTGGGACTTTAAAGAACTTGATTTGATTTTTATTACTGGTGGTGGAGGTCGGGCTTTGTCTGAATTCATCTTGCCCAAATTTCTCCAATGCAGTGTTGGTTGAAGGATCGCAACATGCCAATGCTCGTGGGTTTCATAAACTAGCTCAGAGTGTATTTTCTAGTAAGTAAATTTCCAATAACCTCCCAATACTCAATCCCTGAAAAGACTTCCTGGTCACAAGGAAGTCTTTTCATATTGAATAAAAAAGAGAATGAGGAAAAACTGATCAGCATCAGCGGTTAAACTAATGGTAGAGTATGAAAACCTGAACAAAATAAAAATACTAGTCATGGATCTGAGTTTGTGCTGAAATAAACTATCTTTGGCGGTAAGTTGTAAAATTAATTGCCGCATTTAATAAAAAATAGAGACTCAAGGCTAAACCTCTGATATGTTTAAGGTAACTACGCTTAAAAACATAAAGGAGGCAAAGCACATGAGTCAACTCAATTGTACCACGACTTCCCGCCGCTTTAAACACATCACTGTAAAAGAACGCTATCAGATTGAAATTCTTCTAAAGGAGAAGAAGTCACCCAGCGAGATAGCAAAGCTGTTAGGCAAGCATAAGCGAACCATCGAACGTGAGATTGCCCGTGGAACTGTTAGGATGCTGAGAAGCGACCTGGTTTATGTTGATAGATACTGTGCAGATACAGCAGAGCGAATATACCGGGAGAGAGCTGCTAATAAGGGAGCATGCTTAAAGATCGGTCATGACCATGGACTAGCCGATTACATTGAAAAAAAGATTATCAAAGAGGGATATACCCCTGACGCAGTCATTGGCGAAATCCGGGCAAAAGGCTTAAAATTTAAGACTAGTATATGCACAAAAACGCTCTATAACTATATCGACAAAGAAGTATTTGCAAATATAACAAATAAAAACCTTCCAGTAAAACGAGTACCTAAAAAAAATCGCCATAAGAGGGTACGAGTTGCCCACAACAATCTAAAAGGCAGAAGCATTGAAGAAAGACCTGCGGCAGCTAATACTCGTGAAGAAGCCGGCCATTGGGAGATGGATTGTGTTGTAAGCGGCAAAGGGAAAGGCAAAGCCGCACTCTTAGTTCTAACAGAACGCAAGTTTAGAAAAGAGATTATCCGAAAGATGCCGGAAAAGACACAGAAATCAGTGAAGAAAACGCTGGATAGGCTTGAAAGAGAGTACGGAGCACGCTTTTCAGAAGTGTTCAAAACCATTACGGTAGATAACGGAAGCGAGTTTCTTAATAGTGTAGAATTAGAGAGTTCAATCAGAAAGCCGGGCACTCATCGGACTAAAATCTATTATGCTCACCCATTCAGCGCATGGGAACGTGGGTCCAATGAAAATGCTAATAAGCTAATACGTCGGTTTATTCCAAAGGGCACAGATATCAGCAAGCTTAAACAGAAAGATATTAGGCGAATTGAGAACTGGATGAATAATTACCCAAGAAAAATTCATGGATATAAATCTGCCAATGAGATGGCAAAGATGGCAGTATAATCAATCAGAGGATGCCAAAATATGGGTGGCAATTAAACTTGCAATTCCCCTAAACTATCTTTGGCAAGATTTTTTCTTGACAGAGGGGAAAGTTTGCTGTTAAATTAAATCACAAAAACCGATCAAAATACTTGGAATGAGGAGAGATATGATGCGGGTGGCTGCGGATGTTACCCAATTGATTGGCAGAACGCCGGTGCTTAAATTAGGGCGTATTGTGCCGGAAGGAGCCGGCCAGGTTTATCTAAAACTGGAGTTTACAAATCCGGGAGGCAGTATTAAGGATCGAATTGCTGCCAGCATGATCAGGGAGGCAGAGGCGCAGGGCAAACTGGGACCAGGGTCTGTTATCGTGGAGCCCACTAGTGGAAACACTGGTATTGGATTGGCCATGGTGGCAGCTTCTCGCGGTTATCGTTTGCTTCTGGTCATGCCTGAAACCATGAGTGTAGAAAGAAGAAAGCTTATGGCTGCCTATGGAGCAGAAATCGTCTTGACTCCTGGATCTGAGGGGATGCAAGGAGCAATAAACAAAGCGCTGGAGCTCTGCCGAAAAAACAAGAATTATTTCATGGCCCAGCAATTTGAAAATCCCGCCAATCCCAAAATACACAGAGAAACTACCGCTTTGGAGATTTATGAACAGATGGAAGGGAAATTAAATGCACTGGTTGTCGGAGTTGGTACAGGAGGCACCATTACTGGGATCGGCGAAGTGCTGAAGAATAGAATTGCCGGGCTGGAGGTTATTGCCGTAGAACCGGAGGCTTCGGCTGTTCTTTCGGGGAAAGCACCTGGACCCCATAAGATTCAAGGAATTGGTGCTGGTTTTATCCCCAAAGTACTGAATACCGGAATCATTGACCGGATTATTCCCGTGACTGATGTTGATGCCTTGGCAACAAGCAGGCGCCTGGCCAGGGAAGAAGGTGTTTTGGTGGGGATTTCTTCCGGGGCAGCTGCATTTGCCGCCTTGGAAGTGGCCCGTCAACTTGGATCAGGCACAAAGGTCTTAGCTATCGCCCCTGATACTGGAGAGAGGTACTTGTCTGCCGATGTGTTTTAGGAAATCTTTTGCAATCCTGACAAACCTTTTTGCTTGTGCAAGAAGGTTTTTTCTTTGTAATTGCCGAAAATAATAGAGATCGAGGAGGACTGTTATGGAAACAAGGGCAGAGAGTGTGGATCAGATTGTGGGATGGATGAAGAGAAAAGTCCAGGAGGCAGGTGCGGTTGGGGTTGTCTTTGGCCTGTCGGGTGGCTTGGATTCAGCAGTTGTTGCTGCCTTGGCCGTTCGGGCTTTTGGGAAAAGTGCCCTGGGTCTAATTATGCCTTGTTACAGTGAGGCAGAAGATGTTAGCCATGGGGAGTTGGTGGCCCAAGCCTTCAAGCTGCCTTACAAAATAATTGATTTGGGTCCGGTCTATGATCTGCTGATAGAGACAATGACCAGGGCAATGCCTGATGATGGAGACGCTGCCGAGATGGCTAGATTAAATCTTAAACCCAGACTGCGAATGGCTACACTTTACTATGTGGCCGCCTGCCATAATTGCTTGGTGCTGGGAACGGGAAATAAAAGTGAAATCATGACCGGGTATTTTACCAAGTACGGCGATGGGGGAGTAGATTTGGAGCCCATCGGACACTTACTAAAAAGCCAGGTGAAGGAACTGGCCTATTATCTTCACGTCCCTGAAGACATCATCCTGAAAGCCCCCTCCGCAGGTCTGGCGGCAGGTCAGACGGATGAAAAAGAATTAGGATTGAAATATGCCGAATTGGATCATTATTTACAGACGGGGCAAGCTGATCCAGCTATCAAAGAGCGCATTGAATACTTAAGGAAAAAAAGCGAACACAAACGCTTCCCGCCACCCACACCACTAGATGCTTAAGCTTCGGAGGTTTTGGTCTGTCTGATGGCAGATGGGGGGCTCGTCTGCTTAAACCGCTAAAGGAGGGAGTAATTTGGCAGGTCATTCCAAGTGGGCGAATATTAAGCACCGCAAAAGTAAAGTAGATGAAAGAAGGGGTAAAATATTCACAAAAATTGGCAGAGAGTTGATGGTAGCTGTCAAGGAAGCCGGGCCTGATCCTGAAGCAAATCCCCGCCTGAAGGCAGCTATTCAAAAGGCCAGAAGTGCCAATATGCCCAATGAGACTATCATGCGAAATATCCAAAAAGCTGCCGGCGGTCTGGATGCGGTCAATTATGAAGAAACTGTATACGAAGGTTATGGCCCAGGCGGCGTGGCCATACTCTTGAATATTATGACCGATAATCGCAACCGTACTGCGGGAGAAATCCGCCATTTATTCTCCCGTCATGGTGGAAACCTGGGGGAGACAGGGTGCGTGGCCTGGATGTTTGAAAACAAAGGTGTAATCAGTCTGGAATTGACTTCCAGGACAGATGAGGATGCCTTAATGCTTGATGCTATCGAAGCCGGGGCGGAAGACGTATCCATAGATGGCGACATGGTGGAAGTAATTACCGGAGTGGAGGATTTCGAGCATGTTAAGAATGCATTGCTCCAGGCAGGCTATGTCATAAAATCTTCCGAATTGAGCAAGATCCCGCAGAATACACTGGAGATTACGAACCTGGACCAGGCCAGGCAAGTATTGAGGCTTATGGAATTGTTGGAAGACCATGACGATGTCCAGGCTGTATATGCCAATTTTGAAATTCCGGAGGAGATAATGGAACAGTTGGGAAACTAGACTACAGATTACCTGCTCCGGCAGGTCTTTTTTTGCATAATGTTGCGCCCCTGCTTACGTATGATCCGATTTGTGATTTAGCTGTGTGCGCAAGCTTTGAAAGGAGAAGGGGCCGGTGCATATCCAGCAGCGTTTAAACATGAAAACACTGAAACCAGCAAAAGTTCTCATGGAAAAAATGCAAGCATATTGGAGCCTCATTAAGAGTAAACAAACTTTTTTACTTGTCTTAACAGGCTGGGCCGGTTTTGGTACTGTGGCCTGTTCTGCAACCAAGTGGAAAACAGTACTGCCTCTGCTGATCAGCCTTTTTTTAGCCATCAGCGGTTGTACTGCTATCAACATGGTCATGGATCGTGATTTGGATAATAAAATGGAACGCACGAAAAGGAGGCCTCTCCCCAGTGGAGTATTGAGTGCAGAAAAAGCTCTTGTTTTTGGCGCTTTTCTTTCATTTTTAGGGGTTGGAGGGGCTTTTCTACTGAAACCGTTATTCGGATGGATTGTATTCATTGGTTTTTTAGCCAACATCATAATCTATACTCTCTGGTTGAAAAGGACAAGCTATCTATCCATTTTTTTTGGTGGAATAGCCGGCGGCATGCCGATATTGGCCGGGAGGGTGTTGGCTTTGGGAACTGTGGACCTGATCGGTCTGCTATTATCCGCTGCTATCTTGTTCTGGATCCCGATCCACATCATGACCATCCAGATCAAATACCAGGCAGACTACCGCAAAGCCGGTATTCCCACCTTTCCGGAAAAATACGGGGAAAAGACCACAAGAGTGGTGATTGCTCTGTCAACCGGCTTAGCCAGTTTGAGTATTGTTTTGGCGGCTTATCTTATAGAGATTAAAGGATACAGTCTCATTTCTTTAGTTTTGTTAAGTATAGCCCTGATCATTCTTGCTTTAGTCTATGTGAGAAGGCCCTCCCCTCAATTTGATACAGGTTTGTTCAAGGTTGCTTCTGTTTATATGTTGGGGGCGATGCTGATTCTGGGTGTTATTTAGATAAAATAGGACCGGGAAACAACCAGCTCTTTTTCCTTTCCCCGTATATTACAGGTAAAGCTTGGCAATATTAGATGATTGAAAAGAAGATTATGGGGAGAGAAAAATGGGCGGTTTCAATAAAAGAGTTTATGTTTACTTGATCGTGCTGGTGGTCTTGCTTGGAGGATTTGTTTATTATCAGGCAAGCAGCGGTGCAGGAAGAAACTTATTTTTCTTGCGGGCATTTGGTGAAAAAAAAGCTGCCGATGAACTGGTCAACGTGGAAATAACCACTATTTATGAAGCATGCGGCCATGAGTTTTCCGAAAACATGGGGCATGTTAGCAGGAAATATTTGGAGGAAATGCAGCGCCTGTATCAGAAGGATTTGGACTGGCAGTATTTTCAAAATGATTTAAGAGCGGTTCTTCTCAAGCAGGTCAAAGGCTTCTGTCCGGATGATTTGGAGAAAAGACATCTCAAAGCCGTGGGGGATTATGTGGGGATTTTTATCGGCCCGGTTAGCAAAGAAGCGGAGCTGGAAAGGATTGCCCAGATTAATATTTATAAGCTGCCTCCGGAATGGAAAGAGAAGCTGCTTGCTGAGGGTATGGAGTTCCCCAATGAGCTGGAAATGCTGGAAGCATTGGATAGCCTGGACGAATTTCAATAAAAAAGGTCGGCTTAGTTGCCGACCTTTTTTATTGAACCGCCTTCCTTCTCCAGGATTGCCTTGCAGGTTAATTTCATTCCATGTAGAATATGTATCGGGAGGTGAGACCGCTTGCGAATTCTGGGTATTGATCCGGGAACAGCTATTGTTGGTTTTGGTGTGATTGATGTGGACGGGTCTCGATGTATTCAAAAGGAATATGGCTGTATCAGAACTTCTTCGCAAGATCCAACTCCTCTCAGGCTTCGACAAATATATGAGAATATGAAAGAACTTATCGATAGAT
This sequence comes from Bacillota bacterium, assembly GCA_050951405.1. Lineage (GTDB taxonomy): Bacteria > Bacillota > DULZ01 > DULZ01 > DULZ01 > JBMNIZ01. The sequence goes on along the minus strand of JBMNIZ010000016.1, from coordinate 123,372 downwards.
GCAAGCCTCAGTGTGTGGCTGTTGAAGAGCTGTTTTTTAACAAGAATGTCAAAACAGCCCTAGCTGTTGGACAGGCACGGGGCGTAATTTTTCTTGCGGCTGTGGAAAAGGGATTGCCTGTTTTTGAATATACTCCTTTGCAAGTTAAGCAGGCGGTAGTGGGTTATGGTAGAGCGGAAAAGGACCAGATTCAGGAAATGGTGCGGGTTCTTCTTCGTTTAGAATCCAGGCCTAGCCCTGACGATGCAGCCGATGCTCTGGCCGTGGCTATTTGTCATGCCCATTCCAGAAAACTGAATGATATTTTCCGACAGCACGGTGAATAGTTGCTTGTGGATGGATGCAAGGAGGCCGACTATTGATAGCGTTCGTGCAAGGAAAACTGCAATACCGGGACGGGGAAAACATTGTGATTAATGTGGGTGGGATAGGCTATCATGTGGTGATTCCAGCCAAATTGGTTGCCGCCCTTCCCCCTTTGGGGGAAAATGTCGCTGTTCATACTTATTTTCATTTGCGGGAAGATGAAGCTTCTTTATTTGGCTTTTTACAGCAGGATGATTTACATCTTTTTAAACTTCTCCTTAGTGTTTCCGGTATTGGGCCCCGGGTAGCTTTAAATATCGTCGGTGCCACCGACCATAATTCCCTCATGCAGGCTATCTTGGCTGAAGATTTGGCTTATTTGATGAAAATGCCGGGTATAGGAAAAAAGACTGCCCAGCGCCTTATCTTGGAGTTAAAAGATAAAGTGGCCAATTATTACCGGCAGGAGGGAGATGGGAGGCCGGAGGCGGCTTTCGCAGGGCCGGATCCCATTTTCCGAGATGCTTTCAATGGTCTTCTTAGTCTTGGCTACAGCAGCGAAGAGGTTACTCCTCTCCTGGTAAAGGGAAAAGAAATGTTGGGAGAAGGTTCATCGGTGGAAGATTTGATCCGTTTTGTATTACGGGAAAGTGCCCGTGCTAGGAGGCAGGACATTGGATGAAAGATTTGTATCAGGCAGCCGGTTACTAGGTGACAGCGAAATAGAAGGGAACTTGCGGCCGCGTCGGTTGGCGGAATATATCGGCCAGGCGAAAATCAAAGAGACGCTGTCGATTTTTATCGAAGCGGCCAAACAAAGAAATGAAGAACTTGATCACCTCCTGCTCTACGGTCCTCCCGGTTTGGGAAAAACAACTTTGGCCAATATTATAGCCAATGAAATGGGAGTTCAGATCAAGACCACTTCAGGACCGGCTATAGAAAGGGCAGGGGATCTGGCGGCTATTTTAACCAACCTGGAAGAAAAAGATGTGCTCTTTATCGATGAGATCCACAGATTAAACCGGAATATAGAAGAAGTGCTTTATCCGGCAATGGAAGATTATGTGTTGGATATTATTCTTGGGAAAGGGCCAAGTGCCCGCTCCATAAGATTGGATCTTCCCAGGTTTACCTTGATCGGCGCTACTACCCGGGCAGGCCTTTTGACTTCTCCTCTTCGTGACCGTTTTGGTCTCTTCGCTAAATTGGAGTTTTATGAACCGGAAGAGCTGACTCAAATTGTCATCCGTTCGGCAGGCATCCTGGGGGTAAAGATTGACCTGGCCGGCGCCAGGGAAATTGCTGCCCGGGCCCGGGGAACTCCCAGAATTGCCAACCGACTCCTGAAACGGGTCAGGGATTATGCAGAAGTAAAGGCTGATGGTATTATTGACCAGGAAACTGCCCGGTTGGGGTTGGAAATGATGGAAATTGACGAGGAAGGACTTGATCAGACGGACCGGAAAATGCTTTTAACCATTATCCATAAGTTTGGCGGGGGTCCAGTGGGTCTGGACACTCTGGCAGCTACCATCGGGGAAGAACCGGACACTGTTGAAGATGTCTTTGAGCCCTATTTGTTGCAGAGGGGCTTTTTACAGCGGACACCCCGGGGCAGGATGGCTACTCCCTTTACTTATCGTTATTTTAATTTAAGCAAACCTGATCTGGAGCAGCAGGCTCTTCATTTCAATACCGAAGGCGATTAATAGCCGGCGAACCATGCCCACATTTTGTTTATGTAAGCTGCCCTGGAGGAGCGTAAAAGTATGGATGACAAAAACATGTCCATCGTGGAACATCTGGAAGAATTGCGCAGAGTAATTGTAATCTGCGTGATTGCCGTTTTTGCAGGGAGCATGATTTGTTTTTTTGCTTGGGGGGATTTTTTGTTTGAGGTGGCCACTGATCCCCTCAAGGAATTTGAAGTGTCTTTAGTTTATATTAGCATGACGGAGGCCTTCCTTACTAAAGTGAAGATCTCAATTGTGGCGGGGGTGGTTTTGGTATCCCCTGTGCTTTTTTGGCAGATTTGGGGCTATGTTGTTCCCGCCCTGCGCCCTAACGAAAAAAGGGCCGTTCTGAGCCTACTTCCCATTTCCTTGGTGTTGTTTGCCAGCGGAGTTTCTTTTGCTTATTACACTGTCTTCCGTTTTGCAGCAGGATTTTTGCTGATGGTAGCAGGTGAAGGTTTGTCTGCTATGATTTCCGTCAGCAGATATGTTTCTTTTCTTTGGCATTTGTGCTGCCTTTCGGCTTTATTTTCCAATTACCTTTGATCGTTTTATTTTTAACCAGAGCCGGGATCATTTCCGCCCAGTTCTTGATGAAAAAGCGCAAATATGTGATTTTGGCGGCTTTGTAATAGGAGCCGTCTTAACGCCGCCTGATGTGATTTCTCAGGTCTTTATGGCGGGAACCATGATTCTACTTTACGAAATCAGCATTTTAATTGCCAGGCTGGTAAGAAAAAAGCCCGTGGATTATGATGATGATCTGGTACAAGTTGACCGGACCACCAAATGAGGTGTTTTACTTTGCTTGAAGCATCGGCCATCATTTTGGCGGGCGGTAAAAGTACCCGGATGAAAAGAAACAAGGCTTTCTCACCCTGGGGAAAGAACCTCTAATCGAGAAGACCGTAAAGGCCTGCAAGAAGTATTTTCGGGAAGTTATTATAGTGGCAAATGAACCCGATGCTTACGAATATCTGCAGGTTACCATTACCAGGGATATTATTCTTGGCCAAGGGCCTTTAAGTGGGATGCATGCGGGTTTGATTAAGGCCTCTTACAATCATTCCCTGATTGTGGCCTGCGATATGCCTTTTTTGGAAATGGAGTTGGCTGTTTTTATGTTGGAGAATGCCGGGAATTATGATGTAATCGTTCCCAGGCTTAAGAACCGTTTTCAACCTTTATTTGCGGTCTATTCCAAAAACTGTATTGAGCCTATCGAAAGCTGTCTGGAGAAAGGCATTACCAAAATAATTGCTTTTTATCCCCTGGTAACAGTTAAATATATTGATCAAGATATACTGCTGGAAAAAGGAATTAGCCCGAGGGCGTTTTTTAATATCAACACTCCTGAGGAATTACAAAAGGCCAGAGCCATTGCAGGAGAAATGGAGGGCGAAAATAATGAAAAAGGTTAAAGTTGAAGATGCAGTGGGGATGATCCTTTGCCATGACGTGACCGAGATTGTTCCCGGAAAAAGGAAAGGGCCTCTTTTTTCCAAAGGGCACATCATTACGAAAGACGATATTCCTAAATTGCTGAGGAATGGTAAAGATCACATCTATGTTTGGGAACTAAGCCCCGGCAGCTTGCATGAAAACGAAGGGGGAATTCGCCTGGCCAGGGCCATTGCGGGAGAAGGAGTGCGTTTGACGGATCCGAAAGAAGGAAGGGTCAATTTGATTGCCAGAAATTTCGGCCTTTTAAAAATTGATGTTCCTCTGCTGGAAAAGATTAATTCCATTGGGGAAATGGTAGTTGCTACTCTGCAAAACAACCGGGTGGTTTATTCCGATCAGCTTGTTGGCGGCACCCGGGTGATTCCCCTGGTGATCGAAGAAAAGAAAATTGAACAGGCGGAGGAACTGTGCGCGGGAGGGCCTGGGGTAATTCTGGTTAAGGATTTTCACCGATTAACATGCGGGGTGGTTATTACTGGGAATGAAATTTATTACGGCAGAATCGAAGGACGCTTTCGGGCCGGTGATCAAAAGAAAGCTTGAGCATTTTGGGTCAACAGTTCTGGAGCAGATTGTTGTTCCCGATGACAAACAGGCTATTATTGATGCTGTTAATCATTTCAAAGAAGCCGGCTGCCATTTGATTATTACCACGGGAGGCATGTCGGTGGATCCTGATGATCTGACTCCTACCGCCATTAAGGGGGCAGGTGCCGAAATAATTTGTTACGGAGCTCCTGTTCTGCCTGGTGCCATGCTCATGTTGGCTTATTTTGGGGATATTCCGGTTCTGGGTTTACCGGGATGTGTGATGTATAACAGCACCACGGTTTTTGATCTTGTTTTACCCAGAATTTTGGCGGGAGAGAGATTATCGCGCCGAGATATTATTCGATTGGGCCATGGCGGTCTGTGCTCTGGCTGCCTGGAATGTGGTTTCCCCGATTGCGGCTTCGGCAAGGGAGGGAATTAATATGACCACCCAGGTTTTAATTCCCTTAGAGAAGGCTCGTCAGTTGTTCTTTGATCTAATGGAAGTAATGCCTTCTGAGCGGGTGCCTTTGGAGCTAATTGGCGGTCGAGTGCTGGCAGAAGATATTTATGCGGAAAACAATATTCCTCCCTTCCATCGTTCCCCCTTGGACGGGTTCGCTTTTCGGGCTGAGGATACCCAGGGAGCCACCGAGGAAAGTCCCTGCTGGCTTCGGATCCTGGAGGAAGTACCGGCTGGTTGCTGGCCTAAGCATCCTGTCCTTCCTGGGACGGCCACCAAAATAATGACCGGTGCACCCATTCCGGCGGGAGCCGATGCTGTTATTCGCTTTGAGGACACTTTGTCGGCAGAAAACAAAGTGGGAATTAAACATCCCTTTTTACCTGGTACTAATATCTGCTGGGCGGGAGAAGATATAAAAAAAGGAGAAAGGGGTTTGCGCAAAGGCAGTGTAATTACTCCGGGTGCTGCCGGTTTGCTGGCCTCTTTAGGTTGCACCAATCCCCGGGTATTTCGCCGGCCCTCCATCGCCATTATCAGTACAGGAGATGAACTGGTAGAAGTTCACCAACCCTTAGTTCCCGGCAAAATCCGGAACAGCAATCTTTACTCTCTGATGGTGGCTGTCCAAGAAGCGGGGGCTATTCCCGTAAATCTTGGCACGGTGGCTGATGAGCCGCAGACGTTGGGGGAGAGGTTGGAAAAGGCGCTGGCGGAAACTGATCTGGTGATTACTACTGGTGGCGCTTCCGTAGGAGATTATGACGTAGTTAAGGAAACCTTTGAAAAAATCGGAGCGAAAGTCCTGTTCTGGAAAATTGACATTCGTCCCGGCACCGCAGCCGTGGGGGCTGTTAGGGATGGAAAGGTCTTGCTGGGACTCTCGGGAAATCCGGGGGCAGCGTCAATTGCTTTTGAACTATTGGCCCGGCCCTTAATTCGGTACTTGGCTGGTTATGAGCAGCTGTATCGACTCACCGTTCAAGGGATCCTGGTGGAAGCTTTTCAGAAGAAAAGCCCCCAGAGACGAATCTTACGGGGCGTTGCTTCATGGAAGGAAAACATTTGGCAGGTCAAATTGGCAGGAAAGCAGAATCCGGGAATACTTCGGTCATTAGTTGCTTGCAATGCTTTGATCGATATTCCGGCGGGCACGGGACCCCTGGAGGCAGGCAGTCAGGTAAAAATAATTATACAGGGAGGATGGGATGGTTAAATTGGTACCAATTATTTCTGTTGTGGGCAAATCAAAGGTGGGAAAAACGACTTTATTAGAAAAACTGCTGCCCGAAATAAAAAAAAGAGGCTACCGGGTGGCCGTTATTAAGCACGATGTGCATGGTTTTGACATAGACCGACCTGGAAAAGATACCTGGAAGCATGCCAGGGCCGGAGCCGATATTGTGGTAATTTCCTCCCCTCAAAAAATGGCAATTATTGAGAAAGTTGATAGGGAAAAGACTCTGGCTGAAATTGCCAGCAAGCTCGATCATGTGGATCTGATTATTACGGAAGGCTACAAGAGGCAGGATAAACCCAAAATCGAAGTTTTCCGATCAGAAGTGTCCGATACGCTTCTTTGTAAGCGGGAAGAATTAATTGCTGTGGCAACTAATGTTCCCTTGAACATCGGAGTGCCGGAATTTGATTTGGATGACAGTGCCGGCATCGTAGGTTTTATTCAAGAGAAGTTTCTAAAAAGCAAGTAGTGTTTGTTGAGGCTGTACTGGGTACAGCCTGTTGTATTCTCTGGTAAAAAGTGAAGCTCTTTATGATATTATAAAACTGTATAGAACAGCTTGGAAGAAAGGTGGATCAGTGCTTTGGGAGAATGGAATTTCTTTGGCAAAATGCTTATTCAGTTCGGCTTGTTGCTTACCTTCCTTGGATTAATCCTTTGGGGGCTGGGCCGGCTGTTTCCTTTCCTGGGAAAAATTCCGGGAGATATTTTCTATCAGAAGGGAAATTTCAGTATTTATTTTCCTTTAGCCAGCTGTATTCTTTTAAGCCTTCTTTTGACTATCATTCTGAACATAGTATTGCGCCGTTAGCATAATCAGTATTTAAATTCAGGAGCAATCAGCTGCTACCCTCATAAAGAGGAAATGGCCGGCGAATTCTTTTATCAAAGAGGTGAGGCAGTTGCGGCTGCTTTCCAAGAAGAATGCATCCACACTGGCTCAGATGGATTTTGATCAGCTGTTGATCAGAGCCCAATCAGGGGATGTCCAGGTGCGGGAAGATCTTTTGAAACGATTTTCCCCTTTTCTTTTGAAAACCTGCTCCCAAGTCAGTGGACGCTATATCAGCAGAGAAGATGATGAATATAGTCTGTCCCTATTAGCCTTTAATCAGGCCATTGATCAATATGATCGCACAAAAGGGAGCAGTTTTCTGACTTTTGCCGAGATTCTTATTCGGAGACGCCTGATTGACTATTTCCGCCGGGAAGGCAAACATAAAAATGCCATTCCCTTCTCCGGCCTGATGCGCGATGCCCCTGAGGAAGAAGCAAACGTCTTGGAAAAAATAGCCAATGAAAAAGCCATTGACCATTATTTGGCCGGAGAAGAGATCAGAGAAAGGCAGGAGGAGATAAACTCTTTTGTGGAGGTTTTAGAGGGGCTTGGCATTACCCTGGAGGAAATTGTTCGGGTTTGCCCAAAACACCGGGATGCCAGGGAGCGGGCTTTGCAAGTGGCTAACATCATTCTGGAGCATGACCAATTAAAAAAACACGTTTTCGAAAAAAAGAACTGCCTTTAAAAAGCCTGGAGCCATTAGTACAGGTTAGCCGCAAAACCTTGGAAAGACAGCGCAAGTACATTTTGGCTTTAGTGCTGGCTTTATCGGGACAATACCCTTATTTGAAAAGTTACCTGAAAGATCAAAAGGGAGGAGGTCTGACAGGTGCAAAAAAAGATTAGTGGATTGGTGATGAAGGTAGACCCTCCTTATGTAGTGATCATGACCCGAGACGGGCATTTTCTTAAAGAACGGTTACAGGGAGCCATGCCTCAAGTAGGTGAGGAAATCTTTCTGTCAGGCCAGGAAAAACCTTCCCGGAAGTCAAAACTGGCTCTGGTAGCAGTAGCGGCTGCGCTCATCTTTCTCTTCCTTCCTTTTTCCATTTTGCCGGCAGTACTCACCGCTGGCAAAATGGCTGAGGTCGCTTGGGTTACTCTGGACATTAATCCCAGTCTGGAGTACGGATTGGACCGGGATCTGCGCGTGATTAGGGTTAATGCTCTTAATGCAGAAGCAGAGCGATTGATAGAAGGGCAAAACATTATGCACCAGCCTATCGAAGAGGTTATACCTCTCACCGTGCGGAGAGCGTCAGAATTGGGTTTTTTTCATGCTGCCAAAGAGAACAATATTTTGATCACAGTCAGTTCGCAGGACGAGGGTGGGCAGAAACAGGATCAAGGGCTTTCGGCACAATTAATGGAAAAGGCCAGTCAGGTACTTGAGAGTACCAATGTCCGAGCTTCCGTGGATGTTCTCGTGGTGCCGTCGGAACTTCGACCTCAAGCTCAGGAATTCAATCTTTCTGTGGGGAAATATGTGATCATGCTGGAAGGTCTGCAAGAAGGTTTGCCCATAGAAGCCTCCCATTTGCAGAAGAGGAGTATTCAGTCTGCGATAGCTTCGGCCGGAGGTGACTTTCAAAAACTGGTAACACAAGCTAAAAAAGAAAAAGACCTGAAAGCATTGGAACAAAAAGTGAAAAATAAACTGCCTGGGAAGAAAAAGGAAGATCTTCAGGACAAAAAAACTGAGGAGGGTAATGACAAAAAAGGCAGAACACCGCAAAACAAAGTTGAAGTGGTAAAGCGGGATCATAAAACGAAGCCTGACTTGAAAGGAAAGACAGATATCGGAAGAAATATTAAATCCGATAATGAAAAGAAGCTTCCTTCATGGCTGGAAAGTGCTTTGTCAAAAGCTCGCTTCAGCGGTTTCCGGCAGGAGGAGAAAAAAACAAGGCCGGAAAGCAGCAAGAGGGAAAAAGATAAAGAAAAGAATTATGGCCAAGAAAAAAAATCGTTGCAAGAGAAAGAGAATGAAGAAGAGAAGAAATCCCCATCAAGCATAAAAGGCAGAAGGGAGTTACAATCTGCTCCTCACCACAGCCGCCATCCAGGCAAACCAAATAACAAGGGAAATAAAACCTGAGCCTTGAATTCGCACTCATTTAAGGACAGGTCCTGCAGCCATTTGAAAAGCGGGGCCTTTTTCTTTTGCCGGAAATGAAGTGATTTACCTCGGATAAGTGGGATTAGTTTCCCGGTGGAAGGACTTTGGAAATGCTTGTCGAAAAATGAGTAAGAATTATGTTGAATTTGAGAGAGGAAAGAATGGCCATTGAGAGCACTGATTACCCTGGCAGCATCTCTACTGATCGTTTTTTTCCCTTTTGGGACAGATGGCTGGGCCGCCTCTAGGGCTGATGTACGGGTTCTTCTTCAACGGGATGTATCCATTGTTGAATTTGAAGTGGCCGATGGTTCTTATCAATTGGTGGACTGTGCCCATGGGTTGGCTGTGGCTAGGATTGCCGTTGGCGAAAAATGGTCCGTCAGTAAGGAAGGTCCTAGTTATCGCTTGGCCAGAGATGGGCAAGCGTTGGATATCTCTGTGAAGGGTCCTCTTTTGCTCCAGGCGGAAGATTCCTCCGGGCTCAATTTATTTCGCTATCGGAATCTTCGCTACCGGGGCGACCTTTATATTTATAACGAATCTTCCGGGCTGATGGCCGTTAATGTGGTGGACCTGGAGAATTATCTGGCCGGTGTGCTGGTCAAGGAAATGGGCGTGACGGCGCCTTTGGAAGCTCTAAAAGCCCAGGCGGTAGTTTCCCGTACCTATGCTTTGAGTAATCGAAATCCCTCGGCTTATTATGATCTCTCCGCCGATACTTCAACTCAAGTTTATGGGGGCTACGAGGCGGAGACTGTGCCGGGAATGGAAAGGATTTACGAAGCCATCCGCGCTACCGAGGGGTTGGTAATTAATTATGACGGGGAATTGATTCAAGCTTTTTTTCATGCCAATGGAGGCGGTCACACTGAGAACAGTGAAAATGTCTGGGAAAAGGAATTGCCCTACTTAAAAGGAGTGCCTTCTCCCTACGATGCTTATGTCCTTCAATATCCGCACCAGACCCCCGGTGGATGGCCGGCTAATACCTACTGCTGGCAACAAAGCTATAGCCTCCAAGAGTTGGAGCAGAAAATCCAAGCCTGGAATCAGTCTCATCCGGAAGATCAAATAGCTATCGGCAAGTTATTGAGATTGAAGATCAGCCAGGAGGATCGCCGGGGCGCTCCCCATCTCACCCCTTCTGGCCGGGTATCCAGGCTGGATTTGATCGGAACCGCAGGCACGAAGAGTATCTTTCGGGATAAAATACGATCAGTTCTGGGGCTGAAAAGCACCCTTTTCCAGATAATTTCCGATGCGACGGTTTTCGTTACCAATGGGGAGGGGCAGGTATTAGCTCTTAATTCAATTGAAGGGGTAAAGGTTGTAACGGCAGGGAGCGAAGTGCTTCTTTCCAACTCCCCATCAATTTACCTGGCAGGAGAAAACTCCCTTCGGTCCATTTTGCCACAGAGCTTTGACACAGTTACTTTTGAGGGTTGGGGACACGGGCATGGAGTGGGAATGAGCCAGTGGGGGGCTTGGGGAATGGCTGAAGCAGGGTATAACTACCGACAAATAATTGAACACTATTATAATCAGGGTAAAAATGACGGCAGGCTAACTATAGAGCCGTTTTAAGGAAAAACCTATGAGAATAGAAGAGTTTGATTATGATTTACCGGAAAGTTTGATTGCCCAGGAGCCGATAGAACCCCGGGACCGGGCTCGGTTAATGGTGGTGGATCGCCTCCGGCAAAAAATTGAACACCGCCGGTTTTTTGAGATCTCCGATTATCTTTTCCCCGGGGACGTGCTGGTCATGAATAATACCAAGGTTATTCCGGCCAGGCTCGTTGGCAGGAAACAGCCAACAGGGGCAAAAATAGAGGCCCTGCTTCTGCGGAGATTAGATCACTGCCGCTGGGAGGCTTTGGTAAAACCAGGGAAGAGGGCCAGGCCGGGTACTGAGATAGTATTTGGGTCCGGGGAGATGACGGCCCTGGTGAAGGAAGCTACCGATGCAGGAGGACGTGTTCTGCAATTCTCCTTCCAGGGCAGTTTTGACGAAAAACTGGAGGAATTGGGGCAGACCCCATTACCCCCTTATATTCATCAACCCCTTCGAGACCCGGATCGGTATCAGACCATTTATGCCAGGCACTCAGGCTCTGTGGCGGCACCTACGGCCGGTCTTCATTTTACCGAAGATTTGCTTGCCAGGATCCGAGCCAAAGGAGTGGAAATAGTTGAATTGACTCTCCATGTGGGACTGGGTACTTTCAGGCCGGTACAAGTTCAGGAGATAGAAAAGCATACCATGCACAGCGAGTACTATCGGATAGGGAAGGAAGCGGCACAAATAATCAACCGGGCCAAGGCGGCAAAGAGAAGGGTCATTGCCGTTGGTACTACTACCGTACGGACCTTGGAAACAGCTGTCGGCAATGATGGATTGCTGTATCCCTCTCAAGGTTGGACGGATATTTTTATTTACCCGGGTTACAGTTTCAAGCTGACCGACTGTTTGATTACCAATTTTCATTTGCCACGTTCCAGCTTATTGATGTTAGTGAGCGCTTTCGCGGGAATTGAATTAATTCGCTACGCTTACCAGAAGGCCATCGAAAATAATTACCGTTTTTTCAGTTTTGGCGATGCCATGTTTCTTATCTAGTTTGAGGTGAAAAATCCAGTGGCTGCGAAATTCGAACTGCTCTATGAAAGCCAAGAGACAAGAGCGCGCTTAGGCCGGCTGAAGTTGTTTCATGGAATTGTGGACACTCCGGTTTTTATGCCGGTAGGAACCCAGGCTACAGTGAAAACTTTAGCGCCGGAAGAACTGTATGCATTAGGCGTAGAGATCATTTTAAGCAATACTTATCATCTTTATCTGCGCCCGGGACATGAATTGATCCGAGAGGCGGGGGGACTGCATCGTTTTATGAACTGGAAACGTCCTATTTTAACAGATAGCGGGGGTTTCCAGGTATTTAGTCTTGCCGACTTGCGCAAAATAGATTGGGAAGGAGTGACTTTTCGCTCCCACCTGGATGGATCCAAACATTTCTTTTCCCCGGAGAAGTCCATGGAGATTCAAATGGCTCTTGGATCAGATATTGCTATGGTTCTGGATGTTTGTTCTCCTTATCCCTGCCACTATGAAGAAGCAAAAAAAGGGCTTGTCATCACTACTGAATGGGCCCGAAGATGCCTGAATGTTCACAAGCGGAAGGATCAAGCTCTCTTCGGTATTGTCCAAGGCAGTACTTATGCCGATTTGCGCCGGGAAAGCGCCAGGCAATTGGTGGAAATGGATTTTCCCGGCTATGCCATCGGAGGCTTGAGTGTGGGGGAACCGAAACCCTTGATGTATGAGCTCTTAGAAAAAACTGTGCCTCTCTTGCCTAAAAATAAGCCTCGTTATTTGATGGGCGTAGGTTCTCCTGACTGTATTATCCGGGGGGTGATGGAAGGAATTGATATGTTTGATTGTGTGCTGCCCACCCGCATTGCTAGGAATGGTACCGCTTGGACTTCGGTGGGTAAAGTGGTGGTGCGCAATCAAGTCTATGCCAAGGATTTTGAGCCCCTGGATCCGGCTTGTGATTGCTATACCTGCCGGAATTATTCCCGGGCCTATCTTCGTCATCTGGTGAAAGCCAACGAAATTCTCGGATTGCGCTTGCTTACTTTTCATAATCTTTCCTACCTGGGTAATTTAATTTTACGTATTCGACAGGCCATCAGAGAAGAAAGGCTGGCAAATTTAGCTAAAGAAATTCTAAGATTTTATCCGGAATAAAAAGGATTTGGCCAATAACCGTAGAACTCTATTGAAAAAAATATTAGGAAGGATGTTGGAACATTGCAACAGTGGACAGGAACCCTTATTTATCTGGGCATATTTTTTGCCATCATCTACTTTTTGATGATTAGGCCTCAGCAAAAACAACAGAGGCAAAGACAGCAAATGCTTGATTCTGTTAAAGTGAATGATCACATCGTCACAATTGGCGGAATACATGGGCGGGTGCTGAAAATAAAAGACGACATTTTGACTATTCGAATTGCCGATAAGACAGAAATTGAGATCGAAAAAACTGCCGTGGGCCGTATTTTAGGAAGAGACGAGTAAGCAAATTTTTGAAGAAGTCCTTGTGAAAGGACTTTTTTTATTTGGGCCGGCCATATCTCCAATAATTGCCAATAAAAGACAGGAATCGAAAAAGGAATTGGAAAAGCTTTGTCCAACAATTAATCTATACTGATTTGTGTAGTGAAAAAGGGGTGAAATCATGTCTTGGTTAGCCCGTTTATTCGGTTTTAAAGAGGATTTGCCGGAAAGAATCGCCAGAGACTATACTCTTTTATCATTTTGGGGATTCACTCTTGAGGAGAGCTGGCAGGAGATAGAGAACAGAGTATTGCAAAAACTGGAAGAGACAGGGCTGGGGGGTTAAGGATGGGAGTGATGATTCGGCGGGGAGACCTTTTCATGGTCAATTTGGGAATGGACAGACAGGGCCGGGAGATTTTGCGCCCAGTGCTGGTTATCCAGAACGATATCGGCAATCGTTTTTGCAATAGCGTTATCGTCGTGCCTCTTTCCCACACGCTGCGTGCCAAGCGCCTTATTTTTGCAGTGCCCATTAATCGCAATAACCAGAATGGGTTGCAAAAAGACCATGTGGCTCTTTTTTCTCAAATTCGCACCTTGGACAAGGCTTGCTTTACAAATGACAATTATTTGGGCAGGCTTTCTCCGGAAACAATGCAAAAGGTTGATACTGCCATTGAATTAAGCCTGGGTTTAAGCACCTTGCAAAAGTTGCAAAACCGGAGTTACCTGCAAAAGCAGAGCTCCTGATCAGTTTGCCGGCCTGAGAGCCGGTTTTTTCATCAAATGTGCAGACAGCTTGGCTGCGGGATTCTTACTCCTGCTATTTTGCATTGCTATTCTCTCGCAAGTTTTTCCAAACGTGTCAATAACTTATGAAAATGTCACCCCAAAAGATAGTTAATTATCGTTAGAAAATGTCATCTTTAACCTGGCTATTGGGATGATAGCTGGCTGTCTGGCAACGTCAAGGGTCAAGATGAACTCGCTAAAGCTCGCCCTTGACGTTGCCAGGCAGCCAGCAGAGTAATAGTTAGCCAGGTTAAAACAACGTGTTTTAAGCCATTTTTGAGAGAAATATTTCTTCGAGCATCGCGAGTATTTCTTGATCACTTTCGGTAAAGGCCAGTTTTTTCACAAGTCTATGACCGTACTTGTAGTAATGGCTGTCCGGTGGTGACCATTTCTTTCTCTCTTTTGCAGGAGCCTTGTCCTGTATCTTCTTTGACTTAACGAACGGCATTGTATCGTATATAGCACCCTTATAGGCCACTTTAATACCGAAATGAGGGCTAGTAAGTACATCTATGCGGGCACTTTTGGGTAGTGGAGGAAGTTCCTTGGACTGAATAATCTTAAAATGTTTACTGTAAAAGGAAAATACTCCACCATTGTCAAATGTACGCTGCTTAACGATGCAAAGGATGTGGTCTATGCACAGGTTTGAAGGTACGGGTCTGAAAGCACATTCGGTATTTTCAGGCTCTACCGCAAACCGCTTATTAAACTTGTATATGTACTTTGCTAAAAAGGCATTAGCCTCATCCAAAGTGTTGATGTTGTTACGCTTAAACTCGACCGGCAGTCTACTTTGCAGCGTTTCCCACAGACGTTCCACACGGCCCTTTGCTTGAGGTGAACGTGCGGTAATAATGGTTACACCCATCTCTTCCATAGCACGGCCAAACTGGGTTGGTTTTGTTCTTTTACCTGCCAACTGTTCTTCAATAGACAGTTTATCCTTTAAAGGTGATTTGAAAATGGTATGGCTGTCGGAATAGATACTAACCGGGATGCCGAAATTTTCAAACATAAAGCGCATAACTTCAAAGTACCCCTGGAGGCATTCATTCTTAGCCAGGTATAAGGCTACCACTTTGCCTGTAGCATCATCAATACCACCATGCAGGCTAAAATTTTCGCTGGTACCAAACCATTCATAGGGCGTAGCATCCATCTGGATTAAAAGCCCTTCCTGGGGTTTACGCTTTCTAGTGCGATGGGGCTTAAACCTCCTACGTTTTTTCGGGCTTTCAAAGCCCGACTTCTTTAGCAGCTTGTAAAGCGCTGAATAGCTGATATTAATTTGTTCATGCTCTGCCAGCATTTCCTGAAAGTGCAAGAAATTAGCGTTTTTGTAGGTATCTGACTTTTTAAGGTTAATAATTGTCTGGGCAGTTTGATCCGGGATGGCATGATAAGGTTTTTTGCCTTTGTTTTTATGGACTAGGAAAGACGCCCCCTGTTCTTGCACTCCTTTCTTGAGGCGGAGTATTTGTCTTTCGCAAAGTCCAAGGCTCTCAGATGCTTCTTTGACTGTGATATGCCCTTCGATGAGTTTGGTAATTACTAAAAACCTATTAAGTTGTTTTTGGGACATAAGATAATACACCTCGTTATCCATAGTACATTTTATCAAGATAATTAACAAGATGACATTATCACAAGATAACAACAGCAAGTTTTTCCAAACGTTGACAAGGAGAAGGGGGAGGTTTATAATCTTAGGGTATGGTATAGTTATTTGCGAAACACAAGGAGGGGAAGCGGTTGGGACGGGCAAGCAAATTAATTGCAGTCACGCTGATCATTATTGTTGCAGGCGTTCTTTCTTACAAGCCCCTTCTCAATGCCCTGGAATTGGGTTTGGATCTTCGGGGTGGGGTGCAGGTAACATTGCAAGCCAAGGAAAAGCCAGGTCAAGTGGTTACTGATGATGATATGAATCAGCTGAAGGCTGTTATTAGAGAAAGAGTTGACCAATTGGGTATTTCTGAACCCAGGATCCAGAGGGCAGGGGAAAAACGCCTAATTGTCGAGTTGGCCGGTCTGGAGGATCCGGAAGAAGCTGTCGAGCTCATTGGCAAAACTGCCATGTTGGAGTTTAAAAACTCGGCCGGGGAGACGATTCTAGAGGGAAGGCATTTGAAAGATGCCAGAGCGACGCACAATCCCGTTAATAATCGACCTGAGATTGCATTACAGTTTGATGCAGAAGGGACGAAGTCTTTTGCCCGGGCTACGACAGAGGCGGCAAAATACCCGTCCTCCGATCCCCGCAACCGAATTGGTATTTATCTGGATGATCAGCTCATCTCTAATCCCAGCGTGGACGAGCCCATTCCCAGTGGCGCTGCAGTGATCGGAGGAGGATTTGAGACCTTTGATGACGCGGCCAATCTGGCGGCTCTTCTCAGAGGTGGAGCCCTTCCAGTTGATACGGAAGTGATCGCTAAACAGTCTGTAGGTCCTACTTTGGGTCTGGATTCTTTAAATAAAAGCAAGGTGGCAGCAGTAGTAGGCCTGATAGCCATCGGACTTTTCATGCTGTTTATCTACCGGGTCCCTGGTTTTGTGGCCAATCTTTCCTTGGTCATCTACGGGATTATTGTGCTGGCTGTTTTGCATTTTCTGGAAGCAGTGCTCACTCTGCCGGGGATAGCAGGTCTTCTCCTTTCCGTAGGGATGGCGGTGGATGCCAATATCCTGATTTATGAAAGGATTAAGGATGAGCTCCGCAACGGCAAAACCCTCCGGGCAGCCGTAGAAGCAGGTTTTAAAAGGGCTTTCGTGACAATTGTCGATGCCAATGTTACCACCCTGCTGGCGGCGGTGATTCTTTACTATCTTGGCACAGGACCCATTCGTGGTTTTGCGGTTACGCTGAGCGTTGGTATTTTAGTCAGTATGTTTACCGCCATTACTTTGACCCGTTGGCTCCTGCGCTTGACGATTTCGTCCGGTTTGTTTAATCAATTGAAATACTACGGGGTCAAAGGAGGGGAAAAGGCCTGATGATCATCAGTCGCAGAAAGATCTGGTATACTATTTCCCTGGTTATACTGCTGGTAGGCTTGATTTCCCTGGCTTTTCAAGGAATAAACTGGGGCATCGATTTTACCGGTGGCAATGTGCTTCAGATTCAGTTTGCCCAGGAAGTTTCCAGCTCAAAGTTACATGATTTTCTTGAAACACGGGGCTTATCGGGATTTTCCATTCAAGAGGTAGCAACAGACCGCGAATTTGTGATTCGTACCGAGGAGTTGGGGGAAGAGGAAAATAGGGAAATGCTGGCTTCCTTTCAGGCAGAGTTCGGACAAATTGAGGTCCATCGGAATGAAAAAATCGGAGCGGTTATCGGGCAGGAACTGACTTTGAACGCACTTTACGCCCTGGCCATTGCGGCAGTTTTGATGATCATTTACATTTCCTTCCGCTTTGAGTGGACTTTTGGAATTTCTGCCGTAATTCCCTTAATCCACGATGTGTTGGTTACAGTTAGTATTTTTTCTCTGCTCCAATTGGAGGTGGACGGCGCTTTTGTGGCAGCCCTTCTGACTATCATCGGCTATTCCATTAATAATACCATTGTCATTTTCGACAGGGTCCGTGAAAATCTGGGTCTGATGAAGAAAGTCAGCCTGGAGAAGATCACGGATACCAGCGTCCGGCAGACTATCGTTCGTTCCATTAACACTTCTCTTACCGTGGCACTGGCTTTGGTGTCCTTGCTGACCCTGGGAGGAGAGACGACTAAAGTATTTTCCCTGGCTCTCTTGATCGGGACCGTTGTGGGAACTTATTCTTCAATTTGCATTGCGCCTTCCCTCTGGTATGACTTGAGAACAAGGGTTGGCGAGAAGAAAGCTTTCAAACATGCCAGCTCTCATTAGTTACATTTGTAGCTAGCACAGCTCGGAAAATGCCGGGCTGTTTTTCTTTGTTCACTATCATTACCGGTGGAGGAGGATTCTAAGGGATCATGAAGAATACTAGAAAAAATTGGCCGGGAGATGAGAAAAATGCAATTTTATTGGATTTTGGCCTTAGTTTTTGCCTTGATTGTGGCGATCTTTGCCATTCAAAACGCATCTTTGGTGGATATTAGGTTTCTCAATTGGGAATTTGCCGATATTTCCTTAGTTCTTGTCATTCTCGGTTCCGCTGTTATTGGAGCTGTTATCATTTTTATTTTGGGCTCTTTCAAACAGATCGGGTTAATCTGGAAATTGAAAGAGGCGGAAGGGAGAATCAAGAAGCTGGAAAGTGAACTGCAACAGTTAAAAGCTGCGGAGCCAGATGAGGAACAGCCGGGGAGTATAAACGAAACCAATAGTTCCGCCCCTCCATTTCCGGGCGCAGATGGGCTATAGAGGGGTCGTATCTCTTAGTAATAAACGGTTCGAAGGCTGAAAACCGGTTTTGCCGGTTTGTTTTTTATGTGGATAAAACCATATCCCAAACCAGGGCTTTCGATAATGATGAATGCTTCAGAGCGATCAGCTGGAGATGGCCCCCATACCTTGCGATATGGAATAGCTTATTTTATAATGAACTCATGGAGGCAGGGAAGATGAGTTTTTCCGGCAAAAAGTGGTCTTTAGCAGAGCCTGATTGGTCTTTACAACGTGATCTGATCAGCCAACTGCCTATTTCCTCTCCTGTGGCCCAGGTTTTAATCAATAGAGGTATTTCTTCTGTTTCCGAGGCCCGGTTATTTCTGCGCAATTCCCTTAGCGATTTAAGTTCCCCTTGGATCATTCCGGGAATAAAAGAAGCTGTTTATCGTCTCCGCCGTGCTCTTAGTGGCGGGGAAAAGATCATGGTTTATGGAGATTATGATGTGGATGGCTTGACATCCACGGCCCTCATGGTTTCTCTTTTGCGTCGGTTGAATGCTGAGGTCTCCTATTACATACCGGACCGATCGGAAGGCTACGGCCTCCATCGATTCGCTCTGGAGCAGGCAAGCACTCAAGGGGTTTCTTTGATTGTTACTGTGGACTGCGGCATTTCTGCCGTGGAAGAGGTGGCCTGGGGAAAAAAGATGGGATTGGATTTTATTATTACTGACCACCATGAACCGGGTCTCGACCTACCGGAAGAAGCTATCCTGGTCAATCCCAAATTTATGGCTGATGGCCGGAATCTGGGTGATTTGGCCGGGGTAGGGGTGGCCTTTAAATTGGCCCAGGCCGTGGAAGAGGAGTCTGGCCTGCTGCCGGTAGGAGGGATCCTGGGGGGAAGCTACCTTGATTTGGTGGCTTTGGGGACTATTGCAGATGTGGTGCCTTTGACCGGTGAAAACCGGATTCTGGCTACGCACGGATTGAAACTTTTATTCCAGACCAGGAGGGCAGGTCTAAGAGCCTTGTTGCAGGCTACCGGGTTGGAAGGTAAGCTTTTGACACCCAATCAAGTAGCCTTTATCTTGGCTCCCCGCTTAAATGCCGCCGGCCGGATGGATAGTGCCCTTCCCGCATTGGAGCTGCTTTTGACGGATTCGGAACAGGAAGGAAGAGAGCTGGCTCATCTTTTAAATGTTCATAATGAAACTCGCCAGTTGTTAGAACAGCAATTTCTCAAAGATGCCGTCTCTCTTCTGGAAAAAGAATATGATCCGGAAGGGGAAAATATAGTCGTCCTTTCCTCTCCTCTTTGGCATGCGGGTATTCTGGGAACAGTTGCTTCGAAAATGGTGGATATCTACGGAAAACCGGTGATACTGCTGGCTGTCGAGGGAGAGCAGGCCAGAGGTTCCGGCAGGAGTATTCCGGGCTTTAATTTGTACCGCGCTTTAGAAAGCTGCCGGGAAATGCTGATTAAAGCCGGTGGACATGAACAAGCCGTCGGCCTTACTCTGGAAACTTCCCAACTAGGAAAGTTTAAAGAAAAGATCAACGCATATGCCCGGCCCAGACTGGTGCAAGAGGTATCTCAGCCCACTTTAATGGTGGATGCGGAGGTACTACCGGGACAACTGGATGAGAACCTGATGAGGGAACTGGAGGCCCTCCAGCCTTTTGGCTACAGTAATCCGGAGCCTGTGCTGCTTTGCCGTCAAACCGGTCTCCTGGACTGCCGGGTAGTGGGCAGGGAGGGCAAACATCTCAAATTGAAGGTCTTGGCGGAGACTTCCCAATTAGAAGCCATTGCTTTTAATTTTGGCCATTTGACGGAAACCGCAGCCGCATTGGAACAAAACACGGATTTGGTTTTCAGCATAGAAAGAAACGTTTGGAATGGACAGGAGAAAATGCAGTTAAAAATCAAAGATTTCCGTTTCCCAGAAGAGGAGACGCCCAATTCTGTCAAGTCCGGTGGTTATTTTTCTTTCTCCACAGTGAAAGCAGGACGTCAAGATTACTTTTGCTTAAATGGCTTTCAACAGTTTGACCTGCTGCTGGAAATCATCCGATTCAACCGGCAGAGGGGGCACAAGTCTCTGGTGGTCTTTCCCACCAAGAGAATTATGGCCTTGTACTATCGTTTTCTGGTGGACTGTTTACAGGAATATGGTCTCAGTTGTACCAGGTTGGACCGGGAAAGAGAAAGATTATTTCCTGGAGAGAAAATACCGATCGCAGACATCGATGTTTTTCTTGCCCCTTCGGAAATCATTTTTTCTATTAATTCTGACCAAGCTTTTAATGCAGATCCGGATTGCCGGCTAGTATGGCTGAAATTTCCAGGCTTGGATACACCGGAATCCGTTGTACCTGAACTGATGGAGACAGCTATTAGTCTGTCTTTTCAAAGAATCAAATCCCCGGTCAACTTTGACTTTCAAAAATTCTTCTTGGATTTCCGAAACAAGCTGGATCACCTGGAGGAGTTGGCGGGAAAAAGCAATCAGCTCTTAGTCGTTTATGTCAATCAGAAACAAAGAGTGCTGGACTTATATCACCGCCTAAAAAAAATGATGCCGGGGCGTGGGCGAAAAATTTGGTATTCCCATTCAGGACTTTGTGCCAGCCAGAGACAACAGGTTTTAAATGCAGTTCACCATCAGCTGGCGGAAATCATCGTTACCAATGAGCTGTTGGACTTGAGGATTTCGTCGGAAACGGGGAAGACGCAGCGACTAATTTTTGATGTGCCCTTCAGCCTGGAAGAGTTTTATTTGAAAAGCAGGCCAGGCTTAAGTCCTCTATCCGTACACCTGCTCTGGAATCAGCAAGATCTTAAAAACAACGAAAACATTCTAAAGACGATTTTCCCGGGAAAAAGTACCATTATCCCCGTGCTGAATAAAGTCAAAGAAATGAGCTGCATAGAAGGGAAAAAACCGGACCGGCAAAAATTAATCCAGGCGTTAAGGATCAGCTTTCCCCGGTATTCCCGGCCGGCTTTGAAACATGCTTTCAGGATATGGAAAGAGACGGAGTGGGAAGAATTGGAAAGTTCAGGGGAGTTTAGGCAGGGAGAGAAGGAAAAGAGTTCTTTTTACTTCTTAAAATCTCTGTTAAACCAAGAAGATGACCGGATAACCGACTTTTTGTTGGGAGGAGTCCAAGCTGATTGAGTTGCCTTTAGCCTAAAAACTTTCCTCTTCTCCACTGCCCCGGAGGTGATCGTGTGGATCCTGTAGAACAACTTATTCAGGAAATACAGTCATACCATCCCAGTGTGGATGCGGAATTAGTCAGGAATGCCTATCAATTCGCCTCACGGGCGCATAGCGGCCAAAAGCGTCGGTCAGGAGAGGATTACATTACTCATCCTCTGGGTGTGGCCCGGGTTTTGGCCGGCTTGCAGCTTGATCTTACCACCATTGTGGCCGGTCTTCTCCATGACGTGGTGGAAGATACAGATACGGATCTGGAGGAAATCAGGGAGCATTTTGGCGATGAAGTTGCTCTTTTAGTTGACGGCGTCACCAAGCTCAGCCGGATCGAGTTCAAGTCGAAAGAAGAGCAACAGGTAGATAATTTGCGGAAGATGTTTTTAGCTATGGCCAAAGACATCCGGGTCATTTTGATTAAATTGGCTGACCGGCTCCACAATATGCGCACTCTTAAACATCAGCTCCCGGAAAAACAGCGGGAAATTGCGGAAGAGACTTTGGAAATCTTTGCCCCTCTGGCCCATCGTCTGGGGATTTTCAAGTTGAAATGGGAGTTGGAGGATCTAGCCTTACGCTATTTAGAAGCTGAGCAGTATTATCAAATTGTGCAGAGCATTTCCATGAAAAGACAGGAGAGGGAGGCCTATATCAATGAAGTGATTGAGATTCTTCGCCAGCAATTGGCGGAAATGAATATTGAGGCTGATATTCAGGGCCGTCCCAAGCATTTTTATAGCATTTATAATAAAATGACCAAACAAGGAAAAAGCCTGAGTGAGATCTATGATTTAATTGCAGTGCGAGTAATTGTGAATACAGTGAAGGATTGCTATGGATCTTTGGGTATAATCCATTCCCTCTGGAAGCCTATTCCCGGACGATTTAAAGACTACATTGCCATGCCTAAGCCCAATATGTACCAATCCCTTCACACTACAGTCATCGGACCAAAAGGGGAGCCCTTTGAAATTCAAATCAGGACCTGGGAAATGCATAGAACGGCAGAATATGGTATTGCGGCCCATTGGCGCTATAAAGAAGGCAAAGCGGGAAATGATAGAGAGTTTGAAGACAAGCTTTCCTGGTTGAGGCAGCTTCTGGAATGGCAGCGAGAGCTAAGGGATGCCAGGGAATTCATGGATTCTTTAAAAATTGACTTGTTTTCTGACCGGGTCTATGTTTTTACTCCTAAAGGAGATGTGGTGGAGCTGTCAGCCGGTTCCGTCCCCATAGATTTTGCCTATCGGGTTCATACTGATGTGGGACATCGATGTGTGCGGGGCCAAGGTTAATGGCCGGATAGTGCCTCTGGATTATAAACTAAAAACCGGTGACATCGTAGAAATTCTTACATCTAAATCCAGCGGTCCCAGTCGGGATTGGCTAAACATTGTCAAGACTTCCCAGGCAAAAAACCGCATCCGCCAGTGGTTTAAAAAGGAAATACGGGAAGAGAACATCGCCAAGGGAAAAGAAGCATTGGACAAGGAAGCTAGGAAAAACGGCTTTGGGGATGAAGATTTACGTCTGCCTAACCTGCAGGAGGTGGCTCAAAAAATTTAATCTAGCCGGCGTTGATGAACTATATATTGCATTGGCCGATGGTGTGGTCACTCCCCTGCAAGTTGTTGCCAAACTGAGGGAAATTGTTAAACGCAGTGAGCGAAAAAGCGGCTCCGGCGCCCCTGGTCTCACCCTGGCAGGATTCCCATAAACCTTCTCACGGCGTTATTGTGGAAGGAGTGGAGAACGTGGTGGTTCGGCTTTCCCGCTGCTGTAATCCACTGCCGGGGGATGAGATTGTGGGATACATTACCAGGGGCAGAGGCATATCCGTTCATCGGTCCGATTGTCCCAATGTGCTTCATCCCCACGGAGAAAACCGGGAAAGAATTATTAAAGTGTCTTGGAATGCAGAAGGAGAGGGGATTTACCAGGCCAGGATCGAGGCAGTGGCCATTGATAGGCCCCGGCTGGCTATGGATATCATGACGGCCATTACTGATACCAAAACCATTATCAATGCTGTCAATGCCAGGGCCACTAAGAACGGTTTGGCTGCTGTGGATTTAAAAGTGGAAATTCGCGGCCTGGAACATTTGGAGTATATCATGAATAAGATCAGGAAAGTTAAAGATGTAATGGAAGTAAGACGAGTAACACCGACTTAAAGAAAGGGATGGAGATGCGAGCTTCTACTGCAAAGAGTAAAAGAAGCCAAGGTACAAGTAATGGGACGAACTGTGGGCCAGATTGAGAAGGGCTTGGTGGTTCTGTTGGGGGTCACTCATGATGATACCAAAGAAGATCTGGATTACCTGGTGGAAAAAACACTGAACTCTGCGCATTTTCCCCGATGATAAAGGAAAAATGAACCGATCCTTGCTGGATGTGGGGGGAGAGCTATTAGTGGTCTCCCAGTTTACTCTTTATGGGTATTGCCGGAAAGGAAGGAGGCCCAGCTTTATTAAGGCCGCTCCTCCCCCTCTAGCCAGGAAAATGTATGAGGAGTTTATCAATGCCGTCCGCCAAAAAGGGGTGCGAGTATCCAGTGGTCGGTTTCAGGAAGAAATGCTGGTGGAAATTTATAATGAGGGACCGGTGACCATACTGTTGGATAGTAAACAATAAAAAAGGTTGGTGAAAAAATGCTGATTAAAAGATTGCAAGTGGGGGTTTTGGCAACTAACTGTTATGTGCTCGGATGCGAGGAAACAAGAGAAGCTGCGGTGATTGATCCCGGCGGAGACGGGGAAAAAATTCTGCAAGAAATTGCCTCTCTTCAGCTTCAGCTCAAGTATATTATCAACACCCATGGACATGGTGATCACATAGCAGCTAATGGGGAGCTGAAAGAAGCCACCGGAGCCAAGATCCTGATCCATGAAGGAGACGCGGGCTTTTTGACCGATCCGCGAAAAAGTTTGCTTTCCTATTCAGCTTCTTCAGTACAGGGGACTTCTGCCGATCAACTGCTGCAAGACGGCGATCAAATTAAAATTGGTGAGGAAATCACATTACAGGTTATACATACTCCCGGGCATACCCCCGGATGTATCTGCCTGGATGAAGGTGAATACCTTTTTACTGGAGATACGCTTTTTGCCGGCTCCATCGGGCGAACGGATTTGCCGGGAGGCTCTTATCGTTCTTTGATTGAATCCGTGGACACAGAGAAGATATTTACCCTGACCTGGGGACCGGATCATTTATCCAGGCCATGGACCGGAAACCACCTTGGCTGAAGAAAAAGCTTCCAACCCCTTTTTCACCTGAGCAAAAGATCGATGCAAATTGACTTCCTGCCGGTAATTGATTAAAATAATTTGAGGAATTAAAGATCTGGAATAGCCATGATCAGGGGAGTACCGAGCAGAATCTTTGCCAGAAAGAAGGGACCGTGGCTGTAAGTCCCTTTCAAAGGCTGCTCGGGAAAAACACCTGGGAGCTGGCACCCGAAAGGATTGTTGTCCCGGTAGGCATGCCCGGTGCAAAGCCGTTAGGAAGAAAGTGGAACTGTGTTGACCTGTTCAAGTAGGGTGGTACCGCGGGATAGGCTCCCGTCCCTAGAAAGCTGGCGGGGACGGGGGCTTTTGTTTTTTTATCTTGTGAAGGTAAAGGAGGAAGGGTGACGATGCTGATCAACACGACCCACGGGGCACCAGCGACATCCTTCCCGGTGAGACGGAGCAATGGAGGATCACTGGAGAAAACAATTCACGAAATATGCTCCCAATACGGCTACCGGGAAATCCGCACTCCCATTTTTGAACATACGGAACTGTTCCTGAGGGGTGTGGGGGAGACCACGGATATTGTGGAGAAGGAAATGTATACCTTTCTGGACCGGGGGGAAAGGAGCATCACTTTGAGACCGGAAGGCACTGCGCCTACGGTCCGGGCCTTCTTGGAAAACAAACTGTATGCCCAGGCCCAGCCAACCAAACTCTATTATCTGGGTCCCATGTTTCGCTACGGCAGGCCCCAGAGCCGGCAGATTGAGGCAGTTTCACTCAATTTGGGGTGGAAGTGTTCGGCTCCGCTGACCCTGCGGTGGACGCAGAGGTCATTATCTTGGCCATGGATTTTTATCAAAGGCTGGGACTGCAAAACCTACAGTTGGTGCTGAACAGCGTGGGATGCCCCGAGTGTCGGCCTGGTCCACAAAAAGCTTCTCCAGGAATATTTGCGTCCGCGACTTGGGCGGCTTCTGTCCCACCTGCCACGGGAAGATTTGACCGGAACCCACTGCGCATATTTGACTGCAAAAGTGACAGCCTGCCAGGAGCTATGCTCAGGGAGGCGCCTACCATTACCGATGCTCTTTGCCGATAGCTGCCAATCGCACTTTGAGCAGGTGCAGGGATATTTGGATATGGGTGAAATCTCCTTACCGAGTGGACCCGCTTCTGGTCCGCGGCCTGGATTACTATACCAACACAGCCTTTGAGGTTATTGCCCCGGGCATCGGTGCGCAAAGCGCCGTCGGCGGCGGAGGGCAGATATGATGGGCTTGGTGGAGGAAATTGGTGGGCCTCCGGTACCCGGCATCGGATTCGGGCTTGGTCTGGAGCGGATCCTTTTGTTGCTGAAAAAGCTGGACTCGCTACCGTCACTGCGACCAGGTCCAATGGCATTTTCCTGGCCACCACCGGGAGGGATGTTCGCCGTCTTGCTTTTCAACTGCTCCATCAACTGCGCAAAGAAGGGCTGACTGGCGGAGATGGACTATCTGGACCGGAGCCTCAAATCCCAGCTTAAATTTGCCGATAAAAGCGGCTTTCGCTTTGTCATCTTTCTGGGAGAAGATGAGTGGAAACAACAGGAAATCAATTTCAAAGACCTGACTACAGGAGAACAGGCCAGGTTTCCTCTGGAAGAAGTGGTGTCCAATATTCTCAGATATACAAGGGAGGTCTTGAAAAACAATGGTTGAGACCATGGAGGGCTTAAAAAGAACCCATTTTTGCGGCAATTTGAGAGGGAACACATCAATGAAGAAGTTGTCTTGATGGGATGGGTGAACAAAAGAAGAGATCATGGTGGATTGATTTTTATGGATTTAAGGGACAGGTCCGGATTGGTCCAGATCGTTCTAAGCCCTGATTCTGCCCGGCAGGCATTTGAAAAAGCTGAGACGGTCCGGAATGAATATGTCATTGCCATTGCTGGAATCGTCAGGATACGACCGGAAGGTACCTTCAATCCCTCCTTACCAACAGGAGAAATTGAAGTGGAAGTGACGGAATTACGGGTTTTGAATACCGCCAAAACCACGCCCTTTTATATTGCGGAAAATATTGAAGTAGATGAAACCATCCGTCTGCAATACCGGTACCTGGACTTACGGCGCCCTGACATGCAAAAGACTCTTGCCATACGACATAAGACCTGTAAGGCCATCCGTGATTATCTGGATGAAAAAGGCTTTCTAGAAATAGAGACTCCCATGTTAACTAAAAGCACTCCGGAAGGGGCCAGGGATTACCTTGTTCCCAGCCGGGTGCATCCCGGCAAGTTTTTTGCCCTGCCCCAGTCACCGCAAATTTTCAAACAGATTCTGATGGTGGCAGGCCTGGACAAATATTTTCAGATTGTCAGATGTTTTCGTGATGAAGATTTACGAGCCGACCGGCAACCGGAATTCACTCCAGTTAGATATGGAGATGTCCTTTGTGGAGAGGGAAGACGTGTTGACCTTGGTGGAAGAAATGGTGGCCTACATTTTCCATGCTACTTTGGGAGTGGAACTGGAGACCCCTTTTCCCCGTTTGACCTATCAGGAAGCCTTGGACAGGTTTGGTTCGGACAAGCCGGACTTGCGTTTTGGGTTGGAGTTAAAAGACATCACCGACCTGGTCGCCGACCTGTCAATTCAAGGTTTTTGCTTCCGTGTGTGCCCGGGGCGGTCGGGTGAAAGGATTGAGGGTTCCCGGCTGTTCCCACTATTCCAGAAAAGAGATTGACGACTTAACCAAAATGGCAGCGGTTTACGGCGCCAAAGGTCTGGCCTGGATCAGTCTGGGCGGTGAGGGACCCAAATCCCCCATTCTGAAATTCTTTTCCGCCGGGGAACTCGAGGCTCTTTGTGACGCGCTTGGAGGCCGGAAGCCGGTGATTTGCTTCTTTTTGTGGCGGACCGGCCGGAAGTGGCTGAGCCGCAAGTCTTGGCTCTCTCAGAGAGGAATTCGGTAAAAGGCTTCAGTTAATAGACCCTGATCAGTTCAGCTTTTGCTGGGTCGTTGATTTTCCCCTGTTGGAATACGACCAGGAGGAAAAGCGTTACGTGGCCATTCACCATCCTTTTACCTCACCGGTAGAAGAGGATCTGGAGTTGCTGGAGAAGGACCCTGCCCGGGCCCGGGCTAAAGCTTATGACTTGAGTCTTGAATGGTGTGGAAATAGGCGGGGGCAGCATCCGGATCCACCGGAGGGAGATCCAGGAAAAACTATTCTCTCTTTTGGGTCTCGGTCCGGAGGAAGCCCAGGAAAAGTTTGGTTTTCTGCTGGAGGCATTCGAATATGGGACACCTCCCCATGGAGGTATTGCCTTTGGTCTCGACCGCTCTGGTCATGCTCTATGGCGGGGAAAGATCACCATCAGGGACGTTATTGCTTTTCCCAAAACCCAGAGTGCAGCCGACTTAATGACCGGCGCCCCGTCTCCGGTTTCGGATAAGCAGCTGAAAGAACTGCACATTAAAGCAGACTGTCCAGAAAAAGGACAGGTATATTCCGCTACCGGCCAGACAAAGAATAGAGTACACTCCCTGCATAAATCAGCACTGGTTTCTGGCAGTGATTACCCTTGCAAAACCTAGGAAATTATGCTACGATAAGGACGAAAAATGAAACGAATCCGCCCTGCGATGCGCGTGGTAGCCGATAGTTTTGAGCCAACACCAACACATAGGGAGCCTGGTCTCTGGCTGTGGAGTGCATGCCTTTCTAGTAGAAGGACGCATTAAGCAGTCAGGAGGGCACCCACCTGCGGAGAGCAGGTTCAAAACCACGGCGAACACGGCATTTGTGGGGTTTAGTTATTTTTATGCGGGAGAAATGATAATGGATGATCAATTTTCTCGCACCCGGCTGCTGATCGGGGAGGCGGGAGTGGACAGACTTGGAAGCTCTTGGGTTGCCGTTTTTGGTATTGGCGGAGTAGGTTCCTTTGCCGTTGAGGCCTTGGCCCGAGCTGGAATTGGTAAGCTGACCCTAGTCGATTACGATGTTATTTGTTTGTCCAATTTGAACCGGCAGCTTCCGGCTCTGATGAGCACTTTGGGAAAAGCCAAGGTGGACGTGATAAAGCAGAGGCTTTTGGATATTAATCCCAATTTGGAAATAGAGGCGGTTCGTGCATACTATTCGCCCGACCAAGGAGAACAATTCCTGGCGGCTCCCTATGATTACATAGTCGATGCCATGGACACTGTGCCTAGTAAAGTGGATCTTATTGAACGGTGTTTTCTGCAGGGGCGTGCTCTTGTCTCCTGTATGGGAGCGGGAAACAGAACAGATCCCACCGGCTTCACGATAGCGGATATTTCGGAAACCTCAGGCTGCCCCTTGGCTAAAATTGTGCGGAAACAACTGCGGAAAAAAGGTATAAAAAAAGGAGTGAAGGTGGTCTATTCCCCCAAGCCTCCTTTAAAGGTGTGCGAAGAGATAGAAGCAGAGAAGAACGCCGGGGCTGGGAAGATCTTGGGGAGCATTTCCTTTGTTCCTCCTGTGATTGGTATGATTGCCGCCGGCGCCGTCATTAACGATCTGCTGGCCGGTTCCTCTTGATAATTGCATTTGGCAAAACAGTATATAATCCCGACTTTTACAGCAAACCACCAAAAAAAGAGCCGCAAACTCTTGCCACACAAGAGCTAGCGGCTTTTCGAATTTATCACAAAGATGTAGGGGAAAAGCTCATTTTTTGACCTGACCCAAAATTTTTTTAATGTCCCCAAGACGAAGCCTCTTGTTGGTAAAATCAATCCCCAAGGCCTTCCCAATAGCATCGGAAACCTCAGTTCTGTAATCGAACAAATAAACATTTTCATGCTCCTTTGAGCAAGAAATCCTATGAAGACACTCAATAATCTGTTCCGCAGAATAAACATTGCCCGTTTTTCTTTGCATAATCCTCATAATCGTAAGCGCGATGAAGCAAATCAAAAAATGAGCATTAATATGATCCTGAAGAGATACATACACCGGGCGGGTCTCCAAAACCCCCTTAGTAATCCGGAAAGTCTCCTCAATCTTCCACAAACCCCGGTAAGTATCAATTATTTCAACATCAGACATATCCAATTCACTGGTGACAATCGCATAGTAGCCATCATACTTGGCCTCTTCCCTAACCCTTTCCCAGTCCACAACCGGACGCTCCTTAACCGCAAGAACCTCTCCCGTCTTCTCATCAAACTTAAGATTCTTCACATACCTGGCCGCCCCATAAGAAGTAGCCTTATTGTAGCTCTGAGGATTAGCCGCCAAATCAAAAGCCTTTTTTAAAAGCTCTTCCCGTTCAGCCTGAGCCTTTAAAGCATATTTTCTTCCCCAGAAAGCCACCTGCTTTTCATACACCGTTTTCCTTGTCTTTTTTCCACTAGGCAACGTTACATTGATTTACCTGGCAATGACCCTGCTTTTCATCTTGAAATCAGCATTTTCATCGGCAGGCTTGCCATTTTGATCTACGTAACCCTCATCAGAAAGGACATACTCCTTAAACTCTTGAGTGCCGCCCCTGACCGAAAAACTGAACACATAACCGTTAAAATTCCTTCCCTTCTCCTTACCCTGAAGATAAAAAATATTATCCCCCGTAATAATCCCCATATCAGCAACAACAATAATCCTGCCCGTATCATAATTTCTTCTTACTTCCCCGATAACCGGCCGAAAGGTCTCCTTATCAACCGTATTACCAGGAAACAAATCATAATGAAGAGGTATCCCATCAGCATCCATAGCCAATCCCATCTGCACAATAGGATTCCGACGGTTTTCCTTTGACAACCCGAACTTACGGAACTCATCCCCCTCATCAATCTCAAAATAGAAATTGGTCACATCATAATAGATGGTCTTAGTATTACGCCCATACTTCTCACTGATCTGAGCATTCAAATACCTTTGAAATTCCTTGGCAATCTTCGAAAAATGAGAGAGGGACCGGTAAACATCCGCCAAAGAAAAATGAAAACGCTCAAAATACCGCCCTTTTTCCTCAAAAGCCTTTTTCTTGGAGCCGGGAGAAAGGAGCCTGGAGATAACCAAAAGCATCATGATGGAATTCGTATTGAACTTAAAATTCTCATGCCTGGACTTATTCTTGAAAAACACATCCAAACCCAATTCATGATAAATCTTTAAAATTGCCGCATAGCCAAAATTCTTTCTGTTATCAGTATTAGGAGCAAGTTTTTCCTCCATATTGATGGACAAAGTCAACTTCTTTTGGGCATTTTCCTCTTCAGTCATTTTCCGGGCAAGCTCTTTGAAGTGGGCGATAGGGTCATCGTATATTTTCTCCAGTTCGTCAAGGTAACCAAGGGATTTAACAGTACGGTCAGTGGAAATACCTGTCTCTGGATCCCTGTATTTCTGAGCGATAGAAAGATAAGTCCTCCCCGTGTCTTTTCGATAAGATTTTTTTAGGTACACATTAAGAACCTCCGTCTCTGAGTGTCGATATTTATTTAATTATACCACATTATGCCAAATAATGCCATGGAAAAATGACAAAAATTCATAAAAAATTCCCCCTTAAGGCCTTATGCCGCAAGGGGTTTAGAATTCGCATCTCTAAATCAGGTGTAAAAGAAACGCGATCTGCTGGCCGGTTCCTCTTGATAATTGCATTTGGCAAAACAGTATATTATAATACCCCTAGGTTGTACAAGCAGGAAGGATTTGGCGGCTGAGTATGGTGAACTTGCGTTCGGTTGCCTGGCTGATGTTGAAAATATTTTAAAAATAGGGTGATGCAGATGTCTGGATCAAATAACATTATTCATTTGACTGACGAAAATTTTCAAATGGAAGTATTAGATTCCGATATTCCGGTACTGGTGGATTTTTGGGCCGGTTGGTGCGGACCTTGCCGCATGATTGCTCCTTTAGTGGAACAATTGGCGGAAGAGTACCGGGGAAAAATCAAGGTAGCTAAGCTGGATGTTGATTCCTATGGGGAAATCGCAGCCCAATTTGATATTATGAGCATTCCCACCCTGATTCTATTTAACCAGGGGCAACTGACAGGCCAGCTGATTGGTTACCAACCAAAAGAAGCCTTGAAGAAATTCGTTTCTCAAGTGCTTTAGTTAGTCGAACAGTAAATGGCAATTGAAGCGGTGTGCGAGGATTTTCCGGCGGTTAGTTATAACTAACCGCTTTAGCATTCTTAAAGTGATTTTTTTAAGGGAGGGCTGAAAAAGTGAATTTGTTTGACTATGGTAGAGAACGATACCTGGGGAAAAATGCTCCCCTTGGCCCTAAGAATGCAGCCCCGTTCTCTGGATGAATATGTGGGACAAGAGCATATTGTGGGCGAAGGCAAATTGCTTAGACGTGCCATTCAGGCCGATCAGCTGTC
The DNA here is from genome assembly GCA_050951405.1 of Bacillota bacterium. Classification (GTDB taxonomy): domain Bacteria; phylum Bacillota; class DULZ01; order DULZ01; family DULZ01; genus JBMNIZ01. The sequence goes on along the minus strand of JBMNIZ010000016.1, from coordinate 91,662 downwards.
CTCAGCAATTTTTTACGGACCTCCCGGTACGGGAAAAACGGCTTTAGCCAAGGTTATTGCTTCAACCACTGCGGCGGAATTTATCCAACTGAATGCTGTTTCCGCAAGCATCAGCGATATTCGCAAGATTATTGAAGAAGCGGGAGAGAGGTTGGGCATGTGGCAGAAGACGAACTATCTCTCTTTATTGATGAGATTCACCGTTTCAATAAAGCCCAGCAAGATGCACTGCTGCCGGCCGTAGAACAGGGCATAATTACTCTGATTGGTGCCACTACTGAAAATCCCTATTTTGAAGTCAATGGAGCCTTGCTCTCCCGGTCTTTGATTTTTCCTTTATATCCCCTAAAAAGAGACGATATTCTGGAGATTGCGCAGAGGGCCCTCAAAGACGAGAAAAGGGGATTGGGAAATCTTCAAGTTTCGATAAGTTCCGATGCTTTGGAGCATATTATAGATGTGGCTCAGGGTGATGCTCGCCGGGCTTTAAATGCTCTGGAACTGGCTGCCCTGACTACTTCTCCCGATGCTGAAGGAAAAAGGAGCATTACCCTGGAAATTGCCGAGGAATCCATCCAACAAAGAGCCGTCTTATACGATAAAACCGGTGACCAGCATTACGATGTTATTTCCGCCTTCATCAAAAGCCTGCGAGGTTCCGATCCGGATGGGGCCTTGCACTGGTTTAGCAGAATGCTGGCTAGCAGGTGAAGATCCTCGCTTTATCGCCAGGCGCATGATTATTTTGGCTGCCGAGGACATTGGCTTGGCAGATCCTCAGGCACTGCTGATTGCCAATGGGGCCGCCCAGGCTTTGGAATTTGTTGGCCTACCCGAGGCCCGTCTGCCCCTGGCAGAAGCAGTAATTTACCTGGCCTGTGCCCCGAAAAGCAATTCGGTAACCAAAGCTATGGACCAGGCCCAGGGGGACGTGAGGAATAAAACCCTGACACCGGTTCCCATTCACTTGCGAGATGCCAGTTATCCAGGGGCCAGGCAGATGGGACATGGTAAGGGACTACCTGTATCCCCACGATTTCCCTGGGAATTACGTCTTTCAAAAGTACTTACCGGACAACTTGGCCGGAGTCAAGTATTATCAACCGGGAGAAAATGGCTTTGAGAATGTATTGAGGGAAAGGCTTTCGGCCAAGCCGAAAAAAGAATAAATTAATTCGTAGTAAATCGGTCGGTTTAGTATTGACAAACAAATTTTTTATTGCTATGATAGGACAAAACCGAGTAAACCAGTAGGAATTGATGACCAAGGGAGGGGTGGCGTGGCTAGTGAAGTTAACAACCAGGGGTGAGTATGGTTTGCGTGCTATTTTCGATCTGGCTTTAAGACAAGGAGAGGGCCCCGTCTCCTTGAGAAGCATTGCTGAAAGGCAGGATATTTCCGACCACTACCTGGAGCAGCTTTTTTCCAGTCTTCGGAAAGCGGGCCTGGTCAAAAGTATTAGGGGGGCTCAGGGTGGGTATCTCCTGGGAAAGCCAGCCCAGGAAATCACAGTAGGGGATGTGATCCGGGTTTTGGATGGGCCCATTGCTCCCGTAGAATGCGTTAATGAAGTGGAACCTGAAGATTGCCGGCGAGCTAAAACCTGTATTACCCGTGAAATCTGGGCCAGAGTGAGGGACAGTATCACCGAGGTGGTTGATTCTATTACACTGAAAGACATGTGTAATGAAGCTGAGAAGAATTTCCAGCGAAAATAATTCTTATATGTACTATATCTAAAATTTGTCTTCATATTTTCTTAAAAGAGGTGAAAAAGGTGAGAACGGTATATCTTGATCACAGCGCCACAACTCCCGTGCGACCGGAAGTCGCAGAAGTTATGGCCAAGTATTTAACTCAGTATTTTGGAAACCCATCCAGTATTCATGGTTTTGGACGAATAGGGAAGAAAGCTCTCGAAGAAGCCAGGGAGCAGGTTGCCCGTCTGATTGGGGCAAGGCCTGAGGAAATCGTTTTCACCAGTGGTGGTACTGAAGCAGACAATCTGGCCATAATCGGTGCTGCCCTGGCCAATAGAAAAAAGGGCAACCATGTGATCATTTCCAGTATTGAGCACCATGCTGCCCTGGATAGCGGCAAGTACCTGGAAAAACAAGGTTTTGAAGTCTCTTACTTACCAGTTGACAGGGAAGGTTTGGTTCATGTTGACGATGTAGAGAATCTCTTACGGCCCGAGACAATCCTCATCAGCGTGATGCATGTGAACAATGAGGTGGGCACCATTCAACCCATTGAGGAAATCGGGAAACTGGCCAGGGTTAGAGGAGTAATTTTCCACAGTGATGCGGTACAGAGCGTGGGCAAAATCCCCGTTGATGTAAACTCCCTCAATGTGGATTTACTTTCGGCTTCAGCCCATAAAATCTACGGTCCCAAAGGTGTTGGGTGTTTATATATTCGCAAAGGAACGAAAATTGAACCTGGCCAGCATGGGGGAGGCCAGGAAAGAAAAAGACGCCCGGGTACGGAAAATCTGCCAGGCATTGTGGCTTTTGGCAAGGCGGCGGAACTGGCACATCTGGAACTAGATCAGGAAGAAAAGCTGGTATATTTACGAGATAAGTTGATTAACGGAATCATGGATCTCATTCCTCATGTGCAGTTAAACGGGCATCCAATAAAGAGAGTACCGGGAAACGTTAATGTGAGTATTCGTTATGTTGAAGGGGAATCTCTTCTTTTAAATCTGGACATGAAAGGGATTGCCGCCTCCAGCGGTTCTGCTTGTACTTCTGGCTCACTGGATCCATCCCACGTCCTTTTGGCCATGGGCCTACCCCATGAAATTGCCCATGGCTCCCTGCGGATGACCTTGGGGAGGGATAATACTGAAGAAGATATTAATTATGTTTTAGAAGTACTGCCTCCTATTGTGGAACGGCTCCGGGCCATGTCCCCTTTATTTGACCGGGTGGAAAAACAGAATAATTCTGCAGGAGAGGAGATATATCACTATGTATAGCGAGAAAGTGATGGATCACTTCACTAGCCCCAGAAATGTGGGAGAACTGGAAGGGGCTGATGGAGTAGGGGAAGTGGGCAATGCCGTTTGTGGTGATATTATGCGGATCTATATCAAAGTGGAAAAAGACATTATTACCGATATTAAATTCAAGACTTTTGGCTGTGGTGCTGCTATTGCTACCAGTAGCATGATTACAGAAATGGTTAAAGGCAAAACCCTCCAGGAAGCCAGAGAAATCACCAACAAGAAAGTGGCAGAAGCCCTGGATGGATTACCTCCCCAAAAAATGCACTGTTCCAATTTGGCGGCGGATGCTTTGCAAAAAGCCATTGAAAACTATTGTTCTAAAAGACAAGCCTGCTGATTCCTCTGAGGTGGTAAAATGGGTGATACCAATCCAAAGTGCTGGTGGCTATGAGTGGAGGGGTAGATAGTTCTATAGCCGCCTATCTACTGAAAAAACAGGGGTACCAGGTTACTGGCGTTACTATGCAAATCTGGCCGGATGATGACTCCCCTGCCCAAAGGAGAAGTGGGTTGCTGTTCCTTATCAGCCATAGAAGATGCCAGGCGGGTTGCCGGCAAGCTGGATATTCCTCATTATGTGTTAAATTTCAAGCATCTTTTTTCTCAAAAAGTAATCGACTATTTTGTCAAGGAGTACTTAAGGGGACGTACCCCTAATCCCTGTGTTGTATGCAACCGGATTTTTCGCTTTCAGGCTTTGCTACAAAAGGCCGGGGAACTGGAAATAGACTATGTGGCTACCGGCCATTATGCCAGGATAAAATACGACGAAAAAAGAAAAAGGTACCTTTTACTTAAAGGTAAGGATCGGAACAAGGACCAATCTTATTTTCTTTATGGATTCCGGCAAGGGGAGCTGCAGCGGACACTGCTTCCGTTGGGAGATTATTTGAAATCGCAGATCCGTCAAATCGCCGGCCACCTTGGACTACCGGTAGCTGACAAGGCGGAAAGCCAGGAAATATGCTTTATCCCCGACAATGATTACAGGCGTTTCATTCAAGAAAGATCTGAGCTGGCCAGAAATCCTGGTCCTTTCCTTGATCGGGAAGGTAACGTTTTGGGGCAGCATCAAGGCATCGCCCATTATACCATTGGACAAAGAAGGGGCCTGGGATTAGCTCTAGGTTATCCGGCCTATGTTATTGATATTGATCCCAGCCGAAATGCGGTCATTGTTGGTGATAGTTCCCAACTAAAAGCTGACGGCCTCATTTCCATCGATAATAATTTTTTGCCCTTTGATGAGTTGACCGGCCCTTTTCTGGGTACCGTGAAAATTCGCTATCGGGCTGCCGAAGTGCCGGCTCTGATTAAACCGACTGCGGATGGTGTACGAGTGGAGTTCAGCAAGCCGCAGAAGGCAGTCACTCCGGGGCAAGCTGTTGTCTTCTATCAAAATGATTTGGTGGTGGGTGGAGGCACTATTGAGCGGAAATTATTGAACTAAAAAATCGGGTGATTTTGCTTTTTTAGGCAGGTCCTAAAGTCAATATTTTTTATTATAAGGGCTCCCGGCGGGAGCTTTTTTGTATTTTTCTTCGGTTTTCTGGCAATGCTAGATGAAAAACCCTTTGTCTTCAAAGGATATGGGAGGATGGAATAGGATGTTGCCTTGCCCGGCTTGCGGAGGACGTCAGGTAGGAAAAATCGGTTCTGATCAATATTACTGTTGGAATTGTTTTGTTGAGTTTGATACTTATAATCGTTTTTACCAAGTGGCAGAAGATGGACAGCTGGTTTCTTTGGATAATGATGTTTAAGGCAGAGGAGGTATAAAGAAATGGCCAGAGAATTTTGGCGAGGAGTCATCACCGGAGGATTGCTGGGGGGCTTCCTCAGCAATCTCCTGGCAGCTCCCGGCAAAAAGATCCAGGATGAAGCCATGACAGATATACAAAACCGGACCAGACGCATTTCAGTCAAAGCGCAAAGAGCCATGGAAGGAGTTAAGGACGGAGTGAAAGAAATCTGGAAAAAGTAAAGTGAGGGTTGCCCCCTCACTTTTTCTTCCCAGGGTCTACCGGAAACCGGCAGGAAAGTGGTGAATAAACTGGTAATATCCCCCAAAATCCTACGTCTATTTCTGATAGCCGCTGGCCTATTTATCGCAGGCGTTTTTCTCTATTGGATCAGGAGTATCCTCATTCCCTTCTTTCTGGCCTTCTTCTTGGCCTATGTACTAAATCCTGCTGTAGAATTTTGGCAAGAAAAAAAACTTTCCCGCAGCAGCAGTATTCTGCTGACCTATTTACTGCTGATCATAGGTTTTGCCTTGATGGGTACTTATTTCATTCCTATTTTCTGGCGTCAGCTGGACGTATTGATGTATTCCATTCCCACTTACACCAGACAGGTACATGCAATTTTGCAGGACTTTTACGCTGATTACCAAAGGATTATTATTCCGGAAAGCCTTCGTCTGGAAATTGATAACGTTATCTTTAATGTGGAGCAGGCCTTGACCGGTACAATGGGACAAATCATCAGCGGCCTTCTAGGCATTTTTTCCCATACATTCAGCATAATCATCTCTCCTGTTCTGGCCTTTTATATCCTCCTCGATCAGAAAGAAATCAGCAGGCGTTTTCTGGAGATGATCCCAGTCCGTTGGCGCTGGGAATTTCTCTACCTTTGGCAGGAAATTGATCAAGTTTTGATGAAGTTTGTCCGAGGTCACCTTCTAGTTGCATTGCTCGTGGGTCTGCTGACGTCTACAGGTTTTTTTCTCATTGGGCTGGATTTTCCCTTTCTCTTGGGTATGATTGCCGGACTGGCCGATATTATCCCGTACTTTGGGCCTATTATTGGGGCCATCCCCGCTCTAGCCCTGGCCATTTTGCATTCCAAAAAGATGGCCCTTTCCGTCCTCGTGGTGATGGTGGTTGTTCAACAATTGGAGAGCAATATTATCTCACCAAAAGTTTTGGGCTCCAGCGTTGGGCTGCATCCTTTAACGGTAATTTTTGTCCTTCTGTTGGGCGGCAAGCTTTATGGTGTTCTGGGCATGCTGTTGGCGGTGCCAGCGGCAGCCATTGCCAGGATTCTACTGTTCTACTTTGCCTCGCGGATGGGACATAGCTATAAGAGGAATGGGCTCAAATAGAAAGCAAAAACTGCTGCTATTGAAATAAATAGTAAAATGCTATATGATATTTATAAAAGATTAGATCAGTAATCAATAGAATAACAAATTTTTTTAAAGGAATTTGGATGGGACCTGTAAAATTTTGAGCAAAAGACGCAGCTTAGATTTTGTGATTTTATTTACTTATAAGTTGCTTTTGCTATTTTTACCGGCTTTTTTCAGCTCCGGCATAAAGGGCGATAATATCTTTTGGGGTGATGCTCTTGCCAACAGAAAAACCGGAACTTTTGCTTCTCATAGAAAATGATAAAATGCTCCAATTCATTAAAAGTATCAATAATGTGATGGATATTACCATAGATGTGAATGACAATTTAGGATTTCCATTAGTGGAGCATAATTACTATACCGGTTTCTGTAAATATATCTGTTCCACGGAAAAAGGATTGAGGCGCTGCATCGAATCTAAAGCCAGCGTTGGGTTTCACTCGGCCAACAAAGGGCAGGTGGCCATGGCTCCTTGTCATGCGGGTGCTTTGGTCATGGCCTTGCCGATTATTGTGCAAGATTTATTTTTGGGTTCAATTACTTGTTGCCAGATCCACCTGGAAGTACCCAATGAAAAAACATTGGGAAAAATGTTAAAAGCTACCAGTGATTTGGGCTTTACTCGGGAGATGTTGGTGGATTCCTTTTTGCAGATTAAAGTGATCAGCCATGAAAAGTGTGCCGCCATCTCCAACTTGATTCAATTTGTGGTCAATTATATCACCGAATTGATTTTTCGGGCAAAAGAACAGGAAGGGCGACTGAAACAAAAGATAGTACATATTTTAGAATCGAAAACTAAGACAGAACTGGAAAACAGCTTGCGCTTGGCGGAATTGAAAAATCTTCAATCGCAAATCCAACCGCATTTTCTCTTCAATACCTTAAATACTCTGTCCGGATTGATTTTCTTAGATAAAAAGACTGAAGCCTTGGAAGTGGTTTACTCCCTCTCAGAAATCCTCAGATACAATTTAACCAGGTCCGGTGAACTAGTTACGCTGAAAGAAGAACTGCGCAATGTGGAGAATTATTTGCAGTTAATGAAAATAAGGTTTGGTGAAAGGTTGAATTATAGAATTGAGATGGATAACCGGCTGATGGAAGTGGAATTGCCTTATTTTACCTTACAGCCCTTGGTGGAAAATGCCATTATGCACGGTCTTGAACCCAAACAGGGCAATGGCTACGTTTTGATCAGCGGCCGGACCTTAGACGACGGAATTGAGCTGGTGGTGGAGGATAACGGATTGGGCATGCCAGCGGAAATCGTCAAGAACTTTCCCAACTGTCTGGACGCGATTGTCAAAAAAGATAGCCTGGGCTTGATCAATGTTCACAGCCGGTTGCAATTATGTTTCGGGGCTGATTTCGGGTTGAGGATTGTTCAGGAAAAGGGCAAGACCCAGGTCAAAGTATTGTTGCCCGGCGAAAAAACGTCCGGAAGCTTGCTGCAACTTTCACATTATTAAGATCATCACGGCCGGTTGTTTTCGGGGAGTAACGGCCTGACAATATTACTTGATTGTTGAAAGGAGGCGGCAGGTATTTCATGTACAAGCTCCTGATCGTAGAGGATGAAGAGCTGGAAAGACAGGTCTTGTACAAGCAGATTTGTGACAGCCAATTGCCGGTAAAAATCGTGGGGGAGGCTGCTGATGGGTATGAAGCGATAAAATTGTTCAGTACGACCAGGGCGGAGATTATTCTTATCGATATTAAAATGCCGGGAATGAATGGTCTGGATGCTGTGAAAACAATTAAAGAAATGGACCAAAGGGTGGAAGTGATATTTATAACGGCCTATAGCAGTTTTTCCTATTCCAATTCAGCCTGAAACTAAGAGCTGCCGACTATCTTCTAAAACCTGTCCGTCCACAAGAGTTAGTAGCATCTATACAGCGCGTGATTGACTTTATTGAAGAGAAAAGAAATGGAGAAGAAGAGGTGCTCCACGGCCATCCCCAGGATGCGGTGACCGGAGAGCAGGAAAATGATACTGTGCGCAAAATCAAGAAATTCATCCTAGAAAATTACGATCAAAGACTAACCTTGCAATACCTTTGCAGAGCTTCTCTATTATAACCCTTCTTACATCAGCACTGTTTTCAAAAAAACGACTGGCCAAGGCATTACCGAGTACATAACCGAGGTAAGAATTGCCAAGGCAAAGGAACTGCTGTTGTCAACCAATGATTCCGTAGATGAAATTGCCAGCCGGGTAGGATTGAGTAACAATAGTTATTTGACTGCTGTCTTTAAAAAAAATTTGGGTATTTGTCCCTCTGAGTATCGCAGGCAATTTTCTCAATGGAAATAAAAATCCACCGCTTTCTCTGTTTTCCGCTCCTATGGTTATAACCGGATAATGTACAAACTGAAATGAAAAGCTGTGGTGCTTCGGTTTAAGCGGCACGGCTTTTTTCTTTGAGGAAAGTTCCAAGGATTTTAATAATAATGCCAAAGATAATATAAGAACGGTTTAAGCTCCAAAGATTTCATAAAAAATACTAAATCCTTTTATTAAGCCTACTATTTCCAATCATGGTACAGTAAACTTAACTTCCTCATCTATGCAGTATTTTGTGGTGGCGCGGCAAGCCATGATGGGGCTGCATGGCTGGGAAGAAAAAAATAAAGGAGGTTAACCCGAATGGAGAATAAGGCAACCAATGACTTGAAGCAGCTCCAGCAGAAAGACCTAGAGCACCTGTGGCATCATTTAACCCAACACAGCGTTTTTCAGAAGCAGGCGCCTCCCATCATGATTGAAGGGAATGGCTGTATCCTGAAAGACAGTACGGGAAAAGAGTATTTGGATGCGGTAGCCGGAGGAGTATGGTGCGTCAATGTGGGTTATGGCAGGGAAAGTATAGCAAAAGTTGTTTATGAACAGTTGAAGAATATGCCCTATTATGCACTTTCTTTAGCTAATATCCCCACCATCAAGCTGGCAGATAAACTGACTGAATTGCTTCCTAGGCTGCAAAGGGTGTATTTTTCCAACAGCGGTTCTGAAGCCAATGAAAAAGCCTTTAAAATGAGCAGGCAGTATTTTAAACTGAAGTATGGAGACAAAAACACCAAGTATAAGATAATCTATCGACATCGGGATTACCACGGCACAACCCTGGCCACCTTGAGCGCTTCAGGCCAACAGGAAAGGAAAGCTCACTATGAGCCGCTGGCACCCGGCTTTGTGGAGATGCCCCACTGTCTTTGCTACCGGTGCCACTTTGGTAAGTCTTATCCCGGCTGCGACCTGGAATGTGCCCATGCTTTAGAAGATATCATTAAAAAAGAAGATCCGGACACAGTTGCAGCAGTAATCCTGGAACCCATGACCGCAGGGGGCGGCATGATCGTCCCAGTGGATGAATATCTGCCTGTCATCCAAGAAATCTGCAGGAAATATGAAGTGCTGCTGATTCTGGATGAAGTGGTCAACGGATTTGGTCGGACAGGAAAATGGTTTGGACACCTGCATTATGACGTGGATCCGGATATGATCACCATGGCCAAAGGGTTGGCCAGTTCCTACGTACCCATTTCAGCTACCATGGCCAAAGAAGAAATCTTCAAACAGTTTTTGAACGAACCGAAAGACAAACTGGCCTACTTCCGCGACATCAGCACCTACGGGGGATGTGCAGGTGGAGCGGCGGCAGCTTTGGAAAATATCCGGATTATTGAAGAAGAAAAACTCTGCGACAGAAGTAAAGAAATGGGCGCATATATGTTGCAAAGCCTCAAGGAACTGGAAAGCTTCCCCACCGTGGGAGAAGTAAGGGGTAGAGGATTGTTTGCCGGCATAGAGCTGGTAGCAGACAAAAAGACCAAAGCTCCCGCCAGCGAAGAGTACGTGAATAAGATTGTGGCAGCGAACGAAAGAAGAAGGGGTGGTGATCGGCAAAACCAACCGAAGTATACCGGGCTTAAATAATGTGGTGGGTTTTGCCCCTGCCCTGGTTGTTACGAAAGAAGAAATCGATCAGATTGCCAGCGCAGTGCGGGCGGCACTGGAAAAGAATCAGTAGCTTTCGATAGCAGCTGCCCCTGGAGCCAAGGTATCTTTGGCATAGACCATAGACAATAAAAACTTAATAGGAGGCCGACAAATGGCAAAAGTAAAAATGACCCCCAGCGAAGCCATCGTGGAACAACTGGTAGCAGAAGGAGTGGAATACTGCGCCGGGATCGTGGGCTCAGCCTTCATGGACATGCTGGACCTGTTTCCCGCCGCCGGCATCAAATTCATCCCGGTGCGCGATGAACACACCGCCGGCCACATGATGGACGCCTACGGCCGGGTGAGCGGCAAAATCGGCGTCTGCACCGGCCAAAACGGCCCCGGCATCACCAACCTGGTCACCAGCGTGGCCACCGCCTACCATGCCCACACCCCCATGGTCATTTTAGGCCCCTCGGCCGGCAGCGCCACCGTGGGCTGGGACGGCTTCCAGGAAGCGGACCAGGTGTCCATCTTCAAACCAGTCACCAAAGCAGCCTTCAGAGTACCGCACCCCAGCCGGGCGGCAGACTGTGTCAGGACCGCCTTCCGGATCGCCTACGCCCAAAGAGGGCCCGTCTATCTGGACATCCCCAGGGACTACTTCTACGGCGAACTGGAAGACGAGATCCTGCCACCGGAAAAATACCGGGCCACCACCAAACAAACACCGGATAAAGAAATCCTTGAAAGAGCAGCAAAAATACTGTCCGAAGCCAAAAACCCGGCCATCCTCTCCGGAAGAGGAGCAGTAGACGCAGGTGCCATCCACGTGATTGCCCAACTGGCGGAGTATTTGACTGCCCCGGTAGCCGTATCCTACCTGCATAACGATGCCTTCCCCAGCGATAGCCCCTACTGGGTGGGACCCATCGGCTACATGGGCTCCAAAGGAGCCATGAACTCCATCAAAGAAGCAGACGTGATCTTTGCTATCGGTACCAGACTCTCAGTCTTTGGTACCCTGCCCCAATACGACATCACCTACTTTACCGGTAACCAAAAAATCATCCAGATCGACATCAACCCTACCCAGATCGGCAGAAGACACCCGGTAGAAGTGGGCATCGTAGGAGACGCCAAAATAGCCTCTCAAGAAATCTTAAACATCCTAAAAGCCAAAGAACAAAGACCAGTAGACCAGGAAAAAATGGCTAAAATCAAAGAAAAACAACAAGCCTGGGACCAAGAAATCAAAGAACTGGCTCTAAAAGATGGTAACCCTATTAACCCCAGAAGAGCACTCTACGAAATAGCCAACTTCATGCCCAAGGACACCATCGTTACCACCGATATCGGTAACGTTTCTTCCACAGCCAATAGCTACCTGAGATTCACCCAGCCCAAAAAACACATTGCCTGCCTGACCTTCGGGAACACGGGCTTTGCCTATACAGGCGGCCTTGGGCGCCAAACTGGGCAGCCCCGAAAGCCCGGTCCTGGCCATTGTGGGTGACGGGGCCTGGGGGATGAGCTTCTACGAAGTCATGACCGCCGTCGAGCAGAACCTGCCCGTCATTGCCTGCGTCTTCAACAACGGGGCCTGGGCGAGCGGAAAAGAAAAACCAGGTCGACTTCTACAACAACCGTTTTGTGGGAGCGGACATCAAAGCCCCCAGCTGGGCCAAGGTTGCGGAAGTCATGGGCGCCAAAGGCATTCAGATTCGACAAGCCGGAGAACATCAAGGACGCACTTGGACGAAGCCTTCACGTTCGGAAGTGCCGGTGGTGCTGGAATTCATGGTAGACGGGAGCATGCTGGCGCCTCCCTTCCGGAAAGACGCCCTGGCTTTGCCCACCCGCTTGCTGCCCAAGTATGCCCACTTGGATCACCGGAACTGGTAAGAGCAGGCGTAAGGGAAGATGAGGCAGCTCGCGGACGAATCAATAAATGCTCGGGACCAGGCATCAAAATTGCTCAAGTTGACTTCTAGCGGGGTTCCGTATGTTTTCATGTGGGAGCCCCTCCCTTTGTCAATCTACTAGCTGGTAGATCTGGACTCAAGGGAGGGTGCTCCCACATGAATTGGTTGATATGTTCTGAATCGACCAAGAGCTGCATTATAGCGCCGGGTTTTGCATACCTGTTCCCCGGGGCACTAGAGGGTGTTGCTTTGGTCATTTCACGTGTTTTTACTTCGCATAATTTTTTAAAAGGGTTTCCTGACTTATTCTCAGGAATTTTCTCTATCTTTTCAGGTTCGATCGTCATGTTTTGCAGAAAGCAGCGAGGAGATCTTGCATGATGGCGCTTTTGAAGAGTGGTGACAATAGCTATCATTGATCTAATCAATATCGATGACTCTGACTGCAGGTGGCCCGGCAATTGGTGCGAATGCCCAGCATCAACCCCCCCGGCAATGAGAGCGGAAGTGGGCCGAATATGTGCGGAGTTATATGGAGAGCCAAGGGCATTGAGACTGTTCATCGCAAGAAGTGCTTCCCGGAAGGTATAATGTTGTGGCCCGGTTACCGGGAGAAGGGCGAGGCTCCTCCTCTATCTTGTTTTCCAGCCATATGGATGTGGTCCCCGTCAGCTCTTATGAGGCTAAACGCTGGGACTATGGCCCTTTTTCGGGTGAAATCAGCAACGGATTTCTGTATGGCAGAGGGGCCGCCGATGCCAAGGGCGGGTTGGCTTCTGTGATGGTGGCCATGGGCACTCTTGCTGCCAACAAAGTCAGGCCCAAAGGTGACATCATCTTAGCGGCTACGGTTGATGAAGAAAACTTAATGATGGGAGCAAAGAAGTTGGCAGAGAGTTCTTTCATCTCTGATGTGGAAAGGGCGATTTGCTGCGAACCTACCAATCTGGAAGTGCAGATCTGCAGTAAAGGTCGCATGTGGGCGGAAGTCACCGTGTTTGGGCAGACGGCTCATGCTTCTGTGAAAGGGGCCGGGGTCAATGCCATCCACAGAGCCTTGAAGCTAATGAATAAGATGGAGGAGCACTCTTTTTCTCTCCAAAAACACCCGGTCCTGGGAGAAACTTTTTGGCAAACCACCATGATCCACGGCGGAGAAGCTTGGGGAGTCATCCCGGACCATTGTACTCTCAATGTGGATGTGCGATTGGTACCGGGTCAGACCCCTGATTGCATCTGGCAGGAGATGGAGAATATATTTCGATGTCTGAAAAATGAAATCCCCGATTTTCAGGCGGAGATCAACGAACTGGAGAGAAGAGAACCTTGGGAAATATGCCGTGATGATAAAATTGTCCGGACAGTGGCCCAATCCTGCTCTCAAGTAGGGATTCCGGTAACATATTCCGGTTATATTGGAACGGCTGAATGCACAGTGTACAGAAGACGTGGAATTAAAGGAGTTATTTTTGGGCCGGGAAAACTCCAAGACAATGTTTATAAGGAAAATGAAAGAGTATCATTAGATGAGCTTTTGAAAGCTTCCCAGATCTATTTGGCCACTATGCTCAATTGGGAAGGATAGGGAATCATCTAGTGATCTTTAGTTGAAAAACCCCCCAGGTACAACCTGGGGGGTTTTTATAATGAAGGGGGTGCCCGTCATGTTGTTACACTCAGGTAGCTTTTAGTTTGCACTACCTTTAATTAAGATCTGGAAGTCCTGAACCAGTTTCTTAATAGCTACCAGAAGTGTAAAGAATGCTCCTACAGGTATGAAGGATTTGAGATGATAAAGAGGTATGGGAATGGCCGTTGGTGTCACTCTGGCGTATGGCAATGGAATGGGCGGCTGCTTGCATTCCCTTCCAGATGAGCACAGACAAGTATAGCAACGTAAAGAGAGAAGGTCAATATGTCGCAGATTGCCTTGAGTCCGCGGCGAAAAACGAGCATAGAAAAGGTCCAGCTTCACAAAAGCATCGTGGTTGAGGGCGTATGCCCCGGATACGCACGCCAGCAACACCATGGCATACTGTACGGTGACAGAGATCCACAGGGAGGGCCGGTTGAGAAAGTAGCGCAGGATCACGTCTGTCAGTCCGAAGACCAGACTGTAAATCACGATCAAGCCAACCTATTCTGCCCAATAATTCGGCTAAGGGAATCAATCAGCCGCTCAACCTTGGTCCAGACCCCCATCGTGCCCAATACGCCCCCTTCTGATCGTATACTATTCTATCTTATATTTTTCCTTTATCCTGGAGGAATTGTTTCCACAGTTCAACACCCCGGGTACAGCGTTCTGAGGAATGCGGCGACCTTGGGCCATATTTCTTCTATGGCTTTGACACGCATCCTTTCCACCTCTTCGTCAGACAGAGTGATCACCTCACCGCCGCTGGTCCTGCAAGGCCTGGATGGCGGCCTCAACGCCATCAGCATGCAGTCTGGCTGGTTTTGAAGTAATTGGGCTCGAAGACTTCGCTGATCCGATCTCTCTGCCAGTCATTCAGTGCATTCCACTTGTCCAGATTGACGTAGATCTCCTGGTGTTGGGTGGGGCACCAGCCGGGCAGCATGGCATATTTGACATTACTTCGTGATACTTCATATCACGGCATAGCCGGCAGTAGTCCCAGAGGGTCCCTTCGATGGTGCCTAGAGTGATAGACATGTAAATTTCACTGGCAGGCAGGGAGACGGGTGTGCCCCCCATGGCTTGCAGGAAGATGGCTTGCGGGCCGCCGGCTCTAAGTTTATGCCCGGCGAAATCCTCCAGGCGACGGATGGGGAAGTTTGAGAAAACGGAATTGGGCCCTTGGCAGGTCCAGCCTATCCAGTGGACATTATGCTCGTGGGCGGCTTCTTGCACAATTTCTCCGATTCGATATTTGGGATCTCCCCACATGGCTTCCCAGGCTTCTTCCGGAGTATCGGCACCCATGGCCAATCCATAGGCCAACATCCCTTCAGGCATGTCTCCACCATAGACAGTGGCCCAGCCGGCATAAACATCGATCATCCCGGCAGAACAGGCACCAAAGGCTTCGTCTCCACTGGTAATGGAGCCGGCAGCCAGCAACTCAATTTGAACCGTGCCTTCGGTTACTTTTTCCACCTCTTCAATCCAGGGCACTACACCTTTGGCCCAGCCCGCGTCTCCTGAATCAAAGCAGGGCTGGAAGACCCACTTGGTTACCGTATCCGGAGGCCCATATTCAGCTTCGGCACCATTTCCTTTGGGTTCTTCTGCCGGTGGTTTTGAGCCCCCACCACAGCCAACCACAGCGATAACGCAGAATACCAGCAGCACTGCAAGTAACAAGGTCAAATGTTTTCTCATTACTCATACCCCTTTCCCTTGATAATACTTTCGTTTACAGAGGTACTGTACAACAATTATCGTTTATAAACACCTCCTTTGGTGTATTATTCCATCTTGGTATGAAGTATAGTGAAATAAACAGACTTGGTATGAAGTATAGTGAAATAAACAGAGGTCCTGAGCATGGGCAATAAGTCAAGCAATCCGTCTATTTAAGCATCGTACTAGGTAGCCATAAACCGATTTCCGGGAAAATGATTAACAAAGATAAACCGATGATTTGCAGGATAATGAACGGGAAGACCGATAAATAAACATCCCCCATGGTGACATCCTTGGGTAATATGCTCTTAATCCAGAACAAAACAAAACCGAATGGCGGTGACAGGTAAGCGATCTGAATATTAACAATGAATAGTATACCGAACCAGAGGGTGGAGATGCCGAGCTCGTGGAGGATGGGTACATACAGGGGAGTGACCAGCATGATAATAGCCCAGTCATCCATCACCATGCCTAAAATCATGATGACGATCATCATCATAATAATGACACCCATATTACCGCCGGGCATGCCCAGAACAGTGGAGGTAACAACGTCCTGACAGCCCAAGGCGCTGAAGACGTTCACAAACAGATTGGCGCCGATCAGGATCCAGAATCCCATTCCCACCAGTTTTACTGTGGTGGAAATGGAAGTTTTAAATATTTCCCAGGTAAGCCTGCGATAAATGAGGTTAATGAGAAGAGCGCCGGCAGCGCCGAAAGCGGCTGCTTCAGCGGGAGTAGCCACACCGAGCCAGATGACCCCTAATACAACGATAATGAGAACAATGAAGGGCCAGATAGCTAGCAGGGACGTGACTTTTTCTTTCAAAGTAAATCTTTCATCTGGAGGTAAGGCCGGTCCCATATGAGGCTGTATTTTGCACCTGATACCAATATATGCCATGTATAAGAAGGCCAGAAGCAATCCCGGTACGATCCCCCCCAAGAAAAGAGCCCCTATGGATTCTTTAGCTAAAAGACCGTAAAATATAAAGGGTACACTGGGAGGAATAAGGGCACCCAAGGCTCCACCTGCACCGATGGCACCGATGGCTATCCCTCTGTGATATTTATACTTCATCATGGAGGGGTAAGCAATTTGCCCCATGGTAATGGTAGCCGGGGGAGTGATCCCAGTGACGGCAGCAAAAAGAGTGCAGACTGCTACTGTACCCATGGCTAATCCACCAGGTAGGTGGCCGATTAATTTATATGCCGCATCATAGGCAGCTTCAGCGATACCTGAATATCTGATCAGATTCCCCATAAACAGAAATAAGGGAATCGTCACCAGAACATGCTGCCAGGGAGTATAGAAAAACGCGCTGGGAGCAGCAAGTAAAGTATGAGGGCTCATCAATGCGGCAAATAAAACTGCGGTACCGCCCAGGCCGAGAGCCACAGGTAGGCCCATGAATAAGCTGATAAAAAGACAGGCAAACATTAATACGGTGATCAGTTCAGGGCTCAATTTTTCCTCTCCTTTCGAATTTTTTAGTACAGAGACGAGAGAAAACAGGGGTTCTGACACCGGTTAAGGGTTTCTTGATTGTATTTAACCCTAAATCGGTTCTTGCTGGTCCTGTTTATTTTGCAGCTTCGAGCTCAATCAAGTATTTCCGGAAATCACCCCTTTCTGCTTTCGGCTCAAGATCCGGTAAAAGGATCATGATCATAATAATAGTCGCATCGTCATGAGTGTAGCACTATTCAAAGAAATACTACTAATAAATTTATTAAGTGTCTTTGTTAAATTTATAGGATTTACACATAATTATAATATCTTTAGATAATTTATAAGATTATTTGGATGTTGCAATCAAAAGGCCCGGCCTGGCACAAATTCATTTATGATGAATAAATTAGGCGACAGCTGCACATTGTTTGGAAAAATTAGGCAAGGGTGCTGCCCTTCAGGATAGTACCCTTGCCTGTTCAATGTTTATATAGTAGGATTAATTGCTTTTTGGATGCCGCAATCCCTGAAAGATTGTTCAAGTATGATCCAAGGCGGGAGTGCCCTCTCCGGCAACAGTAATATAAGATCCTAGCCAACTAAAACAGTTTTTTATCCGGCTTTGGCGGCTTCTTAAAAGTGTTTTAGGATTATTGGCCCAGGACTTCTGATTTTTCTCTTTTCCTAAAATAAGAGACCGCATATATCTTCCAGACCAGAAACATGGTCAAAAAATATGCAGCCAGGCATCCGATTACAAAGAGGATGGACTTTATAGATTCCCCCTTGACGTAGCCCAAAGCGGGAATATTGATTAAGAATAATAATGGCAATGATAAAATCAGGTTCATTCCTCCAGCATACACCAGATCCTCGGCAACAGGTGTATCGTAGTGGGGGTCAACAATTCTTAGCAGGGCCAGTCCCGAGGCCACCGTACCGGTGAGCATGCCAAATAAGGATATAAACCGTTCAAACTTGAAGTCGATCTGCATTTTATCAACAAAATAGTATGTGGTCAAAGGAATGCAAATAGTGCCAATAATGCTGAGCAGGATGATCTCCAACAGGTAGGCTTTGATGACTACAAAAGAGATACCCGCAATACCAGTCAAGATCATCAAATCTACAAAGGTGCCGCCCAATCTGCTCAACAGTCCGTCATCGATGAGATAGTCCAAATTAGTGGTCAACAATATTTTACGAACCACAAAGGCAATCAATACTCCGAAAAGGAAACCAAAACCACCGATAACATTGGCCAGGTCTTGACCCAGATCTCCAAAACCGGCCATCCATCCGGTAAGATTGATCAAGAAAAAGTAAGTCATTAAAAAAATTGTTCCGACGATGGCCACATGCAAAGTCAGTGAATCCATAGCTTCTGGGGCCATATTTTGTTTGCCTGCTTCCACTTTGGCTTCATCTTTTTTGATGATACCCCGAAATACTGATTGGGGAATTTCATCCATTCCTTTGAAATAGTGAGTTTTATTGGTGCGAATACCCCAATTGACAAGAATAATACCAAGAACATAAGCAACCAAAAAGCCGATAGCCCCCACTGTTAAACCTACTTGACCTCCACCTGCAAAACCCATTCCTTCCCAGGCAGTACCGATGCTGTAGGCTACTCCCGGACTGTTGGCAAAACCCAGGTTGAGCATGATACCAAAAGTAGGGAAGATGTCAGGTAGGTAGGTGAGCAAAAGAAAAAGAGTAAAAAAAAGGCCGATTAAACCTTGAATATTGTGGCCGAAATTGTGGATGAAAAGAGTGGTGATAGTCCCGTAACTATGTTTGACTCTTGAGCCGCGTAAACCCATGGCAATAAATGATAGGGTGAGGAAGTGATAAACTAAGGTAGCCATTTCATCCGGGTCAATGACCTTAAACACATACTGTCCAAATATTATTGCTAAAAAACCGGCAATAATGGGAACAGGAATCAAGCATCTTTGTAGAATTCGCAAGTGAGCACGCAAAAAGGTACCAATCAACAGAAAAACACAGAGGTAAGCCATGCTTACAAAGAAACTCCAATCGATGCCTGCCATCCAATCAGTACTCCTTTCCGTGATTTAATTTGTGACCGGTTAAACAAATCACATGACGCAAATCACCTGCCTCGTTTAGCCAGAATTCCCCCGAATAGCACCTTTTTTATTAAACCAATGCTTTCTTCTCTGTCTATTACATATTCATCGCTGATAAAAGTAAAATTAAAACCCCTGACGATGCCGTCAATGGTCTTCAGCAGCATTTGTGCATCCTCATGGAGAAAAATTTTTTCCTCAAGGCCGCGTTCAATTACCTGCTGCACCAGTTTCATTTTCTGCTGGTGTGAATTCGTTACTCTGGTCACAATTTCTTCCGGTAAGGCGTTGCTTAATTGGAGGCGGATGAAAGATATATACAGGTTTTTTCGTTCCTGTAAGTACTCGTAATAAATAGCAATGAGCTTTTCCAGGGATTCCTGTCCGGTCTGCTCAGACAAACATTCTTTCTTGATTTTTTCGCAGATTTCATCGATGCTGCGGCAAATCACATAGGCAAAAATATCATCCTTGCTGTTAAAATATTGATAAAGAGTGCCTTTGGCAAATTCCGCTTCACTGGCGATGTCCTCCATCGTGACGAATTCAAAAGTATTTGCGGAAAAAAGTCTTTCGGCCGCATCAGCGATTATTTTTCTTCTAAAGTTTCTTTCTTTTTCTTTACGGGATTCCTTAGTAACCATTGTTCCTCCTTCGGTGACAAGAACAGTGCAGAAAACTCCTCAGTCAAATGTTTGATCCGCTGGTTCAGGTATTAAACCCATCGGTCCAATTTCAGCTTAATATACTCCTTTCTGGAAGTCAATATCTTAGCAGAATTTTTCCCATCAGGGGAATTGCAAGTTTAATTGCCACCCATATTTTGGCATCCTCTGATTATACTGCCATCTTTGCCATCTCATTGGCAGATTTATATCCATGAATTTTTCTTGGGTAATTATTCATCCAGTTCTCAATTCGCCTAATATCTTTCTGTTTAAGCTTGCTGATATCTGTGCCCTTTGGAATAAACCGACGTATTAGCTTATTAGCATTTTCATTGGACCCACGTTCCCATGCGCTGAATGGGTGAGCATAATAGATTTTAGTCCGATGAGTGCCCGGCTTTCTGATTGAACTCTCTAATTCTACACTGTTAAGAAACTCGCTTCCGTTATCTACCGTAATGGTTTTGAACACTTCTGAAAAGCGTGCTCCGTACTCTCTTTCAAGCCTATCCAGCGTTTTCTTCACTGATTTCTGTGTCTTTTCCGGCATCTTTCGGATAATCTCTTTTCTAAACTTGCGTTCTGTTAGAACTAAGAGTGCGGCTTTGCCTTTCCCTTTGCCGCTTACAACACAATCCATCTCCCAATGGCCGGCTTCTTCACGAGTATTAGCTGCCGCAGGTCTTTCTTCAATGCTTCTGCCTTTTAGATTGTTGTGGGCAACTCGTACCCTCTTATGGCGATTTTTTTTAGGTACTCGTTTTACTGGAAGGTTTTTATTTGTTATATTTGCAAATACTTCTTTGTCGATATAGTTATAGAGCGTTTTTGTGCATATACTAGTCTTAAATTTTAAGCCTTTTGCCCGGATTTCGCCAATGACTGCGTCAGGGGTATATCCCTCTTTGATAATCTTTTTTTCAATGTAATCGGCTAGTCCATGGTCATGACCGATCTTTAAGCATGCTCCCTTATTAGCAGCTCTCTCCCGGTATATTCGCTCTGCTGTATCTGCACAGTATCTATCAACATAAACCAGGTCGCTTCTCAGCATCCTGACAGTTCCACGGGCAATCTCACGTTCGATGGTTCGCTTATGCTTGCCTAACAGCTTTGCTATCTCGCTGGGTGACTTCTTCTCCTTTAGAAGAATTTCAATCTGATAGCGTTCTTTTACAGTGATGTGTTTAAAGCGGCGGGAAGTCGTGGTACAATTGAGTTGACTCATGTGCTTTGCCTCCTTTATGTTTTTAAGCGTAGTTACCTTAAACATATCAGAGGTTTAGCCTTGAGTCTCTATTTTTTATTAAATGTCAATGGCCATTTGAAAAACCGCATTTTTGGTCACTAAAAAACCAGCAATTTTGGCCATGAAAAACCAGCAGTCATACAGAATTTAATCCTTGCGATAACGGTAGAGGAATTGCCTAGGAGGCAGTGGAGCGTAGCGGAACGCCTCCTAGGCAATTCGCACTCGCTTAATCCGGTTTATTTAGCCTGTAGTTGCCGCTATCTTATTTGTTGGTTGTATTAATCGGTTTCTTACCCGATAACTGTTCCCCCTAAGGTTAAACACATGGGCATGGTGTAGTAAGCGATCTAAGATAGCTGCAGCAGTACTCATGTTCACAAAAAGAGTGCCCCATTCTCCAAAATCCAGGTTGCTGGTAATGATCAAAGAACGGTTTTCGTAAGCTTTGGTGACCAGCTGGAAAATATGGTCTGATGCGGTTTCATCCATGGACACATAGCCCAGTTCGTCCAGAATGATAAGGTCATTTTTTAAGATATTGTTAATCTTTCTGTTCAGGCTGTTATCGGCTAAAGCTGCATAAAGCTCGGCAATGAGGTCCGTGAGTGTGTAAAAACGGACTTGGTAACCTTTTAGCACTGCCTTAACTCCCAGGGCAATGGCCAGGTGGCTCTTGCCTACTCCCGGTGGACCCAGAAAGATGATGTTCTCCTTGGCTTCGATAAATTGAAGGGTTGCCAGATCATAGATGCTTTGTTGGGTGATGCTGTTTTGGAAACTAAAATCAAATTCTTCCAAAGTCTTTATCTGGGGAAAGCAGGCTCTTTTCATTCTTTTTTCTTGTTGGGTCTTGTCTCTATGTTCCACCTCCTTGTTAATAACATAGGCTAAGAAATCCAGGTAGGATGGTTCTTCTTCCAGCGCCAATTCATTAACATCGTCAAGGATGTTTCTAATATGGGGAAGTCTTAACCTTTTTAAATTCTGTTCCAGGGTTTTCCGATCGGCGGTTGGTATTTGTCTAATCACTGGATAACCTCCTCGTAATAGCTGGTATCCCGGCGTTCTACTTCTACTTGGTAAGGAAGGTTATCCAGCTTGTAATTGGCTCTGTTGGAACCTACTGTAGGCAGAATATTGGGGTTCTGGGATTGTTTTTGCAGTATTGATTTTAACTTTGCGTAACCAATAGCTCCAAACTTAAGAGCTCGTTCCATGGCTGCATTGATTTCAGAAGCACTGTAATCTTCTTTTAGGGAGATGATCTTCTGCATCTGTTCTCTAAGGTGCCCTTCCCGGCGTTGGCTAAGGTGCTGCAGGTATTCTTCGGCCACCGGGGCCAAGGCTTCAAACTCAGCTTGCAGTGGATGTTTAGGCCTTTGTTTCATTTTTTGATGCTCAGGGTAGTGGTCATCGTTAATGATTACTTGGTTTTTACCTTTTACCAAGGTATGTACAGCTACTACGTGCTCATCATCTAGAATTTCAATCCTGTCCTCGTATCGCCTGAAATGTACTGTTTTACGGGCCAGTTTAGCGGGGACTGAATATTTGTTGTTGTCTACGGAGATAAGGGCTGTTTTGCTGGCTTTCCGGGTTTCATAGACGGGTAAGGGTGCTTCGATTGCCGGCAACGGTTTTAGATAGTTTCGTTCTTCTATTAGGCGTTCTTGAGGTATTTTACCGGTGGTGCCATGGACTTTAGCATTGGCCACTTCCTTAAGCCACACCTGCAACTGCTGGTTTAGGTCTTCCAAGTTCTTAAATTCCCGCCCGTAGTAGAAGCTCTTTTTCAAGTACTTGACATTGGATTCTACTTTGCCCTTGCTTTCCGGATCATTGATCCAACATGCTTTGGGTGTGAAGCCATATCTTAAAGCCAGTTCCAGAAGGGTAGAATTAAACCTCACTATCGTACCTACTCGTTCCGCTACCACAGTTTTGGCGTTGTCAAAGAGGATTGTTTCGGGAATCCCTCCCACATACTCGAAAGCTCGATGTAGGCAGGCGTTAAAGACGGCCATATTGAGGGAAGTGATGAACTCCGCATATCTTTCTCTTGACCAACTTAGGCAGAAAACAAAGACATAAAGCTTAACCCGCCGGCCGTTTTCGACAATGGTGCCTAAGTGGCCCCAGTCAACCTGGGCTTGTTCACCTGGCAGGGTTTCATAGGGTTTGTATTCCCGGGAAAGTTTTGGTCGTACCTTAGAGACGTAGCGCCGGACGGTTCTTGCGGAGCCTTTATATCCCATTTTTTTAATTTCTTCATAAATTGTTTCTGCAAACAGTTCAGGCCATTTTTCCAGTCGATTTGTGATATACTCTTTGTAAAGATCGATTTTGGAACTTCGCTGGTAGACCGGTGGTGCTTTCAAAGGCTCTTCAACATCCCAATATTTTGCTACGGTGCCACGGTCCAGGTTTAAACGCTGTGCTGTGGCGGTCTTACTTAGGCCGGCTTTCCGACATTCTTGAATGTTCACGATTTCCCACACTCCTGTCATTTTTGCTCGTTCCCTTCTTTAATGTTTTGGTTCCAATGAAAATGTTGTAGGGAACGAGCTTTTTTCCTTTTCTAAATGACCGGTTTTGCGGGTTTTTCGTGACCATTTATGTCGATTTTATCATGGCCATTAACATTAGCCTTGAGTCTCTATTTTTTATTAAATGCGGCAATTAATTTTACAACTTACCTTTTCAGTGTTGTTATCTTATGATAATGTCATCTTGTTAATTATCTTGATAAAATGTCACTATGGATAACGAGGTGTATTATCTTATGTCCCAAAAACAACTTAATAGGTTTTTAGTAATTACCAAACTCATCGAAGGGCATATCACAGTCAAAGAAGCATCTGAGAGCCTTGGACTTTGCGAAAGACAAATACTCCGCCTCAAGAAAGGAGTGCAAGAACAGGGGGCGTCTTTCCTAGTCCATAAAAACAAAGGCAAAAAACCTTATCATGCCATCCCGGATCAAACTGCCCAGACAATTATTAACCTTAAAAAGTCAGATACCTACAAAAACGCTAATTTCTTGCACTTTCAGGAAATGCTGGCAGAGCATGAACAAATTAATATCAGCTATTCAGCGCTTTACAAGCTGCTAAAGAAGTCGGGCTTTGAAAGCCCGAAAAAACGTAGGAGGTTTAAGCCCCATCGCACTAGAAAGCGTAAACCCCAGGAAGGGCTTTTAATCCAGATGGATGCTACGCCCTATGAATGGTTTGGTACCAGCGAAAAGTTTAGCCTGCATGGTGGTATTGATGATGCTACAGGCAAAGTGGTAGCCTTATACCTGGCTAAGAATGAATGCCTCCAGGGGTACTTTGAAGTTATGCGCTTTATGTTTGAAAATTTCGGCATCCCGGTTAGTATCTATTCCGACAGCCATACCATTTTCAAATCACCTTTAAAGGATAAACTGTCTATTGAAGAACAGTTGGCAGGTAAAAGAACAAAACCAACCCAGTTTGGCCGTGCTATGGAAGAGATGGGTGTAACCATTATTACCGCACGTTCACCTCAAGCAAAGGGCCGTGTGGAACGTCTGTGGGAAACGCTGCAAAGTAGACTACCGGTCGAGTTTAAGCGTAACAACATCAACACTTTGGATGAGGCTAATGCCTTTTTAGCAAAGTACATATACAAGTTTAATAAGCGGTTTGCGGTAGAGCCTGAAAATACCGAATGTGCTTTCAGACCCGTACCTTCAAACCTGTGCATAGACCACATCCTTTGCATCGTTAAGCAGCGTACATTTGACAATGGTGGAGTATTTTCCTTTTACAGTAAACATTTTAAGATTATTCAGTCCAAGGAACTTCCTCCACTACCCAAAAGTGCCCGCATAGATGTACTTACTAGCCCTCATTTCGGTATTAAAGTGGCCTATAAGGGTGCTATATACGATACAATGCCGTTCGTTAAGTCAAAGAAGATACAGGACAAGGCTCCTGCAAAAGAGAGAAAGAAATGGTCACCACCGGACAGCCATTACTACAAGTACGGTCATAGACTTGTGAAAAAACTGGCCTTTACCGAAAGTGATCAAGAAATACTCGCGATGCTCGAAGAAATATTTCTCTCAAAAATGGCTTAAAACACGTTGTTTTAACCTGGCTAACTATTACTCTGCTGGCTGCCTGGCAACGTCAAGGGTCAAGATGAACTCGCTAAAGCTCGCCCTTGACGTTGCCAGGCAGCCAGCTATCATCCCAATAGCCAGGTTAAAGATGACATTTTCTAACGATAATTAACTATCTTTTGGGGTGACATTTTCATAAGTTATTGACACTCTTTTCGGTTTTTCAGGCAAGCGCACCTGGACTTCTCTTTGTAACCCGCACTTGCTCCGCCTCAGGAGATAATAGGGCAAGATTAATGTTGCTCTTTTACAATATTTTATCAATATTTTTTATTCAAATGCAATATCAGGCAGGACTTTTTCAACTAATCCCGAATATATTACAGTAGAAAAGCTATTAACCGGCAAATAGTGAAATTACGCACATTTCCAGCAGGATATTTGGCCGCAGCGTAGAATCTAGGCTGGGAATAGTATCTTATAATAGGGATAAAAACCAAGAGGATCGGGAAAAATTTCACCTAAAATTTCATATTTTCAGACCAGGTCAGAGGCAAAAGGCTGAGTCACCATCAAATAGAGTAAAAAAGGCCGGTTCCTTTTGTGGAGCCGGCCCTTTAACAAAAATGGGGAGGTTCCTTGAAAGGGGTGAACCAAAAAGAACCGGCTCCCCAGCTATGTGAAATTTGACTCTACCATACGCTGCTCTTTGAAGCTCCAATATGCAATAACTCTCCTGGATGAACAATAGTCGCCTGATCTGGTTCTGGAATTGCCTTGCAAAGACAGGAGGGGATAGGCATAGAAAACTTTCATCTTAGTATGTAGCAATAATAATTTTTCAAAGCTGGATTAGCCGGCACCAAGAACAGTGAATTTGTTTTTTTCCTTTATTGCTTATGATAAAGGGGGGGCCGAAATGCAAAACTTCAGATGTCAATGCAAAAAAATCGTCTGTCAGATCGACGGAGATACAGTCATTATCAAATGCCGCCACTGTAAAAGATATATCCATATTCGGACGAAGGGCATCATCAATATTGAGTACAAACTTACAGCCAATGAAGACGGCACTACAATTGTTCATCTAAATAATTAATGGCCAAGTTTTTTAAAAATAAATAAAAAAATTAATCATAGCACATATTTTTTTTAAGTCAATGCTTGCATTTTTATTTCATTTTTCTTTCCTTTAGCTTTCCGGCCAAGCCCTTGAGTTTGATTTGAAAGGAGGGAGAAAAATGAGGAAAGTAAAGTGGAGCACTCCAGGGTCCCTGGGGAAAACCATTGGGCGAAAAATGCTGATAGCTACGGCCATTCTCTTTGCTTTCCAGATATTCCCCGGCCATGCTTCTTCAGAAGCACAACAATTTTCCCAACAAATCGAATCTAACAGCCAGTTCCAGCAAACCATGGGGGAAAACTGCCTGGGATGCCATCAGTCGGTGTATGACAAATTTGAGGCCAGTGTTCATGGAAAATTGGGAAATATACTATCCTGTACAACTTGCCATCAAAACCAACACTTGGCCGAAGCGGATTTTCTTCTTGACAAATCGGGAATAAGCAGTATTTGCAGCAGCTGTCACCGGGGATTGGTTTTGGAAAGCTATGAGCGGAGTTTTCACGGCATTGCTGCTCGGTTCGGCTATGAGAAAGCGCCCACTTGCACTGATTGCCATGGGTCCCACCGGATATTGCCCTCTGATCATCCTGAATCTCCCATATCTGCGGCCAATATCGGCAGTACATGTGAACCCTGTCACCAAGGGATGACCCGGGCAGGTCATAATCTGTTAAACGGCAAACAGCATACAGTGCCGGAAGATAAAGAAACTGGATATCCCTTATGGATTACCTGGAAGATTTTTCTGGCCTTGATCTTGTTTGATATAGTGATGAACGGTACTATTCCCACACTGGAATTATTTCGACACCTGAGGAATTTAAGAACCACCGGTGTAAGGGAAAAGATCATGATCACTAAGGATGATACCAGTGAACCTTTGGGGGAGGGATAGAAATGTCTAAACAGGATCAAATACTATGGAGTGCAGGCAGGGTTATCCGCTTTTCGCTGCACCAGAGAATCCAGCACGGATTACTGGCTATCAGCGTCTTCATGCTGATTCTCACCGGTTTTCCCATCAAGTATGCCCATACTCCCTGGGCACCCTATGTGATCCGGTTATTTGGTGGTTTTGGCAATATGTTTCTTACTCATTTGGTCTTTGCCGTTTTGATGGCTTTTAGCGCTATCTACCATTTGGTCTGGTTGATCTACACCTTCATAAAAAAGGGCCCCTCAGTGGAAATGATCCCCACATTCAAAGATTTTCAGGACGCTTTTCATCATATTCTTTATCTCCTGGGCATCCGTCAAGAGACGCCCCGTTACGGGCGTTATAGCTACCTGGAAAAATTCGAGTATTATGCCGTCATTTGGGGAGCAGTTGTCATGGGTTTATCAGGGATAATATTGTGGTTTCCGGGCCTCTTTTATTTCCTGCCGCGCTGGGCCTTTGGGATAGCCAGGGTCGCTCACAGCAATGAAGCCTTTGTCTGTATGCTGGCTATCCTCATGGGCCATTTCTTTGCCGTTCACTTCCATCCCAAGGTCTTCCCCAGCAGCCCTGTCTGGTGGAACGGCACCATGTCTTTGGAACAGCTCAAAGAGGAACACCCCTTAGAATATGAAAAACTGATCAGGGGACATCCTCATTTGCAGACGAACTCACCCAGAGAATTAAGCCCCTGGGCCAGATCAAGACCCTTTATTTGCTTTCAAATGGCCCTTTATCTGTTGGTATCTGCAGTTCTCCTTTATACTTTTATCCCTTTGTTTCTTCACGATTTATTTTAAAAACCGCTATAGCAAATCCGGCCGCTTCGAAGAGCGGCCGGTCCACTTTAAAAACAAAATCCCTTGGAAAAGAAGGAATAAATCTGGAAAACAAGAATTTAAAATTAGCAACTGAAGATCAAGTCATATTTCCATCTGCTGAAAAGGCGGTGTTTTTTGCGTTGAATTTATCTTCCAAAGCCAGGCTTTATCTGCTACTGGGTATAATAGCCATTGGGGGCTCTTTATACTTCTCCGCAGGATTTCTGACCGAATGGATCTGGTTTAAGAGCTTGGGATATGGAGATGTTTTCATCACCCGCTTCCTGGTAAAGACTTTGGTTCAACTATCCATTTTTCTCCTTGCCTTTGCTTGGTATTTTTTCAATCTGCGGTTTGCGCTGGGTTCCATCCGTCAGCATAACGACGAAATCTATTACTTCCCCGGGCCGATGACCTATTACCGGGAGTTCATCCTGCGGCATCTGCCGGTAAAGATGCTTTCCCTGTTGTTTTTGTTCCTCAGTGTTTTCTTTGCTCTGATCAGCTCCGCCAGGTTCGGCTATTCCTGGACAAGCTTACTGCAGTATTTTCATCAGATTCCATTCAACTGGACCGATCCCATCCACGGTGTGGATATTTCTTTTTATTTTTTCAGCTTGCCCATGATGGAATGGCTGCTCTCCCTGGGAAAACAGTTGACCTGGGGGACCATCCTCCTGACAGCCTTGATTTATTTCATCTTTGACCCTCTCCAGCTCATGGGCTGGCATAAACAGCAGCTGTCTGCCGGCCAAAAACACCTTCTTTTTCAGGTGTCCATCCTGTTGTTTGGCCTGTCCCTGACTGTTTTTATGCAAAAATATCAGCTCTTACTGAAGCCGAACCCCTTGTTCTTCGGCGCCTCTTTTACGGATGTGCAGATCCGCATGCCGGGATTGAAGATTATCACCCTAACTCTTTTCGGTCTGGCCCTTTTGTGTTTATCAGGAATGAAAAACTGGCGGCCGAAGATCGTTACACTCGGTGTTGTAATTAACCTGATTTTGGCGGTGGTTTTCCTGGGAATTGGACCCGCACTGGTGCAGAGGCTTGTAGTTGAGCCGAACCAATTTGCCAGAGAAAAGCCTTACCTTGAATATCACCTGGCCATGACCCGGCAAGCTTACGGATTGGAAAACATCCAAGTAAGGGAATTCCCTGTGGCCAGTTCCGAGGAAACTGACGACCTTTTCCAATCCTACTTGCCAACTCTGTCCAATATCAGGCTTTGGGATTGGCGACCTCTCCAGCTCAGTTATAACCAACTTCAAGGCCTGACTTATTACTATAATTTCGCCAATATTGATATTGACCGATACCAGATCAACGGTGAATACCGGCAGGTTATGTTAGCCGCCCGGGAAATGGACCTGTCGCGATTCCAGCCTCATGCCCAGACCTGGATCAATCGTAAACTGCGCTATACGCACGGTTACGGCCTGGTTATGACCCCTGTCAATGAAGTGACATCAAATGGGCTCCCTAAGTTTTTCATTAAAGATATACCACCGGAAACAACCGGCAACCTGAAAGTGGATCGTCCTGAAATCTACTTCGGGGAATTGACGGATGACTATGTGATCGTTAAAACCAAAATCAGTGAATTCAACTATCCAAAAGGGGACACTAACGAAGAAACTGTCTACGACGGCAGGGGAGGCATTGAACTAAATAATTTTTTCAAGAGACTCCTTTTTGCTTTGCGTTTTCAGGATTATAGGATGTTAATCAGCAACGAATTGCTGCCGGACAGCCGCATTCTCTTTCACCGGCAAATTGTGGACCGGGCCCAAAGAATCGCTCCCTTTTTGCGCCTTGACGAAGACCCTTATTTGGTTTTAGCTGACGGCAGGCTTTTTTGGATCATTGATGGATACACCCTTAGCAGCCGGTTCCCCTATGCCACGCCCAGCCCTGGCTGGGGCAACTATGTGCGTAATTCGGTCAAAATAGTGGTGGATGCTTATCATGGCGAAATCGACTTCTATGTTGTGGACCGGGAAGATCCTCTGCTCGGTACCTGGGAAAAGATTTTCCCCGGATTATTTCAGCCCCTGGACAATCTCCCGGCGGAATTAAAAAAACATCTTCGATATCCGGTGGATCTTTTCCGCATCCAGGCACAAATCTATGCCAGATATCATATGGACAACCCTCTGATTTTCTATAATGATGAAGACGCCTGGCGCATCCCGGAAGAAAAATTTCAGGCGGAAACAATACTCATGGATCCCTATTACACAATTCTTCAACTGGGAGAAAAGGAAAAAGAAGAATTTGTCCTGATGCTGCCTTTTATCCCCGCCAGGGAAATTTCCAACATGGTGGGCTGGATGGCGGCTTTGAACGACGATCCCAACTACGGCCAACTCATTGTCTATCGTTTCTTTAAGGACCGTCACGTTTACGGCCCCATGCAAATCGAATCGCGGATTGACCAGGATTCGGAAATCTCGCAACAACTGACTCTGTGGAACCAGCAAGGTTCCCGGGTCATCAGGGGTAACCTGTTGGTGATACCATTGCGAGACACAATTCTTTATGTGGAACCAATCTTCCTTCAATCGGAACAAAGCGGAATTCCCGAACTCAGTCGAGTAATCGTTGTCTACCAAGAACAAGTGGTGATGACGCGGGATTTTACGGAAGCCTTGCAGAAGATTTTTGCCGATGCAACGCGACAGGAAAGGGCGACAATCGAAGATGACTACGGAGAGGCGCAAGAAAATGACCTGGAAAGAATTCGCTACTTAATCCAAAAGGCTAATGAGCATTATCAAGAAGCAGTGTCTTGGCAAAAAGAAGGAAACTGGGCAGGCTATGGAAAAGCTTTGGCCCAATTGGAAAAAGTCCTGGAGCTGTTAAGCGAATTGACTGCCGACCGGTAAGTTCATCTGTGGAAATTGTGGAAAACACTGTGGATACCAGGAATATAATACCAATTTAGACAAAAAATCTTAAAATTACTATATTTTTGCAGTAAAAGGGGGACCCATTTTGATCAATCTTAGTCCAAATGCTTTAACCATTCTACAAAAGCGATACTTAATCAAAGAAAACGGTGAACCGGTGGAGACGGCAGAAGAAATGTTCCGGCGAGTGGCCGGCTCCATTGCCCAAGCGGAAAAGATATATAAGCCGGAAATTTCGCCAGAAGAATTACAAGAAGTCTCCAATAAATTTTTTCACTTGATGACCTCTTTAGATTTCCTGCCCAACAGTCCCACTTTGATGAACGCAGGGCGGGAATTGGGGCAGCTAGCTGCCTGCTTTGTTCTGCCTGTTGGTGACAGCATGGAAGAAATTTTTACAGCAATTAAAAATGCTGCCCTTATTCACAAAAGCGGTGGGGGGACCGGTTTTTCTTTTTCGCGTCTTCGCCCTAAAAATGCTCTCGTTCGTTCCACCGGTGGTACTGCTTCCGGTCCAGTCTCTTTCATGAAGGTATTCAACGCTGCTACCGAGGCCATTAAGCAGGGGGGTACCAGGCGCGGGGCTAATATGGGTATTCTGCGGGTGGATCATCCTGATATTGTAGAATTTATCACTGCTAAAGAAAATAACGAGGAGCTGACCAATTTCAACATTTCAGTAGGGCTTACCGATGATTTCATGCAGGCTCTGGCAGAAGGAAAGCCTTATGAATTGGTTTTTGACGGTAAGGTTTACAGGGAAGTGGATGCCGGGGAAATTTTTGACTTAATCGTGAAATACGCTTGGAAAAATGGTGAACCGGGTATAGTTTTTTTAGACCGGCTCAACCAGTCCAACCCCACGCCCAAATTGGGTACCATTGAAGCGACCAATCCCTGTGGAGAACAACCCTTATTAGGATATGAAGCCTGCAACTTGGGTTCCATCAATTTGTCGAACATGTACCGAGATGGGCAAATCGATTGGGAAAAATTAGATAGGACTGTCCAGTGGTCATCCGTTTTCTGGATAATGTTATTGACGTGAGCAAATACCCGCTGCCTGAAGTTGAGACCATGGTCAAAGGAAATCGAAAAATAGGCTTGGGCGTGATGGGTTGGGCAGACCTGCTTTTTAAGCTTAGAATTCCTTATAACTCCACGCAAGCTATCCAATTGGCAGAAAAGGTCATGTCTTTTATCCAGGAGAAATCCCATCAATATTCGGCTGAACTGGCCGTGGAAAGAGGCAGCTTCCCCAACATCGAAAACAGTATCTACCAGGGCCAACCCATGCGTAACGCCACTTGTACAACCATTGCCCCTACTGGTACCATCAGCATGATCGCCGGCACTACTTCCGGCATAGAACCGGTTTTTTCACTGGCCTTCAGCAAGAACGTGCTGGACGGGGAAAGACTGATCGAGGTGAATCAGGTTTTTGAAGAATGTTTAAATGATCTGGATCCGAGATTAAAAGAGGAAATTATCGAAAAAGTAGCTGCCACGGGCAACTTAAAAGAGATGACAGGCATACCGGAGGAATGGAAAAGAGTTTTTGTCACCGCCTTGGAAATCGAACCGGAGTATCATATCCGCATGCAGGCGGCTTTTCAAAAGCACTGTGACAATGCGGTCTCCAAAACCGTCAATTTCCCCTTCAGCGCCACGGAAGATGATGTGCGCCAGGTCTACCTGCTGGCTTACCAACTGGGCTGCAAGGGAGTAACTGTTTATCGTTCCGGCAGCAGGACCAAAGAGGTGCTCACCGTTGGAAAAGAAATGAAAAACGCTGCCTCCAGTTCCAAAAAGAAAATCTACCCCCGTTCCCGGCCGAAACAAACCCACGGGGTGACCAGCCAGGTTAAAACAGGCTGCGGGAAAATGTATATCACGGTCAATTCGGATCATGAGGGCTTGATTGAAACCTTCATCACCACCGGATCGTCGGGAGGCTGCAGCGGTTTCACTGAGGGAGTGAGTCGCTTGATTTCCCTGGCTTTACGTGCTAATATTGCACCGGAAGCGATTATCGACCAGCTTACTTCTGTCAGCTGTCCGAATTTTATTCGGCGCAAGGCTACCAATAAGAACATGGTAGGAAAAAGCTGCCCGGATATTATCGGCAGAATCTTGGAGCAGCAGTTGGAAAACAATAATACCGTCAAAAAGGAAGACATGGACAACATCCTGCTGGCAACTTTCCAAGAGTTTGGAGCAGCTCTGGAAAAAAACCTGGCGGAAAAACAAGATGCTGATTTAACGGAAGAGGAATGCCTAATGTTAGGTATTTGCCCCGAATGCAGAGCTAAACTTCAATTTGCCGAAGGTTGCCTCAGCTGTCGTTGCGGCTACAGCAAATGCGGTTAGAAAAGACCGGGCATTAAGTCCCGGCTTTTATTTTACAATGCTTTGAAAGTAGGGAAGAGAGGCTATGCCATATGTTGAATGGCAAGAACAGAAGGTTTATTACCGGTCCCGAGAGCCCAAAGGACACTGGGAGCATACCCTTCTTCTTGTCCATGGTGCGGGAGGGAACCTGGGACATTGGCAGTATCAGCTTTCTCAGGCCGAAAAGTGGGGCTGCCGGGTTATGGCTGTCGATCTGCCCGGGCACGGCCGTTCCGAAGGAAAGCCTTGCCCCAGTATTGAAAAGTATAGCAACTTCCTTAAAGATTTCCTAAATATATTGGAGATCTCAGACTTTTCCCTGGGAGGGCATTCCATGGGAGGAGGCATTATCCTCGATTTCGCCACAAAAAGAATGCTCCCATGCAGTTCCTTAATTCTGATCAGTACCGGAGCTCAGTTCCGAGTGCTGGACAGCCTTTTTTCCGCTTTCAAAAAAGGGCTGGTTCCCCGTGAACTGATCAGATCAGCCTACAGCAGTGTGCGCTCAAAATTCTTTTTGCAGCTTGCTTATGAAGAAGCCAAGAAAGTATCGCCGCAGGTTTTCCTCAACGATTTTTTGGCTTGTCAAAATTTTAACGTTTCTGCGGACTTGTTCCGGATTAATTGCCCTTGCTTGGTCCTCTGTGGGCAGGACGATCTGTTAACCCCGGTAACATCTTCTCTCTTTCTCAAAGAAAAGCTGAACACTTGCTTTCTTCATATTCTGGCAAGGGGAGGGCACATGTTGATGATCGAGGAACACGAAATAGTGAACAACTTAATCGGAGAATTCCTGCAAAAGGAAAGCAAAAAAGCATAGGCTTTTCTCACTCGGGCAAAATGGAAACAGAGATTATGATGTAAAGTAGGTATGCTCATGGACCGTCTCTTCATCTGGCTTTTAACCGAATATGGGCCCGGCCTGCTTCTCCTGCTATTAATTCTTATTGTCTTTTTTCTCATCAGGCTTAGGCCAATAATTAAGTAATCCACCCGGCCAGGTAAATTCATACATTTTCCCAAACAAAATGCTATAATGGAGTAGGGGGTAAGGAATAGATTATGACTCATTTTCGGGCCGTTCTTTTTGACTTTGACGGAACTCTGATGGATACCACCGATCTGATAATTGAGGCTTTTAAATATACGGTTCTCAAACACTTGGGCCGGGAAATCACAGCAGAAGAATTATTTCCATCTTTTGGCAAACCGCTGATCGAAGCTTTGGAGGAGTTATCACCCGGCCATGGCCAGGAGTTGATTATCACTTATCGACAATATACCGACCGGCACCATGACCAGATGATTGCTGTTTTTGATCGAGTCCCGGAAACCATGGAAGAATTGCGCCGCCTAAACATTAAAATGGCCATTGTCTCATCAAAAATGAGATCCAACGTGGAAAGAGGCTTGGATCTTTTCGGCTTGAAGCCTTACTTTGACACGATTGTGGCTGTGGAGGATACCCAAATTCATAAACCATATCCGGACCCGGTTCTCAAAGCGCTGGCAATCCTTGATACAAAGCCATGTCATGCTATAATGGTAGGGGACAGCCCCCACGATCTGCGGAGCGCTCACCGGGCAGGTGTCAAAGCCGCCGCCGTGCGCTGGTCTTCCCTGCCATGGGAGAGCATTTTAGCGGAAAAACCGGAGTATATTTTGGAGAAAATGGAGGACTTGATCGAGATCGTTACAAAAAAAATAAACGAAACCCTATAGTCGGCTAAAATGATTCGGGAGGGAATACACTTGAAAATCGGCTTTTTTACCGACAGCTACCGGCCATATACCAGCGGAGTGGTCCGCTCCATTGAAACTTTTTCTGAAGAATTACAGTCCATGGGGCATCAGGTTTATATTTTTGCGCCCCAATATAAAAACTATAACAAAAAAGAAGAGGGGGTCTTTCGCTTTCTTTCGCTGCCTTCCCCAACCAACCGGGATTATTCGCTGCCCATTCCCTTTTCCCCAACTATCAGGGCTACCATCAAAAAAATCGACCTGGATGTGATTCATGTCCACTCGCCATTTTTGTTGGGACGCCTGGGAGCCCGCGTGGCGCACCAGGAAAAACTGCCTCTGGTCAGCACTTACCATACTTTATACGATAAATATGTCCATTATCTGCCATTTGCCCAATCCTTCTCCAAAAAAGTGGTGCAAAAAATTGCTACCGATTTTAGCAACACATGTGATCTGGTCATTGTTCCCACCGGTGTTATTGGCAAATTGATCCGCCAGGCCGGTGTTACCGTTTCCATCAAAATCATCCCAACAGGCATAAATATCAGGGATTATGCGCAAGGCGATCCCTTTTGGTTGAAACAAACCTATAATATTCCTTTGCAGGACAAAGTGCTGCTCTTTGTAGGCCGCCTGGGACAGGAGAAAAACCTGGATTTCCTGCTGCAAGCCTTTGCCCGGGTTCAGAAACAGATTTCCAATCTTACCCTGGTTTTAGTGGGCAGCGGGCCGCTAGAAACCGCCTTAAAACAAACAGCATGTGAAATGAACCTTAATCACAAAATAGTTTTCACCGGTACCTTAGATTACTCCTCCGTGGTCAATTGTTACCTGGGAGCGGATCTTTTCGTCTTCACCTCCGTTACGGAAACCCAAGGCCTGGTTATCGGGGAAGCTAAAGCGGGGGGTCTTCCCGTGGTGGCTGTAGATGCATTTGGCGTGAAGGAAATGGTGGAGCACGGAGAATCGGGCTTTTTAACTGCTTTAGATTTGGAAGAATTCAGTTCCCGCATCACCAGCCTGCTTCTCAATGATCAATTGTATCGTTATATGTCTGAACAAGCTCGTCTGCACGCAGAAAAGATTTCATCCGGCGCCTGCGCACAAAAGTTGCTGAAAGCCTATGAGGAAGTGATTAGCACCTACAAAAAACAACTGGTGGCCGGTTATTAGCTGCCAACTAAGGGAGATCATTTTGTTGCACGACAATACTAAAGGCATTATTCTAGCGGCTATTTCTGCAGCGAGCTTTGGCGCACTGGCAATTTTTACTAAGTTTGGCTATGCTTTGGGAGCAACTGCTTCCACCATTCTGATCATTCGCTTTTTTTCTGCCTTTTTATTTCTATGGGCTCTTTGCCTCATTCAAGGCCGAGTTGTCCTTCTACCGGCGAAGCAGGTGGTTGTTTTACTGTTGATGGGGGCTTTAGGCTATGGAATGGCGTCCTATTTCTTATTTCTTTCCCTAGCCTTGATTCCTGCTTCAATAGCAGGATTGCTCCTTTATACATACCCGACCCTGGTAACCATATTCGCCCATCTGCTTGGCGATGAAACTATCGACTCGGTTAAAACGGGAGCCTTGATTTTAGCTTCCATAGGCTTAGTCCTGGTGCTGGGCGTTTCTTTTCAAACCATCAATAACTTGGGTATAGTTTTAGCATTGGGAGCCGCCTTAACTTATTCCATCTTTATCATCGAGAGCAACAGGGTTCTTCAGTCCCTCAACCCAATCTTGGCCACCGTTTACGTCTGCTTGGGTGGATTTATTTTACATCTGACACTGGGGCTCTTTACCGGACAAATCAGTCTTTATATCCCAGTACAAGCATGGCTCTATATTCTCGCTATCGCTTTCATCTCAACCATCCTGGCTTTTCTTACTTTTTATCGCAGCATTCAATTAATCGGTCCGTCAAAAGCTTCGATCGTCAGCATCTTGGAGCCTGTGGTAACTGCAATCCTGGCTGCTGTTTTGCTTTCCGAGCGCCTGAGCTCGTTCCAAATAGGAGGCGGTCTCATCATCCTTTTGGCCATCGTGTTACTCCAATGGCAAACACCATCCAAATCCAAGCAACAGAAGGAAAGTAAAATGCAAACTAATGAATCGTTTGCCGCACATGATTGAAACAGAAACTAAAATAAATGAACAGCCACAGATCTCCATGCGCCAGGAAAAGGGGAATAGGGCAAACTTAAAGCAGTAAAGATCACTGATTGGATAGGAAAAACAAAATATCAAGGTATAATGAAAATGAGCAGGACAAATGGCAGGAATATTTCCGCAAAATGGGCATAGGCCGATATACTGGATAATCACGACAATAATGCAAGCAAAAATATCACGTAACATTTGACCTAAGATTTAATTTGCTTTCATGCGGACCAAAAGAGCAGAGGGGGCCAGGCCATCAAAGAATAAAAATGGATATACCGAATAAAGTTTACATAATATATATTATCGGAAGCAAAATAGGCATTCCCTCAACTTTAAGGAGGTAGTCCCTGTAGATTTGGATTAGGATTGCACATGCAACAACCATAAAACCCTTAGCTGTTTAAGCTTTTTTAAGCTGTTATAGAATCCAAGTTTTTAGCATTAGTCTGTCTGTTGAACTGTTGAAGAGCTCAGGGTCAGATCTATGACCCGTTTTAGCCTTTCAATATTTATTTCTATGCTGTCATCCCCCTTATGCTGATTGCCCTTCTCTACCCTTTTTAGGGGTTTTGTTTACATAATATTTTGTCTTGTGGATTAATCGATGGGAATGAAAAGACTTTGCCCCGGATAAATATGTTCCTTTTTGCCAATCTGGTTTACTTCCCTGATCCGAGCCACGGTATGCCTGATATCACGTCCTTCATTACCATACTTTCTGGCCAAAGTCCACAATGTATCACCTTTTTTCACGCTTACTTCTATTGTTTTTGGAGCTGTCCCCCTCCTTTTTCCCCGCTCTGGGCCGATTGGGGCCAATTAAATAAAACAGCAAAACAGAAAATCATGGCCAGAATAAACAGCAGTCCCCTACCGGAACCATATTTTAATTTTTTCTTCATCTCCTTGCCTCCCGCGAACATTAGTTCTGTGAGAATTATACCAAAACATATGTTCATTAGCAAGAAAAAATTGAAAATTTTTTCGAACAAGCGTTTGAAATGGTGGCAAGCTCATGTTATAATCCCGACTTTTACAGCAAACCACCAAAAAAAGAGCCGCAAACTCTTGCCACACAAGAGCTAGCGGCTTTTTGAATTTATCACAAAGATGTAGGGGAAAAGCTCATTTTTTGACCTGACCCAAAATTTTTTTAATGTCCCCAAGACGAAGCCTCTTGTTGGTAAAATCAATCCCCAAGGCCTTCCCAATAGCATCGGAAACCTCAGTTCTGTAATCGAACAAATAAACATTTTCATGCTCCTTTGAGCAAGAAATCCTATGAAGACACTCAATAATCTGTTCCGCAGAATAAACATTGCCCGTTTTTCTTTGCATAATCCTCATAATCGTAAGCGCGATGAAGCAAATCAAAAAATGAGCATTAATATGATCCTGAAGAGATACATACACCGGGCGGGTCTCCAAAACCCCCTTAGTAATCCGGAAAGTCTCCTCAATCTTCCACAAACCCCGGTAAGTATCAATTATTTCAACATCAGACATATCCAATTCACTGGTGACAATCGCATAGTAGCCATCATACTTGGCCTCTTCCCTAACCCTCTCCCAGTCCACAACCGGACGCTCCTTAACCGCAAGAACCTCTCCCGTCTTCTCATCAAACTTAAGATTCTTCACATACCTGGCCGCCCCATAAGAAGTAGCCTTATTGTAGCTCTGAGGATTAGCCGCCAAATCAAAAGCCTTTTTTAAAAGCTCTTCCCGTTCAGCCTGAGCCTTTAAAGCATATTTTCTTCCCCAGAAAGCCACCTGCTTTTCATACACCGTTTTCCTTGTCTTTTTTCCACTAGGCAACGTTACATTGATTTCCCTGGCAATGACCCTGCTTTTCATCTTGAAATCAGCATTTTCATCGGCAGGCTTGCCATTTTGATCTACGTAACCCTCATCAGAAAGGACATACTCCTTAAACTCTTGAGTGCCGCCCCTGACCGAAAAACTGAACACATAACCGTTAAAATTCCTTCCCTTCTCCTTACCCTGAAGATAAAAAATATTATCCCCCGTAATAATCCCCATATCAGCAACAACAATAATCCTGCCCGTATCATAATTTCTTCTTACTTCCCCGATAACCGGCCGAAAGGTCTCCTTATCAACCGTATTACCAGGAAACAAATCATAATGAAGAGGTATCCCATCAGCATCCATAGCCAATCCCATCTGCACAATAGGATTCCGACGGTTTTCCTTTGACAACCCGAACTTACGGAACTCATCCCCCTCATCAATCTCAAAATAGAAATTGGTCACATCATAATAGATGGTCTTAGTATTACGCCCATACTTCTCACTGATCTGAGCATTCAAATACCTTTGAAACTCCTTGGCAATCTTCGAAAAATGAGAGAGGGACCGGTAAACATCCGCCAAAGAAAAATGAAAACGCTCAAAATACCGCCCTTTTTCCTCAAAAGCCTTTTTCTTGGAGCCGGGAGAAAGGAGCCTGGAGATAACCAAAAGCATCATGATGGAATTCGTATTGAACTTAAAATTCTCATGCCTGGACTTATTCTTGAAAAACACATCCAAACCCAATTCATGATAAATCTTTAAAATTGCCGCATAGCCAAAATTCTTTCTGTTATCAGTATTAGGAGCAAGTTTTTCCTCCATATTGATGGACAAAGTCAACTTCTTTTGGGCATTTTCCTCTTCAGTCATTTTCCGGGCAAGCTCTTTGAAGTGGGCGATAGGGTCATCGTATATTTTCTCCAGTTCGTCAAGGTAACCAAGGGATTTAACAGTACGGTCAGTGGAAATACCTGTCTCTGGATCCCTGTATTTCTGAGCGATAGAAAGATAAGTCCTCCCCGTGTCTTTTCGATAAGATTTTTTAGGTACACATTAAGAACCTCCGTCTCTGAGTGTCGATATTTATTTAATTATACCATATTATGCCAAATAATGCCACGGAAAAATGACAAAAATTCATAAAAAATTCCCCCTTAAGGCCTTATGCCGCAAGGGGTTTAGAATTCGCATCTCTAAATCAGGTGTAAAAGAAACGAGAAACGTGTTCATTAGCAAGAAAAAATTGAAAATTTTTTCGAACAAGCGTTTGAAATGGTGGCAAGCTCATGTTATAATTGTCGTAAGATTTAATCTAGGAGGTCTAACTATGTATGATAATTTGACGCCACGCCAAAAGGAAGTGCTGCTTTTCATCCAGAGTTTTTACCGGGAAAAAGGTTATCCGCCTTCCGTCAGAGAAATAGGCAAAGCCGTGGGGATGCGCTCCACTTCCACCGTCCATGGACATATCAAACAGCTTGAACAAAAAGGCTATTTAAGAAAAGACCCTACTAAACCGCGTGCCCTTGAGCTTTTGGACCCGGACAGCGTAGCCGGACGCCAAGCAATGGTTAATGTGCCACTGGTAGGCCGTATTACCGCCGGGCAACCCATTCTTGCCCAGGAGAACATTGAGGAGGTTTTTCCCCTACCCCGCCACTTGGTAGGTCACCACGAAGAGGTTTTCATGTTATCAGTTTTCGGCGATAGCATGATTGATGCCGGCATCTTAGATGGAGATTATGTTATTGTCAGAAAACAGGCCACAGCCGATCATGGAGATATTGTGGCTGCTTTACTGGGAGATGAGGCCACCGTCAAGCGCTTCTTTCGAGAGACGGATTATATTAAGCTGCAGCCGGAAAACCCCAATTATGCTCCCATTTATACTAAAGATGTGGTCATCCTGGGCAAGGTCATCGGTGTTTTCCGTTTGTTAAAATAAAGAAGTCGCTTTTTGCAAGCGACTTCTTTATTTACAGGGAGATTAGTTTTCTTTGCAATAAATGTTCCACAGCAGTTAATAAAGCAGCCTTCACGTAAGGATAAGCTAATCCTCCTTGCAGGTAGGCTACATAAGGCTCCCGTAAAGGACCATCCGCGCTTAATTCAATTGAAGAGCCCTGAATAAAGGTCCCTCCCGCCATGATTACCCGGTCAGTATATCCAGGCATTTGAGCCGGTTCAGGAGAAAAATGGGAGTCCACTGGAGAAGCTTTCTGCAATCCCTGGCAAAAAGCGAGCAGGGTTTCTGCTTGCCCCAGCACAATCGCCTGGATAATGTCAGCTCTATCCTCGTCCCACAAAGGAGAAACCTGAAAGCCCAGTTGTTGAAACAAGCCGGCGGCAAACACCGCTCCCTGCAGAGCCTCCCCTACGATCAACGGAGCCATGAATAAGCCCTGGTAAAACAATCTTTTATCAGCTAGAGAGGCTCCCAGTTCGGCCCCCAGTCCTGGCGCCGTTAAACGGTGGCTAATCTCCTCCAGCAAAGAAGCTCGGCCCACAATATAGCCTCCCGCCGGCGCCAGTCCCCCGCCCGGGTTCTTGATCAAAGACCCGACTACCAGATCCGCTCCCACTTCACAGGGCTCCCGGCTTTCCACAAACTCTCCGTAGCAATTATCCACTAAACAGATGGCGGATGGGTTCACTTCCTTTACCAAACTGATAATTTTACCCACAGTCTGTATATTAAAAGACGGACGGAGACTATAACCGCGGGAGCGCTGAATGGCCACCACTTTTACCGGCGATGACAGCTTTTCCTGAATAGCCATGTAATCAGGCGAGCCGTCCTCCTGTAGAGGCACCTCCTCATAGTCAATTCCCCAATCTCGCAGGGAGCCGCTTGGGCCTCCCCGGTATCCGATCACTTGTTTCAGGGTGTCATAAGGTTCCCCGGTGGCAAATAGCAACTTATCTCCCGGTCGCAGGATGCCGAAAAGGGTCAAAGTAATGGCATGGGTACCGGATACAATCTGGGGCCGTACCAAACCTGCCTCTGCCCCGAAAACAGCGGCATAAAGGCTGTCCAAAGCATCACGACCGGAGTCACCATAACCATATCCGGTGCTTCCTGCGAAAAAATGATCGCTGATTTGATGCCTTTGAAAAGCCGCCAGTACTTTATAATAATTGCTCTCCATTTTTTGTCGGATTCGTTGGCGAACCGTCTCAGACTCTTCTTCTACTTTTCTGCCCAAATCCCAGACTTGAGCAGAGACTGGAACTCGATGATAAAAATGCCTCGACAATAAGTATTCTCTCCTTCTGGCAAAGTCTGTATCTTCTCCCCTAGCCTTACTCAGCAGCCCCATTATAAGGTATCTTTCCTGAATACTTCAAGTTCTGAACAAGCAAGAGGTAGCCGCCCTTTCTTTTGCTCCCGCGAAAAGTTGTACCGGTCTTAGCCTCCCGGTCCATTTTTTCTAGTTCCTGAATGCAGGCGCTCTTCTGCTGATGCTGGAGACCAAGAACTGAATGCTGATCAGAACGGGGTATATCTCCAGCCGTCCCATAATCATCACGAATGAGAGCCACAACTTAACCAGATTGGGAAGATCCCCATAAGTATGATTCGGACCAAAAACACCCATGGCCGGCCCCACATTGCCTAAAATGGCCGCTGATCCGGTCATGGAAGATACCGCATCATAACCAAAAGCCGTGAGAAACAAAGAAGTAATAAAAAAAAGAACAAAATAGAGGAGGAGAAAACCTATTACATTGGAGACCACCTGATCAGACACGCTATTATTGTTGATTCTGACGGGATAGACAATCTGGGGATGAATAGTTTTGGCCAATTCTCCCTTGACGAATTTCAAGCCGATCAGCATTCTGACCATTTTAATACCGCCAGTGGTAGAGCATTGACAACCGCCAAAGAACATCAGAACAAATAGAATCATTT
This sequence comes from Bacillota bacterium, assembly GCA_050951405.1. Taxonomy (GTDB): domain Bacteria; phylum Bacillota; class DULZ01; order DULZ01; family DULZ01; genus JBMNIZ01. The sequence goes on along the minus strand of JBMNIZ010000016.1, from coordinate 48,875 downwards.
TGGACAGATTTGTCCATTGTTCATAGTCAAAGGAAATATGTCCGGTACCGGTTTTCATGGATACAATCTGAAAAGCACCGTATCTGATAGACTGGAACAAGTTTTCATAATAACCAACAGACAGATCGACAACTGCCAGGACAAAGGCTGCCAGGATCACCAACAAGTAGGCGCGATACTCCTCATCCCTCCACAACAAAAAGGGATCTTTTCTAGTGAAAACCACATAATACAGAGCAAAATTTCCTCCGCCTACCAGCATAAAAAAAATAACAATAAACTCCGCCAGAGGATTGCCAAAAGCGCCCAGGCCGGCATTCCTGGTGGAAAACCCCCCCGTGGCAATACTGGTAAAAGTGTGATTCAAGGATTCGAAAAAATCCAAGCCAGCCAGCCGGAGCAGAATCACTTCAATAATGGTTACGGTAATGTAAACGATCCAAACTGATTTGGCATAGCTGCTCATTCTCGGTACAACTCTGCTCATTTTTGGGCCTGGCATCTCACTGCGCAGCAGACGAGCGCCATCCACGCCCAGATTGGAGATTAAAGCAACTAGAACCAGTAAAATGCCCATTCCGCCCAGCCACTGGGTAAAGCTCCGCCATAACAGCACACTTCTGGCCACTGATTCCACATCAGGGATGACCGTTGCCCCGGTAGTGGTAAAACCGGACACAGCTTCAAAATACGCATCCCAGATGCTGGGCAGTGTACCGGAAAAAAGATAAGGCAGGCTGCCAAATAAAGGTATGATTAACCAGCCTATGGCTCCAATCAAGATGCCTTCTTTAAGGGTCAGTTTCTCATCCGTAAAGGCGCCCTTCCAAGCAACAGTTCCCACAAACAGCAGCAGAACCATTACCCCCAGGAAGACTCTGATTTCATTGGTTTCCTGATAAACAATTGCAAATACTAAAGGTAGAGTCATGGATAACCCTACCACAATGAGAACCCGACCGATTACATCCAAAACAGGTTTTAGTTTCAATCCGGACACTCCTTGCCGCAAACAAGCTCCTTCACTGTTTTTCTGTCCACAAGGCCGAGCATCCTCATCAGCATGACATCATCTTTCTTCCGCCGTATGGAGATTACCTCTAGCCATAGAGGCAAAAATCCCAACAAAACAAACTCCCGCAAAAATGGCAAAAGAAACTGTGAGCAATCTCACCAAAATATCCGCCGAAGCCTGCTGTATTTCTATGCTCCCCACATACAACGAAATCAGCAAGGTTACTATAGCCATGCTCACGGCTTGGCCTACCAATCTCATGGTCCCCAAAATCGAAGAAGCAACTCCGTATACTCTCTTGTCCACCGATCCCATCACCGCATTGGTATTGGGTGAAGAGAAAAGAGCAAAGCCACTGCCCATAACAATTAAGTTGATCATGACCAGCCAGATGGGGGTATCCTGGGACACAAAATATAAGAACAAAAGGGCCAAGCTGGTAATACTCATACCCAAAGAAGCTACTTTCCAGGGTTCAATCCGATCAGAAAGTGCCCCGGCAAAAGGAGACAGCAGAGCCATCACCAGGGGTTGAGCAAGAAGGATGAAGCCTGCCGTCTGGGAGTCATACCCCTTGACCAATTGCAGGTAAATAGAAAGCAGGAAGCTCACTGCAAAAGTAGCACAATAATTGATAAAAGCAGCCAGATTGGAATATCTAAAAGTAATATTCCGTCTGAATAAATTCAGATCCAACAAGGGATGTTTTATTTTCGTTTCATAAACGATGAGAATAACCAGGATAAGGATACCGGATACCATTAGGTATTTCGCCCAATAGTTGCTGGTAAAGGAAGATAATCCATACATAAAACTGATCAAACCCGAGGAGTAAAGCAAAGAACCCAATACATCAAATCTTTCCTGATCAGCACCCATCCATTCCCCTTTTAACCGCAAGAGGACCAAGAAAAAGACACAAAGACCCACCACAAAATTAAAGAAAAAAATGGACTGCCATCCTAACCGATGGTTCAAAAAGCCGCCCAGCACCGGGCCCAAAGATAAGCCTATATAAACGGCAGCCACGTTGATGCCTAATACTTTTCCCCTTTCCTGCGGTGAAAATACAGAAGTTAGGATAGCCGTCCCGGTACCAAAAATCATTGAGCTTCCAATGCCCTGTAAAATGCGGTAGATAATAAATATCTCAATGGAAGTGGCGCAGCCGGAGAGGAAAGAAAAAACAGAAAAAAACTGCAATCCCGGTAATAAAAACCTTTTTCCTACCAATGAGGTCGGCCAGCCGACCGGCAGGAACCAGGAAAGCGGCCGAAGCCAGTAAATAACTAGTCACCACCCAACCTAAAAGATAGGCACTGGCCTGAAAATCTTCTCCAATGGACGGAATAGCCAAATTAATGGCGCTTCCCATAAAGGGCGTCAAAAAACCAGCAGTGGTAGCACAAATTAAAGCATATCTTTTGACAGCATCCTTTTCTTTCACAGTCTTACCTCAGTCTCCTCCAAAACCCTCAAAACTACGGGCCCCTCTTATCAATCCAATTATCAATTATTATATAGTCTTTTCTCCATCAGTCAACACAATCCTTTCTACACGCTAAAAGGGGAATTGCAAGTTTAATTGCCACCCATATTTTGGCATCCTCTGATTATACTGCCATCTTTGCCATCTCATTGGCAGATTTATATCCATGAATTTTTCTTGGGTAATTATTCATCCAGTTCTCAATTCGCCTAATATCTTTCTGTTTAAGCTTGCTGATATCTGTGCCCTTTGGAATAAACCGACGTATTAGCTTATTAGCATTTTCATTGGACCCACGTTCCCATGCGCTGAATGGGTGTCAATGGCCATTTGAAAAACCGCATTTTTGGTCACTAAAAAACCAGCAATTTTGGCCATGAAAAACCAGCAGTCATACAGAATTTAATCCTTGCGATAACGGTAGAGGAATTGCCTAGGAGGCAGTGGAGCGTAGCGGAACGCCTCCTAGGCAATTCGCACTCGCTTAATCCGGTTTATTTAGCCTGTAGTTGCCGCTATCTTATTTGTTGGTTGTATTAATCGGTTTCTTACCCGATAACTGTTCCCCCTAAGGTTAAACACATGGGCATGGTGTAGTAAGCGATCTAAGATAGCTGCAGCAGTACTCATGTTCACAAAAAGAGTGCCCCATTCTCCAAAATCCAGGTTGCTGGTAATGATCAAAGAACGGTTTTCGTAAGCTTTGGTGACCAGCTGGAAAATATGGTCTGATGCGGTTTCATCCATGGACACATAGCCCAGTTCGTCCAGAATGATAAGGTCATTTTTTAAGATATTGTTAATCTTTCTGTTCAGGCTGTTATCGGCTAAAGCTGCATAAAGCTCGGCAATGAGGTCCGTGAGTGTGTAAAAACGGACTTGGTAACCTTTTAGCACTGCCTTAACTCCCAGGGCAATGGCCAGGTGGCTCTTGCCTACTCCCGGTGGACCCAGAAAGATGATGTTCTCCTTGGCTTCGATAAATTGAAGGGTTGCCAGATCATAGATGCTTTGTTGGGTGATGCTGTTTTGGAAACTAAAATCAAATTCTTCCAAAGTCTTTATCTGGGGAAAGCAGGCTCTTTTCATTCTTTTTTCTTGTTGGGTCTTGTCTCTATGTTCCACCTCCTTGTTAATAACATAGGCTAAGAAATCCAGGTAGGATGGTTCTTCTTCCAGCGCCAATTCATTAACATCGTCAAGGATGTTTCTAATATGGGGAAGTCTTAACCTTTTTAAATTCTGTTCCAGGGTTTTCCGATCGGCGGTTGGTATTTGTCTAATCACTGGATAACCTCCTCGTAATAGCTGGTATCCCGGCGTTCTACTTCTACTTGGTAAGGAAGGTTATCCAGCTTGTAATTGGCTCTGTTGGAACCTACTGTAGGCAGAATATTGGGGTTCTGGGATTGTTTTTGCAGTATTGATTTTAACTTTGCGTAACCAATAGCTCCAAACTTAAGAGCTCGTTCCATGGCTGCATTGATTTCAGAAGCACTGTAATCTTCTTTTAGGGAGATGATCTTCTGCATCTGTTCTCTAAGGTGCCCTTCCCGGCGTTGGCTAAGGTGCTGCAGGTATTCTTCGGCCACCGGGGCCAAGGCTTCAAACTCAGCTTGCAGTGGATGTTTAGGCCTTTGTTTCATTTTTTGATGCTCAGGGTAGTGGTCATCGTTAATGATTACTTGGTTTTTACCTTTTACCAAGGTATGTACAGCTACTACGTGCTCATCATCTAGAATTTCAATCCTGTCCTCGTATCGCCTGAAATGTACTGTTTTACGGGCCAGTTTAGCGGGGACTGAATATTTGTTGTTGTCTACGGAGATAAGGGCTGTTTTGCTGGCTTTCCGGGTTTCATAGACGGGTAAGGGTGCTTCGATTGCCGGCAACGGTTTTAGATAGTTTCGTTCTTCTATTAGGCGTTCTTGAGGTATTTTACCGGTGGTGCCATGGACTTTAGCATTGGCCACTTCCTTAAGCCACACCTGCAACTGCTGGTTTAGGTCTTCCAAGTTCTTAAATTCCCGCCCGTAGTAGAAGCTCTTTTTCAAGTACTTGACATTGGATTCTACTTTGCCCTTGCTTTCCGGATCATTGATCCAACATGCTTTGGGTGTGAAGCCATATCTTAAAGCCAGTTCCAGAAGGGTAGAATTAAACCTCACTATCGTACCTACTCGTTCCGCTACCACAGTTTTGGCGTTGTCAAAGAGGATTGTTTCGGGAATCCCTCCCACATACTCGAAAGCTCGATGTAGGCAGGCGTTAAAGACGGCCATATTGAGGGAAGTGATGAACTCCGCATATCTTTCTCTTGACCAACTTAGGCAGAAAACAAAGACATAAAGCTTAACCCGCCGGCCGTTTTCGACAATGGTGCCTAAGTGGCCCCAGTCAACCTGGGCTTGTTCACCTGGCAGGGTTTCATAGGGTTTGTATTCCCGGGAAAGTTTTGGTCGTACCTTAGAGACGTAGCGCCGGACGGTTCTTGCGGAGCCTTTATATCCCATTTTTTTAATTTCTTCATAAATTGTTTCTGCAAACAGTTCAGGCCATTTTTCCAGTCGATTTGTGATATACTCTTTGTAAAGATCGATTTTGGAACTTCGCTGGTAGACCGGTGGTGCTTTCAAAGGCTCTTCAACATCCCAATATTTTGCTACGGTGCCACGGTCCAGGTTTAAACGCTGTGCTGTGGCGGTCTTACTTAGGCCGGCTTTCCGACATTCTTGAATGTTCACGATTTCCCACACTCCTGTCATTTTTGCTCGTTCCCTTCTTTAATGTTTTGGTTCCAATGAAAATGTTGTAGGGAACGAGCTTTTTTCCTTTTCTAAATGACCGGTTTTGCGGGTTTTTCGTGACCATTTATGTCGATTTTATCATGGCCATTAACAATGGGTGAGCATAATAGATTTTAGTCCGATGAGTGCCCGGCTTTCTGATTGAACTCTCTAATTCTACACTATTAAGAAACTCGCTTCCGTTATCTACCGTAATGGTTTTGAACACTTCTGAAAAGCGTGCTCCGTACTCTCTTTCAAGCCTATCCAGCGTTTTCTTCACTGATTTCTGTGTCTTTTCCGGCATCTTTCGGATAATCTCTTTTCTAAACTTGCGTTCTGTTAGAACTAAGAGTGCGGCTTTGCCTTTCCCTTTGCCGCTTACAACACAATCCATCTCCCAATGGCCGGCTTCTTCACGAGTATTAGCTGCCGCAGGTCTTTCTTCAATGCTTCTGCCTTTTAGATTGTTGTGGGCAACTCGTACCCTCTTATGGCGATTTTTTTTAGGTACTCGTTTTACTGGAAGGTTTTTATTTGTTATATTTGCAAATACTTCTTTGTCGATATAGTTATAGAGCGTTTTTGTGCATATACTAGTCTTAAATTTTAAGCCTTTTGCCCGGATTTCGCCAATGACTGCGTCAGGGGTATATCCCTCTTTGATAATTTTTTTTTCAATGTAATCGGCTAGTTTATGGTCATGACCGATCTTTAAGCATGCTCCCTTATTAGCAGCTCTCTCGCGGTATATTCGCTCTGCTGTATCTGCACAGTATCTATCAACATAAACCAGGTCGCTTCTCAGCATCCTGACAGTTCCACGGGCAATCTCACGTTCGATGGTTCGCTTATGCTTGCCTAACAGCTTTGCTATCTCGCTGGGTGACTTCTTCTCCTTTAGAAGAATTTCAATCTGATAGCGTTCTTTTACAGTGATGTGTTTAAAACGGCGGGAAGTCGTGGTACAATTGAGTTGACTCATGTGCTTTGCCTCCTTTATGTTTTTAAGCTTAGTTACCTTAAACATATCAGAGGTTTAGCCATGAGTCTCTATTTTTTATTAAATGCGGCAATTAATTTTACAACTTACCCTACACGCTAAATAATTAATTGCACAAACCATTTTCTGCTTCTATTCTCTAACTATCTCCTTAATACCACTATCCTCCCAAATAAGCTGCTCCTGATCCGCAAGCTGGGAATAAAAAACCGGTTGATCTGGCTCCAATAGATCCTCTGCGGTGATCTGCAGCAGGTTATCCCTGTGCAGTTCCATTCCTCTTTCCATGAGCCGGTAGGCCTGCCGTCGAATAGCGGTTTCGGCAATAATTCTTGCCAATCGGGCATTTCCGTTCCGATTGTAACCGGAAAAAATCCACTTGCACAGTATTTTTTCCAACTTCACTTTCGCCTCCAAAGTCAGCCTATACTGTTTTTGGTGGAACATCAAGCAGGCTATCTTCATCAGTTCCTCCAGGCTGTAGTCTGGAAACTCCATTATCACAGAAAAACGTGAGCGCAAGCCTGGATTGCTCCGAATAAAAAACTCCATTTCGTCTCTATATCCTGCCAAAATCAGGATAAACTCTTCTCGGTGATCTTCCATTCCTTTGACTAAACAATCGATGGCTTCCCTGCCGAAATCCTTTTCCCCGCCCCTGGCCAGGGAATAAGCCTCGTCAATAAAAAGAACTCCTCCCAAGGCCTTTTTCAATTGCTCCCGCGTTTTTTTAGCCGTATGACCAATATACTCCCCCACCAAATCGGCCCTTTCCACTTCCACCAGATGCCCTTTGTTCAAAACTCCCAGCTCTTTAAAAATCTTACCGATCATTCTGGCTACTGTGGTTTTTCCAGTTCCCGGATTCCCCTTAAAAATCATATGTAAAGAAAGGGGTTCCGACCGGAGATTTTCCCGGGCGCGAACCCTTTGAATTTCAGTAAAAGCCACAGCTTCCCTGATCAAACGCTTCACTTCCGCCAGCCCTATTAACTGATCCAATTCCCCCATTGCCTTTTCCACATTTCGCCAATGGGCTCCCGGAAAATTCTTGGCCAACTGGGAAGGAGTAGAGCCGTTTATATCTCTGTTGGTTGGGAGTGGTAAAATCCTGCTCCTATCCGCCTTCTCTTGCCCTTCTTTTCTTTCTCTGGAAAACGCCGCCGGGGTCCTGGAACCAAAATTTAGTTTGATAGGCATGCCACCACCTCTTCCTGCCGCATCCTTCAACTATTATTGTACTGCAGGAAGCTTGAATTAGTGTATGGATAATCAGCGGAGATCGTATACCTTCCCTAAAAATAAGATGGTCCCGGTTTCATCATCTGCAATGACAAAGACAAAAGGCCGGTCAGCAATAAAAGCCAGCGGTTCCAGGGCAGCAGTTTCTTTTACCACCACCACTGTCGCCGCAGCAGCTTCGCTGCCTTCTTCGTTCACCTCTATGATTGCCTTGTGGAGCACCTTGCTAATATAGACATCATCTCTAATACTGGAAAAGTCAGCCGTTTGACTGAAGGCTTCTCCCATTCCCAAGGCGGTCAAACTGTCATTCAGCTTTTTAATACCGTATTCCAGCTGAAAGCGCGGTAATTGCAGCAAAACCTGGTCCCGCTCAGAGATGCTGTCCCTGATCATCTTCCAATGATCTTGATCCAAGCTCCTGATAAAATCATTAATATTTACCCCTTCCTCCGGCAAAATACAGTACATGGCCGCCTTTCCGCTTCCATAAGGAAGTCTGACCGCTTGAAAGCCATCCCCCTGCCCGTATTCTACTTCTCCATTTCTGCTCATCATCATCACTTGCTGAACGCTGCCGTCTCCTGCCTGAAATTCCGCAGGAAAAGTGTTTTCCGGATCAAATTGTTTGGTCCAATCCCCCTTAAAATAAATAGCGTTAATCAGAAACATGACAATATCCTGCGGTATGGGGCCGTCAACCATTTTCTCAATTCTCTTGTTTGTGGCTTTAGATATCCATTGATTGATTTGATCAGCGGCATTTTTTTGTGAAAAATCAAGAAATCTGATCAATGCATCGAAAAGATCTGTATTTGTGGAGAGAAAGTCTTCTTTTATATCCTCCCCCTCCCTGATCCAGATTGAATTGCTAATATTTAATTGAATCTTTGAGTCCAGCCGTGCCAAGTACCGGATCAAATTCTTGTAGCTCTCATTAAGGACCTGGTCGTTTATATTCGCATATCCTAAAGTACCGGCCATAGCTTCTTTCGTAGTGCTACCTGCTCCCTGGTAAGTCATGGTCAGTGCGGTGGAGATGCTCAGCGGTGAGATGAAAATGTTTTCATCCCTGTCTTCCTCGCTCAATTGCTTGAAAATATTCCAGGTAAAGCGGGAATTTGCTTCCACTAGCTCCGGGCTGATTTTGTCTCTATGGAAATCACCATTTCCGCCGAAAAGCAAGAAGCCATCTGCACACCCGGAAAATACAACCAAAGCCATTACTAGGCAGACCACCAAACCCAACCATCTTTTCATTTCATCATCTCCCATCAATCATTGCTGCCACAGCTCTTCCTGTCAGACAGTATCGCACGATCATCTTCTCATGCGATTTAGACGTATGAAAACCCCATTATGTTCCAACTGACAAATGGGCAGAAAAAAAGCCTTCACTGACTGAGCAGTAAAAGGCATCTCTTAGTGGCTGGTTGATCCGCTTCATGGAAAGTAAGCAGCTTATCAGCAGAAAGTCTTAGCCGGACTTAATTTTTTCTTCCCTACCCACAGTCCCCACAATGGCAAACAAACTTTGAATGGGATCCAGTTGGATCTCTTTTAACAAATGAAAACCCACAATCTCTCCGGTATTATTGACATGAATTCTCGGCCCGGTGCAGGGAAAAAGTTCATCACCGATTCGGATGTGCTCTTCATCATGAAAGCTGATGGGAATGTTGTTTTTCAATGATTCGTTTCACTTCCCTTTCTACCGCTTCCAAGTCAACCTGGGGACAATTTTTGAATTCCAGCATAAAACCATGGGAGACGTCGCTATGGGCATCGGGAGAACCAATTCCCATCTTCTGCAGGACCAGGCTGGTGAGATCCTCCGCCGAATGGGCCATTCGCCGGTAAGGAAAGGATTCAAATACTCTTTGTGTTATTTCCTTCGGCAAGGGGCCAAAAATTCCGGGCCTGGTGACAATCACTTCTTCACCGATGCCGATGAGCACTTCCGCATTTATATGTAAATGATCAAAGAGCAGATCAAAATGCTCCACCACTACCCGGTGGCCCGCTTGAATGGCCTTGCGGACTGCATCGGCTAATTGCCACAATGGTGTAAAAGCCGCTTCAAACCGGGCATCCAGATGATAAGTGTGGCTGGAAAAATCATTCATCTCCGCATCATTTAGCAATGGTAGCGGTCTGACGTTAATCCCTTCATCGTCGTTGGTCAATTCCAAACCGGGGAACATGCCCCGAATGAGCAAAGATTTTCCTGCGCCGGCATCCCCCACCAGACCAATCAGACGATCTTCCGGATTGAGATAACGTCCGGAGATATTATCGCCTAACTGGATCAAGCGCCGGCGACCCCGTGGAGCGAAATAAACAGCTTGCATGAGATGATCATGAACAAAACGTACAACCACTTCTATTCCCCTTTCTGGGGCCAGATCTATTGTGTAAAATAGAAACCTCCGGGCGGAGGTTTCTAAGAACATTCCAGGAGACTAAAGATTTTACTCAGAAACAGCCAAGCTGACTGTTTTTGCCGGCATGATAGTGGAAATGGCATGTTTATAAACCATTTGCTGTTTTCCCTCAACGTCCAGAACTACAGTGAAATTATCAAAACCTTTCACCGAACCTTTGAGTTGAAAACCGTTTACCAAAAAGATGGTGACGGGAATACTCTCTTTCCTGACCTGATTCAAAAAAGCATCCTGCATATTTACCGGAGATTTACTCATGTTTTTCCCTCCATAGCCAATGATCGCTATATAGCTTACCTTGCCATATTCTACATCAACCATTAATTGTCCTGCCAATCTCTGCCGCTATTTCTCGGGCCAATTCTTTTTTACTCGGATAGGCAAGTACATCAAACCACTTGATCCGCCGGTCTCTTCTAAACCAGGTGAGCTGTCTCTTAGCATAGCGCCGGGTATCACGTTTGATCAAACGAACCGCCTCCTCCAGGTCATAATGCCCCTGTAAATAACCGATTATTTGTTTATAACCCAAGCCTTGTAAAGAAGTCAGGTCAGGACTGTATCCCTCATCTAACAGCCCTTTCACTTCCTGGACCAGCCCTTTTCCCATCATTTTATCTACCCGACGATTAATCCTCTCATAAAGATAGCTGCGTTCACAGCGGAGGCCGATGTAACTGAGCAGATACCGGGAGAGAAGCTCTTTCTTCTTCCGTGAAACCGCATGGTGGGAAATGGGAACTCCCGACTGGTAGTACACTTCCAGGGCTCTGATCACCCGACGCAAATCATTGGGATGCAGTTTCTCCGCCGAAATAGGATCAACTTCCCGAAGACGATTATGGAGATAAAGGGGACCTTTCAATTGAGCCTCTTTTCGTAGGCTTTTTCTCAATTCCTCATTAACCGGCATAGGAGCAAATTCATAAGGATCGATGACAGATTCGATGTAAAGTCCGGTCCCACCGACTAAAATCGGCAATTTCCCTTTTTGGATTATAAGGGGAATAAGAGCTTCCACTTCCCTTTTAAAATCAGCCACGCTAAAGTCCTCATCAGGAAATACCACATCGATTAAGTGATGGGGTATGAATTCACCGTTCTCCGCAATCATCTCCTTTTGATCCAATTTGGCCGTTCCTATATTCATTTTTCGGTAAACCTGCATGGAATCGGCAGAGATAATCTCCCCATTTAAGAGAGCTGCCACTTCTATGGCCACTGCCGACTTGCCGACTGCTGTAGGTCCGGCAATAATTGCTAACTTTTGCATCGGTTTACTTCCTTTAACTCCTTTGAAAACGCCTGTCCAATTCACTTATCGACAAATGTATCAAAACTGGTCGTCCGTGCGGGCAAGTATAGGGGTTTTTCAGCTTGCCTAACTTTTCCAGGAGGGATTGTTGTTCCGGCAAGGTTAATTGCTTTTTCGCTTTAACGGCTTGTTTACAAGCAATCAGCTTGAGAAATTCCTGCCGCATTTCGCCCCCCATTCTCCGGTTAGCATTGCCAGCCTGTAACATTTCTAAAATGTCTTTAACCAAACAAATCCCGTCCTGCGCTCCCAATTCCGGCGGTAAAGCTCTGATCAAGTATGTATTTTTACCAAACTGCTCGAGAATAATACCCAAGTCTCTGAGCAATACGATCTGCTCAATGAGAAGCTGATGCTCCAAAGGACTCACTTCCATCGTCTGAGGCAAAGCCAAAGCCTGAGCATGAAGGGAGCACCCCTCTGATTTCTCCAACAGCTCCTCATACTTAATGATTTCATGGGCCGCATGCTGGTCTATGATATAAAGGCCTTCCCTTCCTTCCGCTATGATATAAGTACCATGAATCTGCCCCACGGCCCTCAAAACAGGAAAGGAGCTTTTTCCCCGGCAAGGAGCAGGATAGAGTATTGCTGTTTCTAAACCGGCGGCCGTCTCCTCCTTTTCTTGAAAAACTGCGCTTTTTTCAACTGCTTGGGAAGCAATAAAAGCATCCCAGGTAGTTTGTTCGTAGCTTTGAACAGGCTCCTGAACAAGGGTCTTTTCATCCGCCAAGTTTTTGGCTGGGAAATAAGGTATATGGCTTGCACTTTGCAAGCCTTTTTTAAAGGCATCCACCAGAATAGACAACAAACCATTTTCATCGGCAAATTTGACGATCATTTTGGTAGGGTGGACGTTTACGTCCACATATTCCGGATTCAGTTCCAGGAAAATCACGGCCATCGGGTAACGCCGGTTGGGGATACTGCTTCCATAAGCAGCATCTAGGGCTCTCTGGAAAACAGCGCTCCGCACAAAACGGCCGTTGACAATGAAAACCTGATGCTCCCTGCTACTGCGATGAAAATACGACTTGCCCAGGTAGCCGGTGATGCGATAGATAGAGTCTGTGTATTCCAAGGGGATTAAGTTATTCGCAATATCCAATCCGTAGATGCCAAATAAGACATCAATTAGCCGCCCTGTTCCCGGGGAGCTGAAGTTCAGTCGATGATTATGGAAAAATTTAAAGCTGATCTCCGGATGAGCTAAAGCCAATTTTTGGACAATACCGGCCGCATGAGAAGCCTCTGTGGCCGGAGTTTTTAAAAATTTTTTGCGCGGGGGGGTGTTAAAAAAAAGATCTCGCACTTGAACATTTGTACCTGAAGGACAGCCAATCGGCTGTATTTCCTTCAAAATTCCCCCTTCCAATTCAATCAAAGTTCCCTCCAGCTGACCGGACATTTTGGAAATCAGGGAGAGCTTGCTGACAGCGGCGATACTGGGCAACGCCTCGCCCCGGAAGCCCAGAGTACCGATTCGGGGAAGTTCATCAGCTGAGCTGAGCTTGCTGGTAGCATGGCGCAAAAAAGCCAGCTCGCAATCACGCCTGCTCATCCCCGAGCCATTATCCACCACTTGAATAAAAGTGATCCCGCCTTCTTCAATCTTCACTTCGATCTGGCTGCTAGCGGCATCGATGGAATTTTCCACCAGCTCTTTCACAACTGAGGACGGTCTTTCTACAACCTCACCGGCAGCAATTTGGTTAGCTGTATCCGCATCCAATACTTTTATCCGATCGATGGTAATCGCCTCCTCAATTGCGCCTTTGCAGCAATCTGCCGGCTTCCTCTCGCAACTCAACCAAGGCATTCAGCGCCTGGATGGGGGTAGTCCGATCCACATCCAATTGTAGCAGAGCGGTCAGAAAAGAATCAATGTCTTTGCGTTGGCCGTCCTTTTCTTCCTGGGCTCCGCTTTCCTCGGCAACAGCCATCTCCTTTTGCACCCGGAGTTGGCCGTTTTCGTGTCCCAGTCTTTTCAATACTTGCGTGGCTTGCGCAATAACTTCCGGCGGCAGCCCGGCCAGCTGGGCCACATGGATGCCGTAACTCCGGTCAGCCCCGCCGGGGACCACTTTCCTGAGGAAAACGATCTTTCCTCCTTTTTCCTGCACGGCCATACTTAGGTTTCTCACACTGGGCAACTGATCCTCCAGTTGGGTCAGTTCATGATAGTGAGTGGCAAAAAGAGTCCTTGCTCGGATTTTCTTTACTATATATTCGCTGACTGCCCAGGCGATGCTGATCCCATCGTAAGTGCTGGTCCCCCTTCCCACCTCATCAAGCACAATCAAACTCCTTTGGCTGGCGTGATTGAGAATATGGGCTACCTCATTCATTTCTACCATAAAAGTACTCTGCCCTGTACTCAGGTCGTCGGAGGCACCCACCCGGGCAAAAACTCGGTCAACAATGCCAATGACAGCTTTTTTGGCCGGCACAAAACTCCCCATTTGCGCCATAATGCAGATCAGCGCCGGCATCCTTATATATGTAGATTTACCCGCCATATTCGGGCCAGTGATAATGTTGAGAATAGCATCCGGTGAATGCAGGTAAACATCGTTGGCCACAAACCTCTCGCCGGAAATGGCCTCGACCACAGGATGACGCGCTTCAATCAGTTCCAAACAAAAAGAATCATTCACTTCCGGCTTGCAGTAGCCGTTCTTCACGGCAACAGAGGCCAGACTGGTAAAGACATCTAATTGAGCGATGACCTGAGCTGTGGCCTGAATGCGGTCCGAGGCTGCGGCTATTTGATCTCGAATTTCTTGGAAAAGCTGAAACTCCAAATCGTTGAGTTTTTCTTCCGCTCCCAAAATCAAGGCTTCTTTTTCCTTCAATTCCGGCGTGATAAAGCGCTCTGCATTGGCCAGGGTTTGCTTCCTTTGGTAATCACCGGGCACCAGGTCCAAATTGGATCGAGTTACCTCGATATAATAACCAAACACCCGATTAAAGCCTATTTTTAAAGACTTGATTCCCGTTCGCTCTCTTTCCCGGACCTCCAAATCCGCCAACCACTGCTTACCATGCAGGGAAGCCTGCCGGAGGCGATCCACTTCCGGGTTATATCCATCTTTGATAATTCCTCCTTCTTTAATGCTCGCCGGAGGATCTTCATGCAGAGCCCTTTCCAAAAGATCGCCCAAATCTTCTAGAGGATCCAGATTATCCCTCAGCATCACCAAGCCGGGAGAAGTGGCCTCTTTCAAATGAGCAGCAATTCCGGGCAATTTCCCAATGGATTGCTTTAAAGAGATGAGATCCTTGGCGTTGGCGGTTCCATAGGAAATCTTACCCAGGAGCCTTTCCAAATCAAAAATCCCTTTCAATTGCTGCCGTAAATTCTCCCGCAAAAAGGTGGAATGGAAAAATTCCTCCGTTACCTGCAGCCTTTTTTTAATCTCTTCCAGCTTGATCAAAGGAGCTTCCAACCATTGTTGGAGCTTTCTGGCACCCATGGCAGTCACCGTCTCGTCCAAAACCCCTAGGAGAGAACCACGACGGGACTGAGTCCTGATGGTTTCCACCAATTCCAGGTTGCGCCGGGTAAACAGATCAATAGACATGCGCTGGCCCACTTGATAAGTAACCAACTTGGTCAGATGGGCCAGTCTTTGTTTTTGAGTATCCTGTAAAAATTTGATTATCATCCCAGCAGCCTGGATGGCCAGCGGCAGGTTTTCGCAGCCAAACCCTTGCAAATTAAAGGTTTGAAAATAATCCGTGAGAAGCCGATATGAAGTCTCCCTCCTAATTTCTTTGTCTTCCCACCAATTGACAGAACAGCCCAATTGTCTGAACAGCTGCTGCAGCTGTTGATCAATCTGAAATCTCTTCAACACGATACACTCCGCAGGCCGCAACCGAGTAATCTCATCCAAAGGAGAGCTCTCCTCCCGTCGAAATTGGGAGGTTTTAAATTCCCCCGTAGAAATATCTACATAAGCCAAGCCGTACTCTCGGTCATCCCCGCACAGGGCCAACAGATAATTGTTTTTGTTTTTTGCCAGTATTTTCTCATCCACCACGGTACCCGGGGTGATCACCCGGACGACCTCTCTTTTGACAATCCCCTTGGCCAAGCGAGGATCTTCCAACTGCTCACAAATAGCCACTTTATAGCCTTGGTTAATCAATTTAGCTATATAACTATCTGCTGCATGGTAAGGGACCCCGCACATGGGTACTTTCTCTTTTCCCCCATCCCTTGCCGTCAAAGCGATTTCCAGCACCCGGGAAGCCAGCAGAGCGTCTTCAAAAAACATTTCATAAAAATCCCCCAAACGGAAAAACAAAATGGCATCGGCATATTGTCTCTTGATAGCCAAATACTGCCGCATCATGGGAGTAAAAGCGCTCATGTTTTTCCACCTCCTGGAGGAAACCGTCGCTATAGATTATATCATAATCTATTTTATAGAAAAAGAAAGTCCACTGCTTCCAGGCAGCGGACCGCGGGAAATAATCAACTATGAGATAATCTCCCCTTGAAGAAACCAGGTCTGTGCTTCCAAAATCCTCACCGGCACAAGTCGCCCAATCAAGTCTTCCGAGCCGTCAACAATGACAACTTTATTGCTCCTAGTTCTGCCGCTCAATCTTTTCTCATCTGTTTTGCTAACCCCTTCAATCAAAATTTCTTCCCTTTTATCAATCAATTCCTGGTTAATTTCCCAGCTGATCCGGTTTTGCAGAGCAAGGAGCCGTTGAAAACGTTCCTTTTTTACCGCTTCCTCCACCTGATCCCAAGCGGCAGCCGGCGTGCCCGGCCGAGGGGAATAAAGAAAAGTATAAGCAGTATCAAAACGCACCCTTTCCACCAGATCCAAGGTAGCTTGAAAGTCCTCCTCGCTTTCTCCGGGAAAACCCACGATAATATCAGTGGTAATGGAAGCATTCGGCACAAACCGGCGGACCTTGGTTACCAAATCCAGAAAAGTTTCCCGGCTATATCCCCGGTTCATTCTCTCCAAAACAGCATTGCTTCCCGCCTGCACAGGTAAATGGAAGTGCTCACAAACTTTGGCTGAATTGGCTATAGTAGCGATCAACTTATCGTCAAAATCCCGAGGATGGGAAGTCATATACCGGATCCGCTCAAGCCCGGGAACTTGCTCCAGGGACTGGAGAAGATCGGCAAAATCAATAGGTTCGGGTAAGTCTTTGCCGTAAGAATTGACATTCTGCCCGAGAAGCATAATTTCTTTACAGCCTTCCCCCGCCAATTCCCTGACCTCTTCTAAAATATCGTCTTTCCAGCGGCTCCTTTCCCGACCGCGGACATAAGGAACAATGCAGTAAGAGCAAAAATTGTTACACCCATAGGTGATGGTCACATAGGCTTTGATCTGGCTGCTCCTTTTCACTGGCAATGTCTCCGCAATTTCCTTTTCTTGATCCCAAATTTCCACCAGAGTGGAGCTGCTTTCCCGGGCCTGGGCCAGCAATTGGGGTAAACGATGTAAATTATGGGTACCAAAAATTAAATCCACATGAGGTGCCCGCTGGGCAATCTTTTCGGCCATACCGGCCCGTTGGGCCATACATCCACACACCCCGATCACCAGACAAGGGTTGACATTTTTTAGCCTCTTCAGCTCTCCCAAATACCCCAATACCTTGTTTTCAGCTTTTTCCCTGACACAGCAGGTATTGAGAATCATTACATCGGCCTTTTCCGCATTCCCGGTTGGCCGGTAGCCTAATGCCTCCAGCATTCCCCCCAATATCTCCGAGTCATGCTCATTCATTTGACAGCCCCAGGTTTCTATATAATAGTACAAATCCATCCCTCCAATTGCTCCCTGCTTTTCTCTCTGGATTATTCCCAGACCAATCCGGCAAACAATTCTTGTCCAGCAAACATTATATCCAATCTCCAAAACTAAATCCATGCCGGAAAAACCAAGCCAAAAGAAGACAAAAAAACAGAGCCGCCTTTCTGGAAAAAGGCGGCTTATACAAAAAAAGAAACAAGCCATACGCCAAACAGATACAGGTCATGAAGCAAGACACGAAAATGGGGGAAAAGAACTTAATAAAAAGGTCAGGCTCCCCTTTCCACTGCTTCCAGTTTCTTTCTTCTTTCGTAAGAGACTCTGACCAGGGATTTGTCCTGACTGTAAGTTATTTTTTCAATGGCTTCCTCCACTGGAAAAAATCCTCCGTCAAGGAAACCTATTTCTCGATTAATCTGGTACTGCTCGGCATCCGCATCCATAATAAACCAACTGATCCTGTTGCACACAGGTTGCTGCCTGGAATAAGAGAAAAACTCGTAACTGGTTTCTCCAGCCGGTGCCACAATTTTGGCTGTTACCCCTGCCTCAGCCTGGACACGATTCAAAGCCGTTTCGCTGGGATGATGATTATTCCTGATCACGCCTTTTGGTAAAACCCATTCCTTCTTATCATTCTGTAAGATCAGCACCTTGTCTCCACAAAAAACCACACCACCGGCACAATTCCTAAAGAGCACCAAATGCACCTCCTGATTTCGTTAGGCCAATCTCCTCAACTCATCTATTCTACGGGCTCCATCTATTTCCTTCCCCCCAAAAAAATAATCTGCTGCCCTTTTCTGACCCTATTGGAAATCAGTGCCTTTTCTTACAAACCCGTCTCCAGTCAACCCTAGCTGATGATGGACCAACGCTTCGGTATCCTGCTGATCAATTCCAAATAATCCGTGAGACTGCCCCGATAGTCAGTCACAATAGGCATTTCCCTGCGGTTGATCAAAAAAGTATCCACCAGAAAAGTCTTCATCCCTATCTCTTTGGCCACCAGATCTTCTTCCACATCGTTGCCCACCATCAAGCATTCCGCCGGCTGGATGCCGATCATTTCCGACACTTCTCGATAATACTCCAGCCGGGGCTTGCAAAAGTGCATATTTTCGTAAGAAGTGATCAAATCGTATGGATACTGGGATATTCCAGCCCAAGATAATCTTTCCATAACGGCAATTTTGGGAAATACCGGGTTGGTGGCAATTACTGCCCGGCAACCCCTGGCCAGAGTTTGCTCGATCACTTGCGGAACTACCGGGTCAAACTCAGAAATCCTTTGCAGTTGCCGGAAAGAGCCTCGGTAAAAACTATCAAAAACAGGCATCATCACTTCCGCTTCCAAACCGCTCCTGGCGAAAAACTCCTCCATAAATACTTCCTGGTTTGTCTTTGCCGAATCCAGATTGTTGATCATGGCCCGGATAGCATCCAGCAAGTGTTGCACAAACACGGCTGGTTCCTGGTAAGAAGCTATTTCTTGCGCAAGCAGTCGCAAATATTCTTCCAGAAAAACATCCGTATCCATTTTTAGTAAAGTTCCATCCAGATCAAACAGCACTGCTTTAAACAAAGCGTTCCCTCACTTAAAGCTGGTAATTAGGTGCAGCTTTGGTGATCTGGACATCATGGGGATGGCTTTCCTTTAAACCGGCTTCAGTAATGCGGATGAACTGACCGTTTTTGCGCAAGCTTTCAATGGTGGGAGTGCCGCAATAACCCATTCCCGCTCTCAAACCACCTACCAGCTGATAAATAGTTTCACTGAGAGGGCCTCGGTACGGTACCCTCCCTTCAATTCCTTCGGGTACCAATTTAGCAGCACCTTCCTGGAAATATCGGTCCTGGCTGCCCTCTTTCATGGCCCCTAAAGAGCCCATGCCCCTGTACACTTTAAAGCTTCTTCCTTGATAGATCTCGATTTCTCCCGGGCTCTCTTCTGTGCCTGCCAGCAGGCTCCCCACCATCACGGTGCTGGCTCCAGCAGCAATAGCTTTCGGAATATCCCCTGAATACTTGATACCCCCATCGGCAATTACAGGAATACCTTTCTTCTCAGCAGCCCGGCTAGCGTCATAAATGGCGGTGATTTGCGGTACGCCGATCCCTGCTATCACCCGGGTGGTACAAATGGAACCTGGCCCCACGCCAACCTTGATGGCATCGGCACCCGCTTCGATCAAAGCCAGCGCACCTTCAGCCGTAGCCACGTTACCGGCGATAATGTCCAGATCTTTAAACTTCCGCCTGAGCTCTTGCACCATTTTGACCACACCGGAGGAATGTCCATGAGCTGTATCCACCACTATGGCATCAACACAGGCCGCCACCAGGGCTTCAACCCTTTCCACCGTATCTTCGGTCACTCCCACCGCCGCCGCCACCCGCAAGCGGCCCCTTTCGTCCTTGGCCGCATTGGGGTACTGGTGTGCCTTTTCAATATCCTTGATGGTGATTAAGCCTTTTAATTTAAAATCCCTATCCACAATAGGTAATTTTTCGATCTTGTACCGCTGGAGAATGGCCTTGGCCTGCTCAAGAGTGGTGCCCTCCGGAGCAGTAATAAGATTTTCCTTGGTCATCACGTTGCCGATGGGCTGCTCAAAATCCGTTTCAAAGCGCAGATCCCTGTTGGTTAGAATACCCACTAATTTCCCGTTGACCGTAATGGGAATACCGGAGATGTGATAACGCTCCATAATGGCCAGCGCATCCTTGATCAAGTGCTCCGGGCTCAAATAAACCGGATCGGTGATAATCCCATGTTCAGACCTTTTCACCCGGTCCACTTCCTGGGCCTGTTTTTCAATGGACATATTCTTATGAATGACTCCTATGCCCCCTTCTCGGGCCATGGCAATAGCCAGGCGGGCCTCAGTAACTGTATCCATCCCGGCGCTGACTATGGGAATATTTAACTTAATGCGAGGAGTAAAATAAGAAGAGACATCCACGTCTTTAGGCAATACCTCCGATGGTCCGGGTATAAGCAGAACATCATCAAAGGTTAATCCCTCTTTAAGAAACTTACTGGTCTCCATGTCTGAACTCCTTCCTTGGTTTCCCAGTATTATAGCATACCTTTCGGGAACAATCCACTTGCTCAGCGCATAAAAATTCTCAAAGTACCGGTGCGCAGATATTCTTCAATTTTTCTTTTCACCAGCCCAACCAGAATACTGCGGGGCAGAGGAAGCAAACACAGAAAGCCTATGGTGTCAGTAATCAGACCCGGGGTCAAAAGGAGCACCGCTCCCAGCAGAATAAACAGCCCTTCCAGCAGCTGGTTTCCAGGCATGATTCCCCGCTGGAGAAGCTCCCGGATATCCCAGAGAACTTTCAAGCCCTGCAGTTTAGCCAGAGCGGCCCCCGCTATTCCGGTACCGATCACCAGTAAAATAGTCGGCATAAGCCCCAGATGCTGGCCCAGCTTTATCAACAGGGCCAGCTCCAGAAAAGGAACAGCAGTCAAAGCCAAAATTAGATAAACGAGCATTCTCCCCCTCCTCTCAGGACGGCCCATTCCGGGCAACAAAAAACAAGGCAGGAGATTAATCCTGCCCCTGGATAGATTGAAGACCTACGGTCTCAAAATGGTGTCGCAGATGGCTGATCACCTTGTCAGATACGCCGAACTCAGCCGCCATTTCACTGTCCGAACGTTTGGCCGCCAAACCCTCAATAAACCGGTCAAAGTCCACACCAACATCTGTAGCTTTTTCTTTCAGACTCGGCTCCAGACTCCAGGGAACACGAGATACAAAATCATCTGCCACCGTTATGAGCCACCTCCCCATTCATTCTACCGGGCTTAGTTTGTCCTGGGAAAAGAGATACTATGTCCGGAAATGAAGCAGGAAGATGAGATCTGCCGCCATTCTATTTTTCCTTTTCTAACAGGGACAGCCCTTTTTTATGTGAGAACAGCCAGCGGGCAAACCTGGCATTTCGGGATTGAAGCATCTTTTTTTCCCGCTGCAGCTGTTCCACCAACAACTCTTTCTCTTTTTCACTTCTCTCCAGGAGGAAGAGCAGTACCCGCCGGCTAATTCTTAACTCCTTTACCTTTTGTTCCAGTTCCCGAATTCTCAGCAGCAGTGCCTGGGTTTCATCCGCTTTCAAATCTCTCACCACCGAAGATCAATGATGTTCTATTATATTCGCTGCAGACAGCTCTCTATAACCGGTGGGAACAGGAAGCCGGTCCAATTCCGAAAACTTTATTGCTCCCATTTAGTTCAATGGACCGGATCTCCTAACAATTGCCTTCCTCTTTTATTTTTTTTTAAGCGATCAACCGTATTGTAATTAACCACTACACCTCCCAAAGGTACTTTTCCATTATCTCCATGAAAGTCAGAACCGCCGGTTGCTATCAAGTGGAAACGACCGCACATGGCCAAATACCGGGACTTTTGGATTAACCGGTGCCCCGGATAGTATACTTCAATACCCTTTAGCCCCTGCTTCACCAAATCGCAGACGATCCTGTCATCTTTCAGCAAACCAGGATGGGCCAGCACCGGTATCCCTCCGAGCCTGCGCAATAAGTCAATGGCTTGAAAGGGGGTAAGTTTTTTTCGAGGCACATAAGCAGGCGCTCCGGATACAAGATACTTGCTAAAGGCCTCTTCCAAACTCCTGGCATAACCGGCTCTCAACAGGGCCCTGGCCACATGGGGTCTCCCAACCACTCCGCTTCCTGCGATGGCTTGCACCTCTTCCAGATCCAGCCTCACATTCAATTTGGCCAGCTTTTCAACCATCTTCTCGGCTCGTTCCAAACGTTCCCGGGCCAATCCCGTCAGCACTTCCTGTAAATGAGCGTTTTTCCAGTCAATGAAATAACCGAGAATATGGACCTCATCCCTGTTGTAATAAGTACTTAATTCAATGCCTGGGATCACTTCTATCCCCAATTCCTTACCTTCCTCCCAGGCCTCCTCCAGCCCGTCAACTGTATCGTGGTCAGTCACCGCCACTGCTTTCA
Source organism: Bacillota bacterium (assembly GCA_050951405.1). Classification (GTDB taxonomy): domain Bacteria; phylum Bacillota; class DULZ01; order DULZ01; family DULZ01; genus JBMNIZ01. The sequence continues at coordinate 26,784 of JBMNIZ010000016.1, read as the reverse complement.
ATCCCAGTTTTTTAGCGGCCCTGACCAACATCCGGGGGCTAAGGGTTCCATCTGAGGCAGTTGTGTGGGTATGCAGATCGGCTCTCATGATTCGCTCCAGATACAATTATTTGGTTTAATTTTAATGTTTTTCCCCGGTCTAGGCAAGCGACACTTTCCACGTGTTGTTATTTTATGATAATGTCATCTTGTTAATTATCTTGATAAAATGTCACTATGGATAACGAGGTGTATTATCTTATGTCCCAAAAACAACTTAATAGGTTTTTAGTAATTACCAAACTCATCGAAGGGCATATCACAGTCAAAGAAGCATCTGAGAGCCTTGGACTTTGCGAAAGACAAATACTCCGCCTCAAGAAAGGAGTGCAAGAACAGGGGGCGTCTTTCCTAGTCCATAAAAACAAAGGCAAAAAACCTTATCATGCCATCCCGGATCAAACTGCCCAGACAATTATTAACCTTAAAAAGTCAGATACCTACAAAAACGCTAATTTCTTGCACTTTCAGGAAATGCTGGCAGAGCATGAACAAATTAATATCAGCTATTCAGCGCTTTACAAGCTGCTAAAGAAGTCGGGCTTTGAAAGCCCGAAAAAACGTAGGAGGTTTAAGCCCCATCGCACTAGAAAGCGTAAACCCCAGGAAGGGCTTTTAATCCAGATGGATGCTACGCCCTATGAATGGTTTGGTACCAGCGAAAAGTTTAGCCTGCATGGTGGTATTGATGATGCTACAGGCAAAGTGGTAGCCTTATACCTGGCTAAGAATGAATGCCTCCAGGGGTACTTTGAAGTTATGCGCTTTATGTTTGAAAATTTCGGCATCCCGGTTAGTATCTATTCCGACAGCCATACCATTTTCAAATCACCTTTAAAGGATAAACTGTCTATTGAAGAACAGTTGGCAGGTAAAAGAACAAAACCAACCCAGTTTGGCCGTGCTATGGAAGAGATGGGTGTAACCATTATTACCGCACGTTCACCTCAAGCAAAGGGCCGTGTGGAACGTCTGTGGGAAACGCTGCAAAGTAGACTGCCGGTCGAGTTTAAGCGTAACAACATCAACACTTTGGATGAGGCTAATGCCTTTTTAGCAAAGTACATATACAAGTTTAATAAGCGGTTTGCGGTAGAGCCTGAAAATACCGAATGTGCTTTCAGACCCGTACCTTCAAACCTGTGCATAGACCACATCCTTTGCATCGTTAAGCAGCGTACATTTGACAATGGTGGAGTATTTTCCTTTTACAGTAAACATTTTAAGATTATTCAGTCCAAGGAACTTCCTCCACTACCCAAAAAGTGCCCGCATAGATGTACTTACTAGCCCTCATTTCGGTATTAAAGTGGCCTATAAGGGTGCTATATACGATACAATGCCGTTCGTTAAGTCAAAGAAGATACAGGACAAGGCTCCTGCAAAAGAGAGAAAGAAATGGTCACCACCGGACAGCCATTACTACAAGTACGGTCATAGACTTGTGAAAAAACTGGCCTTTACCGAAAGTGATCAAGAAATACTCGCGATGCTCGAAGAAATATTTCTCTCAAAAATGGCTTAAAACACGTTGTTTTAACCTGGCTAACTATTACTCTGCTGGCTGCCTGGCAACGTCAAGGGCGAGCTTTAGCGAGTTCATCTTGACCCTTGACGTTGCCAGACAGCCAGCTATCATCCCAATAGCCAGGTTAAAGATGACATTTTCTAACGATAATTAACTATCTTTTGGGGTGACATTTTCATAAGTTATTGACAGCGACACTTTCCACCGGGAGTAGCCCTTGGTAGCTCATCTCGTAGCAGTCTCAGCCAATTTCCACCTGTTATTTTCGCTACTTCTTCCTCCGCAAACCCCCTTTTTTCCAACAAATCAATCAAATTCGGAAGGGCCAAAGCTGTTTCCAGACCGGCCACCGGGCGATCAACACCGTCAAAATCAGATCCCAACCCTACATGATCAATGCCCATCATCTGGACCGCATATTCAATATGATCAACAACCGTTTCCACTGAAGGATCCGGACCTAAAAAGTCCGGTACAAAAGTAATGCCCAGGCAGCCCCCTTTCTCTGCTAAAGCCTTCATTTGCCTATCATTCAAATTCCGCGGATGATCGCAAAGAGCCCTGCAGTTGGCGTGAGACACGATCACGGGCCTGCTGCTCAGATCCAGAACATCCCAAAAGCCTTTTTCGGCAATATGAGCCAGGTCCACGATCATGCCCAGCCGGTTCATTTCCCTCACCACCTGCCGGCCGAAGCTGGTCAATCCGCCACCGGCATCCTGCTCTCCCACTCCGTCAGCCAGCTCATTTCTTTGATTCCAGGTTAAACCCAGACTTCTAACCCCCAGGCGGTGAAATATCCTCAAGACACCCAGGTCACCGCCCAGGGCTTCACCCCCTTCAATGGACAGGATAGCTGCCAGTCGATCTTGTTCCATCAAAGTATCCAAGTCTTCCTGGCTGGTGACCAGTCCCATTTGATGGGCATTGGCTTCTAATTCTCGGTAAAAAGCATCAATACCCTGAAGAGCACGGAGAACCGAACTATAAGGCTTATAACGGCTTTCGATAAAAATGGCAAAAAACTGTACTTTCACTCCTGCCTCCCGCAAGCGGGGCAAATCCGCCTGTCCCTCTCCAGCAATAGTTCCCAGCAACCGTTTCTTGTTCAATACGTCCAACATCGTATCGCAATGGGCATCAACAATTAACTTTTCACTTCCAGAGCCTGTATTCTTTTTCAATTAAATACCACCTTTTGCTAGTTGATAAGCAAACCGAAAACCCGTATAAATGCACATAAAAAGGCCCACTCCTTGGAGCAGGCTGGAAATCCAAAATATTCATTTCTTTCTTTACATTATCTGGGTTCCACAATGAATTTAATGGCTGTTCTTTCTTCTCCATCAATAACAATGTCAGTAAACGCCGGGATGCAGATCAGGTCGATTCCGCTAGGTGCCACAAATCCTCGAGCTATAGCTACTGCTTTAACTGCTTGATTAATGGCCCCTGCCCCAATGGCTTGAATCTCAGCCGCTCCGCGTTCTCTCAAGACACCGGCCAAGGCACCGGCAACAGAATTGGGGCTCGACTTTGCTGAAACTTTTAATACTTCCATCATATTGACCTCCCGTGTTATTTCATATGTGGAGAATCCCCATATTCAGTATATTCTGCCCCTTGGCCCTAAAATCCTTTTTTTAGAAAAACTTTTTTCCTTTTCCTTATCTTTCAAGGATTGTATTAACCCTTTCCACGCTTTTACATAAACCATTGGTGGTATTAATATCAATAACAACTCCATTAAATTGAAGAGGGCCCCCGGCCAATTGAAACTTGACCGGCAGTTGGGTGATAAATTTCCGAATGACGATTTCCGGATCAATACCCAAAACTGATTCCTCAGGGCCGGTCATCCCCACATCGGTAATATAGGCTGTCCCCTTCGGCAAAATTTTCTCGTCAGCCGTCTGCACATGGGTGTGGGTACCAAAAACAGCGCTCACCTGGCCGTCTACAAAATAGCCAAAGGCCTTTTTTTCCGAAGTAGCTTCAGCGTGAAAATCCACCACAATATTTACCGTTTCTCCTTGAATCATGGGTAATATGTACTCAACAGCCCGAAAGGGACAGTCAAGATCCGGCATAAACACCCGACCGGATAAATTGATCACAGCAATCTTTCGACCGTCGGGAAGATGATCGAGCACATAACCTTTGCCGGGAGTCCCAGGTGGATAGTTGGCAGGTCGAACAACCCTGGTTTCCAGATCGATAAATTGAAAAATCTCTTTCTTATCCCACACATGATTCCCAGTCGTCAAGACATCAATTCCAGCAGCAAAAAGTTCGTTGGCCACCGAACGAGTGAGACCGTTTCCTCCCGCCGCATTCTCACCATTGGCGATAACAAAATCCACCTTATATTCTTCAATAACCAGGGGTAAATATTTTTGGACCGCCTGTCTGCCGGGTCTGCCCACAATATCTCCCACCATCAAAACCCGCAAGTAACATCCTCCTTTAACAACCCCCTGCCGGAAATCTGCAGCCAGCACCTCTATTTTTTAAAAACACGGACCTTGCCCTCTTCCCGGAAAGCGATCAACTTTTTCTCCGGCAAAGAAACTTTTAGGTTTTCCAGCATGTGACCGATCAATTCTTCCTGCAGCAGCAGGTCTTCTTCCTGATAAGTCTCTCCATGATCCCCGTCTCTGACCAACCATTCTCCCAATTCCTGTTCTAAAAAAGAAATCAGCAATGAGATTTCATTTTTGGTAACCGATTCCAAATCTCTTTTCACTTCTATAACCGCAATCTGGCCCAAGAGGGAAAAATCAATTCCTAAAACAGCAACATTTCTATTTTCCAGATAATGAAAGACCTGCAGGCAATCATATAAATCCCTTTGAAACTTCTCCAAGCGGCTCTTATCTAATACTTGTCCCAGGCTGAAGGACAAGGTGATCACTTGATCTTCCGGATTAAAATTGATGGTTCCAATTTCCGGATATCTGATGAGCATAGAAATAAGGAAGCCGGCGCTTTCCGTCACAGTCTCGCCATTCTTGTGCAATAAATTCATTGTTCACACCTGCCTACAAAATCATTAGAAAAACATGCGGCTTTAAGGAAGATTTCTCTTCCGGCTCTGCATTTCCTCTTTGATATTGTAAAACCGCCCAATTATTTTTTAGTAAAAATGGTAAAGCGGCCCCGAAGAACCGCTTATCTTCTCATTTAGCATATTCTATCGCTCGCGTCTCCCTAATGACAACCACTTTGATTTGGCCCGGATACTCCAGCTCGCTTTCAATCTTCTTGACAATATCCCTGGACAACCGGACCGCCGTTAGATCATCAATCCGGTCAGGTTTGACCATAATCCTGATTTCCCGACCTGCCTGGATGGCATAGGCTTTGTCCACGCCTTCAAAGGAGTCAGCTATTTCCTCCAATTTTTCCAGCCGTCTGATATATGCTTCAAGGGTCTCCCGTCGAGCCCCCGGACGGGCCGCAGAAATGGCGTCCGCAGCCTGCACCAGTACTGCTTCAATGCTTTGGGGTTCCACATCCCCATGATGAGAGGCAACAGCATTAATAACTTCAGGGGACTCTTTATATTTTTTTAAGAGATCCACGCCCAAAGTAACATGAGGGCCTTCCACTTCGTGATCAACGGCTTTGCCGATATCATGAAGCAGGCCTGCCCTTTTAGCCAGAGCAACATCCACACCCAATTCAGCCGCCATGGCTGCAGCCAGATGGGCCACTTCAATGGAATGTTTCAAAACATTTTGCCCGTAGCTGGTCCTGAATTTCAAACGGCCTAAAAGCTTGATCAGTTCAGGATGCAATCCGTGAATACCGGTTTCCAAAGTAGCCTGTTCGCCCTCCTCACGGATGCGCTGGTCAACCTCTTTCTGCGCTTTTTCCACCATTTCTTCAATCCGGGCAGGATGAATACGGCCATCATTGATTAGTTTCTCCAACGCCACCCTGGCTACTTCTCTGCGGATGGGATCGAAACCCGACAGGATCACCGCTTCTGGAGTATCATCGATAATCAGGTCTACCCCCGTAAGAGTTTCCAAAGCGCGGATATTGCGCCCCTCCCTGCCGATGATTCTCCCTTTCATTTCATCATTGGGTAAAGGAACTACCGATACTGTGGTCTCAGCCACATGGTCGGCGGCACAGCGCTGGATGGCTTGGGTAATAATCTCCCTGGCTCTTTTATCTGCCTCTTCTTTGGCCTGGGCTTCAATCTCCTTGATCATCAAGGCGGTTTCATGCTTGATTTCTTCTTCAACACTGGCCAGCAGGATATTTCTCGCTTCTTCGGAAGTCAGGCCCGACAACCTTTCCAATTCCTCCACCTGCTTAGCATAGATCCCAGAAAGCTCGGCTCTCAATTTTTCAATCTCCTGCTCCTTTTTGGCCAGGTTTTCTTCCTTGCGCTCAATCCCTTCGGATTTGCGATCCAGGATCTCCTCTTTTTGTACCAATCTTCTTTCCAGTCGCTGCAGCTCGTTTCTTCTTTCCCTGCTTTCTCTTTCCAACTCACTGCGCAAGCGATGGACTTCTTCTTTCGCTTCCAATATTGCTTCTCGCTTCTTGGCTTCAGCACTTTTTTCCGCTTCTTCAAGAATACGAGCCGCCGCTTCTTCCGCAGAAGTAATTTTGGCTTCAGCAATATATTTTCTTACCAGAAAACCTACTACAATTCCGATAAGGAGAAAAACAATGGCCCAAACTATGTTAACCCAAGTAATAATTCCTCACCTCCAATCTAATTACCAATTTGATCTCTTCCTCAGCCAGTTACAAAAGAATGCCGAGTTTTACTCGGCATACGATATGCTAGAGCTATCACCTTTTCTTGCTTTCCAGGACTTCCCCAGAGGATAACCTTTACCGCTCTTGCCTCAACGGTACAACCAACCGTTAAGTGAACTCATGTTCCCACAATCTGAGTCTTCCAAGGCACCCCAACGCTGTACAATTATCTATATGGAAAGTAATAGGTGGCAGTTCCAACATAACTTATCCCGAATGTATTTTAATATTGAATGAGGTTGAATGTCAAGTTTCTAAAAACCCTTTCCCGGCGGAAGCTCAATTCCCAACTCTTTGTAAGCCCTTTGCACTAGCTCATAGGAAAAACCACGCCTCTGCAGAAACCTGAACAAGCTTCGGGGGCGTTCTCGATACGGGTAGGATTGAGAACGGTATTGAATCAATAATTTTAGCAGTTCCAATTCCCGCTCTTCCGGGAATAGTTCCGCCAGCTTCCGTTCCAGAATCTCCTCCGCAATCCCTTTCTGCAGCAATTCCCTCCGCAAGTAATACCTGCCCACCGGTTTAAAACGGCAGCGGTATTCAATCCAAAAAGCTGCATAATCCTCATCAAAAATATATTTTCGTTCCTCACAGTACTTGATTATATTTTTTACTGTCTCCTCGTCATAGCCTTTCGACTGCAGCTTAACTGCCAATTCCTTTTTAGTATGCATCCTCCGGCTGAGATACTTCAAGGCATCACTTAGGACATTCCCTCTCACATTTGCATCGGACATGGCCCCATCCCCGGCTTATTTGGGCAATTCTTTCGGCGAGCTATCTGTCTTGGCCTCCGCCTCAGGGAAATAATGTTTGCGAATCGCTTGCTCAATGGCGTCAGCCAATTCAGGGTGTTCTTTTAAATAATCTTTCACATTTTCCCGCCCCTGTCCTAGCCTTTCATCCTGAAAAGAATACCAGGCGCCGCTTTTCTGAATAATATTCAATTCCGATCCCAGGTCAATGAGACTGCCTTCCCGGGAAATTCCCTCACCGTACATAATGTCAAAATCAGCCTGTTTAAATGGCGGAGCCACTTTATTCTTCACTACTTTAACCCTGGTTCTGGAGCCCACAATATCAGTGCCCTGCTTGATGTTTTCCGTTCTTTTAATCTCCATACGAATCGAGGAATAAAACTTAAGGGCTCTACCTCCCGGAGTGGTCTCCGGATTACCAAAGAGTACGCCCACTTTTTCCCTGAGCTGATTGATAAAAATTGCAATCGTGCGGGATTTGCTGATGGCGCCGGCCAGCTTGCGCAATGCTTGAGACATCAAGCGCGCCTGCAGACCCACATGAGGATCCCCCATTTCCCCCTCGATTTCAGCCCGGGGAACCAAAGCGGCTACGGAATCAACTACTACCACATCTACGGCGTTGCTCCTAACCAGGGCTTCGGCAATTTCCAGCGCCTGCTCGCCCGTATCAGGCTGTGATAAAAGCAGATTATCAATGTCCACCCCCAACTTACTGGCGTAGACAGGGTCCAAAGCATGTTCCGCATCAATAAAAGCGGCTATCCCGCCCCTTTTTTGGGCTTCTGCAATAATATGTAAAGCAACGGTGGTTTTGCCTGAAGATTCCGGACCAAAAATTTCAATAATCCTGCCCCTGGGTACTCCCCCAATCCCTAAGGCTATATCCAGCGGCAATGCTCCCGTCGGGATCACCTCAATGTTCAGGGATGCGGCCTCCCCCAAGCGCATAATCGAGCCTTTACCAAACTGCCTTTCTATCTGCAGCAAAGCTATCTCCAGAGCTTTTTGTTTATCGGTCATTTTCTCCCACCTTTTCTTATTCTCCTCAAAACAAACGTTCGATTCAAATCTAATTGTACCCCACGCGATGAAAAAGGTCAATGGAGACTGGTTTACTAGAAAAAGTTTGGCAAGGATAAATTCGCTATTGAATTAAAAATACCTTCTTTCAAGATAATTAAGCTTTTCACAACAGCTATCTGGCCATCAAGGCAGGAAGATTTTTCTTTCCAGGGAAAAACTGCTGCTTAAATTATAGACCTTAATCACATCGGCAGCCATTACTTGCCAGCTATTTTCCAGCTGCTGGAAATGTAAAAGTACCAGGGTATATGGTATCTCATTTGCAGACTGGAGACCCCGTACACCGGCGGCTCCGGTAGTGCCGGCATTCACTAACAAAGAGCCCTTTAATGTTTCTATATATTGACGGTGATCATGTCCAAAGAGAATCACTTTCCCATAACCGGCCAGGGCCTTAGCCATGGCTGGGGTATGGACAGCAATCAGGTCCACAGGAGAGGCGCCAATAATTCTCTTAGCTTTGGCAACATACTCTTCCACCTGGTGGCCGGGCAACAGGGCAACAGTATCCGTTTGGGAAGCCGGGTCTCCCATGCCGAAAATATTCAGACCCCTTAAGGAGATGCTTTCTCCCTGCAGAATAATCACATTCCCGAACTTTTGCAAAGATAAAATAGTACTTGGGGAATCGTGATTCCCGGGAACAAAGACATAAGGTGCCGGCAAATCCGCCAGTCTTTTAGTCAGCAAGATCTCGAAAGGGGTGCCAAAATCCGATAAATCTCCCGTATCAATGACCAGATCCACTTGAAAATCCTCTATAATCTGCTTGACCAGGCCATATGCTACCGGGTTATTATGAATATCGGAGATATGCAAAACTTTCAAAGGGCCGTTGATACTACCTAAGGGCTCCAAGCTTTTGATCTTCTCAAATAGCCCGAATAGATTTCCCGCCATCAGTTCCATCTGCTCTTCCAACTCATGAACGCGGACAAATGCCTCCTCAGCCAGTCCCACCATCCAAGGTGCGGCTTTCAAGACCCCCGCAAACTGCGGATTCTTGAAATTATCCACCCGGAAAGTCGAGTAGGTACCTACCAATAATAGTGCCATCAAGGTGATGCCGGTGGCGGCCCCCCAAAGGTAAGGACGAATACCCTTCCTGTGCAAGATCAAAGGGCCCAGCATCCCGCCGACAGCGGCTAACAACAATAAGCGCACCACAAAAAAAGCAAGAATTTTTTTTAGATCAGCAATTACCTCTTCTACGATCTGGGAGTGCTCTTGACTGTAATGCATAATTTGTTCCAAAAGTTTCAGATCGATATTCTTTAAGGCAAAACCTATTTTCAGAGGCGTGGCATGAGTTTGGGCGCTAATGGTCCCCACCGGCGGAATAACAATTTCCGAAACCCCATGGTCAAGGATTTCCAAATAAATTTCAAATTCCAGGGCCTTGATATGAAAACTCATTTTTCCAAAAATGCTCACGATAAAGAAGGCCATGGCCACGGCCAGAAAAAAATTGGCCAATTGATTTTTATACGGCATCACAAACCACCGGCTCAATTTGACTTTCTTGTTAGTATAAACCCGGCGGATTTAAGCTATTCCAGAGTAAAAAAGCAAAAACGGCCCCGTCTATTGAGGCCGTTTTCTCAGGCAATTCCTTGATAGTTCCTGATAAAACTGCGCAGCTCGTCTCCAGTCAGGCTTTCTTTCTTCTTCAGAGCAAAAGCTATCTGCATCAAGACACCATGAAAATGCATAAGAGTTTGCCGGAGATGGATTTCCTGCTGACTGATAATCCTCCGCACTGCCTGTCCCACCAGCTCGGAGGAATGCTCCGGATCAATTACACCCAGATCGGAAAGGCCGCACTCCACGATTTTTTGCGCAATTTTAAGCGCATCTTGGATGTCATTGGCGGCACCGGTACTGCGCTCTTGAAAGACAATTTCTTCCGCCACCGCTCCCGCCAGAGCTATTTTGATCTGTCTCTCCAGACAAGCCCTGGTTTGAAGATAAACATCATTGCGGGGCGATTGACGGACATAGCCCAGGGCTTGTCCCCTGGGGGTAATGGTCACCCGGGCCACCGAGCCTGCTTCTTCCAACTCGCTGATCAAGGCATGCCCGCTTTCGTGTACAGCCACCCTTTCCAATTCTTCCTCCGATGGCCGGCGATCCAGCTTCTCGCCCAGCATAACTTTATCTACTGCTTCTTTGAGGTGTTTTTGCGTGATTTTTTTCGCCTTGGCCCGTAAGGCCAAAATAGCCGCCTCGTTGGCCAGGCTTTCCAGGTGAGCACCGGAAAAACCAAAAGTCTCCCTGGCTAACGCCTCCAGGTCCACATCCTGGGCCAGAGGTTTGTTTTTCGTATGGAGTTTCAGGATCTGCAAACGCCCTTCTTTGTCAGGCAAATCAACCTGAACTATCCGGTCAAAACGCCCGGGTCTTAACAAGGCAGGATCTATCAAATCAGCCCTGTTGGTAGCTCCGATCACGAGAATTCTTACTTCCTCATCGATCCTCAAACCGTCCAGCTCTACCAGCAGTTGATTGAGAGTCTGGTCATATTCCAGATGACTGCTATGACCTCCCCGTTTTGTCCCCAACACTTCAATTTCGTCAATAAAAATAATAGCCCAGCTCTTCTTTTCTCTCCGGGCTTGCTGCCGAGCTTGACGGAAAATTTCCCGGACTCTCTGGGCCCCTACCCCGGCATATATTTCGATAAACTCCGAACCGGAAGCGGCAAAAAACAAGGCATCAGTATAGCTGGCAGCAGCTTTGGCCAGCATAGTTTTTCCCGTACCCGGAGGCCCGGTCAGCAGGATCCCTTTCAAAGGGCGGATACCAAGCTGGCGAATGTTTTCAACATCCAAAATGAAATCCAACGCCTCCATCAATTCTTTTTTGGCCATATTCTGCCCGCCCACATCGGTAAAAGTGATTTTGTGTTTCGGCTGATATTCAACTGCAAAAGAGTTTTTCAGCAAGCCCTTTTGCTTGAAAATAAAGTAAAACATAACACCTAAGCTGCCTAAAGCAAGAAAGGGGAAAACATTATAACCAGTCAGCAGCAAAAACACCAATATTCCCCCCACCAGCCCGATCAGAATCTCAAGCATCATCAGTGGTCACCTCCAAAGCAAGAGCCGGATAAGGCTGTTGGCGGGGTACCACCTCATAAAGATAAAACTGGCCCTGCTGCAGCTGAATATAAAGATTTTCCCGGTCCATTTCGATTAACCAACGATCCAGACCTGCTCTCCGCCACTCCTTTTGCAGAGAGCTGTGCATCTCCGTCAGATTTCCTAAAACGGCAGCTTCTTCAACAGCAAATTGACCCTGCCTCCACAGCTCTTCCAAATAATCATTCCTTCTATCCTTGATTTGCAAAACATACTGGCCGGATGCCAAACTAATGGTCTCCTTGATTTCTCCCAGGGCATCTTTCAAGTTTTCCACTGAAACAAGCTCCAGTTTGATGACAAATCGATCGTTATTTTTTCCCAGCCAAACTTGCCTGACCTGAGGCAATGCCGAGAGCTCCTGTTCCAGAGGACGTACGATTACGAACTCATTGTATAGCCAAAACCCACCGCATAAAAGGGCGAGGCTTAAAAAAAAGGCCAAGAAAACAACCGGCAGATTGAGACGGGGCAAATTCATCGGCTCCCACCATCCTTTCACCTCCATCGATTATAACATAAGGGAAAGGGAGGATCTCTAGAAAATTGCTGGAAAGAAAGCAAGAAGCCGCCAGCAGGTCTGACAGGGCGGCTTCTTGCTAAACAGTCATTTATACAAGCCAAAAACTCGCAGGCTTTTGGCAAAATAGTCTGCACCCGACACAATGGTCAGCACTACCGCTACGCCCAGCCCCACTTTCGCCAATAATGGCAGAAAAGGCCAGGGAAGCTCTTGCACCAGCAAAAGAATGATGGCAACCACCTGGCCCACCGTCTTTGCTCTACCCAAAGCACTGGCCCCTATCAACACCCCCTCACTGGCGGCTATGGTCCGCAGACCTGTTACAGCAAATTCCCTGCTGATAATTAAAACAGCAACCCAAGCGGGAACCAAACTCAATTCTACCAAGGAAACCAGCGCAGCAGAAATCAAAAGCTTATCGGCCAAGGGGTCAATAAGCCTGCCCAACTTGGTTATTTGCTGGCGACTGCGGGCAATATACCCATCCAGGCCGTCAGTGATAGCAGCAATAATGAAAACAACCGTCGCCCAAAACCGGCCTCCGGGTATGCGAGTCAGTAAAAAGACCATAAAAATAGGCACTAGCAAGATCCTGATAACGGTCAATCGGTTGGCCAGGTTCATGGGACCATCTCTCCAACTAAGTCATATTCCATCACCTGTAATACCTTCACTTGCACAAAATCTCCGGGGCAAAGATCGGCTTGGGCATAGAAATGGACCAGACCATCAACCTCAGGACCCTGGAATTCCGTCCTTCCCTGGTAGAGGCCGTCTTTTCCTTCCGGCCGCCTTTCCACCATCACCGGTACAATCTTGCCCAGCCATTTTTCATTTTCCTGGCTTGTTATTTCCCTTTGCAACAGCATCAATTGATGATAACGTTTTTCCTTTATTTCCGGGGAAACTTGATCCCCCATTTTCTCTGCAGGCGTTCCGGGTTCTTGGGAATAAGTAAAGGCTCCTGCCCAATGGAACCGGTTTTTTTCCATAAAGTCCAAGAGGTTTTGAAATTCCTCTTCCGTTTCCCCGGGAAATCCCACAATAAATGTGGTGCGGAGAACCACTCCAGGAAGGGATGAGCGCAGTTCATTGACCAATCTCTCCAAATACAGTCGGTTGCCCTTGCGGCCCATGCGCTTCAGCACGCCGTCATCGCCATGCTGGAGGGGAATATCCAGATACTTACATATTTTTTCTTCTGCTTGGATCACTTGGATTAACTCACGGGTAATGTTCGTAGGATAACAATAAAGCAGGCGTATCCAATGTAGATCATCAATGACGGCCAGCCTCTTTAAGAGGGTGGGCAACTCCAAGCGGCCGTAAAGATCAAGACCATAAGCTGTAACATCCTGAGCCACCAAGCAAATCTCCTTAGCTCCCGCCTCCACCAATTGTTCTGCCTCGGAGACCAGCGCCTCTATTTCTCTACTCCGGTAAGGGCCTCTGATCTGGGGAATAACGCAATAAGTACAGCGATTATTGCAGCCTTCGGCGATTTTTAAATATGAAGTTGGGCCGGCTGTTGTGATCAGGCGCCGTTCCCCAAAATCACTGGTAGCTCTGCCCTGGTCTTTTACAGAGACATACCTTTCTTTGGCATGGGCAAAAACATGTTCCAAAGCTGCCGCCAGTCCGTCAACTTGTCCAGTGCCCATCAATCCATCAATCTCTGGTATTTCGCTGAACAGCTCCTGAACATATTTTTGCACGAGACACCCGGCAGCAATCAGTTTCAACCCCGGATTCTTTCTTTTTTCCCTGACCAGCTGAAGAAGGGTATCGATAGTCTCCTTTTTTGCTTCATCAATAAAACAGCAGGTATTAATCACCACTGCATCGGCATCCTCCGGTTCGGAGACAATGACATAATCGGATTTAGGCAGCATTCCCAGCATATACTCTGTATCCACCTGGTTTTTTGCACAACCCAGGGTAATAGCAGCAACTCTTTTGACCAAATGCTTAACCTACCTTTCAAAGGACACTGATTGGCACACAATATAACCGCAGCTAACTGCGGTCTGATCATTCCCGGGGAAATTCCAAAGAAACGACTTCTCCTTTCTTGCCTGGACTACCAAACTCTTCACCGTTATACGTCACCGCCACTGCCCCGGCATTACCCAAGGTAATTTTGATTTTTTCCTCGGCAGTAAAAACTTTTTGTTCTGCCCTTTCCAGTGTGCCGGCATAGATCCTCTCTCCATCAGCCCTTACCTCCACCCAGCAACGGGCACCCTGCTCATCCTTCACCTGGATGGCCACTTCCAACTTCTCCTCAGCCTGGGGCTCAATGATGGGCAGTTCTACTTCCGGGCCCTTTGCTTCCTCTCCTGTTTTCTGCTCTTCCACTATGCTGCCAGAGGGGTCGGCTCCCCCGTTTCCCTGCTTGGAAGGCAGCACATGATAAATACCCTTGAAAACCAGCAGGACAAGCAACAGCCCGATTGCTACTTTTAAAAAACCCGTTCCTAAATAGAATCTTCTGAGCGGCTGGTCAGATGAAGGCAGCTGATCTTCACCCAGCTGCAAATGATTTTCGTCAGGAAGGCGATCTTTAACTTGGGAAAGAATTAATTCCACATCCAGACCCAAAAACTCGGCATAGTTGCGCAAAAAACCCAAAGCATACACTTTACCGGGCAAAACATCATATTGCCCTTCTTCTAAGGCCAGCAAATATCTTGACCTAATTTTGGTTCTTGCTTCCACTTCTGCCAAGCTTAAACCTAAATCCTCCCGGGCCTGTCGCAGTAAGCGGCCAACTTCTTCCATCGGACCACCCCCATATTCTAAATTAAACTGCGGAGATAGGCCTCAATCCGTCCTACGGCCCACTCCACATCCTCAGAGTTGACACAAAGATCATAACCAGCCTCCGGTCCTTCTGGATACTGGTAAAGGACATCATAGTAATCCCGCAGGAGCCTTTTGGCCACCTCTTCCAGACATCCATCCTGCAAGAGACTTTGCAATTCCGCAACTTTCCGCTTCCCTATCCTGCGCTGCAGGTAATTTAACGAGGCAAAAATAGCGGAAACTTGCTTCTGTGATTGATGAGCATAGACCTTCACCAATCGCTTTACCCGAACTTCTATGGGAGCATAAATTAAAACCCTCTTTCCCACTTTCATGCCTCGGCAAATCACTTCCGGCACAAAAAGCCTGCCGATGCGCCTGCTCTCCCCTTCGATCACAATTACCTTTCCTGCCCCGAAACTTTTTAATTTGGCAAATATCAGGCTCTCCAACCTTTTCTGGCTAGGTTGCTGTCCTAATCCTATGCTGCCAAAAACAGAACCCCGGTGATTAGCCAATCCTTCCAGGTCAAGAACCGGCCAGCCTTTCTCTTCCAGTTGGCGGATAATTTCCGTCTTCCCCGTTCCCGTTAATCCGTACAAGACTACAAAAGTTTGAGGCAATTTTACTTCCTGAAAAAAGGCATGGACATGCCTCCGATAAGCTTTGTATCCTCCCTTAATGCGATAGGCAAATATTCCCATCAGGTCCAGCAATTGGGCTACAGACTTGCTCCTTAAGCCGCCTCGCCAACAAAAAATTACTAAATCGCGGCTCCCTTTAATCTGCTCCAGCTGCTGAACCAGATCCGGCAGCTTGGAGGATACAATCTTCAGCCCGGCTTTCCTGGCCTCATACGGCCCTTGCTTCTCGTAAACAGTACCGACTATATTTCTTTCCTCATCATTGAGCAAGGGAAGATTGAAAGCGCCAGGAATGGTGTCTACATTGTATTCCTCTGGGGAACGCAAATCAACAAAACCGGCGTTTTCCAGTGCTAATGCTTCTTCGATGTCAATATCTTTATGCATGGATAAACTTACTCCCCATTAGACCCGATTAGGGGCGAAAAAAGTCCTGAAACCAGTATCGTGCAATGTTAGTCTAACCGAAAAGAAGATTCCGCAATCAAAAAGCTACTCACCGAACATCTGCCTGTATTCTTCCCAACCGATGAGAACCGCGCGGGGCTTGCTCCCTTCAAAACTACCCACTATTCCCCTGGCCTCCATCTGATCCATGAGACGGGCCGCCCGATTATATCCAATCCGCAAACGCCTCTGCAACATGGAAATCGAAGCCTGCCCATTTTCAATCAAAAGCCTGGCGGCCTCGGGCAGCAGCTCATCATCCACCACAGCCTCCCCACCGAAATCTTCCTGAACAGCCGTGACCTCCTCCAGGTACTCGGGCGCCGCCTGAGCCTTGAGAAAGTCCACAATGGCCTCCACTTCTTTATCGGAAACATAAACACCCTGCACTCGGATCGGTTTGCTCATTCCCACAGGATAAAAAAGCATATCGCCTCGACCGAGAAGTTTTTCCGCGCCCCCCATGTCTAAAATGGTTCGGGAATCGATCTGGGAGGATACGGCAAAAGCTATCCGGGAAGGTATATTGGCTTTGATTACCCCGGTAATAACATCCACTGAGGGCCTTTGAGTAGCAACTACCAGGTGAATTCCCGCCGCTCGAGCCATCTGGGCCAAGCGGCAGATAGCATCTTCCACTTCCACAGGAGCCACCATCATCAGATCCGCCAGCTCGTCCACCAAAACAACAATAAAAGGCAGGCTTGGCTCCTCCCCGTTAGGATTCATACTCTTCAATTCATTATAACGCTGGATATCTCGCACACCTGCTGCCGCAAACAGCTCATATCTCTTCTCCATCTCGTTCACCGCCCAGCGCAAAGCGCCTGCCGCCTTCTTCGGATCCGTCACCACCGGTGAAACAAGATGTGGCACACCGTTATAATTGCTTAATTCCACCATTTTTGGATCAATCATGAGGAATTTCAACTGATCCGGTCTTCCTTTGAATAAAAGGCTGCAAATCAAGGAATTCATGCAAACACTCTTACCCGAACCGGTAGCACCGGCGATGAGCAGGTGAGGCATTTTGGCCAAGTCGGCCACAATAGGATTGCCGGCAATATCCTTGCCAAGAGCCACCGTCAAGATGGATTGAGACTGGAGAAACTCCTCGGTCTCCAGAACCTCCCGAAAATGCACCGTGGCAATTTCCTTGTTGGGTACTTCGATGCCCAAAGCGGCCTTGCCGGGGATAGGCGCCTCGATTCTTACTTGAGGGGCAGCAAGACTCAAGGCGATATCGTCAGCCAGGTTGACAATTTTGCTGACCTTGACACCAGGAGCAGGCTGCATTTCATAACGGGTAATGGTAGGTCCGCAGCTGACCTGGGTCACTTTCCCTTGTACCCCGAAACTCTCCAGAGTCTCTTCCAGGATCCTGACATTTTCAGTAATGTCCTTATTAATCCGGGGATTCTTTAATTTTAAAGAAGGCTTCAACAGGGTTAAAGGAGGAAGCTGGAAAATATGAGGCACACTGCCGCTTCTTTTCTTCTCGGCATCATGCGGCTGCCCTTTCACTATGGTCTTAACCTCTTTTTCCCCTTCTTCCGTTATTTCAGGCGCATAGACCAAAGCATGGGAGTTCCTGGAAGTCACTTCCCTCTCTCTGACCGCTATCGGAGTTTTACCTGCCGCATGATTAATAATGACCAATTCCTCGGCTTTTACCCTCGAGCTCCCTTTTTTGGTTGGACGGGAAGAAGCGTCATCTTCTACTATAAACAGAAACTCAAGCAAGCGCTCCCGGATAACCAGGTAAATATGGCGCAGTTTTTCTCCCAAACGGGCCAGGAAGGAAAAAGAGGAACCATTGGCAATCAGCAAAAGGGAAATCAGAGAAATGGCCGCCAGCACAATGTAAGTGCCTAAAGGGCCAAAAGCAGCGAAAAACATTCCCGCAAAAAGTGAACCCAAAAGCCCTCCTCCATGGCCGCGCATTCCTGCTTGTATTCCTTCCCACCAACCCAGATTGGCTACATATTCTAGATGTAAAAAAATAAGAAATACCAAATAAAGAATCAAAATGCCCCAATTCCTGGAATTTAGACGGGCAGTTTCCCTGGCCCTGACCAGTTTCAGACCATAGAGAAGAACCAACACAGCCAAAATAAATTTGCCCTCTCCCGCCAAAGCGCTGAATAACCTGAACAAAATGCTACCCACCGGTCCAATCGCCTGCTCGGCTTTCGGCCAGCGGGCCACTTCCAGCACATAAATGCTGACCAGACTGAAAGCTGCCGCGGCAAAGACCAGAACTCCGATGATTTGCTTTTTCAGATCGATAGTGTTAGATCGGGACTTGCGGGCCACAGGGGATCACCTCATTACCGTAATTCTACATCAGGAAACAAATTCCTTGTAGAATCTTACATCCCCAGGGAAAAAGGCAAAATGAACCATGCCAGTTCATCATAAGCAAGATGATAGAGAACCTAACGCTCCCGGTCTAAAAAAGCTTTGTTAAGATAGCCACTAGGCCCACTGCCCAACAGTAAAAAGAAAAATAATATAGTTTTCCTCGATTTAACAAGTTAAGTAATATTTTGATGGCAAGAAATCCCGTGAGGGCCGCAGCCAGCATTCCCATGAGATAAGGAGCAGGAAACCCAACGCTCATTTCCATACCCACCAAGCTCCTCAGCTCCAATACGGTAGCGCCAAGGATAGCGGGTATTGATAGAAGAAAGGAATAACGGGCTGCGCTCCTTTTATCCAGTCCGGTGAACAAGGCTGCAGCGATCGTGGCACCGGAACGGGAAATACCCGGGGCAATGGCCAGAGCTTGAGCCAATCCGATCAGCAGGGCGGAGCCGCTGCCCATACTGGCAAGGGACTTATTGCTTTCTGTAAAAGTTTCCACCAACCATAAAATAACCCCGGTAATCAGCAAAGCCACTGCTACAGCCATGACGGAGTTAAACAATTGTTCAAAGAAACTGCGAAAAGTCAAGCCCACTACGGCGGCCGGGATGGTGCCCACCAGCAGCAGCAATGTAAGTTTTTGAAAGGGTCGGCAGAGAAGACTCCAAACATCATCCCAAAAGGCGATAACCACCGCTGCTAATGTGCCGAAATGCACTAACACTTCAAAAAGCAAACCGCTTTCTTGTACTTGGAAATAATGCTGAAGCAAGACCAGGTGTCCGGAACTGCTTATCGGTAAGAATTCCGTTAATCCCTGAACTATTCCCAAAAAAATCCCCTGCAGGACAGTCATATTTGGCTCCTTTCTATAACTTGCCTAAAACGGCAGAGGCGATATTGTTGGAGTGATCCCCCACGCGTTCCAGGTTGCTCATAATATCCAAATAGATAACACCGGAGCCGGGAAAGCATTTGCCGGTATTAATGCGGGAAATATGATTGCGCCGCAGCTCCCTCTCCAGATCATCAATGCCCTTCTCCAACTCCAGCGCTTCCCTTGCCACATCGGGAGCATCATGCTGCAGGGCGGAAATGGCTTTAAGAAAAGTCTCATTGGCCAATGAGCTCAGGGCAGTGATCTCTTCCAGAGCCTCATCGCTGAAAGGTAAGTTTTCGGCAATCCGCTCCATAGCCATCTCTGCAATGTTTTCCGCATGGTCACCGATTCTTTCCACGTCCGTAACCCCGTGGAGTAAACCCGTATGTTTTTTTGAGAGGGATGGATTCATTCCCTTTTGAGATATCTTAGCCAAATAAACCGTAATCTCATCAGCCAGCTCGTCAACTATTTCTTCATGTTCAAAAACCTGCCTCGCCTTTTGTTCATCTTTATGTATAAAACTTTCCATGGCCTCCGCCACCATTTGTTGGGCCAGTTGGGCCATCCGGACTAATTCTTTACTGGCTAAAGAAAGGGCTATCGCCGGCGTACCCAGCATCCTCTCATCCAGATAGATGGGCCCTCGCGGAACAAGCTCCTCCCGGCCGGGAGCCAATTTAACGATCAAATGAACATAATGATTGATCAAGGGCAAAAATATTATAGTATTAATCACATTAAAAAAAGTATGGGCGTTGGCAATCTGCCTGGCAATATGGTCATTCGGTGAAATGGCTAAAATAAAAAGGGCAAATTGTTTAAGAAAAACCATAAAAAGCAAGCTGCCCAGAACATTAAACAGAACATGAGCTAAAGCGGCCCTCTTGGCCGTCAAGTTTTGCCCGATACCGGCCAAAACTGCTGTGATACAAGTACCGATATTGGAACCAAGCAATAAAGGCAAGGCAGTCTCTAAAGGAATCAAACCCTGGGAGGATAGGGCAATAAGAATACCGATGAAAGCACTACTGCTCTGGATAATAGCAGTCAGAGCAGCGCCCACGGCCAGACCCCAGAAAGGATGGCTGCCCAGGCCGGTCATCACCATGCTGAAGCCGGCTGATTCCTTGAGAGGCTCTACGGCCATGGACATGGTATCCATGCCCAGCATCAATATACCAAATCCCAGGATAACCTGTCCGATATACCGATAGACTCTGGTTTTACTAAGAAAATGAATGGCAAACCCTACAGCAATCAAAGGCAGTATATATTGGGTTATTTTAAAAGCTATTAATTGGGCAGTAACTGTGGTACCGATATTCGCCCCCATAATCACCCCTACAGCCTGTTTTAAGGTCATCAAACCCGCATTGACAAAACCAATGATCATGACCGTGGTGGCACTGCTGCTCTGAATAATAGCGGTCACAAAAGCTCCCACCAGTACCCCCACCACCGGTATGCTGGTGAGCACCTCCAAAATACGCCGCATCCGATCACCGGCCGCCTTCTGCATACCGTCAGCCATGGTTTGCATGCCATAAAGAAAAAGGGCCAAACCTCCAATGAGAGTCATGATAATCCCAGTCACCTATTATCTCTCCTCTAACATTTGCCTCAAAATTTCAATCAGAATGAAAATCCCCAATGTATTATAGCACAGTTTTAATCCGGGAACTATGCTCCCGGTAAAAAAGGAGGCAAGGAGAAAATCTCCTTACCTCAGACTGTAGACAAAAATGGCCTTTAGGAAGCAAAACCTAAAGGCCAAATTCTTTTTAAACATAAAATTGCTGAAATATTAGAGAGCACCTCCTGCAGCGGGGAGGTTGTGGGCGGTAATGTCCGTTGTTTCCGCTTCCACATGGCCAGCTTTTTCAGATTCATGCATGCAAAAAGAAGCGTGAGATAGTGCTGCACTTTTCTCAAGCCTCGAAGCTGCGTGTAGAGCGCATCCCATGTTTTTCTTTGGCATCGGCAAAAACACGCTCAATTGTCTCGCCGCGCTTACGATAAAGTTCTTTGCCTCGATCGGTGTACCTAAGATCTTCAGCTATTTCCACATAAGGCTCCCATAAATGACGGGTGATAACCTTGGTAAAATTTTTGCTCTGTGTGCACTTCATTCTATGCTCACAGCCGATGCAAATTTTAGGATCACTCTTGTATTCACGGTAACCATATAAACATAATCACGTTTTCTGAAATAGCCCTTCTTTGTCATAGGGCGCTTGTACGGCATGATAGGATCTTTGCCGGCTTCGACTATCTCCCGGCAGATGGCCGGGGTTTTGTATGCAGAATCTGTAACTACAGACTCGACTTCGGGGTGCTGTTCAATGACTTGCTGGAAAACATCGGAGAAAACCTGGCTGTCGTGAACATTGCCGGGAGCTGCTTTTAATCCCAAGACAAAATTATTCATATCACAGGCAACGGTTACAGTATAGGCAAAGCATTTCTCCTTTTCACTCTTGTAGAACATGCCGCTTTCCGGGTCTGTTGTACTTTCTATGATTTCTCGTTTTTTGCCGCCGTCAGCCGGGGTGCCTCCTTCATCTCCGGAATCATTGCCTTCGTCTTCATCATCAGCAAACGGTTCCTTGCCATGGGATTTCCTATCCTCGTTAATTTCATAAAGCAAATCACGTTTGTATTTATGTACACGATGCCTGACCATTTTTTTGATGTACTTCTTCTTATTGGCGCTGGCTTTGACATGAGTGGCATCAATGAAAATGGCGCTGGTGTTGAGAAACCCGCAGTTAATGGCTTCTTCGAGAACACGCGCAAAAATTTTTTCAAAAATGTCGCTTTCCTGAAACCGTCTCACGTAATTCTTGCCAAAGGTAGAGAAGTGAGGGATCTGCTCCTGCAAGCCATATCCCAGAAACCAGCGGTAAGCGACGTTTACTTTTACCTCTTCTATGGTCTGCCGCATTGAACGGATGCCATAGAGTGCCTGCAGGATCAACAGCTTAATTAGAACAACCGGATCTACACTGGGACGGCCATGGTTTTCTGAATACAGGTCTTTTACTTCATCATAGATGAAGCTAAAGTCAATACTCTCCTGGACGGCTCTAAGCAGATGGTTTTCCGGAACCAGGCTGTCTATGCAAACAATTTCCATTTGGTTAACAGCTTCACGGTCTTTTTTCGCAAGCATTTTATCACCCCGGCTATTGGTTTTTCCCATAATATAATTTCGTTAAAAGGGCTGAAAATGCCTGCAATTACTGGCTTTTTTACACTTTTGCCAAAGATTTTTTGCGCACGGCAATTATGAATTATAAATGAAAATGCAAACCAAGGATCGGCCAAGGTTTGCATTTCATAAGACTTTGTCTACAGTCTGAGGCAAGGAGAAAATCTCCTTGCCTGTAAAATAATTTACAGGAAAACCAATAAGAAGGCAAGTCTTTTTCTATATTTCCATAATAATAGGCAGGATCATGGGACGGCGCCGGGTTTTCTCGTAGAGAAACTTGCCTAAAATATCTCTGACATTGGATTTGATAAATGACCATTCAGTCACCTTGTGCTCCTCACATTTAACCAAGACTTGTTTGACTCTCTCCCTGGCCTCTTCCAACAACTCCTCGGATTCCCTCACATAAACAAATCCTCTGGTGACCAAGTCCGGTCCGGCTACTACTGCACCCGTATCCTTGCTTAAAGTGACCACAACGATCAAGATGCCATCTTGAGACAATTGCTTGCGGTCCCGCAGGACAATGTTACCTACATCACCGACCCCCAGTCCGTCAACCAGGATCTGTCCTGCGGTGACCTTGCCCGCTATCTGCCCCTTCTGCTTGGTAAACTCCAATACCTGTCCGTTTTCAGCTACAAAAATATTTTGCTCGGGAATACCCAGTTCTTTGGCTAAACGAGCATGTTTTACCAGCATCCGGTACTCACCATGAACCGGAACAAAGAATTTAGGTTTTACCAGGTTGATCATCATTTTCAATTCTTCCTGGCTGGCATGGCCTGACGCATGTATTCCCGATACCTTTTCATAAATCACATCGGCACCCTGCCGGAAAAGGTTATCGATGGTCCTGGCCACCATTTTTTCATTGCCAGGGATGGGACTGGCCGAAATCACCACTGTATCTCCAGGCATAATCTCCAGGCGCCGGTGGTCGCACATGGCCATTCTGCTCAAGGCCGACATGGGTTCTCCCTGACTGCCGGTAGTCAAGATAAGAGTTTTATTTTTCGGGAGACCGGACACTTCATCGATATCCACCAGGAGCCCTTTGGGCACATCCAAATAGCCCATTTCCAGGCCGATATTCATCACGTTCACCATGCTTCTACCGGCTACAGCTACTTTTCTATTAAATTTCCTGGCAGCATCGAGAATCTGTTGCAATCGATGGATATTTGAAGCAAAACTGGCAACAATAATTCTTTCTCTTGCCTGAGAAAAAATTTCCTCCAATGATAAACCTACGCTTTTTTCGGAAAAGTATAACCTGCCCTTTCCACATTGGTACTGTCGCTCATCAAAACCAAAACGCCTTTTTCCCCCAGTTGGGCAAACTTGTAAAAGTCCGTAACCTCACCATCAACAGGAGTCTGATCAAATTTAAAGTCACCGGTATGCACCACCGTCCCAACGGGAGTATGAACGGCTAATCCTACCGAATCCGCAATGCTGTGACTGACTTTAATAAACTCCACCTGAAAAGGTCCGATCTTGATGTTATCCCTGGCTTTGATCTGATGAAGCTTAACATTGCCTTGCACATTATTCTCCCTCAACTTACCCTGGAGAAGAGCCAAGGTAAGCCTAGTGCCGTAAACAGGCACATCAATTTCTTTTAAAACATACGGCATAGCCCCGATATGATCCTCATGACCATGGGTTAAAATAATGGCCCGAATCATCTTTTTATTTTCCAGCAGATAGCTAATGTCCGGGATGACAATATCAATGCCCAACATTTCATCTTCTGGAAAACTTAACCCACAATCAATAACAATAATTGAATTGCCATATTTGATCAGGGTCATGTTTTTCCCGATTTCCCCCAGACCCCCCAGGGGAATAATGCTTATTTTTTGTTCACTTTCTCCCATTAACACACCTCCGTAAATAACTTCGTCCCGGTCCTGCCGCGTCTAAACTTACAGTTGAAAACTTGTTTTGCCATACACGCGCATAAAAAATGGGGCTTTCGCCAAAAAGCAGAAGCCTTCTTCCGGTCACTGATTTCAGTTTTATTTTTGCAGTAAAATAAAACAAAGCGCCCAGCGCTTTCCCGATCAATCCCGTGCTGTCCCTTTAGTTCTAATTATACCTGATCTTCTTGCCAATCACAAGTTTCATACACCCGATCACGGCTTAATCAAATCCATGAAAAGAGACGCTTAACTATCAAGCGCCTCTTTTCTCTCGCAATTTAGGGGAGGAGCTGGACCTTTTTTAAGACATCCTTCAAACGGTCCTCTTCGGCGGCAGTCAAGGGGACCAGAGGCAGTTTCACTTCTCCCACCGGAAAACCAAGCAACTTCAGAGCAGTTTTCACCGGGACCGGATTAGTTGTAAGAAAAAGACCTCGAAAAAGAGGAAATAATTGTTGGTGGATGGCCAACGCCTCCTGCCATTGACCGGCAAAAAAAGCCTTGACCATTTCCTGCATTTTTCGTCCCACCAAATGGGAAGCTACACTGACCACTCCGTGGGCTCCCAGGGCCAGCATGGGCAGGGTCAGAGAATCATCACCGGAATAGATCAGAAAGCTCTCCGGCACGAGGCCCTTTATTTCTGATACCTGATCCATGCTCCCGGCCGCTTCTTTAATAGCTACGATGTGCTCCATCTTCGCCAGCCTGCCCACCGTCTCCGCTTCCAAGTTACAGGAGGTACGGGAGGGTACATTATATAACATGACCGGGATTTCAATCCGGGAAGCAACGGCTTGGAAATGCCGGTAAAGGCCCTCCTGGGAAGGTTTATTATAGTACGGCACCACCAGCATCAGACCGTCTACCCCCAGCTCTTGCGCTGCCCTGGCCAGCTGGATGCTGTCTTCCGTGCTATTAGTACCAACTCCGGCAAGAACCGCTGCCCTCTTTCCCACTGCCTTTTTCACCGTGGAAAACAGCTGCAGCTTCTCCTGTTTACTCAAAACAGGGCTTTCTCCCGTAGTTCCCCCTACCACCAGGCCATCACTGCCCGTTTCCACCAAGTGCACAGCCAACTCTTCCACAGCCGTCCAGTTTACTTTTCCTTCCTGATCAAAGGGAGTGACCATGGCAGTTAAAATACGCCCAAACCCCTTGAACATCATCTCAGCCCTCCCGTCTTCTCCTCTCTTCATGAGGATTTTCGATGCCAAAGAAATCTCTCGGCCAACGGACCCTTAAAATGCAGCTTCTATCCGGCTTTAATTCACCAGGCAGCGAATTATTGAAGAGAAAACCGCTAACTGAAAATCCTATAAGAGATTGTATTTTAATAACAGCTCTGCAATCTGCACAGCATTGGTTGCCGCCCCTTTCCGCAGCTGATCAGCCACCAGGAAAAAGCAAAGACCATTTTCGCAGGAAATGTCCTCCCTAATCCTGCCAACCAACACTTCATCCTGATAA
Source organism: Bacillota bacterium (assembly GCA_050951405.1). Taxonomy (GTDB): domain Bacteria; phylum Bacillota; class DULZ01; order DULZ01; family DULZ01; genus JBMNIZ01. The sequence goes on along the minus strand of JBMNIZ010000016.1, from coordinate 1,167 downwards.
GAAGCAAGAAGAGGCATTGGATAGAGTAAATTCTTCGGGTCATCTACTACCTTGATACCCGGGGCTTTGGCCCAAATCTCCCGGGCTTTTTCCGCTGTAATTTTCCTTTTCGTTTCCACGTTGAGTGCCTCAGAATGAGACCTGAGAACCGGCACCCGCACAGTGGTAGCGGAAATGGCCAACTCTTCGTTATGGAACATTTTCCGGGTTTCATGGACCATTTTCATTTCTTCCCTGGTATAACCGTTCTCAAGAAAAACATCGATGTGAGGTATTAAATTGTAAGCAATAACATAGGGAAAAGCCTGAGGACTGGGTTCCAACCCTTCCGCCAATTCTTTAGTCTGCTGCAAAAGCTCATCCATCGCTTCCTGACCGGCCCCTGACACGGATTGATAAGTGGATACCACTACTCTTTTCAAGCCGGCCGCATCATCCAAAGGTTTTAAAGCCACTACCATTTGAATGGTGGAACAATTGGGGTTGGCAATTATTCCCCGGTGATTTTTAATGTCCTCCGGATTCACCTCCGGCACGATCAGAGGTACAGCTGGATCCAGGCGAAAGGCGCTGCTGTTATCAATGACCACTGCCCCCTGCTGCACCGCCTCGTGGGCAAATAATTTGCTGGCTCCTCCCCCCGCAAAAAAGGCCAGATCAACTCCGGAGAATGATTGGGGAGTAGTTTCCTCAATAGTATACTCCTCACCTCGAAATTGCATCCTTCGGCCCGCAGAACGGCTGGTGGCCAATAACTTCAAAGACTTTACCGGAAACTTTCTTTCTTCCAGAATTTCCAGAATGGTCTTCCCCACTACCCCTGCTCCCACAACTGCTACATTATATTGTTTCAATCTGTATTACCTCCTCGGTTCTGTTGGTGAAACCGCCAGAACATTTTTTATTTATATTCTACCAGTAGTGGCTGAAGCTGTCTCCCCTCTAAGGCAGCAATTATTGTATCCGGAATTCGATCCATGTGGGCCACCAAAGAATTTTGCTTTTCCTCCGGATTATCCTGTCCAAAAGGAACAAAATATATATTCCGTGTATTGAGCAGCAGTCCCAGGTTCCTGGCATTCATGCTTAGACCATCGTTGGTGGAAATCGCTAACACAACAGGCTTTTGATTGCGCAATTGGGCCTTTAACGCCATCAATACGGGAC
>JBMNIZ010000015.1:0-234639 GCA_050951405.1 Bacillota bacterium | reverse complement strand
GAACTGGTGGGTATGGATGTTTGCAATCAAGTGGAGCTGGACCGGCTTTTGATTGACATGGACGGAACTGCCAACAAAGGCAAACTGGGGGCCAATGCCCTATTGGGGGTTTCCCTGGCAGCAGCCAAGGCGGCGGCCAACTTTCTGGGACTGCCCCTGTATAGTTACCTGGGTGGAGTCAATGGAAAAGACTTGCCCGTACCCATGATGAACATATTAAATGGCGGTAAGCATGCAGATAACAATGTGGATATCCAGGAGTTTATGGTCATGCCTGTGGGAGCTCCTTCTTTTGCAGAAGGTTTAAGGATGGGAACGGAAGTCTTCCATCATCTGAAGGCTGTTTTAAAAGCCAGAGGGCTGAGTACCTCTGTAGGGGATGAAGGAGGCTTTGCTCCAAATTTACAATCTAACGAAGAGGCACTTGATGTGATTGTAGAGGCCATTTCTCAGGCCGGGTACCGTCCTGGTGAAGAAGTGATGCTGGCCCTGGATGTGGCCGCCACCGAGTTGTACCGGGAGGGAAAATACGTTTTTGCCGGGCAAGGTCTGAGCAGGTCTTCAGAAGAGATGATTGATTTTTATTCCAGGTTAGTGGATCAGTATCCGATCATCTCTATAGAAGACGGGCTGTCGGAGGATGACTGGGATGGTTGGAAGGCATTGACCAGGGCCCTGGGTGGCAAAATCCAGTTAGTAGGCGATGACCTGTTTGTTACCAACACGGAGAAGCTATCCAAGGGAATTGCTACCGGTACCGCCAATTCTATCTTGATCAAGGTGAACCAGATCGGTACCCTGACGGAGACACTGGATGCGATTGAAATGGCTAAAAGAGCTGGCTATACTGCTGTCATTTCTCACCGCTCCGGGGAAACAGAAGATACCACCATCGCTGATCTGGCTGTGGCTACCAATGCCGGGCAAATCAAAACTGGTGCACCTTCCCGGACTGACCGGGTAGCCAAGTATAATCGATTGCTCCGGATTGAGGAAGAGCTAGGTGGATCAGCCTGTTATTTAGGTAGAAAGACATTCTACAACCTGGAGGGATAAATTTCCTCCAGTGGGGAAAGATTGAAGCTGAAGGGAGAAGGTTGGGAGGAGACCTTTTCCCAGCTTTATTGTTTTCTCCAGATAACTGTGTTAGAATAAACATGTTGTTTTCGGGGAAAGAGGAGGTGAAGACTGATGAAAGTTCTGATCTCGGTCTTACAGGTGATTGCGGCTTTAGGTCTGATTGCAACGGTTTTACTCCAGTCAGGCCGTAGTGCAGGCATTTCTGGGGCTATTGCAGGGGGGGCCGAGCATATCTTCGGTAAGAAAAAGGGTATTGACGATTTTCTCGGTCGCTTGTCGGCCATCTTTGCCATCGCTTTTTTGTTTTTGTGTTTACTGCTATCTTTAATCTAGTATTTGATGAACAAATGAAGAAGGAGGCTCTGCTAGAGCGATGAATTTGAGTTATTTGGCTCCAGTAGCCGGGATTGTTGCTCTCTTGTTTGCTTTTTATCTAGCGTCCAAGGTGAGCCGCGCCGATGCTGGTACGCCACAAATGCAGGAAATTTCCGACGCCATCCATGAGGGAGCGATGGCATTTTTAATGCGGGAGTATCGTACTCTGGTAGTTTTCGTGATTGCCCTGGCTGCGGTTATTGCCATTCTGGGTTTTGTCACCCATGGTGAGGAAAGCTTGCAGCCAGCCACAGCTATTGCCTATTTGGTAGGGACCGTTTGCTCCATAGGAGCTGGTTACATAGGCATGAATGTTGCTACCAAGGCCAATGTGAGGACGGCCAATGCGGCCCGTCATAGTGCCAACAGTGCCCTGGGCATTGCTTTTTCTGGAGGAGCCGTCATGGGAATGGCGGTAGTGGGATTGGGACTGCTGGGTTTGGGTATTGTTAATTTGCTTTTTGAAAATCCCAATGTCATTAACGGTTTTGCCCTTGGGGCCAGTTCTATTGCCCTTTTTGCCAGGGTTGGCGGGGGTATCTATACTAAAGCAGCCGATGTGGGTGCGGATCTGGTAGGTAAAGTGGAAGCGGGAATCCCGGAGGATGATCCCCGGAACCCGGCAGTGATAGCTGATAACGTGGGGGATAATGTAGGGGACGTGGCCGGGATGGGAGCCGATTTGTTTGAATCATATGTGGGTTCCATTATCTCGGGTGTGGCACTGGCTGTTGCTTTGAACATCCCTAACGGTACCTTGGTTCCATTTATGGTGGCAGCGGCCGGGATTATTGCCTCTATCATCGGGGCTCTTTTTGTCAGAACCGGGGAGGGGGCCGATGCTCAGAAGGCACTCAATATGGGTACTGTTGTAGCGACGATTCTATCTATTATTGCTTCCTATTTTATTATCACTGGTTTGATCAGCCAGCCCTATACTACCGGTGGAGCTACCTACACGGGAACAGGAGTCTTTGTGGCCACCGTTGCCGGGCTACTGGCCGGGTTCTTGATTGGTAAAATCACCGAGTATTATACTTCTGATGATTATGATCCGGTGAAGTTGATTGCACAGCAATCAGAGACAGGTACAGCTACCAACATCATTGCTGGAATGGCTACGGGAATGATGAGCACAGCCCTACCTATTATCGTGATCGCCGCCGCAATTATCGTCTCTTATAAATTTGCCGGTCTTTATGGAATTGCCCTGGCAGCCGTAGGTATGCTTTCTACTACAGGGATGACGGTGGCAGTGGACGCCTATGGGCCCATCGCCGACAATGCTGGCGGTATTGCAGAAATGGCTAAATTGGAGCCGGAAGTCCGGAAGATTACCGATGCTCTGGACTCTGTGGGCAATACTACAGCGGCTATTGGCAAAGGCTTTGCCATTGGTTCCGCTGCCTTGACGGCGCTGGCCTTATTCAGCGCTTATACTGCTGCCGCAGGTATTCCTGCTATTGATTTATTGAATCCCAGCGTGATTGCCGGTGCCTTTATTGGAGGCATGTTACCTTTCCTGTTCAGTGCGCTGACCATGCAGGCTGTGGGAAGGGCCGCCGGGAAAATGATTGATGAAGTCCGACGCCAGTTCAGGGAGATTCCCGGACTGATGGAAGGGACTGCCAGGCCCGACTATGCCAATTGTGTTTCCATCAGTACTTCGGCAGCCCTGAAAGAAATGATCCTACCGGGCCTGTTGGCTGTCTTTGCTCCCATTATTGTGGGACTGTTCCCGGGACTGGGAAAAGAGGCCCTGGGAGGTATGTTGGCGGGGGCTACTATTACCGGTTTCCTGGTAGCGGTAATGATGGCCAATGCCGGTGGTGCCTGGGATAATGCAAAGAAATATATTGAAGGCGGGGTTCATGGAGGTAAAGGCTCTCCTGCTCACGCAGCCGCTGTTACCGGCGATACGGTAGGAGACCCCTTTAAGGATACTTCCGGGCCTTCCATCAATATCCTGATCAAGCTGATGACTATTGTTGCCCTTGTCTTTGCTCCTTTGTTCATGTAATAAGATTGGATGAAAGTGTTGAGGCCCGGTGCCTCAACACTTTTTTTATCATGGCTTCTACCAACAAGGTAGTGCCCCAATAATATCGTCAAGGGGGGGTATGCATGGAAACGGAGAAAAAGAATGCTCAATTATGTTTTGGCTGCGGCCAGGACAACCCCATCGGTTTGAAACTAAGTCGTTCGACCGGGAAGGAGACCTGTTTCGCGGTGAATTTACTGCCCGGGAAGAGCACCAAGGTTATCCGGGAATGGTTCACGGGGGAATTATTGCCACTCTTCTGGATGAGGTCATGGCCAACAATCTTTTTGATCGAGGGATATTCGTGGTTACCGCCGAGATCACGGTCCGCTACGTGCACAGGGTTCCTATCGGGGAAAAGCTCTTTCTTTTCAGCCGGCAGCTGGATCGCAGGCGGCGCCTCTATGAGATGGAAGCTTGGATTGAAGATAATCTGGGACGGATATTGGCCCAGTCCAGAGGCAAGATGTTAGAAATAACCAAAGAAAGAGGTTCGGAAGATGCTGACAAGGGAAGAAGCTTTAAAGCTGTTAAAGAAAAAGCTGACAAATAATAATCTGCAGAAACACTGCCTGGCTTGCGAAGCCGTAATGGGAGCTTTGGCAGACCGCTTTGGAGAGGATCAAGATCTCTGGCGGCTGGCAGGCCTTTTGCATGATCTTGATTACGAGGAAACCAAAGATGATCCGGAAAGGCATGGTCTGCTGGGGGCGGAGAAGTTGTCTGAATTGGGTTTTCCCCCGGAATTGGTCTATGCGGTGAAGGCTCACAATGAGATGCTCGGTTTTCCTAGAAAAAGTTTGCTGGATAAAGCCCTTTACGCCACTGATCCGGTCACGGGATTGATTGTGGCCGCGGCTTTAATCCGCCCGGAGAAGAAGCTGGCCATGGTCGACGTACAGTTTTTGCTCAATCGCTTCCAGGAGAAATCCTTCGCCCGGGGGGCCAATCGGGAACAGATTCTCAGCTGTTCCGAATTGGGCCTGGAGCTGGAAGAATTTTTCCAGATCAGCCTGGCAGCCATGCAGGCAATTGCTGAGGAATTGGGACTATAAAGGAGTATTCATTTGCCAATGGAGAAGAAAGAATTGCTGGAAATAATGAGGCAGTCGACTTATAAACCCCTGAGGGCGGACGAGCTGATAAAGGAACTGTCCATTGATAACATTCCTTTGTTTTTGGAACTGCTGCGGGAGATGGAGCGGGAAGGAGAGGTTATTCTCACCCGGAAGGAGAAGTACGGGCTGCCGGAAAGGATGGGTCTGGTCACAGGCCGGATCCAAGGCCATCCCAAAGGGTTTGCTTTTTTGCTGCCCTCCCAACCAGGCCGCCCGGATGTTTATATTTCCCCGGAAGATCTGCATGGCGCCCTGCACAATGACCGGGTGGTGGTCCGCCTTCATCCGGCTGCCAGGCGGGAGAGGCCGGAGGGGGAAGTGATCCGGATTCTCAAAAGAGCGAACCGGCAAGTGGTAGGTTCTTTTGAGCGAAACAGGGATTACGGCTTTGTGATCCCGGATGATAAGAGGCTTCCCATGGAAATATTTATTGATGCCCGAGATACCGGCGGTGCCCGCCATGGAGATAAAGTGGTGGTGGAAATCACCCGCTGGCGGGAGGGAAGGAGGAGTCCGGAAGGGAAGGTGAAAGAGATCCTGGGCCAGGCCCATCAGCCCGGAGTGGACGTGCTGTCTATTGTGCGCAAATATCAGCTGCCTGAGGCTTTTTCGGAGGAAGCTCTCCGGGAGGCAGCCGCCCTCCCTGATCGGGTCCTCCCGCATGAGTACAAAGATCGGCGGGACCTGCGACATTTGAAGACTGTCACCATCGATGGCGACGACGCCAAAGATCTGGACGATGCCATTTCCATCCAGGAATTGCCCGGCGGGGCTTGGCGATTGCTGGTGCACATTGCTGATGTCAGTTACTATGTCCGGGAAGGAACGGCCCTCGATGAGGAGGCTTTTGCCAGGGGCAGCAGTGTTTACTTGGTGGACCGGGTAATTCCCATGCTGCCTCCGAAATTATCCAACGGTATTTGCAGCCTGAATGCAGGGGAAGATCGGTTGACCATGACCGTAATAATGGAAATCGACCGGAAAGGCGCGGTGCAAAAATACGATGTTTTCTCTGCGGTGATCAGGGTTACTGAAAGAATGACATACGATGTGGTGCTGCGTCTTTTAGAGGGCGGTGATCCGGAGCTCCAGGAGCGCTACCGGGATCTATTGCCGGAAATCTTCCTGATGGATAAGCTGGCCAAGCAGCTTTTATCTAGGCGCTTGGAAAGAGGAGCAGTTAATTTTAATTTTCCCGAATTCAAGGTCGTTCTGGATGAGCGGGGCAAGCCACAAGAAATTGTCAAATCGTACCAGAGCAGGTCGGAAAGCATCATTGAGGAATTTATGATCCTGGCCAATGAGACTATTGCCCGGCATATGCACTGGCGGGAAGCTCCCTTTATTTACCGGATCCATGAAGAGCCGGACCCGGAAGATGTGCTGAACTTAAATGAGTTTCTCCATAATCTGGGTTACCAGGTGAAGGTGAGAAACGGGAAGGTCAGTCCTGCGGCTTTCCAGGCAGTGTTAAACCAAGTCAAGGATCGGCCGGAGGAGCAGCTGGTTCATACCGTCATGCTTCGCTCCATGCGGCATGCCCTCTATAGTCCGGATAATTCAGGACATTTTGGGCTGGCTGCTCCTTATTACTGCCATTTTACCGCCCCCATTCGCCGCTACCCGGATCTACTTGCTCACCGGATACTCCGGGAATGCCTGGCAGGGGGGCCCACCAAGAAAAGACACCAGTATCTGGAAAGACAGATGCCGGTTTGGGCGGAGCATTCTTCCATCAGGGAAAAGGCTGCCGAAGAAGCAGAGAGGGAATCGGTAGAACTGAAGATGGCGGAATACATGGAAGGCCATCTGGGCGAGCTTTTTGACGGTACCATTAGCGGCGTCACTTCCTTTGGTCTTTTCGTCGAATTGGAGAACGGGGTGGAGGGCTTGGTTCATGTTTCCACCATGGCCGATGACTATTACTCTTTTCAGGAAAAGCAAATGGCCTTGCTGGGGGAGCATACCAGGAAGATTTCCCGTTTGGGAGACCCGGTGAGAATTGTGGTGACCAAGGTGAATGTGGAAGACAGGCAAATTGATTTTGAACTGGTTACCGGTTCCTAAGTGGAAGGTTGCGCCAGGTTTGGCCTGATTAGCTGCATGCAAGTTTTTTGCCGCAAGCCAATCAAGAAAGGAGGAGAACCGATGATCAAGAAAGGAATGACTGCCGATCAGTTTATGCTGGTGACTGAAAAAGATACCGCTTCAAGCCACGGCAGCGGCACGGTAAATGTTTTGGCCACCCCGGCCATGGTGGCTTTAATGGAGAAAGCGGCTGTTTCCTGTGTGGAGGAACATCTGGAGGCGGGTCAGACTACGGTGGGCACCGGCCTGGAGATTAAACACCTTTCCCCCACTCCCGTTGGTGTAGAGGTGGGGGCCAGGGCCACTGTGTGCCGGGTGGAAGGACGTCTAATTACTTTTCATGTGGAGGCTTGGGATAATCGGGGAAAGATCGGAGAGGGCATGCATACTCGCTTTGTGGTGGATGAGGAGGGTTTTTTGGCAAGGGCCTATGCCAAGAAAAAGAGTGGGGAGGATTAAAAAGAAAACCCCCTTTTGGGGGGCAAAACATTAATTTATATTTTCATGGGCTTTCTTCATGAATGAATCGTCAATAGCCGCTTCTCTTTTTACAGGTTCTTTAATTAAGCCCGAACTTAAAGCTACGCGGTTGATGGCCTCGTATCCACTGTCGGAAAACAGGCCGTCAGAAGACCAAAGGTCGTTTTCTTTAATTTCCGCAACTGCCGTGGGAAGTGTTTGGGAATTGGCGAAAAGGGGTGTGAGTGCTTCCACCGCCTCTTCCGCACTATGGCTGTCGGCCCAGAGGATGGCCTTGTATACCGCGTTGACAAAGGCCTGTACCGTCTCGGGATTTTCCTTGATGTATTTATCTGTGCTGAAAATAATGTACATTTCGTAGCTGTCTGAGCCGATGAGTTCGCTGTGGACAGCCGGATCATAGATGTCAATCAAAAGGTTGAAACCGGCTTCCAATGCTATGGCCCGGGCAGTGGGCGTCACATAAGTACCCTGTATTTCGTTTTTTTCCAAGGCCGCAATACTTGCCGCTCCCGGTATATTCACATAAGTAACGTCCTTATCCGGATCGAGTCCTGCTGATGCTACAATACCTCGTACAAAAGCCCGGGGTGACGAACCGCTGTCACCGGCACAGACAACACGGCCTTTAAGCTGTTTTATCTCGGTAATATCCTTGGCGGTGACAAAGGAATAGGGGTAACGGTCACTGACCGTGGCAATTAATTTCGTACCCTGCCCTTTTTCATTAAAGCTGAGGATCATTTCCGGCCCGTAGAGGCCAAATTGGGCATCGCCGGATAAAACCGGGGCGGTGGGCATGTCCCCTTGCACTGTGACAAACTCAACATCAAGTCCCTCTTCTTCAAAATAGCCCAGGGCTTTGGCCAAATAGGCAGGCCCCCAAAGTTCGCTTCTTACCGGTTCACTGACAGTGATTTTTTTCAGTTCCTTTTCCTTGTGGTCAGAAACAGTTTCATTTTCCGTGGAAGGGGTTTCATTTGAGGTGGAATCCGTACCGCTGCACCCGGCTAGCGAAAAGATGAGAATTGCCGCCATGAATAAAACGAGAATTTTTCTCAAGCTTATTACCTCCTTTTAATGCTGCTTATTTAATCGATTGAAGGCCGCCATTTGAGAACGGCTCTTTCAATTCGTTTAACGATAAAATCCAGCAACGCCATCATCACCATCAAAATAAAAATACAGGAAAGCACCCGGGTAATGTTATAGACCCCGCCGGCAGTCATTACCATCCAACCCAAGCCTTTGACCGCTCCTAAATATTCACCCACAATTGCTCCTAAAACCGCTGCACCAACTCCCGCTCGTAAACTGGCCATGATCCAAGGCACACAGGAAGGCAGCATCAGTTTGGTAATAATCTGGATCCGGCTGGCGCCCATCAACTTTAAAGTGTTAACCAGGTTTACGTCTACGCTGCGAAATCCCGCATAAGCATTAAAGAAAACCAGAAAAAAGACCATGATGGTGGCCATAAAAATCTTGGCCATCATCCCAATGCCAAACCACACGATAAAAAGGGGCCCGAGGGCCAGCTTCGGCAAGCCGTTTATTCCCACGAAAAGCGGATCAAAGATATCGGCCAGCAATTTCACGTTGCCAAAAATGAAAGCCACCAAAACCCCTAAGACTGTGCCGCTTAAAACGCCAAGAAATGCCGCGTAAAGAGTTGCAAAGGTATGAATCCAAATCTCACCAGTCAGAAAAAGCTCCACAATATCCGCCCAGATGGCCGAAGGAGTGCTGAACAAAAATGTGTTGATCAAGCCCATCTTGGCTAACAGCTCCCAGACGCCAAAAAAGAAGACTAAGAAAAGCACAAAGCAGATCTGAGGGAGAACCCGGATTTTAGACAATTTTTTGATCATATTGGCGCAGTTCTTCCTCCTGAGCAATTTTAACATCTTCCTTAATGGCCTCCCAGATTTCTCTTTCCAACTCTGAAAAATATGGATTGTATTTGCACTCTTCTATAATACGGGGTCTGGCTATATTAACTTGGTATTCCTTTTTTATTATTGCCGGCCGGTAACTGAGTAAAATGATCCGATCTGCCAACAAGATTGCTTCTGCTATATCATGGGTAATGTAAATAATGGTATTTTTGCGCTCAGACCAGATGCGCAGTATTTCTTGCTGCAGCAAGGCTTTCGTAAATACATCCAATGGCCCGAAAGGTTCGTCCATAAAAATAATGTCCGGATCCTGGGCCAAAGCCCGGATAATCACTGCCCGTTTCCTCATGCCGCCGGAGAGCTCAAAGGGATACTTATCTTCAAAACCTCTCAATCCGCTGGTTTCCATGAGCTCCCGGGCGATGCGTAAGCGCTCCTTCTGGGGAACTCCCTCCAATTCCAGCCCCAAAGCAACGTTATCGATTATTTTTCGCCAAGGAAACAAAGTATCCATTTGGGAAATGTAGCCGATCTTGCTTTTAGCAGTTTTTAGATCCCTGTCGTCCAACATCACCGTGCCGGATGTGGGCCGCAGCATACCGCACATGATATTTAATAAAGTGCTTTTTCCACAGCCGCTGGGACCGACGATGGCGATAAATTCTTCGTCATAAACGTCCAAGCTGATGTTTCTAATGGCCTCCATCTCTTGCCCGGTGGTGTCCTTATAGAAATGGGAAATATTGCGTAAAGACAGTTTGATGCTTCTCGTCATTTTGATCACCTCATTTCAGCAATTGATTCAAACTATACAAATCAGCATTTCCCGGACAGCAGCTGTTCAGCCTCTCTGGCGGCCCTCACCAGGGCCCGAATGTTTTCCTCAGGAGTCTTTCCGGGCAAACCGCAATCCGCGCTGAGGATGAAGCCGCCATTTTCTGCCCCTTGCAAGCAATCCTGAATTCCTGTCTTTAGAACCAGATCAGCATCGCCCAGCATCATCACGGAAATGGAAGGCACCTGTCCCATTAAGGCCACTTTCTTTCCGTAATTTTTTTTCAATTCCCCCAAATCTGCTTGCGAGACATGCAAACAATGGGCACCTTCCGTGGTTACTAGATCAAAGCGGTCATTCCAGTTGCCGCAGGTATGGACAATCAGATGTGCCCCTTGGGCGATAATAGCCTCGTTAAATCTCTTGTTATATGGCATGCAGAATGTCTCATAATGTTGACGGGAGATGCAGGTGCCGCCAATCGAGGGTAAAGGCAGCCAAATAATATCCGCTCCGGCCTCAATTATTTTTTTCACACAGAGCAACAAGGGGTCAAAAACCAGCTCTGTAAGATCCCGAATAAAGGCCGGATTTTTGATCAGGTTAAAGTAATAATTTTCTTCATCCATCAAAGCTGCAGCCACCATGGAAGGATTGTCGACAATGACCAATACCGGCTCAGCCGGTTCCAGTTTTTTTAACAAGGCAATATTTTCCATAATATGGTGCAGAGCTTCGCATAAATCAACATGGAAAGGGCGCAGTTTTTTCATATCTTCCGGCTGACGCACCGTCCCGTTTCCGCTCACGGATTTTTTCCCGTGCTTATCGATTAAGCCGCCTCCCAGAAAGGATGTAACCCCTTGAAATAAGCCTGCCCACAGTCCGTCATAATTGAACTCCTTGCGGGCGGAGACCATGGCGTCCGCAAACTTGCGGGAATCCTTTTTGCAATCTTCGGGGGAATGTGGAGAGCGTGCCAGGGCAAAGGTAGTGGCAGAAGGAATAACGGGAATATAGCCGGTTTTCTTTCCCTCCAAGGTATTAATGATCTTCTCCCTTTTCGTAAGCTCTTTCAAATTGTTACCCCCTGTATTTTTTGATGGTGACCTCTATTCCGACCGCATGGGGAAAGCCGGTAACCGCATCCAATTCGGCCAGGCTGGTGAAAGCATTGACATTAAGCTCCTCCCAGCCGTGGCCGAGTACTGCATCCGCTCCAATCACATCATCAGAAACCCTTGCCTCGGCAATAAGACAATAATTGTTGCGGCTGACCTCTACCATGTCTCCTGTTTTGATGCCATGTTTCCGAGCCGTTCGTGAAGCCAGTTTGATTACCGGCTTGTGGTTTTTTGCTAAGCTGTCCACCGAGCGATAGCGGGTGTGCACCAATTCCTTCGGCTTGTCACAAGTGGTTAAAATCACTTTATTTTCGGCGGGGACACTGTATTTGGGAGGAACAGGCGGTACTTGATGCCCGTATGCTTTTAGTGTAGGCGCTACAATATTTATTCCGTCCCAGCCGTTTTTTAAATCTTCCCACTTCATACCGGAAGCATAAAAACTTCCATTTGGAGTTTCCAGCAGTTTCTCACAATCCAGCTGCAAGGGCTCCAGCAGGTAATTAAAAAATTCCCAGGAATTGTTCCAGGGCATGGCATGGCCAAAACCCAATCTTTCCGCCAGGCCTTTAAAAAATTCCACCTCATTGATGGCCAAAGGAGGCAGGATGGGTTCAGACAGGTTTATGTACACATCTCCTTCACTGGAAATGCATTCAATCAGCTCATATTTTTCCCCGGGACTGGCTGCCGGGATGATTAAATCCGCCTCTTTGGCGGTGGCAGTCAGAAAATTATCCATCACAGCCAAAAATTGAAGCCTCGAGAAGGCCTCTTTGTTTCTTGCCGCATCCGTCCAGGTTAGCAGCGGATTGCCCCCAACCACCAACAATCCTTTCACATCGTTATTTTCAATGCTTTTTAATAATAAGTTGCTTTGGGCATAACCGGCAAATTCGGTGAAAAGGGGATACTGGGAAGACCCTACCATTGTTCCTTCCCCATGGGCTTGAACGGGAAATTGCTTGTATGATGGCTTGGGGCAAAAGGCCAGAGCTTCCAATCCTGCTAAGGCCTGTAAAAGGGCAATGGCCCGTGCTGCCTGAAAACCGTGCCGCTGTAGTTCTACAGCAGTTCCGACCATTATGGTTGCAGGTTTTTCCTTCATGATCCGCCTTGTCGCTTCATGGACATTTTCATAGGCCAGGCCGCAAATACGGCAGAGCTCAACGGCGTCAAATTCATTTAGAGCATCAATTAGTTCCGGCAGCCCCTTTAGCTTATCTTCCAGGGCGGATTGCTGCCATTTGTTGTCCACGGCAATTTTGAGCATTGCCCAAGCCAAGTAAATATCCGTCCCTGGGATTAAAGGCAAGTGAAGCACGCCCGACCTGCAGGCAGGAGTTTTTTGGGGATCAATAATAATCAGCTTGGCCTTCTGATTGCACCTGCTGTTGATGACATGCCAATCGTAAGGATGGGTATGGGGGGCATTATGACCCCATAAAACAATGGTTTTTGCCTTTTTATAATTGCATTTTGGGAAAGCCCCCAGCGTCAGGTGATATGCCAAGCGTTTGGAAATATTGCAGGTAGCACCGATACCTGAATAATTGACAGAACCAAAAAGCTTGGCCGTATAAGCTGTCAACCGGGAAAACTGCCTGCGCACTCCCGCTTGGCCGCTGTGAAAAGCAAAAGCAGATGGGCCGAAGTCCTTTTTAATGGTGAGCATTTCTTCTGCAAGCCGGTCCAATGCTTCATCAATGGTAATCGGCACAAATTCTCCACTGGGCTTTTTGAGCAAGGGGGTTTGCAGGCGGTTTTTACTCCTGGCGATTTTAGCTATGGACCGGCCCTTAATGCAGGAAAAGCCCCCTGTAATACTATTTTCATCTCCCTTGATGTTTGGCAAAAGGCCTTCTTTGTCACAGTGAGCTTTTAAAATACAATTACAGGCACAAAGGCCGCAAATCACTTTTTTTACCATCATGACCTTTCATCCTTACTTAATTAAATCTTGAGCCACCCGAACAGCATTCATGGCATCTTCCGCATAACCGTCCGCGCCAATGCGATCTGCAAATGTTTGGGTAACAGCCGCACCGCCGACAATGACTTTTACGCGATCCCGCAGGCCCCGTTTGCTGAGTTCATCGATCACATCCGGAATGGAAAGCATGGTGGAGCTGAGCAGTGCGGAGATCCCCACCAGATCAGCTTCGTTTTTTTCCGCCGCATCAACAAATGCTTTTGCCGGCACGTCACAGCCCAGATCAAAAACATGAAATCCGGCGGATTTCAGCATGATGGCCACGATATTCTTGCCGATGTCATGCATATCTCCGGCAATTGTTCCAATGACCACCTTGCCGTCAAAGTGATCCGGCTCCGATGCGATCAAGGGCCTCAGAACATCCATTCCCTTCTGCATGGCTGCAGCCCCGCAGATCATTTCCGGAATGAAGTAGATCCCGTCTCTAAACCTTTCACCGACTGCATAGATGCCGGGGATTAAGGCATTATTCATGATTTCCAGGGGCGGATATCCCTCTTCCAAAGCCTTATGCACCAAAGAAACGGTTTCTTCTTCATTTTGCCTGAGAATGGCATCGCTGATTGCCTCCAGTAGACTCATAGGAACGAACCGCCCTCCAAAAATATATTTATTGTTTTTTATTCAGCGTTTATAAATTATATATAAGGGCATACAATAAATCCAATTAAATGTATAAATGGTCTTTGCCGGCCTTATAAATTATTTTTATTTTTAAAAATAGACTGTCGAGGATGATTTTTTCAACTGTAGAGTGCAAAAGATTACAAAAATAAAAAAGCACCACTGAAAGTGATGCTCGAAAAAGCTGAAAGCCCCATCCTCTTGAGGGGCTTTTATTAAATCAATATTTTCGTTGTATTTTGGTGGAGGCGGGGGGAATCGAACCCCCGTCCGAAGGAGTACCCACGAAAGCTTCTACCAGGATAGTCCTTGTTTAGGGTTTCGCCAAAAACTTCTCCCAAGGACAGGAGAGGTTTTCCGCTAGATCGCTTCTTTTTCCCCCGGATATAGCGATCGGTCTATCCGGAGTATCCCGCTCTGTCGCCCCTCTATCCTACACCGCGGGAGCAGTAGGTAGAAGGTTAGCCGCTAACTAAGCAGCTAAAGCGTAATTTTCTTTGGCGTTTAATTTAGATCCACCGTATTACGGGCTGATGGAACCCCGCCTGGCTACTTTCGCCAATACCATCCCCCGTCGAAACCAGTACGCCCCCATGTCTATTATGCCCATTTTCGTCCTTTTTTCCACTCTTAGCCTAACTTCTGCCTGTCCCGGAAAGCTCTTTCCATTTCGCGCTTAGCATCCCGGGCGGCAATGTCTTCTCTTTTATCCCAAAGCTTCTTGCCCCGGGCTAAAGCCAGTTCCAGTTTAGCGAAACCCCGGGAATTAAAATATGCTTTCAAGGGGATCAGGGTAAAACCTTTTTCCCGGGTCTTGCCGATGAGACGACGAATCTCACTTTTGTTCAGCAGAAGTTTCCTTGTTCTTTTCGGGTCATGGTTAAAGCGATTGCCCCTTTCATAGGGGCTGATGTGCATATTGTAAAGAAAGACTTCCCCATTTTCAACCCGAGCAAAGCTATCCTGCAGGCTGGCTTTGCCCGCCCGGAGCGATTTTGCTTCTGTGCCCGTCAAGACCATTCCCGCTTCAAGGGTTTCTTCGATGAAATATTCATGTCTGGCTTTACGGTTTTCGGTTACAATTTTGATTGCTTTCCCAGTCACCGCCCGACCCCCAAGCTCCGGAAAAAATAAACCCTTGTCTGTTGGTAGGGACATTGCTGCAACCAATCTCAAGGGTTTTCGTCTATTTTGCACCTGCAGCTTCATTATATGCATTGAACGCCATCCTGTCAAGCTGTGCACCTGGAAAAGACTGTATCCGCCGGGATGGGCATGGACTTAAGCATCCGGATAGCTTATAATGAAATTATAATGAAACCGGAAAGGTGGTTCCAACAAGTGAGACAGGGGGAGGAAAAATGAGGTTTGGGAAAAAGCTTGGCGGATTGCTGCTAACGGGACTGCTGCTTCTGATTTTATCAGTGCCGGCGGCTGCTGCCGGTGAACAGGTGGACTTAGTGTTTAATGGCCAGTTGTACAAAGCTGACGTTTATGTGGAAAAAGGAATTTCTTACATTGCCGCGGATGCATTGAACAAGATACCGGGTATCAGCGTTGAAGAGCCGGATTATGTCCCCATCCGTGAGTTCTTTACCGGCTTGGGAGGAAAAGTGGATTGGGACGGAAGCAAGAAACAAGTTCTGGTTTCCTGGCGGGAAAAACATGGTGAATGGTCTGCTGCCGAGTTAATAGCGGAATCCACCAGGCTGCAGCAGGAGCTGAACACTTCCAAGTTCAAAGGCAGCGCTATCTTAAAAATGAACATTGCCGGACCGGCTGAAAGCCCTATCCCGGAAATGCCTGAAATGACTATGGATTTGGAAGGGGCCTTTCAATACGAGCCCCTGGCCATGCATCTGAAGCAGACCATGAATCTTCCTTTAGAAGAAATGGAATTGACGGAAGAAGAAAAAGCTTTGTTAGGTCTGGATAGCGTCAGTACGGAAATGGTCTGGAAGGACAATGCTGTCTATCAAAAAATACCCCTGACAGATCAATGGATTGTTCAGGATCTGAGCGGCATGGGCATCACGGAAAGTCTGACCAACTTGCTCCAGATCACTCCCCAGCAATCCTTGGAGATGATGAGCCAATTTGGCCTCGTATACGTATTCGGGGATGATGTGACCATCGAAGGGCAAGAGTATTTTACCGTGAGGAACTATCTGGATACTACCTCCTATAAGGAAATTATGGAAGGGATACTGGGCGAACTTAATCTGGACAGCCTATTGGCCGGTTTCCAGGTACCCCTCGGTGGGGAGGAAGAAGCTGCCCTGGCGGAAATGCAACAGATGCTGGAACGTGTCTTGGCTTCCATGGAAGTAAGTTGCTACTCAGAGTCCTTTATCAACAAAGAGACATTGTTGACTGAGCGGGGAACCTTTGCGGTGGAGATTAAAATGGTCCTGGACGAGACCATCAGTCCTGAGGGCCCCGTCAGCGTGGAAATACAGATGTCCGGGGACTCTCAAATGTATGGTTTTGGCGAGGATATTCAGCTCCCTGATGTAAGTGGCGCCATTAGCCAACAGGAGTACCTGGAGCAGATGATGAAAGACATGGAAATCCAGGGGGAGAATGAATAATAAGCATGAAATAAAGAAGGCGACTTTCCCCGATAGCCTCTTCCGGTGCTTTTGCCGGAAGAGGCCCTTTACTTTTTTCTCAGTACCCACAGCAGGAGATCTTCCGGCGGAAAAGGGTTCATGCCCTTGCAGTGGCCGGGGGAATGTTGTATCATGATAACGTTAGCAATTATTGGCAATCAGCTGTTTTACCGGCGGCAGCTCTCATCAGCAGGTGAATTTCATAGGAGGAATAATTGGCTTCTACATGAAGGAGAGGGGAAAATGGAAGGGAAAATCAGGCTGGTTACTGTTGGTAGTACAGAAACTGTGGCTCAAGAGCTGTTAGTTGTTGTTAGGGAAATGTTTCCCTCATGAGATTATCTCCAGTGCCATGGCGCTTAAATCCGTTCCAGACCATTCCATCGCCGATTTATTTGCTGCTCTACCTACCAGGGTTGCGGAGGCCGCACAGAAAATACCCCAGGAAAAAATAGTTACCTTGGAACTTGTTCCGGATGCATCTGTTCTATGTGGCCATTGCGAAGATTCCAGCAAATGAGGATGTCATTGTTTTCAACAATAATACGGCCCAGGGGCAAAAAATTGTAGAGTACTGCCGGGAGAATAACGTAGATCATGTTAATTACATAGTCGTGCCGTACAATGAGATACCCCAGCAGCAGGTGATTGAGAGTCTTTCCACGGCAAAATACATTATCGGGGCAGATACCATTGTGGGGCCCGGCGGACATTTGATGAACAAGTATGCCTCTTACTTGCCAAAAGACGTGACTATCATACCAGCAAACAGAGTAGCAACTTTTGAGAGTACAAAGGCATTGATGAAGGCTGTTTATCAGGTGAATTACGAGCATTTTGCCAGCGAAACCAGGGAAATCTCCCAACATCTCAATGATCAAATTGAGCAAATAGTGGCAGCCATAGAAGAGGTCAATGCTTCTATTGAAACCACTTCCAGCACAGTTGATCTGGTCAGCACAGAAAATGATCGAAGATACTACAAAAGTCGCCTCCATTGTGGATATATCCAATGTACTGTTCCAAGCAACGGCTAACATCGGGAATGTGGTAGACACCATTAGAAATATTTCCAGCCAAACCAATTTGCTGGCATTAAATGCAGCTATTGAAGCGGCCCGGGCCGGGGATCAAGGCCGGGGATTTGGTGTGGTGGCTCAGGAAGTGAGGAAGCTGGCCAACGAAAGCCAGGCTTCTGTGGACAAGATCAAGTCCCACGTCGAGAAGTATCCAAAAGGTGGTGGAAGAGATAGTGCCTTCCCTGAAGGATTTGTCCCAGGAGATCCAGTTGAGCAAGGAGGACGTTGAAAACATAGCATTCACTATCCCGGGAAGAAAAAGCGGCCATTGCCCATATCGCTGAAGCTGTCAATAATATCAAATTTACCAGCGAGAGCCTCCTTAGCTCATGCGGCAATTTGTTAAAAGTTGAGTAAATGATCGTTTGACCAGGATGCCCGCCAACTGACCAATTCGTTGGCGGTCTTTTTTAATGGTTGCTTATTTTTAGGTCCGGGTTTCTTGGGAGGCGTTTTTTGGATCCCGAGGGCGGGCTTGGTTGGCTCTATTTTTTATGCTAAACTATAGAAGACGTTAATCAATTTCAGACAGCGGGAAGGAGACGAGGCTATGGCCGAAAAAATCAAGATGCAGATTCCTTTAGTGGAGATGGATGGGGATGAAATGACCAGGATTATCTGGCAAAAGATCAAGGAAATACTCCTGGAGCCCTACATAGAGCTGAAGACCGAATACTACGACCTGAGTTTACCGCAGCGGGACGCTACCGAGGACCGAATTACGGTGGATGCGGCTCTGGCTACAAAAAGGCTGGGTGTAGCGGTAAAATGCGCCACTATCACCCCCAATGCCCAGCGGATGAAGGAATATAATTTAAAACAAATGTGGAAAAGCCCCAACGGCACCATCAGGGCTATTTTGGATGGAACGGTTTTTCGCACACCCATTGTGGTCAAGAATATCAAGCCCCTGGTGAAAAATTGGCGGAAGCCCATTACCATCGCCCGGCATGCCTACGGTGATGTTTACAAGGATGTGGAGTACCGGGTAGATGGGCCCGGCACGGCGGAATTGGTTTTTACTTCAGAGCAGGGCAAGACGGTCAGGCAAAAAATCTACCAGTTCACCGGGCCGGGAGTCATCTTGGGCATGCATAATCTGGACAGTTCCATTAGGAGTTTTGCCCGTTCCTGCTTTCAATATGCTTTGAGTACCAAGCAGGATTTGTGGTTTGCCACTAAGGATACCATTTCCAAGATTTATGACCATTCCTTTATGGATATTTTTCAGCAGGTCTATGAAGAAGAATTTCAGGGGCGTTTTCAAGCAGCCAACCTGGAATATTTCTATACTTTAATTGATGATGCGGTGGCCCGGGTTATCCGCTCGGAAGGAGGGATGATTTGGGCCTGCAAGAACTATGACGGGGATGTGATGTCCGATTTGGTGGCGGCTTCTTTCGGCAGCCTGGCCATGATGACTTCCGTGTTGGTTTCGCCTGAAGGCCATTTTGAGTATGAGGCGGCTCATGGTACGGTGACCCGTCATTATTACCGGCATTTGAAGGGTGAAGAGACTTCCACCAACTCTATAGCCACAATTTTTGCTTGGACGGGAGCCCTGAGAAAGAGGGGAGAATTGGACGGTGTCCAAGCCTTGATGGATTTTGCTGACCGGCTGGAAAAGGCTTCTTTGCAGACTATTGAAGAGGGAGTGATGACGAAGGATCTGGCTTTACTGGCGGAAACGGAAAAGAAAACCATCGTCAATACCGAAGATTTTCTGAAAGAAGTGGCCAGCCGGCTGGAGAATATGTAAGAGTACGATGAAGCAATGATGTTGGAATGAGGTATGACAGGAGGGGGAAAATGAGGGCCGCCATTATCGGGGGAACCGGTATCTATGGTCTTGAAGGGGAGCAAAGGCGGGAAAGAGTCGATACGCCTTATGGCGGCGTGGAAGTGAGCGTGCAGAAAGCCGGTGACAGAGAGGTTGTCTTCTTGCCCAGGCACGGCAGGGGCCATGCCACTCCTCCCCACAAAATCAATTTCCGGGCTAATCTCTGGGCTTTAAAGGAATTGGCCGTCACTCATATTTTTGCCACTAATGCGGTGGGTTCCGCTCATCCCCACTGGTGGCCGGGAGAACTGGTTATTTTTCAAGATTTTCTTGATTTTACCAAAGCCCGCCCTCTAACTTTTTATGACGGGGGAGATCAGGTGGTGCACTTGGATGTTAGCGAGCCTTATTGCCCTGTACTGAGAAAGCTGCTTCAGGAAAAAGCCCCTGCTCATGGTCTTTCCTTTGCCGGCGAAGCTGTTTACTGCTGCACCGAAGGACCTCGTTTTGAAACGGCGGCGGAGATCCGCATGTATCGGCAGTTGGGAGCCCATGTGGTGGGCATGACCGGTGTACCGGAAGTGGTTTTGGCCAGGGAACTGGGCATCTGCTATGCGGGGGTGGGCATTATTTCCAATTTTTGCACAGGTATGTCCAAAGAGATGACCACGGAGGAAATTCTGGAGGCGGTGGAAAGGAACAAGCCCAAGTTGACAAGACTCTTTCTGGACATTATCACCCACAGCCATTTATCGCAGGAGCAGTGCCGCTGCAACCGGTCTCTGCTGATCCTATGAATCGAAGCAGTCAAGAAATCGGCGGAAAAAGCCGGTTTTTTTCTTGCTGAACCAATGGAAAAACAAGGCGGTACGGCAGGGGCAGCAAAGCATCAGCCTTTGGTATTATCGCCCGGCGCTGTTTTCAGATGAGGCTGAAAGCTGCGAGCTCCTTGTTTCAATTACTTTTACTTTCATCATCGGGGGAATAGCGTTCCAAGATCTGGATTACCCTTTCGTGGCTGGTGGGAGAGAAATCCCGGTAAAACTCGCCTACAGCGTAAAACTCTTCGGGTGCGCACAAGCAGACGGTTTCCAGCATGGCGTTAAACCTTTCGATGGTGGCTGCCGGCCCCACCGGAACGCCTAGGATCACCCGGTCGGCTTGTTGTTTTTTGATGGATTTCAGGGCAGCCTCAACCGTAAAACCGGTGGCAATCCCATCGTCCACCACAATGACCGTTTTCCCCTGGAGGCGGGGAAAAGGCCTCTCCCGGCGGTACATTTTTGTCCTCTGCTCCAGCTCTTCCAGGGCCTTTTTCACCACCGGTTGCATTTTTTCAGAGTTTAAACACAGTCTTGTCATGAGCCGGTCATTCCAAAGTAGAGTACCGTCAGGGGTGATAGCCCCTACTGCCAATTCAGGATCATTGGGTGCGCCCAGTTTACGGGGGATGATTACGTCCAATGGAGCCGGCAAGCCGGCGGCCAGAGGCTCTGCCACTTCTACGCCCCCTCGGGGGATGGCCAGGATGATGCATTCTTCGCCAGGGTTGAGAAGGGCTTTGATTTTAGGCAGCAATTCTTTGCCTGCCTGCTGACGGTTTTGAAAATACATCATGATGATCACCTCCCTCATATTGTGTGCTATTCTATGGATCATTAATCCTGCTTGCTATTTCGCCCGGGAAGCTGATAAATCCTGCTGATTTCCGGCCTTCGAAAGGGGATTGATAAGGGAGAAAGGAGGGGGAAGAAACTTTGGTGGACAGATGAGAAAGGGAGGATCCCCTGAGGAAAACCGGATCCTCCCCGAAAAAGTTTCCGGGCGCTGCCCGTAGATCAGGCCAGAGAAGATGAAAGATCTGCTACGGTCCGGGCGGCATCTCCCAGAAGCAGGGTTACCTGGGGCTGCTCATAGAGAGGATTGTCCACTCCTGAGTAGCCGGGCTTGGTATCCAGATTGCAGACGATGACATGCTTAGCCTCATCCACCCGGAGGATGGGCATGCCGTAGATGGGAGTTCCTTCAGCGCTGATGGCGGCGGGATTGACCACGTCGCAAGCACCGACCACTATGGCCACATCGGTTTCCTTGAATTCATGGTTGATGGCGTCCATTTCAAAGAGTTTATCGTAAGGGACATCCACTTCCGCCAACAGCACGTTCATATGTCCCGGCATCCGTCCTGCCACGGGATGGATGGCGAACTTCACATCTTTTCCTTGGGCTTCCAGGAGATCGAAAAGCCTTTTCACCTCTGTCTGGGCTTGTGCTAAGGCCATTCCGTAGCCGGGTACGATGATGACTTTTTCCGCTTCTTTCAGGAATTCCACATGGGTTTTTTCCGCGGGAAGATCCTGCCCAGGAAGCTGTTCCTCCTGTACCAGGTCATCTGCCAGCTGGCGGATGGTTTGGGCGGCATCTCCCAGAAGCAGGGTTACCTGGGGCTGCTCATAGAGAGGATTGTCCACTCCTGAGTAGCCGGGCTTGGTATCCAGATTGCAGACGATGACATGCTTAGCCTCATCCACCCGGAGGATGGGCATGCCGTAGATGGGAGTTCCTTCAGCGCTGATGGCGGCGGGATTGACCACGTCGCAAGCACCGACCACTATGGCCACATCGGTTTCCTTGAATTCATGGTTGATGGCGTCCATTTCAAAGAGTTTATCGTAAGGGACATCCACTTCCGCCAACAGCACGTTCATATGTCCCGGCATCCGTCCTGCCACGGGATGGATGGCGAACTTCACATCTTTTCCTTGGGCTTCCAGGAGATCGAAAAGCCTTTTCACCTCTGTCTGGGCTTGTGCTAAGGCCATTCCGTAGCCGGGTACGATGATGACTTTTTCCGCTTCTTTCAGGAATTCCACATGGGTTTTTTCCGCGGGAAGATCCTGCCCAGGAAGCTGTTCCTCCTGTACCAGGTCATCTGCCAGCTGGCGGATGGTTTGGGCGGCATCTCCCAGAAGCAGGGTTACCTGGGGCTGCTCATAGAGAGGATTGTCCACTCCTGAGTAGCCGGGCTTGGTATCCAGATTGCAGACGATGACATGCTTAGCCTCATCCACCCGGAGGATGGGCATGCCGTAGATGGGAGTTCCTTCAGCGCTGATGGCGGCGGGATTGACCACGTCGCAAGCACCGACCACTATGGCCACATCGGTTTCCTTGAATTCATGGTTGATGGCGTCCATTTCAAAGAGTTTATCGTAAGGGACATCCACTTCCGCCAACAGCACGTTCATATGTCCCGGCATCCGTCCTGCCACGGGATGGATGGCGAACTTCACATCTTTTCCTTGGGCTTCCAGGAGATCGAAAAGCCTTTTCACCTCTGTCTGGGCTTGTGCTAAGGCCATTCCGTAGCCGGGTACGATGATGACTTTTTCCGCTTCTTTTAAGAACCGGGCGGTTTTTTCTTCGGTGCTTTCCTCTGCTTCTTTTTCCAGGGAGGATGGATCCAGCGCCTCTCTTTTTTGCGGGGATACCTGGTTCAGGACAGTCCTGCCGGTGAGGATTTCAGCCAGAGAGCGGTGCATGGCCCGGCACATGATCTGGGTAAGAATTAATCCGGCAGCTCCCACGATGGCGCCGATAGCTACCAGCAGCGGGTCATTGATGGCGAAACCGCAGATGGCTCCGGCCAAACCGGAAAAAGAATTCAAAAGAGAAATGGTGACCGGCATATCCGCTCCGCCCACCCGCAGGGTGAAAAGCACTCCGAAAAATAAACTGAGGAGAGTGACCAAAACTGACAAAACAAAGGGAGTGCCGGCAGGATACCAGGTGGCCAGAATAGCCAAAAGACCCATGGATGTGAGCACAATACTGATGATTAAACTATGGCTTCGCAGAATAATGGGTTTTTGATTGAAAAGACGGTGGAGCTTGCCGGCGGCCACGATGCTGCCGCTCAAGGTTAAGCCCCCTACGATCAGGGCCAGCTGGCCGGAAGCCCGGTTAAAGAGGTTAAGCTGGGTGTAGCTTTCAAAAATAACCACCAGGGCTACCAACATGGAGGCTCCTCCTCCCAGCCCGTTGAGGAGAGCTACCATCTGGGGCATTTGGATCATGGCCACCTTCATGGCCATCCAGTAACCGATAGAGGCGCCGATGGCCATGGAAATCCAGAGCAGTCCGGTGCTGAGGATCTGATTATAATATAGGACCAGCATCACAGCGACAAACATGCTCAGAGCACCAAGAAGATTCCCTCGTACCGCTGTCCGGGGTGAGCTCATCAGTTTGATGCCGTAGAGAACAGTGATGGCGATAATCAAGGAGACAAACAAATAGGTTGAACTATGCAGCAAAGTTTTCACCTCTTCAATTGGCCTTGAACATCTTCAACATCCGGTCAGTAACCACAAAGCCTCCCACCAGGTTGATGGTGGCCAGGATAACTGCCAGACTGCCCAGCAGGCGGCTGCCTAGGAGAACTGCTGCCGCAGTGGCCACCAAGGAGCCCAGGATAGTGACCCCGGAAAGAGCGTTCATGCCCGACATCAAGGGAGTATGGAGGAGGGAGGGCACCTCGTGAATCAGCTTGTAACCCACAACAGTTGAAACGATAAAAACCAAAAGAAGCATACCGGTATTCATAATCTTTCTCCTTATTCTAATTTTGTCCCATAGCCTCCAGGGCTCCGGAATGGACGATCTTTCCGTCTTTGGTGACCAGGGAAGAAGCGATAATTTCATCTTCCAGGTTAAGGTTGACTTTGCCATCCTGGACCAAATTGGCCACAAAATTGTAAACATTGTGGGCAAACATCCAGGTGGAGCTGGTAGGCACCATCCCCGGGATATTTTTCGTGCCGTCGATACTCACGCCGAACTGTTCCGTTATTTTCCCTCCCACGGTCAGGGCGCAGTTGCCTCCCTGGTCGATGGCGATATCGATAATGACCGATCCGGGCTTCATGGAACGGACCATTTCTTCCGTGATGAGAATGGGAGCTTTGCGACCGGGAACCAGGGCGGTCAAAATGATGATATCAGCTTTAGCCACGATTTCTTTCAATGCTTCCCGTTCCTTGATGAGCCATTCTTCTGGCAGCCTTTTGGCATAGCCCCCTTCGCCCACGGCAATTTCCGCCGGTACACCTGTATCGATGATTTTAGCGCCCAGGCTTTGGGCCTGCTCTTGGGCATCAGGGCGGATATCCGCAGCGTAGACCACAGCCCCCAGCCTTTTGGCCGTAGCCACGGCCTGGAGTCCGGCTACCCCGGTGCCTATGACTAAAACGTTGGCCGGTTGAATCATGCCTACCGCGGTCCCCACCATGGGCAGAAATTTAGACAGACGATTGGCGGCCATTAAGACTCCCTTATAACCGGCGATGGTACTCATGGAGGTCAGGGCGTCCATACTCTGGGCCCTGGAAATACGAGGGATCCCGTCCAGGGTCAGGCTGATAACTCCTTGGGCAGCCAGCTCTTTCACCATGTCATGGTTTGCCGGTGCAGCCGGATGGAGGAAAGTGACCAGGATTTGCCCGGGCCGCATCATTTTCACTTCGTGCTTGTTTTTGGCAGGGTTAAAAAGAGGCTCTTTTACTTTGATGATAATATCGGCTTTGGCAAAAACTTCTTCTCCGTCAGCAGCAATGGAAGCTCCGGCTTCTTGGTAAGCCTCGTCGGAAAAGAAGGCACCGGCACCGGCTCCGCTTTCCACAATTACTTTTGCCCCGGAAGCGACGAATTTCTTCACGGTTTCCGGGGTGCCTGCCACTCTTCTCTCCCCTTCCATAATTTCTTTCGGAATACCGATGGTCAAACCAGAAAATTTTTGCGCGGTCATGATGAGAGGCCTCCTTATTTTTGGTGTTAATGTTAGTTAATACTATTAAGCATGCAATATTCATGCCAGCCGCTGGAAGATGTGAAAAAGCGCCTCTAAGGCAGACCGGGCAAAGAAAAAGGCCCTTGGAAAAAGAATGACTGGTAACTATTCTTACCAGTCATGCTGAAAAAGCGCCTTTTGATGGTAACTTTATATTCCATTGGTAACTATTGTTGCCATTCAGGAATCTCTGGGAACTTGTTTTTGCAAATTTTTTAACTTTTTCAGGAGACCTGTATGGGAGAGGCCCAGAGCCTTGGCTGCTTTTCTGATGGATCCGTGTTTTTTTACGGCTTCATCGATGAGACGTCCTTCGTAAGCCCTGACCAGGGTTTTGAGAGGTTTTCCTTCATCTGGGAGTAAAGAAATGTAATTTTCTTTTTCAAAGTGCAAACTCTCGATGTCGATGATCAGGCCAGGCGTCAGGTTGATGGCCCTTTCGATCATATTTTCCAGTTCCCGCACGTTGCCAGGCCAGTCATAATTGATCAAGTAGGCTAAGGCCCTGGCTGTGAGGGTTTTGGGAATGGTGGAAGTGCGCTGGGCATATTTAGCCAAAAAGTATTCGGCCAGGAGCGGAATATCGGCCCGGCGGTGCCGCAAAGCCGGAATTTCAATGGGGACCACGTTTAAGCGATAGTAAAGGTCGTGGCGGAATTCTCCCTTTTGGACCATTTGCAGGAGATTCCGGTTGGTGGCAGCGATGATGCGTACATCAACCTCTTTTTCTTTATAACCTCCGATGCGGCGGATCTTTTTCTCTTGGAGTACCCGGAGAAGTTTGGCCTGAGTGTTTAAAGAAAGATCTCCTACTTCATCCAGGAAAAGAGTACTGCCGCTGGCCACTTCAAAAAGTCCGGCCTTGCCTCCTTTGAGGGCACCGCTAAAAGTGCCTTCTTCATAACCGAAGAGCTCGCTTTCCAAAAGGCTTTCCGGAAAGGCTGCACAGTTGATGGGATAAAAGGGTTTGGTCCCCCCTCTCGCTGGCCAGATGAATGGCTTTGGCTAAAAGATCCTTCCCGGTTCCGCTTTCCCCCTGGATCAGCACCGTACAGGAGCTTTTGGCCACGAGTTTCGCCTGGAAAACAGCCTTGCGCAGGCCTTCACTTTCGCCGATCAATGAAGAAAAGGCATTATCATTATCTATCAAATGGGGACTGTATTTTACTTCTTCCACTTTGAGGATATTGGGGATGGAGGCCAGGTCCAGGATCAATTTCTGCTTGACCTGGTCGTCCCCGTTATTGTGCTGCAGTTCAAAATACATCAGGTTAGGTAGGACTTCCAGTGCGGTAATGTTTAAATCATATTTAGCAATGGCTTTGCTGGTGTCCAGGACCATTTTGGTCCGGTCTTCAAATTCAATTCGCAGTCTGAAAGTGCTCATTTGTTTCCCCTCAACTTATCCGTAACTTATTCAAGGGAAAATTATCACTGAATAGTCAGTTTATCTTGCTAAGGGTCTTCGTTATAATACTCTTCTGGATCAAAAGGTAAAAAACCTTTTATTTTTTAATTATTGATAGATGAATACCGTTTGCTGAGCCTGATCCCAGTGAACAAGGGCATGGAGATATTCTCCCACGTAGCGCACGGGAATCAGGGTTCGGTTGTTTTTGAGGATGGGAACAGTGTCCATGGTTTTTTCCAGGCCGTTGACCATAACTTTGGGATCATCGATGCGGAAAAGAAGAATATCCTCACCGCGAATAATAGTGATTGTCCGCTGTTCCTGCTGCCAGTAGACTTCCCCGCCCAGGGCTTGGGCGATGGCCCGGATGGGTACTTGTAAACGGTTGTTCTGATCCAGATAGGGCGGCACATCGAACTCCACGGTCTTTCCCTGGACAACAACGGAAATGCCGGATGAGCCTTTGGTGCTGTAAAGTAAATATTTTTTCCTTTCTTCTTTAAAGCGATTCAGGGCCGGTTTATATTTGGCTTCTATCTCTTGTGGGGAAAGACCTTGCTCCAAATATTGGCCGATCTTATCCGTACCCATGATTTTGTCGAACATGACGATGGTGCTGCCGCTTTTGGGCACTTTGAAATTGGTCAGGGAATGGGCGTAACAGAGGGCATAGAGGCCTGTTTTTGCCGGATTGAAGCTGTGGTAATCGGTGATTTGGAGGCGGGCTCCTCCTGCTTGTCCCTGAGCTTCCGGGATAAAGCGAACCCCGGGGAGTCCTGCATTATTTAAAAGATCGGCAAATTTTTGGGAGTCGATTCCTTTGCCGCCAATCCATTTGAACTTGTCGGCTTGGTAAATGCCGGTTCCTTCTCCCAGCCCGGTAGCCATATAACCAAAGGCGGAATCCAGGTCAGGAATATTGGGAGAGGTTGGTACCCAGGGGAGACCTGTATCCTGGAAGATCATTTCCCGGTGATATCCTTCCATAGGTATCACTTTCAAGTCGGCTCCGATTTTCCTGTTGAAAAAAAGGGCCAGCTCTCCGGCAGTCATGCCGTGAGCCATGGGTAAGTTATCCACCCCCACAAAAGAAATGAAGGGATCCTCCAGCACCGGACCTTCCACGATGATACCCCCCAGGGGGTTGGGCCGGTCCAGGACGATGAGAGGTTTGCCGTATTTCTGACAGGCCACCAGGCAGTAGTTCAAAGTGGACATGTAGGTGTAGGAACGAGCTCCGATGTCTTGAATATCGAAGAGGAGAACATCAATCCCTGACAGCATTTTTTCCGTGGGCATTCTGCTTGCTCCATAGAGGCTGTAAACTGGTATACCCAGTTCACGGTGGGTGTAGGATTCCACATATTCGCCGGCTTTGGCCTGACCGTCAAGGCCGTGTTCCGGGCTGTAGAGAGAGACCAGATTAATGGCCGGATCTTGGGCCAAAATATCCACCAGGCTTTTTCCTCGGCTGTCAATGCCGGTTTGGTTCGTTACCAGACCCACTTTTTTCCCTTCCACCAGATGGCGATACTTGCTCAGCAGGACTTCATTGCCCAGCTTCACTTTTGGCTGGAAGCCAGCGCTTGTGCTGGCGGGAACGAGTAACATGACGACAAGCAATAAAAAGATGAATTTGTTTTTCATGGTTTCTCCTTTCCTCCACAAAAAGTAGCAATTAGATGGATAAAGAGCAGGCAGAACGAAATTCTCGCTTTGTTTTTCCATCTTTTCGACATGGACGGAGCTGATTCCTGTTGGGATCAGGCTCCGGGAAAAAAAGGATAAAAGTCTTTCCGGCTTTTTTGCCCGGCGGACCAGGAGGAGAAAAAGCCCTGTCGGCGAAAGATAAAGTATTCAGTGCATAGGAGGTCGTGATCATGGTTTCTGTCTTCCCTTCCGTTTGCCATCTGGACTGTCCGGATGCCTGCGGCCTTTTAATTCATATAGACGATGGGAAGGTGGTGAAATGTTCCGGAGATCCGGAACATCCTTTCACCAGAGGCGTGATTTGCGCCAAAATGTCCAGCTATCCCCGGCTGGTCCATTCTCCGCAGCGTATTTTGACCCCCTTGAGACGCACAGGCCCCAAAGGGTCAGGCAAATTTGAAAAGATTAGCTGGGAAGAAGCCCTGGAAATCATTGTCAGTCGCTGGGAAGAGATTATTTCCTCCTTTGGGGGCGAGGCGATCCTGCCTTTTTCTTATGCCGGAGTGATGGGCTTGATCCAACGTAACGCCGGCCAGGCCTTTTTCCACCGTTTGGGAGCTTCTCGCCTCCAAAGGACCATTTGTTCCCCGGCGGCTGTTGCCGGCTGGGAACTGACCATGGGCCAGACCCGAGCCACAGATCCGGAAACTGTTGTCCATTCAGACTTGATCGTCTTGTGGGGAAGCAATGCGGCTTCCACCAATATGCACTTCCTACTGCTGGTCCAGCAAGCGAGAAAAAAGGGAGCCAGGACCGTTCTGATTGAGACCCATCGGAGCCGCACTTCCCGGCTGGTGGATCAGACTTACCTGGTAAAACCGGGTACCGATGGGGCCCTGGCTCTGGGCATCATGCATGTTTTAGCGGAGGAGGGCCTGGTGGATGAGGAATTTATCCGGCAATACGTGGAAGGATATGATCGGTTGCGGGCAGAGGTCTTGCCTCGATACACTCCCCGGCGGGTGGAGGAAATTACCGGCCTGCCGGCAGAGGAACTGGTCAGCCTGGCCAAGGCCTACGGGCAGGCCAAGGCTCCTTTTCTCCGCATCGGAATTGGCCTTTCCCGGACCAGAAGGGGAGCCGCTACTGTTCGGGCCATTTCTTGTCTGCCGGCTTTAGTGGGAGCTTTTGGCAAAACAGGCGGGAGGGGCTCTTCTCAGCGTAAGAACAACTTTCGATTTGTCTCTTTTAACTCGCCCCGATTTATGTCCCCGGCCGGTGAGGGAATTGAATATGAATCAGCTGGGGCGGATTCTCACTTTTCCCTTAGAACCTCCGGTGAAAAGCCTGTATGTATACAGCAGCAATCCGGCAGCGGTTCTTCCCGACCAAAACAGAGTGTTGGCCGGTTTGGCCCGGGAGGATTTGTTTACCGTGGTCCATGAGAGGTTTCTCACTGATACGGCCCTCTATGCGGATGTGGTTTTGCCGGCCACCAGTTCTCTGGAACAGGATGATCTCTACCAGAGCTATGGTCATTATTATCTGCAGTTGGCCAAGCGGGTTCTTTCTCCTTTAGGAGAGGCCCGCAGCAACTGGCAGGTGTTCTCCGCCTTGGCCAGGGCCTTTGATTTCCGAGAGGAGATTTTTTCCTGGACGGAAGAAGAAGCCATTAAGCATCTTCTGGCCCAACCCTCTCCTCTCCGGGAAGGGATCACTTATGAGCATTTGGCCCAGGGAAAACCGGTGCGGCTGCGGGTGGAGAAGCTGGATCCTTACCGGTTTGATACTCCTTCCGGAAAAATAGAGATTGCTTCCCTTCGGGCCCTTTCCCGTGGGCAGACCTTGCTGCCTGATTATGTGGAAAGAGAAGATGAGACTGATGATATCTACCCCTTTCACTTATTAACGGTACCGGCACATTATACCCTTAATTCAAGCTTCGGCCAGGATGAGGGTTTGCAGAGCAGGGAGGGGGGCAGGCCCCGGCTCCTGATGAATCCACTTGATTGCCGGGAATTGGGTTTTTTCCCGGGGCAAATGGTAGAAGCCTACAATCATCGAGGATCTTGTCTTTTTTATCTGGAAGAGAGCGATGATCTGCCTCGGGGGTTGGTGGCGGCTCCCGGGGTCTGGTGGGCATATCTTTCCCCTGGTGGTAGGAATGTGAACTGCCTGGTGGGAGATGACCTGACTGATCTGGGGGGAGGAAGCACTTTTTATGATCACCGGGTCAATCTTCGCCTTCCGATCAAGCCGACCAAAGGATCAGAGACTGGTCTTGAATGAAGGGGAGGGCCGGCAGACGGGCTTTTCCGCGGAAAAGGGGAATATTGATCATGGAGACAAGGAATAAAAGCCGAGGGCGTTTTGAGGAGATTGATTTCTTCAGGGGATTGGCTCTTTTGGGCATGATTGTTTTTCATCTGGTCTGGGATTTGAAAGTATTTTACGATTATCCTTTTGATTTGGAAGGGGGATTTTACTATTGGCTGGGCAAGGTTTCCGGCTGGACTTTTATTTTGATTAGCGGGATGAGCTGTGCTTTTAGCAGAAACAATGTGAGGAGGGCCGTCCGGGTCTTGGCTGTGGCTTTCGGCATCAGCCTGGTCACTTATTTTTACGATGCCCGGAACTGGATTGCCTTTGGCATCCTCCACCTGCTTGGCTGGAATATGCTTTTTTACCGCTTTTATCGTTTTTTGAGCCCTTTTGCCGCTTTTTGGTGGGGTACGCTAACAATCATCATCGGGGAGATCTTTCTGAGAATCCCCATGGGAGGGGACCTGCTGTTTTTTCTAGGACTGCGCAGCCAGGAATATGCGTCATTAGATTATTTTCCCCTTCTTCCCTATTCAGGGATTTTTCTTTACGGGGTAGCCCTGGCCAAGATCTTTTACCCGGCGGGAAATCGTCTTTTTTCCATTAACTTTCCTCCTAACCCCATCTCTTCTCTGGGCAGGCGGACCCTGATCCTTTACCTGGCTCATCAGCCGCTGATCTTAGCCGGTCTTTACCTTCTATCCAGGCTGGAGTTAATCTAAAAATGGCCTCCTCCCATTGTATTTTTCTTTGATATTTCGTAATTTTATGGCAAGTTAGGAGGATAAGCTTTTTGTCTGCAGAAATTAAACCTGGTAATTGATTTGCCGGGGATTTGTTTTTATCTTGGTTAGGGGGAATTCTCTTGGGAAACAAATTCAAGGAGTCTCTTTTGGACAAAAATAGCTTTTCGGTGACTTGGGAACTGGTGCCGGGAAGAGGAGCCCGGGAAACTCCCCAGGAAGCGGCGGTGGCGGCTGCCCAGCAGGCGGCCAAGGGAAAAAGAATCCACGCTTTGACTATTACTGATAATCCCGGTGGGAATCCAGCCATGTTGGCTGATTATCTGGGCTTGGAAATTTTTCAAAAAGGGATTGAACCTCTGGTCCATTTTACCTGTAAAGACAAGAACCGAAATCAGATGGAAAGTCAACTTTATGCTCTGGACCGGGCGGGAGTAAGGAATCTTCTGGTGATGACCGGTGATTATCCTGTCACCGGATTTAAAGGAAGGGCCAAGCCTGTTTTCGATTTGGATCCCATTCATACCTTGGAATTGATTGAAAATATGAATAAGGGTCTTGAATACCGGGACCTGAAAGGAACTGTCAAACACCAGCCCAGCGATTTTTTTGCCGGTGCTGCCGTCTCTCCTTTCAAAGCTACGGAAGCAGAACAGCTTCTGCAATATTACAAACTGAAGAAAAAGCTGGAAGCCGGTGCCAAATTTATTGTGACCCAGGTGGGCTATGACGCCAGGAAATTTCATGAAGTGCTGTTGTATATGCAGCTGCATGGTTGGGATGTGCCCTTGATCGGTAATATTTACATTTTGCCTTTTGGTGTGGCCCGAACCATGAATGCCAATCGCATTCCGGGCTGTGTAGTTACCGATAAGCTGGTGGCAGAACTGGATGAAGAACGTCAGGCTCCTGATAAAGGAGTTGGGGAAAGGCTATTGAGAGCAGCTAAAATGTATGCGGTGCTGAAGGGAATGGGTTACCGGGGGGTCCATATCGGCGGCTTTAATGTAAAATATGAGCAGGTGGAGTATGTCATCGAGAAAGGAGAAGAACTGGCCCCAAACTGGTTGGACTATGTAAGAGATTTGGATTATCCCATACCTGGCGGCTTTTATTACTTTGAAAAAGATGAAAAAACAGGACTTAACGTGGAAAAGCCAATGAACAGGAAAGGACGCCCTCTGGAGGCACCGGTGGAGTATGTCTACCCCTTGTCCAGGTTTGTCCATAAGCTGGCTTTTGAGCCGGATAAGAATCTGTTCAGCCTGATGCAGGGTTTGGCTCGCAGGGTGGAAGGATCTTCCCTGGAAAAAACTTACCACTGGTTTGAACATTTGGCAAAAGTACTGCTTTATGACTGCAAGGACTGTGGGGATTGCGCTCTTTTAGATCTGGCTTATCTTTGTCCCATGTCCCAATGTCCAAAAAACCAGCGTAACGGTGCCTGCGAAGGCAGTTACCATGGTTGGTGCGAGGTCTATCCGCAGGAAAGGAAATGTGCCTGGGTCCGGGCCTATGCCAGGTTGAAGAAATATGAGGAGGAGGATAATCTGCAAGCTTATACTGTTGCGCCTTGTAATTGGGATTTATACCAGACCTCTTCTTGGCTCAATTTCTATCTAGGCAAGGATCATTCGGCCGCACGTTTGGGGATTGCCGGAAGGCCGAAAAAGAGAAAAGAGGAGAAATAGCTGTTTCCGCCGGTTTATGCCGGCTTTTTGTTTCCTTTCTCCCTCCGGTTTTGCCCAATTTGGACCGAGTCAAGTAACCGACTTCCTTTCCTTTGCGTACAATACATTAAATCCCAAAAGGAGGGAGGGTAAGGGATGTTGGAAGGAGCAGCCTATGATCAGAGGCTGCCTCTGGAACTGGAGGCAGCCCTGGAAGAAATGCGCTTCTGGTTACGGATTATGGCTGATCATGCCAAATTGATCAGAAACGGCTTTGACCTGATGGAGGAAAGGCTTTTCCGGATTTCCGACCGATTTAGCCTGGACTATGATGAACTCCTGAGGCGGGTTCAGCTTCCCCTTCCAGGGCCACCGGAAGTGGCGGATCTCATGAAGAAAAGCGGGTATCTGACAGAAAAGTTCAGGGATTTCAAAGCCGACCTGGCAAAGCTGATCGACAATTGCCGGGTCTTGAGCAATCGTCCGGGAGAGTTGATTGATCATCTGCGCCGGGAAGCAGAGTACTTTTTAGGTAAGATGCTGAGGATTCAGGGCAGGCCCACTCCCAGCAGAGAGGAGCTGGGGATACCGGATGGAAACTTGCCAACCTTTCTGGTCCCCCGTTTATTAATTCCCGGTTTTCAGGACCGGCTCAGGGATATCTCCCTGGAGGAAAACCTTTTCTGGCTTCATCAGCATGCAGAACATGCCGGGGTGTTGGGGATTTATTTGCGGCCGGTAACACAGAGAGAGCTCCTTAGGGAAGTCCGGGACTGGGAAAGGAGACTGAAGTCCGAGCTGGGAAGGGTGCAGAGAATGCCTCTTTCTCCCCAGGGCATCAAAAGAGTGAATCAGGGAATTGAAAGGTTGGTCCGGCAGTGGCAGGACTACCTGGAAAAACTTTTCGGAGAAATCAGCCGGTGTCGGGTGCCCACCGGACAAGTCAATTTCCCCCCTGCCTTGGCTGATCACATGGCCCGGGAGGCGGCCTATCATTTGTCCCTTTTGGAGGCTGTCAATGAGAACCTGCATTGAAAAATCCGGCCCCGGATCAAGCCCGGGGCCGGCCGATGAGTAAAAGCCATTCCTCCTATTGTTTTCTATATTCCTCGGCCACTTCTTTTACAATAAGCCTGATCAGGGCTTTGAGTTCTTCCAAGGGTAGAGGGTGAGGCCCCGGTTCCGATTCCTTTCCCAGGAGATAGTCGGTAGAGACCCCGAAGAAGTCTGCAAACTTGACGATGTTGGCGATATCCGGCTCCCTTTTGTCAAGTTCATACATGGACAAGGTGGAGCGGCTGATACCGATAATATCCGCCAGCTTTTCCTGACTGATCTTCTTTTCCTTTCTTAGCTTTTTTAGTCTTTTGCCAAAAGACAAGCCCAGCCCTCTCTTTCCCACTTCTGTCTAAAAACAGCATAGCACAAGGAAATGCGGTCGTTTGACACGATTGGAGGCGTAATTATTATTTAAAAAAATTTTAAGAAGTCATCTTGCAAAGACGGGAGTATTAATGTAACATAACTTAGCTGGGTAAGTTTTAGTTGCCGCAAATCGTGGCGGTTCTTTGAACGGAAAGGAAGAGGCTTTATGGAAAAGCGGAAGACCAGCATTGTTTACCGGTGTCCCCACTGTAAGCATCCCATCAAAATAATCGGCGATCCGGCTAACGAGGAGGAAATCCTGCAATTATATTTAGCCAAAAAGCCGATTTGTATGAACTGTAGCAGTACTCTTTTGAAATTTAAGCCAGAGAAAGGTTAATTGCGGGTAAAAAGGGGACAAAAAAAGGAAAAGCCCCCTCTCCTCCTTGTGCCTGCGATCAGTCGATTTTTGATCGTTGAGAAAGGGATGGAGAGGAGGCGGGAGCTAGTTTGGTTAAGCCTGTGGTATTTCCCATTTTTTGATCAGCCCTTGTGTGAGGCGATCGATGACAATGGCCAGAGCCACAATTGCCCAGCCGGCTTCAAAACCGTCTCCAACGGCAATATGATTGGTGGCGACCAGTACCTTTTGCCCCAAGCCTCCGGCGCCGATCATGCTGCAGATCACCACCATGGATAAGGCCATCATGGTTGTCTGGTTAATGCCGGCCATGATGGAAGGGACGGCTAAGGGTAATCGTACTTCTTTGATTAGCTGCCAGCGGGTCGCCCCAAAAGCTATGGCACTTTCTTGAATTGTGGACGCTACCTGTCGTATGCCCAGATTGGTGAGGCGAACCACAGGAGGCAAAGCATAGATCACTGTAGCTACTATGGCCGGTACTTTGCCCAGGTGAAACAACATCATGGCCGGGATCAGGTAAACAAAGCTGGGCATGGTTTGCATAGCGTCCAGGAGCGGGGTGACAGCCGCATTAAAGCGATTTGATTCGGCCATAGTCATACCCAGCGGTATGCCCAGCAAGATGGAAATCAACACCGAAACAATGACTATGGCCAGGGTTTTCATGGTCACGTCCCATAGACCCAAAACTCCAATAGTGATTAAAAGCAGCCCCAAGCCTAGTGAGTTCCACCAGCGGCGCGTTTGCCACCAACTAATGAAGATCACAACGGCAATCCAGATCCACCAGGGAGTAACCAGTAAAAAAGCTTCGATTTTCAGCAGAAAGGCCAAGACCGTATCGGAAAAGGCGGAAAAGAGAGGACCGCCTGCAGCTTTTAACCAGTCTACAAAGATGTCAATATAAGGAGCCACGGTAAAAGACAGCGCTTCCGGAAACATGTTTTCACCACCAATCAAGGCATGACATTTTTTAGAGATTGCAAATGATCTCTTTTCAGATTCAGATGCTCCACTTTTCCTTCTTGCAGATGCATCAGTTTCCTTTCGTCCTGGACAAAACGTCTGACATAATCGTCGGCAGGATTGGCTACTATTTCGCCGGGAGTGCCGATCTGGACAAAACTGCCTTCTTTCATCACTGCCATGCGGTTTCCCAAGCGAAGGGCTTCGCTTAAGTCATGGGTGACAAAAATAATGGTTTTTTGAAACTCCTTCTGCAGTCTGAGCAATTCGTCTTGCATTTCCCTTCTGATCAATGGATCCAAGCCGCTAAAGGGTTCGTCCATCAGCAATATTTCCGTATCCTGAACCAGAGCCCTGGCAATGCCCACTCGCTGGCGCATCCCGCCGGAAAGCTGGTGGGGATAGTGGTTTTCCCAGCCGGAAAGACCTACTTGTTGGATGACCTCTATTGCTTTTTCTTCTCTGGCAGCGCGCTTCTCGCCCCGTAATTTTAAGCCGAAATGCACGTTTTCCAGAACCGTCCGGTGAGGCAGCAGGCCATAATGTTGAAAAACCATGGCAATTTCCCTCCGGCGGAATTCCGTCAAGGATTGGCTCCCCATGGAAACCACATCCCGGCCGTTAACCAGGACTTGACCGGAGCTGGGCTCGATCAAACGGGCCAAGCAGCGAATCAGAGTTGACTTGCCGCTGCCGGACAGGCCCATGATCACAAAGACTTCTCCTCTTCTCACTTGAAAGGAAACAGCGCGGACGGCGCAGACAAGGCCGTTTTTCTTCTCTTGTTTGGCCAGCTCCACCGCTTCACGCACATCGGTATTTGGAGGGGCACCAAACACTTTCCACAAATCAATCACTTCAATTAATATTTCAAAGGGATTTTTCATTTAGTCCACCTCATTTAAAGCGGTTTCCACTTTGGCCACCAACTCCTCCGGCAGCCAGCTCTGCCAGACTTCAGGATAGTTTTTCAAAAAGTAGACAGCGGCTTTTTCTGTGTCCCCGTCCACGTCTATGAGATAAGAGAGCATATCATTATTTTGGTCCAGGCTTGTTTCGTATTTTTCCAGAAAATCGATAATTTCCGGGGCTTGGTCCCGCAAACCGGAGTGAATGCCTTTAAATACCCTGGCAAAGGGGTAGGCACAAGCTTTATCCTGATCCCAGACCTCCTGGCTGTAAGCGGGTTCTTCCAGCCGGGTCATATCCAGTTTACCCATGACCCAGGTGGGCTCCCAGTAGTAACCGAGCCAGGGCTCGCCTTTTTCGTAAGCGCTGACCATGGATGTTACCAGAGCAGTATCGGATCCGGTGCTGAATATATTAAAATGTTCATCAAGACCGTAAGCGGCAATTTTTTCTTCGTTGATGGCGGTGCAGACCCATCCCGGGGGGCTGTTATGGAAACGCCCTTTGGATGATACTTCCTGATCTGGGAAAAGATCTTTATAGCGGGGCAGATCGAAGACGGATTTTAAATCGGGAGCTACAGGCTCTAATCCTCTGGCCGGATCCCCTTGGATGAGGTAGGTGGGCACATACCAACCTTGAGGTGCGTCAGGAAAATTAACCCCCAAGTTTTGCACGCTGCCTTCGTTCAGCGCTTTTTCCCAGGCTTCTAAAATGTTGTCCGCCCAAATCTCCATGTAGATCTGAACATCGCCGTTGCGCAGTCCCTGGAGGAGAGGTAATGTTTCCCCGAAAAGATAGTCCACCGGGTAGCCATAGCCATTTTCCAGGATGAAACCCACGATGCGGTTATGGACCTGGATGCTGTCCCAGCTGGCGTCTGCCAAAACAATCGTCTGCTTCTGGTCATCTCCGCCTGTTGTTTCCGTTTCTGATGAACAACCGATCATGGGTAAGATCAAGATACAAAACAGTGCCAGGCACAAAACCTTTTTCCTTGTTGCCGCCCTTTGGAAAAAAAGCACAAAAAAACCTCCCTTTTCGTCCGCAGGCCTGAGCAGGGACCAAGGCAGGCATAGTTCCTTTAATTAATTTCATGAATAAACCGTAAAGGAATATAAATGGTCGAAGACTTAAATATTAAAGGCAGACGGCTGAGATTGCCGGTAAAAGATTGCCTTTAACAGCTATGCCCGCTAAAGCCTACGAGGTTAGCTGACGGGCTCGGACCCGGGTAAGCCCTATCCCAGTATGGCAGTATGGCAACTGGAAATTCGCCCCTTTTGTTGTTGGTTCCCCCGCGCTCATGAAGAGACTTCGGCCTGCATATGATTTTTTCAATTAATTTATGCTAATTAGTTTAGCATGCCTTATTTTTTTATGTCAAGGGACAAATATGCCCTTCTCGCCTTATCTGACAGTTCTTAGACCTATTTTTCTAGAAATTACTAGGCCATGCTTTCAATTCGGGTGGCGGACTGGATTTTGGCGGAAATTCATCAGCCGGCTAGGCTGGATTATTATACGGTAAAAAGCTATGATTAAGAGAGAGCAGCGGCGGCAGAAAGGGGGAGAAGCAGTGCAAGCTGTAATCCGGGCCAGGAAATTACGCAAGGTTTACCAAATGGGGGATGTGCAGGTGGAGCCGCTGAAAGGAATTGACCTGGACTTGTTCGGCGGTGAGCTGGTGGTGGTCCTGGGACCAAGCGGTTCCGGCAAGACTACTCTTTTGAACATTATCGGGGGCATGGATCAGGCCACCAGCGGGGAGCTGTATTATCGGGACCAGGCTTTGCACCGAGTCGATGCCAGGCAGTTGACTTTTTATCGGAGAAACCAGGTGGGTTTTGTTTTTCAGTTTTATAATTTGATCCCCAACTTGACTGCTTATGAAAACGTTGATCTGGCGGCTCAGATTGCGAAAAATCCTCTTTCTGTGGATGAACTCTTGGAGAAAGTAGGTTTGGGAGATCGAAAGGAACATTTTCCTTCCCAATTGTCCGGCGGAGAACAGCAGAGAGTGGCCATTGCCCGGGCTTTGGTGAAAAATCCGGAAATGATTCTCTGCGATGAGCCTACCGGTGCCCTGGATTTTCAGACCAGCATTCAGGTGTTGCAGTTATTGGCAGATTCCTGTCGGCTTTACGGCAAAACAGTGGTGATCATTACCCATAATACGGCCATTGCTCCCATTGCCCAGCGTATTTTCCACTTAAAAGACGGAGTGATCGACAAAGTTGAAGTTAACCGTCATCCCATTTCTCCCGAGGAGGTACGCTGGTGATGCTTTGGAGAAAAACAATTCGGGATTTGAATGACAATAGGGGAGCCTGTGCCGCTTGCCTGGTAGTGATCGTCATCGGCTTGATGATTTATACCTTATTTTCAATTCTCAGCGACAATTTAAAGGCCTCCCAAAGGGATTTTTACGCGCAACATAATTTCGCGGACGGTTTTGCGGAGATCCAGGGCATGCCTTTAGGAGAAGTACAGAGGTTAAGAAACATTGAGGGAATTGACCGGATGGAAGGGCGCCTCATCAAGGAAGCAAGGGTCCTTTTACCCGGGCGGGAGGAAAATGTTTTTTTAAGGCTGATCTCTCTTGACCTTAATGAGGAAAATCCTTTAAACAGCGTGGAATTGATGGAGGGGAGGCCCCTTAGGGAAAAAGACCTGGAAATGTGGGTGGACAACGCTTTTTTTGCCGCCAATAACCTGGAACTCAATGATGAGATCACCGTGTTGATTGCCGGGAAAAGGCAGCAGCTCCGGCTGGTGGGTATGGGAAGGAGTCCGGAGTTCGTTTATGCTCTACGCGGCAGCGGTGATTTGTTTCCTTCTCCCGAGACCTTTGGCGTTGCTTTTCTCCCATGGGAGACCATGAAGAAGCTGTTTCAGGAAGGAGACCGGGTGAATAATCTTATTTTTACCTTGCTGCCGGGAGCCGATTATGAAGACGTGGAATTGAAGCTGGAAGCTGAACTGAAAAAATACGGCTTAATAAATATCTATCCCCGGGAAGATCAGGTCAGTCACCAGATCCTTATCCAGGAACTGGAAGGACTGGAAGTGGCGGCAAAAGCTGTACCATTATTATTTCTTTCCATAGCCGGCGCCATTCTCTATATTATGTTGAAGAGAATGGTGGAGCAGCAGAGGGGTCAAATTGGTGTGCTCAAAGGTTTCGGCTATACGGACCGGGAAATAATCTCTCATTATTTGCTTTATGCCATGATTATCGGCTTTGCCGGGGGACTGATGGGAGCTTTTTTGGGGCTGGCATTGGCCCGTCCCTTCACAAAACTGTATGAGATGTTCTTTAATATGCCCAGTCAGATGGGGATGATTTCGCCTGTTTATTCAATTTCCGGAAGCTTGTTATCCACCGGGATTGCCGCGCTGGCCGGTTATGGGGGATGCCGGTCGGTGCTTTCCCTGCAGCCGGCTGCAGCCATGCGGCCTCCGGGCCTTCCGGTGGGGAAGAAAATACTGCTGGAGAAACTTCCCTTTGTTTGGAACATGCTCACAATTCAAGGGAAAATGGCCGTTCGCAATATTATCCGGAATAAGGGACGGAGCCTTTTCGTTTTCTTAGGTATAATGGTCAGTTTCTCCCTGGTAGGCTTCACCTGGTCCATGAACGATCTGGTGCAAATGATGCTTTATGACCAGTATGAAAAGGTGGAGACCTACGATGTAAAGATCATTTTCAGCCGCCCCCTGAAGCAGGATCAGGTTTATGGAGAGCTGATCCGTTTTCCCGGGATGAACAGCTTGGAGCCCATGGCGGAAGTGCCGGTCACCTTGAAAAACCAATGGTTGGAGAAAGATGTGCTGTTGCTGGGGATACCGGCCGGGGGACAGCATTATCGCATTCTCGATGCCGGTTACCGGCAGCTGGCTCCTCCCCGGGACGGTATCCTCCTTTCCGAAAGGTTGGCCAAACTTCTCGATGCGGAGCCGGGTACTTGGCTGCAGCTGGAAAGCCCTTTTTTGCCAAATAATGAGGAAACCAAAGCAATTCGGGTAGCAGGGGTGATCCCCCAGTATTTAGGCATTAATGCTTATATGGAACTGGGCGCACTGCAGGACTTTTTGCATCAAGGAAAGCTGGTCACTGCT
This sequence comes from Bacillota bacterium, assembly GCA_050951405.1. GTDB lineage: Bacteria > Bacillota > DULZ01 > DULZ01 > DULZ01 > JBMNIZ01. The sequence continues at coordinate 194,139 of JBMNIZ010000015.1, read as the reverse complement.
TTTACCGCTCAAATGGATTCCTCTTCCATTTCTTCTCTGAAAAACCGGTACAGGGACAGTGCCGTGGTTAATGAGATTGTTGAGACAGGGGAATTGATGAAGAAAACCCGGGAATTGATGGATTCTTTTGGCAGCATGATCTATTTTTATGCTTTCTTGGGCATTGTCATCGGTTTTGCCATTATTTACAATTCGGCAGTAATCACTTTGGCGGAGAGGAACAGGGAACTGGCCACGATGATGGTCATGGGAATGACCGCGCAAGAAGTGCTGTCTGTGATCACTTTCGAGCAATGGTTTTTGGGTTTTTTCGGCATGGCCGCCGCTATTCCCTTGAGCTACTTGATGTTGGCCGGCATGTCGGAAGCGCTCAGCACCGATGTTTATACCATTCCCAGCCGGGTGACTCCTCTGTCTTTTCTTATTTCCCTCTTGGTTACTGCCGGAGCCATCTGGCTGGCCCAGCGTGCGGCAGCCAGGAAAGTTCATCGTCTAAGCCTGGTGCAGGTTTTAAAGTCAATTGAGTAGAGGAGAAGGTGAGAATCCCATGAAAAGAAAATGGAAGATTGTCTTTGTGTCGGTCCTGGTCCTGATTGTCCTGCTGGTGCTCATTTCCGGATTGGGGCAGGAGCTGGAAACCGGCTTGGTCCGGGTGGAAACGGGCAGCCTGGCCGTGACTATTCGGGAAGAAGGCAAGGTCATCCCCCGGCTAGAGCTGGCAGTCTGCACTTTATCCGGGGGAAAGATTGCGGAATTGCCTGTGACCGATGGGCAGGAGGTGAAGGAAGGAGACCTGCTTTTGTCATTGGACGACACGGAACTAAAGCTGCAGCTGGAGCAACTTCAATCCGAGTTATCTGCACTGGCCGGCGAGGAAAAGAAATCTTTGCATGAGCCTTATGAAGCACAAGTAAAAATCCTGGAGCTTCAATTAGAGCAGGCCCGCCGGGATTTGGCTGAAGCGGAGACCAATCTGCAGAAAATAAAGAAACTGTATGAAGAAGGGGCGTTGACCGCAAGCGAATATGAGAAGTCCCAGGCCGTTTATTCGGCGGCCCAAAACAATCTGGAACAGCAAGAGCAAGCTCTGTCTCTGTTCCTGCAATCTCACCGGCCTGACAGCGGCCTGCGTCAGTTTTTTGCCGGAAAGAAAAGGGCTTTGGAAGCCCAAATAGACCTGCTGCAATATAAGCTGGAAGGCATTCGGCTTTTGTCACCTTTGGACGGTATTGTTTCTCAGCTGCAGGTGAAAAAAGGGGAAGTGGTTCCTCCTGGTGCCCAAGTGATGAGTATCTTTCAGAAAGGGAATTATCAGGTAGAAAGCTTTGTTTTAACGGAGGACGCCGGAATTCTTTATCCCGGGATGGAAGTGGAACTGATCCAGACCGACAGGGATGAGGATCTGGTTTTTCCGGGAACTGTAGTAAAGGTGGCTCCTTTTGCCGAAAAGACCGTTTCCCCTCTTGGCTTGGAGGAACAGAGAGTGCGGGTTGTAATTGAACCCCGCTTACCTGCGGGTCTGACCATTTATCCCGGATATCTGCTGACGGTGAGGTTCACTTTGGAGAGGGAGGAAAATGTGCTGCTGGTGCCCAAAGCAGCCGTCTTTGCCTATGAGGGAGGAAAGGCGGTGTGGGTGGTGAAAAAAGGAAAGGCGCAGATTCAGCAGCTGGAAACCGGTTTGGAGACCGACCGGGAAGTGTTGATCAAGAAAGGGCTGGAAGAAGGGGATCTGGTTATTGCCGATCCCAGGCAACCGGGCCTTCGGGAGGGGAAGAGAATTAAACAGAAGTAGGGTCTTGGGCTGGACAGAGGATCATATCCACAGTTTGACAGAAAAGGCAGGCAGTGCTATAATTCTGTTAGCAATCAATCCTGGTGAGTGCTAATGAAGAGAGATACTGGAGTGAAGCTTTTTGTTGTTAAAAGTACCTGACTATCATCTGCACGCTGAATTCTCCCGGGATAGCGACGCCAGTCTGGAAGGGTACTGCCGTCGGGCGGTGAAGCTGGGTATACCGGAGCTGGCCCTGACGGAGCATTTTACTCTCAATCCTGCTGATATCAATTATGGTTTGACGGATTTTACCCTGATTTTTCAGGAAGTGGACCGTTGCCGGGAGCTTTTTGCCGGTCGATTGGAGATTAAAGTGGGGCTGGAGGTGGATTACGACCCCAGGCAGGAAGCGGAACTGGCCAATTATTTGGCCGGGTGGAATTTTGATTTTCTCATGGGGGCCATCCACTACGTGCAGGGTACAAGCCTTTTATCTTTAAGGATAGGAGGTGCGGAAGAGGAAGCTGTGCAAAAGCTTATTGGCGATTATCTGCAGACCACCAATCAGATGATCGATTCAGGTCTGTTCCAGGTAATCGGACATCTGGAATGGTTTCACCGGTCCGTGCCGCCAGGAAGCTATTCCAGAGGTTTTTATGAATACCAACTTATGCCTTTACTGGAAAAAATGGTAAAAAAAGATCTGGCCTTGGAAGTAAATACTTCCGCTTTGCGGAAAGGTATAAACGATACATTCCCCAGTCTGGAGACTCTGCAACTATTTCGGAGGCTTGGAGGCAGGCGGGTCACTGTTGGTTCCGATGCCCATCATGAAGAAGACCTGGGTCGAGATCTGGAAAAAGCAATAGAGAGGGTCTTCCAGGCTGGTTTTCGCACCTTGACTTTGTTTACTGCAGGGGAGGCCCAGGATTATGATCTTAATATGGTTGGTATGAAGTAAAGAAGGGCTGCCCTCGGGGCGGCTTTTTTGTTGAACTGGGGAGGTGAAATTCTATGTTGTAACTGCAAGAAAGTGGTTGGGCAGTTGATGATCTGTCCTGAGTTACATTTTTCCTAGACAGCAAGGGGAAGATCCCTGTGGATTGCCGACAAAAATAATTTTAGGAGGGTGTAGACAGATGGGTAAGATCAAAATTGCTCTAGCAGGCATCGGTAATTGTGCCTCTGCTCTCTTGCAGGGAATTGAGTTTTACAAAAACAATCCGGAAAATACTGTTGGATTGATGCATCCTGAACTGGCCGGCTACCGGCCGGAGGATATTGAAGTGGTAGCTGCTTTTGATGTGGATGAAAGAAAAGTCGGGCGTGATTTAAAAGAGGCAATTTTTGCCGAGCCCAATTGTACTAAAGTTTTTTGGCCGGATATGCCCGACTACCAGGTGAAAGTGGAAATGGGTCCGGTCCTGGACGGGGTTTCCCCGCATATGGAGGAATTCGATGCCACCAGGGCTTTTAAGGTGAAAGACGCCAAATCCTGTGATGTGGTCAAAGTATTAAAAGATAGCGGCGCCGAAATGTTGATTAACTATCTGCCTGTGGGCAGCGAGGAAGGAGCCCGTTTTTATGCGGAGGCTTGCCTGGAAGCCGGGATCGGTTTTATTAATGCCATGCCCGTTTTTATCGCTTCCGACGCGGAGTGGGAAGAGAAATTCCGCCGGCGGAAAATTCCCATTATCGGAGATGATGTAAAAAGTCAGGTAGGGGCTACCATTGTTCACCGGGTCTTGACCAATCTTTTTGAAAAACGAGGGGTGAAACTGGAGAATACTTATCAGTTGAATTTCGGCGGCAACACGGATTTTCTGAACATGCTTAATCATAAGCGCTTGGCTTCCAAGAAAAAATCCAAAACTCAGTCGGTGCAGTCCCAGCTGGCATCACCCCTGGACCCGGGAAATATTCATATCGGCCCCAGCGACTATATCCGTTGGTTGGATGATCAAAAGATCTGTTATATCCATATGAATGGACTTGGTTTTGGCCAGGTACCTTTAACCCTGGAATTAAAGCTGGCGGTAGAGGACGCTCCCAACAGCGGCGGAGTGATGCTGGATGCCATCCGCTGTATGAAGCTGGCTCTTGATCGGGGTATTGGAGGAGTGCTCACTTCCATTTCCGCCTATACCATGAAAAGCCCGCCTGTCCAGTATACCGATGGGGAGGCGGCACAGATGGTGGAAGAATTTATTGCAGGCAAAAGGGAGCGTTAATGATGCGGGCAGTTATCCTGGCAGCCGGGGCTGGGGAAAGGATGAAGGATGCGGCAGGCTCCGGTCATCTGCCCAAGCCCTTGCTGCCCCTTCTGGGGTTGCCTTTAATTGAAAGGGCAATTCTGACGGCCAAAAAAGCGGGCATAACCGATTTTGTTATTGTGACAGGTTATCAAGGGCAGAAAATCAAGGACTTCTGCCGGGACGGCAGCCGCTGGGGGGTGACTATCGATTATGCCGACAACCCCCGCTGGCCGGAAGGCAATGCCGGCTCTCTCCTGGCCGCTCTTCCCTTCTTTGACAGGGAAGAAAGGTTTTTGGTCCTGATGGCCGATCATTTGCTGGAACCGAAACTTCTGACTTCTTTCCTTGATTTTTTACAGGAAGAAAAAAACGGGGAAGCCAAGGCTTTTTTGGCTGTTGACCGGCGGCTCCAGTCAGTTTACCAACTGGAGGAGGCCACAAAGGTTCAGGTGGATGAGGAAGGGATAATCCGCCTTTTGGGGAAAAACATCAGCGATTTTAACGGTGTGGATTGCGGCTGTTTTTGCTTTTCCCCGGCAGTCCTGGCCGAGCTGGCCAGTGCAGTGGAAAAGGGTTGGGGGAATTTGAGCCAAGCCCTTTCCCCGGTGCTTGACAGGGGAGATCTCCGGGCCTTTCAGATTGGAGACTGCTTTTGGCTGGATGTGGATGAGCCGGCAGACCTGGAGCTTGCCAAGAAAAAGCTTTTATCCATGCTGGCTTCTCCCCGGGATGGGGTGGTGGCCCGCTACTTCAACCGGCCTCTTTCTTTGCGCTTGACTTCTTTGCTGGTGTCCTTGCCCTTCAAACCGAATTTTTACTCGGCAATAAACGGCCTCATGTGCCTGGCTGCTTCCCTGTTATTTGCCCTGGGCTTCGGTTTCATGGGCGGCATTTTGGCCCAAACCGCTTCCATTATCGACGGTGTTGATGGGGAAGTGGCCCGGCTAAAATATCAGGAGACGGCTTTTGGCGCGTATTTTGACTCCATCATTGACCGTTATAGCGATGCCCTTTTAATCGGGGGGATGACAGCCGGGCTGATTTTTGCTCAGGGAGGGCAGCAGGCGGCACTTTTCCCGGCCTTTTTGGCCCTGGCGGCTTCGCCCCTTTCCATGCTTTCGAAAGAAAAGATGAAAAATCTGACTGGAAAAGAATATTACCCGCAAGAAGAGGGATGGCTAAGTTATCTGCCGGTCAATCGAGATGGCAGGTTGGCCATCATCGCCCTGGGAGGTATTTTCAATCTGGAGTTTATCGCCTTGTGGCTGCTTGCCCTGATGGCCAATCTGCAAGTGATCTATCGATTGATTAAAGCCAGGGGAATTTTAGCCTCCTGACGGCTGCCTTTTTCCAGCCTTCCATGCGTATGCGGGAACTTTTGGGTCCCTGTTTCAGGGGCCTTTTTGTCTTTGCCTCTCTTCCGGCCAGGGGGAGGAATTCCTCCGGAGACGGCGAAGTGTAAAGTGACATTATTTTCCCTGCCGTTGGGGACAATACAATAAATTCCCGGCAGGAAGGTAATTCATGACGGGCCGGACATGCTCTGAACTGCCGGAATTGTCTCTGTGCAGGAAATAGAAAGAAAATTTTCCAGGCAGTTGCGGTTCTTAAAGTAGGAGGTTTGGCAGGAATGACCGCTCAAGCTGAAGTGATCCAATTGACTCGGGAATTGGTGCAGATCCCCAGCGAGAATCCCACCGGCAGTGAGGAAGCTGTGGGAAATTATGTTTTTCACTGGCTGCAAAGGCTGGGTGTGGAAGTGAAAAAAGAAGAGGTGGCGCCCGGCCGTTTTAACGTGGTGGCCCGGCTGGCCGGGGTAAAAGAACATCCCCGTTTAGTATATACCGGGCACCTGGATACGGTTCCCGCCGGAGAGGGCTGGACCAAAGATCCTTTTGCCGGGGAAATGGAGCAGGGCAAATTGTACGGGCGAGGCAGTGCGGATATGAAAGGAGGGTTGGCCGCGGCCCTGGTAGCTTTTAAAAGAATCTGCCTGGGCCGGGAAAAACCGCGTCACAGTTTTATTTTTCTGGCCTGCGTTGATGAAGAAGGTCCCTTCATGCAGGGGGCTCTGGCGGCGGTGGAAAAGGGTTGGGTGACCGACGAGGATTTTCTCCTGGCGGCTGAACCCTCGGGTTTGGCTGTAGTAGCCGCCCATAAAGGGCCCCTCTGGTTTGAAATTAGCACCCAGGGGAAGATGGCCCACGGGGGAAAACCCCATCTAGGGGTTGATGCTATCCATGCCATGGCGGAAGTGATCAGCTCTTTGAAAAGACTCGGTGGCAGATCTGCCTTATGAGGATCCCCTGCTGGGGAAGGCCACCTTGAATGTGGGCCGGATTAGCGGCGGTGTGAAAGTCAATATGGTGCCTGACAGCTGCCGGGCAGAGGCTGATCTGCGGCTGACGGTCCCCATGACGGTGAGCCCAGGGTCGCCATCTGGTGGAAAAGGCCATTGCCCAGGGGACCGGGAAAGTGCCCGGTTCCAGGGGCAGTTACCGGGTGCTGGGAGTGGAAAGGCCTCCCCTGCGGATACCGCAAGATTCGCCCCTGCTGGCGGCCGTGACCAAAGGGGTGAAGAAAATAACCGGCAGAGAGGCGGAACTGGCCGGCTTTCCCGCTTATACGGACGGGGCCATTATGGCTGCCAGGACAGGGACGCCCCATTGTCTCACCTTTGGACCCGGTTATCTGGCCCAGGCCCATGCTCCGGATGAGTACGTGCCTGTGGAGCATTTGATGCTGGCTTCTGACATTCTTACGGAAACGGCTCAGGAAATCCTGTTTTAATCAATACACCTGGATTGCCGAAGGGATAGGATGTTTCGGCGCCGGTTCGGAAAGGAGAGATTGTGCTTGAGTATTGCTATTTTGCAACCGGCGGGGGAAAGAGTGCTGCTCATGGGCAATGAAGCTATTGCCCGGGGTGCTCTGGAGGCCGGTTTGCAGTTAATGGCCGCTTATCCGGGCACCCCTGCTTCGGAAATCTGTGAAGCTTTGATTGCCGCAGCCCGGCAGGGAGCATACCATTTGGAGTGGAGCACCAATGAAAAGGTGGCCTTTGAGCTGGCTGCGGGAGCCTCCCTGGTAGGTGCCAGAGCCATGACCGCCATGAAAAATGCCGGTTTGAACGTGGCCATGGACACCTTCATGACTTTGCCTTATGGAGGGGTCAAAGGAGGACTGGTGGTGGTGGTGGCCGATGATCCTAATGCCCACTATTCTTCCAGCGAACAGGATACCAGGCTGGCGGCAGTTTATGCGGAAATACCCTGCCTGGAACCGGCCGATCAGCAAGAGGCCAAAGATATGACCAGAGAGGCCTTCCGCATTTCAGAAATACTCGAACTGCCTGTTTTTATCCGATCGGTGAGCAGAATTTCTCATGCCAGCGGTGATGTGAAACTGGGACCGATCCAGGAAGAAAAGAACAGCTTGTCTTTTAATAAGCACTACAAACTGCCTTACCGCTGGAATGTTTACGGTGCCCCCGGCCCTCTGGCCAAACATCGTTGGCTCCATCAGGTTTTGCCCAAGGCTCGGGAGCTGGCTGAAAACAGCCCCTTTAACCGGCTGGAATTGGTGCCTGGGGCTTCAACGGCTGTATTGGCCGCCGGGGTTGGGGCCAGCTACACCAGAGAAGCTCTGGACAGGCTGGGCCTTAAGGACCGGGTCAGCTTTCTCCAGCTGGGCTTTTTTTACCCCTTGCCTTACAGCATACTGGACAAGCTCTTGCCAGGAGTGGATACTCTGCTTGTTGTGGAAGAAGGAGATCCGGTCATCGAGAACCTTGTGCGGAGCTATGCCCAGGGAAGATTTAGCAGCCTGAACATTTACGGGAAAAGCCACCGCCCTGTGTTTCCTCCCTATGGGGAAATCAATACCAGTTTGGTCACAAAAGCCCTTTCCCAGCTTTTGAAACTGGAAATCCCTGGGGATGAGAGGGAAAAGACCCGGGAAAAGCTGAGGGAGCTGGTGACGCCCCGGTCCTCGGCTCTCTGTGCCGGGTGTTCCCACCTGGGTTCTTATTGGGCCCTGGGGGAAGCTTTAAGCGAAAATTCCCGGGCAACCATATTGTCAACGGGGACATTGGTTGTTACGAACAGGGAGGCTATGGATTATTTGCCTCCGGTATTGAACCCAACGAAGCTGCCCGGCAAGAAATACCCGGTGAGGCTCGCCTTACGAGATCCTGGATACCATCCATGTGATGGGAAGCGGTCTGGGTCTGGCCCAGGGACAGGTGCAGGCGGGCTACCGGGAGGGTAAGGTAGTGGCGGTGGCAGGGGATTCCACCTTCATTCATGCTCTTTTACCATCGGTGACCAACGCCGTCTACAATCAAGCGTAGATCTCACTTTCTTGATTCTGGACAACCGCTGGACGGCCATGACCGGTCACCAGCCCAACCCGGCTACGGGGACCACCGCCCTGGGAGAGCAAACGGGAGGCTTTCGACATGGCAGGGGTGGTCAGGGCCCTGGGAGTGAAGAATGTCTCCATGTTGCCAATGCCTATCAACTGGCGGAGGCCTCCCGTCTCATGGAGAGGGCCCTCGCAGATGAGGGGCCCTTCCGTGGTCATTCTGGAGGGTGAGTGCCAGCTGCAAGCTGTTGAGAAGGGAGAAAAAAAGGAGAGGGCAGGACCTGGGTGGAGGAAGTCCCTTTGCGATGGTTGCAGGCGCTGCCTGCGCCTGGGGTGCCCTGCCAGTCGCCTTTCGACGCGGTGCGAGGAAGAAAGCGGCTGTGGATGGGGAAAGCTGCGTACCGACTGTAGCCTGTGCGAGCAGGTCTGCCGGCAGGGGGCGGTGAAGACGAGGAGGGAATGGGGCATGAAAATGGATCTGATTATTGCCGGCGTGGGAGGGCAGGGCAGCATCCTGGCTGCCCGCATCGTTGCCGGTGCAGCCATGCAGACTGGCGAAGCGGGATCCCACGGCCATTCCGGGTACGGGTGGGGGAGACCTTTGGTGCGGCCATGAGGGGCGGTGCCGTATCCTCCCATGTGCGCTTTGGCGATGTCTATGCCCCCCTGATCGACCGGGGAGAGGCGGATCTGATCATAGCCCTGGAGCCCCTGGAAGGGCTGCGGGTGGGGGTGGAATATTTATCGCCGGAGGGTGCGGCTCTTCTGAACAGCAGCCCCTCTTCCGCCCATGGATGTCCAGATTGGCAAAGGCCCGGTATCCTGCTCTGGAGGAAATCGCTTCTGCTTTGGAAGGGAACTGGGGAAAAAGGTTGTGGTCATCAATGGGACGGAGCTGGCGGAAAAAGCGGGCCATGCCCGGACCATGAGTGTGGTCATGCTGGGAGCTGCCCTGGCGGGAGGATTTCTGCCCTTCAGGTGAGGATTTGTTGGTGGAATCCGTCCGGGAGCGCGTTCCCGGGCATACGGTGGCCGCCAATCTCCGGGCCCTGGCCCTGGGCCAGGAGGCTTTTTCGGCGAGCGGCTTGAAGAGACTGTTCAACATCCTGTTGCTGAAGGAGGAAAGGAAAGTGGCCTTGATCAAATCCTTTAGGGCGCTGCGGCCGGTGCCGGAGTCTGGCCCACCGGGTGGCTGCTCCTCCCTACGATGTGGTGAGTGCGGAGAGGAGGCCAGGGTGCTGGTCCGGGACAATCCCTTTTCCTTTTTGCATGTGAGGCAGAGTCGGAGGTCGACCTGGATCCTGCTCTGGACCCTTACGACCGGACAAGTTTACGCCCGAGGCCGCTGGCAATTTACAGCCGGTTGGTGCAGGAAGGTGTGCTCCGGCAGGATGAGGAAGATTGTCTTTACATCTACCGGCTGGATCAAAGACGGCGGAGCCCAAACCGGCTTGGTGGCCTGCTGCTCTATTGATGACTATTTGCAGGGAACAATCAAGAAACATGAGCACACCAGGGCCGACAAGGAGACTGGACCGTTTTCAGACATGTGGATGCCTGCAATGCCCAGACTGGTGCCGTTTTTTTGACTTACCGGTTCCGGGAGAAGATCCAGAATCCATGATGACTGCTTGGACCGAGGTCCAGGCAGCCGGTCTACGATTTTGTTGCCGACGACGGGGTTGGGCATCATGGCCTGGGTGATCGATGCCCCGCCCGTTATCGACGGTCTGGTGGCTGAGTTCCGGCAGGTGGATTATCTCTATATCGCCGACGGGCACCACCGGACGGCGGCGGCGGTGCAGGTGGGTTTGCTGCCGCCGGGAACAGAACCCCGGCTATACAGGTGCGGAGAAGAGTATCAATTACTTTTCTCGGCGTCCTTTTTCCCCACCGGGAACTGCGGATCCTGGCCTATAACCGGGTGGTGAGAGACCTGCACGGCCTGACCGAAGGAGACTTTTCTGGCCAGAGTGCAGGAAAAATTTGCGGTGGCAGATAAGACTCGGCCCGGGTAAAGCTTATCCAGCCTCCCGGCAGCCTCACACTTTTGGGATGTATCTGGGGGGCAGATTGGTATCGGCTTGGAAGGCCAGGGAAGGCACTTTTGACCGGACCGATCCGGTCAAATCCCTTGGATGTGAATCCATTCTCCAGAACAACCTCTTGGAACCTGTTTTAGGAGATTGAGGATCCCAGGACTGACCCTCGCATCGATTTTGTCGGCGGGATCCGGGGCCTGGAAGAACTGGAGAAGAGAGTGGAGCAGGAAGGAGGGGTGGCTTTTGCCTTGTTTCCTGCCAGCATTGAAGCAGCTGATGTCCATTGCGGACACGGGCCAGGTCATGCCCCCTAAATCCACCTGGTTTGAGCCCAAGCTTAGGGGTGGGCTTTTTATCCACTCCTTAGAATAGATAGAAGGACAAACTTCGGCGGTGGGGAGAGGGGTGAGCTTCATTTTTTCCGTTGGAATTGGAGCTGAACTCGGCTCCCCATTAACTTCGCGGGCTTTTTCTGCCACCGAGAAAGGTTACTGACCGGCGATGTCGAAGTGTTATATAAACAATGCATGGAGCTGGGAGGCAAAGGGCGGTGGAATTGGTCTACAAAGGTTGGCCCTTGGCTTTGCTCATCGGAGTCTTTCTGGTGATCAAGGTAAGGAGTTGGAGGCGGCAGGAAAAAATGATGGCCGCTGGCCTCTATGAAGTGGATCGGATGTCCAAAAGGGAGTTCAGAGACTTTTGTCTTCTACTTCTGCGAAGGCTTGGCTATAAGGTAAAATCCTCTCCCGCTAAAAAGCAGTGGGTTCATTTTGTTGTGGAGAAGGAAGGCCGGCATATTGCCGTCTTGACCAAGCATTACCGGCGCAATGTTAGTTCTCGGCTGGTGGAGAAAATTGCCAGGAGCGCCCCCCTTTACGGCTGCCAGGAGGCACTGCTGATCACCAATCGGGATTATACTTTGGAAGCCAAAGAACTGGCCAATTCTCTCGGGGTGGATCTTTGGAACAGGGACAGGATTATTGATTTGCTCTTGGCCCTGAGACGACAGGGAAAATGAAAAATAAAAAGGGCCGTGGGAACAGCCCTTTTTATTGGCTTTGTCAGATCCTAAAGCTGGTGGAAGCGGCCGGTTTCTTCTCAGAATAGGCCAAATAGTAGATGTCCACCGTATATTTTCCTTTTGGCAGTTTGGGCAGGTAAATAAAGCTGTAGCTGGCACCGCCTCCTGCCAAACTCCTGGTCAGAAGAGCGCTGCCCGAACGGTAACTGTCGCTGTACCGCCAGCTAAAACCGTTATCCCCAGTGACGACCACTTCCAGGGTTTTGCCTTGGGGGAAAGTGATGGTAACGGGTTTAGTGCCGGTGTTCTTAACCTGGAAAGCAATTTGAGGCTGCTTGCCTCCGTTATACCAGGCGCTGAAGCTCAGTTGAGAAAGATGCGGATTGACTATTTGGCCGCCTGCCTTTAGTTTCATGGTGGCTGCCGGACCGGTCAGTTTTGCTCCATAAAAGTAAGCATGAACAGTATACGTTCCCGGGGAAAGCTTGGGCAGCTTGGCCCGGTACACTTTAGCCTGACCGGGAGCCAGTTTTTCCTTCTTCGCGGATTGATGGTACCATTTGGTCCAGGAATCCTGCCAGGCTTTTTGCCAAGAGGCATTATAAATGATTAGGTCAAATTCCTTGCCGGAAGGGAAATGGAGTTTGACGGTTTGGTCGGTGTTATTCTTCACTACAAAAAGAAGTTCATTGGTATTGGTGGATTTAAAAAGGTAATAATCCAGGAGAGAGGTGTCGGCAGAGGGTTTTTCCGGCACTATTTGTCCCACCCCCCACTGGATTTCCGCTACCACCCGGCCAGCTGAGGGACCGGCGGTAAAAATCGCTTGAACCTGATAAGACCCCTTCCTCAGCTTAGGGGCATCAATTTTATAAAATTTGGCATGGCCGGGGAGGAAGTTTTCTTGGCGGACAGCTTGGCTATAGTTTTTATTCCAAGAATCTTTCCAGACTACCTTGCCTTTTTGCTTGATAACCAGGTCATAATCCTGACCGGAAGAAAATTTTAAATTGACGGCCTGGCTGGAAGGATTTGTTACTAGAAAGTAGAATTGGTTCACATCTTCCGTATAGTAAAGGTAATAGCCCAGGGGATCATAAGCTGCCGGAGCGGCTTGAACCGGACCGGCGGCAAAAGCCGATACCAGCAGGGATACGATAAACAGGGCGGCGAGAAGTGCAGTTAATCTCCTTTTCACGATTAAATAACCTCCTTTGATTTTTGTTGAGCTGAAAAGACTACCCGATTTTTGGCCCGCCGACATCATTATAGACGATGACCGGGCCAAATAGTTGCGGAACTTTAGAGGTAATTCCTGGCTTGGTGAAAAGTATCTCTTTTGTTATAAAGGGGCAAAGGATTTGGCTAAATGTCGAAACTCCGGCGACAATTTTTTCAAGTAAAAGATCATAAGCTATGGTAGAATTCCCGCGAGGTGAGTGGACGTGTACGGGAAAATTTGTCCTTACTGCGGGGGCAAGCCTTTTTCAGCAGCTCAGGGAAAGTGGGCATGTCCTTATTGCGGTTGTGATATTTCCCACATTCCTGCGGTCCTGGCCAATGAGATTGCAGTCGATGAGGACGAAGATGCAGAGTAGCCTCGGACCGGCCTTTTCTTAAGTTTTCCATTTTATTATTGGTAAAGTGGCGGTTTTCTTTGGGGCAAAAAGGTTTCCGAATATTTAGAAATAATTTGTTTTGAATAATCCTAAATATTATTTTTGAATTAATTTGCAAAGGCGGGTGAGGAGTTGATATAATAAGGATGAACAGAGACCTAACTCAAGTGAAGGAGGCATCTGGCAATGATGAGAGATTTGGATGCTGATCAGCCTTTATATACCATTGGAGTAGTGGCCGAACTCTTACAAGTTCATCCGGAGACTTTGCGAGTTTGGGAGAGGAACGGTTTGATTTCACCGGCGCGGAGCAACCGGCAGAGACTATATTCCAATAACGACCTGCGCAGGCTCCGTTTCATTAACGAATTGATCGAAGACAAAGGGTTGAACCTGGCCGGGGTCAGACAAGTGATTCAGCTTTACCCCTGCTGGCGTTTAAAAAATTGCAAGGGTGGCAGAACTCGCAGCGTCAAGGAAAAAGAAAATTACGCCAAACCTTGCTGGAAGGAAGAAGGCTCTTATTGTATAGGTATTGAGGACAAGGCCGATTTCTGCAACTCCTGTGTGTACAGCCATCGCTTTTCCTCGGAAAATCCTTAAAGCTTAATCGGGGATAATTTCATCCCTGCACAATTTTTGTGGTTATTTTGCCCGCTGCGGAAGTTCCCGGCGGGTTTTTTTCGCGTCTTTTTTGTGGTATAATGCAACATATTTAGATGCATTTTCAGGACAGCAGGGGCAAGGGGAATATGGAGATTTCTCTTGGGAGGGAAAAAGGCATGGCAAAAAAACATCGTGTAGCCATTGTGGGTTACGGCAATATTGGCAAGGCTTCTCTGGAGGCAGTCTTGGCTTCAACGGATCTGGAGCTGGCAGGCGTGGTCAGGCGTCCAGTCTCCCTGGAGCAGGACCATCCCAAAGAACTGGCCGGGATTTCAACAGTCAGTTCTGTGGAAGAATTGGAAGGGGTGGAGGTGGCCATCCTGGCAGTACCTACCCGTCTGGTGCCTGAGTATGCCAGGGAAATTCTGGCCCTTGGGATTAACACCGTCGATAGCTATGATCTCCACGGGCGGCTGGTGGATTTAAAAAAGGAATTAAATGAAATTGCCCGGCAGTACGGCAGCGTGGCCATTGTATCCGCCGGCTGGGACCCGGGTACCGATTCGCTGGTGAGAGCTATGTTTGAGTTCATGGCGCCCAGGGGCATTACTTATACCAATTTCGGTCCCGGTATGAGCATGGGCCATTCGGTGGTGGTGAAAGGGATCCCGGGGGTGAGGGATGCTCTTTCCTTGACAGTGCCGGTGGGAACAGGTGTGCACCGGAGAATGGTTTATGTGGAATTGGAAGAGGGGGCGGAGTTCCGGGAAATTGAGAAAAGGATTTTGCAGGATCCCTATTTTATTCACGACGATACCCATGTGATCCAGGTGCCCCGTGTGGAAAAACTCGTTGACGTGGGGCATGGGGTTCTTCTGGAAAGGAAAGGGGTTTCAGGAGTCACAGCCAATCAAATGTTAAAATATGAAATGCGGATCAACAACCCGGCATTGGCCGGTCAAGTGCTGGTGGCCGCTGCCCGGGCCACTTTCCGCCAAAGCCCTGGTGCCTACACAGTTCTTGAAATCCCTGTCATCGATTTTCTCGATGGGGATAGGGAAGATTTGATTCGTAGGCTGGTCTAAAGATGAGCGAGAAATATAGTCCCTGCAAAAGGGGCTTTTTATTTTCCTTGAAAATTCAGGAGCAGGCAAAAGGAGTTGACTCCTCTCTGTCGAAATAAGGGGAAACGCGAACTTTTTCCCGCATTATTCGTCAATAAAGATGTGCCATTTGAAACGGAGTAAGGAAACCGGGGGAATAATCATGCAAAAAAAAGCGTTTCTCATCATCTTCTTTTTCATCCTGGCATTTTTTGTGG
This sequence comes from Bacillota bacterium, assembly GCA_050951405.1. GTDB lineage: Bacteria > Bacillota > DULZ01 > DULZ01 > DULZ01 > JBMNIZ01. Next base: position 179,133 of record JBMNIZ010000015.1, on the reverse strand, counting down.
GAGGTTTGACAGGTCTGGCCGCGGCTTACTTCGTGACCGGCAGCGGGACTAAAGCGGTACCGGCCCAAGTGCAGCCTACAAGTGAGTCCGGTCCTTCTTTTCTTGAGGAGGCTTCTCCTTCGGTCCAGCAAGAGAAAAACGTCCTTGCCTCCGGCGGAGAAGAGCTCATATCTCATTCTGCTCCCACCATAGAGGTTATTGAGGAAAGGAATCCGGATCTTGAGCAAAAAGAAGAAAAGGAAAAAAAATTGGCTTATCTGACCATCGATGACGGGCCCGATCCGGAGAATACCCCGGCTATTCTGGAAATTCTCAGGAATTATGGGATTAAAGCCACTTTTTTTGTCATCGGAACCCAGGTGGAAAAATATCCAGATCTTTTGGAAAAAATATGCGAAGAAGGACACGCAGTGGGCAACCATACCTATAACCATGTCTATAAAGAGATCTACGCCAATGATGAGGCTTTTTTAGAATCTCTCAGGAAAAATGAGGAGATTATTTATGGCATTATCGGGGAACGCCCCATATTTGTCCGGGAGCCGGGAGGGAGATTTCGAACTGATGCAAAGAAACAGGAAATGGTGAAAGAGGCGGGCTACCTGCGGGTGGACTGGAATATTGATTCTTATGATTCCCGCCATCCCATCCCCGATGCCCAGACTATTTTCGCCAATGTGAAGCGGCAGGCAGCGAAACAGAAACTGTGGCCGGCCATGGTCATTCTTTTTCACGAAAACGATGGCCATGAAACAACTGTAGAAGCATTGCCATTAGTGATTGATTATCTTTTGGCAGAAGGATTTACCTTTAAGAGTCTGGAAGAAATGGATGAGGAAATGCTGGACAAGCTGCCCAAGCCCTAATCCATCCTTTTTCACAATGGACTATTTACAATGAAAGTAGCCTATAGTATAATAAAAACATTCCTAAAAGATAGAGAAACAGGCTTGAGAAAGGGAGTGAAAAAAGGATGAGCAAAATCGGGCACGTTACCGATGCGGATTTTACCGAAAAGGTTTTAAAGGCCAAGTTGCCTGTGGTGGTGGATTTTTGGGCCAACTGGTGCGGTCCTTGCCGGATGATGGCCCCGGTTTTGGACAAGTTGGCGGATGAGTACGACGGGGAGATTCAAGTGCTCAAGCTTGACGTGGATGAAAACCCCAATACAGCGGCCGAGTACGGCATTATGAGCATCCCCACCCTGGTGGTTTTCAAAGACGGTAAAGAGGTCAAACGACTGGTAGGTTATCTTCCTTTGGAACAGCTCAAATACCAGCTCTATGCCCATATTAACTAGAAAGTTATCCATGTTTTATACCGGAAGGATGGAAAGGACACCCCATGATCAGAGGTGTCTTTTTCATTATCTGGATTATTTTTCTCCCTGCTATTTGGCTGGGGACGCTTTGTGGCATTGAAAACAGTTTAAATCCTTCCTTCCGGCAGGAATGCCGGCTCACTCTGGAAGAATGTGAGGGGCGTTCATTGAAGAGATTTCCCAGTGCTTGCTGCAAGAGAAGAAACTGCATTCTTTTGTCAAGTTGACCCGCTCTTGCTGGATTATCAATATGTGCGGGACAGTTTGGATCGGATGAGTGATGATCAGATCCGGATAAAAAAAAGATTTTCACCCATGATCTCCAGTGTCGGGACGAAGCGGTCATGCCGGTCAGGTTAAAGGAATTTGTCCGCAGTTTGGAGCAGGAATTCGGGGTCGAATTATCCAATTTCTTACCGGTAGTGACTACCGAGAATCAGCTGCTTGATGAAGAAAGGCCCTTTCTACCCTGACCGTTAACCCGGCCGGTCGCTTAGCAGCTGCATTGATGAGGATGGTTTTCGCAGTAGTTTCAATCCGGGATTTGAGCATTCTTCAGTCTTTGTGGCCGGCAGTCAATTATGATTACATGGAGGTGCCCAGATGCTTTTAGTGGGAAACGGCTTGTTGATTACGTTGGACGAAAAAGAGGGAGTAAGAAGGGAAGGAGCTGTGGCTATTGAAGGTAACTTGATCAAAGAAGTGGGAGATACCAACGCCCTGAAAGAAAAATACCCCCAAGCCTCTTTTCTTGATGCCCGGGGAAAAGTGATTATGCCGGGCTTAATCAATACCCATACCCATTTGTACAGCACTTTTGCCCGGGGAATAGCTTTAAAGGATCCTCCCCCCAAGAATTTTCTGCAGATCCTGGAAAGACTCTGGTGGCGTCTGGACAAGGCTTTAACGCTGGAAGATGTCTACTATAGCGCCCTTATTTCTCTTGTCGACTGCGTGAAAAACGGCACCACCACTATTATGGATCATCATGCCAGCCCTTTTGCGGTCAGGGGCAGCTTACGGGCCATTGCCCGGGCCGCGCGGGAGGTGGGAGTGAGAAGTTGTCTTTGTTATGAGGTCTCCGATCGGGACGGGGAAGAAATTGCCGGGGAAGGAATTGAAGAAAATGCCGGTTTTATCGAAGAAAGCCGTCAGGCCAAAGATGATCTGCTGGCTGCCAGCTTCGGCTTGCATGCTTCTTTTACTCTTTCCGACCGCACTTTGAAGGCCTGTAAAGAAGTATCGGCAAGGCTGGATACCGGTTTTCATCTCCATGCGGCGGAAGACATGGCGGATGTGGAAGACAGCCTGAAAAAATCAGGGAAAAGAGTCATCGAGAGACTGGCTGATTTCTGCATCCTGGGTCCGAAAACAATAATTGCCCATTGTGTTCACGTGGATGACCATGAAATCGATCTCTTAGCTTCCACCGGGACCAATGTGGTCCACAATCCCCAGTCCAATATGGGAAATGCCGTGGGATATTCTCCGGTAGCGAAAATGCTGGATGAGGGGGTGGTGGTGGGCCTGGGCACCGATGGATTTACAGCCGACATGTTTGAAAGCATAAAAGCGGCCAATGTGCTGCACAAATTTGCCCTGGCAGACCCCAGTGCTTTCTGGAAAGAAGTGCCCCAGTTGGTTTTTGTCAATAATGCTAAAATTGCCTCCCGCTTTTTCCCAAAGCCCTTGGGTAAATTGGTGCCGGGAGCTTATGCTGATCTGATTGTGGTAGACTATTATCCTCCCAGCCCTCTCACCGAAGACAACTATTACGGCCATATTTTGTTCGGCATGGCGGGAAGAGCGGTGGAGACAACTATCATCAACGGGAGAGTATTGATGGAAAACCGACGGCTTTTGCTCATGGAAGAAGAACTGACGGCCAAATGCCGGGAACTGGCTGCTGGAGTTTGGGAAAGGTTTTAATCTGTTATTAATCTCTAATCCCCCGCAGGGAAGCGAAAGGGTTGACAGAGTATTTTTTCCGGTAATTGATATCCCCGCTACTCTTCAAGGTCTGCCGGGTAGCCGAGGGGGTGGTCAGGCCTATTGCAAATACGATGGGAAAAGGCGTCTTTCTCTACCCTTGCAGGATACTGCCTAAAAAAAAATGAGCTTGCAGGGAAAAGTATTCCTTGGGGAATCCTTAAGGCTTGGCAGGAATTCCGCTGTAATTGTCAAAATGTAATAGACGGCAAAAAACGAACAATCTCTTTCCCCACCCATCCAAACAATGTCAGCTTGCCCCGGCGCCCGTAAGTCAAGTTGGGCGGTTGGGGCAATTTGTGATCCGGACTTCCGGCAGTGCTGGTAAGTGGGATCCCGGTTTGCATTGTAAGGAGGTGATGGGAAACTGTTTTAGGGAGGACTGATTGGTTTAAGGAGATTGGAGAGAAAAAGTCCGAAAGGGATCCGAGTTTGGATCACAAAAGATGGCTTTGTTAACTTAGTATGAAAGAAATGAGACCTGAAAGGCCTCTGGTAGGTTTAAAAAAGGGAAAAACCTACAAATGGAAACGCCTAAGTGTAAGATAACACGAAAAAAAGATACGTGCAAGCCTTTGAAAAAAAATCAGGTCAGCACAAATAGTCCTGATGTAGTACAGGACGGAATGAACCTTGAAATCTGAATATTACTCAAGCTACCAAAAGCCAGAATAGCCGTTCTTTTTCCGAGTAGTTCACACCAGCGACTTGAGCTGGCGTGAGACCATTGAGGCTGGAATGAGGTCGGATGAAGTTGTAGAAGAAGATGTAAGTAGCAATAAGTCTATTGGCAGATTCAAATGAATTAAAACCTCTTTTAGGTTTGTACCAAGCTTTAAATTGCCCATTAAAAGCCTCAAGAACGTTGTTATTGATTAAGTCATCAAAGTCTTCAACGCGTATATGTTCAGCTTGTGGAAAGAACAAAGAAGCAGGCTGCAGATAGGCATAATATCTGTCGGAGATGACAGCATACCGGGGTTGTCCAAACTTTCTTCTGCAGTTAGATAAAAGGCTATGGGCAGATGCCGAGTCACGCATAGGGGAAAGATTGAAGTCAAGAACTAATCTGGTTTCTGCATCAAAAGCGAGCCAGAGGTAATAATCTTTACCAGCAATTTTAATATAAGTTTCATCGAAATGCCATTCATCCGAATCACAAAGATTAATCCCCAAAAGCCTGTCATCAGCAATTTTCTTGAATACAGGAGCAAAGCGCTTGATCCATTTAGAAACAGTTACATGAGAAACCTTAACCTGGTGAACCATATGTAAGGTTTGAGCGACTTTTCGGGTTGTTGAATTTCCGCAGAAGTAGTAAGTCAGTGCATGAAGAACAATATGAAGCGGATGGCGCATACCTTTAAAAGAAAAGGTTTCAGGCTTAAACTCGGAAGAAGGGGTCTCAACATTTATTAGTTTTGGTACTCGAAAAGAATGGTTGCATTTTTTGTCACAGCAACGGAAGTTTGAGTAATAAGTATAGTCATGGTGAAGAAAAGTTGCTTTACCACAAACAGGACAATCGGGATATATTCTTTTTCTTGGTGAACATGGTTTATCAGGTGCAAACTGCCGTTTGCATCGTTGACACTGATATCTTTGAAAACCGTCTTTGTCCTTACCAAAACGGTGAAGAACTTTTGAAAAACACCTTGGACATACTACGTTTGATGGTATAATGGTCATGAGACTTGAACGCTCCTTTCTGGGAGGTAATGGGTTTTTGGCAATTTCCATTATACCAGAGGCGTTTCAGGTCTCATTTTTATTATTAAGTTAACAGAACACAAAAGATTGGATGGAGGGAAAGAAATGTTGAAAAGCAGTAGGGCCGGATGGGTATGTTTGCTGCTTATTTTCATGCTGCTTTTGGCAGTAGGTTGCGGTGGAGGACAGCAGGCCGCCGATGAACCCATAAAGGGACCGGAGGCTGGCGCTGAGCAGGAGCAGGCTGCGGAGGAACCTTTCAAAGTGGCCTTTATTTATGTGGGCCCGGTGGGAGATGCCGGCTGGTCTTATGCTCATGATCAGGGGAAAAAGTATATGGAAAAGGAACTTCCCAATGTGGTGACCACCATCGTGGAATCCGTGCCGGAAGGCGCTGATGCTGAGCGGGTTTTGACTCAGCTGGCAGAACAGGGCAACAAGGTGATATTTGCTACCAGCTTTGGCTATATGGATTATGTCATCAAAGTGGCAGAAAAATATCCGGATGTGGTTTTTATGCATGCCACCGGTTATAAAACTGCTCCCAATGCAGGCAACTATTTTGGGCGTGCCTACCAGGCCCGTTACCTGACCGGGCTGGTAGCCGGGAAAATGACTAAGACCAACAAAATCGGTTATGTGGCCGCACATCCCATACCGGAAGTAATTCGGGGGATAAACGCATTTACCGTAGGTGTCCGGGAAGTTAACCCCGATGCAGTGGTTAAAGTGGTTTGGACCAATACCTGGTACGACCCGGCGGCTGAAAAAGAGGCCGGTCTAGCTGTGATTGAAGCAGGGGCTGATGTGGTGGCCCAGCACCAGGATACTCCCGGGCCCCAGCAGGCGGCAGAAGAGAAAGGAGTCTATGGTATAGGTTATAATACGGATATGAGATCTTTTGCTCCCAAGGCCAACCTCACCTCCCCCGTCTGGAATTGGGGACCCTATTATACAAAAGTGGTGAAAGAGGTGATGGAGGGTACTTGGCAGCCGGAAGCTTACTGGGGCGGCATTAAAGACGGGATCATCGATATCGGACCCTACGGCCCTATGGTACCTGAAGAGGTGAAGCAGCTGGTTGCGGAAAGAAGGCAATTGATTATTGATGAAGAATGGGATGTATTTTGGGGTCCGGTGAAAGATCAATCGGGAGAAGTGAGAGTTCCCGAGGGCAGCAAAATGACTGATGAAGAAATGCTTTCCTTCGATTGGTTTGTTGAAGGCGTAGATGGAACTATTCCCAAATAAGGAGAGAAGCAGTCCGGCGGGCGTTAGCCCGCCGGAACCAATCAATAAGGAGGGTCATGCCATGACCCAGACGGCACTGGTGGAAATGCGCAAGATTACTAAACATTTCCCTGGGGTAGTTGCCAATGACGGTATCAACTTTTCGGCCAATGCCTGTGAGATCCATGCTCTTCTTGGGGAGAACGGGGCAGGGAAAAGCACCTTAATGAACATCCTGACGGGACTTCACCGTCCCGATGAGGGTGAAATTATCATTAAAGGAAAAAAGGTGGCTTTCCGGTCCCCGAAAGATGCCATTAAGGCCGGCATCGGCATGGTTCATCAGCACTTTCGTCTGGTAGAACCTTTTACTGTGGCGGAAAATGTGATCCTGGGGCAGCCGTCCTCTACGGTTCTGCGGATGGAAAAAGTGGAAAAAGAAATTGAGGAAATTTCCAGGAGATTTGCCCTTTGGGTGGAACCGAAAGCCCGAATCTGGCAGCTATCCGTAGGGGAACAGCAAAGAGTGGAAATCATCAAAATGCTGTACCGGGGTTCCCACATCCTCATTTTGGATGAGCCAACGGCTGTTTTGACTCCGCAGGAAGTGAGAGATCTGTTTGCCACTTTAAGGCGAATGGCCGACCAAGGCTGCGGGGTCATTTTCATTACTCATAAATTGCATGAAGTGATGGCTTTTGCCGATCGCATTACAGTCTTACGGGAAGGTAAGTCAGTAGCTACTCTGGACAAAAAAGCTACTTCCCGGGAAGAGCTGGCCCGTCTCATGGTGGGGAGGGATTTCTCCCGGGAAAGGATGGAAAGAAGGAAGATTGCCGGTCCGGCAGTCCTAAAGATTAAGGGTTTGAAAGCCAACAATGATAAGGGCCGTTTAGCTCTGGATGATTTCTATCTGGAGGTCAGGGCCGGGGAAATCTTAGGCATTGCCGGGGTAGCAGGAAACGGCCAGCGTGAACTGGCCGAAGTCATTACTGGATTGCGTCCGGCTTTGGCAGGGCATGTTTATCTGGAAGGAAAGGAGATCACCAATTTAAGCCCCAAGGAAATTATCGACCGGGGTGTGAGTCATGTTCCCGAAGACCGGCTGGGGATGGGATTAATCCCCAACTTGGGGTCAGTGGAGAACATATCCCTGAAAAGCTACCGCTGGCCAGAAAATGGAAAATATTTGCTGAATTTGCATTCTCTGCAATCCAGAGCAGCTAAATTAATCGAAGAATTTAATGTGAAAACTTCTTCCTTGACGGCACCGGTGAAGATGATGTCCGGCGGGAATCTGCAGAAACTGCTCCTGGCCAGAGAGATTTCTGCCAAACCAAAACTCATTGTAGCTGTCTATCCTGTTCGGGGTTTGGATGTGGGGGCTACAGAGACGGTGCACGAGCTCTTGATGACTCAAAGGGAGCAGGGCACGGCCATTCTGATGATTTCGGAAGATCTGGAAGAAATATTCAAGGTGGCGGATCGGGTGGCAGTTTTGTTTGAAGGCAAGCTGATGGGCATTTTACCAGTGGAAGAGGCGGAGCTGGAGGAGATCGGTTTGATGATGGCCGGTGTGAAAAGGGCAGGTGAACAAGCTTCATGACTGCTGAGGTGAAGAAAGCTGCCGTGACTTTTCTCCAAATGGAAAAAAGGGTCTCCGCTCCCCGTTACTTAAATTTACTTGTCCCGGTCCTTTCCGTGGTCCTGGCCTTGGTTTTTGGCGGAGCGTTTCTTGTTTTTACCGGTTATAATCCAATCGAAGTCTACTTGATGATGTTTAAAGGTGCCTTTGGGTCCGCCTACGGCCTTTCGGAAACGGTAGTGAAGGCCATTCCTTTGCTCTTGGCCGGTTTGGGCGTTGCCATCGCTTTTAAAATGCTTCTTTGGAATATAGGGGCGGAAGGACAGCTGTATATGGGGGCTTTTGCCGCCAGCTACATTGCCCTTTTTCATCCTGATCTCCCAAGCTACATCATGCTGCCTGCCATGCTGGTGGCCGGCATGCTTGCCGGAGGCCTCTGGGCTCTTTTGACCGCTTTGCCCCGTGCCCTTCTGGGAGTGAATGAAGTCATTATCAGCTTGATGCTCAATTATGTGGCCATTCTCTGGGTGGATTATTTGGTCTACGGCCCCTGGAAAGATCCGCAAGGATTCAACTTTCCCCTAACGGCACCCTTTCCGGAAAGCGCTATTCTCCCGGTTTTGGGGGAAAGCAGGATTCATCTGGGGCTGGTTTTCGGCTTGATCGCAGCAGCCCTGTTATTTCTTTTATTGAATCGAACCCGGTGGGGATATGAAATACGGGTCATCGGCGAGAGCGCTAGAGCCGCTCGCTATGCCGGGATGAACATTGTCCGCAATATAATGTTGGTGATGTTTTTAAGCGGGGCCCTGGCCGGACTGGCCGGCTTTTGTGAAGTGGCGGGCATTACTCATCGTCTCCAGCATGGCATTTCCCCTGGTTATGGTTATACGGCCATTATCATAGCCTGGCTGGCTAAGCTTCACCCGGGGGCTGTGGTCTTGGTTTCCTTTCTTTTTGGCGGGCTTTTGGTAGGTGGCTACACCATTCAAACCATGGGACTGCCGGCAGCCACTGTTTCCATGCTGCAGGGGGCGATACTTTTCTTCCTGTTGGGAGGAGAGATCTTGAACCGGTATCGTATTCGTTTGCGGATTGGGAGAGGGGGATAATGGTGGATCAGGCAATGCTTATCGCTATTTTGGCCGCTACGGTGACCGCAGGCACTCCACTTTTATATGCCGCCCTGGGCGAAATTATTGCGGAAAGGGCTGGGGTTTTAAATCTGGGCATTGAAGGCATGATGCTGGTGGGGGCGGTAACCGGCTTTCTCATTACAGTCAATACGGCCAATCCCTGGTTGGGGGTGGCAGGGGCATTGGCAGCGGGAGGCCTTTTGGCGTTGATTCACGCTTTCTTGTGCGTGACACTGCAGGCCAACCAGGTGGTCAGCGGCTTGGCGCTGACTCTTTTCGGCACCGGTTTAAGCGGTTATTTGGGCAAGTCCCTGATCGGTGTTCCGGCGCCCAAGACATTCACTTTTCTGGCTTTGCCCGGATTATACCAAATTCCCTACTTGGGACCGGTTTTTTTTAGTCAAGATATTCTGGTTTATTTCAGTTACCTGCTGGTACCCTTGATCTGGTTCTTTTTCTATAAGACCCGTCAGGGGCTGAACTTGCGGGCCATTGGGGAAAATCCTGCCGCTGCCGATGCGGTGGGTGTCAATGTATTTTTCTTGCGGTATATCTATGTGGTCATCGGCGGCATGTTCTCCGGGCTGGCCGGAGCCTATCTTTCCCTGGCTTATGCACCCAGCTGGCTGGAAAACATGACGGCGGGGAGGGGCTGGATTGCAGTGGCGCTGGTGATTTTTGCCGGCTGGGACCCCCTGAAAGCAATGGCCGGAGCCTATCTTTTTGGAGGCGTTGACGCCCTTGTCTACCGGATGCAGGCCATGGGGATCACTATGCCTTCCTTTTTTCTAAAAATGCTTCCTTATTTGTTTACAATTGGTGTCTTAATTATCGCCACCAGCCAGACCAGAAAGAAGCGCCTGGGAGCGCCGGGGGCTTTAAGCCTGGCCTATGACAGGGAGGAACGCTGACCGGAACAGGGAACAGATGATCCAGCGTGATCAAAATCCTGCCCATAGGAAGAACAAGGGAAGGAAGCTATAGTTCCAGCCAATTAAATAGCTAAACATCCAACAAGAAAAAAACTTGACGAAGAGGAATGAGATCAAGGGCAGATCACATAGGGGAGGGAGTTGGATGGTCCCCAGAGTGCCGGTAAAAGCGCCAAATTTTGGCGTTTTGTTTTTGAGATGAGCGTTTTTCGTTTTTGTAAGCTGCTAAAAAGTTGGCAGGACTTGGCTTGTTTAAACTTCATTAAAAAGCTGGCCTTTTTTTAAGCAAGATTTGGAGGGCCTCTGTAAGTGCAATTATTCACAACTCTGATTAGGGTTTCTTTTGCAAATTGCCATTGTTTTCTGAAACGAGATTGTATATAGTATAAATATCGGTAATTAACTAAATATATTTACTGAAAACAGTTACCAATGAGCAATATATCCGGGAGGAATTGTTGTGAAGATGTACTTGCTCAGCAATAATCCCCTGGTTTTGGAAAAATATCCGCAAGGAGAGTTTATCGAGGGTCCGATATGGGAAGTGCTGATCAGGGCCAGGAATTACATTCATCAGGGCTATAAATTGCTTACCCATCCTTTGGCGGGCAGTATCAAGCCCAACCAGACCCCCTACAAATCGCTTCTTTTGCAGAAAAGGAAAGACAGGAAGTTGGTGGATTTCTCTTCTTTGCAGTTAATCGAAAGTGCCTTGGCTGCCTGGGAGAAATTCGGGCCTGCAAGGCAGCATGGGCCGAGGGTCTTGCATGACTTGCAGGTGATCGATCTTTCTCTCTTAGAAGCCGCTTTAGAAAGCTTGCAAGCCAGTGGAATTACGGCGATGGGCAAAAGATTTTGATCTTTCTGCTGCTGTTACATCAAGTATAAATCAAGGAGGTAAGCCCATGAATGAGCAAATCTGGGATGTAGTCATTGTTGGAGGCGGTCCGGCCGGCTTGGCGGCGGGTGTCTATGCTGCCAGGTCCAAGCTGAAAGCTCTCATTCTTGAGAAAGGAAGACCGGGGGGCCAAGCCTCCACCACGGCAGAGCTGGAGAACTACCCGGGTTTTGGTCGGGGAGCTACAGGACCGGGCCTGATGGATTCCATGCGAAAGCATGCCGAGGAGTTTGGCGCGGAAATCCGCCGGGAAGAAGTGGTAGGAGTAGAACTGGAAGGGGCGGTAAAAACTATTCAGACAAGGAAAGGTGCCAAAATCCTTTCCAAAGCGGTCATTTTTGCCCTGGGGGCAGAACCCCGTTCTTTGAATATCAAAGGCGAGAAGGAATTAAAGGGAAAGGGAGTTTCCTATTGTGCCACTTGCGATGCGGACTTTTTTGAGGAACTGGATGTCGTCGTGGTGGGCAATGGGGATGCGGCTATTGAAGAAGCCATTTATTTGACCAAATTTGCCAATGAGGTGACCATCATCGTCATCCATGATGAAGGTATCCTGGACTGCAACAAGGCCAGTGCCGAGAAAGCCTTCGCCAATCCCAAGATTAAGTGGATTTGGAATTCAGTGCTGGAGGAAATTAAAGGGGACGGATTGGTAGAGAAGGTCTTGATCAAGAATTTGAAAACCGGTAAGATTACTGAATTGGAAACCAATGGCGTCTTTTTCTTTGTGGGTACGGTGCCCAAAACGGAGTTTCTCAGAGGCAAGCTTGAATTGGATCAGCAGGGGTATATCATCACCAACGATAAAATGGAAACGAACATACCCGGCGTTTATGCCGCCGGAGACGTCCGGCAAAAATATTTGCGGCAGGTTATTACTGCAGCCAGCGACGGCGCTATTGCCGCGGTGGCAGCAGAGAAATACCTGGCTGAAGAGGAAGCCTTCAAGACCCAGGTGTTGGATGCCCAACTGCCTGTCGTGACGGTGTTTTGGGCGCCGCAAAATGAGAGAAGCATTGAGGCAGTTTCCCTCCTGGAGCAGGGAATGACTAATTTTGCCGGGGCGAAGCTGGTCAAGATCGACATGTACAGGAACCAGCTGGTAGCTTCCCGTCATCAGGTGGAACAGGTGCCGACAGTACTGATTTTTGAAAATGGTCAGGTGACAAAGCGTTTTGACGGGGATTTCCTGGTGGAGGACGTTCTTCAGAGTATTTCCCATTAAGCCAGCCCTCCTGCCGAGCGGGGATGAGGATAAAAGAGACTTACCAGGGGGAGGTGAAAAAAACGTGGTCATCGTGGACAAGGAAAATTTTGAACAGGAGGTACTACAAGCTGGAGGTTTAGTGGTGGTAGATTTTTGGAGCCCTAAATGTGAACCCTGCCAGGCCTTGATGCCCGAGGTGGAAGCCCTGGCGGAGAAATACGCAGGCCAGGCTAAATTTTGCAAACTGGATACGGCGGGGAATAAAAGACTGTCCATCAGCCAAAAAGTTTTAGGACTTCCCACCATCGCCTTTTATCGAGGAGGTGAGAAAATAGCGGAACTGAGCAAGGATTTCACCATTGAAGATGTGGAAGCAAAGCTGCAGGAGCTTCTCTAAAAGGTCCTAGATATTAAGGAGGTGAATAAGATTGCGTCTGGAAATCGGTAATATTTACATTAAAGATGTGCAATTTGGTGAGAAAACCGAAGTAAAAGAAGGCATCCTTTTTGTAAATAAAGAGGAACTGGCCAAAGTTACCGGTGATGATGAGCGCATCCAATCGGTGGAAGTATTCCTGGCCAAGCCGGGCGAAGAAACCAGGATTATTCCCGTGAAGGACGTGGTGGAACCCAGAGTAAAAGTGTCCGGCGGCGGTGGTATTCTGCCCGGATTTATGAGCGGAGTGGACACCGTTGGTGAGGGGCGCACTCATGTCCTGAAAGGAGTTGCCTTGGTCACCACCGGAAAAATAGTGGGATTCCAGGAAGGCATTATTGATATGTCCGGGCCTGGAGCCGAATACACGCCCTTTTCGCAAACTTTGAATGTGGTAGTTAAAGTGGATCCGGTACCCGGCTTGCACCAGCATGAGCATGAAGCGGTGGTCAGAGTAGCCGGTTTCAGGGCCGCTGCCTATCTTGGTAAGGCCGGAAAAGAGCTGGAACCGGACGAGATCAAAGTATATGAAACCAAGCCCATCCTGGAGCAAAGCAAAGAATACCCGGACTTGCCCAAAGTGGTTTACGTTTACATGCTGCAAACTCAGGGTCTTTTGCACGATACTTACGTTTACGGGGTAGATGCCAAGAAAATTATTCCCACTTTTATCTACCCGACGGAAGTAATGGATGGTGCCATTGTCAGCGGGAACTGCGTATCCGCTTGTGACAAGAATCCCACTTACATCCACCAAAACAACCCGGTTATCCACGACCTTTACGAACATCACGGCAAAGACTTAAACTTCCTGGGCTGTGTCATTACCAACGAAAACGTCACTCTGGCCGACAAAGAGCGCTCCTCAAATATGGCGGCCAAGCTGGTGGAGTTTTTGGGTGCTGATGCGGCCATTATCTCCGAAGAAGGATTTGGCAATCCTGATACGGACTTGGTGATGAACTGCTACAAACTGGAGAAAAAGGGCATTAAGACCGTCCTTATTACCGACGAATACGCGGGTCAGGACGGGGCTTCCCAATCCTTGGCTGATTCAACTCCTCTTGGCAATGCGGTGGTCACTGCCGGCAATGCCAATGAACTGATCACCTTGCCTCCCATGAAAAGGGTGATCGGTTATCCGGAAGTGGCCGATGTGATTGCCGGAGGTACAGAAGGCAGCCTGAAACCGGATGGGAGCATTACTGCGGAAATTCAGGTTATCACCGGTTCTACCAACGAATTGGGCTTCGGCAAGCTCTCGGCTCGAGGCTATTAAAATTAATGCAATATACAATACGATTGAATGAAAGGAGAAGGAGACATGCTGAAAGGCAAAAAGGTAGCCATTCTTGGCGATCGGGACGGGATTCCGGGCCCGGCCATTGAAGAGTGCATCAAATCCGCCGGCGCCGAGATCGTGTTTTCAGCTACCGAATGCTTTGTTTGAACTGCTGCCGGCGCCATGGACCTGGAAAACCAAGCTAGGATTAAAGAACTGGCGGAAAAATACGGTAACGAAGAGCTGATCGTTGTTTTGGGGGGCGGGGAAGCCGAAGCTTCCGGCTTGGCTGCTGAAACCGTATCCCAAGGCGATCCTACCTTTGCAGGTCCTTTGGCAGGAGTCCCGTTGGGACTGAAAGCTTATCATATTTTTGAACTGAAGGATGAAATCGATCCAAAAGTCTATGATGAGCAGATCAGCATGATGGAAATGGTGCTGGATGTAGATGCAATCATCAACGAAGTGAAAAACTACCGCGGCTAAACCATCAAGCCGAAAAGGGGGGAGATAAAGTGAAAAAAAGGATTGTGCATTACATCAACCAGTTTTACGCCGGCATCGGCGGGGAGGAAAAAGCCGATGTGAAGCCCGAAGCAAGGGAAGGCGTAGTGGGTCCCGGTATGGCATTTAAACAAGCTTTAGGAGATGCTGCTGAAATCGTGGCTACAGTCATCTGCGGCGATACCTATTTCAATGAAAATCTGGAAGAAGCCAGCGCCGAAGTCCTGGAGATGATTAAAAAATATTCCCCCGATTTGGTTATCGCCGGCCCGGCTTTTAATGCCGGGCGATACGGCATTGCCTGTGGAGCGGTAGCCAAAATTGTGAGCGAAAAATTAAACATTCCCGTGGTTTCCGGAATGTATCCGGAGAACCCGGGGGTGGATATGTACAAAAAGTACGCCTATATCATCGAAACTTCCGACTCGGCAGCCGGGATGCGCAAAGCCGTGCCCTCCATGTCGGCTTTAGTGTTAAAACTGGTTCGGGATGAAGAAGTGGGGACTCCGGAACAAGAGGGTTATATCCCCCAGGGTATCCGTAAGAATTTCTTTGCCGAGAAGAGAGGTTCCCAAAGAGCCGTAGAGATGCTGATCAAAAAACTGCGGGGAGAAGAGTTTGAAACCGAGTACCCCATGCCTGTTTTCGATCGGGTTCCACCTAACCCGGCCATTAAAGATATTACCAAAGCCAAAATTGCTCTGGTTTCCTCAGGAGGGCCGGTGCCCAAGGGAAATCCCGACCATATCGAATCTTCCAGTGCCTCCAAATACGGTAAATACAGCCTGGAAGGCATTGACGATTTTACGCCTGCCAACGGTGAAACGGCCCACGGCGGTTACGACCCGGTTTATGCCAACGAAGACCTGGACCGAGTACTTCCTGTGGACGTATTGCGGGAAATGGAAAGGGCTGGCGAAATCGGCTCCCTGCATAATTACTGGTATGCCACCGTAGGCAATGGCACTTCCGTGGCCAATGCCCGGAAATTTGCTGCTGAAATTGCCAAAGATCTGGTCCAAGCCGGGGTGGATGCGGTTATTCTCACCTCTACCTGAGGGACTTGTACTCGTTGCGGTGCAACGATGGTCAAGGAAATTGAAAAAGCCGGCCTGCCGGTGGTTCATATGTGTACAATAGTTCCTATTTCTCTCACGGTTGGTGCAAACAGAATCGTTCCCACTGTCGCCATTCCTCACCCCTTGGGGAATCCGGCTTTAAGTCCGGCAGAAGAGAAGGAATTGCGCAGGAAATTGATCCGGAAAGCTCTGCGGGCTTTGCAAACGGAAGTAGAGGGACAGACAGTTTTTAGCGATTAGTGAAGTGGGGGGTAACGGGTCCAGGACCCGCTACCCTTCCCTTTAAAGGGGAAAAAGGCAGGAGTTGTTCTTGCCCATGCGGAACCTGGAGGTGATTGAGGATGAATTATCCAGTGATCAAAGGTGCCAGCTATGCCTTGATTCATGCTCCCAATTTGCTGCTTCGGCAAGGAACCACGCAAACAACCGAGCGGCTGAAGAACCCCAATTCGGAATACCTGCAGAAGTTACCCGGTAAACTGAGGAGTTTCGAAGAAGCGGTTCGCTATCCTGCGAATCAGGTATACATTGGCAATCTTCTACCCGACGAATTGGCAGCTATTCCCAAACCCTGGTATGAAAATCCTGTTGAGAATGGGGAAAGACAGGGCAAGTATGGGGAAATCATGCCGGAAGAAGAATTGTTAGGAATGTTGAAAATCGTAGATGCTTTTGACCTGGTTCTCTTGGAAGAAAGTTTCCAGGCGGCGGTAAAAAGCAAGCTTGCCGCTCATCCGGTATTGGGAGACCTGCAAGACCTACGCAAATTGGATAGAAATCCCGCCGGTATTGATGATATCAAAAAGCTGGTGGAAGCCGGTTTAGCGGAACCCCTCTACCTGTCTGATGAATTGGTCGGATGCGTCAAAAGGGCCCATGAATTTGACGCGGCTCTCAGCGCCCATGTGATGCTGGAAAACCTTGTCAATAAGGCCTCGGCTGTCATCGGGCTAAAACATCTTTTAGCCAAAAGCGGTTTGGCGGCAGAAGAAGTGGATTACATTATCGAGTGTTCCGAAGAAGCTTGCGGTGATATGAACCAAAGAGGCGGCGGCAATTTCGCCAAAGCAATCGGTGAAATCTGCGGTTTGGTCAATGCCACCGGCTCTGATATCAGGGGTTTTTGTGCGGCACCGGCCCACGCTATTGTTTCTGCTGCCGGTCTGGTCCAGTCCGGCATTTATAAACATGTGGTTGTTGTGGCCGGAGGCTCCACTGCCAAATTGGGAATGAATGCCAGAGACCACGTGGCCAAGGGATTGCCGGTTCTGGAGGATATGCTGGCTGCCTTTGCCGTCCATATTGGAGAAAATGATGGTGTAAACCCCGTTATCCGCACTGATGTCATTGGTAGGCATAAAATAGGTTCGGGGGCCTCTCCCCAAGCGGTGATGCAGGCCATTGTCACCGATCCTTTGGACAGAGCGGGGATTAAACTTTCCGAAATAGATCGTTTTTCGCCGGAAATGCAGAATCCGGAAATTACGGTGCCTGCAGGAGCAGGGGATGTACCCAACGCCAACTATAAAATGATTGCTGCCCTGGGCGTGAAAAGAGGAGACTTTGCCAGGGAAGACTTGGCTAAAGTAGTGGAGCAAGTGGGTATGCCGGGCTATGCTCCCACCCAGGGTCATATTCCTTCCGGTGTGCCCTTTATCGGCTTTGCCCGGGATCTGATCCTGGAAGGAAAAATAAAAAATACGATGATTATCGGTAAGGGAAGCCTGTTTTTAGGTAGGCTGACCAATCTGTTTGATGGAATATCCTTCATTATAGAGAAAAACCCGGGGGTAGTTGAAAGCGGGCTGGATAAGGACCAGATTCGCAAGATCGTAGCGGAAGCCCTGCGAGACTTTGCCGGATCCTTGAAGTTGAAACAGTAGCCTTAAGCTTGGGCCAACTTCCTCCGAGGAGGTGAAAGCGGTGGAAATGAAGACGGTTTATCAGACCATCAGTGAAATATTTGAAGACCTGGCCGATGTTTTAGAAAAGGGATCTTTAACCCGCAAGATCAAGGTGGGTCTGACAATATTGGGCAGCGAACATGGTCCCCAGGAACTGATTAACGGTGCCGAAATGGCCCAGGGGAAAAACCAAGACCTGGAAGTGATCATCATCGGCAGCGGCGGAAAAACCGACTTGCAGAGAGTGGAAGCAGCCACAGAGCAGGAAGCTCACGCTCTGATGGATGAAATGCTGCTCAAAGGTGAACTGGAAGCAGCGGCGACCATGCACTACAGCTTTCCCATCGGAGTAGCCACGGTGGGGCGGGTGATCACTCCCGGTAAAGGCCGGGAAATGTACCTGGCCACCACTACCGGCACTTCTGCTACGGAAAGGACTGTAGCCATGTTGAAAAATACTCTTGCCGGTATCGGGGCGGCAAAAGCATGTGGGAATGATCATCCCACCGTAGGGATCTTGAATATTGATGGGGCCAGGCAGGTGGAAAGGGCTCTCAAAGAGCTGGCCGGCAGGGGTTACCCCATCAACTTTGCGGAATCAGCCAGGGCCGATGGTGGTGTGGTGATGAGGGGCAATGACCTTTTAGCAGGTGTGCCGGATGTGATGATTATGGACAGCTTGACGGGCAATGTGCTGATGAAAGTCTTTTCCGCCTTTTCCAGCGGCGGCAATTACGAGACTTTGGGCTCCGGTTACGGCCCCGGCTTAGGTGAAAACTATGACCGGATTATTTGCATTTTATCCCGGGCTTCCGGGGCTCCGGTGGTGGCAGAGGCGCTTCGTTACGCTGCCGATTTGGCGAAAGGAAAAGTCCTGGAAAAAGTCCAGGCGGAATATGCGGCGGCCAGAAAGGCCGGTTGGGATGAATTGTTAAGATCACTGGAATCGCCTGCGGCTGCGCCCCAACAGGAGGGGGAGGAAATTACTCCTCCACCCGCCAAGCCGGTCACTGTTGAAATACCCGGCATAGAAATCCTGGAACTGGAAGATGCAGTGCAACTTCTCTGGAAAAACCAGATCTATGCCGAAAGCGGTATGGGTTGTACCGGTCCCATCGTTATGGTGGCACCGGAAGACAGTCAAATAGCCCTGGAAATACTTAAAGAACACAAGTACCTATAGAAGGATGTCATAGGCTTGGGATAAATTTTCTTCCCGGGCCTGTTTTTTTCTTGTTGGGGAATTGGCGGCAGGATTTTTCATTGAGGTCTGGAATGCAAAAAACAGCTATTATTTTTATAAAGGATGTTTATTTTGCCGTGTAGAAATAATCCAATAGCTGGTGTGAGGCGAAAATGAGGAGCAGCGACCAACAGCATCAGGGCTGGCAACTATCAAGGTAGATGTTTCCATATCCTTTTCTTCTCAATGTTTTGTCTGGGGGTGTTGATATGTTAAAAGAAGTCGCCCAGAAAATAGTAAAGTCAACGTCGGAAGTAATTGGATATGATGTGTTGATTACAGATGATAAGGGAATAGTAATCGGTTGCTGTGATGAATCCAGGCTGGGAACTCTGCATGAAGCTTCTTTGAGCGTAATTAAAATGAAAAGACCTGAAAGCCATTGCCCTGAGGTAGCGAAAATGTTCAGGGGAGTTAAACCCGGCATTACCTTGCCCATAGAGTTGGGCGGGCGGATTGTCGGTTCCGTAGGGGTGGCAATGGTAGATGACCCCGATGTTTTGTATAAATATGGGATGCTGGTGAAAAAACAGACCGAGATCCTATTAAGAGAACAAATCTTCATGAAGTCATCTGTCCTGCGGGACCAGGCGTTAAGTAATCTTCTGCAAGAGATTTGTGCTTTTGACCCGTCCGGCAGCGATGAGCTATTGCTGCTCACGCGCGGTCAAGAATTGGGCTATGATCTTAAACCTCCCAGTATTGCTATCGTTATAGATCTGTTTCAGTTCGCCAGTTTGACAGAAAGAATCCAAAAAGAAAAAGAGCACCAGTCCCCTGAGATCATGATCCAACTGATCAAACTGGATGCCATCAATATCATCAAGCATGTTATTGCCAACCGGGAATCCATTATTGCTCCGGTAGGCGCGGACAAGTTCGTAGTCTTGCATTTTTTGGGTTATGAGTACGATGAGGATAAGGTTTATTCCGATATCCGGCACAAATGCCTGGAGATTATTGAATTGATGGAAAAACAAGATCTTTCGGCCACCATAGGAGTTGGTTCCGTTGCAAACAATACGGCACAATTGGGGCGTTCTTATAAGGATGCCTGGCAAGCATTGACCATCGGAAAACGAATCAGGGGGAAAGAGAAAGTATTTTTCATCAGGGATTTATGCATAGAGGAACTTTTGATTAATGCAAATAAAAACGTGAGTAAAAAGTTTATCAAAAATGTGCTGAAAAGCCTGGCAGAAAATACAGGCGGCATTGAACCCCTGAAAACTATCAAAGCATGGTGTGAAAGCGGCTTTAGTCCTTTAAGAGCATCAAAAGCCCTGAATATTCATAGGAATACCCTCCTTTATCGGATCAATAAACTGGAAGAAATGAGCGGTATGAATCTGCGCGATTTTAAACAAGCACTTCAGCTTTATCTGGCAGTGATCTTACTGGGACTATCGGAGAGTCATGAATCGGAGCAACAAGTATTAGCTGACTAGAGCGCATTTTCTGAGTTTTGGCAATTGCATCATTGAATCGGCAGTGAGGATCTGTGCCGATTTGGTGCAAAAACTACATGAAGAGTTTGGGCAAAATAAGCTTTGGCAGCATTAAGGATAATTCCGGAATAAAAGTGGTGAGAATCAGAGTGGGTATCCAGGCAAAAATGATCAAAATCATGGTCGGCGGCAGCATTGCATTGACCTTGGCCCGACAGACGCGACCGCTGAGATAGAGCATCGGTGCGGTTGGCGGCGTGATGTTGCCCATACCCAAGTTCACGCCAAGTATGGCGGCAAAGTGAACGGGATGGACGCCAACCCCAGTTACAATCGGGAGCAAAATGGGGGTGCAGAGCAGGATGCCGCTCACGTCATCCATCAGCATGCCGATAATGATCATAAATAGGTTGACCATGATGAGGATAATATACTTGTTGTCAGTTATGCTGAGCAAGGCCCCGGCAATTTGGTTGGGAATATTTTCCATAATCAGCAGGCGGCTCATAATCATGACCAGGAAAAACATGACCATGACAACTCCGGTAGTGGTGGAGGCCTCGGCAATGGCTTCCAACAGGCCGCGAGTAGTAAGGCCGCGGTAGATGAAAAGGCCTACCGGAATAGCGTACAAAACGCTTACTGCTGCAGCCTCGGTGGGGGTCATGATACCGCCGTAGATACCGCCCAGGATGATAAAAGGCATCAGTAATGCTGGAAAGGCCTTGAAAGTTCTATTTTTGGTATCCCGCAACCAAACTCGGGCGGGCTGCTTTTCTGCAACTGTGATGGGCATTTTACGGACCAAGATCGCGTTAACGATGCACAGCAGAATGACGAGGATGATGCCGGGAATAATGGTGGCAGTAAAGCATGCCAAAACTGAGGTGTTGCTGGACCAGGCATAAAGGATTTGGGCCGAGCTGGGGGGGATTAACAAACCCAGTGGACAGGCAGCCGCCATCAAGGCTGCTGTGTAGCCCTTGTCGTATCTACTTTTGGTCATGCGCGGTTCCATGATGGAACCGATGCAGGACAGAGTTGCGGAAGCGCTTCCCGAGATGGAGCCGAAAACCGCGCTGGCGACAACAGCCGCAGCCCCAAGACCGCCTTTGGCATGGCCAACGAATTTTTCCACCCAGCCAATGAGAGCTTCCCCTATCCGGCCTCTTTCCATGATGCCGCCGGCTAGGATGAAGAGCGGAATAGCGAGCAAAACAACGGAATTGAGTTGAGTGTACCCTGCGGAAAGCAGGAAATCAGTCTGAAAACCAAGGGAAAAAGCCAGCCAGATGACAGTGGCGCCGAATGCGAAGGGAATGGGTACGCCGATGACCAGAGTGAGGATAAGGATGATAATACCGATAGTGACTTCCATTAAAGCTCGCCCCTTTCATCGTGTGCTTCAGGATCTTCCGTCAGTTCGATTTCTTCTTTCAGCGGTATCTCCGCTTGGGGGAATTTATTTTTCGCTGCGGCCGATATGTAGTCACCGTATTGTGGTACAGAATAGTAGCCGAAATGGAAATAGCGGTAAGTATTTCTGATGAAATGAACGATATGATAAAATACCATCAAGAGAAAACCAAAAAAAATGGCGCTTTGGGGAATAACCAGGGGGATTTTTAAGCCTGTGGAGCGCGGCATCTTTTCTAAGCCCCACATAAAATAGTCCCAGGCCCATATGATGAGGACGATGTTCACTATGATCATGATAACTTGAGCAATGAGGCTAATAAAGTCTTTAATCCGGATGTTTTTTACATAAACATTCACCAGATCCGCTTTGATGTGGCTGTTTTCATAGCTGCCGTAAACGGCGCCCATGAAATAAAGCCAGAAAGCAAACAAGAGAATGACTTCATCAGAGCCATAAAAATTGCTTTTGAAAATATATCTGAGGATAACAGAATAAATAATGCAACCGGTTGCGGCGATGCTGCATGAAATCATCAGGTATTTCACCAATACCAGCAGGAACTTCCAAATGCGAGTCTTGGTCACATCGAATTTGGAGACAGTCATTATTCCAACCCCTTCTGGTGAAACAAAAATAATAGCTCATAGAACCACGGTCTGCCCGGAAAGCAAAATGCTTTCCGGACAGATCGATGAAGTGAAACCCTTGGCTATCTAAAACTATAGCCAGCTTATTTCACCGCTTCTTCGATGAGCTTGTTCATGACATCTTCACCAATGTTGTCGGCCAGCTTGGGCCAGGTTTTCTCTTTAACCAGATCAACATAAGCTTGCATCTCTCCATCTGTCAGATAAATAATTTCAATGCCGTATTCTTCCATACCTTTAATAGCTTCGTTATCCAGTTCTTCGGCAACGGTGTGGCTGTAGATAGCTTCTTTCATGAAAGCATCTTCAATCATGGATTGGTATTCGGCCGGCAAGCTATCGAAAACTTTTTTGCTCATGAAGAAACCGATATTTTCCACAAACACGTTATAGGCGATATAGTACTTGATCACATCTCTAAAGTCGGAATAGTTCAGCTGGGGTGTGCCGCCGATCCAACCGTCAACGATGCCGGTCTGCAGGGCGCTGTAGAGATCGGCGTAGGGGATGGTGGTGGCGGAATAGCCCATATCTTCGGTGACCAGGTTGTAAACTTCTATGGCCGGACAACGGACCATATTGCCTTTGGAAGCGGTGGCATTGGCATATTCGGCAGGCAGTTTGGTGAAGCCGAAGCCGATTAAGCCTTCAACATAAATCCCCAGCAGTTTGACGCCCAATTCGCTGTGGATCTTGGTGTACTCCTGAAAGAAGTAGGAATCTGGACCAAAAGCAGTTTCCATGTCAGCGTAGTCTGTCACCAGGTAGGGGATAAAGTTCATTTCCAAACGGGAGTCGTATTGACTGGGGATGGGGATTAGAGCCAAGTCAACAGAGCCTCTCATCAGATCCTCATAGGTCAGGGTATAGTCGCCGAGCTGGCTGGAAGGATAAATGGTGATTTGAATGGCACCGTTGCTTCTTTCTGCCAAATCAGCAACTATGCGCTCAAGAGCGGCATAACCGGGATGGATGGTGTTATAGTGGGTAGCAAGGCGGAAAGAATAGGTTTCGCTGGGCGCAGTTCCTTCAGTGTCAGGAGATTCAGGAGACGGCTTGTCGCTGCTGCCGCAGCCGATCAAAACAAACAGGCTCAGCACAACAATGAGTGAAAAGCAAAGAATTCTTTTCATCGTGGTTCCTCCTTTTGTTTGTGGGGATTATCGGCGCTCGATGAGGAAGCAAACATATACTGTCCAACAGAAAACCTCGGTCTATTATTTCGCTATATCACCTCCATTTCCGCGGGCAAGAGATCTTCATCCGCCGGAGTCCATGATTGGTCAGCAGTTCTTAGCCATAGCAGCTTTTTTCAGATAATCATGGCGTGTGCGGCTGCCCGGTTCGGCTATCAGAAAATTCATATTCATTAACGCATTTAAATACATGGGACTGAGGAACAGCCATGCCGGCTTTGGGGCAGTCCACTGCTGTTGTAATGCATAATGCTTATATTGCTGCAACTTATACTATAGTCAAGCAGTTAACAAATATCTTCGTGATTATGCCACAAATAACTTTTTATTCTAAAAGGAATTTTAGTAATATTTGCACAAGAAGGAAAAGCTTGACTGTTTAAGAGCGGTTTGTTGGGTTTAGGTTGTCTTTTAAAGCCAAAATCCCTCTAAAATTTAGATATATTTTTTAAATTTTAGAGGGATTTTGTTTTGCTTTACCTCTAAGATTTTGAATATTGTTTTTTGCTAGATAATTTTAAAAGCCATTAACCACTGAACTTGCGGGATCCCGGGTGAGGAGAAATTTTTCGGCTGGATAGACAGTATGGATGGCATGGTATTTGCTACACATGACAAGATGTAAATATTGACAAAGGAGTGATAATTGGTGAAGTTAGAACTGGGAAAGATCAAAGTTAACAACGTTGAATTTGCAGATAAGACATTTATTGAAAAAGGCACCCTTTATATAAATAAAGAAGAGCTGATCGAATATCTGAAGGAAGATAGCAATATTCAGGAGGTGGATATCGATTTAGCCAGGCCGGGGGAATCGGTAAGGATCGTGCCGATTAAAGATATTGTGCAGCCCAGATATAAAGTTGAGGGGACGGGGCAGGTATTCCCGGGGTTTATCGGCGATCTCGATAATGTGGGAGAAGGAAGAACCCAAGTTTTAGAAGGATGTGTGGTGGCCACCAGCGGCAAGATAGTTAATTTCCAGGAAGGAATTATCGATATGAGCGGCCCGGGGGCCAAGTATAATAGTTTTTCCAAGATGAATATCGTGGTGCCCCTGATTACACCGGTACCGCATCTGGATAAACACGCCCATGAAGCCTCGGTTCGATTGGCAGGCCTGAAAACCGCCTTATATTTAGGCAAGGCGGCAAAAGATTTGGAACCGGATGAAAGGGAGATATTGGTTCACGAGCCGATCCATGAAGCGGCTAAATTATATCCGGATCTTCCCCGGGTGATTTATGTTTACATGATCCAGTCCCAAGGTTTGATGCATGACACTTACGTCTATGGTTTAAATGTCAAAGGCATTCTTTCCACTCTCATCTCTCCCTTGGAGGTATTGGATGGCGCCATAGTCAGCGGCAACTGTGCTGCACCCTGCCATAAAAATACCACCTTTCACCACCAAAACAACCCGATTATCATGGAGCTGTTGCGTCGGCATGGTAAAGAGCTTTGCTTTGCGGGGGTTATCCTGAATAATGAGAGCACCATGATGGCAGATAAAAGGCGGGGGGCTCTTTATACAAAAACTCTGGCGAGAATGTTAGGTGCGGAAGGAGCCATTATTTCGGAGGAAGGCGGCGGCAACCCGGAGACCGATTTAATGCTTAATTGCAAAAACTTGGAAGCATCAGGTATAAAAACGGTTTTAGTCACTGATGAATATGCGGGAAGGGACGGGCGCTCTCAAGGTCTGGCAGATGTTACGCCTGAAGCGGACGCTGTAGTCACCAACGGCAATGGGAATGAGCTGATTAATTTGCCTCCCATGCAAAAGGTAATCGGTTCTTTGGAGACCGTGGAGATAATTACGGGTGGATTTAGCGGCAGCCTGCATGAGGATGGAAGCATTACGGTAGAACTGGCCAGTATCATGGGTTCTTTGTGCGAACTCGGTTATGAACAATTGACTACCAGACTTAGATAGGGAGGTGTGCAAAAGGTGGCAAAAATTAAATTTGCTCATTATATTAATCAGTTTTTTGGCCAAATAGGGGGAGAAGAGAAAGCGGATCAACCTCCGCTTATTAAAGAAGGGCCGGTGGGCCCGGGATTGGGTTTACAAGGATTTCTGAAAGATGAAGGGGAAATAGTTGTAACGATTATTTGTGGGGATACTTATTTTGCCGAAAATACGGAGAAGGCCGTTGAAGAAATTATCCAAGGCATCAAAAAATATGATATCCAGGGCCTTATTGCCGGCCCCGGTTTTAATGCCGGGAGGTATGGCCTTGCCTGCGGCGCCATTTGTCAAGCCGTGCAGGAAAAGCTGGGCATTCCTGCAGTTACCGCCCTCTATCCGGAGAACCCAGGAGTGGAGCTTTATGCCAAGGACGTATATATTCTTGAAACAGGTTCTTCGGCGGCTTCCATGCGGAGCATTCTGCCCAAACTGGCGAGTTTTGCTTTGAAAGTTGCCGGCGGCAGTGAAATTGGTTTTCCTGAGGAAGAAGGGTATATTCCGCAAGGACGCAGAGTCAATGTTTGGGCGGAGAAGACCGGGGCGGTAAGAGCAGTAGAAATGCTTCTAAAAAAAATGAAAGGATTGCCGTTCGAAACGGAGCTACCCATGCCGACTTTTGACCGGGTTCCCCCGGCTCCTGCCATAGCCGATTTGTCTACAGCAGTCATTGCCCTTGTAACTTCCGGCGGCATCGTACCCAAAGGCAATCCGGATCGCATCGAATCTGCTAACGCATCCAAATTCGCCAAGTACTATATCGGCGACATCGATGATTTGGTGCAGGGCGAATTTGAAACAATTCACGGCGGTTATGATCCTGTGTATGCTTTAGAAGATCCTGATCGGGTTTTGCCTTTGGATGCTGTCAGGCAGTTGGAAAAGGAAGGCAAGATCGGGAAACTGCATGATTACTTCTATACGACGGTGGGCAACACCACTGCAGTGACCAAAGCCAGCCTTTTTGGGGAGCAGATTGGTAGGGAGCTTTTAGACAGCGGAGTACAAGGAGTAATCCTTACCTCCACCTGAGGTACTGACACGCGTTGCGGTGCAACGATGGTCAAAGGAATTGAAAAAGTTGGCATCCCGGCAGTTCATATTTGTTCCATTGTGAATATCTCCCAAGTTGTTGGTGCTAATCGTATATTGCCGGCTATAGCCATTCCCCATCCAACGGGCAATCCGTCCCTTGAGGCAAGCGCCGAGTTTGCTTTGCGCAAAAAATTGATGGAAAAGGCCTTATCGGCTTTAAGCGCAAATATTCAGGAACAAACAATGTTTTAACCTATTTATGGGGACTGATGCTCAGGCTTTGCCTGCGCAGAATGATTTAAAAATGACTTGTCGGTATGCCAATGGCTGCACCTTCTCTGCTTGCAGCGTTGGCATACTCTTGCATCTTTTGCCAATAGAAATAGTCCTCCAACTTTCCCTGTCATTCTCACGATAACGGCACGGTGTATCCCTTGGTCCGCAAATTGACGCATGGTACCCGTGCCACTTTTTCTCTAAGCCGGTTATTGCTTGAAACAATCGAAATTATCTGGCATATTTTAGTAAAGCTAATGTTTATAGCTGCCCTCCACCCTTAGGAAAAATTTGAAAAAGAAAGGAGTGTAGACAGTGAACGGCAGGAGAAATTGTGGTTCTTTGGTCAAGAGGTATTATAAGATTAATCAGGTTCTTTTTGCGGAGGAAACCAAGATTGAAGGAGATGTCCTGTATCTTGCTTCCGATCTGCGCGAAAAGTATTTTGCAAGTGTTGATCAAGACATTGTCTTGGATATGGACTTGGATATTGTTTCCCCGGCTGCATATAAATCTTACGTGAATACTATTCTTGATGTACAGCCTTTAGCGGCCAAGGAACGCGGCTGCGCTCTGGGTGAAGGAGTGACTCGGGTTCTGTCCAGCATTGTCCTGGTAGTCTGCGGCAAGGATGAAGCGGGAGAGCAGATCAGTGAAGCCGGCTCTTGTGAAGGAATAATGTCTGATAAGGTGCGATTTAACAGGCCCGGCTCCATAGATTTCGGTGAGATAGTTATCAAGGTGGATTGTCTCATCAAAGCGGGGGAAAGGATGAAACGTTCAGGTCCTTTGGCCTGCCACAAGGCTGCCGACTATGTTTCAGAGGAGATTCGCCGCGCCATACTCTCTTTAACGGAGGAGCAGTTCCTTGCCGGAAGCATTCAGGAAGAAAAATATTTGCACACTCGACATCCGGATAAGCCTAAAGTGTTGATAGTCAAAGAGATCATGGGACAGGGAGCCATGCATGAAAAACTGCTGCTTCCCTGGCAGCCCTGCGGTATCTCAGGGGCACGTTCAAATGTTGACATGGGTAACGTCCCTTTAATGCTTTCCCCCTTGGAAGCCATCGACGGTGCTGTTCACGCCTTGACTTGTGTAGGCCCTTCAACGAAAGAAACAAGCCGCCATTACTTTCGCGATCCGCTGATCACTTCAGCTTTAAAGGATGAGGATCTTGACCTGTGCGGAGTTGCTTTTGTCGGAAGCCCCGCCATTAACCAGCAAAAGCACATGGTGGCTGAGCGGCTGGGAGTGCTTGCTTCCGCCTTGGACGTGAGTGGCGCCATAGTAGCTACCGAAGGCTTCGGGAATAACCATATCGATTTTGCGGCTCATCTGCAGGCTATGGGGAAGCGTGGCATATCTGTCGTTGGGGCAACATTCTGTGGCAACCTTGGCCCCTTAATTACAGGCAATAAATATGCCGGCAGTCTTGTTGACTGCGCCAAAGCCGATTCGGGACGTGAAAACGAAATCCTCGCCGATAATACCATGGTGGAAGAAGATGCCTTGGTCGCCCTGGCCATGCTCAAAGCTTTGATGAAAGGAGAGACTGTCTTGCCTCCTTTCCATCGCTGGAGCCTGAGTGCGCGGAAAAACAACCTGCAAAAAATGGAAAATAAATATGTGCAATTCTTCCAGTCGGAAATAGCTGTGGCAACGATCCCCCCCCTGGTCTGGACTCCTGTATCTAAGCCGTTGGCGGAAATGAAGATTGCCCTTGTTACCGGAACCGGGGTCCATTTAAAATCCGACCGGCCCTTTAATTTGACCAGCGACAGCAGTTTCAGAATTATTCCGGCGGATGCACGCACTGCTGACCTGACGGTCAGCCATGGCGGCTATGACAACTCTGATGCTTTGATGGATATTAACAGCGTCTTTCCTCTTGATCCCTTGAGGCAATTATGGGAGGAAGGCTTCATCGGAGGGATAGCCCCCAGGCATATCGGTTTTATGGGGGGAGGCGGTGACCTGAAAAGGCTGGCCAAGGAAACGGGGCCTGCTATTGCTGAGATACTTATTAAAGACGGGGTAGATGCGGCCGTATTTACGGCAGGCTGAGGTACTTGTCATCGCTCTTCGGTCATCATCCAAAGAGCGATAGAGGGATCGGGGATCCCCACAATTTTAATTTCGGCATTGCCTGATATATCCACTCGCTGCGGAGCTCCGCGATCTGTTTCTCCCGTGGTTCCCATAGGAGCGAATGCGGGAGCTCCCAACAATCCCTTCCAGCAGAGGGAAATTTTGCGGGGAGCTTTACTTCATCTCATAGCCATAGACAAACCGGGTCAAAATGTGCCGTTGCCCATAGAATATTGATTCCAAAGGGTACAAATGTTTTGTTCATTTAGCCGTTATTCCAAATGACAAATAGTGTTCATGATCATCTGCTTTGTTCGCCTCCTTGATGGTCGGGCTGAGCTCTGATTCCTCCCTGACGAATTTTCTAATAGTTCCAAGCAGCACATGCTCCATTCAGGCAGGACTTCTGCCCTTGTCCGTAGAAATAACCCAGCAGGGAGTTTTGTTTAAGGTGAGGGATGGATATGGGCAGCGTTAAGGTCCAGGCGAATAAGGCAGATAATTCTTCATCTTGCTTATCGTTTAATGCCTTTTCCTCATTACAATCCCAGCAGCCCGGAACTAATGGGAGGCCTTTTCTTAGTTTGGAGGACTTGGAAGAATACTGTCAGGATTTGCTTCAGGATAACAAAGAGCAAAATGCTTCCGTATTGTTGGATTTCCTGCTGAGCAGGGAAGTGCTGTTGGAGATATTGGAAGCTTTGCAAGAAGGGATTCAAGTTGCTGACAATGAAGGCATTATCCGCTATGTTAATAATGCTTTTTTAGAAATAACAGGCCTCAAAAAGGAGGACAGAATCGGAAAAAGTGTTTTCCAAGTGTCCCCGGATGGCGGCCTGGCCACGGTGCTGAAAACCGGCAAGCCGGTGAGCAATTTAAGGAATTTTCCCACAGGCACTCAAGTCGAGCTGGTTTCCAAGGCTACTCCCCTTTATGTTTTCGGCAAGCAGATAGGCGTGGTAGCGATTACCAAGGACATCCAGGATATAGTAAAATTAAGTAAACAGCTGGAAAAAAGCGAAATAATGGTCCAAAACCTTTCAGAAAAACTGGATCATTTCGTTAAAGCTGTCTACAGTTTTGACGATATAATCGGATCCAGTGTAGCCATGCAAAATGTCATAGAAATGGCTAAAATTGCCTCCCAAACGGATACTACTGTTATGATCCAAGGGGAAACGGGCACCGGGAAAGAAATGATTGCCCATGCCATTCACAAGGCAAGCGCCAGATCGAAAAAACCGTTTGTGAGCATCAATTGTTCCGCCGTTCCCCCCAATCTGTTGGAAAGCGAATTTTTTGGCCATGAAAAGGGCTCTTTTACAGGAGCGTATAAGAGAAAGTTCGGAAAATTTGAATTGGCCAATGGCGGGACTCTTTTTTTAGATGAAATTGGGGACATGGATTTGGCCCTGCAGGCGAAAATCCTCAGAGCCATTCAGGAAAAAGCCATCCAGAGGGTAGGCGGGGAAACAAAGATTCCTCTTGATGTGCGCATTATTGTTGCCACGAACAGAGATCTGCGAAAAATGGTCGGCGAAGGCAGTTTTAGGGAGGATCTTTACTACAGATTAAATGTTTGGAATATTACCATTCCTCCTCTGCGGGAACGCAAGGCGGATCTTGAAGAGCTGACCGAACACCTTTTGGGGAAAATTTGCCGCAAGTTGGGAAGGAAGAGAATGCACCTAAGTCCCGCTGCCAAGAGGCTTGTTTATAGCTATTCTTGGCCGGGAAATGTACGGGAGTTGGAAAATGTTTTGGAAAGAGCGGTCCTCAGTTCCAGAGGAAAGCTTACCATCGAAGCCGCTGATCTGGATTTTCTAACCTTGAATTCCAGCGCCGATGCAGCCGGTACTTGAAACGCTATTATGCCTCTGGCGGAGGCAGAAAAAACGATTATAAAGAGAGCCTTGGATCAGATCGGCACTTCCTACCAGGCGAAAAAGCAGATTGCTGAAGAATTGGGTATTTCCATAGCCACCCTCTATAATAAAATACAAAAATATCAGCTGGATTAGCTTCGAGGATGATGGATGATGAAGATTATATGCGTAAGCAATAATCCAATAATTATCAATAAAAAGCTGCCCCAAGTTCAGGTGATCAACGGAGGTTTTCTGGATGTGTTGGAAAAGGCCAAAGATAAGATTTTGAAAGGTTACAAATTAGTTACCCACCCCTTGACCGGTAGCATTAGTCCGCAGGTAATGCCGTATAAGAGCATTATTTTGGAAAGCGGTCCTGGGCAAGTTGATGATGAAAGTCTTCAGATCATTAACTTAGCAATTGCTTATGCCAGATCTTTAATCCAGTTGGATCCCAGGCTCTGCTGGGATGAAGCTAGTTTGACCGACTTTCAACTGATTGATTTTGACTTTGTAAAAGATATGATCGCCATGCTGCATCCCTCTAAAATTTAGATATATTTTCTATATTTTAGAGGGATTTTTGTCGGCGGAGCTTTTTTTGATATTTGCGAAGATGTTGAAAAAGCTATCATCAAGGCCTTTTGTCGGTTTTAAGCCGGAAAGAGGTTTCCGAATAATCTAAATGGCATGATATTTGCTTCTTTCTATTACATTGCGGGTTAGCCATCCTTGAAGAAATCATCTTAGTATTAAAATTGAAAAAGTAAGGCATTATCGTGGCCGGTCTTGCTTGCGACAGCTTTTGCCAGGCTGTACAGTAGAGTCCGGGCCATCCTGCAGTGGACCCGAAAGGCCCAGAAAGGGAGCTTTGGGGAAAGGGGGTATAATTCTTAAAACCAGTCCCTTCGGCGGCTTCCAACTGAACTGTCGCTTGATCCAAATACCGAAGTGCCCAAAACAAAATAACGTGCCGGAAGGTGGATTAAATGTCTGAAACTTTGATCATAACCGAGGAGCATATTAAAAAAAATCTGTCAATTAAAGACATATTGGAAATCGTCGAAAAGACATACCTTTGGTATAGCAATAAAGAGGTGGTGATGCCGGCCAAAATAACAACGGATATGGCTATTTTTGGCATACCAAGTTGGATTAATGCCATGCCTTCATATATTAAGCCCCTTGATAGCTTGGGCATTAAGTGGGCAGGAGGGTTTTCGAAGAATAGGGAGCGGGGTTTGCCCTATATTATGGCTTACGTGTTGCTGAACGATTCCCAAACAGGTGTCCTTAAGGCCTTGGTTGAAGCTAACTGGCTGTCTGATATTCGGACAGGCGCTCAGACCGCTGTTTCTGCCAAATATTTGGCAGAAAACCCGAAAGTAGTTGCAATCATTGGGGCGGGAGCGCAGGGCATTTCCACTGCCAAATGTATGCTTGAATTATTTCCACTGGAAGAAATAAAAATCTTCGATATCAATATGGCCGCCTGTGAAAATTTTGCCAGGATCATTGGGGAAAATAGTGCGGTTCCCATATCTATCAACAATTCGATAGAAGCCGCCTGCCGAGATGCGGATGTGCTGGTGACCGTCACAGACGCCGATGGAGCGTTGGTCAAAGAAAAATGGGTTAAGCCCGGCGCCTTTGTATCTGCCAAAGGTTCTTATCAAGAACTTGATGAAACACTGGTATTTCAATCAAAACTGTATGTTGACCATCTTGACCAGAATTTGCACCGGGGAGAGTTTCTCAAATACTTCCAAGATGGCAGGCTGACTAAAGAAAGTATCGTTGGAGAAATCGGAGATGTGATCAGCGGCAAAGTTGCCGGCAGGGAATCCGAGGAGGAGCGAATTGTCGCCAGCCTGATTGGTATGGGATGTTTGGATGTGGCGATAGCGGCAATTTGCTATCAAAAGGTTATCGAAGCAGGTGTGGCCGATTTGCAGAAAGTGCAGTTAACATATGGGATGTGCCGGCCGATTAGGGCCAATTAGATGGAGGCGGGGAAGCTGATCGGCAGTCCGGCCGCTGTCTGAGTTTTTTTTAAAAGCGCTAGTATCTGGATGGTTTTATAAGTCTTATTGTCATGGTTTAAAAAATATATCCCATAAGCAAGGGGGGTGGAAGAGCAAGTTTTGCGTAAGTTTCCAGAAAGTTTCGGTTACTGAAAACATTGCTTGTCTCATAGAATGAAAAAAGGGAGGGCCTTCAGGTGAGAAAATTATTGGTGCTGTTTCTTATTGCTATGCTGTCGGTATTTGTTCTTGCAGGATGCGGTGGTGAATCCGGAACTCAAACACAAGATGAGGAACCCGCAGCAGAAACCGGAAAAGTCTATAATTTAAGAATTGCTGCTCAGGAGTCCTATGAGCATAACGACGTGCAGTCTCTGGTGCGGGCGGCGGAAGCTATCAAAGAAAAAACGGATGGCCATGTCAATCTCGATATTTATCCGTCCAACCAATTGGGCGATTACACCCAAGTATATGATGAAGTGATAGCCGGCAGTATTGATATGGCATGCATCACCATTCCCTCTACCCACGATACCCGCGTGGAAATGCTTACTATTCCTTATCTGACCACCACCTACGAAGAAGCAAAAGAAGTTTTCTTCCCCGGGTCGGTATTTTTTGATCAGCTGCTCAAGATTCAGGCAGAAAAAGGTGTGCACGTTTTGGCTCTTTATTTTGACGGCTATATGGGTGTTGGCTCCGTAAAGCCTATTCAGAATCCCATGGATTATACAGACCCCAGCCATAAAAGTCTTTTGATCAGAGCTGCTGCCATTGACTCCTATGTCTGGGCAGCGCAAGCTATGGGCTACAATACAACTACCATTCCTTATGCGGATCTTTATCCCGCACTGCAGACCGGTGTTTGCGACGGTTGGGTTGGAGGTTCCGCATATGTGAACTACCTGAACTTCCGCGATGTGATCAATTATTTCGTCGATGCCCGCTACTTTATGGAACTGATCGGGGTAATCATTAATGCAGATACCTGGAACAGCCTGCCGCAAGAATATCAGCAGATCATGACCCAGGTCTTCCAGGAGGAAGCTCTGGCTGTAGCCACAGCTCGTGAGCAGCTGGATGATCAAGCGATGGAAGATATGGCCGCCATGGGCATAGAAATCTACATTCCTACAGATGAAGAACTGGATAACATGAAAAAGCATTTCGAAGAAACAGTGTGGCCCAAGTACAAGGATGCTCTTGGCGAGGAGTTGTATAACCTGCTTCTCGGTAAATAACAATTATCATTGCGGGTTGCAATTGTCCGCAAAGCAGCAGAAAAGCTGCTTTGCGGACAAATTGTGCCTGCTTTTTTTCTCCGGACCATTCAATACTCTGCTGGAGGGGGTGAGATCATGTGGCAGATTACCTCCTTGGAACAAAAAAGATGGTGGAAGGCTCTTTTATCTCTGGAAAACGCCATCTTGATCATTACCAGTATTCTGGTGGCCACGATTGTTACCATCGGAGTAATCATGCGCTATATCCTCCATATTAATTTTATTGGTGAGGAAGAAATTTTGGCCGTTCTTGCCATGTGGCTTTATTGGGTGGGGGGTATTGTGGGCAGTTATACCAATACCCATATTACCGCTGATTTATTAGATACCTTTGTGACCGATCATAGAAAGCGCAAGGTAATTAATGCCATCGCCTTGCTCATCAGCATTGCAGTTATTTGCGTTTTTGTTGTTTGGGGCTATAAATATACCATATGGTCCTATAAACTGGGCGGAAAGTCCACGGGTCTCAAAATACCGTTAATTATTTCTAAAGTTACCATGTTTATCGGCTTTGTTTTGATGGGCTTTTACTCTATTTACCATTTTATTCGAGTCCTTCAGCGCAAAGAGACTGATAATCAAAAGGGGGATTGACCCAGCGGATGGAGGTACTAATCGGATTTGCCATATTAGTCCTTTTGATTATTTTGGGGGTTCCAGTTGTATTTGCATTTGGTGCTACAGTTATTTACTTTGCTTTTTTAAAAGGCTTGAGCGCAACTCCTATTTTTACTACGATGTATGGAAATTTAGTCAGTGTGGTTCTCCTGGCCATACCGCTGTTCATTCTGGTGGGAGGCATCATGGAAAAGGGCGGTATTGGCAGCGTTTTGGTAGGCTTTGTGGAGAATTTTACCGGCCGCATCAAAGGGTCTTTATGCATAGTGGCTTCCGTTAGTTGTGCTGTTTTTGGATCTATTTGCGGGAGTGGCGCAGCGACTCTGTCCTGTATTGGATCTATCTTGACGCCTAAAATGAGGGAAAGAAAATATCCCATGGGGGTTTGCGCTGCTGTTCTTTGCTGTGCTGCCCCGATTGGAATGCTGATTCCTCCCAGCGCTATTCAGATTTTGTTCGCCTGGGCGGGAAATCTTTCCGTACTCGCCTGCTTTTTGGCCACTGTGATCCCCGGCATTATCTTGACTATTTTGATTGCCATAGTCGGTTGGGTACTGTGTCGGAACAATGAGGAAATTGTTGTCACGGAGAAGGTGACTAAAGAAGAATGGTTGGTTAATATGAGACAGTCTACGGTCCGGGCCATCCCGGCATTATTCATGCCTATTTTAGTATTGGGCGGTATCTATGGCGGCCTGATGACCCCCACGGAAGCGGCCGGTGTAGCCTGTGTCTATGCGGTTATTGTCAGCGTCTACATTTATCGTGCCGTTAAACTAAGAGAATTAAAGGGAGTATTTCTGGACACGGCTGTGACAACGGGTGTGATCATGGTAATGCTGGCCGTGATTATGGTATTAAGCCGCATTCTTGTTCAAGAAAGGGTACCTGACCTCATTCTTAATGCTTTGCTCTCCATCTCCGAGAATAGATACGTCATTCTGCTGCTAATCAATATTTTCCTCGTCATCATCGGGATGATTATGGATGATGTTAGCGGCACTCTTCTTTGTGCGCCTATTCTTGTTCCCATAGCCATAGGTCTTGACGTTAGCCCTTACCAAATGGCAGCAATTCTCGGTGTAAACCTTGGTATGGGCAATGTTACACCTCCTACGGCGCCGTTTCTCTACTTTTCTTCGAGAATTGTCAATGTGAAGACCCAAGAAATACTGGTGCCTTCCATAATTATCATTGTTTTTGCCTATATCCCCACTGTAATTATCACTACATATGTTCCCTGGGTTTCCTTGTGGTTGCCGAGCTTAATTTTGGATATGTAGTGGAAAGGATTGCCTGGTTGCGCCTCGATATTATTTGTTTTGCCAATCTAAAAAACATGAAGAATTTTATGGAATTTCGTTTAATAAGAACAATGAAAAAAAGGGAACGAAAGTATATTCTTAATTTGGCGACAATTCATCTGTTCCAGAGGTGGTGCAGCGGTGGGAACTCTATATCGATTTGCCGTCCTTGGCTGTGGTAATGGTGGTATGGCCCTGGCCGGTCAGATAGCTGCCAAAGGCTATTCAGTAAACATTTTCGAGGGATTGGAGTTTACGAAAGAAATAACCAGGTTAAGCGAAGAAAAGGAGATTATTGTCCAAGGGGATATCCAGAGCAGGGGCAGGATAAATTGTTTGACGAATGATATGAAAGTTGCAGTTGCCGGCGCTGATGTTATTCTTGTGGTTTTGCCCGCTTTTGCCCACGAACCGGTCTTTCGCAAACTCCTCCCCCATTTAAAGGATGGGCAAAGGGTGGTGATCATACCGGGCAATTATGGCAGCCTGCTGTTAAAGAAAATGCTTTTAGATAGCGGGATCAGCAGGAAAATCACTATTTCCGAAACGGCTTCTTTGCCTTTTGCCTGTCGTATTACCAATTACAAGACGGTCATGGTTCATAAACAAAAGAAAAAACTGAAGTTAGCCACTATGCCTGCCGACGAAAACGGGGCCATAGTTGATATCATGAATGACATCGCGAATATTTATCTGCCGGCAGATAATGTGCTGGAAACCAGTCTGGATAATTTCAACATGATCCTGCATCCCTTACCGGTTCTCTTGAACTACGGGGAGATTGAAAAACGTCCGGAGGAATTTAGGCATTATCTGGACGGTATTACCCCCTTAATTTCCCAGCAGATGCACAAGATGGATCAGGAAAGGCTGGCTCTCGGAAAGTATTATTCTCTGAACCTGATGTCTACCTTAGATCAGCTGAAAATGTATTACGGAGCCAATGACACTGACAGCATTTACGCTTATGTGAATAGCGATGAAAGCCCTTACAAAAATATTATCGGGCATAGTGTTCAAAGCCGCTATCTCACTGAGGACATCCCCTATTTGGCTGTGCCAACCATGTTGTTGGCACAACAGGCAGGCATCCATACTCCTCTGTTGGAACTCTGTGTCAAGTTGTCCTCACAGTTACATGGTACAAGTTATCTGGAGAGCGGCTACAATTTATTCAAACTGGGGATTGCCGGATTGTCGGCGGAGGACTTGCGCAGCTATGTGTTGGAATTAAATAGCCTTCCCAAGGAAAGAGAGGGCGTGTCTTAATACTTGCAGCTTTACTCCCTGTGCATAAGGAGGACAGGCATTTGCATGGAATTGGTCATTAAGTACCATGGTATTTATGCAGAATTGGCAGGTACTGCTGAAGAGACCGTTCAGATCGAAGAAGATGCTACTTTGAAAAATTTGTTGCACCGATTGGGAGAAATTCATGGTCCGGATTTTTCTCAACAACTGAAAGAAGCAGCAATCTTTATCGGCCAGGACCGGGGCGGATTCAAGAAGGCCGATCTGACCGAACTTGTCGCTCCCAGCGCCACTGTTATTATCACACCACCCATCATCGGCGGTTAAGTCTTTTGCCAAAATAATTCCAGGAGGGAGGTAGATACGGGTTTTCTTGATTATCCATGATTTGCTGGCTGTAAGTTGGAGTTTGCAATGGTTTGATCAAGGAGAGGATAAGCTATGAACGGATATCAGGGAGTTGTGGCGTTAATTGATTTGGCATCCAGATCAGTTGAGAGAATAGAGCTGGACGAAAGCATTGTCAGGAAGTATATCGGTGGTTCGGGATTGGGCACTTATTATTTGATGAAATACAGCCGGGTTGATACTAAGCCCCTCAGCCCGGACAATCCTTTGATTTACATGACCGGGCCTTACATGGGCAGTGGTGTGCCCACCTCCGGAAGGCACCACATTATTTTCAGGTCGCCTCTGACCGGTATTTTCGGTGAAAGCGATGCCGGGGGAACCTTTGGTTACAGGCTCAAAAGAGCGGGTTTTGATGGTCTGATCATCGTTGGACGTGCGGAAGAACCCGTCTATATTTCCGTAATTGACGGCGAAATCTCTTTTTCTGATGCCAGACATCTCTGGGGATTGGATACTTATACCACCGAGGCAAGAATAGTCGAGGAAATAGGGAAAAAGGTGACCGTCTCGTGTATTGGGCCAGCCGGGGAAAATCTGGTGCCTCTGGCCGGTATTTTTCATGACGGCATGGTGGCAAGAACAGCCGGCCGGGGCGGTCTGGGTGCGGTGATGGGATCAAAAAATTTGAAGGCTATAGCCGTTGGTGGTTCCCGTCCCGTCAATATCTATCGTCAAGAGGAATTATTGGGCTCAATTAGAGAGAAGACAAAACAACTTAAAGAAGCGGGGATGGGACTGCATCTCTATGGAACGGCCGGGGGTATGGAGACGGCAGAAAAATTTGGTGATATTCCCATTAAGAACTGGAAGCTCGGTTCCTGGACCCCCCAAGTAAAGAATGTCTCCGGCCAAAAGATGGCAGAAACCATTTTAGAGAAGAATTATAGCTGTTTCGCCTGCCCTATAGGCTGCGGGCGGATTGTAAAATTCAACGGCTATCATGGCGGCGGTCCTGAATATGAAACAGTGGCCATGTTGGGCAGTGCCTGCTTGATTGACGATTTGGAGGTCATAGCTAAGGCCAATGAATTGTGCAATCGATATGGGCTGGATACTATTTCAGTAGGCGGAGCCATTGCTTTTGCCCTGGAGCTTTTTGAGGAAGGCATTATTACGGAAAAAGAAACGGGCCGCAAACTGGTTTGGGGCGAAGAAGAGACTTTAATTGCATTGATTAAGGAAATTGCCCATAAGAAAGGATTTGGTGCAATCCTGGGCCTGGGGGTTAAAAAAGCTGCGGAAATGATAGGCCGAGGAGCTGAAAAGTACGCCATTCATGCCAAGGGTATGGAACTTCCTGCCCACGATCCCCGTTGTTTCAAGGGCTTGGCCGTGGGATATGCGACCTCCAATCGGGGTGCCTGCCATTTATCCAGTTTTACCTATCCATGGGAGAGGTCTGCTTCCATGCCTGAGCTGGGGTATGCTACAACCCATGATCGCACCCTTGATCGGGAAAAAGGAGAGCTGACGGCTAAATTTCAAAATTTGATGAGCATGGCCGATTCGCTGAAAATATGCAAGTTTGCCCTTATCGTGGGGGTAAAAATCGAAGAATTGATTAATTGGCTGAACTTGATCACCGGCTGGGATGTGAATTTTGATGAGTTCATGCAGACCGGTGAGAGGATCTTCACCTTAAAGCGCTGGTATAATAATGCTTTAGGGATTACCAGGAAGGACGATACATTGCCGGAGAGGATCCTAAAAGAACCGCGAGGAGAAGGTGGTTCCGCAGATACAGTGCCCAATTTGGAATTACAGCTGGAAGAATATTATCGGTATCGCGGCTGGAACCAAGAGGGAGTGCCCACCCTTGAAAAATTGCGGAAACTTGGGTTGGAGAACTTTATCGATTGGAAAACATGGGAGGCGGTATAATGAATTATGCCAGTTTAAAGGAGTCTATTCCAAATGGATTAAAAGACGTGGCAGTTTTTCAAACTGCCGGTACCAAGCCCCTAGGGAAGGTGGCTATCGGTTTTGGTTTGGCTGAGAAAATTGGAGAAGAGGCTGCCAAGTTCGGCCAGGGAAAAGTAATTCTCGTTACTGACAAAAATATAGTGAATCTGGGCTTGCATTTGATTGTCGTTAATTCTCTTGAGCAGGCCGGTTTTGAGGTAACCATTTTTGATGAAGTGGAAGCGGAGCCTCATATTGAAACAGCGCAAAAGATTCAAGAGATAGTCCGGCAGGAAAAATATGCTCTTGTCGTCGGGCTGGGGGGAGGAAGCCCCATGGATATGGCGAAAACCACGGCCATAGCGGCTACAAACCCGGCGGATATTTCTGAGTATATCCAGGGTGCCCCGATTACTAATGATGTTCTGCCTTGCATCTTAGTGCCCACCACCTCTGGCACGGGCAGTGAAGTGAGCCCCTTTGTAGTGACCAGCAAGGGCGATAAAAAGCTGTTTATTTCTTCACCTTATTGCTACCCAACAATTGCCTTGGTTGATCCGCTCATGACTGCAACTATGCCTCCGCGGGTCACGGCTGCCACCGGCTTGGACGCCCTTTCTCATGGGGTGGAAGGTTTTATCGGCAAGCCCAGTCCTTTTTCCGACGCTTTTACCAGCAAATGCGTCCAGTATGTTTTTCAATATCTCCAAAGAGCCTGTGCGGATGGTAACGACCTGGAAGCCAGATATTACATGTCTTTTGCCTCTGTTTTTGGCATGATGTCCTATACGCAAGGGGGAGGTCTTTATGCCCACAGTTGTTCCTATATTTTGACCATAGGCAAGGGTTTACCCCATGGGATTGGTTGCGGAGTGGCGCTGCCTTACACCCTGGCGTACAATTATGATTATATCAAGGATATCCTTCTCCGCTTTGCTCCCCTTATCGATCCCGCCATTCAGGGATCAGATGATCAAGTGGCCATGAAAGTCATTGAAAAGTTTTACGATCTGCTAGGCAAGGTAAACATCCCCAATAATCTCAAGGATTTGGGTGTGGAGGAAAATGAGATCCCCGCCATGGCCGACGACCTGGTCAAGAAATATTATCGGGTGAGAAATCCCAGAGCCATGAGTGAGGAAGAAAGCCTCAAATTTATGGAATGCATGTGGCAAGGGAAGCTGGAAAGGATCTGATTTGTTAAAAGGAGATAAAATTTATATATAGAAGTCTTTATCCATTGATAGAGGGAGGGACTGTTGGATTTAGCCCCGCTATTCGTCCCGGCAAATAAACTGAGGCATACTCATCCCAAACTTTTTGCCTGATTGTACTATAAAAAGATGAAATTTCATGGTATTCAACAGTCCCTCCCTAGCTTTGTTTTGGGATGATGCTGTTTAATTAAAAAATAGGGGTTAAGGCTAGTTTCATCCGGTTATTTCGCTTTCAATAAGTATCAAGGCAAACTATGGCTGATGGGTTTCTAAGATAAACAAAAAAGGGGTGATTATTTTTGCAGAAAGTCCATCTCAAAATCAACGGTCTCACCCGCCAGGTAGTGGCCTCCCCGGAGCTGACCCTGCTTGATTTTCTCCGGGAACACTTACACCTGACCGGGGCCAAGCAAGCCTGCGACAAAGCCGGCCAATGCGGTGCCTGTACAGTGATCGTCAACGGAAAAGCTATGCGCTCATGCCTGCTCAAAGTAGCCAAACTCGATGGCGCCGAAATTATCACCATTGAAGGCCTG
Organism: Bacillota bacterium; assembly: GCA_050951405.1. Lineage (GTDB taxonomy): Bacteria > Bacillota > DULZ01 > DULZ01 > DULZ01 > JBMNIZ01. The sequence continues at coordinate 138,178 of JBMNIZ010000015.1, read as the reverse complement.
GGCACACCGGAAAACCCACATTTAATCCAAGAAGCATTTGTCCTGGCCGGTGCCATCCAGTGCGGTTTTTGTACCCCTGGCATGATCATGGCCGCCAAAGCCTTACTGGATGAAAACCCGAATCCGAGCACGGAAGAAATCAAAAAAGCCCTGCGGCACAATCTATGCCGCTGCACGGGCTACGTGAAGATCATCGACGCTGTGAAACTAGCCGGCCGCTTCTTAAGAGGCGAGATCACGCCGTCGGAGGTGCGTCCTGATCCAAATGGACCCAAATTGGGCGTCTCCCATCCACGCCCCTCGGGACTGGCCATGGCCTGCGGCACGGCCCAATACACCGGTGACTACATTGTCCCCGGCGCCCTGGAACTGGCCGCCGTACTCAGCCCGCATCCCCACGCCATCATCAAAAAGATCGACAGCTCGGCAGCAGAACAAATGCCCGGTGTGGTCGGCGTGATGACGGCAAAAGACATCAAAGGCACCAACCGCCTGAAATACGGCAATATACCCGACCGTCCCGTCCTTTGCGAAGACAAAGTTCGCTACATCGGTGACCCGGTAGCCGTTGTGGCCGCACAAACCAGAGAACAAGCGGCGGCCGCAGCGCAGGCGGTCAAAGTGGAATACGAGCTCCTTCCCCCTTTACACTCACCGCAAGAAGCCATGGCCGAAGGAGCGATCCAGATTCACGATGGCCCCAACCTAATGTACACCCAACCCCAAATCAAGGGCGATGCCGAAAAAGCCCTGGCCGAATCAGCGGCAGTGGTGACCAACCGTTTTACCACCCAGATCAACCACCAGGCTCCGCTGGAAACGGAAGCCTGCGTAGCATACTTTGAAGGGGAAGGCGACGACGCCCAGCTGGTGGTCATCGGCCGCAGCATCAACATTCACAAACATATGGCCATGCTCCAAGAAGCCCTGGGCTGGGAAAATATGCGCTACGAAGAAGCCTACTCAGGCGGACAATTCGGCATCAAACTCGACATCACCTCCGAAGGAATCGCCGCCGCCGCTGCCCTGCACTTCAAACGGCCGGTCCGCTATGTTCCCGGCCTGACCGAATCCATGCTGATCACTCCCAAGCGCCATCCCTTTGACATGCAAGTATCCTTGGGAGCGGACGAAAAAGGGCACCTGACCGCCCTCAAGATGGACATACTCGTAGACAAAGGAGCCTATGCTTCCCTAGGAGGCATCATTCTTCACCGGGCCTTACAAATGCTGTCAGGCTCATATCACATCCCCAACGTTCATGCCTTCGGTCAAGTAGTCTACACCAACAACCCCTGGGGCTCAGCCGCCCGGGGAGCAGGGCCGCCACAAGCTCACTTTGCCCTGGAATGTGCCGTGAACATGCTGGCAGACAAGATGGGAATCGACCCCCTGGAATTTCGTATAATGAACTCCCTCAAACCGGGTCAGAGCAAATCCACCGGCAGCGTTGTCGAACAGTGGCCTTTTCCCGAAGTCTGTGAAGCCATGCGTCCCCATTACGAACGAGCCCGCCGTGAAGCCCGTGAGTACCAGGGAGGAGATTGGCGGCGGGGAGTGGGCCTGTCTGCAGGAGCATTTGGCATCGGCGGAGCAGGCGACCGGGGTATTGCCATAGTGGAACTGGATCCTGACGACGGCATTACCATATATGCAGCTGCCGCCGATCCGGGTGAAGGAAACGAATCCATGTTCACCCAACTGGCTGCAGACATCATGGGACTGCCTTTGGACAAGATCCGCTTATCCACCAGGAATACGGATTTCACCACGGCCACCGGGCCCTCCTCTGCCAGCCGCATCACCTACATGGTGGGCGGAGCAGTAGTGGATGCCCTGGAAAAACTCAAGCAGGCCATGAAGGAAGCGGGAGCAACCAATTACCAAGAATTAAAGGCGGCCGGACGCCCCACCCGCTATACCGGGATCAAGACCACATTGGAAAGCGGTCCCTTTGACCCCGAAACCGGTCTAGGTCCTTCCTTTGAATCCCAAGTCCATGCCCTCCAAATGGCCGAAGTGGACGTGAACATCAAAACCGGCCAAGTCAGGATTGTGAAAATGACCACCTCCGTAGATGCGGGACCGGTGATTCATCCCTTAAACTTCGAAGGCCAACTGGAAGGAGGAGCGGACATGGGGGCCGGCTTTGCCTTACGCGAAGAATACATCGCCGGGCAGACCAAAGACTGGGTCACATTCAAATTCCCCAGGATCGACAGCTCCTTTGAAATGGAACACATCATCAGAGAAACACCGAGAGTGCGAGGCACCAAAGGATCCACGGGCATCGGCGAAGTGACCATGGTTCCCACCGCCCCGGCCATCATCAGCGCCATCAAAGACGCCGTGGGAGTATGGATCTGCCACCTGCCGGCCACACCGGAGAAGATCAAAGAAGCATTAGCCCAAAAAGCATGAGATGGGTGAGAAAAAAGTGACCACCGGCATGGAAAAGACCGAAGGAGGCAGCCCCGTCTACCACTATCGCCAGATTGCCGGTCGGAAGATTCTCTTTGACCAGGAAGGCTTCCTTTGGCAGCCTGATGACTGGAGCGAAGAGATCGCCCAAGCTTTAGCGCAAGAAAGCGGCCTGGACGCTCTTACCGAAGACCACTGGCTGGTCATTGGTTTCCTGCGGAAATTCTACTATGAAAACGGCCGGGCGCCATTAAACCGGCAACTGACAGAGGGCACCTCCATGAGCATGCTCACCATTGAGAAACTCTTCCCCGGGGGAATAAAAAATGGAGCACGTCGTATTGCCGGCTTACCGAATCCAAAGACCTGCATGTAGGAAGTGATGCTGTGGAAAGGGAAATGATTTACCTGGACAATGCGGCCACATCTTTTCCCAAACCGCGGGAAGTGCTGCAGCAGATGATAGACACCTATGCCCGGCTGGGGGTCTCCCCCGGCCGGGGCAGTTATGACTTGGCAACGGAAGCGGCCGAGCTGGTTTATCAAACCAGAAAAAAGCTGGCCCGCTTCTTTGGTGCTTCCGACCCGGAAAGGGTCATTTTTGCGGCTAACGCCACAGATGCACTGAACCTGGCTATTTTGGGGCTGGTCAATCCGGGCGATCATGTGGTGGCCACCCGGCTGGAACATAACTCCGTTCTTCGGCCCCTCCATCACCTCAAAGAACGAGGCTGGATTGAATACGATCTGGTGGGCTTCAACCAAGAAGGGCGTGTCAACCCTGAGGATATCGAGAAAGCGATCAAAGCCAACACCAGCCTGGTCATCGTCAATCACGCCTCCAACGTCCTCGGCACCGTCCAGCCGATAGCGGAAATAGCCGCCCTCTGCCGAAGCCGCCGGGTGCCCTTATTAGTGGATGCGGCCCAGAGTGCAGGATACATTCCCATTCAGATGGAAGCTTGGGGCGTAGGGGCCGTGGCTTTTACAGGTCACAAAGCCCTTTACGGGCCAAGCGGCATTGGCGGCTTGGTTCTTTCTCCCGAACTCAATGTAAAGACAACCCGCTTCGGCGGGACCGGCGTTGATTCCAGCAGTCTCATTCACACCCAAGACTTCCCTTATCGGCTGGAAGCAGGCACCTTAAATCTTCTGGGTGTGATGGGGCTGGCGGCGGGGCTGGATTACTTGGAAAAACATCAGGAACCCGGGAAGATGCGGCGGGAGCTGGCTTTGGTCCGGCGCCTCCATGAGGGGCTCAGTTCTTTAAAGGGAGTAGTCCTTCACAGTCCCCCGCCCACTGAGCTTAGTGTACCGGTACTTACTTGTACGGTACAAGGGCTTTCCTCCCAGGATGTGGGCGACATTCTTGACGGCGATTATGGTATCGCAGTGCGGACCGGCCTGCACTGTGCTCCTTTGGTGCATGTTGATCTGGGGACATTTGCCGAAGGGGCCGTCAGGTTCAGCCCGGGTCGTTTTAATACTGATGAGGATATTGATCGGGCGGTGGCAGCGCTGGGGGAGATTGTCGAGAAGATGAATTAGTTCCGGTTATAAATAGAACCAAAGCGGCGGGATCAATCAGCGGCCCTTAATCCGGTTAGGAATAAGATACGGATCTCATCCTTAGTGATGTGATCCCTTTTTTATGTTGGAAAAGCAGACCCACTTCCTGTTTTCAGGCCAGCAGCTTCTGCAGGATTTGGACCAGTTGGGGATATCTGCTTTCCCGATTGGCAGGATCAACAGGGAGGATGAGAAGATCATCTCTTGCCCGAATGGCATCTAAAAAAGGAGTGGAAACGGTCTTGATTACCCCCAGAACGGGAAGTTTTGAGGATAGACATTTAAGTACTGTTTCTTGGAAAAGGGGAGCATCATTTTCCAGGAAACCCAATTCATCCATGAGAATCAAGTCCGGTTTGGATTCTAAACAATCCAAAAGAATGCTGGTTCCAAATTCCTCAAAAGTCTGAGGATAGGAGATCCAGCTTCCGTCTTCCAACTTCCTGCTGATAAAGGGCTTTTTTGGATAAGTAATGGCCGGCTGCAGGCTTTCCATGAGGAAGCCGGTGAGTGCTTCCTGTTGAAAATAAGGCATGGTACGAAAGCCATAGGTCCTGAGGGAGAAATTCTTTAAAGCCCTGTTAATCAAAGTGCTTTTTCCCACTTGTTTTTTGCCGGTAAGAAAGATGTTTTTCATGGATATAGCCGTCCGCTTTATGAAAATAAATTATGTTTCATCAATAAATAGTAATCTTATCATTTGCCGGGAGGAAATAAGATTTGTCCGGTTAGAGGGTGGTACGCCGGTTACCTTTAAGGGCCCTTGCTTCTTCCAAATAGTTGTAGACAGTATATTTGGATACTGCCAGGGCCAGGGCTACCACATCCACTGCTCCTTTTACCAGGAAAATGCCCCGGTCATCCAGCATTTCCACCACTTTTACTTTTTCCTCTTTGGTCATCACCGGCACCGGTTTGCCAAATTCCTGGAGGACGCTTTCCACAACTGCATCCACCACTTCATTGATGTCTTTGGCGAATTGTTCCTCGGTGCGGTTATAACCGGCTTCGGCCAGGTCTTTCAGCTGGCAAAATTCATCCATGATGCTCTGGATCACATTAAACTCAGTTAAGTCAAAATTGATACACATGCAGCCGACAATTTTCTTGTTATGATCCCGAATGAAAATGGTTGAAGACTTTAATGTTTTCCCATCCTTGGTTCGGTTGCGGTAGCCGATCAAGTCTTCGGTTTCATCACCGTGGCGCCGGAGAGCTTCCAAAACCAGATTGGTGATGGGAGCGCCGATGTCTCGGTTGGTTACTGTACCGGCTTTAAAGATCAGAGAACTGGACGGGTCTTTCAGGTCATGGAGAACCACTTCGCAATTTTTCCCGAAAGTGGCAGCAATACCCTGAGCTATTGGTTTCAGCGGTTCCAGTGCAGGATGCACAGATCTTATGGACATGGTGAACCCCCATTACTGTCGAATTTTAGTCATGTAGTATTATACACCAAAAATATATTTTATTAAATTATTTTTAGAGAACTTGCAAAAAAATAAGGCTGGCCAAGCCAGCCTTGTCACAATTTACTCCCGGTTTATCCTGCAACTGAGGTGTCCGGCGCTGCTAACTCTCCTTCCGATTGAGAAACCACAACTGCACCCACTGCATCACCCAGGATATTCAAAGATGTTCTGGCCATATCCAGGATTCTGTCCACACCGGCCACCAGGGCAATTCCTTCCATGGGCAGCCCAACGGTGGTAAAGACCATGGTCATGACAATCAAAGCGGCACCAGGTACCCCCACAGAACCGATGGAGGCCAAAATGGCCATTATGACAATGGTCAGCTGTTGATTGAAGTCCAGGGGAATGCCGAATACTTCCGAGATGAAGATGGCGGCTATTCCCAGGTACATTGCTGCTCCGTCCATATTGACGGTGTTGCCTAAGGGAATAGTAAAACTGCTGATGGATTTGGGTACTCCCAGCTTTTCCACTGCCCGTATATTTAAGGGAAGGGCGGCGGCGCTGGCACAGGTGGTAAAAGCTACCAGCAAGGGTTCACCCACTCCCCGGAAAAAGCGCCAGGGATTCATCTTGCCGACCAGGGTAATAAAGGGCGTATAAACGATGAGAATGTGGAGGAAGGCTACCAGGTACATGACGCCGATCAATTTGATCAGGGGCAGTAATACTTTAGGACCGTGTACTCCCACGGTCACCGCAATCAGGGCGAAAATACCGTACGGTGCATATTCCATCACATAGCCGGTTACCTTGATCATTACATTCATGACGGTCTCGAAGAGCTTTACCAAAGGACGTCCTGCTTCACCCAAGGAGCTAAGAGCAAAACCGAAGATGATTGCGAAAAAGATCATGGGCAGAAGTTCACCTTTTGACATGGCTTCAACCGGATTGATAGGGATAATGTTCAATAGGGTCTGAGATAAAGTAGGAGCCACCACTTCTTTGGCTTCTAAGCCTTCCGGGATTAGGTCAATACCGGAACCCGGATGAAGAACATTTGCCGCCACTAAACCGAGGGCAACAGCCACTGCGGTGGTGAAAAAGTAAAAGATGAGAATTTTGACGGCTACCCGGCCAAATTTGGCGGTGTCTCCCATACTGGCCGCACCGGCAATCAGGGATGATACCACCAGGGGAACCACTACCATCCGGATCAGGCGGATGAACAAATCACCGAAAGGTTGCAATATCTTGGCATTCCATCCGGTAAACTGGAAAATCAGACCGGCGACAACACCGAGAGCAAAACCTATTGCCAACTTCTGTGGCAATTTCACCGTGCTTCACTCCTTTACTTTTTTGTTGCCTGAGAACTGGACCAAGGGGAGACTTGATCACTAAACCCTTCTCTCAAATCCCCGGCCTCACCTCCAATAAGGTTGTGCTCGGCAGCAAAAGCTCCTGATCGGGCTTTAATCTCTGTATCCTGTATAAAGCCCGGAAGAATAGAAAAGACAAGACATGGATGCTAGAAAAACTTCATAGCATCCATGCAATATCCATTAAAGCCTATATTTCCGCGCCTTTTTCCAACACAGGCAGCTCCACCTCAACCAGTTCCGGGTATTTCAAACCGCTGCCGGTATTTAAGATAACCACCTTTTCTTCCGGTTTAAGAAAACCTTCGCGCAGAAGCTTGTGGGAGGCGGCAACGGCGGCAGCTCCTTCCGGACAGATGAATAATCCCTCGGTCCGGGCCACCTGTTTGACCGCATTTTTGATTTCTTCATCAGTGACACTGATGGCAGTGCCTTTGCTTTCATAAATGGCCTCCAGCACCAGGAAGTCACCGAGAGCTTTCGGTACCCTGATGCCGCCGGCAAGAGTCTGGGCCCCTTCAAAGAATTCTGATTCCTTTTTGCCTTCTTGAAATGCTTTCACAATAGGAGAGCAACCCTCCGCCTGGACGGAGATCATCTTGGGCAGCGGGCCGCTGATCCAGCCGATGGCCTGTAATTCCTGCAATGCTTTCCAGATGCCGATAATGCCTACACCACCGCCGGTGGGATAAAGGATGGCATCAGGCAGTTCCCAGTTGAACTGTTCGGCAATCTCCAGGCCCATGGTTTTTTTCCCTTCAATGCGGTAGGGTTCTTTGAGAGTGGAAGCATCAAACCAACCGTGTTTTTTTACTCCCTGCGCAATTATTTTTCCTGCATCAGAGATGAGGCCTTTTACCAAATAAGTCCGGGCTCCGTATATAATGCATTCTTTCTTGGCCAGATCCGGGGCATCAACGGGCATGGCGACAATAGGTTTGATTCCCGCCTTGGCGCTGTAGGCAGACCAGGCACCTCCGGCATTGCCCGCCGTGGGCATGGCAATGGATTGAATGCCCAGCTCTTTTGCTTTAGAGACACCAACAGCGGCTCCCCGGGCTTTGAAAGTGCCGGTGGGATTGAAACTTTCATCTTTAATGTAAAGATGTTTAAATCCCAGTTCACTCCCCAGTTTTGCGGTGTAGAAATTGGGGGTAAAGCCTTCTCCCAGGGAGATAAGGTTTTCCTCCTTCTCCAGAGGCAAAAATTCCCGGTAACGCCAGAGATCAGCTCGCCGGCCGATCAGATCTTCTTTTTTGACCGCTTTGCCCAATCTTTCCAAGTCATAGCGGACCAGCAAAGGTGCGCCGCATTGGCACAGATTATGTACCTCATGGGCGGAGTAGCTGGCTTGGCATTTTGGGCACTCCAGGTTTCGCACAAAACTCATGGAAGATAGTCCTCCTTTACCGCATTATTTCTCCACAACCGCTATGGCCTCCACTTCGATTAAAACATCTTTGGGCAATCGGGCTGCTTCTACGCAAGAGCGGGCCGGCAGCTTGTCGTGAAAATATTTGCCGTAGATCTCGTTGATTGTGCTGAAGTCATCCATGTTTTTAATGTATAAAGTGGTCTTGACCACGTCTTCCAGGTCGGCCCCGGCAGCAGCCAGTACTGCCTGCAGGTTGGCCAGGGTTCTCTCCGTTTGCTCTTTTATGCCCCCGGCGACAATTTTCCCGCTGGCCGGATCTAAAGGAAGTTGGCCGGAGGTAAAGACAAATCGGCCGATTTGCACGGCTTGGGAATAAGGCCCAACAGCCGCCGGGGCTTGGTCTGTTGCTATGATTTTTTTGGAGCTCACTTTTCATCACCTTTCCATTTTTTTGCTGCGTTTTTCACTAATTGTTATTCGCCATGGTCAAAATATTTCCTCCTATTAAGTTAAATTATTTTTGGGGATATTATAAAATTTTTGCAAGTGATATTTAGTGATATTTTTTGAGCACGGGAAAGGATTTGATCTGCAAAAAAAGCAGGTCCTCCATCGGACCTGGACTGTAATTAAATTGATTATTTATTTTCGTGTATTAAATTTCTTCGAATTCGTCCTTGCCGGCTCCGCATACCGGGCAGACCCAATCCTCTGGCAAATCCTCAAATGCAGTTCCCGGCGCCACATCGTTCTCCGGGTCACCAGTTGCAGGATCGTATTCGTAACCACAGACTTTACATACCCATTTCTTCAATTTTATCCCCCATGATGGATGTAGATTTCTCTTATTATAACCGAACGGGAGTATTTGGGGAAGATCTCGAGAACAATAATTTCGGACAAGGGAATATGTAGAAACAACTTCCACTTGCCGAAAGAAGAAAAATCCTTGTATTTGTCGAAATAAAAAAGTATGATAACAATAACAAGACACATTTAACGTACATATGATAATAACTGTGTATAGCTTTTCCCAAGTAAGCCGCTTGAACAGTTGGGGTGGCGGATCCGATAAAACTTGAGGAGGCGAAAACCATGGCCAGGGCGATTTTTCTTTTAATTACGGCGTATCTTTTGGGAGCTTTGCCGACGGCTTATATTTTGGTCAAAGCCGTTTACGGGAGAGACATCCGCCGCATCGGCAGTGGAAATGTGGGCGGGATGAACGTGGTCACCAATATCAGCTTGGGATTAGGTTTGCTCACGATATTTTTAGATCTGATGAAGGGTTTCCTGGCGGTGCTCCTGGCAAAACTGCTGACCGGTTCTACATTTGTGATTGTAGCTTGTGGCTTGCTGGTGGTCACTGGCCACATCTGGACTGTTTTCCTCGGGTTTAAAGGTGGAAAGGGCATTGCCACTGCCGTGGGAGCTTTGCTGGCGCTAAAATTCTGGGCAGCTTTTTGGTTGGTGCTGGTGATGGCCTTAATGACGGCCCTGACCAGGGAGGCCCATTGGGGTGCTCTGGCCGGTTTTGCTTTACTGCCTTTTATCGTCTGGTGGCAGTTGGGAGGCTTTGGCTGGTTTTTCTTCGGATTGTTTTTAGCCGTTCCGGTAATATTTAAACATATTCAAGTGGCGCGATTTGCCGGCTATCATTATTCCCCTTATTGATTTCGTTCAGAAAGTGTTTTATAATTTAGGGAGAGAAACCGGGCGTGTAGCTCAGTTGGGAGAGCATCTGGTTCGCATTCAGAAGGTCGAGGGTTCGAGTCCCTTCACGTCCACCATGATCAATGGGCGCGTAGCTCAGTGGGAGAGCGCTTGACTCACATTCAAGAGGTCGCTGGTTCAATCCCAGCCGTGCCCACCAGTAAAAACATAGTAACCACGGAGTTTTCAGGCTCCGTGGTTTTTTATGCATTGCCCAAATAGTTGTTTTTATACTGCCCAGTGTGATTTAACACATTCTGGAATTGGTAATCCCCTCATGATAAGATTAATGAAGCAGCGGCTGGTATGGTAGAGGCACCTGATACTTGGGGTAAGATGCATGAAGTACAATGAGACTGGCCTGAATCGGATCATAGATCGGGCCACTTACGCAAAGGGATTAAATTATTATTTTGAAGGGCGGGTAGAAGAACTGGACTTTGATGGTGTTGATACCATCAGGGTCGTTGTCCGGGGAACTTTTTCTTATCAATTCCTCTTAGAAATAAGTGAGGACGGGAAGTTGACGCGAGCGAATTGTAATTGTCCCGCTTTTTATCAATATGAAGTTTGCAAGCATATTGCTGCTGTAATCATCGCGATGCAAAGATCTAATCATGAGAGAGGTAAGAAAAAGAAGAGAATTACTAAAATGCTGTTTAATCATTATACCCGCCGCTCATATGAAGAAAAGATACCTGTTCAGTTGGAAATTAATCTGGAGGTCAGAACAAAGATTTTTTCTCGGCGAAGATTAAGTGCTTTTTGAGCTTCCGGGTGGGAACGGATCATCTCTATCTGATCAGAGATATTCGCAGGTTTCTGAGGATTTACAGCAGGGAAAAAACATCAGGCTAGGTAAGAGATTGACCCTTAATTGGGAGGAATATCGTTTCGTGCCGGTGGATCAGGAAGTGATCCAACTCCTGCTGGAATTATAATTGAAGAGGAAACCGGGAATTGTTTGATCTGTAGCCGGGAGTTACTCTTAAGAGCGGGCATTGATATTAGCAGACAGGGTCCATAGTCCCTGTATATTATTTTTCTAAAGGCCTTTGGGCCTTTTTTTTCCATTATATTGTTACCGGGAAAAGGGAAGAATTAACTTAGGGAGATAAAAGGCTCCGGGGTACTCCTCGCGAGTCTTTTTCCAATGGAAGCGAAGGCAGCAATGCCTTTCCTTTTTTAAAAAGGGATTTCAACTTAGCTGCAGGGAAAAGGATGAAGAGAAGTTATGACCAATTGGCCAATATTTGCCTTGATCTTGCTGATAGTTATCTTGCTATTCCGCTTACGGTCCTATTGGGCCCGGGAAAGCCGTGAAATCCATAGTGTGCACGATGTCTTGTTAGATCCGGAAAAACTGATCATTCATGCAAAAGAAATTGCCGTTAATCATGCCATAAACGGAAGAACTAAAAGAGCCAGATGTCTTTTACGCCGGTTGGAAAAAAACTTCCGCCGGATTACATTTGTCTATAAGAATCTCAGTGAACAATCAAGAGAAAACCGGGACCTGTCTCCTTCAGCCGAGTGGTTGTTGGATAATTTTTACTTGATCGAAGAGCAGGTACAAGAGGTCAAGGGAACCTTCAGTCAGGATAAATATTCCCAATTGAAAATTTTATCCGGCGGGTATTTGCAAGGGTATCCACGTGTTTATGCCATTGCCCTGGAATTAGTATCCCATACTAATGGACGCTTGGATGGGGACACTCTCATCAGTTTTGTCAATGCCTACCAAAGCAGGCGGTTTTTATCCACTGCGGAAATTTGGTCTTTATCCCTCATGGCGAGAATTGCTCTGATTGAATACTTGCGAAATCTGTCTGATCGGATTTACCAAACCCAAACCCAATGGGCGAAAGTGAAAATACTGAAAAACAGGAAACCGGAAGAGATCCTGGCTTATGTGAAGAGAAGCTTTGCTGAAGCTTCGGCAGGCGGCGCGTCTTTTCTGGAACACCTGCTGGGGGAGTTACGGAAACTTAATGATGATGCTACTGCAGAAACCCTCTCCTATTTGAAAGAGGGATTATCCGAGTGGGGAATCCCTATCGATCGAGTGATCGAGCAGGAGCACCAGGAACAGGCTTCCCGGAAGATTTCCATGGGCAATGCCATCACCAGCCTCAAGACTCTTTCTACCATGGACTGGACGGAAATCTTTGAATCTTTGAGCATGGTTGATGCGATTTTGAGACAGGACCCCAGCGAAGTTTATCCTGCCATGGATTTTGCCTCCAGGGATTATTACCGACGTCAGGTTAGTTTGTTGGCCAGGCTCAGCCGTACAACTGAAGTTGCAGTAGCTCGGAAAGCACTGAATCTGGCGGCGGAAGCTCCTGCTGCCGATAACCGGAGGAGCCACGCGGGCTATTATCTTCTTGGTCCGGGAAGAAAAGACCTGCTGGAGGCTTTAGGCAGGGCCGGCAGATGGGCACCTTTTCACAATTATCCTTTTGCTTTTTACTTGTTCCCCGTTATTTTCCTGACTAGTATTTTCATTGTTTCAGTGATGATCTATGCCTTTCAGGAAACAGGGGGAAGTATCTTTTGGAGCCTGTTGGCAGGTCTGGTCTTTCTGCTACCGGCCAGTGAGCTGGCTGTATTGCTGGTCAATCGTTTTTTCACCCGGACCATGGCGCCGGCCTTTTTGCCCAAGATGGAATACAGGGATGGTCTTCCTCCCCAGGCGGCAACTCTGGTGGTAATTCCTACCCTGCTGCCCAGCGTGCAGAGAGTAGAAGAACTGCTGGAAGGTCTGGAAGTGTATTACCTGGCCAACAAAGAAGATAACCTTTATTTTGCTTTGGCTGGGGATTTCAAAGATGCCGAGTCTGAAAAAATGCCAGGAGATCAAGAAATAATCGATGCCGGCCTGGCGGGAGTGGAGAAGCTCAATGAGAAATATGCCCAGGAGAAAAGAATATTTTTCTTCTTTCACCGCTGTAGGCAATTTAACCCGTCCCAGGGTAATTGGGTCGGCTGGGAAAGAAAAAGAGGTGCTCTGGTGGAATTGAACCGTCTCTTGGAGGGAGATGGCAGTACTTCATATACGGTTGTCTCCCAGGGCTTTAGGGAAATCCAGGGACGGATAAAGTATGTGATAACCTTGGATGCTGATACCCAGCTACCTTTACATACTGCGAAGAAATTAATCGGCACCATATCGCACCCCTTGAATAAAGGAATCATTGATGAGGAGACCGGTATTGTTCGCCAGGGTTATGGGCTGATTCAACCCCGGATCGGCATCGGTGTGGAAAGTGCCAACCGATCCCTTTTTACCAAGGTTTTTGCCGGGCGGGGAGGCCTGGATCCGTACACCACCGCTATTTCCGATATCTACCAGGACCTTTTTGGCGAAGGGATCTTTGCCGGTAAGGGCATTTATGATCTGTCCGTGTTTAACCGCTTGCTTAAGAACCGGCTGCCTGAGAACAGAATTTTGAGTCACGATCTTTTGGAAGGGAGTTATGTCCGCACCGGACTGGCTACTGATATTGAGCTGATCGATGGTTATCCGGCCAGCTACAGCGCCTACTCGACCAGATTTCATCGCTGGGTCCGGGGAGATTGGCAGTTGCTGCCCTGGCTCGGGAGGCGGATAAAAAACGGGCAGGGGCAGTGGGAGGACAATCCCCTTTCCCTTCTTTCCAAATGGAAAATATTTGACAATATGAGAAGAAGTCTGATGTCCCCCGCCTTACTGCTGCTCATTTTTTTGGGTTTATGGGTCTTGCCGGGGAAAGTGGAAGTATGGCTGGGGCTGGCTCTCCTGATAATATTTTTTCCCGTCATTCTGGAGGCTGTCGGTTGGATTTTGGCCCAGTTTCATTCGCCGGGAGCTAGAGGATCAGGCTTGCTGTCGGCCTTGATCCAGACTTTTCTTCAATCTGTATTCATCCTGGCCTTTCTGCCGTACCAGGCCTGGCTAGTCTTCGATGCGGTGATCAGGACTCTGTATCGGCTTTATGTTTCAGGCAGGAATCTGCTGGAGTGGGTCACGGCGGCCGATGTGGAGCGGACCCTCAAAACCCATCTGCTCGGCTTTATCAAAAGGATGCAATCCGCTCCTTTTTTGGGGCTGATCCTGCTGGGAGGAACGGTTTTTTTCCGGCAGCCGCTTCACTGGGCGGGGTATTCGCTGGCATTCTTGTGGTTAATTGCTCCTGTGCTGGCCTACTGGATCAGCCGTCCGCTAGAAAGAAAGAAGGTGCAGCTGCCTCCGGAGGATCAGGCGACCCTGAGGCGGTTGGCGAGAAAAATCTGGGCTTATTATGAGGATTTGGCAGGTCCGGAAAACAACTATCTGCCTCCGGATAATTACCAGGAAGATCCCCCCAACGGAGTGGCCAGGAGGACTTCTCCGACAAACATAGGTTTTTTATTCATTGCCACCATAGCGGCTCGGGATTTTGGCTATCTTTCCACCACGGCCATGGTGGAAAGAATAGAAAAAATGCTGGCTACCATGGCCAGGATGGAAACCTGGAAGGGGCATCTTTTTAATTGGTACAGCACCAAGACTCTGGAGCCCCTACGGCCTCTTTTCGTTTCCACGGTAGATAGCGGTAATTATGCCGGCTATTTGATTACGGCCCAGGAAAGCCTGAAAGAATTCAAAGACAAGCCCCTTTTTCAACCTGAGCTCTTGGAGGCCCTCAAGGATACAGCGGCTCTAACAGCGGAGAAAAATCAGTCTCTGCAAAAGCTTCTCTCTGAATCTGCCACTGACGATTTTTCCCTGGAGAACTGGCAGGCTCTTCTGGACCGCATGGCTGGCCTTCTTTATGGAGAGGATCCTTGGGAAAAGAAACTGGAAAGTATGGTGGCCTCTTTCCGGGAGGAACTGTTCCGTTTCTATCCTTCCCGGGATATTTGCCGAGCGGTAATCAATGAGGGGGCGGGACAAAAGGCCTTTGGGAATTTGCCTTTATTGCTGGAAAAGGTTTGGACAACTGCTCGTTTGCCGGACCTTTTTCGCACTTACCGGGAAATTTCCCATCAATTGGCATCCCTGTCGGAGGAAAATGAGGGGAGTGTTCTTTCCGCCCTGGCAGCCGAGATAGAAAGAGTAGAAGAAAACGTAAAGGAATTTATCCACACTCTGGACCGAATTGTTGATCAGATCAATAATCTGGTAGAGCAAATTGACTTCACTCCCCTTTATGACAGGCAGAGAGATTTGTTTGCCATTGGTTACAGCAAGGAGGATGAAAAACTCACCAATTCTTATTACGATTTACTGGCCTCGGAAGCCAGGCTAGCCAGTTACTTGGCTATTGCCCGCCGGGAGGTGCCCCAAAAGCATTGGTTTAAGCTGGGCCGGTCCCTTTCCTTGATCGATGGCCAAAGGGCTTTGGTTTCCTGGTCCGGAACCATGTTTGAATACTTGATGCCTCCCTTGATCATGAAGAGTTATGACCATACCCTCTTGGATCAGACCTATGCTGCGGTGGTGACTGCGCAAAAAAATTACGGCAAGAAACGGAGAGTACCCTGGGGCACTTCAGAATCCGGGTACTATGCCTTCGACTTGCTCCTCAACTATCAGTATAAAGCCTTTGGCATCCCCGACCTGGGATTAAAAAGAGGCCTGATTGAAGATATGGTGGTTTCCCCCTATTCCAGTCTGCTGGCTCTTCCTTTTGACCCGGCAGGCGCCATGGCCAATATCCGCCGTTTATTGGCGGAGGGTCTGGAAGGCAGATATGGTTTGTATGAGGCTGTTGATTATACCCCGGAAAGATTGCCCGGCGGAGTAAAGGGGAAGATTGTGAAGAGCTTCATGGCTCACCATTTGGGCATGAGTTTGGTTGCTTTAGACAACTACTTTCATGATCAAATCATGCCGTCCCGTTTTCATGCCAATCCGCTGGTCAAAGCCGCTGAGATTCTTTTGGAAGAGAGAGCTCCGGAAAAAGTCATTATTACCAAGGAGAGAAAAAAGCCGGTACGGCCTCTGCCGGAAAAAATCCGGGAAGAGATCCGGCTGGTGAGGAGCTTTAGCCGCCCCCTGGCTGCTCCTCCCTTCTGCCATCTCCTTTCCAATGGCAGGTATCTGGTGATGGTTACGGATCGAGGAGGGGGTTTTAGCAAGAAAGGAGGGCTGCAGGTAACCCGTTGGAGGGAAGATGCCTATGACGGCAAATATGGATTTTATATCTTTTTAAAAAACAATAAAGATCAGATTTGGTCAGCGACCCTGGATCCTTTCGGACAGGAGGCTGATGGCTACCGGGCAGTATTTTCTCTGGATAGGGCGGAGTATTTCCGCACCGATGATCTTTTCCATACTCACACGGAAATTATGGTTTCCCCCGAGGATGATGTGGAAATCAGGCGGGTTACCGTTACCAATCATTATGCTGAAGCGGTCACTATCGAATTTTCCAGTTATCTGGAACCAGTAATGGCAGCCCAGGCTGCCGATCTTGCCCATCCCGCTTTTAGCAAGCTGTTTGTGCAAACGGAAGTGCTTCCGGAAGAGGAGAGCTTATTGGCCATGAGAAGACCCCGGGGGCAGGACGAGGAAAGGCTGTGGGCTTTCCACAGCATGTTCGTAGAAGGAGAAAAAATAGGCAGCTTCCAATATGAAAGCTGCCGGGGCAATTTTATCGGCAGGGGGAAAGACATTTCTTGTCCTCAGGCCCTGAAAAAGCCGCTGACCAAGACCGTGGGGGCGGTCCTTGATCCGGCCATGTCTTTGCGGGGTCTGGTCAGGATTGAACCGGGGGAATCGGCTTCCGTTACCTATCTGCTGGGACTGACTGCCAGCCGGGAGGAGGCCTTAGAGCTCATCAGAAAATACCGGAGCAGTTCTTCTTTGAAGCGGGCAGCAGAAATGGCCTTGACGCGGAGCCAGGTGGGAACCCATTTTTTCAATTTCCAAGCAGAAGAGATCAGTACTTATCAGGACATGGTGTCCCAGCTTTTTTTCCCCAGCCCTTTGCGGAAAAAATATGCCCGGGTTATTGCCGAAAACACCAAAGGGCAGTCGGGCCTTTGGGCTTATGGAATATCCGGTGATCTCCCCCTGGTCCTGGTTAGTGTCAGCAAGCGAGAGCATGTGGAGCTGGTCAGAGAAGCCTTCCGGGCTCACGAATACTGGAGGACAAAAGGCCTGGAAGTTGACCTGGTTATTTTGAATGAGGATCAGAGCAAGTATTTTCAGCCCTTGCAGGATTTGTTGGAAGAAACGGTGGCCAGCAGTTACCACAAGTATCTTCTGGATACACCGGGAGGAGTGCATCTCCGCAATGCCCAGCTTATGCCCTCCGAGGACTGCAGGCTCTTTTACACAGCGGCCCGGATTATTTTAAAGGGAGGCGAGGGGACCCTCAAAAGGCAGATTCAAGTTCATCAAGAGAGGGAAGAGGTAAGTTATCCTCCGCTAAAGGTCTTTCCGGAAGAGCCCTGTTCTTATCCTGCCCGGGAAGAGCTCCTTCCTGAGCTCCTTTTCTTTAACGGTTTTGGCGGATTCAGCCGGGATGGGAAGGAGTACATTATTCAATTAAAAGAAGGCCTCCAGACCCCGGCTCCCTGGATCAATGTGATTGCCAATAAAAAATTCGGATTTCTCATTTCAGAGAGCGGCTCCGGCTGCATCTGGGCGGAGAACAGCCGGGAAAATAAGCTGACTCCTTGGTCCAATGATCCTGTTTCCGATCCCCCGGGAGAAGTTATTTACTTGCGGGATGAGAAAAGCGGGGAGGTCTGGACTATCACCCCCTTACCCATCCGGGAAAAAGAGGCTTACCTGATTCGCCATGGTGCCGGGTATACTTCCTTTCAGCATGTTAGCCACGGCCTAGGCCAAAAGCTGACTTGCTTCGTTCCCCTGGAGGATTCCTTGAAAATCAGTCTGATCAATTTGAAGAATCATTCGGATAGGGAAAGAAGCTTGAGCCTTACCTATTATATCCGGCCGGTCTTAGGAGTTTCCGATCAGCTGACCCAGGCTTATCTGACCACGGAGTTTCGGGAAGACAAGGGGATTTTTCTCATCAAGAACTTGTTCAGCGCCGATTTCCCCGGCCGGTTGGTTTTCCTGGCTTCTTCGGAAAAAATAACTTCCTTTACCGGCCATCGGGGAGAGTTTTTAGGAGCCGGAGACCTGAAACGGCCGGAGGCCTTGCAAAGGGAAGGGCTTTCCGGAAAAACCGGTTTCGCCTTGGATCCTTGTGCCGCCCTTCAGGTCCAATTGCAATTGCAGCCCGGTGAAGAAAAAGAACTGGTTTTCCTTTTGGGACAGGGGCTTGAATATGGCGCTGTCAAAAGGATGGTCAGAGAGTATAGGAGCTTGCCCAACTGCAGGGATGCTCTGGTCAAAGTCAAAGACTACTGGGAAAAGATTTTGGGCACTATCCAGGTAGAGACTCCCGACTTATCTCTCAATTTGATGATCAATCGCTGGCTTCTCTACCAGATCATTGTCTGCCGCCTCTGGGGCAGGTCAGCTTTTTACCAGGCCGGAGGGGCCTATGGCTTTCGCGATCAGCTGCAGGATGCCTTGAACTGTCTTTATGTTTCCCCGGAGATTACCAGAAAACAGCTGCTTCTGCACGGGTCTCGCCAGTTTATTGAAGGGGATGTGCAGCACTGGTGGCATCCCGACTTGGATGAAAGGGGTGTTCGCACCAAATTTTCCGATGACCTGCTCTGGCTTCCTTATGTTACGGCCGAATACCTGGAACAGACCGGCGATTACCAAATTCTTCATGTACTTGTGCCCTTTTTGGTGGGAGAACCTTTGGCTGAAGATCAGGCGGAAAAATATGGGCCCGCCCAGGTTTCAACAGAAAAAGCATCCCTGTATGAGCATTGCCTCCGGGCCATCCGCCGCTCTTTAAGATTCGGCAGACACGGTTTACCTTTAATCGGTTCCGGGGACTGGAACGATGGGTTCAGTAATGTGGGGACGCAAGGACAAGGGGAAAGCGTTTGGCTGGGTTGGTTTTTGTACAATATTCTGATGCGGTTTATCCCCATTTGTGAAAAGATGGGGGACCCCGTGCAGGCCCAGGCCTTTCGTCAGGCTGCAGCTCGTATTGTCAATGCCATAGAGGATGAGGCCTGGGATGGAGGCTGGTACAGGAGAGCTTATTTTGATGACGGTACTCCCCTGGGTTCGGCTGCCAATAGTGAATGCATGATTGATTCTCTGTCTCAATCCTGGGCGGTTATTTCCGGAGGAGCAAGAGTTGACCGGGCCCGGATGGCCATGGAGGCGGTGGATTATTACCTGGTGAAAAGAGAGGAAGGGCTGATCTTGCTCTTTACTCCTCCTTTTGATGCGGGTGAATTGGAGCCCGGGTATATTAAGGGTTATGTGCCCGGGGTACGGGAAAACGGCGCCCAGTATACCCATGCGGCGGCTTGGGTGATCAAAGCCATGGCCCTCTTGGGGGATGGAGACCGGGCCTGGGAATTATTTCATTTGGTCAACCCTATTAACCACTCCCGCACTCCTTTGGAGTGCGCCGTGTACAGGGTGGAACCTTATGTGGCGGCGGCGGATGTGTATTCCGCCAATTCTCAGGTGGGCAGGGGAGGCTGGACCTGGTATACGGGAGCTGCCGGCTGGCTTTATCGAGTGGCCCTGGAGAATATTTTGGGTTTGAAGAAAAAGGGGGACACCCTCCTTTTCAATCCCTGCATACCGAAAAGTTGGAACAGCTATCAAATGAATTATGTCTTCAAACAAACCCCCTACCGGATCATTGTTCGAAATCCCCGGGGAGTAAATAAAGGTGTGCAGGAAGTGCGCCTGGACGGAAGGGTTCTGCCAGGAAAACAAGTGGCCTTAGTTGATGATAGGCAGGATCACCTGGTGGAGGTGATCCTGGGCTAGGATTCTGCCTTTGTCCGGCAGGTTCGTTTGAGTAATCCAATAGCTCCCCCGGGATGAATGAGGCAGAAGACAGCCGGAATATCGGCGCCCCCTTCGGTTCAGCTGCCTTTTTTGGCAAAATGTGTTACAATACTGGCAAGTCTGCCTGGTGCATCCATCAGAGCGCAGACGGCATGCTGGCAGGAGGTGTTGGCGGAATGGAACCAAAAGAGAAGGTCCGGAGATTTTTGGAAAAGCTGCCTTATCGGCTGGAAATTCTGGAGTTTGAAGAGGATACGCATACGGCGGGATTGGCGGCCAAAGCGGTGGGGGTGGAAGTCGGTCAGATCGCCAAATCTCTTCTTTTTGTGATTGGAGGACAGCCGGTGCTGGTGGTGACCTGTGGGGACGTGAAGGTCAGTCAGAGCAAGCTCAAGCAGCAACTGGGGCTGAGTGGTAAGGCGAAGCTGGCTGACGAGAAAACCACCGAGGAATTGACCGGTTTTCCGCCGGGAGGTGTTTGCCCTTTTGCCTTAAAAGAGCAAATCCCTGTGGTTTTAGACAAGTCTCTGCTCCGCTATCCCTATACCTATGCGGCTGCAGGAACTCCCCATTCAGCCGTGGCTGTGACCGTGGAGCAGTTGTTAGAAATAACCGGCGGAAAGCTGCTGGAGCTTTCTTAAGAGAAGGCCGAAATAAGCAAGCGTTGGTGAGATGCTTGCGGGAGACAATTTGTTCTTGGGGAATTTAGGCATAGCCTGTAAATAATCAGTTTGTTTGACCGGAAATCCCGGTCTTTTTTGTTTTCTCTTTCCGATGGAGGATTTCCTTTCTTTTACGCCAATATAAGTATCAGGTCAGTAAAGTATGGGGAAAGAGGTTTGTCATGCATACTGTTTTTCTTTTGGTTGGGGCCTTCATCCTTATGATTTTAATCTTAAACCGTTGGCAGAATTTTGGCTTGGCCATGTTTGTCGGCGCCTTGTTTTTGGCGCTCTTTGGTGGCTTCGGTTGGGAGGAAACCGCCCGAGTTTTTGTAGAAAAGCTTACGGATCTTTCCACCATCCAGCTTATAGTGGTGGTCACTTTAATCAATCTCATGGGCTATGTGATGAAAAAAACCGGCTCTTTGGAGAAACTGGTAGACAGTATGCTGGGGCTGCTGAAAGATACTCGTTTAGTTCTGATGACCATCCCGGCTGTCATCGGCATGCTGCCGGTGACGGGAGGTGCAGCCATGTCCGCTCCTTTGGTAGTGGAGGCGGGGAAAAAGATGGGCTTGTCTGCGGAGAAACAAGCGGCAGCCAACGTTCTTTTTCGGCATTTGTGGTGTGCGATCTTTCCTCTTTACCCCGCCCTGATCTTGGCTAGGGATTTAAGCGGTTTGGAGATGGGCTTATTGATCAGAGCACAGCTGCTGCCGGTGACCGTGGGTTTTGCCTTTGGCTTCTTTTCTATCTTTCGTGGCGCAAAGCTGGAGAAAGGGGCGGAGGGAAAAGGAAACACCTGGCGCTCCCTGGGCCAGGTGTTCTATCATTCCTCCCCGATTTTACTGGCCGTGATCCTGGTGATGTTTTTCCCCATCAGTTTTGCTTTGGCGGTGGGACTGGCTGTGATGCTGGCTTTGCTTATAGATAGTAAGAGCATTCACCAGGTGTTGGCCCGCTGCCGGGAATTCATCCTGCCGGGGATCGATTGGAATATGGGCATAGCCGTAGCAGGCATCATGGTTTTTCAAGGTTTCGTTCAAAGAACCGGTGCGGTGGATCATTTGGCCGTTTATTTCGAGGAGGCGGGCACACCGCTGCTTCTTTTGGCCGTTATTTTCCCTCTTTTTACCGGGATGGTTAGCGGTTCGTCCCTTGCTACGGTCGGTATTCTTTTTCCTCTCTTTTCTCCTCTGCTTTCCGGGGGCTTGGAAAGGGAAGTGATCCTTGCTTTGCTCTACATCAGTATTATTGTGGGCTATGTGGTGTCTCCTATCCACCTGTGCCTTGTCCTGACCAAAGAAATATGCCGGGCGCGATTTAACGGGGTTTACAAGTATTTGGTACCGCCTTTATTGGCGACTCTTCTGGCCGGGATCCTGCATGGCCGTGATGAAGATTTAGTTTTTTGAGGGGAAGAAAAAGCTTATGGAAGTTCACGGACTGGAAGGTACTATCAAATATATTATTTTTCAATCCCCTGATGAAGAATTTACAGTGGCCCGTTTTCAGACAGCCGGGGAAACGGTGACGGTGGTGGGCGCTCTTTACGGTGTGCGGCGGGAGCAGCAATTGCGCATCTGGGGCCGCCGCAAAAGTCATCCCAAGTATGGGCCGCAGATTGAAGTCAGCCGGTACGAAAAGCCTCTTCCTGCGGGTAAGGAACAGATTATCGATTACTTAACCACCACCGTTCCCTCCGTGGGAAGTCAAGCTGGCCCACGGAGTGGTGGAAGCCTTAGGGAGAAGATTGCTCTGAAAATTATTCTGGAACAGGGGCCGGATGTTTTGACCAAAATCCGGGGAATCGGAGTGGAAAAAGGCGGAACAGATACACAAGAGTCTGGTGGATAATCTGGAGTTGCAGTATGTGATGATGGAACTATTACCTTTTGGGGTTTCCGCCAGCCTGGTTCACAAAGCCTACCGGGCCTGGGGCTATAGCGCCATCATCGCCGTAAAGACCAATCCCTATTTGCTGGCTGAGATCAGCCCCATCGGTTTTTTCCGGGCGGATGTGATCGCTGAAAACCTGGGAACTTCCGCCGGATTCACCTTTTCGCTTGCAGGCTGCCCTGAAACACGTCTTGCTGGAGGCGGAAGGGAACGGTCATTGCTACCTGCTTGCTGACGAATTACTGGCCAAAGCCGGACAGGCATTGCAGATGGATGAGAGATTCCCTATGCAGGAAAAACTATCGGCTGCCCTGGAAATGATGATCATTGAACAGGGAAACGGTCCGGGAAGGAGACCGGGTTTACTCTGCAAAGACTCCATGATGATGAGTGGACAGTGGCGGCGAAGGTGCGAAAACTGTGCTGCCCCAAACCCTTTGCTTCGGAAAGGCAAGTTCAAAGCTGCCTTGATTCCTTTGAGGAGGAAAGCGGTCTAGCCCTGGCGCCGGAACAAAAAGAGGCGGTTAAGAAAGCTTTACATACCGGTCTTTTCATTCTCACCGGGGGTCCGGGCACGGGCAAAACTCTGACTGTGAGTGCGGTGATCAATGTTTTGCGTCGTCTCCAGGGAGATGCCACTGTTCTACTCGCCAGTCCTACCGGTCGAGCAGGCCAGAACTCTGGCGGAGGTGACAGGAGAAGAGGCGGGCACCATCCACCGGCTGCTCAATTTCCGTCCCTGGAGAGGGACCTGAGTACGATGCAAGCCCAGCCCCTGGAGTGTGATCTGCTGGTGGTGGACGAGGCATCCATGCTGGATATCACCCTGGCGGGATTTCTTTTTGATGCGGTGGATCCGGTCCGGACCCGGGTCCTTTTGGTGGGGGATGCGGATCAATTGCCGAGCGTGGGTCCGGGAAATGTGTTGTCCGACCTGATGCAGGCCGGGGTGCCGGCCATGGAACTGAAAGCACATCTTCCGGCAGGCCGCCGAAAGCCAGATCGTGACCAATGCCCACCGGGTGAACCGGGGAGAGTATGATCCAGATCGACCGGGAGAAAGGAGATTTTTTCTTTTTAGAAGAGGAAGCAGGCCGACTAAAATCGCTCGCTTGATGGTGGCCAGTGCCCTGAGATTTCTGGAAATGGGATTACGAATTGCAGGATGTGCAGGTCTTGTCCCCCATGCACAAGGGTCCCTATCGGCACCATCGCTCTGAACCGGCGGCTGCAGGCGGCCTTGAATCCGCCGGGACCGGGCAAGAAAGAAATCTCCTTTGGGGAACTGGTCTTCCGGGAAGGAGACCGGGTCATGCATTTGAAAAACAACTATCACTAAACAGGTGTTCAATGGAGATACGGGGGTGCTGGAAAGTATTGTGCCGAAGGGCAGGGAGGAAGGACAAGAATTGACCCTCCGGGTGCGGATCCGGGGGGATCTGGTGGAATATACCAGGGAAGAAGCTTTGGAGGAACTTACTTTGGCTTACTGTATTACTGTCCATAAAGCCCAGGGAGGGGAAGTGCCCATTATCATTATGCCCCTTTCCACCGCCCATTACATTATGCTGGCCCGTAACCTCTTATATACGGGCATTACCCGGGCCAAGGAAAAGGTGGTATTGATTGGAACAAATAAAGCTTTGCGGATAGCTGTCAATAATAACAAGACCGCTTGCCGGAATAGCGGCCTGATAGACAAAATCCTATTGACTTAAATTCTGGAACACTCTGCCACTTTCTTTCGTCCAATGAGGCAAGATAAGGAAAGGAGAGGAAGCAGGTGGAGCGTTCTACAGTTGGCAATCTGGTGATTATATTGTTGCTTTTCTTGACGGTCATGCTGGGGGCAAATCTGATGCCGGTCATTGCAGTGGAGGAAACTGTTGCTGAAGCTGAAAGCTTGCCGGTAGTTGGGTCTTACGAAAAGCTGCTACAGCTGGTGCAGAAAGCACAGGAAACTAATTTCCCCTACGGAATTCGGGCTGGTTTTTCCTCCATGGAGGCGGAAATAACGGCCTGGTCATTCCAGGCTCCATCCACAGTTGACCAGACTCAATTAGCTGCGGAGGCGGTCAGGGATTATTCCACCACCAATGTACAGGTGGCAGGAGTGGATGAGGCGGATCTGGTGAAAACCGACGGGGAGTATATTTATCAAGTGAACCGGGGCCGAGTGGTCATTGTCAAGGCTTACCCGGGAGATAAAATGTCTATTGTCCATATCTTAGACTTTCCGGGCGAGAGCTTTGTGCCCCGGGAACTATATATTGATGCAAAGTATTTGGTGGTGGTGGGCAGTGACCAGCGCCCGCTGTCCATGTCTCAAACGGAAAGGATTCTGCCTGGTTCCCATCTTTATCCGCCTCCTCGCTACGGGGAGACTACAGTGAAAGCCTTAGTTTATGACATTGAGCATAAGTCCAGCCCGCAGTTCTTGCGCCAAGTGGAAATAGAGGGTTCTTATATCTCATCAAGAAAAATAGGATCCTGCCTTTACCTCGTTGCCAATAAATATCTGGGCTACCATATCATGGAGCAGCCTGGGGAAAAGTCCGGGGATGATCACCTGCCTTCCTATCTGGATAGTGCCGGTTCGGGCCAGTTTAAGAAAATAGACTATAGTGAAATCCGCTATTTCCCCGATTTTATCACCCCCAACTATCTGCTGGTGGGAGGAGTCAATCTGGATTTGCCGGAAAAAGAAATGAAAGTGGAGGCCTACCTGGGCGCCGGGGAGAATATTTATGCTTCTTTAGACCATCTGTATGTGGCCATGACCCTTCACAGCTGGGAACAACCCTCGACAATCAGGTCCCTGCCCAGCCTTGTTCTCAGCCAGGAACGCCGTACCGCTCTCTATAAGTTCGCCCTTCAGGATGGGGAGATCCAATACAAGGCCCGAGGAGAGGTGCCGGGCAGTGTCTTAAATCAGTTTTCCCTGGATGAATACGGGAAGTATTTGCGCATTGCCACCACCAGCGGGGATATTTGGCGGGACGATGAATATACTTCGAAAAACAATCTCTACATTTTGGATGAGGAACTGGAAATAGTAGGGTGCTTGGAAAACCTGGCTCCCGGTGAGACCATCTATGCGGTAAGGTTTATGGGAGACCGGGCTTATGTGGTAACCTTTAAAACTGTTGATCCTCTTTTCGTTTTGGATCTCCAGGATGCTGCCAATCCCCGGGTGCTGGGTGCCTTAAAAATTCCCGGTTATAGTGATTATCTCCATCCCTATGACGAAAACTACCTCTTGGGATTTGGAAAAGATGCGGTGGAGATACCGGTGAAGGACGGCCAGGGTAAAATTGTGGGATCTATGGCTTATTACCAGGGCATGAAAGTGGCCCTCTTTGATGTGCGGGATGTTCATAATCCGGTCCAGCTTTTCAGTGAGAGCATCGGTGATCGGGGCACGGATTCCGAATTGCTGCGCAACCATAAAGCGCTCCTTTTCCATCGGGAGAAAAATTTATTGGCTTTTCCTGTCACCCTGATGGAAGTAACCGACCGCCGGCAAGAGGGGGAGGGGGCTTTTGCCCGGTACGGAGAATTTGCTTTCCAGGGGGCCTATGTATATCATCTTGATCTCGTCAACGGTTTTCAATTGAAAGGAAGGATAACTCATCTGGAAGAAGAAGATTACTTAAAGGCAGGTTCCGGTTGGTATGACAGCGAATTCAATGTGGAAAGAATCCTTTACATCGGAGACACCATCTATACCCTTTCACAGGGGAAAATTGCCGCGCACGGGTTGGACCATCTGGAGGAAAAAGGGGTTTTGATGATCCCGGGTGCCTAGCAGATCAGGGGTAAAGGAGAGTTCAGAGAGCCGCCGGCCGAATAATGCGGTCTCAAAGGAAAGGAAAAGGGTGAAACAATATGGAAGGATCTATAAGAATTGACAGCCATGTTCACATTGTGCCGCCGGAAATTATCGCTAATGAGGAAAAATATGCCCAAAAGGATGCCTACTTCAAGCTGATCGCTTCAAGCCCGAAAAACAAATTTGCCACCGCGGAAGATGTGGTGGCCCAGTTGGAGAAGGAGGGTTTTGACCGGGCCGTGGTTTGCGGCTTTGCTTTTTGTGATCCGGATTTGTGTCGTTTGAGCAATGATTATATTCTGGAGGCTATAGACAAGTACCCGGATCGTTTGATTGGGATGGCTGCAGTAAATCCTTTAGACCCAAATCTGGAGAGGGAACTGGAGCGATGCCTGGCGGGAGGAATCCGGGGAGTGGGAGAGTTGTTTCCCGCCGGACAGGGTTTTTCCTTGGAGGATCAGAGGCAGATGGAAAGACTGTCCAAGTTTTGCCAGTCCCATGATTTGCCGGTCTTGGTGCATGTCAATGAGCTGGTGGGACATTACTACCCGGGGAAAACTGATGTCAGCATCAAACAGGCGGCTGTCTTTGCGGAAAACAATCAAGAACTGACCATTATTTTTGCTCATTGGGGCGGAGGGTTGTTCTTCTACGAGCTGATGCCCGAAATGAGGAAAATATTGAGAAATACTTATTATGATACGGCAGCCAATCCTTTCCTCTACGACCATAGAATTTACGATGCAGCCAGCTCTATTGGAGTAGTGGAAAAAATCCTGCTGGGGAGCGATTTCCCCCTCCTTTCCCTGTCCCGTTACCTGGAGGAATTGGCAAGAAGCTCACTGGATGAAAGGGAAAAGGAGTTAATTCTGGGAGAAAATGCCCGGCGTTTATGGGATAAAGCCGGAGCGGAATAGATGGATGATGGATCAGGGCCGCCCATCAAAGTTATGGTAGCCGGCCCTGATCGGATTAGCCCAGGAAGGTGAATTTCAGGCAGAGGATTTTAGGAATGAATTGCATGCCTAAGGAAATAATATTAAAATAAGGATTGTGAAGTGAGACAGGTGCAAAAAGGAGCGGCAGGATATGAGCAGATGGAGAAGCCTATTCCGGGAATGGATTTTCCCTTTGAGTATTGCAGTTTTGCTTGCGCTGACCATCAGGACTTTTGTTGCAGAGGCCAGGTATATTCCTTCGGCATCCATGATCCCTACTCTGGCTATTGATGACCGGGTTTTCGTGGACAAAATCATTTTTAAATATGAGGGATTGGAAAGAAAAGATATTATTGTTTTTGCCCCACCGGCGGAGGCCCGGGCGGAAAATGATTATATCAAGAGAGTAATAGGTTTGCCCGGCGATGTGGTTGAAATTAAGGATGGGCTTCTTTATATTAATGGAAAGTATTTTGCAGAGGATTATTTGCAGGAAGCCACGGAAGGTAATTTTGGGCCGGTTCAAGTGCCGGAAGGGAGTCTCTTTGTGCTGGGGGATAACCGGAACTACAGCAGCGATAGTCGGGACTGGGGTTTTGTTCCCCTGGAAAACGTGAAAGGTAAGGCCGTGGTCAGGATCTATCCTTTTCATCGGTTCGGGAAGTTGGGTTCTTAAAGCAACTGCTATCCAGCAAGAAGCGGTGGCAGGTAGGGGCTCGGCCCAGAAAAAATTTGCCGGGCCCTTGCATTAGTCGAAAATTATGCTATAATATTCATTGCTGCTGGGTGATAGCAGTCGAAAAACGTGGGGATATGGCGCAGCTGGGAGCGCGTCTGAATGGCATTCAGAAGGTCAGGGGTTCGAATCCCCTTATCTCCACCATTTAAAACACAACGTTTTTGTGCTGATGCACTACCACTTTTTCAAGAGGCTTGGATGAAGCAGTTTGCTCTTCCTGGCCTTTTTTGTTGGTATCCTTATATATTAAGAAGTGTCATGCTGGCATAGATCATTCGGTATTTATAGTTCTTTTGCGCAGTGGACGCTACGAAAACAATTTGTGTAGATAGTTTGTAAACATTTAATTAAATATTAAAGTGTTTTCTTGGTTTTGTCTTTTGAACTTTTTATTGGCGAAAACAAAGCTTGATATGCTAAGTCTTTCATAAATAATTTTTGTCCAATCTGGGAGGGTGAGATCAAGAAATTACAAAAAAAGAAGGATTTTTATAAAACTGGTCGAAGAGAAGATATAATCATTAATCGAAAGTATCGGGGCGCGGTGTTAAGATGTGAAAAATGTTTCAAAGGGAAAACTAGGAGCTGCAATAATGCAATATTATAATGCAGTACAATAAACGATAAATTATTCAGAGGTGAAAGGATGCCTTCATTGCCGGAGATTGCCATAGTAGGAGTTCACGAAAAGTCAATGCTTATGCTTCAAAGGCGCGTGGGAGGGATACTCAAAGGGATTGCCAATGTTTCCATTTGTACTCCCGAGAAAGCTGAAAGCAGTAGGGCTTCAGTTTTCATTTGCTACTCCCACGGATATCGTCTGGCCTTGATGAAGGAGAAATTTAAAAACAAGAAAATCATTCTGGGGGTTGAATTGGCAATTTTGCCCGCAGGAATTAGGGCGATACAAACGCTTCCTTTGTATAAGAAATTAGGAATTGTCGCTGAACATAGGCGTTGTGCTAACTGGTTCTTTGTGGAAACGGTAGCGAGATCTGGCATTGCTGACAACCCAGTGTAGAAATCGGCACCTTTGAGGAAATGCCGGTGATGCAGGTGGATGCTTTCGTAGTGCCGGAGGAATTGGCGGAGCTTATCCCAACGGCGTACCGGCTGATAAAGTGATTCTGGTTCCCCGGACTATCAGTCCCTGGTCTGCTGCTGAGATTATCAGTGCTGCTCTAAAAGTAGGAAATGAGCATTGGCAAGGGAAACCGTCTGATTATCTCAGTTAAACAAAGATTATCTTAGCTAAACAATAAAATAGTTATAAAGGTTAGTTTGGGACCTTCAGTAAGACATTTAATAATGTTTTCTGAAGGTTTGTTTTTTTAATTTGGGAAGTACTGGAAAGGCGGTGGCTTGTGGCGTGATAACATTTGGATCACATTGATTGCCGAGTTGTGGCTCTTTGTCTCGGGAGAGGGGGAGGATCGTTTGCCGTTATTGCTGAACACCGCGGATATTGATTGTTTGTAATGAGCATGAAAGACTGCGTGGAAGAAATAGAGAAAGCATATGAGGACTTGGCCCGTGAAAGGGCTGTGAACCAGCCTCGCAGTGAAGTGTTTGTTCAAAATGAGGGAGCAAGCAACCAGGCGTATGTTTTTAAGTCCATGGTGGGCGCTTATCCGCGCGGAAATGTAGTGGCTTTGAGGATTAATTCTGATGTGATCAGATGGGATAAGGTCAAAATCAAATTGCCTGTGGAAGGCAATAAACGGCTAGGATTCGTGATGCTCTTCGATGTAACAAATGCTGCTCTTCTGGCACTGTTTCCCGACAGCGCTATTTCACGTTTTAGGGTTGGTGCCACGAATGCGTTGGGAATTAAATACCTAGCACGGCATGATTCCCAGGTGCTTGGTTTAGTGGGAACAGGTTGGCAGGCAGGCGGCCAGCTAATGGGAGCTAAAGCAGTTCGGGATATTCAGTTAGTTAAGGTTTATAGTCTTGCTCCCGAAGAACAACAGGAAGCATTTATCTCCTATTGGGGAGAGAAACTGCAATTAAATATGAAAAGGGTAGCAAATATTGCTGATTTGATGACAGGTAGCGATATAGTAGTTACTTCCACAAATTCTATGGAACCAACCATAAAGCAGGACTATGTTAGTAAAGGCATGCATATTACTTGTGTGCGTCATACGGAATTACCAGCTTCTTTAATTGAAAGCAGTGATCTGGTCTTTATCAATTCAAAAAAACTGAGACCAGACAGATACAGTGTCAGCAGTAAGCAAGGGCCTTCCAAGGAGATGGAGAAGGATATCAAAGGTCGAAAAGATGTGGATTTGACCAAGTACCCGGAACTTTTGCAGTTAATTGGGTGTCGAGAGGTAGGGCGTACCAGTGATTCGCAGATAACATGCTTTATCAATAACATTGGATTTGGCATACAATTTGCCGCTGCCGGAAGTATTCTGTACAAGTTGGCGAAAGATAAGGGAGTGGGGACGCCAATACCACTGGATTGGTTTGCCCAGGATGTGCGCTCTTTATTTTAATTGTTTTAAAGAATTGTAAACTGATTGGAGGTATTTTTAGTGAAAAAAAACAAAGCTCTGCTGTTAGTTATTAGTGTTATGTTGTCACTGGCATTGGTCACTGCTTGCAGTACCCAAAATGATGGGGAAGTTAACCAGAACCAAAATCAAGAAGCAGAAAAACCCTTTTACGAAGGACAAGTGATCAGATTTATTGTGCCGTATTCTGCTGGTGGGGGATTTGACCAATATGCCCGGCAAATGCAGCCTTTTTTGCAGGAGCTTTTGCCAGGGAGTACCATTGTCGTTGAGAATGTGGCAGGGGCAGGTGCCCTGAGGGGAATGAACGAACTCTATAATGCCAAACCTGATGGTACGACAATAGGCATCATTAATGGCTCGGGCTTGGCCATGAGCCAGCTAGTCTGAAGACCCGGGGGTACAGGCGGATATTTTAGGCTATACCCATTTGGGAAGGGTTTCCAAGGAAAGCCGTTTGTTAGTAGTAGGCAAGAACAGTGGTATTAAATCTTATGAAGATTTATTGAATGCAAAAGAGGATATCGTCTTTTCCGATATTGGAGCGGGAGGGACTAACAGCATTGTTATGCAATTACTTTCCGCTCTTGGTGTGCCTGTTAAACAGGTCCGGGGCTACGAAACAGTTCCAGAAACGGTTCTCGCTATTATGAGGGGCGAAGCCAAGGCTACTGTAGCGGTGTACAGTACCATTAAGCCCAACCTTGATAGTGGCGATATCGTGCCGATTGTGCAAATTGGCCAAGAAAAATTACCCGAATTTCCTGATGTGCCACAATTAAATGTTTTGGTTACTTCCCCGGATCAACAAGGGTTAGCCGACCTAATTAACGGTTGTGGTGATATCTATAGACTGATTGTGGCTCCGCCTGGTTTGCCTGAGGAAGTGGCCCAAACTTTAGCTGATGCTGTGGGGAAAGTGGCTAATAATCCCAAGTTCCTGGAAAACGCCGCCAAGGCAAATATCCCTATTGACTATCTTTCTCCTGAAGAAGTACTAGAGCTGGCGAAAAAAATGATGAATTTACCTGATGACTTAAAACAAGAAGTAAAGGAAATTTTAAGCAACTAATTTTTCAGCAAAAATATCCCAGAAGAGAGGTTGGGGCTATCCCCTTATTATGGTAAGGGTAGGTAAAAAGCTGTTGTAGTATATTCCACCTTGGTGATCAAAGTATATTCTTCGTAAAAAAATGGGGTGCTTATTCCAAACAATGCATCCAACTATTAATTTTGATCTGCATTGGGCCTTAGCCCTAACCTCTTTTCCCTTAGATTTAATTTTAAAAGGAGAGGTGCTGTTTTTTGGAAGGATTTGCAAGTATTATTTCTCAATTTCTTGATTGGGGCCTCCTGTTTTATTTTATTGTCGGTGTTCTCTTTGGCGTATTTGTCGGTATTCTTCCCGGTGTGGGAGGAACTGTAGGGTTGGCTGTTGGTCTCCCATTGGTTTTTAGCGCTAATCCCTTACATGGGCTAGTTTTTTTGCTGTCCATCCATGCCGTTGCCACAAACGGTGGAGCGGTAACAGCGATTTTATTAAATGTTCCTGGAACAGGTCAAAACGCAGCTACGATTCTTGATGGTTACCCATTAAGTCAACAAGGGCGGGCTGGCCTGGCTTTGGGAGTGGCCCAAGCCAGCTCATCCATAGGTGGTATTTTCGGAGCAATTGTCCTTTTGGCAGCTTTACCATTGATGCGGATGGTTGTTTTGAAGTTTGGGCCACCGGAGTTTTTTATGCTGGCTATGGCAGGGGTATGTTTTGTCTCCGTAATAGGCGGGGAAGATAGGCTAAAAGGTCTTTTTGCCGGTGGGCTGGGGCTCTTAATATCTCTGGTAGGCTTTGTCCCTACTACCGGTGTTTATCGGTATACTTTTGGTCTACTATACCTTCGGGATGGTGTCCAACTAATTCCGGTGATAGTTGGTCTTTTTGCCATAGCAGAAATGTTAGTAATGGCACAGAAAGGTGAGGCAATAGCATCAATAGATCATAAAGTTGGAGGAAAAGATGTTTTTGAAGGGATCAAGGAAACCTTTAAGCGTTGGAAATTAGTACTTCAGTGCAGCGCTATTGGTACGGTAATAGGCGCTTTGCCAGGGATAGGCGGTATTACTGCCAGCTTTTTGGCTTATGGATATGCTGCTCAAACTTCAAAAGAAAAAGATAAATTTGGTAAAGGGGCTATAGACGGCGTGATTGGTCCCGAAAGCGCCAACAATGCCAAAGAAGGGGGTGCCCTCATACCTACTTTAGGATTCGGTATTCCGGGAAGCGCGGGGATGGCTATTTTGATGGGGGCCATGATGATGTTTGGTATTGCTCCCGGCCCGAATTTCTTGGTCAACCATACACCGATTTTATATGGAATGGCCATTGCCTTGGTTTTGGCCAATTTGGTAGCGGCTGTGCTTCTAGTCTTTGCTTCCAACTGGTTGGTCAAAGTCACTCTTTTAAGGCCCAGTGTGTTATGTCCTTTGGTATGGGTTATAGCGCTGCTGGGGAGCCTATGCCACTAGTGTCCAGTTTGCTGATGCTGTTACCGCCCTGGTGTTTGGGTTTATCGGGTATTTTATGAAAAAATATGATTATTCTCGGGCGGCATTAATCATTGGCTTGGTCTTGGGATATATAGTGGAAAAGAATCTGATCATTTCTTACGATCTCTATGGGTTGTCTTTTTTGCTGCGCCCTATCACTTTTTCCATGCTAATCATTTTAGTGATGGCCTTCCTTTGGCCGGTAATTAAGCCTAGAATTAGTTTTTTGTCGAAGAAGACTGTCTAGTAGGGAACGCTCGTGACAAAAAAGGGCTTAAAATGAGGTAAGACTATTTGTTTCTCAAGGAGTGAGTGCTGTTGAAGACATATGCTGAAATGGTCTTCCCTGTTGTTTTAACTTTAGGAGTAGGGGTTATGTTAGTTTCCAGCTTATTGGAAAGTAGCTGGATTACTAAGTTTGTCCCTATTGTTATTGCTATCCCTACAATGTTTTTAGGGATTGCTGTTATTGTTAGGGATTTCAAGAGAGGGATTGTTACCGAAAAAGTGGCAGCTACAAGTGTTAAGGAGTTTTTCCAAGCTAACATCCAAACCATTTCTTTGTTAGCTTTGGTGTTGGCTGTGTATTTACTAGGTTTTTTGGTTGGGACAGCTTTGTTTTTGCTATTTTATTTAAAGTTTGTGGGAAAAGAGTCTTGGTGGCTGTCCATTGTCATTTCCCTTTGTACTATAGCAGCTATTTATGGAATATTTGCCAAGGCCTTTAGCATGAGGTTATTTGCGGGCATTTTGTTCATGTAATTGTATTTCTATTGATGATGTGAGCGATCATATTTTATTGATGAATGTTAGGAGGTTTTATTATGGCAAAAGACATGCGGAGTTTTCTCCAACAGCTAGAAGAAGCGGATTTAATCCAGCATCTTAGCAAGGAAGTAGATCCGAGAACCCAATTAGGTGGGTTAGCATATCAGATTGCCGGCAGATTGGAAAAGCATCTTACTTTGAAAACCTAAAAGGTTTTCCCGGTTGGAAAGCTGTCTCATACATTCATGGGAGCCGGAAACATTTAGCTATAGGGATGAATACAACTCCCCGTGAATTTATTCCCCATATACGGTCTTTAATGAGTAAAGGATTGACCCCTATAAAAATGGTGGAAAGTGGTCCTGTACAGGAGGTGGTTTGGGAAGGCGATGAGGTAGATTTATTCAAGATACCTTTTCATCAAATGTGTGATGCTGATGCTGGACCGTATAATGGCGGCAATCTAGCGATAGTTAAGGATCCGGAAAGTGGTGTCCATAATGTCTCTTTGCATAGGTTGCAGCTTCAGGGCAAACAGCAGTTGGGTATTATGATGGCACCAACCAGGCATATGCACATGATCTATCAAAAATATGAAGCGATGAACAAACCCATGCCAATTGCACTTGCTCTTGGGCATCACCCTGCTTACTATATCGCTGCTAACTGGACCACCTCTTTTGAAGTAAATGAACTGGAAATCGCTGGCACCCTGTTGGGAGAACCGGTGGAAATGGTGCGCTGCAAATCCATCGATCTGGAGGCACCTGCATATGCGGAAATTGTCATTGAGGGTGAGGTCCCCCCGCATGAGAGATATCCGGAAGGTCCTTTTACTGAGCATACGGGATTGGCCCGATCAGGGGATGGCATGAATCCTTTTATAAGAGTAAAAGCAATAACATGCGGCGTGATCCCATTTATTATGCTTTGCAAGGAGGCAGGCCCATTGCCGAGTCTCAGGTTTTGGACGGATTACCGATGGAAGTAGTGCTTTATGAACGGATCAAGGATGTAGGCGGGTTTGTGGACTTAAAAGACGTGGTCGTTCCCCCTTATGTGGGCGGGTGCCATGTGGCTTTTATCCAACTTACGCCAACTGTTGAAGGACAAGTTAATGATGCCTTAATGGCTGCTCTGTCCAGCCCATATATTCATCCGCGGATTGTCATAGCTGTTGATGACGATGTGGACCCTCATGACCCGCAGCAGGTTTTCTGGTCTTTATCTACCAGATGCAATCCCCATGATGATGTTTTTATTATCAACCGAACCAAAGGGTTAATCCTAGACCCTACAGCCAAACTTCTCACGCCTCCCGGCGTATTTCCCCAGATCCGGCTTGGCTCCAAGATGGGAATAGATGCTACTAAACCACCCTTAATGTATAAAGAGGAACGGGAAAAGCAGCGGATCAGCATTCCCATGGGAGCAGATAAATATGATTGGAAAAACTTTATTTGAATACTTATAATGCTCAATCCTTGATTTCTTTTACAGATTACAGAGGAAAACGGTAAACAGGGAATAAACTCGGGTTATTGGACAGGTAAGCAGGGGATCTGCATGGAACTTTGGCGGAAAAACATATTTATTCTTACCTTGACCATGTTTGTTATTTTTGTTGCTCGTACTTTCGTTAATCCCTATTTGCCGCTATTCGTTAGGGAGCTGGGCGTAGTAGTTCCCGAGCAGGCGGCATTTTGGGCGGGACTTATTGCTTCAAGTGGATTTTTAGGTCAGTCATTAAGTGCCCCAATTTGGGGGTTATTTGCGGACAGATACGGTCGAAAAGCGATGATTTTACGAGCCTTGCTCGCTATGACCATATCAATGATGCTCATAAGCTTTGTGAATAATGTTTACCAGCTCTTAGCCATCAGATTTTTACTTGGTTGTTTTAGCGGCTTTAATGCGGCAGCAATAGCATTTATTGCTACTGAGACCCCTGAAAACAGGCTGGGTTACGCCATGGGATTGTTTCAGACCGGTCAAATGGCAGGAATGCTGCTGGGGCCTGGCATGGGAGGTGCTATTATCCACTGTTTGGGCTACCGCTTGAGTTTTGCAGTAGCTGGATACCTGGCCTTGGCCATGTTTTTTGCAGTCTGGTTGG
Source organism: Bacillota bacterium (assembly GCA_050951405.1). GTDB lineage: Bacteria > Bacillota > DULZ01 > DULZ01 > DULZ01 > JBMNIZ01. Next base: position 102,397 of record JBMNIZ010000015.1, on the reverse strand, counting down.
GTATTAAAGAAACGAAAAGACGGTCACCTTTGGTGCCCAACCAACAAAATGAAAGTAGCAGCAGAAACAACTTGGTAGATGGCTTAAAATTGATTGCTTCTAAAAGAATATTTTTAGCTCTTTTTGTTGTTTTAATCGCCATGCAATTTACGGTCAAATGCTTGGAACCCCAATTAGCGGTCTATTCAGATTACCTGTATCGGGGCGATCGATTAGAATTAATAGTGGCAGCGATTATTATGGCACCGGCAATTCTTCATTTAATTTTAGCCCCAGCATTGGGCCGATTCGTTGATCGCGGTTATCATTATCAGACCCTTCTGGTTTGTTTGTTTGGCGCAGCAATTATTACTGTATCTCAAGCCTACGTTTCTACTGTTTGGCATTTGATATTTTTTCGGCTAATTTTCGGGGGATTTATGGCTGGGATTATTCCTGTTGCCAATGCTTTAATCGGTATGTCCTGTTCTTTTCATCAAAGAGGGTTTGTCTTCGGCCTGACGGCTACGGCTACTGCTTTAGGAAATTTTACAGGCCCCTTGATTGGAGGCATTATTATCGGTCTGGCTGGTATAGAAGTGGGCTTTAAAATTGTATTTTTCGCTAGTAGTCTGCTGATGATTTTTGGAGCATTGTTGGTAACTTCTAGTCGATAATTTGGTTGGGTCTTTTGTCAATACCATCCGGGAGGGAGTTGAGAGAATGGCGATTTGGGATGATCTGATTTCACCGGAAGACCGAAAGGCTTACGAAAAGTATCGTACTATAACAAATATAGGATTTGGCAAACGTCCTGCCATTATTGTTGTGGATATGACCTATAGTTTTGTGGATGATCGTTTTTCAACTGGTTGCAGCAAAGCCGGTAGACCATGTATTGAAAATATTGCTAAGTTAATCAAACAGGCAAGGTTATTGAATATACCGATTGTCTACACAAAAAAATCAGAGCGCCCTACACTTCCACAACGGGGTCTGGGAAAGCGGGGTCAACTTAGAATCATCAAAGACGCTGCCAACCTGCCGGATCCCTGGGAAATTGTCCAAGAACTGTCCCCAAGACATGAGCAAGATCTGGTAATATTAAAAGATCGCCCCAGTGCTTTTTTTGGTACTAATTTGGTCAGTTATTTGAATTATTATATGGTCGATACTTTAATCATCACGGGCATGTCCACCAGTGGGTGTATTAGGGCCACCGCAGTTGACGCTTTTTCTTATAATTACCGAGTTATAATCCCTTTGGAGTGTGTTGCTGACCGATCAGAGACTGCGCATAAATTGAATCTTTTCGATATTCATATGAAATATGGTGATGTTGTCGGGTTAGATTATACAATCAAGTATTTGGAATCACTGTAAAAAAGATACTTGATTGTAATTTCACTTAAAGGTAGCTGGTTTTAAATAATTGTTGGGTTTGGAAAGAAATCAAAAAATTGGAGGTTTTGCCATGCTTATTCTTAGTGGAGAAGAAGTTCAAAAAGCTTTGACAATGCAGGACGCGTTAAATGCAGTTGAAAAAGCGTATTTGGAATTGGGATCAAACAAAGCTGTATACAGGCCTCGTACCGACAGTTGGGCTTCGATGGCTGGGGATGTTTATTATCTGCTAAAATCAATGGACGGTATTATTCCTAGTCTAAAGGTAAGTGCGGTTCGGATTAATTCCAATCTGCTAGCCTGGAAAAAATACGGGGATAGCATTATTAAGGCAGGTGCTGGAAAGAAATACGTGGGTTTGGTAGTTCTATTCAGTCTGGAAGACGGGTTGCCTCTGGCAATATTTCCGGATGAATATGTGCAGGCTATGCGGGTAGGGGCAACTACCGGATTGGCAATCAAGTATTTAGCAAAAAAAACGGTGGAAAAGGCGGCGGTATTTGGCTGTGGCAGACAAGGCTATGCAGCTATAGAGGCTATTCTCTGTGTTAAAAAACCCCAGATGATTATAGTCTATGATCCTAACGAGGAAAACAAAAAGGCATTAATCGAAAGATTTGCCTCTAAGGGGATAAAAATAGTAGCCGCCGAAAATGCATCTCAGGCGGTCGAAGGCGCTGATTTGCTGATCATGGCCACCAGTTCTATTTCTCAAGTCTGCAAACCCGAGTGGGTTGCTCCGGGACGTTTTATATCTTGCGTAAAATTTGCCGAAGTAGGCTGGGAGGTCTGTGCAAATTCGGACTATGTAGTGGTAAATACCCATTACGGCTCTCCCACCAACTATATTCCCGGTTATGAACCTTTTAACGCCCATGATCCTTTACGGGAGTTGGGAGCAAAGCATAATATATCCGCATGTAATTTGGATGAGCCTGATTGGACTAATTATCCCGAATTGGCGTCAATTGTGGCTGGAAAGATTTCGGGCCCTGATGATGGGCAATCAGTTTTGTGGATTAATAATATCGGTCTTGGTATTCAGTTTGCGGCAGTTGGCGCAGTAATACATTCTAAAGCGAAAGAACTTGGGCTTGGCTGCGAAATCAGTTATTAAGCACCTGTTATATGGCGAGGCTGCTTGTTTAATTACTTGCTATTTCGTTATAACGGTCGATCAGAGAAAGATTGGTGAGGGGAATGCGTATAATCGTGGGTATTTCGGGAGCATCAGGGGCTATTTATGGGTACCGCCTGATGCAGATATTAATAGAAAAAAAAGTGGAAGTACACTTGGTTATCAGTCCATGGGCAAAACAGACAATCGAAATGGAGTTAGGCCTTAGCGTTGACGAAATATCTAAATTGGCTTGCCATTGGTATGATTTCCACAATTTAGCAGGGGCCATCGCCAGCGGTTCCTTTTTGACAGATGGGATGGTCATTGCTCCCTGTAGTATGAAAACTCTGGCGGGAATAGCTCATGGTTATGATGATAATTTGCTAATCAGAGCAGCCAGTGTAACTCTTAAGGAACAGCGGAAACTGATCCTGGTTACCAGGGAAACTCCTTTAACTCCGATTTATCTGGAGAATATGTTGACTCTAGCTCGGATGGGAGTTGTTATCATGCCACCGATACCGGCTTTTTATAACAAACCGTCATCCATTGAAGAAATAATAGACCACAGTATCGGTCGAGTTCTTGATCACCTCAAAATTAAGCATAATCTGATAGAACGCTGGTGCTCAGGCTAAATTATTATGAGATTATCTATTTATTCCTGAAATCAATTGGCTGGGGAAATATTATACCAGGCAGTCCTGGGATACTTTTAAAACGACAATTTCACTTTTTGACGGTGAAAGAGGGACTAGTCTCCATTACGGGAGGAAGGATCACGGCTAAAAGGATCAGAAGAGCTCCCAGGATCTGCACTCCGGTAAAGACTTCCCGGAAAACAAAGTAGGCCAGCAGAACAGTAACCGGCGGTTCCAAAGTGCAAATGATGGCCGCCTGGGTGGGGCCGGTGAGAGGCAATCCATAAACTAAGGCCAGTTTGGATAGCACTGTAGAAACGAGGCTCAAGCCCAGCAGATAGAGCCAGGCAGACGGCTGAACGTTTAGGGTCAAGCTGCCGGAAAAAAGGCCGGTGGTCCAAGTAGAAAAGGGCACTGCTCAGAAATAACCAGCTGGTGAGAGTCAGCTGGTGGGTCTGGCGCAGCATTTTGGAGGAATAGATAAAATAAAAGGAGTTCGCCAGGGCTGCACCCAGGGCACAGAGGACCCCCATTATGTTTACATAATTCCAGGAGCTCCAGAGAAGTAATACCAGACCCAGGGCGGATAAGACCAGGGCCAGAATCTTTTCTTTGCTTAGCAATTCCCCGTCAAGCATGAAAGACAGGAGGGCGGTTAAAGAAGGATAAGCATAAAGAAGCATGATGGCCTGGGAAGCCGGCAGCAGGGCAAAAGCCTGAAAAAGCAAGGCGGCCACAATAATATAGGCCAGGATCAATCCCAGCATCATACCGCGCCTTCCCGGCGGTATCCGGAGGCTGTGACCGGTAATGATGAGAATGGGGAGTACAATGAGGGAAGCCAGGGTAAAGCGCAGCGTAATGGTGGTGATTACATTGACCCCGGCTCCGTATACTAATTTGGCAAAGATGGCTTCCGTTCCAATAAAAAAGGCCGCAGCCACCACCAAAAGCATTCCTTTTGTTTTTTTGTCCAATTTCAGGCACCTCCTGGCATTCCACCTTATTATACATTGAAGGCGGGAGGAATGCCAGGAGGGCTATCGGATACGCGACCATAATCTGAGAGCAAAAACCTGCAGTGGTTTAGGACTGCAGGTTTTGCTGCTTGTTGTTCGTCTTCTTTAGTGAGGGTTGTAGAGACCGTGGGATTGCATGTACTGAAAAATTCCTTCCCCATGCTGTTGTTCTTCTTTTTGAATATGGTTGAGAATTTGTCTAATGTTAGAATCGGTGAACTCAAAGATAGCCGTATCGTAAGTACCGGATACATACTTTTCCGTCATGAGCAGGTCATTAAGAAGCAAGGCATCATTTGGCCCCACTGGCGTACTTGATGCCGACTCCGGCTTGGGACTTTTTCCGGAAGGCATGGTTTGTCCTCCGGATGGGCCTTGCTGGGGCAGGGCCGGCATCTGGCCTGCAAGAATTTGATTAATTGTCTGCAGGTGCTGTTGCTCCTGAGCGCCGTAGTCATGCAGCAACTGGCGCAATTGGGGGTCTTGTACTTGATTGGCAAAACTGTGGTATTTTTGCACACAAATCTCTTCGTGGCTTTTCTGGTCTTCCAGAAGCATCCTTTCTTTTTGGGTCAAATTGAGCATTATCATCACCTCCTGTTTTTAGTTTTTTCTTTTCCGGATTTCTTATGCATCACACGCCGGATAACCCAGGAAGGGTAGATCCAGAAAAATGTCGCTATTGCAGGAATTTTGGCAGGAAAAGAGAATATTCACCGATATGGCAGGAAAAGTAATCAGTCGTATTTTTTGTAAAAGAACATCTGAGCTTGAAAAAGGGTTTTTATTAAAGCGATGGCCTGATCATTGACGGATCGGGCCGTAGATAGAGAAGAGGGGGTGAGGCCAGGGGGGTGGACTGATTCTGAAAGGAGCAAGTGAGAAGAAAGGGATATTTTGGAGGAGGCACATAAAAAATGATTAATAAAAGCAGGTGGGTTTTAGCTCTGGTCTGTCTGCTAATAACTGCTCTTTTTTTGTTGGGAGGCTGTGCCGGTCAAAAACCATCGGAACAGGATCAGGGAAAAGAAGACGTTACTCCTCAGGAAGCGGTTCTTATTTATAATTTATCTGCAGAACCAGAAACATTGGATGTGGCCATGGCCACCGGCAAGCTGGAAGCCACCGTACAAATGGCAATGTTCGAAGGATTAACTCGCTTGGATGAAAATTCCCAGCCCGTTCCCGCCATGGCGGAGTCCTGGGTTATTTCCGATGATGGTCTGGTCTATACTTTCCATCTGCGGGAAGCGAAATGGACTAACGGAGATCCCGTTACTGCCCATGATTTCGAATATGCCTGGAAGAGGCTCCTTGCTCCGGAAACCGGTGCCGGGTACGCTTATCAGTGTTTCTATGTGAAAAACGGCGAGAAATACAATGCGGGGGAAGTATCCGCTGATGAAGTAGGGGTCAAAGCTTTGGAGGATTATACCTTGGAAGTGATATTGGAAGCGCCAACTCCCTATTTTTTAAGTTTAACGGCCTTTCCTAATTTGTATCCGGTTAACCGGGCGGTGGTGGAAGCCAATCCGGACTGGCATGCCAAGGTGGAGACTCTGGTCAGCAATGGGCCTTTTAAAATTGAGAAATGGGAACACCATCAGAAAATAGAACTGGTGAAGAATCCTGATTATTGGGATGCGGAGGCAATTAAACTGGATAGAATTATTATGACCATGGTGGAATCCGCAACTACCGAATTGAGCATGTTTGAGGCCGGACAGATCGATATTGCCGAAAGCCCGCCTCTGGAAGAGATTGGCCGTTTGCTGGAGGAGGGTATAGCCACCATTTACCCGGAGCTGGCCACCTACTATTATTTGTTCAATGTGGAGAAAAAGCCTTTTGATGATCCGAGGGTTCGTAAAGCTTTTGCCATGTCCATTGATCGCCAGGCACTGATTGATAACGTTACTCAGGCCAGACAAAACCCGGCCTATGCTGTGGTTCCTTATGGATTGCCTGATGTAATGCCCGGCGACGATTTCCGGGAAAAGGGAGGAGACTGTTTTCAGGAAGATATTGCCAAAGCTAAAGAACTCTTGGCTGAAGCCGGCTATCCTGACGGCAAGGGTCTGCCGGAAATTAAGGTCCTTATTAATACCCATGAAGCTCACCAGAAAATCGCCGAGGCCTTGATGGAAATGTGGAAGCAAAATCTGGGCATCTCTAATATTTCCCTAGCCAACCAGGAATGGGGAATATATTTAAACTCCATGCAGAGCGGTGATTTTCAGCTAACCCGGGCAGGGTGGAGCGGCGATTATACCGATGCCATGAGCTTTCTGGATATGTGGACGACTGGTAACGGCAATAACCTAACTAACTGGGGCAATCCCGAATATGACCGTTTGATCAAAGAAGCCAAGTCCAATTCGGACCCGGCTGTTCGCATCAAAGCCATGCATGAAGCCGAGCGGATTCTGATGGAAGACATGCCCGTTATTCCCATTTATTTTTATACTAATGTGAATATGTACAAGCCCTGGATTAAGGGGGTCATCGTCCCCATGGTCGGCGGCTACCAGGAATTCCGCTGGGCTTATATCGAAAAGTAAACTCGGTAATCTTTCCAGTTTAGCAGGAGGTATAGGTGGACCTGGGCCGTATATACCTCCTGCTTAAATTTCCCTATGATCTTATCGGCAGTTAAAGGGAAGTGAACAAAACATGCTGGGTTTTATTCTTCGCCGGATAGGGACAATTGTCTTGGCATTGTTTTTGATCAGCAGCTTCACTTTTTTCGGGATGAAAATCATTCCCGGAGGGCCTTTTGACGGAGAAAAGAGGCTGCCTCCCGCAGTAGAAAAAAACATCCGGGCCAAATATCGCTTGGATGATCCCTTATTGGTGCAGTACCGGGATTATTTGGTCAATCTGGCTCAAGGTGATTTCGGACCTTCTTTTAAATATCCAACGCGCACGGTTAATCAGATTATTGCGGAAGGATTCCCTGTTTCCGCAAGTTTGGGAGCAGCAGCCTTGCTTTTGGCCTTATCCCTGGGCATTCTCTTAGGTATCATTTCTGCCCTGAAGCAGAACCAGTGGCAGGATTACCTGGCTATTATCATCGCCACGATTGGTTTTTCCGTGCCCAGCTTTGTGCTGGCTACACTATTGCAATATGTCTTTTCTTATAAACTGGGCTGGCTCCCGCCTGCCATGTGGGGCAGCTGGCAACAGGCGGTACTGCCTGCTGTCTCGTTGGCGGCGCTACCCACAGCGGCTATAGCTCGTTTGATGCGTTCCAATATGTTGGAGGTGCTGCAGCAAGATTATATCCGTACGGCCCGGGCCAAAGGGTTAAAAACCAGGGTGGTGATCTATCGACATGCACTCCGCAATGCCTTGATGCCCATCATCACCTATCTGGGGCCGTTGATCGCCGGCATCTTCACCGGCAGTTTTGTGGTGGAACATATTTTTGCTATTCCAGGCTTGGGCAGGTACTTTGTGAACAGTGTCTTTAACCGGGACTATACATTGATTATGGGTTTGACCATTTTTTACAGTGCTTTCCTCATGACTATGAATTTTTTAGTAGATTTGAGCTATGCGGTCCTTGATCCCAGGGTGAAATTGACCGGAGGAAAGGAATGAAAGAGCTGTGGACTGGCAGGTAAAGCTCGAAATGTTCGAAAGGGTGGGGCCGGACCAAAAAACGGCGGAAGTCATTGTTCGTCCCGGCACCAGTTACTGGCAGGATGTTTGGCGTCGCTTGAAAGCTAATAAAGCAGCCATGGGCAGCCTGGTTTTTATCGGGATATTAGTTGTAGGCGCTATTTTTGGTCCTTATTTGAATAAATTCTCTTACTCGGACCAGGTGTTGACCATGAAAAACCTGCCTCCTGGCGGTGAATATTGGTTCGGTTCAGACTCCCTGGGTCGGGATCTATTCACCCGGGTTTGGTTCGGAGCTCGTATGTCTTTGGCTGTGGGCATTACCATCGCCCTGGTGGTCTTTGTGATCGGGGTGATATACGGAGGTATTTCCGGGCTCGTCGGGGGCTGGCTGGACGAGCTGATGATGCGTTTTATCGAAATCCTTTCTGGCGTGCCCTTTGTGCTCTATGTCATTCTGATCATGGTGATCTTAAACGACAGCAACTTCTTTACTATTCTTTTTGCCTTGAGCATGGTCTACTGGATTCCCATGGCCCGGCTGGTGCGAGGCCAAGTTTTAAGCTTGAAGGAACAGGAGTTTGTGCTGGCCGCCCGGGCATTGGGGGCCGGACCTTTCAGGATTTTGATCAAGCACATCATCCCGAACACCATGGGGCCTATTCTTGTTTACATGACCTTGGCCATTCCGGAAGCCATTTTCACCGAAGCCTGGTTGAGTTTCTTAGGACTAGGCGTTTCCGCTCCCTTTGCCAGTTGGGGTACTCTGGCCAGTGACGGAGTCAAGGCTTTACGGTCCTATCCCTGGCAGCTCTTCTTTCCGGCTCTCTTTATCAGCTTAACTATCCTGGCATTTAACCTTTTGGGCGATGGACTGCGGGATGCTCTGGATCCGCGTATGCGCAAATAGGAGGTTGAAGGGTGGAAAAATTGCTTCAGGTGGAAGGTTTGAAGATCTCTTTTACTACCCACGCCGGTCAAGTTCAGGCCGTTCGCGGAGTCACTTTTAGTCTTGCGGCCGGTGAAGCGGTAGCCCTGGTGGGGGAATCCGGCTGCGGGAAAAGCGCTACCGCCCATGCTATTATGGGCCTCATTCCCGATCCACCGGGGAAAATAACGGGAGGCGCCGTCTTTTTTGACGGAGAAGACTTGCTGCTAAAAAGCGAGGGAGAAATGGAAAAAATCAGGGGCAATCGCATTGGTATGGTCTTTCAGGACCCTATGACCTGCCTTAATCCGACCATGACCATTGGCGGCCAGCTGATGGAGGGTTTGATGGAACACCGGCGCCTATCGAGGTCCCAGGCTAAAGAAAAAGCCATGGAGATGCTGTCCCTGGTAGGCATTTCCCGGCCGGAGCAAAGAATCAAACAATATCCCCATGAATTCAGCGGCGGCATGAGGCAAAGGGTGATGATCGCCATGGCCTTGTCCTGTCAGCCCGATTTGATCATTGCTGACGAGCCCACCAGCGCACTGGATGTAACGATCCAGGCCCAGATTTTGGAACTATTGAAGGGCCTCCAAAAACAAATTGGTAGCTCAATTATTTTAATCACCCACGACCTGGGTGTGGTCGCCAGCCTTTGCAGCCGTGTCCTGGTGATGTATGCGGGGCAAATTGTGGAAGCGGGCCATGTCCGAGAAGTTTTCTATCAGCCCAGGCACCCTTATACCTGGAGCCTTTTGCAAGCTGTTCCCCGCTTGGATGTCCCGAAAAAGGAGAGGCTGGCTTCCTTACCGGGGCAGCCTCCTGATCTGATTCAGCCTTCTCCCGCTTGTAGCTTTGCCCCCCGGTGTGCCTATGCCATGCGGATTTGCCTGGAAGAAGCCCCACCGGAAACAGTTGCGGGGAGCAGACGGGCCTCCTGTTGGCTGATGGATCCCCAGGCTCCCCAAGTCCCATGGGAAGGGGTAAGTTAAGTGGCCCAGAATCCTCCAGAAGTGCCGCTGGTACGAGTTCAAGGTTTGAAAAAACATTTTTCCCTGCGCCGGGGTATGATGGGAGGCCGGGTTCTTCTAAAAGCGGTAGACGGCATCGATTTTTGTATTGACAAGGGTGAAACCTTGGGTTTAGTCGGAGAAAGTGGGTGCGGCAAAACTACTGTGGGGAGGACCCTCATCAGGCTTTATGAACCCACCTACGGCCGCTTCCTTTTTGCCGGGGAAGATGTCTTTAGTTTGAAAGGAGGCGAGCTTTTCCGGATCCGGCAGCAGGTGCAAATGATTTTTCAAGACCCTTATGCTTCTCTCAATCCCCGGATGACTGTAGGAGATATTGTCGGCGAGCCCTTGGAAATTCACCGGCTGGCAGCGGGTGCGGGAAAAAGCAAAAAGGTCTATAAACTGTTGGATATGGTGGGTTTACTGCCGGAACATGCCAACCGTTTTCCCCACGAGTTCAGCGGTGGACAGAGGCAGAGAATAGGGATTGCCAGGGCATTGGCGGTTGAGCCCAGTTTCATCATTTGTGATGAACCCGTCTCCGCCTTGGATGTGTCCGTTCAGGCTCAGCTGGTGAATATGCTGGAAGATTTGCAGAAGGAATTGGGTCTCACTTATCTCTTCATTGCCCATGATCTATCCGTGGTGCGCCATATCAGCAAAAGGGTGGCGGTAATGTATCTGGGTAAAATTGTGGAGATAGCCGACAGTGACAGCATTTACGAAGACCCCCAGCATCCCTATACAGAGGCCTTGCTCTCTGCCGTGCCGATTCCTGATCCGGATCTGGAGGCACAAAAGCGGCGCATTCTCCTGAAAGGGGATGTGCCCAGTCCAATGGATCCTCCCAGCGGCTGTCGCTTCCGCACCCGCTGTGGCAAGGCCCGGGAAATCTGCGCCGATACTGAACCGGCCTTGCTGGATCGGGGCGGAGGACATCAAGTGGCCTGCCATTTTCCTGCAAGAAAAACAGGAAATTTAAATAAGGGGTAATCAGTAAATGTTAAAGCTCCGGGGCGACAGGTCCCGGAGGTTTTTTATTTCCAAGAAAAAGAATACAGGCCTATTTGTATCAATGTTATAATAAAAGAGCCAACTGGTTGTTAACATTTCCAGGAAGGAGTTGATTCTTTTTGATGGAGGTGGAAATGGGCCTGTTTTTCCTATAACTATCACCGGAAGCAGTTAGGCAGCCTAGAAGAGAAGCCCGGAAGCATAGAAAATAAATAAAGGGTGACGAGATCATGTCTTTAACCGTGAAAGAGGCCCTGGAAATCAACGGACTGAATAGGGCAATCGTTGTGGCCGGCCATCAGGGACTGGAGAACGAAATCAAATTTGTTAATATTATGGAAGTACCGGAAGTGGTCCGCTGGTTAAGAGGAGGAGAACTCCTGGTTACGGCCGGATATGCCTTTCAGAAAGATCCGCTTGTGAGGAAAACCTTGATCTATAACCTGGCCAGGAAGAAAATCGCAGCTTTTGGCATTAAGCCCGGCCAGTACCTGACTGAAGTACCTCGGGACATGATCCAATATGCCGACGAAGTGGGGCTGCCCATTTTGGAGTTACCCCCGGATCTGCCTTATCATGAAATCATGCTGCCCATCTTTGAAATACTTATCAACAAGCAGGTCTGCCGGCTGAAAAGGTGGGAAGAAGTGCATAATCGTTTGCTGGAAGTGCTATTAAATGGTGGCGGTTTTGCCAACATCAGCCGGTGTTTAAGGGATCTGGTCAAAAACCCGGTTCTGATTTTGGATGGGGCCGGAAACTTGCTGGCAGCTGCCGTTGAAGGCGGGGGAAAAACGCAGCTGGGTGAATTTTTGGCCATTTGGGAAAATTTCCGTAACAGTTTACTTCGCTTCACCCCAAATCGTTCCCATCGATTAGATTGCCTAGGGGAGCAAATCAGGCAATCCTTGATATTGGTACCCATTAAAGTCATCGGTACAGTCAACGGATACCTGGTAGCATTGGAAAGCCGAGAAAAAATGGATGAGCAGGATCTGCGGGCTGTGGAGCATGCGGCTACCATTGTGGCCCTGGAATTTGCCAAAGAAAGAGCTGTTTTTGAGGCAGAAAAACAGATCAAGGGAGAACTTTTGGAAGATCTGGTGACCGGGAGTTTTCATTATGAAGAAATGGTTATCCGGCGGGCAAGCTTTTTAAATTTTAATTTACAAGCGCCTTTGGCTGTATTTGTGGTAGATATGAACGGCTTGGAAAAATACTTGATCAGTGAAGGCAACCGGAGAGAAGACCACATTCACAAATTCAAATCCCTGATTCTCGGCATTTGTCATCATACCCTCTTAGGCTATCCCGGGGGTGCCATGCTACAGATGAAAAGCGATCGCATTATCGGTTTGGTGCGAGCGATGGATGAAAATGATGAAAAACTGCTCCGGGAAAAGTGCCAGGAAATCTGCCGGCAGCTTGAAAAGATGTGTCAGAAAGTAAGGGTCTCCATTGGGATTGGCAGGACCTATAAGGGAGTGCGCAACATCAAGAAATCCTACGAGGAAGCTTTGATCTCTTTGCGTATCGGCCGTTTCTTGTCTGGTAGCGCCGGCGTGACCTTTTTTCAGGACCTGGGTTCTTACCGTTTTCTTTATGAGTTGAAAGATTCTGAGTCCATGCGATCCTTTCAGCAGGAATATTTGGGGAACTTGAAGCTCTATGACGCCCAGAACCAAACTGAATTGGTGAAGACTTTGATTTGCTACTTGAAAAACAATGGAAATCTCAGGCGCACGGCGGAAGAAATGTTTATTCATAAAAATTCTGTTCTCTACCGAATAAAAAAGATAGAAGAAATTACCGGATTAAAGTTGAATGATCCCGAAGACCGGTTTAATTTCCATCTCAGCCTCAAGTTGGACCAAATCAAATAAAGTAAAATAAGGAAGGCAGGTACAAAAGATTGCCAGTATCTTTCTCTCAAAGATATTTGTTGGGCTTAACTTTCTTGTTTTTTTGCGGTTGGGTATTTGTCTACGCTGATCGAACTGTTTTATATCCAATGCTTCCCTTGATCGGCGATAGTTTCGGTTTAACAAATGCCCAAATGGGGGCCATTACAAGTACTTATTTTCTTGCTTATATTTGTATGCAGGTCCCCGCCGGCTTGCTTGGCGATCGGATGGGCCTGAAAAATATTTTGGGGATATCGGTTGTTCTGGCCGGGCTGGCCCTGGCTTTGATCGGTCTGATGTCCCTCAACTATTGGCTTCTGTTGGTGTTGATTGGCTTACATGGTTTGGCCGCCGGCGTTTATTATGCTAATGTATACGGCGCTGCCATTTACATTATCCCGGAAAAAAATCGCAGCCTGTATACGGCGATTATTAATGGGGGGATGTCAGTAGGGTTAATCCTGGGATTGCTCGTTGCTGGGCCCTTGTATTTGCGAACAGGGAATTGGCGCTTTCCTTTTTTGGTATTATCCGTGCCTACCGTGTCTTTGGGGTTGTATTATCTGTATTATCTGAAGAATATCACTACAAAAAAGGTTGGTTTTACCGGTATTTATAATTTGGTTCGCAATAAGAATGTCGTGTTGATCTGGATTGTGGTGATGTGTTTGGCCTATGGATACTGGATGGTGTTGACTTGGGGTCCTACTTTTTTCAAAGCGGAGCGGGGCTTAGGGCTTACCATGTCCGGAGTTTATACGGCTATTCCTGCTTTGGCCGCCTTGCCCAGTTCTTTGATCCTGGCCAAATTATCAGGGAAGATGGGCAAGAAGAGAATTATCTTGATCTTCTCCGTCTTGTGTTCCCTGGCTATCTTCTTGATTGCCTATGTACAATCATTGACGGCCCTTGTTCTGGCTCTCATTGCTTACGGGATTTGCGGCAAATTAGCCCTGGACCCTGTGATCATTTCCTGGTACGGGGACCATGCTCTAAAAAGCAGCCCATATTCCATGGCCTCGGCGATGGGGCTGTTGAATTTCGCTACCATGTTAACCGCGGCAGTTGCCCCGGTAGTTTGCGGATGGGTCAGAGATTTGACTAATTCCCTGGAGGGGGCTTTTTACTTTGGCGCTTTCATTGTTTTTATAAGTTTTGTGGTTGCGTTTTTTATTGAAGATACGGGAAAACCGAAGAAGGATTAAATGTGTTTTTTAAGCTTTTTGCCTTAACAGGTTATTTTTAAGATGACTTTTCTAATATCAACTCCCGAGCCGTTTTTGCGGTCAAAGAGAGTTTTTCTTTTTATAAATAATAAATAATAAATATCTTAACTCGGTTAGTTTGGGCGAAAGCGCAGTGATTAAAAGGAATTGACTACACTTCTTGTTATAAACAACCAAAGAAAGAGGCAGTTTTTTTGTACTATAAAACAAAGGAGAATAGATTGTTTTCTCGAAGAGTTAAAGGGAAATTATTTGGATAATGAGTACAACGATATGAGTCAATATTTGGATGGAGGATGAGATGAGCACGTGGCCAACAAGCTTGCAACCTTTAAAGCATGAAAAATAAAGGAAGATGATATTATGCGTTTAACCGTGAGAGAAGCCCTGGAAATCAATGGTTTAAATAGAGCCATTGTGGTGGCCGGTCACCAGGGACTGGATAACGAAATCAAATTTGTTAATATTATGGAAGTGCCGGAGGTAATCCGCTGGTTAAAGGGAGGGGAACTTCTAGCCACAGCAGGGTATGCCTTTAAGGAAGACCCGGTCTTGCGGAAAAGCCTGATCTATAATTTGGCCAGGAAGAAAATTGCGGCCTTCGGCATTAAACCCGGCCAGTACTTAACCGAAGTACCTCAAGATATGATTGAATACGCCAATCAAGTAGGACTGCCTATTCTAGAATTGCCCTCAGATCTGCCTTATCACGAATTCATGTTGCCCATCTTTGAAATACTCATCAGTAACCAACTCTGCCAGCTCAAAAGATCGGAAGAAGTCCACAATCGTTTACTAGAAGTGCTTTTAAATGGTGGCGGTTTTGCCAGCATCAGCCAGTGTTTAAAGGATCTGGTTAAAAACCCGGTAGTGATTTTGGACCAGGCTGGAAATAGCGTTGCCGAAGCGGCCGATGCAAACGAAAAGAAACAAATGGAGCAACTTCTGACAGGCTGGGAACATTCCCAGAACAACTTACTTCACTTCGACCCCAACCGTTCCCATCGATTAGATCTCAAAAACGAACAAACCGAGCAATCCCTGGTCTTGGTACCCATCAAAGCTAACGACACAGTCAACGGTTATTTGGTAGTATTGGAAATCCAAGAAAGATTGGACGAGCAAGACCTGCGGGCTATAGAACATGCAGGCACTATTGTTGCTCTGGAATTCGCCAAAGAAAAAGCTGTTTTTGATACAGAAAGGCAGATCAAGGGAGAACTGTTAGAGGATCTGGTGGCAGGAAGTTTTAATTACGAAGAAGTGGTCATCCGCCGGGCGAGTTTCTTAAATTTTAATCTGAAGGCACCGCTGGCAGTATTTATTGTGGATATCGATGGCTTTGAAAAGTATTTTATCAACGAGGCCAGCAGAGACGAGGAACATATTCAGGAACTAAAGTCGCGTATTCTCCAGTTCTGTCATCTTGCTTTTAATGATTACCCGGGAAATGCCATGCTGCAAATGAAAAGCGACAGTATTATTGGCTTGGTGCGAGTGATGGACGCAAACGATGAAAAATTGCTCCGGGAAAAGTGCCAGCAAATTTGCCGGCAGGTAGAAGAGAGATACCCGAAAGTCAGTGTTTCCATTGGGGTGGGAAGGACCTATACGGGAGTGCGCAACATCAAGAAATCCCACGAGGAAGCGTTGACCTCTCTTCGTATCGGTCGTTTCCTGTCTGGCAGCGCCAGCGTAACCTTCTTCCGGGACTTGGGTCCTTATCGTTTCCTCTATGAACTGCAGGATTCAGAGGCCATGTTAGCCTTTCATAGAGAACTGTTAGGGAAAATTGAGCTATATGATGCCCAAAATCAGACGGAATTACTGAAAACTTTAATTTGCTACTTTAAGAATGACTGTAATGCGCGAATTACCGCTAAGGAATTATTTGTTCACAAAAACTCTGTTATTTATCGAGTGAAAAGGATTGAAGAGATTACCGGATTGGACCTTAGCGATCCTGAGGACCGGTTTAATTTGCAATTAGGCCTGAAACTGGACCGCATTTTAAAAACATAAAAACAGGCTGATACAAAAATAAGGCTTAGAATTATGTACTGCCGTCTAAAGGAAGTAGGGCAAAAAAATAAAGAAGTTTGCTCTGGAATTAAATTGTCTGAGGGAAGGTTGTTTCCCGGTTGCAGACTCTAGAGGATAATACCATGTAAAAAACGCACCTAACAATTAAGCAATTTAATTCTCAATTTACGCAAGATAATTTACGCAAGATTAAGATTAGATCAAAGTATGAGGTGGTAATTGTGGCAGATTTAAGGGTAAACTTTGCAGGAGTTGAGTTCAAAAATCCCCTGGTACTAGCCTCGGCTACTCCCGGGTGGGACGGGGAAGGGCTGAAAAAGGCCGGCTTGGCCGGTTTTGGCGGCGTTGTCCCCAAAACCATCGGTCCCGTCCAGGACTGGGCCGCCCATCCCTGCAACGGCAGGATGGCCCTGATACGGGTGGGAAATCGCCCCATCGGCATGGTCAACTTGGAACTTTTCACCACGAAAGCGAGAGAAGCTTGGATCAAAGAAGACCTGTCAATAGCCAAAGAAGGTGGAGCGGTAATGTTTGTCAGCATCCTGGCCATGCCCCATCCGGAGGAAACGGCGGAACTGGCTCGACAAATGGAAAACACCGGCTTGGTAGACCTGTTTGAGCTGAATGTTTCCTGTCCCATGCCTTCTTCCACGGTAGGCATGCATATCGGCAAGAGCCCCGAGCTCACCTACCAGCAAATTAAAGCAGTAAAAAGCGCCTCCAAATTACCTGTTTCCGTCAAACTGACTCCGGTAGTGGCCGACATGACCGAAATCGCCCAGGCGGCCGAAGAAGCGGGGGTGGATGCCATCACCATCAGCAATTCAGTCCGCTCCTTTGCCGGCGTAAACATTGATACGGGAAAACCCATCCTGAGAGGCTACGGCGGCTATAGCGGCCCGGCTATTCGGCCCATTATCATGAGACATCTATCCGAAGTAGCCCGCACCGTCAAAGTACCTTTATCGGCAATCGGTGGTGTAAACAGCTGGCGGGATGTGATCGAATACATCATGCTGGGTGCTACCACTGTTCAGATGGCCACCTGGGTGATGTGGAACGGCTATGACAAAGTACAGGAGATCCTGAGGGGCCTGGAAAACTTCCTGGATGAAAAAGGTTATCAGGTACTGGACGAAATCAGGGGCTGTGCTCTGCCATATATCACTACCATCGAAGAACTGGCCAAAGAACCAGCCCTTCGGGCTTACATAGACCAAGAACTGTGCAACAATTGCGGCATTTGCCATGTGAAATGCTTTTACCATGCCATCAAATGGGACGAAGAGCGGACCTGGACCGTACAGGAAAATTGCGACGGCTGCGGCCTCTGCGCCCAGTGGTGTCCCAAAGATGCCATTGAGCTCAAATAAATTATTCTTTATATGAAGAATGGGCAACCGAGAATTTATATTCAGATTAATTGATGCTTATAGCTTGATAGCAGAGAAGGGGGGAGTGACATGGCCATCAAAGATTACTATCGTCCCCAGACCTTGGAAGAAGCTGTTACCCTGCTAGATAGGTCTCCGGAAAACACTAAAATATTGGCTGGTGGTACTGACCTTATCATCCAGATGAGGCTGAGAGAAACAAAACCCGACTACCTTCTGGACCTTGGGGGCATCAACTACTTAAAAGAAGTCACAATCAAAGACAACTGCCTTATCATCGGCAGCATGGCCACCTTTAATCAGCTGCAACGAGACCCGGCCGTTTTACAATATCTGCCGCTTTTGGCTGAAGCCTGTGCTTCCATCGGTTCGCCCCAGATCAGAAGCAGAGCCACCATTGGAGGCAATATCGCCAACGCCGCCCCGGCTGCCGATACCTTACCGGCATTGCTCGCCCTTGACGCCCAAGTCAGGCTTCAAAGCAAGGATGGGATGAGAACCGCGGTCCTGGCCCAAATTCTTTTAGATATAAACAAGACTGATATTAAACCGACAGAAATCCTCACGGAAATTATCATTCCCTTACCGGAAAAAGATAGCTGCCAAGCCTTCCAAAAAATCGGCCGGAGAAAAGCTATGGCCATCGCTAGGCTGAACCTGGCCCTGCTCATGACCTTTTATCCGAACCAGCTAACCATCAAAGAAGCCAAAATAGCCCTAGGGGCTGTGGGCAAAACCGCCTACCGGGTTCCAATCGTAGAGGAACTGCTTCCAGAAAGGATTTTGGACAAAGGCCTGATAGAACGGGCCTCAGAGCTCATCGAAAGAATCGTTGCTGAAAAATTGGGCACTAGACCTACTGCTCCCTACAAAAAAACCATCGCCAAAGCTGCCCTTAAAAGAGCAATGGAGCAGGTTCTTACCGCACGAAAGGAGGGCGCAAAACAATGAAAAAAACCATTCAGCTTACTGTTAACGAAAAACCCTACCAGCTGGAAGTCAGGCCTGATCTGCGCCTTCTGGATGTCTTAAGAGATGAGCTCAACCTGACCGGCGTAAAAGAAGGCTGCTCCGAAGGAGAATGCGGCGCTTGTACTGTCATCATCGACGGAGAACCCGCTGACTCCTGCCTAGTATTAATCGGGCAGCTGGACGGTTCCCATATTACCACCATCGAAGGACTAAAAAAAGGAGAAGAACTTCATCCTTTACAAGAAGCTTTTGTCCAAGCCGGTGCTGTCCAGTGCGGCTACTGTACTCCAGGCATGATCCTTTCCGCTAAAGCACTCCTGGACAAAAAGGCGGATCCTGATTTGGAAGACATTAAACAGAGCATCTCCGGGAACCTATGCCGCTGTACCGGCTATCAAAAAATAGTTCAAGCTATCAAATTAGCCGCTCAAGCCTTAAAAGAAAAAAAAGAGGGAGGTGAAACAGCATGACCTCATACCACACCGTCGGAAAACCAGTCATCAGAAAAGACGCTACAGCCAAAGTATTGGGAGAAGCTGTCTATACCGGAGATATAAAACTGCCGGGACTTCTTCACGGTAAAGCCTTGAGAAGCTCGTATCCCCATGCTCTGATCAAAAACATTAACACCGAAAAAGCAAAAGCCGTCTCGGGCGTACATGCTGTTCTCACCGCTAAAGATATTCCCGGCATCAATGCTTTTGGTCTTGCCATTGCCGACCAACCAGTGCTGGCAGATAAAAAAGTGCGGATGATGGGGGACGCGGTAGCCTTAGTTGCAGCCGAAACCGAAGAAATTGCCTTGGAAGCGCTGGATAAAATTAAAGTGGACTACGAACCGCTGCCGGCTTATTTCACTGTCGATGACGCTCTCAGAGAAGATGCAATACCGATTCACGAAAAAGGGAACCTGCTTCAGCATACCAGAGTTAGAAAAGGAAATGTTGAAGAAGGTTTTGCCCAATCAGATGTCATTATCGAAAACACTTACCAGACCCAAAGAGTGGATCATGCCTATATTGAGCCGGAAACCTCCATTGCCTTTTTAGACCAAGAAGGTATTCTCACCGTTTGGACCTCTACCCAATATCCATTTCGAGACCGGAGGCAAATTGCTCCGGTGGTGGATTTACCGATGAACCGGGTGCGAGTTATCCAGATGGTTACCGGAGGGGCCTTTGGCGGAAAAGACGATATCACCACTGAAATCCAGGCTTCCCTTCTGGCCGTCAAAACCGGGCGTCCAGTTAAAGTCACCTGGAGCCGCCGGGAATCCATGGCCTGTTCCACTAAAAGGCATCCCATGCGGATTTGGATAAAAACCGGCGCCACTAAGGAAGGAATACTCATGGCCATGGAAGGGAAAGTGTACAGCGACAAAGGAGCCTACTGCTCTATCGGCCATTTTATTACCAAAAAAACCGGACTGCATTTAAGCGGTCCCTACTATATACCCCATATCAAAGTAGATACCTATGCGGTTTACACCAACAATACCATCTGCGGACCCTACCGGGGCTTTGGTATCCTCCAAGCCTCCTTTGCCCACGAATCCCAGATGGACCAAATCGCCGAAAAACTAGGCTTAAGTCCCTTAGAAATCCGTCTCAAAAATGCCTTAAAACCGGGACTATCCACAGCCACAGGGCAAGTCTTTCAAGAAAGCGTCGGCTTTTATGAGACCCTCATAAAAGCCAAAGAATATATGGAAACCCATGACCTTAAAGGAGGTGGCAATTGATGAAAAAAAGAGGAAGAGGCATCGGCTGCTGTCTTTACGGTGTGGGATATGGTTTTAATCGTCCTGATCATGCTGCAGCTTATATAGAAGTGGCCGATGACGGCACAGTTACCATCTTAAGTGGCTGCTGTGATATGGGCCAAGGCTCGGATACGGTACTCTGTCAAATTGCCGCCGAAGAACTGGGTATTCCCTATGAAAATGTACGGATCATTAGCGCAGACACCGCCATCACCCCTGATGCCCTAGCCAGTACCGCCAGCCGGCAGACTTTTGTTTCCGGGAACGCCGTTAAAAAAGCAGCCCAAGAAGTAAAAAAATATTTACTAAAGCTGGCCGGTGAATTATTAAGTTGTGATCCGGAAAGTCTCACCATCCAAAACGGCAAGGTCCATTCCCAAGAGAATCCTGATCAATCGATAGAATTCAGCTACCTGGCCCGGGAAGCCCATCTTCGGGGTAAACAATTCATCGCCCTGGGCTGGTATGACAACACCACTGCCGACGTGGATCCGGAGACGAATCAGGGAGATGCCTATGTTCACTATATTTATGGTACTCAGGTTGCAGATGTTGAAGTAGATACGGAAACAGGTGAGGTGACAGTATTGCGGGTTGCCGCTGCCCAAGATTGCGGGAAAGCAATTAATCCCCAGAATGTGGAACAGCAGATCGAGGGTGCGGTGGTCCAGGGAATGGGCTATGCATTGATGGAAGAAATAATTCTCAAAGAGGGTAAGACTTTAACTCCTTCTTTTAACAAGTTTTTAATCCCCACATCCATGGATGCGCCTGAGATTATTACTTATATTGTCGAAGATCCTGACCCAAAGGGACCTTTTCAGGCCAAAGGCCTGGGGGAAGGGCCTATTATTCCTACTGCCGCAGCCATAGTTAACGCAATTTATGATGCAATTGGAGTCAGGATTAAGAGCCTGCCGGTGACACCGGAGAAGATTTTGGAAGCTTTGTCCCAAAAAACCAGCTAATTGCGGAAATTGATGTTTTGAATTTTGTACGATGAAATGTTGTTGAGGCTATTTTGATTTTGATTTACTACTATAAAAACGGGTGAGAAAAATGCGTATAATTGTTGGCATCTCGGGAGCTTCAGGGGCTATTTATGGGTATCGTTTGGTACGAGCATTGGCAGAAAGACAGGTAGAAGCACACCTAATTATCAGTCCCTGGGCGAAAGAAACAATTATGTTGGAGTTAGGGATAGACTATGAAGAGATCTGTCAGATGGCTGCTTGCTGCTATGATTTTAAAAATCTGGCAGGCGCCATTTCCAGCGGTTCGTTTCTGACAGATGGAATGGTTATTGCTCCTTGCAGCATGAAAACCTTGGCGGGGATAGCCCATGGCTATGATGATAATCTGCTGATAAGAGCAGCTAGCGTTACCCTGAAGGAACAGCGTAAATTAATCCTGGTTACCAGGGAAACTCCCTTAACTCCCGTTTATTTGGAAAATATGTTGACCTTGGCCCGGATGGGTGTTGTCATCATGCCTCCGGTGCCTGCTTTTTATAACAAACCGTCATCAGTTGAAGAAATAGTTGACCATAGTATTGGTCGGATTCTTGATCATTTTAAAATTAAGCACGATTTGGTGCGGCGTTGGTGTTCAGACCAAATTAGGGGGTAAAGGTGAGAAGAAAAGTCTAAGAATGGGTATTGGACCAGAAGTACAAAGATTAAGTTCTAAAGTTAAAGGGATCAAATATTGACCTTAGATTCTTAATGTTAATAGTCATTCAATAACTAATAGTTACCAGTTTCTCTTTCTAATTAAGATTGTGATCTCGTTTTCATACGATAACTTGATGCCAGATTTTGTTGAGATAAACCATCGCCCAAAATGGAGGAGATTGAAGATGACCGGATCAGAGACTCACCTTGTTTTCAGCCATGAAAGCCTCTTGCAATTTACCGTGGAATGTTTTTCTCGAGCAGGTTTTGAGGAAAGTAAAGCCCTGTTTATTGCTGAAACCTTAATCGAAGCGGATCTGCGAGGTCTAAACACCCACGGAGTCATACGCATTCCAATGTATTTGGATCGCGTCAAATTGGGACTGATCGATCCATCAGCAGAGACCAAAGTCATCTTAGATCAAGGCAGTTTTGCCATCCTGGATGCGCAAAATGGAATGGGCCAGATTGCCAGCCAGTTAGCCATGGAAATGGCCTTGGAAAAAGCCAAATCCTCGGCCATTGCCCTCGTAGGGGTCAGAAATAGCAACCATTTTGGGACGGCTGCTTATTACAGCATGATGGCATTAGAAAAGAAGGCCATTGGAATTTGCTGCAGCAATACAGAACCTTTAATGCCCGCACCGGGGGGCGCCAAAGCTGTAGTAGGCAACAACCCTTTTTCAGTAGCTATTCCCGCCAAAAACAGGCTTCCGATTGTGGTGGATATGGCCACAAGCGCCGCTGCCATTGGCAAAATTATGCTGGCCCAAAAAAGAGGAAACAGCATACCACCGGGCTGGGCCACTGACCGTTTTGGCAATGACACAACAGACCCGGAAAAAGCGTTAGACGGCGGCATGCTCTTACCGGTTGGCGGCCCGAAGGGATATGGGATTTCAATTATCATCGATGTACTGGCTGGAATTCTCATGGGATCCGGATTTGGTGAAAAGGTCAAATCTCCATTAAAAGATCTGGAAAACCGGCAAAGGGCAGGTCATCTGTTTATGGCTATTAATATCGAATCGTTTTTACCGGTTGATCAATTCTGCTCTCATGTGGATGATCTTATTGATCAAGTTAAGAATGGGCCGAAAGCAGCAGGTGTAAAAGAGGTCTTTTTGCCAGGAGAGATTGAGTACCATACCAAAAATAGGAGACTAAAGGAAGGCATTCCACTTCCCCAGGATCTTGTTCAACAATTGGAGGTCTATGGCAAAGACCTGGGGATAAAAAGCAGTTTGATGGAAAAAGGCTGATTATATTAATCGCGTAAGGACATTTTTCGCATTAAATTAGTAATAAAAGGGATGTTGGGTATTATTTGTCTACTTTTCTAGTTAGATAGCTGGTTTTAGCCTAATTCCTATTTGCCGTGGAGAAAAATGCGAGTGGGGGGAACTGATAGTGAAAGCTGCTATGGCTTTTTATAAGCCGGAGATTGCATTCAGGAATTTGGAAAAACAATTTCCGCAAATAGAATTTGTTTATCCAAATACCCTGGAAGAATTGGCAGAAGAATTGCCTGAGACTGAAATACTGGTTATTCTCGGAACCAAGTATAATTCTCAGGTTGCTAAATTAGTGATTGAAGAAGGGAAAAACATTCGATGGATTCAGTCGACCACTGTAGGAGTGGATGCTTTCCTTAAGCTAGGATATCCCAATCAAGCAATATTAACCAAAGGAACCGGCATCTGGGACAAACCAGTTGCTGAACATGCTTTGGCTTTTATTTTAGCTTTGAAACGTAATATTATCGAATTAGAAAGAGCCAGACAATCCCGCTCTTGGGATCGGGAAAGGCTATGGGGGCTAATGGGATCATTGACAGGAAAGACCGTGGGAATAGCAGGATACGGTAGCATTGGTAAAGAGATTGCAAAAACACTATGTGGTTTTGATGTTAAGATTATTGCTTATGATCAATTTCCCGGGGTTGGGGACGATAAACTGATAAAGCTATATACAAAAGGAGAATTCTCCAACTTTTTAAAGGAATGTGATGTTGTTATTCTCGTACTGCCTTATACCAAAGAGACAGAGTATATAGTTGATGAGGAGCAATTTAGATATATGAAGCCTTCAGCTATTTTGATTAATGTAGGACGAGGGAAATTAGTCAGGGAAAGTGCATTGGTGAAAGCTTTGGAGAAAGGCCAGATAGCCGGAGCTGGTATTGATGTTTTTGAAGAGGAGCCTCTACCGCCTACCAGCAAACTTTGGGATCTACCAAATGTTATTCTTTCTCCTCACTGTGCTGCTGCTAGTGACAATGACATCGTAAATACTTGTAGGTTTCTAAAGGAAAACTTGAAGCGATATCTCGAAGGGCAGGAACTCCTTTCCCAGGTAAATAAAAATCAAGATTATTAATTGGACTGGTGAAGGCAAATAGATGAAATTTGTGGGTGTCAAAAAACGAAATCCCTAAAATAATAAATAAATCCCCGCAACTTTTCATGCGCAGCATCTTGATATCTTAGCAACGATACCACAAGGGGAGGGTTGTATTATTAAGTGGACGGAAGAGAAAAGTACTTTACGAGCAAGGTTTATTACAGCTACAGCTCAGGGTCTTAATAACAGAAGTAGAAAAGTGCACTATGGTTGGGTTATTCTAGGGATTGGAATTTTGGTGGTTGTAGGGGCTTTAGGATTTGGCCGATTTGGTTATGGAATGCTTCTTCCTTCGATGCAACTAGGACTTGGCTTAGCTCATGATGAAACTGGAATCATCGCTTCTTCAAATATGTTTGGATATTTTACTGCGTCGATGTTTGCGGGAATGATGGCTTCAAGATATGGACCAAGGCTGATTATTTCAATCTCTCTTTTATGGGCTGGCTTAACAATGGCCTTAACAAGTTTAGCCGGAGGAGTAGGTTCACTTATATTATTGCGCTTTTTGACAGGCGTTGGTAGTGCCGGGGCTAATGTTTCAATAATGGGTCTGTCTTCAAGTTGGTTTTCATCTGGATATAGGGGCTTGGTAAATGGTATTTTGGTAGGAGGTTCGGGCCTGGCAATTGTTTTTGTTGGATGGCTTGTACCAACTATGGATCAACTTTACATGTACTGTGGATGGAGAATCAGTTGGTTTGTTATGGGATTTGCAACTTTAGTATTCGGAATTTTAGCAGCTTTGTTTATTAGAAATCATCCTAGTGAAAAAGGTCTCACAATGATAGGCAGAGGCAAGTTGAGAAAAGAAAATGAAGTTTGTGCAAATGGAAATGTAATTGGTATTCGCAATATTTTTTTAGATGCCAATATGCGCATTCTTTGCCTAGCCTATTTTTGTTTTGGTATATCTTCGATAATATATACAACCTATTTTGTGAACTATATGGTTGGCGAGCGGAATATTGATCAGATTATGGCAGGGAATATTTGGAGTCTGGTGGGTTTAGTTTCTATTGGCAGCGCTGTTATTTGGGGACGCTTTTCTGACTGTTTTGGAAGACCATTGGCCCTTTCAATAATATTTGTGCTTCAGGCTATAAGTTATTTTTTGCCTATTATTAGTCCGATTGTATTATTCATGTGGGTATCCGGAATTGTTTTTGGATTTACTGCTTGGAGTATTCCGGGGATCGTTTCAGCTTGCTGTGGAGATCTTGTGGGTCCAAAGAATTCTTCTGCAGCCTTAGGGTTTCTGACATTTTTTTTTGGTTTAGGTACGGTTTTTGGCCCTAGTCTGGCAGGGTACATTAGGGAGCTTACCTATTCTTTTAGTTTAGCATTTTTCTTAGCTACTTTATTCTCATGCTTTGGAGGAATAATTTCTATGCGGATAAGGATTTGAACGCCGCTGTCTCATTCAGTTTGTTGATCGGGGGCATAGTTTATACAACCGTTGTATTAGATAATTTAAGAAGAACGCCCATTATAAGATTTAGAAAGTTGGTAGAATAGCTAAAGATAAAAGAAGAAAAAGGTATTAAAATCATCTGCATATTGAAAGCCAATAAGCTATTTCTTTTGGGTAACTATCCAAGCGAAGGGAGGTCCACTTTCCTATGCATATAAAATGGGGCCTTTCTCCTCGGGGATTATACAATATGGGAGTTTATTTAGGTAAGAAAAAAGGATTTTTTAATTTCCCCGGTTCTTATTGTATCTTTTATGAAAACATATCAGGTGCAGACTATAGGCGTGAGCTTATCAACGGAACATTTGATATGGGGACCTGCGGCACGCCTCCATTATTAGCGGCTTTTGCTCATACCAAAGAGTATGTTCTGATTGGCCAGGCAAATTGTAACTACCCACCTTTTTATTTGATTGCGGATAATTCAGTGAGCCAAATTAAGGATTTACGAGGGAAAACCATAGGGATCAATAAGTTTGGCACTTGTTCGGATAGCTTGGTTAGAACTATTTTGTCAGAGGCAGGTATTTCTGTCGCTGACGTAAATATTACTGCTTTAAATGTAAGTTATTCAGAATTTGCCGAAGTTGTTGTGAAACAGAGGATAGAGGCCTGTATGCAATGTGAACCATGGGTTAGTTATTTTGAAAGGGTCCTCAATTGGCGCATTATTGTTGATTGTACAAGGTCTATCAGAGAGTCAAATTATGCTTATTTGATCTATGTGAAAAAATCGTTATTAAATGAGAACCCAAGTTTAGTTAGTGCTTATCGGGATGCTTATGCTAAATCGATTAAATATGCTAAAGAAAACATTAATGAATTAATGGTGTTGGACTATTCAATAGATAATATTCATGCCTGTGATTTGGAAAGTGCCATTAACCGGGAGGTTCCTCTTTGGAATGAAAATCCTAGCTTGGATGATGATATTCTGGCGAATGCAGTGAGAGAATTGAAGAGACAGGGAATTTTGCCAGGGGAATTTTGCATTCAAGAATATATCTATAGGGGTTTTGAAAATAGCCTATGACTAATCTCTTTATAAAAGAGTTAATAGAGCGTGTAGATCAGCATATCGGTGGAAATCGGTTTTATATCATTTTTTAACGAAAACCACAGGCAAAATGCGTTTTTGCAATGATAAGAAAGTGTCTTGGAAAACCAAATCCCTCCAATATGATGAATGTCCCTGAATGCCCCTATATTAAACTGATTTCGATAAGACCGATAGTAATGCGGCGAGGGGAAGAGGGCAAACGTGCATCACAAAAACCGGCCTCACGCTGCAATTGCATTTGTGGGAGTTCAGCTGAGGAATATGGACTTAAGGCTTAATTTCTTTGATGCGGGATAAACCAATTTTGAGAGACAGGACTTTCCCCACGGGTTAAAACGATTGAGATAATACTGATCTGCTGAGGTGTCGATGATAAATTTATTTGTTTTCCTTATTCCACCGAATAAAAAAGTGGGATAAGGAACATTTTTTTATGGGAGTGTTCTTTTGTTGTAGAAATAAATCCTGAAAATTGGTACTGTTATTGAACTACTTGTTTTCTAATCAGGCTGGCGCTATGATAGAACCGTGATGTCGTGAGCCCATGATAATGCAGCGGGTTAATTTCAAAGAAAGGATATTTTATTACTCGGCTGCTGCCGCTCTTTTTTGGCAAAAATAGTTGGTTGGTATGGAGATTTTTCTTAAAGCCCTACGTTTTTACTAGATTTGAAAGCTGTTTTGAAACGAAAAGTGTGTAGTGATTCTTGGGATCTCATTAGGCAGGAGGGTGGTTACGTGTTATCGGGGGGGAGGCCCACTGTTTTAGAGATAGATCTGGATTGTATTGCCCATAATGTAAGGGAATTAAAGAGACTGGCGCCCCAAGCTCAATTGATGGCGACAGTCAAAGCCAATGCTTATGGGCATGGAGCTGTACAAGTTTCCAGAGTTGCCTTAGCAAATGGGGCTACTTGGCTGGGAGTGGCAACTGTGGAAGAAGGAATGGAATTGCGCCGGGCGGGGTTAAAAGTTCCCATTTTGGTTTTCAGCGGTCTCCTGCCCCACCAGATAAGCGCTTGTATCCAGTATGACTTGGACTGTGCGCTAGCGGGAAAAAATTTTATTTCCCAGATCAAGCCTGTGCTGATGGGATTGCCTGCCGGAAAAAGACTATTTGTGCATTTAAAAATTGATACAGGTATGCACCGCCTGGGGATATTGCCAAAGGATTTAGAGGTACTGCTGGCAGAACTGAAGAGGCTGCCACAGGTGTCAGTGAGAGGCATTTGGACCCATTTTGCCGAGTCTGCTTCCCGGGATAAAAGCTTCAGTCTTAAACAACTGGCCATTTTTCAGCAATGCGTTGAGATAGTTGAAAACAGCTTGGGACAGATTCCTTTAAAGCATGCAGCCAATAGTGGAGCCGTGATCAATCTTCCTCAGTCTCATTACAATCTCATCAGACCAGGTCTGGGAATTTACGGTTATTACGATGAGCCTCATTTGGCCGAATTGGTTTACTTAAAACCTGCATTGACCTGGAAGACCAGGATTATTTCTGTAAGGGAGATTCCCCCTGGAGAGACCGTTAGTTATGGCAGGACTTATGAAGCGACCGGTCACATGAAAATTGCCACTTTACCTGTTGGTTATGCAGACGGTTATAAAAGATTATTATCAAATCAGGGACAGGTTCTGATTAGGGGAGAAAGAGCGAATATTATTGGCAGAATTTGTATGGACCAGACGATGGTTGATGTTACTTTTATTGAAGGGATCAAGGAAGGGGAAGAAGTGGTGCTTTTAGGAACTCAAGGAGAGAAGGATCTTAGCATTTATGAGATGTGTAAATGGGCTCAAACTATACCCTATGAGATTTTAGTCAGTATCAGCGGCCGGGTGCAAAGAATTTACAAGGGAGCTGCCGGCAAGGATAACTATAATCGCGGCAGTTGAGAGGGAATGTTCG
Organism: Bacillota bacterium; assembly: GCA_050951405.1. Taxonomy (GTDB): domain Bacteria; phylum Bacillota; class DULZ01; order DULZ01; family DULZ01; genus JBMNIZ01. The sequence continues at coordinate 73,829 of JBMNIZ010000015.1, read as the reverse complement.
CATTTTCTTCCTGCATAGGCGGAGCTTGAGAGGAAATACTATTTTTAAGATGAAGCTGGGAGGTTGCAATACTATGTCCTCTAGTAGCCGGAAGGCAGACAACGCATCCTTTAACTTCAAGTGCAGCAACTGCGGTAATATGTTTAGCTCGCCTACGGGAGAAAACAAATGCCCCGTCTGTGGCTACGATTGCAGTAGTGGGAGTTGCCGGGAGCTGGATGCCTCGGACGAAGATTATTAAATTATTTGCCGCTGCCTTTTCAGCGGTTTTTTTGTTGGGAAAGGTGGGTGAATAATGAAATTGTGTCCGGCCTGCAACGGTTTTTTGGATTTAGCCAGGCCCTGCCCGGAATGCGGGGAGATGGCTCAAGATGGTGGCACTGTTGAGGATTATTATGGGCCCTACAGTTCTTTTGAAGATGATGCCACAGTTTTCGTGCCTCTTTCCCGCCAACGAGCAAAAAACTTCTGTCTTCATTTGGTTTATTGCCCGGCTTGTGGCTGGGATGAGAGAGTAACAGTTGAACAGGTATCTGGTTAAAGTTTCACCAGTTTAAGTTTTATCAACGGTTCTTTTCGTTAGAGAATTAGTGTGTTAAAATTGAAAACAAAGATTTCCAGATGTCCCAGGAGAGGAGAGGTCTCTATGCAGGAGAAAATTAAGATACGTTCTTTGCAGACGGCGGAAGAGTATCGGGCCTGCCAGGAATTGCAGATGAAGGTGTGGGGATTACCGGAGTTGGAGGTGCTTCCCTATCACCAGGCCCTAACAGCGATTCTCAACGGAGGCATGCTGTTAGGCGCTTACGATGGAGAGAAGCTGGTAGGTTTTTGTTATGGTTTTGTGGGCTTGAATGAGGTGGGGGAGACCATTATATGTTCCCATATGCTGGCGGTACTTCCTGATTACAGGGGGCAGGGTATTGGCTATCAACTGAAGCTGGCCCAAAGGGAGAAGGCCCTGTCCCGGGGAATAAAGACCATGACCTGGACCTATGATCCCATGGAAGCCGCCAATGCCTACTTAAATATCCACCGGCTGGGAGGGGTAGTTCGCCACTATTATGTTAATCACTATGGCGAGATGCCGGACAAACTTAACCAAGGAATACCCTCCGATCGTCTTTTGCTGGAGTGGTATTTGGACAGCAAGCGGGTTCGGGCTATTTTGGAGAAGAGATTTCCACCGATTTCCGGAGAGGCGAGGAAAGTTCTTTTCCTCCAGCATTCCTCTCACGGGCCGGAGCCTGGCGGTATTGATCTGGAAGCTGCGGAAAACAATTTGTTGGTTGAAATTCCCAGTAACTTTCAAGTGCTAAAAAAAGAAGCTTTTCCCTTGGCTTTGCGCTGGCGGTTGGAAGTACGAAAAGCGATGCTGCACTACTTGAGCCGTGGTTACCGGGTGGAAGATGTTTTGCGGCCTGATAGAGAAAAAATAGCTTATGTCTTGGTTAAAGGAGAAGAATGATGAGAATAGAACGGGTGGAGTTAAGGCATGTGGAAATGCCCATGGTGAACTATTTTGAGACCAGTTTTGGCCGGCAGGAAGTTCGCCAGCTAATTATTGTGGGTATCTTTGGGGAAGGGCTGTCCGGCTACGGGGAAGTACCGGTGATGGAGTTTCCCGGTTATAGTTATGAAACCGTGGGGACGGCCTGGCATGTGCTGCGTGATTTTTTCATTCCGGTGGTTTTGGGAAAAAATTGGCAGCATCCGGGGGAATTGGCCCAGGCCTTAACTTCTTATCGGGGACATCCCATGGCCAAATCCGGTTTAGAAGGAGCCTTCTGGGATCTCTACGGCAAAAAAGAAGGGAAATCTCTGGCGGAACTTCTGGGAGGCAGGAAAAAATCCGTGGAAGTGGGAGTGAGCATCGGCATCCAGGAAAATCTAGAGGCTTTGTTGGAATTGATCGGAGGCTATTTGGAAGAAGGCTACCGGCGCATTAAGGTTAAAATCAAACCCGGCTGGGATCTGCAGGTCCTGGAGAAAGTACGTGATCATTTTCCCCGGATTCTTTTAATGGCAGATGCTAATGCCGCTTATCGGCTAGACGACTTGCCTCTTTTTAGGGAGATGGATCAAATGCAGCTGTTGATGGTTGAACAACCCCTGGGTAGTGATGATCTTGTGGACCATGCCCGGTGGCAGAAGGAGTTATCCACACCCATCTGCCTTGATGAAAGCATTTTAAGTCCGGATGATGCCCGGAAAGCCGCCGAATTGGGCAGCTGCCGAGTGATCAATATCAAAATTGGCCGGGTGGGAGGCTTGACCAAGGCGGCAGCCCTTCATGATAGATGCCTTCATTACCGGATTCCTGTCTGGTGCGGAGGCATGCTGGAAACAGGCATCGGAAGAGCCCATAACTTGGCTCTGGCCTCTCTGCCGAATTTTACTTTGCCGGGGGATATTTCCGCCTCCAAGCGTTATTACCGGGAAGACATTGTTGACCGTCCGGCAGAGCTGAATAAGGACGGGACTATTGATGTCCCGGTGGGGCCTGGTATAGGTGTCAATCCGATACCGGCCCTTTTGGACAAATACACTGTTTTTAAGGAAGTTTTTAAGTAAAGGAATAATATTGAAAGCGAGTGCTGTCCATGATGACACGGGAGCAGTTGGACCAGTTGGTAGACAGTCTAATAGAACCGGCGGTGTCTTTTTTGCAGAAAATGGTGCGAGTGCCCAGTGAAAATCCGCCGGGTCGCTACGGGGATATAGCCGCTTTAATTGCAGAGGTATTTCAAAAGTGGGGTTTTGATACACAAGTGGTGGAGGCCTCCCCTTTTTTGGTGGAGGAGGAAGCTTTAGAAAATCACAAGTTAAACGTATTGGGCAGGATGAAGGGACGGGAACCGGGGCCCACCTTAATTCTTTGCGGTCATCTGGATACGGTTCCCGCCGGTGCCGCCTCTGCCTGGCAATATCCTCCTTTTAGTGGGGCCAGGGTGGAAGAAAAGATTTTCGGCAGGGGAGCGGTGGACTGCAAAGGCAGGATTGCCGCTTACGCGGCAGCAGCCAAAGGACTGCGGGAGGCAGGTCTTTTGCAAAAGGGAGAATTGATTGTGGCGGCCACTTGTGATGAGGAAACAGGAGGACATTTGGGAGTCGGTTATTTGTTGGAGGAGGGAATTCTGCAGGGGGATCTGGCCATTGTAGAGGGTTATGGTGATCGGATTGCCCGGGCTGCGTCCGGTTTGATCTGGTGCGATTTGGTCATCAAGGGCAAACCTGTTCACGCCGCCTATAAAGAGCGGGGGATAAATGCGATTGAACAGGCCCGTTATGTGCTGGAGGTTTTGGAGGATTTTTCCCGGGAGCTGGCGAAAGAACCTTCCCAGATACCCGGCATCAGGCATACTAGCCTGAACGTAGGGACCATTAATGGAGGAACCAGCCCCAATATCGTAGCCGAGGACTGTGTTCTTTCTTTGGATTTAAGAGTGATGCCGGGGCATTCCCTGGAGGCTATCTATCGGAGGTTGGAGGAGAAGCTGCTGCCCCTCCAAGAAAAAGGCCTTGTTTTGGAGCTGATACCACATCGGGAAGTCTGGACGGAACCCACTTTATCTCCTGAAAACAGCCCGGTCCTCCAATCCCTCTTGCATGCGTCTGCCAAGATTAAAGGCCAATCATTGCCGGTGGTGGGAGTCCCTATCCAATCAGATGCCAGGTATTTCCTGGCGAAAGGTATTCCCGCCGTTAATTATGGTCCGGGCCGGCCGGAAAATGGAGTCCACGGTATCAATGAACATCTGGAAATCAATGATCTGGTGGAGAGCATCAAGATCCTGATTTTGGCCGCCGGGGATCTTTTAGGTCCTGGGGGTTTTGCAGATGCTTTCCGCTGATCTCGTGAAGGGAGCCGCTTTCAGCGTTGGTTTTGATTTGGTTGGCATCACGGATGCCGGACCTCTAACCGATCTGGGCCAATTGCTCCGGGAAAGGCGGGAGAGCAAGCTGGAATCTCCCTTCATCACAGCCGCCCCGGAAGAACGGGTGAACCCGGAACTTTTTTTGCCCGGAGCCAGATCCATCATCATGGTTGGTTTGAGCTATTATGCTGATGTTTCCAGAAGGGGAGGTCGGCTGCGGGGTCTATTCTCCCGCTCTGCCTGGGGGAGGGATTATCACCGGGTCCTGGGAGAGAGGCTGTCCTGGCTGGGGCAGCTCTTGAAAGGGTTTGATCCAGGCCTTATCTACCGTCCTTTTGTGGATACGGGGCCTTTACCGGAAAGAGAATTGGCCCGTCGTGCCGGCCTGGGCTGGATAGGTAAGAATACTGCTCTGATCAATGATGTCTACGGTTCCTGGATATTTTTGGGGGGCATGGTCATGAACCGAGAATTGGAGACGGATAGTCCAGTGGAGGCTGACTGTGGAGAATGTGACCGATGTCTAAAAGCGTGTCCTGCCGGAGCCATAGAGAAACCGTACTTGGTCAATCCCCATCGCTGCCTGTCTTACTTGACCCAGAAAAAAGGTTTTTTAGCCCCCGCTGAAAGGGTACTGCTGGGAAACCGTCTTTATGGCTGTGATACTTGCCAGGAGGTGTGCCCCAAAAACGCCCAGGTGAAAAGAGCTTCTTTGCCGGACTTTTCTCCCCCAGGGGAAGAAAGCCTTTCTTTGGAAGAGCTGCTATGCTTGACAGGCAAAGAATTTACGGATAGATTTGGACATTCTGCGGCAGCCTGGCGGGGTAAGACCACTCTCCAGAGAAATGCAATCATTGCCTTGGGTAACAGCGGTGATCCTGCCGTGATTTCTCTTTTAATCCCTTTTTTGGAGCATAGCAACCCGGTGCTCCGGGGTCATGGGGCCTGGGCTCTGGGAAAGCTGGGAAGTCTATCGGCAGAAAAGGCATTGAGCTCAGCTCTCGAAAAAGAAAAGGAAGAAAAAGTGCGGGAGGAAATCCGCTCCGCTTTAAATACAATCAGGCGTCATTCATAGAAACTCCTCACCAGGCCAATAATACTTATAGTATGCAAGTATTTTGAACCGGCCGAAGAGGAGTTGATTTTTTTGTTGGACTTTCACCGCAAGAAATGGTGTCTCATCGGACTGATTATAGTTGCAGTGATGCTTTCAAGCTGCCAAAACCGGCCTCAGCCCAAACCCGGCCCTCCGGCAGCTGCTATTGGAGTTAATGTGGTTTTGGCGGAAAAAGACCTTTTGGAACCATTTCAAAAGACTATGGAAGAGCTGGCCAAGAAAGAAAAAGTGCGCCTTTATTGGGAGCAAACAGAAGAAGGCACTGATCAGCAGGAGAAGGTAAGGAAGCTGTTGGAGCGAAAAGTGGACAGCCTGCTGGTGCAGTTTGCCGGCGCTCAGGAAGCTTCAGACCTGGCCCGGCAAGCGGCGGAAAAGAACGTGAAGCTTTTGGCCCTGGGCTTTTTACCGACCGGAATACCTTTGGACGGTTTTGTGGGAGTAGATACCCGGAGAGTGGGCGAGCAGCAGGGTTCCTTTCTGGCCGGTGCTTTGAAAGAATTGCCCCGTTCCCGGGTTTTGATTTTGCAGACGGACCCTGACAACCCGGCGGAACAGGAGATTCTGGAAGGAAATATCAAATCCCTGGAGGACTACCCTCAAATTCAGGTTCTTGTTCATTCCTTTCCCGTAGAAGATGTTGCCGCTTCTTTAAACAGGCTCTGGTCTCAGCTGGGCGCTGTGGAAGGGATTATCACCCATGATCCCAGTTCGACCAAAGAGCTGTTGAGTTCTTTAGTTTCTCAAGAATTTACTCCTATTACCGTGGGTTTGGGGGCCACCAGGGAGCTGGTGGAGATGATCGCGGCGGGCGATCATGACGGAGAGGTGGATTTGGTGCCGGAAGTCATGGCCAGTTATGCTTTTCAAGGGGCATTGAGCCTGGCCCAAAACGGGCAGTGGGATTTTGAGAAGCAAGTGGTCAGCGGCCCTTACGATGTGCCGGTCAAGTATGTACCTACCCGCCTGATTACCCGGGATAACCTTTATCTCCTGGAAAACCGCTTTGGGAAGATTAAATCTCAGAAAGCTGAACCACCCCAGGCCGGAGAAGAAGGGTCTCCCACGAAGGGCGAGAGTGAAGAGAAAAGCAATAGCGGGAGTCAGGGAGAAAGTGAAGGTGAAGGATCCGGTCAAGGGAAACAGGGCCAGTCTGCTTCCAAAATAAAAGTGAAGATCAAGGGAGGAAAAACCATGGAAATGGAGGTGCCGGGAGAAATAGAGAGTATCCAAATCGAAGGGGGCTTGCCGGGAGAGAAAACAGGAGATGAATCCCAGGAAAGACCGGGAAGTTAGGAAGAGCAGGCATGTTCAAGAGAAAGGAAAACCCGGAAGGGAGGGAATATCCCTCTTCCTCCGGGTTTGTTGGTTAAAATCGGGGATGATTGAGCAGCAGGGCTTTATTTTAAAAGGTCAAAACTGGCCGGGTTATCAATGAAGGCCTGATACAGGCTCTTTTCTTTGACGACTTCCACCGCTTGGGGCTGGTTGGGAGCGCTGAGCAGCTGCAAACTGATGGAGCTGGCATAATGGGGATTCTTAATAAAATCGCCTTTTCCGCTTTCCAATTGGATGTAATAGTAAGCAGCCCCATGTTTTTCAGCAAAAGGTTCGTAAAGGGATTGGAAGCTATTTTCGATTAAGTTGGACATGATCAGGGGCTGATCCCCCGGGTTAATTGTTACGTGTCCATAGCCTGGCGGGATGAAGACCCTGTCTCCTTTTTTAGCGGCAATTACCTTCACTTCTTCCACTTCGCCGCTCCGGGAGTTTTTTTGCAGCAGATAAAGGGCTTCCCCGTTCAGGACTTCGTAATATTCCGGGTAAGTTTCGTGTCCGGTGGGTTTCATGGGGTGAAAGTGCCCAATGGTTTTGATGAATTCCTGCCCGATCTTGCCGGGGAGTATTACCGTCAAGTCATAGCGAAGGCCGGCTTTTCGAAAAAGCTCTTGATGAACATCATAACTTACACCCCTGTACATATAATAGAGGGGTCGGTTTTCAGCATCGTCAGGTTTGTCGTAAAGGACATGCGAGGCATCTTCCAGGTAACGAATATCCGGCTCCGGCTTAATTATGTAATCGGCAAAGGAGAGATTCCCGTTTTCCAAGACATGAAAGTCTTTTCCGATGAGCATCAGCCAGCCTCCTTGAAACTGTTTTCATGAACAATATTATACAGTATCTGTAATCTATTTTAAAGGGAAGTTCAGCTACTTGATGAGAAAACTGCCAGCCCCCTGGGAGAGGCTGGCTTGGGACTAGACCCGGATCATGGGCCGATCACAGCAATTTTGTGGTGAACTTCCGCTGGCACCGCAGGATTTGCATACGTAGCTACCCTTCGAGACCATGGACCGGCCGCAGCAATAATCAGGTAGTCTGGTCACTTTCCCACATTCAGGGCAAATATAGGCCAAAACACTCACCTCCAACTGGTTTCTGCTGGGCAAGTATCTCTACCCATTATCCTGTCCTCTTTTTGTCCTATTATTCCCAAAAATGCCCTTTTAGTGCAAGGCTTCTGGCTGGAGACTTCTTTTCTCGGTGAAGAATAAAGGAAAAAGGCCAACGATGTGGAATTATATCAGGATATTAAGTTAAGGAAGTATTGTTACGGAACTAGGAGGTCGGGATAGTACGTGTATTGGAATGAAAGGTATGAATGCATGCCCAGGGAGGAACTGAGGCAGCTGCAACTGGAACGGCTAAAGCAGACAGTGGAAAGATGTTATTTTAATGTGCCCCATTATCGGAAGTTGATGCAAGAAGCAGGGATTGAACCGGAAGACATCAAGTCTTTAGAGGACCTGTCCAGAATCCCCTTTACCAATAAATCTGACTTACGGGATAATTATCCTTACGGGATGTTTGCGGTATCTTTAAGTGAGATTGTCCGTATTCATTCTTCTTCGGGAACCACTGGCAAACCTACAGTGGTAGGTTATACTCGTAATGATGTTAATACCTGGGCTGAATTGATGGCCCGCTCCTTGGTGTGCGGTGGTGCAGGCAAGAATGATGTGATCCATAATGCCTATGGCTACGGTCTTTTTACCGGGGGACTGGGAGTTCACTATGGGGCGGAAAGGTTGGGTGCTTCCGTTATCCCCATTTCTGGTGGCAACACCAAACGGCAGGTGATGATTATGAAGGATTACGGCAGCACCGTGCTCACCTGTACACCTTCCTATGCTCTTCACATTGCCGAAGTGGCCCAGGAAATGGGCCTGGAAAGGGAAGATTTTCGCCTCAAATGCGGAATTTTCGGCGCCGAGCCTTGGTCAGATAATATGCGCAGGGAGATCGAAAAGAAGCTGGGTATTATTGCCCTGGACATTTATGGACTCAGCGAAGTAATCGGTCCCGGAGTGGCCATGGAGTGTCCGGAAAAGCAGGGGCTCCATGTGTGGGAAGATCACTTTCTCGTCGAGGTTATTGATCCCGACACGGGGCAGTCCCTTCCTCCGGGATCTACAGGGGAGCTGGTTTTCACTTCCCTGACGAAGGAAGCCCTGCCGGTACTCCGGTACCGCACCAGGGACATTTCTACCATTATCGATGAACCCTGTTCTTGCGGGAGGACCCACTTGCGAATTAAGCGGATCAGTGGGCGTACTGATGATATGGTGATCATCCGGGGAGTGAATGTCTTTCCTTCTCAGATCGAGAGTGTTCTTTTGGAAATCGGACAAACTGAGCCACATTATCAATTAATCGTGGACCGAGTGGGCAATTTGGACATTCTGGAAGTTTGGGTGGAGGTTTCCGCCCAGGTTTTTTCCGATGAAATCAGGCGGTTGGAGGAACTGGGCAGAACCATCAGGTCAGCCATTGAGAGCACTTTAGGCTTGTCAGTGAATGTAAAACTGGTGGAACCCAAGTCGATAGAGCGAAGTGAAGGGAAGGCCAAGCGGGTGATTGATAAAAGGAAGAATTATTAATCATGGCTAAAGGAGGTTAGAATGATGAAAGTCAAGCAAATTTCAGTGTTCCTGGAAAATAAATCGGGCCGGCTCAGCGCCGTAACCAATCTATTAGCTGCCAAAGGCATTAATATTCGGGCCCTGTCTATTGCCGATACTTCAGATTTTGGTATCCTGCGCCTGATTGTGGATGATCCGGACCAGGCTTACCGCGTTTTAAGGGAAGCGGCTTTTACCGTAAGCATTACTGAAGTGATCGGGGTGGAGATGCCCGATGAGCCGGGTGGATTGGCCCGGGTCTTGGCTGTTTTGGAAGAGGCCGGGATCAATATTGAGTACCTTTATGCCTTTATCGGCAGGGGGCAGGGAGGAGCCCTGGTGATTTTCCGGGTGGAGAACCTGGAGGAAGCCGTTCAGCATTTACAGGCTGCCGGGGTAAAAGTGGTCCAGGGAGAAATCTTATATAAGATGTAGACGACAGGAGTGTGTTGCAATCATGTCTAAGGAATTGGCGCATTTGACAAGAGGAGCTCTGGCGGGGATCAAACCATATGTGCCCGGCAAGCCGATTGAAGAGGTGGAAAGGGAATACGGCCTGAAAGATGTTATTAAACTGGCTTCCAATGAAAATCCCCTGGGCCCCTCTCCCTTGGCTGTGGATTCTTTACAAGAAGCCGCTAGCCGGGTTCAGCTCTATCCTGATGGTTCTTGTCATTATCTACGGGAGGAACTGGCAGCTCATCTTGGTTTGGAGCCGAAAAATCTCATTATCGGTAACGGTTCCGATGAAATCTTGAAGTTGGTGGCGGAGACTTTTATTAATGAAGGGGATGAGGCGGTAATGGCCAACCCCTCTTTTTCCGAATATGATTTTTGTGTCACTTTGATGGGAGGCCGTTCGATTAAGGTGCCTTTGGATGCGGATTTTCGCCACCAGCCGGAAGCTATGTTGGAGGCCGTTACTCCCCGAACTAAGCTTATTTTTATCTGCAATCCCAATAATCCTACAGGGACCATCATTTCCGGGGATCAGATCAAGAAAATGCTTTCTCAGCTGCCCGATCGAGCCCTGATTGTCTTTGATGAGGCTTATTATGAATATGTTGATGATCCGGAATACCTTTCCGGGATGGAACTGGTCAAGTCTGGTTGGAAAAACGTGCTGGTGTTGCGAACTTTTTCCAAAATTTACGGACTGGCCGGGCTGCGAGTTGGTTATGGCATGGGCCATGAGGATTTAATTAGTTGGATTAATCGCGCCCGGGAGCCCTTTAATGTGAACTCTCTTGCCCAGCTTGCCGCCCGGGCTGCTTTGCGAGACAAAGCTCATGTTCAGAAAAGCCGCCAGATGAATTCCCAGGAGAAGGAATATTTATATGGCAAGTTCAAAGAACTGGGCTTGCCCTATGTGCCGACCCAGGCTAACTTTATTTTTGTAGACTTAAAGACAAATTGCCGGGAAGTTTTCCGAAGAATGCTGGAAAGAGGAGTGATCATTCGCACCGGGGACATTTTTGGCCACGATACTTTTATCAGGGTGACCATCGGTACCCGGGAGCAAAACCAGCGTTTTATCAGGACCCTGGAAGAGGTATTAAAAAGTCTCCGCTAATGGCGGAGATTTTTATTTTAGGAAAAAACTCATATGCCGAGGAGCTGGCGGATTTTTTTAGCCTGAGCTCTACTGACGGGAACTTCGCTTTTTTCTTCATCATCCACGATGAGTACCAGGGTACCGTTATATAAAGGAATGACTTCCTTGGTTTTTTTAATGTTCACCAAATAAGACCGGTGGCAGCGGTAAAAATGATAGGGATATAATCGCTGCTCCAATTCTTTTAGAGTGAAGCGAGACAGGTATTTTTCCTTGGCCGTTTTGATATAGGTGTAATCTTTTGCGGCATAAACAAAAATGATGTTTTTTTCTTCCAGGAGGATTGTTTTTCCTTTGTATTCTACCGGGATAAGGCCCAAGCCGGCTGCTTCCCGGCTTTTTTGTTCCGTTTCTTGGGCTTTGGCTGAAACGGGTTTTTCTTCAATGCGTTTCCGGATCTTGCCGATGGCCCTGTCCAGATGGGCAGGATCTATGGGCTTTAATAGATAATCTACCGCATCTACACTAAATGCTTCCAAGGCAAATTGTTCATGGGCGGTAACAAAAATAACATAGGGGGATTTGGCCGTTTCCTTGATGCGCCTGGTCAATTCCAGTCCAGAAAACCCTGGCATATCAATATCCAAAAAAAGAATGGAATAATCCAACGCCTCTATCAGTTCCATTGCTTCGTAAGCATTGGTGGCTTCGCCCACTACCTGGATTTCCGGGTACTTCTCCAGAAGATATCTTAATTCTTTTCTGGCAGGATATTCATCATCAACAATCAGGGCTTTCAGGGCCATCTTGGTCAACCCACCTTTGAATTAATACCTAATTTCACATTTAGACGCCTAACAGAAAAATCCTTTTAAAAGACAAGCGGAAAGAAAAAAATAGTAATATTTGCCTGTCTTTTATTATATCATTTATTAGCAACAAAATAAGGAAAAGGAGGTTCTCAACTTGAAAGTTTTCTCAGTTCATAAGGCAACGCTCCTGATTTTTTTTCTGGTGGCGATGATGATTATTATCTCAGGCTGTAGCGCCATGGAAACACTATCTTCTCTCAAAGCACGCTTCCAAAGCGATACAGATCCGGTTGACCAGCCAGCGGAGTTGCCGCCGGAAATAACCATTCCCGAAATACCGGAAACCAACCTGGTGGGCGAGACCAGGGAAATTACCTTGTACTTTGCCGACAGCTTGGGACAGTCCCTTGTGGCTGAGCAGCGTCTTATACCAAAAACCATCAGCATAGCCCGGGCCACAGTGAATGAGCTGATCGCAGGCCCCCATCCGGAGACGGGCCTTCTCCCGACGATTCCTTACGGCACCGTTCTTCAAGACATCAACGTAAAAGATGACGGGCTGATCATCGTGGATTTCAGCCGGGAATTAAGGGATCATCACCTAGGTGGTGATTTGGCCGAGGCCTTGACGGTCTATTCCATTGTCAATACTTTGACTCAATTTCCTACCGTTGAGCGAGTAAGATTTCTTATTGATGGCCAGCCCGTTGATACTCTTGCCGGGAGCATCGACCTTTCGCGGGATATTTATCCGGATACTGCACTTGTTTCCGGGGAGGGATACCGCCCGTAAATTTTGCCGCCAATTAATGAAAAAAAAATTTTCCCAATGGAAGTTTTCCGGACTTCCATTTTTTTTCTGGAAAAACCATTTTTCGTGGGAACATTTACCTGCCCTCTTTCGTCCAAAAAACAAAGGAAATTCGACAAAAATCTAGAATAAATGTTAACCATAGACAAAACAGTTTCTGGAAAAGGGGGCGGGGAGACTGCTGGCAAATAAAAATGTAATGTTATTCAGGTTTTTGCTTGCCGTCTTTATTCTCTCAATTTTTGCTGGCGCTGCTTTTGCCGCGGAAGAAAAAGCAACAGTAACCGGTAGCGTTGTTAATATTCGCTCCAGCCCCAGCTTGGAAGCTAAAGTAATATCCAAAGTAGCCAGAGGACAGGAGTTGGAGGTCTTGGGGCAAGAAGGCGAGTGGTACCGGGTAAAACTGCCTACGGGAACGGTGGGCTGGATTGCCGGCTCATTGGTTGAACTGAAAAAGCAGGCAGCCATGACAGGCGTCAAAATCAAAGTGGACGGCCGCTTGATTTCTTTCGACGTGGAACCTTACATAGATGCTCAGAGCAGAACTATGGTACCAATTCGTTTTGTCGCTAATGAACTTGGCTCCCAGGTCTTTTGGAAGCAGGCGGAGCAAGAGGTGGTTATTACCGGGAACGACCGGATTATCCAGCTCTGGATTGGACAGAGTTTAGCCAGGGTTAACGGAAAAGAAGTGGCGATGGATACGGTTCCGGTGCTGAAAAATGGAAGAACCATGGTGCCTTTGCGCTTTGTGAGTGATAATTTGGGCGTGGAAGTGACTTGGGATGGAGCCACCCGTACGGTTTTATTACAAAAGGTCAAAGCTCCCGGAAAAGGTGGAGAGACCGGCACTGGTACAATGGCCAAGTTGGCTGTGGTTACCGGCAATGTGGTCAATATCCGTTCCGGCCCCGGTCTGGAATATGAGGTTATTAACCAGGTTGTAAAGGGAGATGCCCTGACGGTATTAGGCCAGTCGGGAGATTGGTTTCAAGTGGAGACCAGAAATGGCGGGCAGGGCTGGATTGCCAATTGGTTAGTTGTCTTAAGGACAGTCCAAAATCAGGCTTCCAGAAGCGCCGAACCAGAGGACAGGCCCAGGCCCGCTCCTCCTCTCTATACCGGTGCAAATAAGCTGCTGGATATTGAGGCGAAAGATTTAGAAGACGGGCTGTTGGTAACCGTTGTGGGAGCTCACCCATTAAATTATTCTCACTTTAGCCTGACCAATCCGAGAAGGCTGGTTCTTGACTTCTTGAACACCACTTTGGAGCTGGACTGGGAAGGGGATTATCTCCCGGTGAATAATGAATTGGTGGGCGCGATACGAGTGGGTCAGTTTACTGAAGATCAGGCCAGGGTTGTTATCGATTTAAAAGATCTCTACAGTGCCGGTTTCAGTTTGAGCGAAGATGGGAAGCGGTTGACAGTAAAAATCCAGCCGCCTACGGTTAAAGGGAAGACCATCGTTATCGATCCGGGACATGGAAGTATTCAGCCCGGTGGCTGGTCTGATCCGGGTGCAGTGGGGCCAAATGGGCTCTATGAAAAGGATGTGGTCCTGGATATTGGGCTCAAGGTGGCCGACCTGCTCACCAAAGAAGGGGCGTCAGTGGTCTTGACCCGGACCGGCAATACCGTCCTATCTTTAGCGGAAAGGGCCCAGGTGGCCAATGAAATCAATGCGGATCTTTTTATCAGCATCCATGCCAATGCTTCTCCCAGCCCTTCTTTGGCAGGAACGGCTACTTACTACTATGCTCCTTGGAACAGCCAGCTGGCTACCCAAAGGGCAGCCAGGGAAAAACTGGCAAGATGTGTGCAGCAGGAATTGGTGCGTGAGCTGCAGCGCAGGGATATCGGCATCCTGGAAGAGAACTTTTCTGTTTTAAGGAACACTACCATGCCGTCTGTACTGGTGGAAACAGCTTTTATATCCAATCCGGAAGAAGAAGGTCTTCTCAGCCAGGAGGCTTTTCGGCAAAAAGCAGCCCAAGCTATCGTCCGAGGGATTATCCGGTTTTTTGCGGAGCCTTGATTGGCATCGGAAGCAGGATTAGATCCGGGAAAAAATGTAATTTTTCAGCCCGTCAAGATGGCGGGCTTTTTTCATGGGTAATAGTAGGATCAGATCTCTATTGCCTGGGCATGTTTAGATTGCTAGAATAAGTAAGGGAAGTGGCCGGAAGAATGGAGGAAGGGGCGGGAACAATGATTGGTCTCATTATCGGTTATTTATTAATTTTTTCGGCCCGGGTGGTTGATGTGAGCTGCGCCACTTTGCGGATGCTGTTGTTAGTCAGAGGCAAGAGACTTCATGCAGCTACCATCGGTTTTTTTGAGGTCGTCATTTATATTTTGGCCTTAGGCTATGTGGTGGAAAGGTTGAATGATCCTTTTAGCATCGTTATTTATGGATTAGGTTTTGCCAGTGGGAACGTGGTGGGCAGTCTGATCGAGGAAAAAATGGCTCTGGGGAATTTAACTGTACAGGTGATCACTATGAAAGACTCCGGTGAATTAGTTGATGCTCTAAGAGAACAGGGTTTTGGCGTTACCATCCTACAAGGGGAGGGCCGGGAAGGAACCCATGCTGTTTTGCATATCATCCTTTCCCGCAAAAGGCTGCCCGAATTGATGGCGCAAATAGAAAAAGCGGATAAAGACGCTTTTATTACGGTGCTGGATACCCGCACCACCAGAGGAGGGGTGGTATTTGACCGGAAAGGAAAGTGAGCCTGCAAAGCCGCTTGGAAAAAGAAGGCATTCTGTGTTAAACTAGATCAGGGCTTGAGATGAAGAAAAGCATTTAGTTAGTTAGCTTCGCAAAAGGGTTATAATATGGTTAATGATAAAGAAGGATGGCCGGGGAGGTAAAATTTTGGAAACAAGAATTGATGGCCGGGCTTTGGATCAAATCAGAAAAACAAAAATAACCCGCCATTTTATTAAACCGGCGGAAGGTTCTGTTTTAATCGAGATGGGCGATACAAAGGTCATTTGTACCGCTTCCGTGGAAGAGAAGGTTCCTTCTTTCATGAAAGGAGAAGGCCGGGGCTGGATTACAGCCGAGTATTCCATGCTGCCCAGGGCTACGGAGCAGCGCACAGTGCGGGAAGCGGCCAAAGGAAGGTTGACGGGCCGCACCCAGGAAATCCAGCGATTGATCGGCCGGGCTTTGCGTTCGGTTATAGACTTGGATTCTCTCGGGGAAAGAACTATTTGGATTGACTGTGACGTCATTCAGGCTGACGGTGGCACCCGGACTGCTGCCATTACAGGGAGTTTTGTGGCTTTAATGGATGCTTTGGATTATTTGCGAAGGAATGACGCCATCAAAGAACTGCCGGTCAGAGATTGCTTGGCAGCTATCAGCGTAGGAAAAGTTGACGGCCGCTTGATGCTGGACCTGTGTTTTGCAGAGGACTCCCTGGCTCAAGTGGATTTGAATCTGGTGATGACCGGAAGCGGTCAAATCGTGGAAATTCAAGGTACTGCTGAGAAAGCCCCCTTTTCCAAAGATGAACTGGATCGGATGATAGAATTGGCCTTTTCCGGCATCAAAGAATTGGTTCTTTTGCAGAAAGAAGTGTTGGGGGACTTGTTTCCCCGGGGAGAGAAATGAAGAGAGGGCAACTGGTGTTGGCTACCCGGAACCGGGGTAAAGTGAGGGAGTTGAAGGACCTACTGGCGGGGCTGCCTTTGGAAGTGAAATCTATTGAGGATTTTCCTGAATTGCCCGAGCTAAGGGAGACGGGAACCAGTTTCCGGGAGAATGCCAGGAGCAAGGCATTAACAGTCTATCAATATACCAAGCTGCCGTCCATAGCGGACGATTCGGGACTGGAAGTGGATGTTTTGCAGGGTGCACCTGGAGTATACTCAGCTCGTTACGCCGGGGCCAACGCCAGTGATGCGGAGAATAATCGCAAGCTTCTGGCAGATCTAACCGGGGTTCCGCCGGAAGAAAGATCAGCCCGTTTTCGTTGTGTTATCTGTTTGGTACTTCCCGGTATAATTATTGAATATACTGAGGGCATCTGCGAAGGAAGAATCGGCTTGGAGCCGCGGGGGAAGAACGGTTTCGGCTATGACCCCATATTCCTGGTGGGGCCTGACTTTCAAAAAACCATGGCTGAGCTGGAATTGGAAGAGAAAAATGCTATTAGTCATCGCTCCAAGGCTTACCGCCAGTTGCAGCCCCTTCTTTTAGAAAGATTACTAATGTCGGGTGAGGATTAGTGAGGCTGGGAGTAATAAGTGACACCCATCGAAAGTTATTATTAGCGGATGCGGCCTTGGAGCAGATGGGGGAAATTGACTATTTGCTGCATGCCGGGGATCATTATGATGATGCCTTGACCTTGGCTGTGGGAAGAAATCTTCGTTGCAAGGCTGTGGTTGGCAATTGCGATTTTTTTACTTCCGGACCGGAAGAAGAGATTTTGGAGCTGGAAGGAGTGCGCTTGCTTATAACCCATGGACACCGTTATCGGGTGAAATCCGGTTATCAAGGTCTATTGGCCCGAGCCCGGGCCTTGGAAGTGCAGGTTGTCATCTTTGGGCATACCCATCTTCCGTGTATGGAAAAGGAAAAGGGAATAATACTGCTAAACCCGGGCAGTATTGGTGCCCCCAGGGGTGGCACGGAAGCCACTTTCGGAATTTTGGAAATAAACAGAGGTATTGTCCGGGCTCATATTTATCCAGTAAAAAAAGAGAGCCTTGATTTGTTCTTGACCAGGAAGGAAAAGTCAAATTTTTGACTTAAAAGCTAATAATGTCGCTAATCATTGTTTCTACCTCCAGATTTTGTATCCTGGCTTTGGTATTTTATGCCAAGAGAGATAATACTTGCAGCGGCGTACTCCAGGTGCTATAATAGCTTTTGCTCGTAGGAGCTAATTCTTGCATCATTATTATATCTCGGGATCTCGGGCACTTTGCAGGAACTGCGGAAGCGGAGCATAGGAAAATTAAAGTTTTGACGAAAGCAGATTTTTCGGTTATACTATATAATGCCTGTTTTTTCTTATAAAGCTTTTGCGGGTGTAGCTCAATGGTAGAGCGCTGGCCTTCCAAGCCAGTTACGTGGGTTCGATTCCCATCACCCGCTCCAATACTTGCGCCTGTAGCTCAGCTGGATAGAGCAACGGACTTCTAATCCGTAGGCCGCAGGTTCGAATCCTGCCAGGCGTGCCATTTCCGATTTTTTTAAGATTTTTTGTGGTGGGTGTAGCTCAGTCGGCTAGAGCACCAGATTGTGGCTCTGGGGGTCGTGGGTTCAAGTCCCATCACCCACCCCAATTTATTTCATCAGCTAAGCCGGGAATAAGGCCGGTCTGATCGTTGGGGCGTAGCCAAGCGGTAAGGCAGCGGACTTTGGATCCGCCATTTCGTTGGTTCGAATCCAGCCGCCCCAGCCAATAATTATCAATAAATGAGGTGGAGTTTTTTCAAGTTTTCCACCTGGTTGTTTTGAGCCATTAGCTCAGTCGGTAGAGCACCTGACTTTTAATCAGGGTGTCCCGCGTTCGAGTCGCGGATGGCTCACCATTTTTTATGTAAGGGATCTGCGGGCGTGGCGGAACTGGCAGACGCGCCAGACTTAGGATCTGGTGAGGAATACTCATGGAGGTTCAAGTCCTCTCGCCCGCACCATGAGGAATAACAAGGCCAACAGGCCTTTTTTCCTTTAGGGAGAGGGAAAAAATATGTGCCTTGAGCGGGATGTCGATGCAATATAACAACATTAAGAAAGCAAAATTTCTTTCGCGACCAAACAGATTTCTTGCCCATATAGAGATTGAAGGCAAAAAGGAGCTTTGCCATGTAAAAAATACCGGACGGTGCAAGGAATTGCTGACCCCCCATGCCACCGTCTACGTGCAAGAGATACACGGGGAAGGCCGCAAAACTAAATACGATTTGATTTCCGTATACAAAGGAGGAAGGTTGGTTAATATTGATAGCCAAGTAGTAAATCAAGTGTTTCATGAGTGGATACTCGGCAGCGGTTTAATCCCCAATATAGAGTTCATAAAACCTGAACATAGATACAAGGGGAGCCGTTTCGATTTTTATATTGAGACTGTTACGGATAAAATACTGGTAGAGGTGAAGGGGGTTACTTTGGAAGAAAAGGGTGTGGCTTTATTTCCTGATGCACCCACCGCACGAGGCGTAAAACATCTTGCCCAGCTGATCAGCAGCCTGGATGAGGGTTACAGGGCCTATGTTGTTTTTATCATTCAAATGAAAGACGTATTTTATTTTGCGCCCAATACCAAGACCCATCAGGCTTTTGCTGATACTTTAAGAACAGCACACGATTTAGGTGTTCAAATCATAGCCCTGGACTGCCAGGTGACAAAAAATTCCATCACCGCCGGTGATTTTATTGAAGTTAGGTTGGATGGATTACAAAATCCAAAGACTTAATTTCCTGGCTCACGGTTAAATCCATCTGGCGGAAAAGGTGCTGGTTTTACCTTTTCTCTCATATAATTAATCTTGATGCAGGGGAATGTTCGCAAACAAATTTTCGGGCTTTAATTACCCTATCTTCTGCTGTATAATCAATTCAGAAAATGCAGACCTCAGCTACAATCATTTCTCAAACACTTGCCGCTACCATGAAATTTTCGTCCTCTCTAATCTACAAAAACTTTCCTACAAGATCAAATCCCTTTTCCCAGCGCCACTCTCGGTAAAATTCCCCCCCCCATTCTGTATTAGAAAGGTAAGATGAGGTTTTCCGTTGTCCTGGAAGAGAAATATGAATAATCTTAATCTTAAGCTGGGCGATTATTGACACTTGTACAAGCACGAAGTATAATAGTGGTAATACCACACTGGTAATACCACATTGGTAATACCACATATGCAGGAAGCAAGTTTTCTTGCGGTATGTCAAATTTTTTTTGAGAAAATTTGAAAGGAGGTAAAAAGTAAGCTAGATAAAAAGGGGAAAGTTGGTAGTGGAAAGACTGGCGATGTTGTTTTGCCTGCCAAAATAATGGTAAGGAGGAAAACCATGAAAA
Organism: Bacillota bacterium; assembly: GCA_050951405.1. GTDB lineage: Bacteria > Bacillota > DULZ01 > DULZ01 > DULZ01 > JBMNIZ01. The sequence goes on along the minus strand of JBMNIZ010000015.1, from coordinate 54,651 downwards.
AGGCAAAATATGTTTTACCACTAGTTTTGGTGCTGTTGGTTACCTTTGCAGTGGTTGGCTGCGGCGGTGATAAACAACCAGAAGAGCCCGCGGCTCCGGAGCAGACAGAAGCCAGTAAAATTGATTATCCTACCAAACCAATCGAATACGTAATTCCTTTTGATGCCGGCGGTCAGTCCGATATTGAGGCTCGAAGACAACAACCTTTGCTGAAAGAGTATCTGGGACAACCCATCACCATCACCTACAAACCCGGTGGGGGCGGTGCTGTTGGCTGGGCTGAGCTGGTCAAACAAAAGCCTGATGGTTATTACATCTGCGGCTTTAATATACCTCACATTATTCTTCAACCCATGTCGCGAGATGATGCAGGATATGAAACGGAACAAATTGAACCGGTGGCTATTTTCCAGAAAACATATATAGGGCTAGCGGTACAAAAAGATAGTCCCTACAATACCCTGGAAGAATATATAGAGGCGGCCAAGGCCAAACCCAATAGCATTACTGTAGGCGGTTCCGGTACTTTTTCCGGACATCACTTAGCTTATCTTTTATTAGATCAGTTAGCTGGTATTAAAACCCAATTTGTGCCCTTTACCGGTGCGGCTCCCCAATTGCAAGCCTTTTTAGGTGGTCATATCGATGCGATGATGGGGAACTCCAATGACTTGGTGGCCCATTATGACGATATGAAAGTTCTGGCCATTGCTTCTGAGGAGCGGTTTGAAGCACTGCCTGATGTGCCCACATTTAAAGAATTAGGCTATGATTTTGATTGCAGTATTGACCGCGGGGTAGCTGTTCCTCCCGGAACTGACCCGGCCATCATTGAGATACTGGAAGAAGCTTTTCTAAAGATCGCCAATGACCCGGAGATCCAGGCCCAGATGGTCAGGGATGGATTCACTCCTGTGGCCATGGGTGCTTCCGAATCCAAGAAATATATCGAAGAAAAAATCGTACTGTATAAAGAACTCATGAAAGACGTTGAGGTTGAATAATTAAATTTATAGAGGAAACAGAAGAAATATAGAAGATACGGGTAAGGGATGTAAACCGTAAGTGACAGGGGCCTCCTTCGTCTATTACTTTCATATCGATCACATGAAAAAGGAGGCCCCTTATTGTCTGAGATTGCAACCGGATTAAAGCCAAAACCATGTTGATGATTCCAGCATATTTTTCTTTAACTACGCTTACGCCCTGAAGGGGGGAATAAAATGGCGGAAAACATGGTTGCTGCTTTGACGAACATGGTTGATCCGATTCGCTTATTCTTAATGACCTCGGGTATAGCGGTAGGTATTATCGTTGGTGCCCTTCCCGGGCTAACTGCTACCATGGCTTTGGCTTTACTGGTGCCTTTTACTTTTGTGATGGATGCCAGTACCAGCCTGATGGTACTTGGTGGCGTTTATGTAGGGGCTATTTATGGTGGTTGTATTGCAGCCATTCTGATCAATACACCCGGTACACCTTCAGCTATTGCCACTACTTTTGATGGGTTTCCATTGACCAAAAAGGGGATGGCAGAACACGCTCTGGTTGCCGCAGCGTTCAGCTCCGGTGTGGGTGGAGTTCTAGGAGCGCTGGGCTTGCTTTTTTTATCGCCGCCCCTGGCTAAAGTAGCATTAAAATTCGGTCCGCCGGAGTATTTTTGGCTGGCGGTATTTGGTTTGACTATTATTGCCACCCTTTCCACCGGTTCCATGCTTAAAGGTTTGATCGGCGGTGCCCTTGGCTTGTTGTTGAGCACCGTGGGCATATCCCCTATCGGCGGGGATATGAGGTTCTCCTTTGGCTTATACCAGTTGCAGGCAGGGCTGCAGTTGATTGTGGTTTTGATCGGTTTTTTCTGTGTGCCGGAAGTGCTGGCCATGGTGGAGAAAAAGGCAAGTATCCAGGACGTAATCAGTTACAAGCCGAAAAAAGGTGTAGCCAAATCGGTTATTTTGGAATTGATCAAGAAACCGGTGCTGTTGGTTCGTTCTGCGGTGATTGGCTTTATTGTGGGAGTAATACCCGGGGCCGGAGGTAACATCGCCAGTCTGATGGCCTATAATGAGGCGGTACGCTTTTCCAAGGAGAAAGAAAAGTTCGGCACAGGCATCATTGATGGGGTGGCGGCTTCGGAAGCCTCCAATAATGCGGAAGTGGGTGGTTCTTTGGTACCCCTCCTGACCCTGGGCATCCCTGGTGCGGCTCCGGCGGCAGTGATGCTGGGTGCACTGATGATCCAAGGTTTACGTCCCGGACCTGAGCTATATACCACTTACGGTGTCATTACTTACACATTTTTATTCTCCTTTATTCTGGCCAATGTCCTCATGTTTGTGATGGGCTTTTTCGGTGCTCGTTATGTGGCACGGTTAATCAACTTGCCCTCCAATTATTTGGCACCTTTGATCGTCTTTCTCACCGTAATCGGTTCCTATGCCATCAGAAATAATATGATGGATGTCTGGATTATGATCTTTTTTGGCTTAATCGGCTATGTGACCAAAAAGCTGGGTTTTCATCCCGGTCCCATCGTCCTGGGCCTGATTCTTGGTCCCTTTGCGGAGAACGGCTTGGTCCAATCCATGCTCATCGGTAAAGCCAGCGGCAGTATTTTAAAGGTGTTCTTTACCAGGCCTATTTCCGTTCTCCTGATTATCTTCTGCTTGATCTCCATTGCTCTGCCGATTGTTTCTTCCCTTCGGGAAAGTAAAGGGAAGGAGGGCGTGAGCAGTGTTTAATGCCACTGTATTTTCGTCATTGGTATTTTTCCTTATTGCCGTGGTCACCTGGTTCGCCGCGGGCAAATTCTCCGAACTGAGTTCCTTTTTCCCCCGGGTGGTGGCTGTCATTCTGGCTATATTTTGCCTGCTGCAGATCATGCAAAACATGGTCTCTAAGCCGGAGGAAGCACCCTTTGCCGGGATTGAGGCGAAACGGCTGGCAGCCATGTTTGCAGGTATGATTGGGTATGGGGTGATGATGGTCTATTTGGGTTTTATTATTAGCAGCGTTTTGTATCTGATCTTCTTTTTTTGGCTTTTGGGACGGGGGAAAGAGAACGGTACTTCAATCCCGAAGATCATTTTATTGGGAATAGGGGTTCCCGTATTGTTTTACCTGGTGTTTTATCAAATCTTTCTTGTACCGCTGCCCCTGGGTAAGTTTTTTGGCGGGTGAAAATAATTGAAAAAGGCCTGTGCCAGGATAAGCGGCTCAGGCCTTCAAGTAAAACACTCAGTCAATAAGTTTTAGGGAATCCATTACGCTGGATAAATGCTTTTTCATCGCCTGCTGTGCTTCTTCCACATCCTTTTTTTCTATGGCATGGAAAATGTCTTTATGCTCCTCCACCGACTGTTGGGCGCGGCCTTTGATGGTCAGGGTTTTCCGGTTGCTTACTTCCAGCAGGTCAAGGATGCTTTTCATCAAGCGAATAATCACGGGATTGCGGGTTGACTTGGCCACCAAGACATGAAATTTTCTGTCCTGCTCTCCCAGGCTATTGATGTCATTGGTTTTGATCAATGCTTCATGGGACTGCACATTTTCACGGAGCAATTGAAGATCCTCTTCCGAATGCCGTTCAGCGGCCCAGCCGGCAGCGGCGGTCTCCAAAAGCATTCTTACTTCGAAAAGGTTTATGATGGTGTCATTTTCATTGCTCACCAGCCCGGATAACTGGCGGGCGATAAACTTGCTATCCGGAGTAGTGACAAAAATGCCTACACCATGTTTGACTTCAAGAAGACCAAGACCTGTCAGAGTCTTCACAGCATCCCTGACTACGGTACGGCTGACCCCGAATTGTTCGGCCATTTCCCGTTCGGTGGGCAGGCGGTCTCCGGGTTTGATCTTGCCCTCCTCGATGGATTTTTTGATGTGCTCTGCAACCTCGTGGCGCAATGTGTCAGTGCGACCGATGCGTTGAAACATGGTTAACCTCCTTGCAAAGATTTTCTTGTAATTTTATATAGTGATTCCCGAATTGTTATGGCAGATTGACACAAAAGGGGCTAGCCTCTATAATTAAAGGTAATACCACATACCTATGATATATTACCCAAATTGCTATAATTTTATAATATAACACCTGAAAAGAAATGTCCAGATAAGCTCAGAAATATTGCCTCCCATTTTGAGCTGAATTGAGGTGAAAAGATGAAGGTAGTTGTGACAGAGTTCATCTGGCCGGAAGGTCTTGAGATTCTTGCGGAAATCGGGCAGGTGATTTATGACCCGTATTTGTGGAGAAGTGAATTGCTGTTTGAAGCGGTCAGTGATGCTGATGGGTTAATCGTACGCAACCAAACGAAAGTCACCAGAAACTTACTCCAGTCAGCCTCACGCCTCAAAGTGATCGGCAGGTTAGGTGTGGGATTGGATAATATTGATCTTCAAGCTGCTCGAGAAAAAGGCGTACCAGTGGTTTTTGCCCGAAATTGCAATGCCATTTCTGTAGCGGAATATGTGTTTGCTTGTGTTCTTTCTTTTGCCAGGCGTCCCCTGGAAGCAACAGCCGAGGTGAAAAAGGGCAATTGGGATCGCCAGCGTTTTACGGGCATGGAGCTTTTCGGTAAGATACTTGGTTTGGTTGGGGTTGGAGAAATCGGCACTCGCCTGGCATTTCGGGCCAAAGCTTTTGGCATGGAATTATTGGGGTACGATCCCTTTTTGTCGCCATATGAAATGGCCAATACGGATTTTCAAGTGAAAATGGTCAGCTTGGAAGAATTAATGTCCCAATCGGATTTTGTCAGCTTACATCTGCCTTATAATCAAGCCACCCGCCATCTTATCAATCGGCAAAACATCGCACTGATGAAATCCACAGCCTACCTTATTAACTCCTCCCGGGGAGGGATCATAGAGGAGCAGTCTCTTTATGAAGCTTTGGCCTCCCGTAGGATTGCCGGAGCAGCTTTGGATGTTTTTGAACAGGAACCGCCGGAAGGTTCGCCTCTCCTTACCTTGGATAATGTTATTCTCACTCCCCATGTAGCCGGCTTGACTGGAGAAGCGCAAGTAAAAACTTCCGTGTTGGTAGCCAGGGAAACTGTAAAAGTGCTCAGAGGACATCCTTCCTTGTGTATTGCCCAGTAGTACTTTGACAGCTGTGGAATGAAAAAGGGGTGTTCAACACATGAATACAACTTTTGCTGCCGATGTTTTACAGGAATTCTGTGCCGAATTGCTTGCGGGAACGGGAGTTCCCTGGAAAGAAGCGAGAATTGTGGCCGAGGTGCTGGTGGATACCAGCTTGGATGGTATTGATACCCATGGGATCAGCCGTCTCCCGATCTATTTAACCCGGTTACAAAATGGCCGGATAAATGTTAAACCCCAGATTAAAATAACCCAGACTGCGCCGGCTGTTGCTATCCTGGACGGGGATAACGGCCTGGGCCAGTTGGTGGCGGTGCTGGCCATGGAAAAAGCCATCGAATTAGCAGGCCGGGTAGGAGTGGGAGTGGTGCCGGCCAGACACAGCAATCATTTCGGCGCTGCCACTTACTACTGTAAGCTGGCTGTTCGTGCCGGAATGATCGGCATGGCCATGACCAATTCTCCTGCGGGCATTCCGCCCTGGGGCGGGAAAAAGCCCTACTTTGGTACCAATCCCATTTCTTTTGGTTTTCCCACGGCAGATACGCCAGTGATTGTGGATATGTCCTCCAGTAATGTGGCCAGGGGAAATATTATCCTGGCTGCTAAGGAAGGCCGCCCAATACCGGAAGGCTGGGCAATCGATGGAGACGGCAAACCCACTACTGATGCCAAAAAGGCCTTGGAAGGAGCGGTGCTTCCCTTGGGAGGGGCCAAGGGTTATGCCTTGGCACTGGCGGTGGAAATGTTCTCCGGCATTATCAGCGGTTCCTCTTTTGGACATCATGTGGGTTGGATTTATGACGATAGCCTAAAGCCAACCGACGTGGGACATTTCTTTCTTGCCTTTAACATTGAAAGTTTTATGCCAAGGGGGGAATATGTGGAGCGAGTGGAACAAATGAAAGGGGAGATCAAGTCCGTGCCTCTGGCGGAAGGATTTGATGCCATTCTCCTTCCGGGTGAAAGGAAGAAAAGGAAAGCGGAGATCAGGGTCCGAGAAGGCATACCGGTGGAGGGTAATTTATTGAAAGAACTAAATGAGATTGCTGTTTCCTTGGGCGTTAAAACTCTCCAACCTTTGAGCAGTGAACAGTTGCCCAGTTAAAAGAAGAGAATACTTTGCTAAAGGGCACCACAAATAATTATTCACCATAATTATTTGTTAGCCATAAAACAAAATTTCGAGAGGAGGAATGAGACGTTATGAGTCAACCTGACTTCATAGTACACGATGTCAATGATAGTGTGGGTGTTGCTGTCAAGGAGATCAAAGCAGGAACGAAAGCAGAAGGTTGGATCATGTCCAACGACGAGACCATCAGTATTACTGCCAAACAGGATATTCCCATCGGTCACAAGATTGCCCTGAAGGATATTGAGGTGGGGGACAGTGTGATCAAGTATGATAAGCCTATTGGGAAGGTTTTTGTTCCCATAGCAAAAGGCGAACATGTACACATTCATAATTTAAGGACAGCGAGGTGGTAATCCAAATGTCTAATTTCGTATTTCCCAAAATTACCGGATACCGGAGGGAGAATGGCAAGGTCGGCATCCGCAATCATGTCATTATTTTGCCCTTAGATGATCTTTCGAACGCAGTTTGCGAGGCGGTAGCACACAATATCAAAGGAACCATGGCTTTGCCTCATCATTATGGGCGGCTGCAGTTTGGCGAAGATTTGGAGTTGTTCTTCCGCACTTTGATTGGGACAGGCAGCAATCCGAACGTAGCTGCGGTAGTGGTTATCGGCATTGAGCCGGAGTGGACCAATATTGTGGTAGAGGGTATTGCCAAAACCGGCAAGCCGGTAACCGGTTTTGCCATTGAGCGCAACGGACAGCACAAGACCATTGAAATGGCTTCCTGGAAAGCGCAAGAATACGTGATCTGGGCTTCGGAGTTACAGCGAGAGGAATGTACCGTTGACGAGCTTTATGTATCCATAAAATGTGGTGAATCCGATACCACCTCCGGTTTGGCTTCTAATCCTACGGTAGGCAGGGCGGTGGAGAGACTGCTGGAAGCCGGGGCCACCGTATCTTTTGGCGAAACTACTGAAATAACCGGCGCTGAGGATATTTGCAAACAGCATGCAGCTACACCGGAAGTGGGGGAAGCTTATTATCAAATGTGGAAAGAGTACAATGATTTCATCCTCAGCCAAGGTGTGGATCTCCTGGGGTCTCAGCCCACTAAAGGCAATATTGCCGGGGGGCTGACCACCATTGAGGAAAAAGCTTTGGGCAACCTGCAGAAGATAGGCAAGGCCAAATATGTGGGAGTGCTCAAACCGGCAGAAGCTCCGACTTCCAAAGGCTTGTGGTATATGGACACCTCCTCTGCCGGTGCCGAAGCAGTGACCCTCTGGGCTGCATCCGGGGCTGTGGTCCACTTTTTCCCCACCGGTCAAGGTAATGTTGTGGGCAATCCTATTGTACCGGTTATTAAACTATCCGCCAATCCTCTTACGGTTACGGACATGAAAGAGCACATTGACGTGGATGTAAGCGGTATTTTACGGCGGGAAATGAATCTGGACCAGGCGGCTGATGCTTTGCTGGAGATGATGATCCGGGTCTGTAACGGCCGCTGGACCTGTGCAGAAGCATTGGGCCACAGGGAGTTTATTATTACCAGATTGCACCGCAGTGCTTAATAGAAACTCTTGCCGCAGGGATTATCACCCGCGGCAAGAGCTATTATACGGAACCCTGATGGTCGGGGATGGTCATGGGGTTGATCTTCTGTCAAAAACACCATGGACCTTTTATTCCTGGATATAGCAGGATATTTTATTTCAATAATGCGCGGTTTATTGTATAATCAAGTACAGGAAACATTATTCACCGCAATCAATCCACATCGTCCCGGAGGCAGCAACTACTCCGGGATGATTCTTTTCCCTATTGTGGTAGTTCGAGGTGTAGCTGGTGGATATAAGCACATTAGTATTCTGCGCTTTGGTAGCGATGCTGTCAGGTGCTACCCAGGCCTTGACGGGTTTTGGTTTTGTAATGGTGTCGATGCCATTTTTCATTCTGGTCTTCGATCCGAAAACCGCAGTGGGCCTGTCTCTAATGTTGTCCTTTTTCTCTATCACGGCCTTAATGTATTCTGTCAGGGTAGACACTAATTGGCAGCTGGTAAAAAGGATTTCCGGCGGTGCTTATATCGGACTGCCCTTGGGCTTGTTGGTTTTTTCCCGGATTAATGCGGTTAATCTCAAGGTGTATGCCAGCCTTGTCATTTTACTGATGAGCTTGCTCAGTCTGAAAAACTACAGTTTTAAATTCGAACCGGAACAGGCAGAAAAGTATGTTGTGCCCACGGGTATCATCTCAGGTATACTGTCAGGAAGTGTGGGCATGTCCGGGCCTCCCATCGCCCTTTTTTTGAGCAGCTTAGATGTTGAGAAGGAAGAGTTTCGCGCAACCACCTTGGCCTTTTTTTTATTGCTGCATCCTTCCAGTTTTATTCCCATGTTTGCTCTGGGTTCATTGCCTCTCCATACGGCCAAGATTGCCCTTTATCTAATTCCCTTTGTTTTTACCGGCATGTTCATCGGCCGCAAGCTCTTCAACCATATATCCAATACCCTTTTTAAGAAGATTGTCCTGGTTTTCTTAATTATTGTGGCGGCATATTCACTGGTAACCAGTTTGCTTTAATTGTTTTACTTTTCCCCCAAGATCTTCTCCGTCAGCAGCAAGGGATCCAAATATTTTCCCCCTTGATAAACCCGCATATTGCCGCCGGAAATTTCGTCAATTAAGGCAATTTCCTTCCCATCTCCAATGCGGCCAAATTCAAGCTTAATATCATAAAGCTCCAAACCTTTTTGGGCAATATTGTCTTTAATTATCTGCCCGATTCTTCTGGTCATTTTTTTTACGGTTTCACTTTCTTCCATGGTCATAATTCCCAACATGGCCAATCCTTCCTGGCAGATCAGAGGGTCCTGCCGCCGGTCATCTTTCAGGGTGAATTCTACCAAGGCATCTAGAGGCTGTCCTTCTTGTACATACATCCCATAGCGACGAAGAAAACTGCCTACGGCCCGGTAGCGACAGATGACTTCCACGCCGTGACCAAAGGGAGTGGCAGGCATGACCGTCATCGTCCCCTGTTCTAAATCAGATTTTAAGTAATGGCTAGGAATGTTTTCCTTCTGCAGCAGTTCAAAAAAGTAGCTGCTTAAACGGAGGGCGGCCTTACCGGCCCCTGCCAGTTGAAAAACCACTTCATTGGCTCCAGGATCGAAGATCCCGTCGCTGCCGGTCACGTCATCTTTAAATTGCAGGAGATAGGTACCGTCTTTCAGGTCATAAACATCTTTGGTCTTTCCTTTGTATAAAAGTTCCATAGCGCTTAACCCCTTTTCCTGGTGGAATAAGATGTTTTTGTAAAGTATACCATCTGATGGCGGCAATTTAAAGTTCTTCTTTCATGTTAATTCCGGCGGTTAATTTTATTATACCAGATGCTGAATTTTTCTGATGGGGAATACTCCGGGGATGATCTGGTTAACAATTTATGTAAATTTCCTTAAAGGCTATGACCCGGTCGTGATTATCGGTTATAATTGGAAAAGAAAAGGCTGGGAGAACATGGGCTGTGAAGCGGGCTCCAGTGTGTAGCTAAAAAACTACCATGCAGTAAATTATGGATACTCCATCGCCAGGCAAAGTAACAGATCGTCTCATCGAGTATTCAACAAGTATAATGGAGTGAGGTAGAAAAGCATGGCCGTAATACCATCCTTTCTTGGACTAACACTGGTTGTGATTGTGCTTATTATTATCACTGCCGGAGTCAAATTTCTTGCGGATAAGGGGGGAGAAGATGTGATCAGAAATGTATATATCTATCTGGTATTGTTCGCCACCTTGATGATGACTATTGGTGGCAGTGTCGGGGCTGTCATGGCTATTGCTGATATTATCGCTCCGGCCCCGTATTACCAAACTTTTGAAGAATTTCAAAGATGGGGAGATGAGAGAGCTTACCAGGAAGAGGGAGATGCAGATGAAGAAAGAGTTTCCCAAGAAGAATTAAAGAACAGATATGATGCAATGGTGCTGGCAGAAAAAGAAAGGCAGATCAACAGGGCAAAAAACAGCCTGATCAAAAGCTTTGCTTGGATTGTGGTTCCTTTGCCGGTGTTTATTTACTTTCAGAGGCTGCTGCCAAAAAAGGAAGCTGAATAAAATGATGGGAATTTTTCCAGTTAGTTTCAGCTGATTCATACATTATTAAAGGCATAGTTTATCATCTCAAAGGTGATGCTAACTTTTGAGGTGATGCGGATGACAAGACGTTTTTGGTTTTCCGTTATTGTCTTGGTAGCGCTGCTTATCGGTTCCTGGATGATAGGAACCGGTACCCAGCTGCGTCTTGTGCCCAATCGTTCTGCTCCCCCTATGGCGGAAAGATACCGTCAACCACAGGATTTGTCCCCGGCCTTTGAACTGGCGGGCGGGCCGGAGCGGACGGGCAGGGGTTTTCCCCAAAGGGAGATTTTGGATCTGGCCAGTGAATTTCCCGGCCTGGTTTTTAACCGGGGACCGGCCGATGTGAAAATGGTAGCCCTGACTTTTGACGATGGCCCTGATTCCCTTTATACCCCCAAAATTCTCGACATCCTCCAAAAACACAAGGTGAAAGCCACCTTTTTTGTCATCGGGAAAAGGGTGGAAGTGCATCAAGATATTGTCCAGAGAATGGTCCGGGAGGGGCATATAGTGGGTAATCACTCTTGGAGTCACCCGAATCTGCTCAAGCTGGACAGGCAGGCCCTGGAAAAGGAAATTACGCAAACAGAAAATTTGTTGTTGAAAGAAATTGGCTATCGAACGGCTCTGTTTCGTTCTCCCTATGGTTCCCTGGACCGACAAAAGGTCAGGGAAGTGGAAGCTCTCGGTTATAAGATCATCGCCTGGAATGTGGATTCCTTGGACTGGAAGGGGTTGACCGGAGAGCAGGTGAGGTTCAATATTTTGGAAAATGTACGCCAAGGGTCGATAGTGTTGCAGCACTCGGCCGGGGGGCCGGGGGAAGACTTGAGTGGGACTGTTGAAGCATTACCTGTTGTGATCCAGACTCTTATGAAAGAAGGCTATTCTTTTGTGACTATCCCGGAACTTTTGGGAGTCAGTCAAGAAAAGTAAAAGATTTTCTTTTAGTGTCTGATCGTGGGCTGTGGGAGCAGCTCTCTTTTTTTTTTGCGATGCACCTTTTCGATGGATAAAATTTTTCGGGGGAAGCTGACCAAAGGGACAAAGTACTCTTTCTTTTTGCGCAAGACAGCTGCAGGTTTGGTTCTTTGAAAAGCTAAGAGCAACAAGGGAGGCAAGGGTTTTTTGCCGCAGTTTATTTGAGCATTTCCGGTTGAAAATTGTTCTATTGGTACAAAGGGGTATGTTATTTTTGTGGAGAAGCTTGATTAAACCTTAAGTTGCAATGCTTTTCAGATGGGAAGGGGGAAATGCATTTTGAACCATAGTCAACGTGTCGATCAATGGATTGATGAGAACCGAACTGCTGTCGTCAGCTTTCTCCAAGACCTAATTCGCTTTCCCAGCGTAACCGGGGAAGAGGGGCCTATCCAGCAGTTTATTGCGGAACGACTGAAAAAAATGGGTCTGGAAGTTGATGTTTTTGAGCCTTCTTTGGAGGCTTTGCGGCAGCATCCTGCCTTTGTGGAAGTCTCCCGAGGCTATGAAGGTCGGCCTAATGTGGTGGGTATCCTTAGAGGAAAAGGAGGAGGGAAGTCTTTGCTCCTAAACGGGCATGTGGACGTGATTCCAGCGGGTGCAGAGGAAAGCTGGCAGTATGGGAGCTGGTCCGGTGAGATTGCCGATGGTCGGGTTTATGGTCGGGGAGCTTCCGATATGAAATCGGGGCTTGCCGCCATGACCATGGCGGTGCAGGCGATTATTGCATCCGGTATTTCCCTGCGGGGAGATGTGATCTTGGAATATGTGGTTGATGAAGAACTTTCCGGCAATGGCACCCTGGCCTGTGTCCTAAAAGGATATAAGGCTGATGGAGGTATTTGCTGTGAGACTTCCAGTATGCGAGTTCAGCCCGGTTCCATCGGCCGGATTTGGTTTGAGATCAAAGTGAAAGGCAAGGCCGCTGGTATTCAGCGCCGCTGGGAAGGAGTCAACGCTATCGAAAAGGGTTATCTGGTTACCCAAGCTGTGGCTGATTTCGAACAGGTGCGGCTAAAGAAGGTGAGCCACTCCTTATACCCGGATATTCGAGCTGCTCTTCCTTGCATGGTGGGAGTATTCGAAAGCGGTTCTTACCATAGTGCTTTTCCGGACAGTTGTCTACTCAAAGGTTCTATGGCCACGGTGCCAGGAGAGGATTCAGATGAGGTCAAGGCGGAGTTTGTGGAATTTATTCGTAAAAAGGCTGCCGCAGATCCTTGGTTGAAAGAGCATCCTCCTGAGATTATCTTTACGGGTTACTTCGCCGAACCCTCGGAAATCCCTGTAGACAGTCCCATTGTGCAGACTCTCCGGCAAAGTTTTGTTCAAGTGATGGGCCAGGAACCCATTATCAGCGGCCGGGAGGGGGCTGCCGATATTCGTTTCTTAAATAGCTATGGCAATACGCCCACAGTGATTTTTGGGCCGGGCATGACCGAACAGATGCATGCCAATAATGAATGGGTGAACATTGATGATTTAATCCAGAGCACCAAGATTTTGGCCCAGACCATTCTGGCCTGGTGCCAAATAGAAAAATAGGATGTGAGGACAGAGCCGGCAGCCGGATGGGAGCCGGCTTTTTTTGCTGTCAATAACTTATGAAAATGTCACCCCAAAAGATAGTTAATTATCGTTAGAAAATGTCATCTTTAACCTGGCTATTGGGATGATAGCTGGCTGCCTGGCAACGTCAAGGGTCAAGATGAACTCGCTAAAGCTCGCCCTTGACGTTGCCAGGCAGCCAGCAGAGTAATAGTTAGCCAGGTTAAAACAACGTGTTTTAAGCCATTTTTGAGAGAAATATTTCTTCGAGCATCGCGAGTATTTCTTGATCACTTTCGGTAAAGGCCAGTTTTTTTCACAAGTCTATGACCGTACTTGTAGTAATGGCTGTCCGGTGGTGACCATTTCTTTCTCTCTTTTGCAGGAGCCTTGTCCTGTATCTTCTTTGACTTAACGAACGGCATTGTATCGTATATAGCACCCTTATAGGCCACTTTAATACCGAAATGAGGGCTAGTAAGTACATCTATGCGGGCACTTTTGGGTAGTGGAGGAAGTTCCTTGGACTGAATAATCTTAAAATGTTTACTGTAAAAGGAAAATACTCCACCATTGTCAAATGTACGCTGCTTAACGATGCAAAGGATGTGGTCTATGCACAGGTTTGAAGGTACGGGTCTGAAAGCACATTCGGTATTTTCAGGCTCTACCGCAAACCGCTTATTAAACTTGTATATGTACTTTGCTAAAAAGGCATTAGCCTCATCCAAAGTGTTGATGTTGTTACGCTTAAACTCGACCGGCAGTCTACTTTGCAGCGTTTCCCACAGACGTTCCACACGGCCCTTTGCTTGAGGTGAACGTGCGGTAATAATGGTTACACCCATCTCTTCCATAGCACGGCCAAACTGGGTTGGTTTTGTTCTTTTACCTGCCAACTGTTCTTCAATAGACAGTTTATCCTTTAAAGGTGATTTGAAAATGGTATGGCTGTCGGAATAGATACTAACCGGGATGCCGAAATTTTCAAACATAAAGCGCATAACTTCAAAGTACCCCTGGAGGCATTCATTCTTAGCCAGGTATAAGGCTACCACTTTGCCTGTAGCATCATCAATACCACCATGCAGGCTAAACTTTTCGCTGGTACCAAACCATTCATAGGGCGTAGCATCCATCTGGATTAAAAGCCCTTCCTGGGGTTTACGCTTTCTAGTGCGATGGGGCTTAAACCTCCTACGTTTTTTCGGGCTTTCAAAGCCCGACTTCTTTAGCAGCTTGTAAAGCGCTGAATAGCTGATATTAATTTGTTCATGCTCTGCCAGCATTTCCTGAAAGTGCAAGAAATTAGCGTTTTTGTAGGTATCTGACTTTTTAAGGTTAATAATTGTCTGGGCAGTTTGATCCGGGATGGCATGATAAGGTTTTTTGCCTTTGTTTTTATGGACTAGGAAAGACGCCCCCCTGTTCTTGCACTCCTTTCTTGAGGCGGAGTATTTGTCTTTCGCAAAGTCCAAGGCTCTCAGATGCTTCTTTGACTGTGATATGCCCTTCGATGAGTTTGGTAATTACTAAAAACCTATTAAGTTGTTTTTGGGACATAAGATAATACACCTCGTTATCCATAGTGACATTTTATCAAGATAATTAACAAGATGACATTATCATAAGATAACAACAACAAGGCTTTTTTTGCTTGACTCCCCATGGCAAAAAGTTTATAATGATCTTCGCAAAGGTTGGGGTCAATGTATGCGGAAGTAGCTCAGCGGTAGAGCATCGCCTTGCCAAGGCGAGGGCCGCGGGTTCAAATCCCGTCTTCCGCTCCATTTCTATTATTTGGTGAAGCTCCTTCAGAAGCCTCGGCAGGTAATCTGTCCGAGGTGTTATTCTATTTATTAATCTCTTTGGGAGATTATTGGCCCGGGCAGCAGGAAATATTAGGATTAAAGAGAACTAGTAAATCAAATAATAAGAATGAACAGCAATAACATTGCCGTATCATCTTCGGTACGATTTGCAAATAAGGTTCATATAAATGAATTAACAGAAACAGGGGGAGCATAAATGAAAGTAAACGTGGAAAAGATAGAAACCAATCGGGTGCTGCTGGAGGTTGAGGTTGGCGAGGAAAGGCTGGAAAAAGCAGTGCAGCAGGCTTTATAAAAAACTCGTACCAAAGTACAACATTCCCGGGTTCAGAAAAGGCAAAGCACCCCGCTTTATTCTGGAAAGATACATAGGCTCTGAAGTCCTTTATGGAGAAGCGGCGGATATTCTTCTTCCCAGCGTCTATTTTGACGCCGTAAAAGAGACAGCCATTGAGCCGGTTGACCAACCGGAGGTAGAAATAGTTCAATTGGAGGCAGGGAAGCCTTTTGTTTTTAAAGCGCAGATAACTGTCAAGCCTGAAGTAAAACTAGGTGAATATAAAGGGTTTGAAGTGGAAAAGAAGATTTTGCAAACCGGCGAGCGCCAGGTGGATGAATACCTGAAAAAGATGCAGGACAGGTATGCCCGTCTGGTCAGCCTGGAGGAAGGGGAAGTGGAAAAAGACGATATAGCGGTGATAGATTATGAGGGAAGAATTAACGGAGAGCTTTTCCCGGGCGGAAGTGCGCAAAATTATTCCCTGGCTGTCGGTGCCAATAGCTTTGTTCCAGGTTTTACCGAGCAGCTGATGGGCATGAAGGTGGGGGAACAAAAAGAAATCAAGGTTACCTTTCCCCAGGACTATCATGCAGAGGAATTAGCCGGTAAAGAGGCTGTTTTTACCGTTACAGTTAAAGAGTTGAAGAGGAAAGAACTTTCTCCTCTTGATGATGAATTCGCCAAAGATGTGAGCGAGTTCGAGACTTTGGAGGAGTTGAAGGCAGATATCAGAAAAAGACTTGCGCAAGCGGCTGAGGGAATGGCCGAGAGAGCAGTCAAGGAAGAATTGATCAGGAAGGCTTCTGAAAACGCTGAAATTGAGATCCCTGAGGTCATGATTGAGCGCAGAATAGATCTGATGCTGGAAGACTTTGAAGGAAGCCTGTTTGCAAGCGGTTTGACCCTGGAACAATATTTGCAGGCTATCGGCAAGGCTAAGGAGGAATTCCGTGAAGAGTTCCGTGAGCAAGCCAAAGAGGCCGTCCATGCTGAACTAACCCTTGAAGCCATTGCCAGTGCTGAGAAAATGGAAGTAACTGACGAAGAATTAAAAGAGGAATTTAAGAAAATTGCAGAGAAATGTCAACGAGATGTGGATAGTGTAGAGAAAGCCCTGGCGGATGGGGATAGATTGGAAGGTTTGAAGCACAGCATTTTACTGGATAAAGTTGTAGACCTTTTGGTGCAAGAAGCGAAAATAACGGAAAAAAATGGTTCCGTCTCCCGCAGACATGCCGGAAGAGGCGGAGACAGCCGGCGGTTCGGGCAATTTGGAGGGGGAAGAGCCGCTAGCAAAAGCAGAAAGTGTCGAGGAATAATATTCCTTAAAAGAGAGAGAGGTTGATTAGTCTATGTCAGTTTTAGTGCCAATGGTAGTGGAGCAGACCAATAGGGGAGAAAGGGCTTATGATATCTATTCCCGCCTCTTAAAAGACAGGATTATCTTCATTGGTAGTACTATAGATGACCATGTGGCGAATTTGGTTATTGCCCAAATGCTTTTTTTAGAAGCGGAAGACCCCGAAAAAGACATTAATCTTTATATTAACAGCCCAGGTGGTTCCATTACCTCTGGACTGGCCATTTACGATACCATGCAGTATATCCGTCCCGATGTGTCCACTATCTGTGTGGGCTTGGCCGCCAGTATGGGAGCTTTTCTCCTGGCAGCAGGTACAAAAGGTAAAAGGAAAGCTTTGCCCCATAGTGAGATTATGATTCACCAACCCCTGGGAGGAGCTCAGGGTCAGGCAGTGGATATAGAAATCCATACTAAACGGATTTTAAAGATTAGAGACACCTTAAACGAAATTCTCGCCGAGCGTACCGGCCAACCGATAGAAAAGATCCGTAGGGATACTGATCGGGATTTTTTTATGACATCTCAGGAGGCAAAGGATTATGGTATAATTGATGACGTGATCACCAAACGCGAAAAGCTTCGCAAGTAAATAAAGCGGGGTGAAAACCTGTGTATAAGTATACGGATGAAAAGGGGCAGCTGAAATGCTCTTTTTGTGGTAAATTGCAGGATCAAGTTAAGAAACTGGTGGCCGGCCCAGGTGTCTATATTTGCGACGAATGCATTGAGCTCTGCAACGAGATCATTGAAGAAGAGCTCATCGAGGATTTTGGGATGGAGATGGGGGAAATCCCCAAACCAAAAGAGATCAGGGAAATCCTGGATCAGTATGTTATCGGTCAGGATGAGGCGAAGAAATCCCTCTCCGTTGCTGTCTACAATCATTATAAAAGAATTAATCTGGGCAACAAGATTGATGACGTGGAACTGCAGAAATCGAATATTGTCATGCTGGGCCCTACCGGTAGCGGTAAAACCTTGCTTGCTCAAACTCTGGCCCGCATTCTCAATGTGCCTTTTGCCATTGCCGATGCCACTTCCTTGACGGAGGCAGGCTATGTGGGAGAGGACGTAGAGAATATTTTGCTAAAATTGATCCAAGCCGCTGATTACGATGTGGAAAAAGCGGAGAGGGGTATTGTCTATATTGATGAGATTGATAAAATAGCCAGAAAATCGGAAAATCCTTCCATTACCCGGGATGTTTCCGGGGAAGGAGTCCAGCAGGCTTTGCTAAAGATACTGGAGGGGACTGTGGCCAGTGTGCCCCCGCAGGGTGGTCGGAAGCATCCCCACCAGGAATTCATTCAATTGGATACTACTAATATTCTCTTTATTTGCGGCGGAGCTTTTGACGGTATTGACAAGATCATCCAGCAGCGCATCGGGCAGAAATCCATGGGATTTGATGCAGAGATCAGAGGCAAAAAAGACAAACCAATCGGGGAAATACTCAAACACATCTTGCCGGTCGACCTGCTGAAATATGGGCTTATCCCGGAGTTTGTAGGCAGGCTGCCGATCATCGTTACTCTGGACGCCTTGGATGAGGAAGCCCTGGTGCGCATTTTAACAGAGCCTCGCAATGCCCTGGTGAAACAGTATCAGAAATTGTTTGAGCTGGACGGAGTGGATTTGGAGTTTAAAGCCGATGCGTTAACAGCCATTGCCAAAGAAGCCATCAAGAGGAATACGGGAGCCAGGGGTTTACGTGCTATCTTGGAAGATGTGATGTTAAATGTGATGTATGAGATCCCCTCTCGTACCGATGTGTCTAAATGCGTTATTACCAAAGAAGTCATCCTGCGGAAAGAAGAACCCCTCCTCCTTTCAGAAAGCCGGAAGAAGAAAAAGGAAGAATCAGCTTGATGATAAACGCCCAAACAGGGCGTTTTTTTCTTAACACAAACTTTCAAGCCGTTGGATAAGAATGTTTTCCCTGGAGATACTATCTAAATGAGGATTACTGGGAAAGGATGAAGGGCGTGATCGACTATTCTTCCGGGATCGGCGGATTTTTAGGTTTTGTCCAAATTTTTTTCGCCATTGTCATCGGCCTTTACTTTTGGAACCTCTTAAAAAGCCAACAGGGAAACAAAATAGCCGTGGAGAGAGAATCCCGTAAGGAGCTGGAAAAGCTGGAAAGGATGCGCAGGATTTCTTTGACCGAACCCTTGAGTGAAAAAGACCCGGCCCAGCAAGTTCGAGGAGATTATCGGTCAGGAAGAAGGCCTGAAAGCCCTGCGAGCGGCTCTATGCGGTCCCAATCCTCAGCACGTGATTATTTACGGGCCTCCAGGGGTTGGGAAAACTGCGGCGGCTCGGTTGGTCCTGGAGGAAGCCAAGAATAATCCTCTTTCCCCTTTTAAAGAAGATGCCAGGTTTGTGGAAGTAGACGGCGCCACTGCCCGTTTTGATGAGAGGGGGATTGCCGACCCGCTGATCGGGTCTGTGCATGATCCCATTTACCAGGGAGCGGGAGCTTTGGGCATGGCCGGTATTCCCCAGCCCAAGGCAGGAGCGGTAACCAAAGCTCACGGGGGTATGCTATTTATCGATGAAATCGGGGAATTGCACCCCATTCAGATCAATAAGCTCTTAAAGGTCTTGGAAGACCGGAAAGTGCTGTTGGAGAGCTCTTATTACAGTCCGGAAGATACCAACATACCCAGCCATATTCATGATATTTTTCAGAATGGGCTGCCGGCGGATTTTCGTCTGGTGGCGGCCACTACCCGTCTACCCCAGGAGATCCCGCCGGCCATTCGTTCCCGCTGTTTAGAAGTTTTTTTCCGGGGTCTTCTGCCGGAGGAGATCGCCATTATTACCCGAAATGCGGCTAAGAAAATTGCCTTTGAAATTGACCCGGATGCTGTACAGGTGGTGACCAAATATGCTGCCAATGGACGGGAAGCAGTGAACATTGTGCAAATTGCCGCAGGTTTGGCCCAGACCCAAAAAAAAGAGCGGATCAGCAAAGAGGATGTGGAGTGGTGTGGTCAACAGCGGCCAGTATTCTCCTCGTCCCGAAAAGAAAGTACCAGTTGAACCCCAGGTGGGTGTGGTGAATGGCTTGGCCATATACGGGCCCAATATGGGAATGCTCATGGAATTGGAAGTGAGCGTCATTCCAGCGCCCAAAGGCAGAGGACAGGTAATAGTAACCGGAGTAGTGGAAGAAGAGGAAATGGGATCCAGCGATGGGAAAAAAATTCGCAGAAAGAGTATGGCCAAAGGGTCTGTCGAGAATGTTTTAACAGTGCTGAGGCGCAATCTTGATGTTGACCCCAGGGATTATGATATTCATATGAATTTTCCCGGCGGGGTTCCGATCGATGGACCATCGGCCGGAGTGACTATTGCCACTGCCGTCTACTCGGCTATTACCGGGCGCCTGGTGGATAACCGGGTGGCCATGACGGGGAGAAGTGACCCTCCGGGGAGAGGTCAAGGCAGTGGGAGGTATTGTCGCCAAGGTGGAAGCAGCTTACCAGGCCGGAGCCACCCGCGTATTTATTCCCAAGGAGAATTGGCAAAACGTATTTGCCAAGTATGAGGGTCTGGAAGTCATCCCCGTAGAACGTTTGGAGGAGGTTATTGAAGGGGCTCTGCTGGACGGCCCTGTGACTAGCGGAGGGGAACTGGTCCAGATCAACTCCGATCTGTTCAGTGCTTGCGGAGGATCCAGCTTTGCGGCCGGACAGAGAGGGGCAGTCAGGGATTAATCAAGCTATCTTGATTAATCCTTTCTTTTGTGGTCGCAAAACAGCTGGGACTTGAAAATTCCGATTCTTTCTTTTAGACTAGTACTCCGACTTTTACAGCA
Source organism: Bacillota bacterium (assembly GCA_050951405.1). Classification (GTDB taxonomy): domain Bacteria; phylum Bacillota; class DULZ01; order DULZ01; family DULZ01; genus JBMNIZ01. The sequence continues at coordinate 34,477 of JBMNIZ010000015.1, read as the reverse complement.
AACCACCAAAAAAAAGAGCCGCAAACTCTTGCCACACAAGAGCTAGCGGCCTTTTCGAATTTATCACAAAGATGTAGGGGAAAAGCTCATTTTTTGACCTGACCCAAAATTTTTTTAATGTCCCCAAGACGAAGCCTCTTGTTGGTAAAATCAATCCCCAAGGCCTTCCAATAGCATCGGAAACTTCAGTTCTGTAATCGAACAAATAAACATTTTCATGCTCCTTTGAGCAAGAAATCCTATGAAGACACTCAATAATCTGTTCCGCAGAATAAACATTGCCCGTTTTTCTTTGCATAATCCTCATAATCGTAAGCGCGATGAAGCAAATCAAAAAATGAGCATTAATATGATCCTGAAGAGATACATACACCGGGCGGGTCTCCAAAACCCCCTTAGTAATCCGGAAAGTCTCCTCAATCTTCCACAAACCCCGGTAAGTATCAATTATTTCAACATCAGACATATCCAATTCACTGGTGACAATCGCATAGTAGCCATCATACTTGGCCTCTTCCCTAACCCTCTCCCAGTCCACAACCGGACGCTCCTTAACCGCAAGAACCTCTCCCGTCTTCTCATCAAACTTAAGATTCTTCACATACCTGGCCGCCCCATAAGAAGTAGCCTTATTGTAGCTCTGAGGATTAGCCGCCAAATCAAAAGCCTTTTTTAAAAGCTCTTCCCGTTCAGCCTGAGCCTTTAAAGCATATTTTCTTCCCCAGAAAGCCACCTGCTTTTCATACACCGTTTTCCTTGTCTTTTTTCCACTAGCAACGTTACATTGATTTCCCTGGCAATGACCCTGCTTTTCATCTTGAAATCAGCATTTTCATCGGCAGGCTTGCCATTTTGATCTACGTAACCCTCATCAGAAAGGACATACTCCTTAAACTCTTGAGTGCCGCCCCTGACCGAAAAACTGAACACATAACCGTTAAAATTCCTTCCCTTCTCCTTACCCTGAAGATAAAAAATATTATCCCCCGTAATAATCCCCATATCAGCAACAACAATAATCCTGCCCGTATCATAATTTCTTCTTACTTCCCCGATAACCGGCCGAAAGGTCTCCTTATCAACCGTATTACCAGGAAACAAATCATAATGAAGAGGTATCCCATCAGCATCCATAGCCAATCCCATCTGCACAATAGGATTCCGACGGTTTTCCTTTGACAACCCGAACTTACGGAACTCATCCCCCTCATCAATCTCAAAATAGAAATTGGTCACATCATAATAGATGGTCTTAGTATTACGCCATACTTCTCACTGATCTGAGCATTCAAATACCTTTGAAACTCCTTGGCAATCTTCGAAAAATGAGAGAGGGACCGGTAAACATCCGCCAAAGAAAAATGAAAACGCTCAAAATACCGCCCTTTTCCTCAAAAGCCTTTTCTTGGAGCCGGGAGAAAGGAGCCTGGAGATAACCAAAAGCATCATGATGGAATTCGTATTGAACTTAAAATTCTCATGCCTGGACTTATTCTTGAAAAACACATCCAAACCCAATTCATGATAAATCTTTAAAATTGCCGCATAGCCAAAATTCTTTCTGTTATCAGTATTAGGAGCAAGTTTTTTCCTCCATATTGATGGACAAAGTCAACTTCTTTTGGGCATTTTCCTCTTCAGTCATTTTCCGGGCAAGCTCTTTGAAGTGGGCGATAGGGTCATCGTATATTTTCTCCAGTTCGTCAAGGTAACCAAGGGATTTAACAGTACGGTCAGTGGAAATACCTGTCTCTGGATCCCTGTATTTCTGAGCGATAGAAAGATAAGTCCTCCCCGTGTCTTTTCGATAAGATTTTTTTAGGTACACATTAAGAACCTCCGTCTCTGAGTGTCGATATTTATTTAATTATACCACATTATGCCAAATAATGCCACGGAAAAATGACAAAAATTCATAAAAAATTCCCCCTTAAGGCCTTATGCCGCAAGGGGTTTAGAATTCGCATCTCTAAATCAGGTGTAAAAGAAACGAGAGGGGCAGTCAGGGATTAATCAAGCTATCTTGATTAATCCTTTCTTTTGTGGTCGCAAAACAGCTGGGACTTGAAAATTCCGATTCTTTCTTTTAGACTAGTACTTGAGGAAGTGGAAAAGCGTACCAGAAGCCGTTGGGTAAAACGGTATTTTTAATGTCCAAAGATCTTTGGTTTTAATTGTGAAGTTCGCCTGCAAGGAATAGTTTGATTCCCCATCGTAAAAAATAACCGGTATAAGGCCTGGTGGGAGGTGCCGTTATTGAATACGAAGAAGACTGAGAGCCTGGAGTTGCCTCTATTGCCCCTTCGCGGTGTTATAGTATTTCCCAATATGGTGATTCATCTGGATGTGGGCCGGGAACGGTCTGTTCATGCTATTGATGAGGCCATGACCGGCGATCGCAAAATATTCCTCGTCATGCAAAAAGAAGCTCAAACTGATGAGCCGGGTTTAGATGATATTTATCATACAGGTACAATTGCCGAGATCAAACAGCTTTTAAAACTTCCCGGCGGGACCATTAGAGCCCTGGTAGAGGGCATATCCAGGGCAACTATTGAGGAAGTGCATGCCCTTGATCCTTATATCAGGGTTAAAGTGAGCATTCCAAATGAAGAGTACCGAAAAACTTTGGAAATCGAGGCATTGATGCGCAATTTGAATGATCTTTTTGAACAATACGTTAAGGCCAGCAGGAAAATTCCGCCTGAGACGATGGTAGCCGTGCTGGATATTGAGGAACCAGGTCGGTTGGCGGATGTAATTGCCTCGCATTTATCCTTGAAAGTTTCCGACAAGCAGAGTGTGCTAGAAGCTGCCAACATCAAAAAACGTTTGGAACTTCTTTCTCGTATTCTGGCCAATGAGTTGGAGATTCTGGAATTGGAAAGGCGAATCAGTGCTCGAGTACGGAAACAGATGGAGAAAACGCAGAAGGAATACTATTTGCGGGAGCAGCTGAAGGCCATTCAAAAAGAGCTGGGGGAAAGGGATGAGCGGACAGCGGAAACCGAAGACTTGCGGGAGAGGATTGAAAAAACCAAATTCCCGAAAACGGTTAAGGAAAAGGCGTTAAAAGAATTGGAACGTTTAGAAAAGATGCCCCCCATGGTGGCAGAAGCAACAGTGGTACGCAATTACCTGGACTGGCTGTTGGCTTTACCCTGGTCCAAAGAAACCAAAGACCGGTTGGATATTAAGAAAGCGGAGGAAATATTGGATGAAGACCATTATGGTTTGCAAGATGTGAAAGACCGCATCCTGGAATACCTGGCTATCCGCCAGCTGACCCAAAAAATGCGGGGCCCGATTTTGTGTTTTGTGGGCCCTCCCGGTGTGGGGAAAACTTCCTTGGCCAAATCCATTGCCCGTTGCTTGGAAAGAAAGTTTGTCAGGATGTCTTTGGGCGGGGTGCGGGATGAGGCGGAAATCCGGGGTCACCGTCGCACTTATGTGGGCGCCATGCCGGGACGTATTATTCAAGGAATGAAACAAGCAGGAACAAGAAATCCTGTTATTTTGATGGATGAAATCGACAAATTGGGTACGGATTTTCGCGGCGATCCGTCTTCCGCCCTGTTGGAAGTGTTGGACCCGGAGCAAAACAATGCATTTAGCGACCATTACATTGAAGTTCCCTACGATCTGTCAAAAGTTATGTTTATTACCACCGCCAATGTACAGCATTCCATTCCCAAGCCTTTGCTGGATCGGATGGAAGTGATCAGTATCCCGGGCTATACGGAAGAAGAGAAGCTGCAGATTGCCCTGCGACATCTTCTGAAGAAGCAAATTGCTGAGCATGGTTTACGTGAAGATCAGATCAGCATTTCCGAAAATGCCTTGCGGCGGATTATTCGGGAATATACGAAAGAAGCTGGTGTCCGGAATCTGGAAAGGGAGATTGCCACTCTCTGCCGGAAAACCGCCCGAGATATAGTGGCCGGGAAAATTGAAAGGGCGAAAATAACTGCCCAGAATATAGAAAATTATCTGGGTGTGCCTCGCTTCCGTTATGGACTGGCCGAGAAAGAAAATGAGATGGGAGTGGCCACCGGTTTAGCTGTTACAGAAGTGGGAGGAGATGTGCTGAGTGTGGAAGCTATTCTGATGAAGGGCAAGGGGCAGGTGACCTTGACCGGAAAGCTTGGGGATGTGATGAAAGAATCTGCTTATGCCGGCCTCAGTTACTTACGGTCCAAAGCTCACGAACTGGGCATACCGGAAGATTTTCATGAGAAGTTGGATATCCATATCCATGTTCCCGAGGGTGCCATTCCCAAGGACGGGCCTTCTGCAGGCATTACCATGGCCACGGCTCTGGCCTCTTCTTTATCCCAAAGACCTGTGCGGAAAGATGTGGCCATGACCGGCGAGATCACTCTACGGGGCCGGGTTTTACCTATCGGCGGAGTGAAGGAAAAAGCGCTGGCGGCTCACCGGGCGGGCATTAAAACCGTCATCTTGCCTAAAGACAACGAAAAAAACTTAGAGGATATTCCAGCCAATATCAGGCGCAAACTAAAGTTTGTCTTGGTGGAAAAACTGGATGAAGTATTGGAAGAAGCACTGGTGGCAAATAAACGATGATGGGGAGCAAGGCCGAGTACGTGATCAGCGCCATGTCGCCTGCCCAGTTTCCCCCGGAAGGCCTCCCGGAAATTGCTCTGGCAGGCCGTTCCAATGTGGGCAAGTCATCCTTGATCAATGCGGTAATCCAGCGGCGGAATCTGGCTTGGACCAGCAGGCAGCCGGGGAAAACCCGGGCCTTAAATTTCTACCGGATTAATGATGCTTTTTACTTTGTTGACCTTCCCGGTTATGGTTTTGCCAGGGTGAGTCAGTTCATGAAAAAGCAATGGGCTGCCTTGATCGAGGGATACCTAAAGACAAGGGAAACCCTTTGCTTGGTGATCCAGGTGGTGGATTTGCGGCATCCTCCTACTGCCGATGATAAACAAATGTACTCCTGGCTAAAAGCTTTCCGGATACCGGCGCTAGTTGTGGCGACCAAGGCGGACAAAATCAGCCGGGGGCGTTATCCTGCTCAGCTGGCAGTAATCCGGCATGGTCTGGAACTGGATCCCCAGGATCCCCTGATTGTTTTCAGCGCCGTAGATGGTACCGGTGTGGAAGAGCTCCGGACATTTATTTTAGAAAGGCTGGAAAATAAATATACCGGCTAGGATGAAGGCGTAGAAGTTCTTGCCTGCACTTCGTCTGCTTGCCAGTGCGTAGCACGAAGCTCCATTTGGACCGCTTCGTTTTTTTTTGAAAAAGGCCGGCATTATAAAAGACAATTCCTCCTTCGAAAAAGCCGGAACCAGGTCTAAAAACGGCTGAAGAAACATAATAGCTTAGATGAGAAAGGGTGGGTTGTCGATGAACAAATGGGCCTTAATGGTGGGAATTGGCAGCGGGTTAGCTACGACCATATTCGGCCTTTTAGTCTGCATTTGGAGGGTACTTAGTGTCTGGGCACCGGAAATGGATGTGGGAAATTACCTGCAAGGCCTGGTTCTCTTTTCTGCTATCATTGGCGGTATGACCACAGGTTGGTTGCGGGAGAAAGACGGCTGGAAATACGGAGGCTGGTCCGGTTTTCTTTACTTTTCTTTCTTGCTCTTGGGCCTTGAAATTTTGGCTCCGTCTTTTTTTACCTGGAGTGATTTTGTTGTTCCGCTGCTGTTATGTACCGCTTTGAGCGCCATGGCTGGAGCATTGGGTTTAAACTTGCGGCATCTTTCGCGCAAACGCCGGGGGCAAAAAAGAAGCGCAGCGGCGGCAAAGGGTTAATCCATCACCTGCAGTTTTTCCCAAGCATATTTTGTGCTAAAGCTTCTTTTCGAAAGGAGGAATTTCGATATTTAGAAAGAATTAAATATTCAGACTAGTCAATCTTAGGCAGAGCAAGATTATTATGAGAAGATGCGGTGAGGGAAAAGATGCTGATTTTAGCGGAAGAGATCATGCAGGGTAATCGCAGGTCTTTGGCCAAAGCCATTACTTTGATTGAAAACGAGGAGATTGATAAAGAAGGGCTTCTGGCCAGGCTTTATCCACTAACCGGAAAGGCAAGAATTATAGGTGTTACCGGGCCGCCGGGGGCGGGCAAGAGTTCTTTGGTTGACTGTCTGACCAGGGAATTTCGCAGCCAAGGTCTCAAGGTGGGCATCATTGCGGTGGATCCAACCAGCCCCTTCAGCGGTGGCGCCTTGCTGGGGGACCGGATCCGGATGCAAGAGCATGCACTTGATCCGGGTGTTTTTATTCGGAGTATGGGTACAAGGGGCAGTTTGGGGGGATTGTCCCGGGCTACGAAAGAAGCCGTTATCCTTTTTGATGCCTTTGGTTTCCAGATCATATTGATTGAAACCGTGGGGGTGGGCCAGTCTGAACTGGATATTATGCATGCCGCTGATACAGTGCTGGTGGTGATGAGCCCCGGAGGAGGAGACGTGGTCCAGACCATGAAGGCGGGTATCATGGAAATAGCCGATATTTTTGTGATCAATAAGGCTGACTTGGACGGTGCAGACAGAACAGCTGAAGAATTGGAGACCACTTTGGATCTGGCCGGCGGACAGGAGTGGAAGCCGCCGGTAGTAAAGACGATTAGTCTCAATGGAGATGGTATTCAGGAGTTGGTTCACCTGATTTATGCCCACGCTTGTTACCTGGAAGATAGCGGTCTTTTGCAGAAAATGCGGGGAAAACGTCTCCATGAGGAAGTGATGGAGATCGTCATGCAGCGCCTGCAGCAAAATGTCTTCCGGCGCTTCCGGCTGGAGGAACAATTTCAAGAGCTCTTAACCAACGTGGCCACAAGGAATATCGATCCCTACACTGCTGCCCGGAAAATTCTGCGAGAACTGGAGGGGAGGGAATTATCCCAGTTATCTTGACACGGTTAAAAGCGATGGGGTATGATAATTACTGTCTAAAAGCCGCTTTAAGAATTAAGAACAAATAGAGCGTAACAATGTTGAAGGGGAGGAGTAGTCCGGGATAACCTTGTCCCAGAGAGGAAACCCTCGGCTGAAAGGTTTCCAAGGATACCGGACCAAGGTCGCCCTGGAGTTGCCGGGCCGAAACAGAGTAAGTCCGGCCGGTGAGCCCGTTATAGCCTCAGAGGGCCCCCCGGTGGATATCCGGGCGGGAATTAAGGTGGTAACGCGAAGCTCTTTTCGTCCTTAAGGATGGAGAGAGCTTTTTTCTACAAATAAAGCAGGTAATATTATTTTATGGAGGTTAAGCAAGTAATGACCGATAAAAGCATTCTGGCGAAAACTTACAATCCCAAAGAAGTGGAAGAAAAATGGTATCGATTTTGGGAAGATGGCGGTTATTTTCATCAGCCAGTCCTTCCCGGCAAGGAGCCCTTCTGCATTGTGATGCCTCCCCCAAATGTGACTGGATCACTTCATTTAGGACATGCTCTGGATAATACTTTACAGGATATTCTCACTCGTTTCCGCAGGATGCAAGGTGTCAATACCCTTTGGTTACCAGGCACTGACCACGCGGGAATCGCCACCCAGGCCAGGGTGGAGGAAGAGATAGCCAAGGAAGGCTTGAATAAAAACGACTTGGGCAGAGAAGGGTTTTTGGCCAGGGTTTGGGATTGGAAGCACCAGTATGGAAGCCTGATTACGGAGCAATTGCGTACCCTGGGCGCTTCCTGTGACTGGTCCCGGGAACGTTTTACCATGGATGAAGGCTGTTCCCATGCGGTGAAAGAGGTTTTCAAAAGGCTTTACGATGAAGGTTTGATTTACCGGGGACATTATATTGTAAATTGGTGTCCCAAATGTCAGACTACTATTTCCGACATTGAAGTGGAACACCAGGACACTGCAGGCCATCTTTGGCATATCAAGTATCCCATCAAAGACAGCGGTGAATATTTGGTGATTGCTACCACGCGGCCGGAAACCATGCTGGGTGATACGGCAGTGGCGGTTCACCCGGAAGATTCGCGTTATCGGCATTTGGTTGGCAAAACTGTGATTCTGCCTTTAGTTAAGAGAGAAATACCGGTGGTTGCTGATGCCTACGTGGATCCCCAGTTCGGCTCGGGGGCGGTCAAGATTACTCCTGCCCATGATCCCAATGACTTTGAAATTGCCCAGCGCCATCAATTGCCCGAAATTACCGTAATCGATCAGGCAGGGAAAATGACAGAGGCGGCGGGAAGCTATCATGGCCTGGACCGTTATGCCTGCCGGGAAAAAATCATTCAAGATCTCGATGCCTTGGGTTATTTGGTTAAGGTGGAGGAGCACCAGCATGCGGTAGGTTATTGTTATCGCTGTTCCACTTCTATTGAACCTCTGGTTTCTCAACAGTGGTTTGTCAAAATGAAGCCGCTGGCCCAACCGGCTATTGCTGCAGTAGAAGAAGGAAAAATTCGCTTTGTGCCGGAGAGGTTCACAAAAGTCTACCTGAATTGGCTGGAAAACATCCGGGATTGGTGCATTTCCCGCCAGCTTTGGTGGGGGCACCGGATTCCTGTCTGGTATTGTCATGAATGCGGGAAAGAGACTTGCAGTACAACTGAGCCCAAAGCCTGCAGTCATTGCAGCAGTGCGGAATTGACTCAGGACCCAGATGTACTTGATACCTGGTTTAGTTCCGCCTTGTGGCCATTTTCCACTCTTGGTTGGCCGGAAAAGACCCCGGAGCTGGAGCATTTTTACCCCACTTCCGTTTTGGTGACAGGAAGGGATATCATTTTTTTCTGGGTGGCCCGGATGATATTTATGGGGCTGAAGTTCATGGATCAGGAGCCGTTCAGGGAAGTATTCATTCACGGTTTAGTTCTTGATGCTCAGGGCCGTAAAATGAGCAAATCATTAGGCAATGGCATTGATCCCATGGAAGTGATCGATGAGTACGGGGCCGATTCCCTTCGCTTTATGCTCATTACCGGGAACACTCCTGGTAACGACTTGCGTTTTCAATACGAAAGATTGGAAGGGGCCCGGAATTTTTGTAACAAGATCTGGAATGCCTCTCGCTTTGCTTTAATGAACTTGGGGGATTTCCAGCCGGGAGAGGAGGACACCCTGGAACTGGAACTGGCGGACCGCTGGATCCTCAGCCGTTTAAATAAAGTCATTGAACAAGTGACCTGGAATCTGGAGAGATATGAGCTGGGAGAAGCGGGGAGAATACTTTATGAATTTATTTGGGATGAATTTTGTGATTGGTATATAGAGCTGGTCAAGCCCCGCCTGTATGGCAAGAGGACTCCTACAGCCCGGAAAACCGCCCAATATGTTCTCTGGTTTGTCTTGAGCCGCACCATGGAGCTTTTGCATCCCTTTATGCCATTTATTACGGAAGAAATTTGGCAGAAGCTGCCCCATGAAGGGCCTACTTTGATGACCCAAAAATGGCCGGAAGTGGAAGAGGAGTTGTTTGCACCTGAAGAGGAAGAACGGATGCATCTTTTGATGGAAATAATCAGGATTATCCGGAATTTGCGAGCGGAAATGAATGTGCCACCGGGCAAAAAAGCCGAAGTGCTGCTGGTGGTGCCTGAAGAGGAGCAGTATCAGGAGCTGAAAGAAGGCTTGCCTTATGTGGAACAGCTGGCAGCGGCGGATCCCTTATATCTCCGAGTAGCAGTAGGGGAAAAACCTGCCCGGGCTCTTACCGGCATCGTGGGTGGAGTGGAAATCTTCTTGCCTCTGGCTGGTCTCATCGATCTTGAATTGGAGACCGGCAGGCTGGAAAAAGAATTGCAAGCCTTAGCGGGAGAACTGGCCAGATTGGAAGGTAAGCTGAATAACGAAGGCTTCTTGGCCAAGGCTCCGGCAGAGGTAATTGCCAAGGAGCGGTCTAAGAGAGAGGAACTGCTGCTGAAGGAGAAGGCATTGCGGGAAAGGCTGTCCATGCTGGCCGGTGATTGATGAGATGATGACTTATGAAGAAGCGATGGTTTTCCTAAAAGATTTGACCAAATTCGGCTACAACTTTGGTTTGGAGAGAATTACCCGGCTATTGGAATTGTTGGGTAATCCCCACCGGAACTTGAAAGTGGTGCATGTGGGAGGTACTAACGGCAAAGGTTCTACTTGTGCCATGATTAGTTCCATTTTGCAGGCGGCCGGCTACCGTGTGGGTCTATTTATCTCTCCTCATCTTCATTCTTATACGGAGAGGATGCAAATTGACGGAAAAGAAATGCCTCGGAACACCATCGCCCGTCTTTTAACCGGGATGCGGCCTCTGCTGGAGCAGATGGTCCGGGAGGGCTATGAACATCCTACCGAATTTGAAGTGAACACGGCCCTGGCTCTTCAATACTTCTTTGAAGAGAAAGTGGATTTTGCCGTTCTGGAAGTGGGGCTGGGAGGGGCAATCGATTCCACCAATGTGGTCCATCCCTTAGTTGGGGTGATTACCAACGTAGGCATGGATCATATGGAGTATTTGGGAAATACTTTAGAAGAGATTACCAGAATCAAGGCAGGGATTATCAAACCCGGCTCTTTGGTTGTGACAGCTTCCAGGCTGCCCCGGGTTTTGCAGATCCTGGAAGATATTTCCCGAAAGCAAAAAGCCAGATTAATCAAAGTAGGAGAGGAGATCCGACCAACTTTATTAACGGCATCTCTGAAAGGAACAACTTTTGACTTACAGGGGCCGGACTGGCGATATACAGAACTGGCAGTTCCCCTCATCGGCGAGCATCAAGTGTTGAACGGGGCTACAGCGGTCACTGTAGTGGAGTGTTTAAAAGAACAGGGATATTTTATCGCAGAAGAGGCAATCCGTCAGGGACTGGGGCAGGTTTTTTGGCCCGGCCGCCTGGAAGTTTTAGGAGAAGACCCTATCATTCTGGTTGATATTGCCCACAATGTGGACGGGGCGATTACCCTTCGCCGCTCCTTGGAGAAAATCTTTCGTTATCGGCGCCTCATTCTGGTGGTAGGCATGCTTGCTGACAAGGAAAGAAAGAATTTTATCGATATCCTGGCTCCCTTGGCCAACATATTAATCGTCACCAAGCCAAATAGTCCCCGGGCGGAGGGCTGGGAAGAACTGGCCACCATGGCCGACAAAAAGGTGGCGAGAATAGAAGTACACGAAAATATCCAAGAAGCGGTAGGGCGTGGGTTGGAGCTGGCCCAAAAAGAAGATCTTCTCTGCATTACCGGTTCCCTGTATCTGGTAAACGATGCAAGAAAAATGTTATTAAAAAATAATATTATGGAATGATTTTGTTGCAAGAAGGTTTTTTTTGATTTTTGCCGAAATCAGTAATATAATTAATGTTAGTTATCAATTTTGCTCCATGGTGTATTTTCGGGCCCTTTGGCTTGGGTTAGGAGGAATTATTTTGAAGACAATGAAGATCCCGGAAGCAACAATTATCCGTCTTTCGGTGTATTCGCGTTTTCTTGCGTTAGCCGATCATCGGGGGATAGTTACCATTTCATCTAATGAAATCGCAGAAGGGGTTGGGGTGAGCTCTGCTCAGGTACGGAAGGACCTTGCTTATTTTGGGGAATTTGGCACCCGTGGGATAGGTTACAACGTTAAAGACCTGCACTGGCATATTATGAAAATCCTGGGGCTGAATACCATCTGGCCTGTGGTTATTGTGGGCGCCGGAAACCTGGGTACGGCTCTTTCCATGTACGGCGGATTTCGCCAGAGGGGCTTTCATGTGGTAGGCATTTTCGATATGGATCCCAAAAAAATAGGCTACAAACTCAACGGAGTAGAAGTATATCCTCTAACCAAGTTGCAAGAAGTTGTTGACAAAGAAGGGGCCAAGATCGGTGTTATCGCCGTTCCTGGTGATAGTGCACAAGAGGTGGCTGATCTTTTAGTGGGAGCAGGACTGAAAGCTATCCTCAATTTTGCGCCGGTGGTACTTTCGGTGCCACCTGAAGTGGAGCTGCGCAATGTTGACCTATCGGTGAATCTGGAGATTCTTACTTTTAACTTAGGTTATAAACGGGCCAAAGACTAAAGGGAAAGGGCGCCTTGTTTAGTGAAGGCGCCATTTTTCTATATATTTTTTTTATGGAGGGACGATGATGCAGCTTATTTTGGCTTCCGCTTCCCCCCGCCGGCGCCAGCTTCTCTCCCAGCTTAATTTGGAATTTACCGTATTGGCCAGTTCGCAAGAGGAAAAGCTGGACGGGGAACGGGATCCGGTTCTTTTGGCTGAAAGGCTGGCCTTAGCCAAAGCCCGAGAGGTGGCTGCCGGCTTGCAGGAAGGGCTGGTAATCGGCGCCGATACAATTGTAGTCCTGGAAGATCGCATTTTGGGAAAGCCGGCCTTTGAGGCGGAGGCGAAGGAGATGCTGGAACTTTTAAGCGGTCGCAAGCACCAGGTGATTTCCGGTTTGGCCTTGGTAGAGGCTGCTACGGGCAAGCATTGGCTAGCCCACGAGGTCACCGGCGTCTGGTTCCGGATCCTGGAGCCGGAAGAAATCGAGTCTTACATAGCTACGGGCGAACCTTTTGATAAAGCAGGCGCTTATGGCATTCAGGGTTTGGGGGCGGTTTTCGTGGAGAAAATTGAAGGCTGCTACTTCAATGTGGTAGGGCTGCCCCTGGCTCGACTCTATTTATTGCTAAAGGAAGCGGGTTTCCGCTTTTTTGCTGGGAGGTAAGAAAAGTTGGATTACCGGTGGACCATAAAGGATTTGCCTGCAGAGATGCGGCCCCGTGAGAAGATGCAAACTCAGGGTCCGGAGGCCCTTTCCAACGGGGAACTCTTGGCGATTCTGATCCGGGTTGGGAACAGATCGGAAAGTGCGTTGGATCTTGCCAACCGCCTTTTGGCCCAAGCTGGAGGCCTGCGTTTTTTAGTGGAGACCAGCATTGAAGAGTTATCCAAGATTAAAGGAATCGGTTTGGCCAAGGCGAGCCAAATCAAAGCAGCTGTGGAACTGGGGAGACGCATTGCCCTGGATCCGGGTGAGATGCGGCCGGTGATACGATCGCCGGAGGATGTGGCATCTTTGCTAATGGAAAAAATGAGATTTTTAGACCGGGAACATTTTCAGGTGATGACTTTAAATACAAAAAACCAGGTTCTGGGTATTAAGACGGCTTTTATCGGTAGCTTAAATTCTTCCATTGTGCATCCCAGGGAAATTTTTAAAGAAGCAATTAAGCGGAGTGCTGCCGCTTTAATCCTGGTGCATAATCATCCCAGCGGCGATCCCAGTCCCAGCCCGGAAGATCTGGATGTGACCAGGCGATTGCAGGAGGCAGGCCGGTTGCTGGGCATTGAAATACTGGACCATGTTATTATCGGGGACCGGAAGTTTTATAGTTTAAAACAGCAAGGAAAAATGTGAGACGAGGGATTTGCTATTTTATCCCAGTTGAATTCAAACATCTTTCCTTGAATTGTATACGGCGAATTTATATAATTTAATTGGTTTGATAAGATATTGCCGTTATTTACTTTTTTTGACAAGGAAGGAGCCGTTTCATGTTATTTGCAAGAGATTTGGGAATCGACTTGGGTACTGCCAATACTTTGGTGCATTTACATGGCAAGGGGATTATTTTGCAGGAGCCTTCTGTGGTGGCTATGCAAAAAGATACAGGGACAGTACTGGCTGTAGGAGAAGAGGCCAAGCGAATGATCGGGCGCACCCCTGGAAATATTGTGGCCATTCGTCCCATGAAAGATGGGGTTATTGCCGATTTTGATGTGACCCAGAGCATGCTCCGTTATTTTATCAGCAAAACAGCAAAAAAGAATTTTTTGATTCGTCCTCGGGTGGTGATCGGAGTACCATCAGGTGTAACGGCGGTGGAAGAGAGAGCAGTCCGGGAGGCGGCTCTCCAGGCCGGAGCCAAAGAAGCCTACTTGATTGAGGAGCCCATGGCGGCTGCCATCGGTGCCGGGCTTCCCGTCCACGAGCCCACCGGGAACATGATTGTGGATATCGGGGGAGGAACTACGGAAGTAGCCGTTATTTCCCTGGGAGGGATTGTTACCAGTCGCTCCATTCGGGTAGGCGGCGATGAAATGGATGAAGCTATTGCTCAGCACATTAAGCGCTGCTATAATTTGATGATCGGGGAAAGGACCTCTGAAGAGATCAAAATTGAAATAGGCGCAGCTTATTTCGATGATTCGCCGGAAGCAAAGGAAAGGTCGAAATGCACCTACCTGGTACGAGGTCGGGATTTAGTCAAAGGCTTGCCCAAAACTATTGAAGTCACCGCAGCGGAAATCCAACAGGCTTTGGCTGAACCGGTGAGCACTATTCTTGATGGTATCAAGATATGCCTGGAGAAAACCCCACCGGAGCTGGCGGCGGACATTATGGATCGCGGTATCATGATGGCCGGTGGAGGCTCTTTGCTTTGGGGCATGGATCGGTTGGTGAGAGATGAGACGGGGATGCCGGTCCATTTGGCTGAAAAACCCCTGGATGCAGTGGCCAAAGGTACCGGTAAAGTTTTGGAAAATATTGAAGTCCTGAAAAGGGTCTTGAGGCCTTCCAGAAGAATGGCCTAAAAGGGGCGTGGAGCAAGGTGGGGCGCCGGAGAATTGGTAATAAGGGAGTGGCCCTGATCATAGTTTTGCTGCTGGCGCTTTTGTCAGCTCATTTCACCGGCTGGAATCGCACAGCCAGATCCAGGGTAGAGCTCCTCTTACGAGATGCATTAACCCCGCTGGAAAGCGGGGTTAATATTGTCTTAAGTGGGGGAGAGAGCCTTTTTCATGTGTTTTTGCACGGGCGGGAGCTTGAAGAGGAAAATAGAAAGCTAAGACAGGAACTGGAGGCCTGGATGGAGAAATGCAACCTATTGGAAGAATACCGGCAGGAAAACATTCGCCTGAGACAACTGGTAGGATTTCAGGAGGAGCTGGCAGATGCCTATACAATGCTCCCCGCTCGAGTGATTGCCCGGAACCCCAGCAATTGGTATCGCACCCTGACCATTAATCGGGGCCGGCTCCATGGAGTGCAGCCGGATATGGCTGTGATCACGCCCAGGGGGATAGTGGGGCGGGTAACAGCCGCGGCGGAAAGGTCCTCGGAGGTATTGCTGGTTCTGGACCCGGAGGGAGCTGTGGCAGGAATGGTTCAAAACTCCCGCTACCCGGGCATAGTGGAAGGATCAGTGTCAGATCAGGGTTATCTGCAAATGATCCATTTGCCTTACGATAGCCCGGTAAGGGAAAACCAGACGGTTATCACCTCAGGCCTGGGGGGGATTTTTCCCAAGGGCTTGCGCATCGGCTTCATTACGGAGATCATTGTTGAGCCCAATGGACTGATGAAGAAAGCTCTGATCCAGCCTTTTGTTGATTTTGATAGGCTGGAGGAGGTACTGGTGGTGATAGGAGAAAAAGGGGGAAGCTAGGGTGCGCGTACTGGCAATGGCTGTCATTTTTTTCATTTCTTTGTCTTTGCAGTCAACTCTTTTTTCCGATCTATCCTACCGAGGTGTTAAGCCTGATCTTCTGGCAATTATCGTTATTTTCTATTCCTTATTCCACGGCACCCTTTCCGGGGCAGGCCTTGGCTTTATCTATGGTCTGGGGGAGGATCTTATCCTGGGCCGTTTTGTCGGACTTAATGCCCTTGCAAAAGGGATTACTGGTTATGTGATTGGCTTGGGGGAAAAAAGGGTTTTTAAAGAAAATTTCTTAGTGCCTCTGCTGGTTTGTTTCAGCGGTACCGTTCTTTGCCAAGTTGTCTACCTGCTTCTGCTCAGCTTGGTTTCCGGCGAGAATGTGTGGCTCAGGTTCAAGGGGGTTATTTTACCCCAAGCTTTGTATAATTCCTTGCTGGGCCTGTTGATTTATGGTAAGTTTGCCAAGTCAGCTACCCGAGGAATCTTAAAAAGATCAAGGCATTATTGATTGGCAAAAAACTGAGGAGGGGAAAGGCTCCGAATGGAGGATAGCAAAAAGCAGCTAAAAGCAAAGCTGAAAGTATATTTTGTGCTAGTGCTGCTGATTTTTCTAAGCCTGGTGTCTCGTTTGTTTTTCTTGCAGGTAGTCAATGCCGAAGTCTATCAGACTAAATCCGATGGGAATCGGATCCGTACTTTGACCATTCCCGCCCGGCGGGGTGATATTCTGACCAGGGATGGGAAGGTTTTAGCCACCAGCAAGCCCGTCTATACCATCTCAGTATCCCATCTCAACAACCAGGAATTAGAAAAACAGGTGGCCCAGCGCCTGGAATCCCTTTTGCCTGAACTGGATATCAGCTCGGAAGCCATTCTTGAGAAGCTGAGCCAACATTATCGCAGGTATGAACCCATGGAGATATTAAAGCTTCCCTGGGGAGAAAATGCCTTGGAAATTATCAGCAGAATAGAAGAAAGAAGAGGCGAACTGCCTGGAGTGGTTATTCAGTCCGAGCCTATGCGTTATTATCCGGAAGGTCCTTTAGCGGGACACCTGTTAGGTTTTGTAGGCCAAATCAATGAAAAAGAGTTGGAAACTTATCGGGAATATAAGTATGACATTAATGATAAGATTGGTAAAATGGGTCTGGAGAAGGCCTTTGAACTTTGGTTTGATGAGGAGAACCGGGAAGCAGGTCTTCGGGGGCAGAAAGGTGCTCAACAGGTAGAAGTCAATGCGGGCCACCGGATTGTCAGGGAATTGCCGGTCACCCTGTCTGCCATGCCGGGGAGCAACCTTCGACTGACCCTTGATTATAATCTGCAAAAAGTCATGGAAGAAAAGATGAACGAGGTCATCGAGAATATCAGGCAAAATCAAAACCCCAAGGCCCGGGCCGGGGCAGCGGTCCTGCTGGATGTGAGAACCGGGGGGATTTTGGCCATGTCCTCCAAACCGGAAATGAACCCCAATGACTTTGTTGACGGCAGCTTTTCGCAAAAAGTCAGATTACTATAATGATCCCAAGTTAAAACCTACTTTTAACCGGGCCATCCAGGCCGTCTATCCCGCCGGGGTCCACTTTTAAGCCCATTACCGCCATGGCTGCTCTGGAATCCGGCAAGATGAGGGCTTCGGATCCACCGATTTACGATAGCGGCGCCTATTGGAAAGCGCCCTATATCAAGTGTTGGCAAGCGCATGGCTGGGTTAATTTTTATCAAGCCATCGCCCGTTCCTGTAACACTTTTTTCCAATATGCCGGGGAAAAAGCGGGCATTGAGCATACATTTCCCGGGTGGCCAGGGAGTTTGGCTTGGGAGAAGCTAACCGGTTTAAAGGACCTGGGGGGCGAAGCCAAGGGTGTTCTGCCCACTCCTGAGTGGAAAAAGGAACTCAACAGTATTTTGAGTTGAAGCCAAGTACGCCAAGAGAAAGAGAAGAAGCTGGAAGAAAAATACGAGAGAGATGCTCAAGTCCGTGCAGAGAGCAGTGACAGAGAGGGAGCGGCTGGCGAAAAGCCGCGAGCAGGAGGGGCGGGTGCTGGAAGCCCGTTACAAAATTGACCTGAAATTTGAAACTACCTGGCATCCTTTTGATACCTACAATACTTCCATCGGCCAGGGCTCCAACAGCTATAGCGTACTGCAGTTGGCCAATTACACGGCTACCTCTGGCGAACGGAGGGCCGGCGTTACCGGCCTTATCTGGTGGATGAAATTATCGCCGGCGATGGGCGTATTCTTTACCGGAGCGAGCCGGAAGTCATGGAAGAGGTGGATGTTTCTGCTTCAAAGTATGGAAGACACGCGTCTGGGGATGCTGCAAGTGACCCAGCCCGGTGGTACGGCCTGGTCCCTCTTTCGCCATTTTCCGGATCACATCAAAGGTGGCGGCCAAGACGGGAACTGCGCAAACAGGCCTGAGAGGCGATGACCGGAAAAAGGATTTCCATGGGGTTTTTATCGCCTTTGCTCCTTACGATAACCCGGAAATTGCTTTTGCCGGTGTCATCGAGTACGGGCAAAGCGGAAGCGGGTCAGCCGGTCTGGTGGCAAAAGCCCTTTTTGAAGAGTACTTTGGTATCTACCGTGATCAGGAGGAAGAGCTGCTGCCGGAAGAGTTTTTCATAGAATTTCCCCTGGACTGATTGGCAGAAACCGGAAAATGTCCATTTTTGCGGGAAAAGTCGAGGAAAATGCCGCTTCCGTTTTTTTTTCATTTTAGCAGGAATTGGTTTTCTCTTGTAGAACTTAGACCTTAGCGATTGCCCCCGGCCATTTTTCGTTGCTGTTCGTTCCAGTGTGGGTAAAACCACCAGGTGTAGCTGGTTTTTGCGTCAGGGTATTCGGGAGGGGATGCCATGAAAGTCACCTCTTCAAGTATAGACAGTGAAGGTACGGGACAAGTGTTGGGCAAATCAATAAAATCTTTTGATCGGGAGACCGATTTTTTTGATAAACAGGAAACTGCCTGCAGGGAAATTGATGGAGAAGAGACTGTCCTGCTGCAGCGAACTTTGCGCTCAGGGCAGAGCGTCCGTTTTCAAGGACATGTGGTCATCTTGGGTGACGTAAATCCCGGGGCGGAAGTGATAGCCGAGGGGAATATCATCGTCATGGGTCATCTCAGGGGCATGGCTCATGCCGGGGCAGGTGGAAATGAAAATGCGCTGATAGCGGCCTTTCGCTTGAATCCTACTCAACTGAGGATAGCCAACCATATTACCCGTGCTCCTGACGGTGAAAACCCGGAGCCTGAACAACCTGAAATTGCCAGGATTTCCGGAGGAACGGTAATCATCGAGAGATATCACCCCGGTGGCAGTAAGCATTTTAGCTTTTAGTTTAAACAGGATTTTTTGTGGAAAGAGGAGGAAATAAAATGGGGGAAGTGATTGTAGTTACCTCAGGTAAGGGAGGAGTGGGCAAAACTACCACTGCTGCCAACATCGGCACCGGCCTTGCTCTTTTAGGTAAAAAAGTGGTTTTGGTGGATACGGATATAGGCTTGCGCAATCTGGACGTGGTCATGGGCTTGGAGAATCGGATTGTTTATGATATTGTGGATGCGGTAAAAGGCCACTGCCGTTTGAAGCAGGCTTTGATTAAAGACAAGCGTTTCGAAGACCTGTTTTTGCTTCCTGCCGCCCAGACCAAGGACAAGACGGCGGTGTCAGAGGGGCAGATGAGGGCGCTGTCAGGAGCAACTGCAGCAGGAATTCGACTATGTAATCATCGATTGCCCTGCCGGTATCGAACAGGGATTTAAAAATGCCATCGCCGGAGCCCAGAAAGCTATCGTTGTGACCACACCGGAAGTGGCGGCGGTCAGGGATGCAGATCGGATCATCGGTTTATTGGAGGCGGCAGAATTTGAGGAACCCAAGTTGGTGGTTAACCGGATCAGGCCCGATATGGTGAAAAAGGGAGATATGATGGATATTGAGGATATGATTGAGATACTCGCTATCGATCTGCTGGGAGTGGTGCCGGAAGACGAAGCTATCGTCATCTCCACCAATAAGGGCGAACCCGCGGTTTTAGATAAAAATTCCCGGGCCGGGGAAGCTTATCGGAATATTTCCAGGCGAATAGCTGGTGAAAACGTGCCTTTGTTGCATCTGGAAGCCAATGAAGGGATTATGGCTAAACTGCGTAGACTTTTAGGAGTAGGTTAAAGAAAAGCTTGCCAGGTAAGGAGGCGATTATGTGTTGGAGTTTTTGCAGAGGTTTTTCGGCCGGGATAATGTAAAATCCACGAGTAAGCAAATGGCCAAAGAGAGATTGCGCCTGGTTTTAGTGCATGATCGGGCTAGCGTTTCCCCCAAAATGCTGGAGGCGTTAAAGGAAGATTTAATTAGGGTAATTTCCGAGTATATGGAAATAGATCAGAGCGGTTTGGAAGTGAGTTTTGCTAAAGAAGACGGCGCTATTGCCCTGGTATGCAACATTCCTATTGTCCAGTTGAAAAGGAATCTGAATACTACGGAAATAGCTACATAATCGACGGCGCGTTTTTTAAGTACGGTGAAGCAAATAATGGTTATCTTTTTTGCTTCGGCAGCCCTTACTCCAAGGGCTTTTTTTGTTATAATAATCTGGGGAAAGGGGGGCCGGCTTATTTGTTTATTGAAAGGAAGCTCTTAAAAAATCTTGATTTTGTTTTTTTGGTGGTCTTGCTGTTGATTTTGGCGGTCAGCGCCTTAGTCATTGCCAGCGCCTCCAGGTCGGTTATACCGTCTCAACCCCTTTACTACTTTAAAAAGCATGTCCTTTGGATTGCCGTGGGCCTTGCGGCCATGTCCGGGGTTTTGGGCATCAACTACGCTCCATCTGGCTCCCAGGCAGAAATGGATTTATGGGTTGATGCTTTTTCTCTTGATCGCTGTTTTGATTCCCTGGTATCGGTCAGGTGAGGAAAGGGGCCCAGAGCTGGTTGAGCCTGGGTTTTATGGATCATCCAACCTGCGGAGTTTGCCAAGATAATGTTGATCGTGGCTTTTGCCCAGTTCCTTTCCGACAGGAGATGGCAAGCTGAATACCTTTAAGGATTTTCTGCCTGCCTTTGCCTACGTAGGGGTACCCATGCTCTCTGATCATGCGCCAGCCTGATCTGGGCACTTCTTTAGTTTTTATCGGTATTTTTTTTGGCATGATGTTTGTGGCCGGGGCCAATCCCAGGCTCCTCACTGGGGATTTTTGCTGCGGGCCTGGCTTTTTTGATTGGAGGATTGTGGGTTCATTTTAACCTGGTGGAATGGCTGCCCTTGAAGAAATATCAATTGATGCGGCTGGTGGTTTTTTTGGACCCTTACAATGATGGTGCCAGGGCGGCCGGAGCTACGGCTTTAACTTGATCCAATCCCAGGTAGCCATTGGTTCGGGCGGCCTTGTGGGGTAAGGGTTGGGGTAACGGTTCCCAGGTTCAGGGCAATTTTCTGCCGGAACACCACACGGACTTTATTTTTTCCGTAATCGGAGAGGAACTCGGTTTTGTCGGGGCCACCCTGGTCTTGCTGTTGTTTTTAGTATTGATCTACCGCTCCATTTTGATCGCTTTGCGGGCCAAGGATCTGTTTGGCACTCTCATCGTTACCGGGATTATCTCCATGCTTGTTTTTCATTTTACGGTTAATGTGGGCATGACCATAGGGATGATGCCTATTACCGGTATTCCTTTGCCTTTAATGAGTTATGGGGGCAGTAGTATGTTGGCGAATATGATTGCAATGGGCCTGATTCTCAACATTAACATGCGGAGGCAAAAGATCAATTTCTAAAGAGAGGTATTCCGCCTTTTCGATTTTTTTCCGGCTGAAGGAGCAGGGTTTTCCCGTACTTTCTTCAGCCGTTTTTTGTGACATATTCTCGGAGAAAGAGCATATATTACAATAGATATTTGCCTGTCCAGGGAGGTAGTCGTCCGTGAAAGAATCATGGAATGACTGGGAAGAAGTATGGAATCCGGAGAATTTTCGTTCCAATAATTTAGGCAGGATGTACTCTTCCGACCGGATGCTACTTCAAGTATGGACCAAGCGTTTTCTTCTATCAAACCGGAATTGCTGTTCTGCTCTTTTTTCTGCTTCTGGCCATCTTTCAGTGGAGGGGCCCGGCGGCAATGGTGGTACAGGAGACTGTTCGTTATGTACTGTGTGCCGAAGAAAGTGATCTTACTCCTGTCCTTGAGGCCATGGCCCGCCAGGGGCTGTGGTTGGACAGCGTGGATCGCCAGGTTTTTCAAAAAGAAGGCGGCCGGATGCCGGGCGACTCACCTGAACCCTTGGCCATTCCGGTCTCCGGTAAGTATGTGCGAGGTTTTGGTGAAATAGAATCTCCGGTGGACGGCAGGCTGGTTTTTCACAGTGGCATTGATATTCTAACGGAAACAGGGGCTCCGGTGAGGGCAAGCCTGGACGGAGAAGTGGTTAATGTGTATGCCGATCCTGTTTTAGGCAGAACCGTAGAAATTCAGCATGACTATGGTTTGACCACAGTGTATGGTAATTTTGGCGAGATTCTGGTGGAAAAAGGCCAGTGGATACGACAGGGAGAGATCATCGGCAAAGCGGGAGAAGCCGGCGGCAGTCATGGGGGCAATCTCCATTTTGAAGTAAGGGAAAACGGAAAGCCCGTTGATCCACTGGCGAAAATGGCTACGGTTAGGACCAGTATTTAGAAGCCGGATCCGGTGTAAAGATGAAGCTGGGGACTATTTATGGCATCAGGTTGATCATCAACGATTACTTTCTCCTATTGTTGTTGGGCTATGCTCTCCTGGGGGTTTTAGGACAAGTATTGATAATATTTGGGCTGGTATTGTATCATGAAACTGCGCATGTTCTGGCGGCCCGGCGCTATGGGATCAAGGTTCGGGAAGTGGAACTTCTTCCCTTTGGTGGGGTGGCCAGATTGGAGCAGATGTTGGAAGCAAAACCTTCGGTGGAGATCAGGGTTGCTCTGGCCGGGCCTTTGAGCAATTTTTTTCTTTTTTTAATTAGCCTCCTTTTGTTTCCCCAAATTGCCAATTCCCCCTGGGGCAAGCTGTTTCTCCAGGCTAACCTCACTCTGGCGTTTTTTAATCTATTGCCGGCTTTTCCTTTGGACGGAGGACGTATTTTTCGTTCTTTAGCGGCCGGGCGGATTGGCCTTTCCCAGGCCACTTTTTTAGCTGTGCGCTGGGGGAAAAGAATAGCGGTGGGGATAGGACTTTTGGGACTGGCAGGCCTTTATTGGAGAATAAATGATATTAATCCGCTGATCCTGGCGATTTTCCTTTATGGTGTCTCCTGCCGGGAGGAAGCCGATTTTCATTATCTATTTTTGCGCTATCTGCTCAGGAAGAGAGAAGAGCTTGCCTGGCAGCAAGTATTACCGGTCAGGCATTTATTCGCCGGAAAACAGGCGCCTTTGGCGGAAGTGGTTATGAGATTTGTTCCCGGCCATTATCATTTAGTAGTGGTAGCGGAGGGACCGGAGGAGCCGGTCACTTTGACAGAACACCGGATTATCAGCGCCTTATTGGAGCACGGGAGGGAATATCCTATCGGTAAACTGGTTTCCTGACAGGCCGAGAAAAGGGATTGGGGCTTACCGTGTAGAAACTACTAACTTTCGGAAGAATATATGGAAAAGGTAAAATCTTGGGAGGAGATTATGAAGCAGGTCGTACAAGAACAACTATTGCCAAAAGTGCAAAAGCCTTCCCGCTACTTGGGCAACGAATGGAATGCAGTCTGCAAAGATTGGGATCGGATCCCGGTGAAAATGGTCTTTGCTTTTCCCGATGTCTATGAGATAGGCATGTCCCATCTAGGTTTACATATTCTTTACGGGCTGGTAAATCAGCGAGATAATGCTTTGATGGAAAGAGTTTTTGCTCCGGGACTTGATTTGGAGGCCTTATTGAAAGAATATGATCTTCCGCTTTTTTCCTTGGAAACTTATAGACCTCTAAGGGACTTTCATCTGATCGGTTTTACCCTTCAATATGAGATGAGTTTTACCAATATCCTGAATATGCTCCATTTGGGAAAGATACCCCTCCGGTCTGCGGATAGGGGAGACGGCGACCCTTTAATTATTGCCGGGGGACCGGGAGCTTTTAACCCGGAACCGCTGGCCCCTTTTATCGATGTTTTTCTGCTGGGCGATGGGGAAGAGGTCTTGCTGGAAATCCTTGACCTGGCCGAAAAGCATCAATCTTCTCCAGGGGGAAGAATCAAGCGAAAGCCCTTTCTCGAAGAAGCGGCCGGCATTAAAGGTGTCTATGTGCCAGCCTTCTACCAGGTGTCCTATACTGCCCAGGGAAAGGTGGAAAAAATACGGACAAGCCAGCCCGGGGCTCCGGAAAAAGTGGTGCGCCGAGTTGTCGCTGATCTGGACGCTGCCTATTTTCCCACCCGTCCGGTAGTGCCTTACCTGGAAGCGGTTCATGATCGGGTGATGCTGGAAGTGCAGAGGGGCTGTACCAGGGGATGTCGTTTTTGCCAAGCCGGGGTCCTTTACCGGCCGGTAAGGGAACGAAAGCCCGAAACACTCCGGCAACAGGCAGCAGAATTATTGGCCCATACGGGCTATAACGAGATTTCCTTAACTTCTTTAAGCACAGCCGATTACTCCTGTATTGAACCCTTATCCAGGGATCTGCTGGACAGCTATGGGCGGGAGGGTGTCAGTGTTTCTTTACCTTCTCTGCGGGTTGACGCTTTTTCCGTGCGTTTGGCCAAAGAATTGCAGAGGGTGCGCAAATCCGGCTTGACTTTTGCTCCGGAAGCAGGAACGCAAAGGCTGAGAGATGTGATTAATAAGGGGGTTACTGAAAAGGACTTGTTGGAGGCTGTGGAGAGCGCTTTTGAAGCCGGCTGGACGGGGATTAAGCTTTACTTCATGCTGGGCCTGCCCACGGAAACAAAGGAAGACTTAGCCGGGATTGCTCAATTGGCGGAAACAGTATTTTCCTTGGGCAAAAAGATCAACAGCCGCCATAAAAGAAGAAAAAAAATCAGGCTGACCATCAGTGTATCTTGTTTTGTTCCCAAGGCGCACACTCCCTTTCAATGGGAACCTCAAGATCCGGTTCCTCTCCTGGAAGAAAAACAAAGATATCTGAGAAAACTGTTGCCTGCTGGGAAAATCAACTACAGCTACCATGATGCCCGTTTAAGTTTTCTGGAGGCTGTTTTTGCCAAAGGAGACCGGCGTTTGGCCCGGGTTTTGGAATTAGCCTGGAGCAAAGGATGTAAATTTGACAGTTGGCGGGAACATTTCGCTTACGAAAAATGGCTGGAAGCTTTTCAGGAGGCAGGTCTGGATCCGACTTTTTATGCTAACCGCCGGATTGAGCCGGAGGAGATACTGCCTTGGGATCATCTAGATGTGGGAGTAACCAAGGAATTTTTATTAGAAGAAAGGGAAAAAGCATTGGCCGGGGAACTGACTGAGGATTGCCGTCAGGGAGAATGTTTCGATTGCGGCGTCTGTCCTCAATTGCAGGTAAGCCCGGTTATTCAAGGAGGAACAGAAAAAAATGTTGATCCGTTTGGAGTATAGCAGATGCGGTACTGCCCGCTTTCTCTCCCACCTGGAAATGCTCCGTCTTTTTGAAAGGTCTTTTCGCCGGGCATCTCTACCCCTTGCTTTT
Organism: Bacillota bacterium; assembly: GCA_050951405.1. Lineage (GTDB taxonomy): Bacteria > Bacillota > DULZ01 > DULZ01 > DULZ01 > JBMNIZ01. Next base: position 9,477 of record JBMNIZ010000015.1, on the reverse strand, counting down.
TCCCGAGGATTTAATCCCCATCCCAAAATCTCTTTCGGACCGCCCCTGCCGGTGGGAGTTTCGGGCAGGCGGGAATATCTGGACGTGGAGTTAAAAGAAAAGGTTCCCCTGGATACATTTCTGGAGAGATTACATAAGAAACTGCCTCAGGGTATTATCCTGCAAAAGGCCAAGGAAATCTCAGCAAAAGCCCCGGCTTTGATGGCTGTCATCGAACGGGCCGGCTATCGGGTTCAAGTGCCCTTAAAAGGGCCATTGACTGATGCCCGACTACAGGAGGCTATTAATCTGCTATTGGAAAAGAAAAGCATTATCATTTACCGCCGGACAAAAAGGGGCAGCCAGGAAAAAGACATCAGGGAGGGGATCTATCATTTAACTGGAGAAATTACTGCAAAGGAAGCGGCTTTGCAGATGGAGTTGGGCATAGCCGGAAAATTAGCGGTGCGTCCAGAGGAAATCGTGCAATTACTGGCTGAGGAAGAAGCTTTACCCCTTGAACCGAAAATGGCCAGGATCGAGCGGACGGGACTTTTTGTTTTCAAAGAGGGGCGCCGGCTTAGCCCTTTGGAAGATCTGGACCGATAAGAAACGGCAAGGCTGCATGAATAGTGGATGGGGAGATGGGCACATGTGCAAAAAGAGATAATCATTCATGCGAGCGGGAGAGAGACTATCCTAGCTGTTTTGGAAGAAAATAAGTTGGTGGAGATTTATTTAGACCCTGCCCGCCTGGAAAGTCTGGTGGGAAATATTTATCTGGGCCGGGTGACAGATGTTTTACCGGGTATACAGGCGGCCTTTATTGATATTGGAATGGAGAAGAATGCTTTTCTTTACCTGGGAGATGCCCTGCCCTTCGCGAGCGGAAAACCTGGCCAGAAGCGGCTCGGCAGAAGGGACTGCAAACCAGGCATCCAGGATATGGTTAAAGCAGGGCAGGAAGTAATGGTACAGGTATTAAAGGAACCATTTGGTTCCAAAGGGCCTCGGGTGACTACCAGAATCAGCTTGTCCGGACGTTATCTGGTTTTTGTTCCCGGCGGCAACTATTTGAGGATTTCCCGCCGCATCAAAAGCGAAGAAGAAAGAATCCGTCTGAAGAATTTACTCCAAAAACATCTACCTGCAGGGGCGGGTGCCATTATCCGGACAGCCGCCCTGGGGGCCGGAGAACATGAACTTCTGGAAGATTTGCGGGCTTTGCATCTACTTTGGAAAAAACTGTTGCAAAGGATGCGCTGCCCGGCACCTGCCCTCATCCACAAAGGCCCGGAGCCGGTACAGGGCTTTCTCCGGGATTTGTTTGTTCCGGACCTGAACCGCCTGCTGGTGAACAGTCGGGAGATCTATCAAGAGCTGATGGATTATGCGGACTTATTTATGCCCTCGTTGAAAAACAAGGTCTATCTGCGGGAGAAGGCAGATCTTTTCAGTCAATATCAAATCAATAGGCAAATAGAGCAAGCATTGCGGCATAAGGTTTGGTTAAATTGCGGCGGGTATCTGGTCATTGACCGGACGGAGGCTTTGACAGTAATCGATGTGAATACGGGGAAATATGTCGGGACGGATAGTTTTCCCGCTACTGCTTTGCGAGTCAATCTGGAGGCAGCCGGGGAGATTGCCAGGCAGCTCCGCCTGCGAAACATTGGGGCATGATTATCATCGACTTTATCCATATGCCGGAGGAGAATCATTGGGAACAGGTCTTGGAGGAACTGAATACCTGCTTGCAAAGGGACAGGATAAAAAGCCATGTTTTAGGCATGACCAGGTTGGGCCTGGTGGAAATTAGCCGTAAAAAGGCCTGCCAAGGGTTGGAGCAAATCTTGCTCAAAGATTGTCCCCATTGCCGGGGACGGGGCAAAGTGCTGAATGAAGAGCTTTTGAAAAACTGAGAGTGGCCGGGTATTTTATGTTTTTGGGATTTAGTCCTTCCTTATATTGCCGGCAACCAATCTCAATGCTGTTTCTGATCCTTTTTCTAAGGTGAAATCCTGCCTTATCTCTTCTTTGGTCCTTTTGTTTTCCTGACCTCATCTGCCTGAAAACGCCGCCCTGTTTTTCAACATCTTGACATTTAAAAACTCTTGTGTTACTCTAAACTCCGGGTCGTTGAAAACCGCTTGGTTTAGGCTAAAAAAGGGAGATCCTGCCTGAAACCAGCGAGTCTTTGCGAGGAGGAATTATTATGTATGCAATTATGGAAACAGGAGGCAAGCAATACCGGGTCAGTCCGGGACAAGTTTTAAAGGTTGAGAAACTGGAGGCATCTCCAGGGGAAACCGTAGAAATTGACCGGGTGTTGCTGGTCAGCAGCGATGAGGGAGTCAAAGTCGGTAGTCCCTGGCTGGAAGGGGCCAAGGTGGTCCTGAAAGTGAGGAAGCATGGTAAGGGAGATAAGATTATCGTCTTCAAATACAAGCCGAAGAAGAACTACCGGCGGAAACAGGGCCATCGTCAACCCTATACTGAAGTGGTCGTAGAAAGCATTCAAATGTAGAAAATGATTACCGTAAGCATCTATGTGGATGAAGATGGTAAATACCGGGCTTTTCAGTTTGCCGGCCATGCAGGGGCCGCCCCTTATGGTTCTGACATTGTTTGTTCGGCGGTTTCGGTATTAAGTCAAACAGCTATCATCAGTCTCAAAGAATTTTTGCCGAACAAGCCCCGGGTTAAGGTCAGGGAAGGCTTTTTAAGCTGCATCCTGCCCGGTCAAATGTCCAGAGACGAAGAAGAGAAAGCTCAAGTGGTCATCCGCACTATGGAATTAGGTATAGAAGCATTACTGCCAAAGTACGGTCAATATTTAGAGATCCACAAAAGGAGGTGGACAGGATGTTTGTGATTGATTTACAGCTTTTCGCTCATAAAAAAGGTGTCGGTAGTTCTCGGAACGGCCGGGATAGTGAGGCTAAAAGGCTTGGTGTGAAAAGGCATGACGGGCAGTTTGTTGCTGCCGGGAATATTCTTGTCCGGCAAAGGGGCACGAGAATTCATCCCGGCGATAACGTAGGTTTAGGCAGAGATCATACCTTGTTTGCATTAATCGATGGTATTGTTAAATACGAAAGAATAGGTAAGGACCGTAAGCGAGTGAGTGTTTATGCCGAAGCCGCTTATTAGTGGAAAAGGCCGCCAGTAGGCGGTCTTTTTTTTGCCCTTTTATCGCCTGGTCTTTTTTCGGTTTGCAAAAAACTGTGCCCCAATTGCCGGGACAGGCAGGTACTTTTTACCAGGGGGCGAAATAAACTAAGGACAATGCTTTAATGAAGGAGAGGTTTTTGTGAAAGAAGATGACCTGCTCACCGCAGTATGTGAACTGATCAGGGTGCAAAAACACGATATCCTGAATCATTTGCAGGTAATTGCCGGTTACCTGCAAATGAACAAGATGGAAAAAGCCCGGGATTATCTTCAAGAGACGATTAAGGAAATAACGGAAAAAGGTTCTCTGATGCGTTTACGAAAGCCATTGCTGGTCCTGTCTCTCATGTGTAAACAGCTAGAAGTCTTTGAAAAGGGTCTTCATCTAAAAATTATTAACCGCACAAATTTGGCTGAAAGCTCTGTTACGGATAGGTATCTGTTAGACAGGATACTCCTCGTTATCGACAACTGGGCGGCAGCTGCCGGAAAAGAAGGAAAAGAATTGGTGCTTCTTTTCAGAGAGGATGAAAAATCTTATCTGGTAGAGTACCGTCTGGCTGAGACGGATTTTCCGGGACAGGAAGCAGAGGCTGAAACTATCGCTTACGATTCTGGTCCCATCTACGAAATCGGAACCGAGGGCTGGCAGTCTCTTTGTCTCATTCCAAAGGGAGGGGGTTAGTCTGTAACCCGATTAAGGGAGCGGGGATTTGGTGAAGCTAAGGAAAAAGCGGGAAAAGATTGACAGCAGGAAAACAGCATTTATAATTGAAATTGCTAAGGTGATTATATGTTTCATGATTATGCAAAAATCTACGTTAAAGCCGGAGACGGGGGCAATGGAGTAATTTCCTTCCGGCGGGAAAAATATGTACCTGAAGGCGGTCCCGATGGGGGTGATGGTGGCCGGGGTGGAGATGTTATTCTGCTAGCCGATGAAGGGCTGCGCACCCTGGTTGATTTTAAGTATAAAAGGCATTATAAGGCCGGCCGGGGTCACCATGGACGGGGGAAGAAAATGCACGGCAGAAGCGGCGAGGATTTGGTTCTCCGGGTTCCGGTAGGAACCTTGGTGAAAGATGCGGATACGGGAGCGCTGCTGGCTGATCTGGTTCGGCATGGACAGAGGGAGATAATTGCCCGGGGAGGCAGGGGAGGTCGTGGAAATGCCCGCTTCCTGAGCAATCGGGTCAAAGTGCCCAGGCTGGCGGAAAAAGGAGAGCCCGGCGAGGAGAAATGGCTGCAACTGGAATTGAAATTGCTCGCTGATGTGGGTCTTTTGGGACTGCCTAATGCGGGAAAATCCACCTTTCTTGCCCGGGTTTCCGCCGCCAAGCCGAAAATTGCCGACTATCCTTTTACCACTCTGTCACCTAACTTGGGTGTGGTCAGTTTGGAAGAAGGAAAGAGCTTTGTGGTGGCAGATATTCCTGGATTGATTGAAGGTGCGCACCAGGGAGCAGGTTTGGGGCACGATTTTCTGAAACATTTGGATCGTACCAAGATCCTAATTCATCTGGTGGATCTGAGCAGTGAGGAAAGAGATCCAGCTGAAGCTTTTGCGGTCATTAATAGAGAGCTTAATCTGTACAGCCGGGAATTGGGGAAGAAGCCGCAAATTATTGCGGCGAATAAAATGGATCTTCCCGTCTCCCGAGAACGGTTGGAAAGCTTTCGCCAAAAAATCGGAGAAAGCCTTGAGATCTTCCCCATTTCCGCCGTTACCGGAGAAGGTATAGTCTCTTTGCTGGAGAGAGTTAATCGTTTCTTGGAGGAGTTGCCCGCCCAGGAACCGGAAACCGATACTTTTATACGCAAGACACGTTATGTGCCGAAAGAAGAGCGTTTCAGGATAGAAGTAATAGATGGAATCTATTTTGTGAAGGGACGGGAGGTTGAAAAACATTTAGCCATGACAGATCTGGAGAATGAGGAGGCGGTCCGCCGTTTTCAAAAGATCTTGGAGATCATGGGTGTGGATGATGCCTTGCGTCAGGCTGGTGCCAAGACCGGTGATGTGGTGCGAATTAAAGATCAGGAGTTTGAATTTAGAGATTAAACCAGAGGAGGAACGGAGGTATTTTTCAGCACCATGGAACAGTGTTTACACTGTGGCAATTGCAAGTTAGGAGAACTGATGTATTACTGTACCGCCAGGAATGAATTCATTCTGGTGGAAAGCACTGTCGTACTGGAAAAAAAACGCACTTCCGACGTCTGGAAAGAAGGAGACCCTGCTTATGAAAAGCGGCGTCGTAGGATCCGGAAGGAGAAGAGCGATCTGCAAAGGATTGGCTAAAAGACAGGCCTTGGCCTGTCTCAGACTGTAGACAAAAATGGCCTTTAGGAAGCAAAACCTAAAGGCCAAATTCTTTTTAAACATAAAATTGCTGAAATATTAGAGAGCACCTCCTGCAGCGGGGAGGTTGTGGGCGGTAATGTCCGTTGTTTCCGCTTCCACATGGCCAGCTTTTTCAGATTCATGCATGCAAAAAGAAGCGTGAGATAGTGCTGCACTTTTCTCAAGCCTCGAAGCTGCGTGTAGAGCGCATCCCATGTTTTTCTTTGGCATCGGCAAAAACACGCTCAATTGTCTCGCCGCGCTTACGATAAAGTTCTTTGCCTCGATCGGTGTACCTAAGATCTTCAGCTATTTCCACATAAGGCTCCCATAAATGACGGGTGATAACCTTGGTAAAATTTTTGCTCTGTGTGCACTTCATTCTATGCTCACAGCCGATGCAAATTTTAGGATCACTCTTGTATTCACGGTAACCATCCCGGTTGGTGGTGCTGTACTTTAAAATCTGGTTATTGGGGCAAATGTAGCAATCGTAGTATTCATCATAAACATAATCACGTTTTCTGAAATAGCCCTTCTTTGTCATAGGGCGCTTGTACGGCATGATAGGATCTTTGCCAGCTTCGACTATCTCCCGGCAGATGGCCGGGGTTTTGTATGCAGAATCTGTAACTACAGACTCGACTTCGGGGTGCTGTTCAATGACTTGCTGGAAAACATCGGAGAAAACCTGGCTGTCGTGAACATTGCCGGGAGTTGCTTTTAATCCCAAGACAAAATTATTCATATCACAGGCAACGGTTACAGTATAGGCAAAGCATTTCTCCTTTTCACTCTTGTAGAACATGCCGCTTTCCGGGTCTGTTGTACTTTCTATGATTTCTCGTTTTTTGCCGCCGTCAGCCGGGGTGCCTGCTTCATCTCCGGAATCATTGCCTTCGTCTTCATCATCAGCAAACGGTTCCTTGCCATGGGATTTCCTATCCTCGTTAATTTCATAAAGCAAATCACGTTTGTATTTATGTACACGATGCCTGACCATTTTTTTTGATGTACTTCTTCTTATTGGCGCTGGCTTTGACATGAGTGGCATCAATGAAAATGGCGCTGGTGTTGAGAAACCCGCAGTTAATGGCTTCTTCGAGAACACGCGCAAAAATTTTTTCAAAATGTCGCTTTCCTGAAACCGTCTCACGTAATTCTTGCCAAAGGTAGAGAAGTGAGGGATCTGCTCCTGCAAGCCATATCCCAGAAACCAGCGGTAAGCGACGTTTACTTTTACCTCTTCTATGGTCTGCCGCATTGAACGGATGCCATAGAGTGCCTGCAGGATCAACAGCTTAATTAGAACAACCGGATCTACACTGGGACGGCCATGGTTTTCTGAATACAGGTCTTTTACTTCATCATAGATGAAGCTAAAGTCAATACTCTCCTGGACGGCTCTAAGCAGATGGTTTTCCGGAACCAGGCTGTCTATGCAAACAATTTCCATTTGGTTAACAGCTTCACGGTCTTTTTTCGCAAGCATTTTATCACCCCGGCTATTGGTTTTTCCCATAATATAATTTCGTTAAAAGGGCTGAAAATGCCTGCAATTACTGGCTTTTTTACACTTTTGCCAAAGATTTTTTGCGCACGGCAATTATGAATTATAAATGAAAATGCAAACCAAGGATCGGCCAAGGTTTGTATTTCATAAGACTTTGTCTACAGTCTGAGACAGGCCTTGGCCTGTCTTTTATATAAACCCCAGGGGCAAAAGGCGCTTTTTGGAGTGAATACAGGTGGGAAATATGCTATAATAGCGTAACAACATCATGCGGGAGGTGCAGGCTAACCTTTGGTTAGTAAGCAAAGATTGATTGGCAAGCAAAAGAGGTTTTTTACGGGCCCTGGGGACGGGGATCGACCCTATTGTTCATATCGGCAAAGGCGGAATTACCGACAATGTTTTAACCCAGATTGACGAAGCTTTGGAGGCGCGAGAACTGATCAAGGTGAAGCTGCTTCAGAATTGCGGGGAAGAACCTAAGCAGGTTGCCAGGAAACTGGCAGAAGCCACCGGTGCGGAGATAGTGCAGGTGGTGGGTCGCAATTTTCTCCTCTACCGCCGTTCCATGCAAAAAAGTGTGATTGAATTGCCGTAAAGAATAATCATGAGGGTGGATGGACTTGTCATATGATTGTTATCCCATATCCTTGGAGACGGTAGAGAAAATTGTGGTCAAGGTAGGCACCAGTACTTTGACCCATAAGACCGGGAAGCTGGATTTGCTGCAAATGGAAAAAACTGGTTAGAGAGCTTGCCGACCTGGCTAACTTGGGCAAAAAATTGGTTTTGGTTACCTCTGGGGCGGTGGGCGCCGGGGTGGGCCGTTTGGGCCTGGGCAGGCGCCCTCGTACTTTGCCGGAAAAGCAAGCTATTGCCGCCGTCGGTCAAGGTCTGCTTCTTCACATGTATGAAAAGCTTTTTGCTGAGTACGGCCGTATCGTCGCCCAGGTATTATTAACCCGCGAGGATTTTTCCGATCGGAGAAGGTATCTTAATGTCCGGCATACTTTTTTTTAAACTGCTGGAATTTGAGGTTATTCCCATTGTGAATGAGAATGATACTATTGCCGTAGATGAACTGCGTTTCGGCCGATAACGATAACCTGGCAGCCCTGGTTGCCGCTTCTGTGGATGCGGATTTGCTGGTGTTGCTGTCAGATATTGACGGACTTTATACGGGAAATCCCCATCAGGATCCGGAGGCCAGGCGCATTCCGGTGATCAGGGAGATTACCCCGGAAATCGAAGCCTTGGCCGGTGGGGTTGGCTCTTCTCTTGCTTCCGGTGGTATGGGTACTAAAATCCAGGCGGCTAGGATCGCTGCCAACTCGGGTATACCCATGCTGATAGCTCATGGCGCGGAGGAGAATGTGATTCACCGGATCCTGCAAGGTGAGGACTTGGGCACTCTTTTTGTGCCAAAAGAAGGAAAGCTTCATGCGAAGAAAAAATGGATCGCTTTTGGCTCGGCTGTGCAGGGGAGGCTGACCATCGATGCAGGGGCGGTACGGGCTTTGGTGGAAGAGGGCAAGAGCCTGCTTCCTATAGGCATAACGGAAGTGGAGGAGAATTTTGAAGCAGGAGCCGTAGTCAGTGTGGTGGGACCGGATCAGGTGGAAGTGGCGAGGGCATTGTTAATTATTCGTCGTCGGCCTTGAAGAAAATTAAGGGTAAAAAGACGGCAGAAATTGAGAAAATCCTGGGCTATAAGGATTATGACGAGGTTATTCATCGGGACAACTTGGCCCTTTGGGAAATCCATTCCTAAGAGGGGCGTGACAGAAGAGTTCTGTTTTTTAAAGTGAGGAGGATGTACTGTGCTGCAAGAGTTGATTTATGCCCAGGGGAAGAAGGCCCGCCGGGCAGCCCGGGTACTGGCCAATCTTTCCTCAGACAAGAAAAACCAAGTTCTGCTGGCCATAGCAGACAGTCTGGAGACCAAGCAGGACCGGATCCTGGCTGCTAATGAACAAGACTTGGCATCCGGCCGGGAAAAAGGCTTGTCCAAAGCCCTTTTGGACAGGTTGCTTCTCACGGAAAAAAGGATCAAAGATATGGCCGGGGGTTTAAGGGCTTTGGCGGCTTTGCCGGATCCGGTGGGGGAAGTAACAGAAATGTGGACACGGCCCAGCGGGATCCAGGTAGGGAAGGTGAGGGTTCCTCTGGGGGTAGTGGGAATTATCTATGAGGCTAGGCCCAATGTGACTGCAGACGCGGCAGGGCTTTGCCTGAAAACCGGCAATGCTATTCTGTTGCGCGGAGGCTCGGAGGCATTTAATTCCAACCGGGCCATTGCCGGGATTATTGGAGATGCCTGCCAGGAGCAAGGGCTGCCTGAAGGAGCCGTTCAGTTGATCGAAACCACCGACCGAGAAGCGGTCAATGTGATGATTAGAATGAATCAATATCTGGATGTGCTCATTCCCCGGGGCGGAGCAGGTTTAATTCGCACTGTAGTGGAAAA
>JBMNIZ010000014.1:0-244112 GCA_050951405.1 Bacillota bacterium | reverse complement strand
GGATTCTACTTTGCCCTTGCTTTCCGGATCATTGATCCAACATGCTTTGGGTGTGAAGCCATATCTTAAAGCCAGTTCCAGAAGGGTAGAATTAAACCTCACTATCGTACCTACTCGTTCCGCTACCACAGTTTTGGCGTTGTCAAAGAGGATTGTTTCGGGAATCCCTCCCACATACTCGAAAGCTCGATGTAGGCAGGCGTTAAAGACGGCCATATTGAGGGAAGTGATGAACTCCGCATATCTTTCTCTTGACCAACTTAGGCAGAAAACAAAGACATAAAGCTTAACCCGCCGGCCGTTTTCGACAATGGTGCCTAAGTGGCCCCAGTCAACCTGGGCTTGTTCACCTGGCAGGGTTTCATAGGGTTTGTATTCCCGGGAAAGTTTTGGTCGTACCTTAGAGACGTAGCGCCGGACGGTTCTTGCGGAGCCTTTATATCCCATTTTTTTAATTTCTTCATAAATTGTTTCTGCAAACAGTTCAGGCCATTTTTCCAGTCGATTTGTGATATACTCTTTGTAAAGATCGATTTTGGAACTTCGCTGGTAGACCGGTGGTGCTTTCAAAGGCTCTTCAACATCCCAATATTTTGCTACGGTGCCACGGTCCAGGTTTAAACGCTGTGCTGTGGCGGTCTTACTTAGGCCGGCTTTCCGACATTCTTGAATGTTCACGATTTCCCACACTCCTGTCATTTTTGCTCGTTCCCTTCTTTAATGTTTTGGTTCCAATGAAAATGTTGTAGGGAACGAGCTTTTTTCCTTTTCTAAATGACCGGTTTTGCGGGTTTTTCGTGACCATTTATGTCGATTTTATCATGGCCATTAACACTTGGCAACATCTCTAAAATAAGAGTAGCAGTCAATACGATAAGTGAAATAATCCCAGATGAGTATTTTGATAATTTCACGGCTTTTCCCATATCCTTAATAGATGATTTTTTATAACTTAATATGAAAATTGCTGTTATAACAATGGCAATTCCTAAAAGTAACAATACTGGAAAGTTGCTTATACCTGTAGAAATGAGTGGATACACAATCAATCCTAATCCAGCGATTAACAGCAAGACTCCTATTGTTTTTTTGCTCATTTGCTTTGAATAATTAAACGCTTCAATGATAGCATTATCCGACTTTTCCTCGATATTTTCAGGCGTGGTTCTTTCACCGTTTACTATTTCAGTAATAGACACATTCAACACCTCCGCAAGTGACTTAATGTTAGAAACATCAGGGAATCCTTTGCCTGTTTCCCAACGCGATACAGCTTTATCAGTAACGCATATTTTTTCAGCCAATTCTTTTTGTGTCAACCCGTTTTGCTTTCGCAGAGCAGATATAAACAACCCAGTTTTATTCAAGTCCATATTTATTTCCCTCCTTTCACTTTCATTATCGGTGCAGTGCAATAATTATCAACCTATGTTTCATAGAATTGATGTGCTGGTGTGTCTATCACTCATGGAGTATCATTTAAAACTTTAATTCGATTCACAGTAAAAGAACTAAATACTTATATATCGCTGCAAAAACAGCTCATTTCCACACCTACATCCAACCTGACCACACAACCTCAAAAACTTCCGAAAAAACATCTAACCTGACCACTCGCGCCCCCTGACATCTAACCCGACCACTCGCGGGGCTATGACATCTAACCTGACCACTTGACTATCAAATACCGCTCTTATGGACTTGTTCCCTCGAAGCGATATTTTCATGTTTTTCGCTCAATGGGTTTCACACCCATGTGTGCTAAAACCCTTGATATATAAGGGTTTTCAGCACACTCAATCATTTTTCTTTGTTATCAATACTACCGTTTCAACGTGTGATTTTTAGGCTATTTTGGAAACATGTCCACAAAATCCGAATGTCAACGAATATCTGATCCACCTGACCATGAATATTTGATCCACCGTGATAACCAAAAAGTGATCCACTTGGTTACTGGTTAATCCATTTCAGTAATGGCTTCTCTTAATGCAATAAAAGCGATGAATTAATAAATTAACTGAACCATGTTCCATCCGGTAGGACGGGTTATTCATGTTTAGAATATGGGATCGAAAGGTGAGCCGATCCACTAATGCTGCAACCAGGGTAGGGTTTTCGAATAACTCTGTCCACCGAGAAAACTCCAAGTTAGTACTGATGATCACACTGCTTTTTTCCGCCCGGTCGGAGATGACCTTGAAGAGCAGTTCAGACTGATGGCGGTTAAAGCTCAGGTAGGACAGTTCATCAATAATCAGTAGTTCTGCTTTCTGAAGCTGGCGTTCCAGTTTTAGGAGTTCTCTTGTTTCTTTGGCCTCCACAAGGGTGGTTGCCAAAGTTGCGGCAGTGGTGAATTTAACCCTAAATCCTGCTTGGCAGGCACGTAATCCCAAGGCAATGCTCAAATGGCTCTTCCCACTGCCGGGATTGCCAATCATTAAAACATTTTGTCGGTTACGGATAAAATCGCAACTTGCTAATTGGTGCACGTAGGCTTCTTCAACGTGCTGGAGCCTTTTAAAGTCGAATTCTTCCAGGGTTTTTTCATTGGGAAATCCAGCCTGTTTGATACGTCTTTTTTGTTGATTATGACTACGGGAATCCAGTTCCTGTTTCATCACTGCAATAAGGAAATCCTCATAGCTTAGCTGTTCCTGTTGGCGTAATACTTCTTGATACCGTGTAAAGCTAGGGATCCGAAGCTGCTTTGCATAAAGTGCAATGAATTCATTTTTAGGATTCATTGTGCCACCACCAGATACTTACGATCATAGCTTGATAGGTCAATGGCACTAACAGGGATATCTTTAGCGGTATCCAGTTTTACAGGAACATGGGGTTCTAGTTCATTTTGCACCAAGCCAATAGTGGGAGTGATGCCGGCCGGTAATGCATCTTTGACAGCAAGAACTCGTTCGAGGCCATATTCAACGCTGAATTTTAGTAATTTAACTGTGTCTTTGGCACCACCGGGAAACCTTTTGCCCCAGTCCAAAAGCTCATTGGCAGCTGTTTGACGAACCGGTTTAGCATGAAATACAGAACGAGGTTTTTGTTCCAGAAGCGGTAGGTAGTGAGTTAATTCAAATAACATTTCTCCACGGCTATAAAAGCGCTGATGTTTGGCTACTTCTTCCCCTTGATGGTAACAGACCAGGTGGTTACCATAGGCCTTTATGCTAACAGTTTTACCAACTAAATGGACAGGAACAGAGTACTGATTTCCTTCAAACCGAATTAGACTGTTGTCGGCTACCCGACCCGTTGTACTTTTGCTGGTATCAAATACGAATGTAGGTAGCGGAGTTAAACTATGTTTATCTGTTTCAAATTGTTGTCCTACGGTCTGATCCCGGCCTTGAATTTGATGCTTTCGGTATTGTAGGCAGGCGGAGATTAGGGTTTCATTGAGTTCCTCTATACTGTCTACCCGGGGAACCGGCACAAGTACATTGCGTCTAACCCAGCCTACTAAGTTTTCCACTAGCCCTTTTTCATTGCCGCTATTGATGTTGGTGAAGTGCATTTCAAAGGCGTAATGTGCACTTAGGGCTTGGTAGGCATCCTGAGGCTTGGCGTAAAGGCCAAAGCCTTCTTTGACAGCTATTCGAGCGTTATCAAAGATAATTTTCTTGGGGATACCATTACCATGGGTAAAGGCAGCTACGTGACCTTCCAGAAAAGATTCTTGATTTTGTCGAAAGAAAGCTTTAACGAATATGTCGGCACTATGGCACAATCGATAGCAGAACAGTTGGACCTTGGTTTTTTCGCCTTTAAGGTATATGGTAGCCTCGCCCCAATCAACTTGGGCGGCTTCGCCTGGGTCAAATTCCAACGGCACAAAGGCTTCTTTAATGGGCTGCCTCATCCCTCGGACTATTCGCCTGATAGTAGATTCAGCTCCGGTAAAGCCTTTTTCATCCACCAAACGTCTATGGATCCGTCTGGCAGTATGACTTTGTTTTGGGAGATTTTCAGCCTCATCTTCGGCAAAGCATTGACGAATAAAGTCAAGAATTTCCTCTGTGACAACAGGTGATTCCCGATGGTATGACTGGCGTTCCCATGGTACATGTTCACCTCCACAATACTTTTTTACAGTGTTGCGAGAAATGCCAAGTTCTTTTGCAATTGCTCGTTGTGACATTTTTTGTTGAACGTACATGTATCTGATTTTGCCATAAAGATCCACGTCAATGATCACGCCTTTCATCCTCCTGCCAATCGATTTCTCATTATCGATTGTACAGGAATTTAGTCGAAGTGGCTCAAATATTCGTTATCACAAATGCTTGATCAATTCGTAGGTGGATCACTTTTTCATAATCATTGACTGTCTTTTTGGCTCACTTTTATGTTAGCACACACACACAAACAACCGATTTCCTTATTATACAAGTTTTTTCTTTCATCAATTGGTAGCCTGACATCTAATTTATTTCTTCGCCTAAGTAGGCTATTCTACATTTTTATGTAAAGAACAAACTGGATTTTATACTTCATTCAAATATTTTTGAAGCTTCTCTACAAACAGACCGATATGCAATCCATCAACGAATGAATGGTGAACCTGAACAGAAATAGGCATCAGTATTTTTCCATCTTTTTCATAATACTTTCCCCAATCAAATAATGGAGTTGCATTATCTTTTTTACCGGAGTTTGTATGTGAAATATGGGTATAGGAAACCCACGGCATTGGAGAACACAGAAAAACATCATTCCCCAATGGGCCCGTGAAATAGACTTCTTGTTCCTCTGCCTTTTTTAAGGCAACCTTACAGTATTCCTTTAAATCATCCATCATAGGTACATTAACAACCTTAAATAAGTTGGTTTCCTTGTTAAGGTAAGTAAATGCTGTATGTATCTGATCGAATAATACAATATTTCCATCGAGAAAACGATATCTGAATTCTTCTATTTCATTTGCAGATTTACAAACTGCATATACCATTGCCATAGTAAATGATAGCTTGTCTTGTTTTACCTTCTGAAGAAAATTGGTCACATCTGCTTCAAAGGTCACACAGAATGCGGGCTCTATGCTATTTCGAAAAACCATACAGTGTATTGCTCTTGGCCATGTTTTTTCATCAATTATTAAATAAGAGTTAGACATTTCATCACTCCCTCAAAATAAAATTTGTTACTTCTTCTTTGAACTATACTTCTTACTACTGCGCCGCGTTCCACCATCACCCGTGACAATATTGCTTCGCTTTTTCTTTTCTTCCTGAACAGCCCTGAACTCGCTCTCCGTTATAATCGGCGGATGACATTCTTTCATCTGAAATTCGTATTCATGTGTAGCAGAATCCAAAAGCGAGACTGTACCAGTATACTTCTCATTTTCAAGCATTTTCTCTATCGCTCGCTTATTCCATTGTTCCTTACCGGCAGGAGACGGTATGCCAGCTTCTGACAACTTCTTAATAATGCCAAGCACACTGGCACCATCCAGATACCATCTGAAAATGTCCCGCACAACCTTAGCCTGTTCATTGTCAATTACAAGGTCCCCATCCTTATTCTTAGAGTAGCCGTACAGCTTTCGTTTATAGAGTCCAGATGTTCCATTTGCGGCTTTCATGGCAAGCCCCATACGGATATTTTCACTTCGGCTCTCATTTTCAGCCTGAGCCAAGGATTCCATCACCGAAATCATAAGGTTGCTGTCGACCTCTTCGGTATCCAGATTTTCTTGTTCAAATATAATCCTGACTCCTGCTGCTTTCAACCGGTTGATTGCTGACAAGGTTTCAACCGTATCCCTGCCAAACCGGCTGATGCTTTTGGTGAGGACAACGGAGATATTGTGAGCTTCACATTCTCGAATCAACCGTTCAAATTCACGCCGAGGAAGTTTCTCCCTTCGCTGATGCAATATCGATAAAAACATCTGCCAACCTCCACTGGCTGACATTCGCAACCGCTCTCGTCAAAGCAGAAATCTGTGCTGCAAGGCTATAAAGCTGTTCCTTTTCATTTGTACTGACCCTGCAATAGATTCCCACTTTCTTTTCCAAGCGGTCATTCCTTGCCGAAATATACCAGATTTTTTGATCCATCAGCTCACCTCCTTGTCCTGATTTATGTTCTGTTAACTTAATAATAAAAATGAGACCTGAAACGCCTCTGGTATAATGGAAATTGCCAAAAACCCATTACCTCCCAGAAAGGAGCGTTCAAGTCTCATGACCATTATACCATCAAACGTAGTATGTCCAAGGTGTTTTTCAAAAGTTCTTCACCGTTTTGGTAAGGACAAAGACGGTTTTCAAAGATATCAGTGTCAACGATGCAAACGGCAGTTTGCACCTGATAAACCATGTTCACCAAGAAAAAGAATATATCCCGATTGTCCTGTTTGTGGTAAAGCAACTTTTCTTCACCATGACTATACTTATTACTCAAACTTCCGTTGCTGTGACAAAAAATGCAACCATTCTTTTCGAGTACCAAAACTAATAAATGTTGAGACCCCTTCTTCCGAGTTTAAGCCTGAAACCTTTTCTTTTAAAGGTATGCGCCATCCGCTTCATATTGTTCTTCATGCACTGACTTACTACTTCTGCGGAAATTCAACAACCCGAAAAGTCGCTCAAACCTTACATATGGTTCACCAGGTTAAGGTTTCTCATGTAACTGTTTCTAAATGGATCAAGCGCTTTGCTCCTGTATTCAAGAAAATTGCTGATGACAGGCTTTTGGGGATTAATCTTTGTGATTCGGATGAATGGCATTTCGATGAAACTTATATTAAAATTGCTGGTAAAGATTATTACCTCTGGCTCGCTTTTGATGCAGAAACCAGATTAGTTCTTGACTTCAATCTTTCCCCTATGCGTGACTCGGCATCTGCCCATAGCCTTTTATCTAACTGCAGAAGAAAGTTTGGACAACCCCGGTATGCTGTCATCTCCGACAGATATTATGCCTATCTGCAGCCTGCTTCTTTGTTCTTTCCACAAGCTGAACATATACGCGTTGAAGACTTTGATGACTTAATCAATAACAACGTTCTTGAGGCTTTTAATGGGCAATTTAAAGCTTGGTACAAACCTAAAAGAGGTTTTAATTCATTTGAATCTGCCAATAGACTTATTGCTACTTACATCTTCTTCTACAACTTCATCCGACCTCATTCCAGCCTCAATGGTCTCACGCCAGCTCAAGTCGCTGGTGTGAACTACTCGGAAAAAGAACGGCTATTCTGGCTTTTGGTAGCTTGAGTAATATTCAGATTTCAAGGTTCATTCCGTCCTGTACTACATCAGGACTATTTGTGCTGACCTGATTTTTTTCAAAGGCTTGCACGTATCTTTTTTTCGTGTTATCTTACACTTAGGCGTTTCCATTTGTAGGTTTTTCCCTTTTTTAAACCTACCAGAGGCCTTTCAGGTCTCATTTCTTTCATACTAAGTTAACAAAGCCCTCATTATACATCTTTCATCTATTTTTAGAGCTTCAAGAACATCTTTTGTCTATCGCCTGTACAATCTGTTTTTACGCAGATAAAATCACCTGGAGTTTTAGTGGGACAAAAGAACAACCGATTCAACATGCGGCTTTCCCAGGAAAGATGTCCATAAAACCACCCAGCCCTTAATAAAGATCCGGAGGGGTAAAGAAAAGACCCGTGAGAAAGCTTAATTGCTTGCTTTCCCACGGGCTTGTTGTGTGTTCTTGGTTATGGGTTATTAGGTCCAAGTTACCTAATTCGTTGCTCTTTGATTATTGTTTTGTCCAAACGCCATCCTGCAAGATATAAGTTCCTGCTCCTCCCTTGTCATAAGCATCCTTGAAACCGCGATCTCTCAGTTCGGGGCCTACATAAAGAGCTTCTCCATCAACATCTATATCGCTGCCCATTATTATAGTTGTTAGACTGTAATTTGAAGAAAGTGCTCGATATCTTAACTTGCAACCATCTGGAATGGTTATGCTTTCCAAGGCAGTATCAGATAAAGCGAAAAATTTAATCTCTTTGACACCAGGAATAGTTATACTTTTCAAGTTTTCGCATCCATAGAAAGTATAATCCTCAATACTTGTGACATTTTCAGGAATATCTACGCTCTTCAAAGCTTTGCAACGAACAAAAGCCCCTTCCCCAATACTGGTGACGCTGGCGGGAATAGTTATGCTTTCCAAATCATTGCATTCTTTGAAAGCTTCTTTTCCAATGGTTTTAAGCTGGGAACCCTCTGCAAATGTTACCGTTTTAATATGTTGATTTTCCTCGAAAGCTCCTTCACCTATAGCCTTTACTGAAACACCGTTGACAGCTGCCGGAATTGTAATATTCTCTTTATCTCCTTCATATTTGCTAATTGTCCTGGTGCCGGCATCGAAGTGGAAAGGAGCAAATATGGTAGTAGTTTCTTCCGCAATTACAATTTCATTTTCCGGATCACTTGTGTCTACGGCTTTAAAAGTCACCGTGTAGGTTCCCGAGGTGTCGGCAAAGACATAAACCTTCATTTCTTTGTTTTCATTGGCGCCTAGTGTAAAGCCTGTGCCTTGGCTACCCCAGCCTTTTTGGACCATGTCGTACCATTTTCCATCTTTGGAATCATATATCCAGACTTGAAGCATGCTATTATCAGTAGGGCCATTTACCACTAGTGGCAGAATCCTCACTTTTTTATAGCCCAATTCATTTTCAATAGTAGGCTTCAAGGTTACTGTGGTAGGGGTTAAGTCTGAAACAGTTAGCCCGCCAAGCTCTGTACCGTCACTATCATACTCGGATTCTTCCAATATATTCCCGGCTATGATTTCTATATTATCTTCAAATTCAAACCCGTATTCCGACACTTCGGGAACTTTAATCTCAAGTTCTTGCTCGCCATATACAACACCTTGCCATTCTTCATCAGCATCTACCAGTTTTATAGTGACTGTGAACTTTGTTTCTGTTGTTTCGCCTAAGGCAACATAGACAACCCCGTCTGCGTCAATATTATTTTCATTTAACGGATGCCCCTCCATGCCAAGGGCCACTTCACCACTTGAGTCAGACTGATAGGTCAATTGACCTTCTTTCCAAACAGGATACCAGACTGTAACACCATCCGGAATTGTAAAAAGGGTTGTTACCGTTCTTCCGCTGGCTTGGGCCGCTTCCTTATCATCATAGCTAGTTTTGATGGTAACTTTATAGTCAACATTTTCCACGCCGCTAGGCAATGCTTCATCACCATCAACAGGCTCAACTCCGCCTACCTCCCAGCTGGGTTTAATTGCAGCTTTGGCCTTGTTAATCTCTTCCGCCATTTCTTGGCTTATTACTGTTATAGTTGCTGTTCTAGTTGCAATCGGCTCTCCTACCTGACCACTCTCAGACCATTCAACCAACTTAAATGTTACTTCATAGGTGCCTGCTGCATCGGCAAATACATATACTTCGGTAGTTTTTTTATAGTCAGGTGTCAGTTCAAAGCCATCGCCCCAACCATGTACTGCTGCATCAAACCACAACCCATCATCTTCTGAGTAGGCCCAAAACTGTAGCTGACCTCCGCTACCTTCCGTTTGAGTTACATCAGGAGGCAAAACTCTTACCTGTTCGTAGCCTAGCTCTTTAATTTGTATGGCTTTCAGAGTTACTTTTACTGGTGTTAAGCCGGTAGTATCTACGCCATCTTCACCTGCTATTATCCCAGAAGAATCAAGCAATTCTCCAGCTACAAAAACCTGGTCGGCATCTTCAATTTCAAAGCCGTATTCAGACCGCTCTTTGTCTCTTATTCTTATTGTGCCTTCAACTTGGGCTATAACCTCGTTATTGCCTACTTTTACCAGTTGAACAGTAAGATCATAGGTTCCTACCTTATTGGACAGGATATAGATATGGGTGGTTGCAGTATATTGAGCTGGAAGCTCAAAACCACTAGGGTCACCCCAACCAGAAATATTAATGTTATACCAATTGCCGCCACCATCTTCATCTTTAGCCCAGAACTGGATGTTTTCCCCGGCTTCTACTGGTTTGATCCTTACAGAACCATAGCCGTTTTTACCTTCAATTTCGGTCTCTAAGGTAAGCTTGACTGGTGTTAATCCGCTTATCGCTTGTTCTACTTCTGTGTTATTTATTGCCTTACCCCATTCGTCAGTTCCTATTAAACTGTCCACAACAACATAACTATCTGCCAAATCAGCATAACTAAGCTTATAGATGGAGTATTCAGGTGCTCCAACGGGGCCTACAGCGGCACTGGTTTTAGTACCACTATAGCTGCCGTATCCTTTCACGACAACCCTTATATATTTATCTATATCTTCCCCATCAGGCTTATAAGTCTTACCAGTTGCGCCATCAATATCCTCATATTCACCATCTTCCCTTTCAGCTATCTGCCACTGATAGCGAACTGTGGCCGTATCTGGTGTTACCTTTGCAGTCAGCGTTTCTCCAACTTTAGCAACATCTTCCACAATAATAACAGCACTTATAGGTACTGTCTTAGTACTCCCGCCTCCCCTTGATTTGGGAGAGGGCTCTTCTACTTTCGCATCAACCTTGATCCCCGGAGCGGTTTCCAACTTTGCAACCGGGGTTTCTATTTTGGTGCCGTCAGTATTTACCAGCGCTGTCTGGATGGTCCCTTTTCCGGTGACTGTTACGGGAGCATTGGCGGTCAAGTTGGTGACTTGACTGCCCTGGGCTAATTTTATGTTTGTGTTGGCTGCTTCTGGGGCAATTTCCAAGTTGCCTATGGTTCCCCCGGATACCTGGACTTGGATTCCTTTCGCCCTGATTTCTACGGAATCATAATCACCAACCAATTCTATCAGCTCATCTTCATCCAGGCTTTCCGTAATAACTATATAGCCAAATCCTTCCCCGCTAATGTCTTCTTGTTCCAGTATGGCTCCGGATCGCAGCTGGGTTTCATTGATTGTTGTGCTGCCTGTCGCCAAGATCCTGATCTTACCGTCTTCTTTGGTGATGATCAGCTTTGAAAATTGGCAGTCTTTGATGATGATACTGTGGATGCCGCCGCCTTTAACTATGGTATTGCCCTGTACCGTTACCCTGTCCAGAGTGATTTCTCCTTCACCGATGCCTTCAGCTAAATATAGGTCTCCAGCGATGGTCATATCTTGGAGGGTAATGCTCCCTCGGTTGACGAACACATTTCCGTTCGTATCTTCTGAGTAGACACCTGCTTGGTTGTAAATCTGGCCGGCGGCTCGGGAAAGCATGACTACGGTTTCCGCCCGACTGATGTTTTGGTTAGGACGGAAGGAGCCGTCGGGATAACCGGTGATGATTCCTTTTTGTGTCATTAAACTAACATATTCCCGGGCCCAGGGGCCGATTTGGTCTGCATCGGTAAATGCACTGTAGCCATCAGGGCTGCTTTCCCTATATGCAAAAGCCAAGGAAATGACTTTTGCTGCTTCCTGCCGGCTGATGGGGTTATTGGGACGGATGGTACCATCCGGGTAACCGGAAAGTTAGCCAGCTGCTAAAGCTTTGGCGATATCTTCCTGATACCAGGCCCCATCGGTGACATCAGCAAAATAAACGGCTGCTTGTTTTTCAAAACCGAAAAGCCGGTTGATTAAGGCAAAGAATTCAGCTCGGCTAATAGCGGCGTCGGGTTGAAAGCTTCCATCGGGATAACCAGTGATCAATTCTTTTTCCAACCAGCAAGAAATTTGTTTTCCCGCCCAGTGATTGCTCCAGTCCTGGCCAGCCGCCGCCATTCCGCCCAGGGATAAAAATACTACCAACGCTACAAGTAAGGCCACGGCCTTTTTATTCTTTTTGACCCTCTTATTCATAATTTACAAGAACCCCCCTAATATAGACTTTTCATGTCTTCATATTAGATTTTGCTTCATTTTCAACGGGCGCAGCAGCCTTTTTAATGATGATGTTGACTTCATCGATGGATTTCGCGATCTGAAAGGCAACATTGATCAGTTCTTCTGTCCAGTCTCGAACAAACTGTACCTCCTTTCCATGCTGTTTGTCATTTTTTTCTGGTCTATGGTAATCTGAAACAGCCTTTTCATCGATAAAATTCAAAAATTCCTCTAAATCACTGGTAAAGTTATCCACTGCCGCCTGAATCTTGATCATAATATTGTGAATAACTTCCTTGAAAGCTTTGTTTGTTTCTTCCTGTTTTGAGCTGCAGTCCCTCTGCGCGGACTGTTTCCATATTTGAGCTGTTTCAGTTTCTCCAATTTTTACCGGGCGGTCTCCATCCTTATGTTCCAGTTTTTTAGTTCCATTTTTTAGGTCAATGCGGGCAGCTGATATTTCCTCAGCGGAGACAAGGGTCTCTTTCTTCCCGGAGGCAATCTGTTCTGCTGAATTGGCAATCTTCTGTCCTTGCACGCTAATTTTTTCAACTACAGCCGAAAGCTCCCGGCTTGTTGCGTCTGTTTGAACAATTAGACCCGTCAATTCTTTCAACAGCTCGCACATTTTCGCGTCCATTTCAGCTACAGCATGGGCCAACTGCCCCATCTCATCCCTTTGCAGCAACAAGCTTTCCCTCCCCACATGGCAATAAAAGCTCCGCCGGATACAAAACATGCCCTTTCACAGCTCTCCTAAAAAGTACCAGCCGCATGAATGCAACAAAATATCCGGTACTCTAGGCAACAACCGCAACAACCGCAAAAACTGCAGTTTGTGCTGTTTTTGCGGTTGTTGCAGTTTTATATTAATTTCCATGGGCTTCAGCCACAGCTGACCTTTAATTTGCCATGGCCAAAGCAAGCGAGGAAACAAACCTGAAATCTGAAATCAATTCCGCATAGTTCCTTAGATTACCGCCTCCAGTCGCTATGCAGTTAAAAACTTACAATGCTTTTTCCCAGCAATCCCTGTATTTCTGGTCCCATAGTAGTAAAAACACCTTGACTACCTCAGGATCAAACTGACTTCCCGCATTTTTTCTTATTTCCTCCATTGCCTCTTCTCTGCCCATGGCTTTGCGATAGGTCCGGTCGTTAGTCATAGCATCAAAGGCGTCAGCCACAGCCAGAATACGGCAAAGCAGAGGAATTTTTTCCCCCTTCAATCCCTTGGGGTAGCCTTTCACGTCCCAGCGCTCATGATGATAAAGAATATATTCAGCAATTTTTGAGAGTTCTGGAATGTTCCGTGCAATACGATAACCAATTTCGGGGTGCTTTTTCATCTCTTCCCATTCCTCTATGGTCAACGGCCCGACCTTTTGCAAGACGCTTTCTGCTACACCTACTTTGCCAATATCATGCAGAACGGCCAAGAGCGATAATTCATCCAATTCTTGTGTGGAAAGCCCCATCTTCCTGCCCACGGCCAGACAATAATCTTTAAGCCGTTCCCCATGCTCCTCTGTTTCCATACTTTTCACAAATAAGGTGGCAAGAAGGGTGTTAATTAAGGCATTCCGGTAGCTTTTGCCTTCCATTAATTTCTGCCGATACATCCTTTCTTCTGCTTCCCTAACCACATGTTCCAATTTTTCGGAAGCCTTTTTTACTTCAGCACAGCCCATGGCCAGGCTTAAGTGAGTCCTGACGCTTTTCACTTGTGAGCACTCACTTTTAATCCTCATCATTATTTTTTCCGCAATTTCGCCTGTCGTCCGGGGCAGTAAGATGAGAAACTCATCTCCTCCCCAGCGAGAGATGATATCTTCTTTGCGGCAGTTATTCACCAGTATTTCTGCTGTTTTTTGCAGAAGTTTGTCCCCTTCTCCGTGGCCGAAAACATCGTTTGTCAGTTTCAATCCATTTACATCGGCGAGAATTACTCCTAAAGGCAGTTCTCGAGAAAAATCCGATCTCTTGAACTGTTCTTCGATAAACCGCCGGTTATAAAGGCCGGTTAGAGCATCACGGTAACTAAGATCGAGAATCTTTTCCTGCCAGATTCTTTCGTTGGTGATATCGCGGAAAACCATGACCAGTCCGAGAATATGCTCATTTTCACCTTTAATGGGAGTAATGATATAAGATATCGGCTTCTTCCGGCCATCTTTCACAATCAGGATTGTTTGATCAGCCAAACTGGCACCGGTAATCATTCCGGTGTCAAAAACTTTGGTCATTGAGTCTTTCGTCTTTTCGTGCAAATCTTCACTAACCAGGTTAAATACTTCAGTAAATGGCTTGCCCTTTACTTCCTCTTCTCTCCAGCCTGTAATTGTTTCCGCGGCTTGATTAAAAATCATTATTTTCCCTTTTTCATCAGTGGTGACCACCCCGTCTCCGATGGAAAGCAGGGTGGTCTTGAACAGCTCTTTTTCCCAGTAAAGCTCTTCTTTGTATTTTTCTCGATCTGAAACGTCACAAATTATAGAAAAAAGCAATTTCCCATCTTGATGGGAGATGGGACAGGAATAAACATCAACCAACCTGATTTCGCCGCTTTTCAACCGGTGAGGAAAGCAAAAATACCTCTGTTTTTCGCGCAAAGCCATTAGACGCCTTTTTTGCACTTCTTCTTCCGGCAGCATATTAATATCCTGAATGTGCATGCTTAAAAGCTCATCCCTGGTATAACCATAAAAAGCACAGGCGGCCCGATTGGCATCCACGATCCTTCCGGATAAGGGTTCCATAAGCAACATAATGGCACTATGCTCGTTAAACATAGCCAGCATTTTCTTGTTCCTCCTGCCAACGCGCTCACCGGGACCAACATCAGCCCCCTTTTCCCTGAATGGGTGATGTTTCCCCAGAAACTAACTTCTCCTGGAACTTGTCCAGGCAAAACAGCTAGTAACTGGAAAGAAAATGAGGCTGCTTGTGCTGACCACACAACTTCCGCCCCGATGGTTGCAGTTGTATGGCCTCCTGATCATCCAACGGGATATTGTTCTCGGCATGAATACTGCTGTGCATGGGTTGCTTGTTGGTCTCGTCGCCATCTGGCAATAAGCTACCAGTCTGGGATGCCGTCGTACCTTTCTCTCCATGGTTTGGCTGGGAAGCCAATTCGGTGGCATGCAAGGAACTTTCTTTGGCGGTTTTTTTCTGCCCTTTTTCCTCTTTATCCACCATTATTCCGCCATTCTTAATGGACACATGTTGGCAGTTCAGTTCCCCAAAATATAGTTGACCGGAGGGGTACATCACCAGGTTTTTGGCCAGCACATCACCATCCATCAAGCCGGCAATCTTCACTTCCTTAGCCTCAATTTTGCCGTAAAAGCGGCCGGAGGGAGTAATAACTACCTCTTTTCCTTTTTCGATAGTCCCTTTACATACCCCGCTAATTCTCACCAGGCCATTATTTTTAGAAAAGCTTTTTGTATTAGCAAAGAGCTTAGCGATTAACATTAAACGCTCACCCTAACTATTATCATTAGGATAATTACTTATCTCCTCATATGTTTCATATGGATCGTATGAATCGGGAGCATGCCACAAGCGATGGCCCCAGGCCAAGTAGCCGCGGCAGTTGGCGGTAATCGGATCCCTGGCTAATCTTGCCTGTGGAAATTGCGACATCAAATAACCGCTGAGGGCTTGTCCGCCTCCACCGGTTAAAACCAGATGCTCCAAATCGGCTATCCGCCACAAAGAATTTATTTCCACCAAAATGTTCGTGGCCAATTTTTCGAAAGCTTCTTCAATGATATGGCTTATATCAATCGTCTTCCCTGAGAGACTAATTTGCCGGTTAATGACGATCTTATCAAGAGCATAATCTTCTTTTTCCACGCCATATTCGATGGCCAGTTTGGAGCTCACCTCGCTGTAAGCAGTGGACAAACCGACTAATAGTGTTTTGCTTTTTTCCGGTATGTATTCGCCATCTTCCATTGCCGCCAAATCAGTTGTCCGAAATCCGATGTCGATAGTCCCCACCGTGCCATCCATGGAAACATCTTCATGGCTGTCAAGGGGCAAAAACTCAGACCAATAACTGCCCAGCGGCTGGGGAACTATTTCCACTTCCGAAACATAAATCCGCAAATCCCGGCTTTCCCTCCCTCGGGAAACCTTTAAATTATGTTCGCCTCTAACTCTTTTTTCAAAATTCTCGGCCAGGTGAATTCTGTCCACCGGCAGCCCGGTTACTACCCTAAACTCACTGGTCCGATTGTTACAGAATAAACTTAAAGCGCTGAAAAAAAGTACTTCAAAATCATTTCCAATATCCCGGGTACGAGAAAGATCACGAACCACATACTTGGATTGCCTAACTGCCGCCTTGCCCACGTAAAACAGTTTTCCGCCCATCTCTACCTTCAAATCATCAATAGGGTGCACCTGACTGCCTCTGGTGCTGAAGGTAGGTTGGGTATGGCCTTCACCGACCACACTGGGGAAAGAATAGCCTGACTCCCCATCAGTGATTTTCACAAAGCCATAGCCCACATCAAGACCAATCAGCTTCGACATGCAATAACCTCCCAAGATAGAAAATCCTACTAGAACTGATAATATTCGACAGGCTTTATGCAATTATAACAATTCCCCATAAAGCTCAGATAAACTGCAGTTAAAGGTAAGGCAACAACTGTTTAAAATTTTAATTAACTTAAAGGAACTTCGCCCAAAAAGGTTAACTTTATTATTATATGAAACCAGCCACAAGCCGTAAAGTGGAAAACTATGGGTCATAAGGCATTTTATGGAGAAAAAACCTAGTTGTGAGGTAGATCATGGCAGGAGAAAAAATATTGGTTGTGGATGATGACGTCACCATCAGAAAGGTTATTAAACTTTTATTAACAAGGGAAGGTTTTCATGTTACTGCCATCGAAGATGGACGAAATATTTTGGAAATGATTAATGTTTACAAACCTGATCTCATTATTCTCGACATACTTTTACCCTTCATAGACGGAATCGAAATCTGCCGGCTGATCCGGGCGGAAAGCGATATTCCGGTTATTTTTTTGTCTTCGAAAGGGGATCCTGAGGATATCGTCTTGGGTTTAGGCATCGGTGGCGATGATTACATAGTCAAGCCTTTTAATTCTAAGGAATTGATTGCGCGAATCAAGGCTAGTTTGCGGCGGAACCAACGGCAGCAAAACTCTACTAACCCGGCAAACGGCAACTTCCCCCAACAAAAACAAATACTTATTTATCCGGGGCTGGAAATTGATTTGCCCAGCCATACAGTTCTGGCCCATGGCACTCCGGTTACTTTGACCAAGAAAGAATTTGAGCTGCTTGTCCTTTTGGCGCAGAATCCCAACCGGGTATTCACTTATCAGCAGCTGTTGGAACTTATCTGGCAGTATAAATATGACTCGGATTATAGGACAGTAATGGTCCATATCAACAGATTGCGCAATAAAATAGAGTTAGACCCATCAAAACCCAAATTCATCATTACAGTAAGAGGGGTAGGGTATAAGTTCTCATACGAGTAATTTGGGCGAAAATATCAATCTCAAGGCGATAAAGATGACCCTGACTTCCAGCTTTTGAGCTGCAGTGTCCATTAAAAAGCTGCCTAAAGGCAGCTGCAGACTGTAGACAAAAATGGCCTTTAGGAAGCGAAACCTAAAGGCCAAATTCTTTTTAAACATAAAATTGCTGAAATATTAGAGAGCACCTCCTGCAGCGGGGAGGTTGTGGGCGGTAATGTCCGTTGTTTCCGCTTCCACATGGCCAGCTTTTTCAGATTCATGCATGCAAAAAGAAGCGTGAGATAGTGCTGCACTTTTCTCAAGCCTCGAAGCTGCGTGTAGCGCATCCCATGTTTTTCTTTGGCATCGGCAAAAACACGCTCAATTGTCTCGCCGCGCTTACGATAAAGTTCTTTGCCTCGATCGGTGTACCTAAGATCTTCAGCTATTTCCACATAAGGCTCCCATAAATGACGGGTGATAACCTTGGTAAAATTTTTGCTCTGTGTGCACTTCATCCTATGCTCACAGCCGATGCAAATTTTAGGATCACTCTTGTATTCACGGTAACCATCCCGGTTGGTGGTGCTGTACTTTAAAATCTGGTTATTGGGGCAAATGTAGCAATCGTAGTATTCATCATAAACATAATCACGTTTTCTGAAATAGCCCTTCTTTGTCATAGGGCGCTTGTACGGCATGATAGGATCTTTGCCGGCTTCGACTATCTCCCGGCAGATGGCCGGGGTTTTGTATGCAGAATCTGTAACTACAGACTCGACTTCGGGGTGCTGTTCAATGACTTGCTGGAAAACATCGGAGAAAACCTGGCTGTCGTGAACATTGCCGGGAGCTGCTTTTAATCCCAAGACAAAATTATTCATATCACAGGCAACGGTTACAGTATAGGCAAAGCATTTCTCCTTTTCACTCTTGTAGAACATGCCGCTTTCCGGGTCTGTTGTACTTTCTATGATTTCTCGTTTTTTGCCGCCGTCAGCCGGGGTGCCTCCTTCATCTCCGGAATCATTGCCTTCGTCTTCATCATCAGCAAACGGTTCCTTGCCATGGGATTTCCTATCCTCGTTAATTTCATAAAGCAAATCACGTTTGTATTTATGTACACGATGCCTGACCATTTTTTTGATGTACTTCTTCTTATTGGCGCTGGCTTTGACATGAGTGGCATCAATGAAAATGGCGCTGGTGTTGAGAAACCCGCAGTTAATGGCTTCTTCGAGAACACGCGCAAAAATTTTTTCAAAAATGTCGCTTTCCTGAAACCGTCTCACGTAATTCTTGCCAAAGGTAGAGAAGTGAGGGATCTGCTCCTGCAAGCCATATCCCAGAAACCAGCGGTAAGCGACGTTTACTTTTACCTCTTCTATGGTCTGCCGCATTGAACGGATGCCATAGAGTGCCTGCAGGATCAACAGCTTAATTAGAACAACCGGATCTACACTGGGACGGCCATGGTTTTCTGAATACAGGTCTTTTACTTCATCATAGATGAAGCTAAAGTCAATACTCTCCTGGACGGCTCTAAGCAGATGGTTTTCCGGAACCAGGCTGTCTATGCAAACAATTTCCATTTGGTTAACAGCTTCACGGTCTTTTTTCGCAAGCATTTTATCACCCCGGCTATTGGTTTTTCCCATAATATAATTTCGTTAAAAGGGCTGAAAATGCCTGCAATTACTGGCTTTTTTACACTTTTGCCAAAGATTTTTTGCGCACGGCAATTATGAATTATAAATGAAAATGCAAACCAAGGATCGGCCAAGGTTTGCATTTCATAAGACTTTGTCTACAGTCTGAAGCTGCCTAAAGGCAGCTGATTATACTATACCGGGGAAGTATCATTATCCCCGGAGGACTTCCTTGATGAATACTCTCACCATATGCGGATCAAACTGGGTACCGGAGTTCTTGTCTATTTCTTCGAGAGCAGCAGCAGGGGATAATTTCGGCCTGTATGTGCGAGTTGAAGTCAGAGCATCATAGGTATCTACCAGCCCGATTATCCTGGCGCCAACAGGTATCTCCTCCCTGGCCAGCTGATCTGGATAACCGGTACCATCATAGCGTTCATGATGATGCCGTACAATTTCAACGAGATCAACCCTATGGGGGAAAACCTTTTCGATGAAACCGGCACCTCTGGCGCTATGGGTCTTCAGCAACGCATACTCGGAATATTTTAGTTTGTCTGGCTTATTCAACAAATCTTTACTGATGTACAGTTTGCCAATGTCATGAACAAAACCGGAAATGGCTATACTCTTCCTTTCTTCCAGTCCCAGAACCTGAGCCAATTTTAGCGCATAAGCGGCCACATTGGTGGAATGTACTAGCAATTGACGGTCAAACAGCTCCAGTATTTCCTTACAGGTGGCTAGTATAGTCAATTCCGTCTGATCTAGGGAAAATTGTCCATCACAAAAAATGCTAAAAAACCTGTCTACTGCCATATTTTCCCTCAAAAAACTAAAATGCTCCATTCCATTACCTCCAAAGGAAAAAGGGCCTACCGAATGCAGGCCCCTTGTCCCAAAACTCCTTCACCCGGCAGCTGGCTGTCATAGCTGAACTCAGCCTTAGACCCTCAAGCTTTGCGCCCCTGCCTTTCAACAGGTTTGCCTTTAACGAGCAACCGTTCCTTCCCAAAAGTTAGTAACCATACCCAAAAGCAGCAAAACTGGCTTCTGCTTTGATTATCAGAGCCCAACAGGAGATACTGTCTGATGAAACATCTTGTCATTTCCTCTATCAATTATAAATTATAATACATAATTATCCATAATTCAACATTTTTTGCATTTTTAATAAACATGGGGAATTGCAAGTTTAATTGCCACCCATATTTTGGCATCCTCTGATTATACTGCCATCTTTGCCATCTCATTGGCAGATTTATATCCATGAATTTTTCTTGGGTAATTATTCATCCAGTTCTCAATTCGCCTAATATCTTTCTGTTTAAGCTTGCTGATATCTGTGCCCTTTGGAATAAACCGACGTATTAGCTTATTAGCATTTTCATTGGACCCACGTTCCCATGCGCTGAATGGGTGAGCATAATAGATTTTAGTCCGATGAGTGCCCGGCTTTCTGATTGAACTCTCTAATTCTACACTGTTAAGAAACTCGCTTCCGTTATCTACCGTAATGGTTTTGAACACTTCTGAAAAGCGTGCTCCGTACTCTCTTTCAAGCCTATCCAGCGTTTTCTTCACTGATTTCTGTGTCTTTTCCGGCATCTTTCGGATAATCTCTTTTCTAAACTTGCGTTCTGTTAGAACTAAGAGTGCGGCTTTGCCTTTCCCTTTGCCGCTTACAACACAATCCATCTCCCAATGGCCGGCTTCTTCACGAGTATTAGCTGCCGCAGGTCTTTCTTCAATGCTTCTGCCTTTTAGATTGTTGTGGGCAACTCGTACCCTCTTATGGCGATTTTTTTTAGGTACTCGTTTTACTGGAAGGTTTTTATTTGTTATATTTGCAAATACTTCTTTGTCGATATAGTTATAGAGCGTTTTTGTGCATATACTAGTCTTAAATTTTAAGCCTTTTGCCCGGATTTCGCCAATGACTGCGTCAGGGGTATATCCCTCTTTGATAATCTTTTTTTCAATGTAATCGGCTAGTCCATGGTCATGACCGATCTTTAAGCATGCTCCCTTATTAGCAGCTCTCTCCCGGTATATTCGCTCTGCTGTATCTGCACAGTATCTATCAACATAAACCAGGTCGCTTCTCAGCATCCTGACAGTTCCACGGGCAATCTCACGTTCGATGGTTCGCTTATGCTTGCCTAACAGCTTTGCTATCTCGCTGGGTGACTTCTTCTCCTTTAGAAGAATTTCAATCTGATAGCGTTCTTTTACAGTGATGTGTTTAAAGCGGCGGGAAGTCGTGGTACAATTGAGTTGACTCATGTGCTTTGCCTCCTTTATGTTTTTAAGCGTAGTTACCTTAAACATATCAGAGGTTTAGCCTTGAGTCTCTATTTTTTATTAAATGCGGCAATTAATTTTACAACTTACCTTTTTTAATAAACATTTAATATATTCCCAAATAAGAGAACACCAATTTTTTCTTTGACATAATTATTTCAAATCAGCGCATACTAGAAAAAATCCCGGAGGTGTATCCAATGAAAGCCACTACTACCAGCTGGGTGGTAACCGGGCTGGGAGCGGCGGTAACTGCCGTGGGTGCCACTGCCTTTTCCGGACCGGTTGGTGCAAGTTTGATCGGATTTGGAACGGCCCATATAGTTTTAGGCATTTTAGATATGTTCCGACCAAGTATAAAAAAATAATCAGTTAATAATAAGCACCCGCCAGGGCGCTTTATTCCGGTATTGCTTCTTTAATAAAGGACATGCTTTTCCTTAACTCTTCCACCCGGCCGCTTAAATCAACAATTCTTTTGTTTAAAGCCTGCTTGACCGCATTGGAGCTGGTAATGGATTCGTCCATCTGCCTCAAGGCAAAATTGATGTCATCTAGCTGTTCCTGTAAAGATTTGATTTCCTCTTCCAGGACTTGAATATTCATGGCATTTGCTTCCTTGATACTTTGCAAGGAAGCCTCCATATTCTGAATGAGAAGCTTCTGATTCTCTGCAAACTTTCGTTCAGCATAATAATAGCCGGCAGCTGCCAAGCCTATGAAAAATAAACATACCAGCATCCCGCCCCCAAGAAGACGCCATGGAAACCTTTTTTCCCCGGTATCTTTCAATGTTATGTTCGGGGAGCCGGGCGGGAGCACTCTACCCCACTGTCTTTTTCCCCCAGTCGAAGCACCCTGCAAATTGTTCATCTCCTTTGATCTTTCCCGGCAATTTAAATAACCAAGGCGCAAAACAAATTACTATTCTCCTCTTTCCTTTTCCATTATTCGCCGAAAAAATAATAAACCCTTTCCACAAACCGGAAGAAAACGAATCTCGAGATTATTCGCTTTTCCTTGGCTCCGGCAGGATTGTTATTTTTATATTTATTTAATGGAAACTTCCGGGAAAAATGCAGGGATGCCCAGGTCAGTACCCTTTCACCGAATAATACAAAATACATAAAATAGATAACAAGAAAATTATGTAAGTCAAGTCCAAATTAGTGTGTAAATTACCTCGGTTATCAAACGGTAGCTAATGAGACAATAGCCTAAGCGTTTTTATGCCGCGAAAGCAGTTGACGATGAGAACATGGCATGTTAGGCTGTTGGCCGGGCATCACCACCCAGGCGCAAGACTTCTCCTCAAAGATAAGGGGGAAGGCCCTGATGCCTGAAAACATGCCATGGGAGGCTCATTGTCAACAGACCGTGGAATAAATGCGTTTTCTATGCAGCAGTGCCAGACTTTGATTCCTTATTCTGCACTTGATAGTACAGCTGCATATCAAAGTATTTACGGCCGGTCTGCCATTTCTCATCCTGCTCTATTAATAGAGCCCCCATGAGCCGGATGACGGATGCAGCATTGGGAAAGATTCGAATGACCCGCTCTCGACGACGAATTTCCTCATTCAACCTTTCCACACCGTTTGTAGTACGAAGCCGCTTACGATACTTCAGGGGTAGCGCAAGAACAGCAGTAATATCATCAAATGCTTCGTCCAGGAGAGCTGTGGCTTTTGGTGCTTTGACCACATATGTTTGGATAATGCGGTCTCTGATTTTACGAGCACTCTCAAGGTCTACAGCCTCATAAAGCTGGCGCAGTTCTTCCTTAATTTCCGTTTGTAATGCTTTAGGCGTATGATCCAGTATGTTCCTGGAAAAGTGGGTTTGACAACGCTGCCAGCTAGCACCTTGAAAATGTTTTCTAACAGCATTAACCAGCCCTTTATGGTCATCAGAGGTAACCAGGCGAACATCCTTTAGCCCACGATCCTTGAGTGAAGAAAAGAACTCACCCCAACTGCTTTCTGATTCGCTGTTGGCTAATTGAAACCCGATGATTTCACGATAGCCATCTTCGTTAACGGCAATGGCAATAAGCATACCTCTTGACTGTACACGTCCATTTTCCCGCACCTTTACATAGATGGCATCCACCATGACAAAGGGATAATAGCTTTGCAGGGGCCTTGTACGGAATGCTTCTACTATTGGATCTAAGTTCTTACATAGCTCTGATATGGTCGATTTTGAAAACTTTTTTCCACATAGCTCTTCAGTAATTAGTTCAACTTTTCGAGTGGAAACACCATTGATGACCATCTCCATCATAGCCAGCACCAACGCTTGTTCACTGCGCTGGTATCGAGCAAAAAGCTTTGTAGAGAACTGTCCATTTCGATGCCTGGGGACACGCAATGTAAGTGTACCTACTCGCGTAGTCATTTGTCTATCTCGAAACCCATTGCGGTATGCGGTTCTTTCTTCAGTTCTCTCATAGGGCTCAGCGCCTATCTGTTCTGAAGATTGGGCTAAAAGTACCTGGTTGAAGATTTCCTCTAATAGCTTGGAAAATGCTTCATCCCTGCCGTTTGATAAAAAAAGTCCGTGCAAAAGTTCTTCGGTTATTGTAATATTAAACTGAGCCATGGTTCATCCTCCTCGGTTTGGTATTTGGTGGTACTTATATTCTAACCGAGGTATGAGCTTTGGCTCAACTTCTTTTTACACCATTATATAGACTTAATCATTATGTAAAGGAGAGTAAAAAATGTTTCCCTACGAAATACTTCCCGGTGAAAGCCTTGAAGACATTGCCCAACATTTTGAGACAACCGCAGAGAAGTTGCTGAAGGTAAATGGCCTGGCAGATGCTTCTATGCTTCAAGCCGGAACAGTCATGTGCATCCCGGGACAACCAGAGTTGTCCTTTTTCCCCTTTCCAGTAGATTTAAACCTTGCTGCTTTGAAAGTGGCAGATGGACTGCTTTACGTTTTGTATACTGATCGCCCTTTTTATACACCCGGCCAGCCCATCCATATGATGTTTATCAAAACGAATATTTCTCCCCGGCCTGTCCGATTAACCTACCCCAGTTCCCAACGATTTGATTTCATTGTGTCTCAAAACAAGAGGGAGATCTGGCGTTGGTCCCAGGGCAGGGTATTTCTGCCGGCAGTGGCAGTGGCAGAGTTATTCCCAGGCCAATCCCAAATATATTGTACTGTCTGGGACCAATCTGCCAATAATCCCAACGAATTAGAACTCGGTCCCGGCTTGTTTTCTCTCCAAGCTGTCAATAAAGCTGCAGAACTGGATGAAGAAAAGATTGAATTACGCCTGCGCCTGGAATTACCGGAGCCAGCTCCCGAACCCGGTCCGGAAACACCTAGAAATTATTTGCGAAATCCCGGTTTCGAGGAATGGTTAAACCAAAACCACCCGGCCCATTGGACGGGAAGCAACCTGACCAGGAGCAGCTTTGCCTATAATGGTAATTTTGCCGTGGAATTGGGCAGAGAACCAAACCTGCAATCCCGGATCAGCCAAACACTTGATAACCTTCCCACTGGGAAACGTTATCGACTCTGTTTTTTCGCCCGGGAAAATGTCCCTGCCGATGAAAGCAACCAGGCTGGCTATGTTTTCACCAGCACCCTTGTATTTTTGGATGAAGAAGACCGGGAACTTGATGCAACCAGCGTACGAATGCTTGCGGGGGAAATACCCCGGAATCGCTATCAGCGCTTCTGCCTGACCACTGCCCCTGCTCCTCCTGCCACCAGGCGAATTGCTGTCCGGATCACCTTCGCTCCGTTGACATCCAACAAAGCCATGGTAAAAATAGACAATATGATCCTAAATGCATTCTGACCCGGCCGGACAAAACATGACATTTCATCCGTTTTTCACCGTAAATATCGCCAAACCGGCCCTAACCTGCAGGAAAAAGTCGTTTTTGATCGAAGTATGTATTGAAAAGTTTTCCACCTTCAAGAGCAAAAGGGGTGCAGTGACCAGTGGCCCAGGAAACGGTTACGATCAAAGGAACGAAAAACGGGCTGGTTATTATTCTAGATCCTGCCGGGGACCTTGAGGAGCTGAAAATCAAGCTGAAAGAAAAAATATCGTCTGCCAGTGGATTTTTCCGGGGAGCAAAATTTACCCTGCATTCCGGCAGAAGTATGGAAGAAACCAGGCAATTGGAACAGATTTGCTGTGAATACGGCCTGGTGCTGAACCGTGACATCAAGTTGCCCGAAAAAATCGACAAGCTTTCCCGAAAAAAACGTTTAAGTGAGAAGAAGTACAGCGGCCTCCTGCCAAAAGAACGGAAGGAGCCCTGCCTGCTGCTCACCCAAAACCTTCGCTCGGGGCAAAAGATCAATTATGCCGGTCATGTGACCATCTTGGGAGATGTGAATGCAGGTGCCCAGATCGTTGCCAGCGGCAATATTATCGTGATGGGCACGCTAAGAGGCATTGCCCATGCAGGTGCCAATGGAGACACAACGGCTATTATTGTAGCCCATCGCCTCCATTCCAATCAAATCCGCATTGGTGAAATAATTGCCCGGGCTCCTGATCAAAACAAATTGCAAAACTATCCGGAAATCGCCTATTTAAGCGACAATAGAATAGTAATTGAGCCTTACAGCACTCCCTTAAAAACGAGAAAAAAGGCCGCCCTTTAAGGCCTTTTTTCTGGTTTTGGCTGAATTTTCATCACTCTTCTTATATGGGATGGTATGCCAGGGTTCCCGCTCGCGGCCCTTCCTGGGCAATGGAAAAGTCCACTCCCACCTTCCCTGCCATTCTTTCTTCCAGGAACTTCATGGCTACAGCGGGGAACAGGGCATAAGAAAGGACGTCTTCTCCCTTTTCCATGTAAAAAGCAATTTCCTGTCCAGCTTTCGGCAGCTGCGGCTCCAGCAGATCCGCCGGCCGTTCCTGAATAGGGACTTCCTCACCGATAACCTTTTTTCTCACTTGAGGATCAATGGGAGCGGGCGGCCTGCCGTAATAACCCCGGACATATGCTTTTACCTCATTTGTTACCATTTTATACCTTTCCCCCACCAGGATATTCAGCACCGCCTGAGAGCCGACAATCTGGCTGGTGGGAGTAACCAGGGGTGGATAACCCAGATCTTTTCTAACCCGGGGTACTTCTTCCAAAACCGCCGGCAATTTATCCAGAGCGTTTTGTTGGGTTAACTGGGAGATAAAGTTGGAAATCATTCCGCCGGGAATCTGATACTGCAGCACATTAGTATCCACCATATTGGCTGAAACATCAAAATCGGCATATTTCTTGCGCACCTGGGCAAAGTATTCAGCGATTTCAGCCAGGGCTCCCAAATCAAGATCAGGACCATAGGGAGTACCTTTTAGAGCGGCCACAATGGTCTCGGTAGCAGGTTGAGAGGTACCCAAGGCCAACGAGGAAATAGCAGTATCCAACACATCCACTCCCGCTTCCGCTGCCGCCCAATAGGTCATCGAAGCCATACCGCTGGTATAATGGCAGTGTAACTGAACCGGTAAGCCCACCTGTTTTTTTAAGCCTGCCACCAATTCCCTAACTGCCACCGGTGAAAGCAAACCCGCCATATCCTTGATGCAAATAGAATCTGCGCCCATGGATTTTAATATTTTGGCCTTTACCAGATAATAATCCAGATTGTGTACGGGGCTAATGGTGTATGAAATGGTGGCCTGGACATGGGCGCCGGTTTCCTTGGCCACCTCCATAGCTTTCTTCAAGTTCCGCTCATCATTTAACGCATCAAAAATTCTTAAAATGTCAATGCCGTTTTTGACAGCTTTTTTGACAAAAGCCTCTACCACATCATCCGCATAATGCTTGTAACCAAGCAAATTCTGACCCCTGAGCAGCATCTGTAGCCTGGTATGAGAAAAAGCCCGCCGCAATAAACGTAACCTCTCCCAAGGGTCCTCGTTTAAATAACGCAAGCAGGTATCAAAAGTAGCTCCGCCCCATACTTCCAACGAATGAAAACCTATTCGGTCCATTTTTTTTGCTATGGGCAGCATATCTTCCGTTCTCATCCGGGTAGCCAACAAAGACTGATGACCATCCCGTAATGTGGTATCAGTTATTCCAATCTTCTGTACCATTTCCATTCTCCTCTTTTCATAGCCAACTTACTTTCGAATATTCTATATCAATTCCCCCTCTCGGTCAATAAAATACAAGCAAGAATGCTGTATACATGAAAAAACGGCCCAAACGGCCGCCAATTCCTCTACAAAACCTTGGTCACTCCCCGGTAAACCAAGCCCCTAGTCCCATCAATAGTAACCACCTCTCCATCTATTAAATGGGTCATCGCCTCCCGCGCTCCCACTATCACCGGTATTCCCAGGCTTAACCCCACCACCGCTCCATGGGAGGTTAAACCTCCTTCCACTGTAATAATGGCCGATGCTTTCTCCATGGCTTTGACAAAGTCCCGATCAGTCCCATAAGTCACCAGAATGTCTCCTGGCTGAACCTTTGCCAGCGCCTCCTCAGCTTTTTTGCAAAGGCGTACCGGTCCAGTTACCACAGAACGACCAATGCCCTGTCCTTTCACCACCACTTCTCCCACTACATGGACCTTGAGCAGGTTAGTGGTACCCGGGACTCCCACAGGCACTCCTGCAGTGATCACCACCAAATCCCCCGGCGAGATAATTTTTGCCTTTAATGCAGCTTGGACCGCCTCGGCGATCATAGCATCAGTACCTTCCATTCTCCTCACTAAAACCGGCTGGGCCCCCCATACCAGCAAAAGCTGGTGCAGCACCCGAGGATCAGGAGTGGCGGCCACTATAGGTGCTTTGGGCCTGTATCTGGCAACCATCCGGGTAGTTGAGCCGGAAGTGGTAGGTGTAATAATAGCCACCGCCCCCAACTCCCTGGCTACTGTGTGGGTGGCATGTCCGATGGAACCGGTAATGGTCGGTTTGATCAACAAAGAATCGTCCGGAAAGTTTTGATCCGGCAGCGCCTCTTCCGTTTTTTCGGCTATCCGAGCCATGGTCTTTACGGCTTCTACCGGATATTTGCCTATGGCGGTTTCCCCTGATAACATGATGGCATCAGTTCCGTCAAAAATAGCATTAGCCACATCACTGGCTTCCGCCCTTGTGGGTCGGGGATTCCGGATCATGGAATCTAACATCTGTGTGGCGGTAATCACCGGCTTGCCCAGCAAATTGCACTTTTTAATTATTCTCTTTTGCAGTAAGGGCACCTCTTCGGCGGGAATCTCCACTCCCAGGTCTCCTCTGGCCACCATAATTCCATCGGCAACTTCTAAAATCTCTTCAATGTTGTCCACACCCGACCGATTTTCGATCTTGGCAATTACTTGAATATCGCTTCGGTTTTCTTCCAGTATCCTGCGAATATCCAGCACATCAGCGGCGGATCTGATAAAAGAACCGGCAATAAAATCCACCTGTTGTGAAATGCCAAAAAGAATATCCTGGCGATCCTTGGGCGTCACGGCAGGGTGATTGAGAAAAGCTCCGGGGATGTTGACCCCTTTATGTCCCGATAATTCCCCAGCACTTTCCACTGTACAGTGTATTTCCGAACCCACTACTCGCTCCACAATCAACCCGATCAAACCATCGTCAATGAGAATTCTTATGCCCGGCTGGACTTCATTGGCCAGACCGGGATAGTTCACAGGAATCCTTTCCCGGCTGCCCACCACATCTTCAGTTGTGAGGACCAGCTTCTGCCCTTCTTGGAGTTTAATGTTTTCCTCCAGTTGCCCCAACCTGATTTCAGGCCCTTTCGTATCCAGCAAAATAGCCACATTGACGCCTGTTTCTTGTACCGCCTGGCGAAGGTTTCTGATTCTTCGCTCATGTTCCGGCAAAGTGCCATGAGACAAGTTCAAACGGGCCACGTTCATTCCCGCTGCAATCATTTCTTTAAGGATTTCAATTTTCTCGCTAGCCGGACCTAAAGTGCACACTATCTTCGTACGGCGCATAATTCACCTCCTATATGGACAAAATTCCCGCCAAACAATAAACTTCTAAATCAATACTTTTCTCTTCTTGCAAAACAGCCTCCAGATCAAATGTACAAATCCTATTTCCAACGATTCCCACCATGAGGCCCTTCATGCCCCGCATCAACAATTCAACTGCCTTGCCCCCCATCCGGCTGGCCAGCATTCGGTCAAAGGCTGTCGGCGTACCGCCCCTTTGAATGTGACCGAGAATCATCACTCTGGTTTCCAGACCTGTAAGCCTGGTGATCTCTCTGCTCACCTCAAAGGCGCTTCCCACCCCTTCAGCCACCAAAATAATGCTGTGTTTCTTGCCCCTTTTTCTTCCCCTGAGGATTTTATTCACCACTTCATCCATACTCCAAGGATGTTCCGGTATCAACAGGGATTCCGCCCCCCCGGCAATTCCGGCCATTAGTGTAAGCTGCCCCGAATGTCTTCCCATAACTTCCAGCACAAAGATCCTTTCATGGGAAGTAGCTGTGTCCCTGATTTTATTAATGGCCTCAACCACCGTATTCACTGCCGTATCAAAACCGATAGTATATTCGGTGCGGGCCACATCATTATCAATTGTTCCTGGGATACCTATGGTAGGCAAGCCCAGTTTATTCAAGACAAGAGCACCGCGCAAAGAACCGTTGCCCCCGATTACTACCAAACCGTCGATCTGATTTTCCTGCGCTTTCTCAACCGCTTTCTTCTGCCCTTCTTCGGTGAGGAACTCTTCCGAGCGGGCCGTCAGCAAAATGGTGCCTCCCCGATGGATAATATCCGCCACCGAACCGACTGCCAAAGGGTGAAAGTCACCCTCTAGTAATCCGGAAAAACCCCTCTGGATACCGACGACTTCCAATCCGGAATAAATGCCCATTCTCACTATGGAACGAACC
The DNA here is from genome assembly GCA_050951405.1 of Bacillota bacterium. GTDB lineage: Bacteria > Bacillota > DULZ01 > DULZ01 > DULZ01 > JBMNIZ01. The sequence continues at coordinate 213,929 of JBMNIZ010000014.1, read as the reverse complement.
GCCGCATTCATCCCCGGGGCATCTCCTCCACTGGTTAAGACTCCGATCCTTTTCATCTATCACTACTTCCTCTCTAACACCGCGACAGTTTTTTGCTGATAACTTCGTGAGCTTCCTCTGCCTCAGACTCGGGAACTAAAATTTCCACCGCGCCTGCTTGACCATCTTGGGGAGAACCTGCAGCCCGCAACATCACCAATAAACCCTCATCTGCCAAAGCCTCCTTTAAGCTGTCAGCTATGGTACGATTTGGGACAATATAAACCACGGTCCACATTTTCTCAACCCCCTTTTTACCTATAGCTGGCTCCCGGATTGGATCTGACCATGTCTTGTCATAATTTCAGCCCTGCCCCGGATTTTGATGGCAGAAGTGTGTTCAGTAAATTGCGCAATCATCACTTCCCCTCTATCCAGTTTTTCTGTGTGATGAAATTTGGTGTCTTTGCCTCTGGTCAAACCGATAATAGTCACCCCGTTTTCCAAGGCCTTGATCACTACATAATCACCGCTGACCGAATTTCTCCCAAACGCCATGGTATCCATATTTATGACCTCTTTCTCCTCTCAGCAAACTTATCCTTCAAAGCCTGCTCGATCACCGGTGGAACCAAGCCATTGACAGACCCCCCCAGGCTTGCCACCTGTTTAATAATACTGGAACTTAAAAAGGTATATTCGTTGGCCGCAGTCAAAAAAACTGTTTCAATATTCTTATTCAGTTTTTTATTCATCACCGACATTTGGAACTCATATTCAAAATCGGATACTGCCCTCAGCCCTCGAATGATAATGTAGGCTTTCTTCTGCTGAACAAAATCCGCTAAAAGACCTTGAAAGACTTCCACTTGGATGTTGGGTATATGTTTACATACTTTTATTACCAAGTCTCTTCTTTCTTCCAGGGTAAAAAGATTTTTTTTATAGTTCTCGTTGGCAATAGCAATAATAACACGATCAAAAATCCCCGCGGCTCTTTCCACAATATCCAAATGACCATTGGTAATGGGATCAAAAGTGCCGGGGTAAACCGCCACTCGCATCACAATCCCCCTTGCCGTGCAATAGTTTCATTAGCTAATTTCCACTTTAGTAAAATGATTCCTGCTCCAACGGATGTTTTTCCCAATAGTTTTGTGCGGTGGCAATACTTATTTTTCCCCCACCCCAAGATTATAACCTGGGAAACACAAGATCAGCTCAATTATCAAAAAGGCAGCTCTCTTCTCTTGAAAGAATTAATTACCTTGATGGAACCTCTACCGCAAATTTTCTCCAATTGGCTGATCAATAATGCGTTCGGTTCCACCCAGTGGGACCGATCAGTCACCAGGCATTTTCCCAGTTTGGGAAAAACCAACAATAAAGGAGTATCCCCCGGAAAGTTAACGACAATTTCCTTAATTTCCCGCAAACAGCTAATATGGTTTTCCCGGACGACCACCTTTATTCCTTCTTCCTGCCTCCCTTCTTCCGTCAGAACGGTTATTTTTTCGGGAAATACTTTCCGCTCATCATCATTCAGGCTGAGCCTGCCCTCCAAAAAAACGATTTGATCATTTTGCAAAAGAGAATAATATTGAGAGTAGACTTTCGGAAAAACCAACACTCTGATGCTGCCGCTCATATCCTCCAATGTCAGATAAGCCATGCTTTCTCCCTTTTTTGTAATCGATCTCCTCAGTTCCGTGATAATTCCTCCTAATCTCACTGCAGAGCCGTCGGCAAAGCCCTCCAAATCGGCAATTTGTACAGTATTCAAAGAAAGAAGCTGCCATTCATAGCTGGCGACAGGATGGCCGGAAAGATAAAAACCCAGTGTCTCCTTTTCCATGGCCAGCAGCTGTAAAGGAGGATATTCGGGCAAATCGGGGGGGCTTGCCGGCATAGCTACATCTTCCCAATCCTTTCCTTCCGCCAAATCAAAAAAGGAAATTTGCCCCTTTTTCCTGTCCTCCTGGACTTTTTGGGCCTGTTCCAAAGTGCTCTCCAACACATGTAATAATTGGGAACGCTTCCAGCCTAAAGAACTGAACGCACCGCAGCGGATCAAGCTTTCCACCACTCTTTTATTAACAACTCTCAAATCCACTCGTCGGCAGAAATCATCCAAGGAGGTAAAGGGGCCCGTGCTTCTGGCCGCCAAAATTGATTCGATGGCACTGATACCTACATTTTTTACCGCAGCTAGGCCAAAACGAGTTTTTCCCTCCTTAATAATAAAATCTATCTGACTTTCATTCACATCCGGCGGCAGCACCTGAATACCCAGACGTCTGCATTCTTCCAGATAAACAGTGATCTTGTCCGTATTACCCATCACACTGGATAGTAAAGCACTCATAAAAGCCACCGGATAATGGGCCTTGAGATAAGCTGTTTGATAAGCCAGTAAGGCATAAGCGGCGCTGTGGGATTTGTTAAACCCATAACCGGCAAAGTAGGCCATCAAGTCAAAAATCTCCCCGGCTACTTTTTCCTCAATGCCTTTCTCTGCGGCTCCTTGTAGAAAGCTTTCTTTCTGGGCAGCAATAATCTCCGGCTTTTTCTTCCCCATGGCCCGTCTCAGCAAATCCGCCTGCCCCATGGTAAAGCCGGCCAGGTCGCTGGCGATCCTCATCACCTGTTCCTGGTAGAGGATAACACCGTAAGTCCTCTCCAGGATAGGTTTCAACAGCGGATGAATATAGCTGACACCTGTTTTGCCGTGCTTCCTGGCTATGAAATCCTCAACCATTCCACTGCCCAAAGGACCGGGGCGATAAAGGGCTACCAGGGCAATGATGTCTTCAAAGCATTCCGGCTTCAGATTCCTTAAGATGGATCTCATGCCTGAGCTTTCCAATTGAAAGACCCCGATGGTGTCGCCCTTGGACAGTAATTGATAGGTTTTCGGATCATCCAAGGGTAATACACTCATATCGATGGTTTCTCCGGTGGAATTCCTGATGAGCTCAATGGTATTCCCTATGACGGTGAGGGTTCTTAACCCCAGAAGATCCATCTTTAAAAGGCCGATTTCTTCAACATTTTGCATGGGAAATTGGGTGGCAATGCCATCTTCATTAGTTTTCTGCAAAGGCAGGTAATTGACCAAAGTATCCTTGGAAATAACCACTCCGGCAGCATGGGTGGAAACATGCCTGGGCATTCCTTCCAAAGCCATGGCTATTTCCACCAACCGCTGATTGGTTTCATTCTGGTAAGCCGCCTCCCGAAATTCAGGGCTGATCTCCAAGGCTCGGTCCAAAGTAATTCCCAGCTCTCCCGGCACCAGTTTGGCCAGTTTATCCACTTCCGCCAGGGGAACATTCATCACCCTACCCACATCCCGAATGGCAGCCTTGGCGGCCATAGTTCCAAAAGTAGCGATCTGGGCCACATGATCTTGACCATATTTCGAAGCCAGGTACTCTATCACTTCCCCCCGTCTTTCGAAACAGAAATCCGTATCGATGTCAGGCATGCTCACCCTTTCAGGATTTAAAAACCGTTCAAAAATCAGTCCATAACGCAAAGGATCAATATCGGTAATACCTAAAGAGTAGGCCACCAGACTACCGGCAGCAGACCCCCGGCCCGGGCCCACATGAATGCCTCTTTTCCGGGCAAAGTTGATCATATCCCAAACGATTAAAAAGTAACCCGAATAACCCATTTGACTGATAACCTGCAGTTCATAATTTATTCTCTCTTTGATTTCCTGGGTAATTTCCGGATAGCGGCTGGCCAGACCCTGGAAACACAACTCCTTTAAATAGCTGTCCGCATCATAACCCGGAGGAACCTCATAATCAGGCAAATGCAGCTTGCCGAATTCCAATTCCAAATGGCACTGCTCCGCTATCACCAGTGTATTGTCCAGAGCCTCCGGCAGGGTGGGGAAAAGCTCTTCCATTTGGCTCCTGGTTTTCAAATAAAACTCATCGGTGGGGAAACGCATCCGATCCTGATCCTGCAGAGTTTTCCCCGTCTGAATGCACAACAGCACATCGTGTACCTCTGCCTGCTCCTTTTCAATGTAGTGCACATCATTAGTCACTACCAAGGGCACACCGGTTTCTTTAGCCAAGCGAACCAGCCGGGCATTAACATACTGCTGCTCCTGCATCCCATGATCCTGCAGCTCCAGATAAAAATTTCCTTTACCAAATAGATCCAGATAGCGCCTGGTCACCTGCACAGCTTCTTCATACCTGTCCTGGGCAAGAAGCCGGGGGATTTCCCCTGCCAGGCAGCCGCTCAAGACAATCAATCCCTCATGGTGCTCTTGTAAAAGTTCCCAATCAATCCTGGGCTTGTAATAAAAACCTTCCAAAAAAGCCTTGCTGGCCAGAACCAACAGATTTTTGTAGCCCTTCATGTTCTTGGCCAAGAGGGTGAGGTGACTGGGGCTGTCATCTTTTTTACCTTCTCGATGATGCCGGGTCCGCTCCGCCAAATACGCCTCATAACCAATGATGGGTTTTACACCCAGCTTTCGGGCTTCTTTATAAAAATCGATCACTCCATACATGTTGCCATGGTCAGTGATCGCTAAAGCCGGCAATCCTTTCTCAGCGGCAGATTGCAAAAGCTCATTGATGCGACAAGCTCCGTCCAGTAAACTGTATTCCGTATGAACATGTAAATGGACAAAATTGCCAGCCATAAGTAAAACCTTCTTTCTGCAGACCTTTTTTCATCAATTAACTTCGACAAAAAAGCCTACTACCCTTCCCTTTTCTTCTGTGATACTCCCTTATTGGCGGTTGAAACAATAAGACCCTGAAACAAGCATATCCAGCTAGTCCAAAGCAAAAAAGATGCTGTCAGGATAACAAAAAGGCGTCCCTTTTTTTCCAGGAACGCCTCTGGGTTCAACGGTTACCCTGTCGTCTGCCGCTGGCAAACTTTCCGGCTTTATTTCCTTTCTGCCTTTTCTTCATTTCAACGGTATCTTTCAAAAATGGCTGCCCCTCAATAGTTGACATAAATCCAGAGCCTATTTTCCCTTCAAAAAATTGATCTTCTTCCGGATGGTTAGCCCCTTCACCCTTTGATTTTTTCAAAATGGATACCTCCTTCCCCGGCTGGTTTCGCAAGTAACATCTTCTTTCGGTAAACTTTCAATGATTTTTGCCATAAATATTTTTCCCTGCAATCATTTCTTCATACTCATTTTTAGATTCGAGGAATTATTTTAATAAAAATTTGCCCCAAATCCCTTGACAGAAGAAAAAAATGATTGTATATTAATGATAACAATTATTATTACTGTATAAGGAGGATTAGTAATGGAATTAGTCAATGAAAGCAAAATCGGTATTACCAAGGGAACCCCATTAGAAGAGGCAACGGAAGCCAACTTTAAGGGCGAGACCAAAGAAGTGGGACTGTATTTAGCCATGGCTCGTCAAGCTAATCGTGAAGGTTATCCGGAAATTGCCTTGGTCTTGGAGAAAATTGCCTGGGAAGAAGCTGAACACGCCGCCCATTTTGCTGAAATGAATGGATTGATTGCGGAAAGCACCAAAGAAAACTTGGAGAACATGCTGCAAGGAGAAATCATGTCCAACAAAGGCAAACGCAAAGTTGCTCTTCAAGCTAAGGAGGAAAACATTGACCAGGCCCATGACTTTTTTGATGAATCTTCCCGGGATGAAGCCCGCCATGCCAGAGCCCTGGCAGGCCTGCTGAAACGTTACTTTTAAACTGCCTGAACACTGTTTTTAATAATAACAAACTTCTAATCAAGCGGAGAGATCAATTGTGTACATCTGAACAACCCACCTCCCCGCTTGATTTTTTTGCGGAGAGATCAATTGTGTACATCTGAACAACCCACCTCCCCGCTTGATTTTTTTGCGGAGAGATCAATTGTGTACATCTGAACAACCCACCTCCCCGCTTGATTTTTTTGAGGGCCAGGTAATAACTGTGATGAACAAGCAGAAAATCTTTTTCTTTATCCTAGTGGGAAATAGGGACATTCTTGCTTTTTACATTCCTCGTTGCGATGAAAGTGTGTGCAGGTTATTTTTTCCGTCCTTCCTAAATCTATACCAAATTTTTCTCGAGTAAAGATCTCCGCCAGCTGAAGTGCTATATAGCTATTTCGTTTGCAGCAACGGGGTCCGTTGATTCCCGAGATCTTCAACAAGCTTTCAGCGACGATCCTATTGGCCAGAGACCAGCTTTCAACAGAGTAAGGCGTAGTATTGGTTAAAATGCTGGCATAGATACCGAGCCCTACCGCAGCACCACAGCTTCCGTAAAACCCACAAAAACCATGCAATACATTTTTTGCACGCAACATGGCCTCAATTAAACCATCCCTTAATATTTCAGCAGGCCTACCTTGTGCCTTGTAGGCAGCGGTAAGCATCACCGCAGAAATCAGATAATGATGCTGTGGACAATGCATCTTTAAAGCGGGAAACTCCATTAAATGGATTGCCAGCTCTGTAGGCTGTACCCTGTCTTTTTCTTGATACAACAAAAGACATTCATCGGTGATGTATTTCGTCGCTTCATCATAAGATGTAAAAGAATTGAGACAGGGAATCTGGTTCAATTCTTGACCTCCTTTGCTGGCAAAATATACCCATAATCACTATATAGCGCCAAAAAATTACCACGGCTCTTGCCCCCTTCCGAAAATCACCCAGGGGCTAGACCGTTGTTCACTTTTGTTTTTCCTCAGAGATTACCAATTCCTATGATCCAAATGAGCATACTTGGGCAGCAAGCGGGTAGGCATAGCCAGGGCGTCTTTCCGGAAGGGAGGCGCCAGGATGCTGCCGTCTACCATGAATTCCAACACCACCGGCACTTCCGAACGGAAGGCTTCGTCCAAGGCATCCTTGATGTTCTCCGGCTTGTCAATCTTAATTCCTTTGGCGCCCATGACTTCCGCAATCTTGGCCCAGCTGGGGGCTTTGATGTCCGCTCCCACAAAACGGTTGTTGTAGAAGTCGACTTGGTTTTTCTTTTCCGCTCCCCAGGCGCCGTTGTTGAAGACGCAGGCAATGATGGGCAGGTTTTGTTCGACGGCGGTCATGACTTCGTAGAAGCTCATGCCCCAGGCCCCGTCACCCACTATGGCGAGAACAGGACTTTCGGGACTGGCCAGTTTGGCGCCCAAGGCGGCTTGATAGGCAAAGCCCGTGTTCCCGAAGGTCAGGCAGGCAACGTGTTTACGCGGCTTGGTGAATCTCAGGTAGCTGTTAGCCGTGGAGGAGACGTTGCCGATGTCGGTGGTGACGATGGTTTCTTCCGGCATGAAGTTGGCGATTTCGTAGAGGGCTCTCCGGGGGTTGATGGGGTTGCCGTCTTTCATGGCCAGTTCTTTGATTTCTTTGTCCCAGGCTTCTTGTTTTTCTTTGATGGCAGCCAGCCTTTCTTGGTTGACGGGTCTAGATCCTTTTGCTCTGAGGATGTTCAGGATCTCTTGGGCGGCGATTTTGGCGTCCCCCACGATGCCTACTTCTACCGGGTGCCTCCGGCCGATCTGGAGGGGGTTAATGTCGATCTGGATGATTTTTTGCTTTCCGGTGAAGTAGGTGATGTCGTATTGGGGCAGGGTGCCAAAGACGGAGAGCCTGGTGCCGACGGCAAAGATCACGTCCGCTTCTTTGATGGAGTTCATGGCTGCTTTGGAGCCCATGTAGCCGATGGGGCCCACCCAGAAGGGGTTGTTGCTGGGGAAGGCGTCGTTGTGCAGGTAGGAGACTGCTACCGGGGCGGTTAAGTATTCGGCTATCTGGGCGATGACGTCTATGGCGTCTGCGTCCACTGCTCCTCTACCGGAGATGATGACCGGGTTTTGGGCTTCGGCGAGAATTTTTGCTGCTTTTTCCAGAATGGCTTTGTCCGGGATTTGTTTGGTGGTGGCCCGGTATTTTTCCGGCGGCAGTATCTCGTCTTCCAGTTCGCCGTAAAAGTAGTCTCTGGGGATATCCAGATAGACGGGCCCTCTTTGGGCATAGGCGATCCGGAAGGCGGTCCTGACACAGTCTGCCGCCCGGCTGGGGTGCGGTATTCTGAAGGCTGCTTTGGTTATTGGTTTGAAGATGGCCACCTGATCCGCTTCTTGGAAGCCGTCCCAGCCCACGGTGGCGCTGCCGGCGGAGGGGCCTAAAATGACCATGGGGGTGTGGGCATGGTTGGCGGTGGCCACGCTGGTGACCAGGTTGGTGATACCGGGACCGTTTTGACCGGTGCAGACGCCGATTTTGCCGCTTATTCTGCCGTAGGCGTCCATCATGTGGCCGGCGGTGTGTTCATCGCGCACGGGGATGAATTTGATACCGGCGGTGGGAAAGAGGTCCAGCATATCCATGAAGGCTGAGCCCACAATCCCGGCACAGTATTCCACTCCTTCTGCTACCAGTTGTTCCACGATGGCTTCACTGGGGGTCATTCTTACTTTTGCCATTTAGTTCTTACTCCTTTACATAATTTCAATTCAAATACATTAGCACTGTTTGCCGCTCCTCATCTCGGTATGATTAACCGGTTAAACAGGTTTGATTAGCGCTTCAGCAAAATTCTTGCGGATAAATCAAGCCTTTGATGCTTTCTCCAACTCTGCGATATATCCGGAATCAATCAAATTCTGTTCAAAACTCTCATCATAAAATTCTTTCCAAAAAGCATCCATATCCGGCACTAAATCTTTCTCAATGACGTCGCGCTTCAGCAATGCATCAAGAAGTACCATTGAGGATTGGCGATCAACCCGTGGCGGCCAGGGATAAACCATATTCGGAAACGCCTTCGCTATGGTGCTCAAATCCCTTCCAGAAGATTCGGCAATAATTTCAATTGCCTCTTCAGGATGATCCAGCATAAACCTGGTTACCTTTGCATTGATCTTGGTAATTTTTTCCACCATTTCTCTATTATTTTCAATTACATCTTTGCTGGTAACCCATACGCAGCACTGCTGGTTTTCCATTATATCCTGGGAATTAAACAAAACTTTAAAACCTGCCATCTCAACAATTTGAGTAGTAATTGGCTCCCAGGCAATCGCGCCTTTTATTTCCTTATTCATGGCAAATATGGGCATATCAGTAACATTGGCTGTAATCTTTTTGGTCGGGGTATTGTATTTCTCTTCCAGCATGGTATAGAGATTATGCTGGATTGATGCCGCACCTGGTGTAGCAACCGGTTGATCTTTTAGATCTTCAAATTTACTAATTGAGGGATCTACAACCAGGGCGGAACCACCTTGGTGCAGGTTGGCAAAGACAACCACATCGCTACCCTGGGCCTTGGCAATCATTGCCGGGTTAATGCCTATCATGGCAAAATCCAATTCTCCGATTTGTTGAATGACATTTCCGCCTGATGAAAACTCCAGTTTATTCACTTGCAGGCCTTCCTCTTCAAAATACCCCTTTGCTATACCAATAGGCAGCGTCGGCTGGTGTAATTGAGCTCCCACTAAAAAGGCTATTTTTGCTTCTTTTTTCTCAACAACTTCAGATTCGCTTGGACCAACTTTACTTGTTCCAGTACCGGATTCTTTAGAAGAGCACCCGACGAGACTCAAAGGGCTAATGACAAAAACGGCGCCACCAAATGCAGCAAAACTCAAAAAATCCTTTCGCGCATTTTGATCCCTTTTCGAGTCATTAATATCAACCCTCCTCAAATATATACGGTATACCTAATACCTGCCTGTTTCCCCAAGTTCATTACCAAAACACTACTGCCGATCCTGTTTTTCCATTTGCCATCTCTCACCCCCTTAATTCCTGATAAAGTCAAAGCTAACCCGCTGCCATCAGATCCCGCGCAAAGTAAGCCCTTCAAGAAACCTACTTTTAGCTCTTTTCCCTATCTATCCCAGTTTGTCCTAAGAAACGACCTGGTAATTTCTTACATACTGAAAAAATGTCTTGACATTGGAATAAGGTGTACTGGGTGATAAATCGCAGGCAGGCATGACAATATAACGACTATGTCCTTCCATCTCCTCCAGCATTTGTCCCAGTCTTACGATAATTTCCTCTTCTGAAGCCTGATCTAACTGCAGCGTATCAAAATTACCTGCTATGCATTTATCTTGAAGAATTAACCTGGCATTTTTTAAGGGTACTTTACTATCAATACTAATAACGTCTAAACCTTTAATGTCATTGAGGATTTCTAAATGTTTTGTTGTTAATATGCCGCAAATATGGACCATCGTTGGCAACCCTAGAATTTTATAAGATTGAAAGAATCTTTCCAAAACCGGTTTGGCAAACTTGTCGAATAATTTGTAAGAAATCATATCACCTGACATTAACGGTTCAGGCAGGTAAATCATATCAACAAGCTTTTTTTCAACAAAGGGGCGATAAAACTCATGAACGACTTCAATAGCGAAATCAAGTATTGTATTAACAATTTCAGGTGATCTAATAATCTTCCTCATTAACAGCTCAGGGCTAATCAACTGACCGGCCAGAGTAAAGGGTCCCCAGGTCAAAGGAGCGATTACAAAATTGTCTTTTAGGGAAGACCTTACTTCTTCAGCGACCAAGATAAAAGCATTGATCAACGGATCATTCCATATATCTTTGACCTCTAATTTGTCTAATTGTCTTATGAAATCCTCATTATCTTCTTGTGAAAAACTTGGCAAATGCGGGGAGAAATCAGCAGGATAAACCAAATCAACTCCCCTGACAACTGCAGGTAAGACGTTGTTATATCCTGCTCCCACATAAACAATGCCCTCCCCTAGGCCTGAAACGACGCTAATAATCGTTTCACGAGGTTTCAGTATGTCCAGCCCCACATTCAATGCATCAGAACACATCAAGAGTTCCGGTACAAAGTACTCCAATTTCTCATAAAGCTCTCCAACTTTTTGCATCCCTACTAAAAGTCCTTCAAAAATGGCTTTTTGAGGATCCAGCCCATTAGCTAAGCCTTCTTCTACAGCTGCCCTAACCTCTTCTTCATTAAATTCAACTACTCCCTTGGCTAATCGATCTAAAAAATACTTCTCTTTTTCCGTGCTTATCAATGACCAACCCTCCTAGTTTGAGCTCCTTCCAGAACCGGAAGTAACCAAGAGCAGAGTATTGTTACCACCATTTAACAAGCTCCGTGACATATTTTCTAATTTCAATAAACTCAGGATCAGCATAATCCCTTGGATGGGGAAGTTTTACCGGGACTATTTCCTTAATGTAAGTGGGTTTTTGGGACAGCACCATGATTTTTTGTCCCAAATACACTGCTTCCTCCAAGTTATGAGTAACATAAATAATCGTGGATTTGATTTCACGCCATAGTTTTAAAACCTCGTCCATCATATGAAACCTGGTTTTGATATCCAGCTGGCCAAATGGCTCATCCATTAACAGCAAATCAGGTTCCGTTACAAAGGCTCTGGCTATGGCCGCCCTTTGCTTCATCCCTGCCGATATCTCATGAGGATAGTGGCTCTTAAAATCTGTCAGGCCGACCAGATCAATTATTTTACTAACTTTCTCCTTGATAACCTTTTCATCGTATTTCTTTATGCGCAGTCCAAACGCAATGTTTTCCTCCAAATTGAGCCAAGGCAAGCAGGAAGGTTCTTGCAATACATAGCTGATATTGTGTTTGGCAGGATCGGCCGGTTGGCCGTCTATTTCAATGCTACCGCTGGTGGGAGCCAGTAAAGTGGACACTAAATTGCACAGAGTCGTTTTACCACAGCCGGTAGGACCCACTATGCAGAGAAACTCATTTTCCTCCACCACAAAATTCAAGTTGTTCAGCACTACAAGATCTCCAAAGCATTTGGTGAAATTAGTAAACTTAATTTTGGGTGTCCCGTTGTTTAACTGTTTCATAATTTCACCTCATAATAATCGGTTATTTCCTTCCTTAGCTGTAAAAAGGTATTGTCTGTAATATCCCGAGGGTGGGGGAGATCAACAATTATTTCCGCCTTGATTTTTGCCGGTATAGGCGAAAGAACCAGAATCCGTTCCCCCAAATAGAGAGCTTCTTCAATATTGTTGGTAACAAATATTACAGTGGTTTTCATTTCTTGCCAGATTCTCAGGACCTCTATTTGCATGTAGTAGCGGGTCTGAGCATCTAAATGCCCAAAAGGCTCATCCATAATTAAAAGGTCAGGTTGGGTGGCAAAAGCCCTGGCGATGGCTACCCTTTGTTTCATGCCGCCCGAGATCTGATGAGGATAATAATTTTCAAAACCTTTTAGTCCGACAATTTCAAGAAGCTTCGACACTCTTTTATTAATCTCAGCCTGGTCAACCTTGTTAATATCCAAGCCAAATTTGATATCCTCCCATACCGTAAGCCAGGGCAAGCATGACGGCTCTTGAAAGACCATACCTATTTTATGTTTAGTACAGTCCAGTTTCTCGCCGTCAATAGTCACTTTTCCGTGGGTGGGAGGTATCAACCCTGCCACAATCTGCATCAATACCGTTTTGCCGCAACCGCCGGGTCCAACAATACACAAAAACTCGTTTTCCGCTACAGAAAAAGTAATATTGTCTAGAATATGGGCAGCGCCGAAAGACTTATCCGCCTCTACTCTAATTTTTTCTTTTGGCATCTTTAATAACCTCCAGGGAGTCTATTCACAGGTTCATACATTGATCCGAATTTTCTAATGTTCCAATTACTGCGATTTACAAGCTAACTTCCCATCTCCATCTAAATAGCCTTTTCTCTACCCTCAGAATAATTTCATTCATGGCGAATCCCAAAATCCCGATGATGAGCATCCCCACGATTACTTCGCCCAGCCTGAGGAGCTCAGCATATTTTAGAATCAAACGGCCAACGCCCACAGCCTCACCGCCGATCATTTCCGCCGCCACAATACACATCCAGCCCACTCCCAGCCCTACGCGCATTCCGGAAATAATGTCAGGCAGGACAGAGGGTATGATAATTTTTCTGACGATTAGACCTCTTGAGGCACCAACTACTTTGGCCACGTTAACATAAACAGGGTTCACCCGCGGTATGGCCGTTAAAGTGTTGATGAAAATAGGGAAAAAAGCCCCTAACCAGATCAAAAAAGCATATCTGGAAAATCCTACCAGCAGGACAATGGCCATGGGGATCCAGGCAATAGGAGGAATAAAACGAATAGGCTCAATGAGAGCTCTGGAGCGGGTATACAATTTATAATTTAGCCCCATCCATAAACCCAGGGGAATACCGATTAGACACGCAAGAAAAAAGCCGGCCAAGATCCTGATAACACTGGCGTAAATATGATTGCCTAATGTATATCCTTCAACATCACCATGGGAAAGAAGTTTTAAAAATGATTCCCATACCGCAAGCGGGGTAGGAACAAACATGGAGTTGACCAGTTTAGCTACAAAAGTCCATAAAGCCACAAAAGCGATAATAACCAAAATATTAAATGTCAAGTCACTCTTAATATATTTCTCATAAAAACTCTCCTGGGCCTTAGTACTAACAATAATTTCATTTTGTGGTGAAGAGCTGGTTTCTGTTTTAGACATGCGACATTACCCTCCTTTAATAAACTAAGCTATACTTTCGATATCGCTTGTTTTCTCACGATTTCATTTTGTTTCGGACAGCCCATCTCTTGTTTGTTACATCTATGTGTAATTATGGGTGATGGTGAGTACGCTCCGCTAAGCCGCTTGGTTTCTTGTATTGTGGCCAGTGGGGTTCCACACCATCTCCTGGCAGCAACCCTCCCATGTCTTCCTGGGTCTAATGCCCTTAATTCCTTCGTCCTGCCTATCCAAGAGGTGGAACGTCAGTCATGCTCCTAAGCGGGGTCAATTGCCCTTATGGTGAAATTCAACCTGACTGTCCCGGCTCCCTCGTGATTTTTTGGTTCTTGAAACTTCGTTCATCGCTGCTCTTAAGTGACTGCGGGTAGCCATCTTATGCTGGCAATGACGCGATAACAATCGTTATGGAGGCCTTCTAGGCAGCTACTCTAATTGACTGATTCATGTCCCCCAGCATCTTCTCCGGGCTGTAATCAACGCCTTTGGTTAGTGCTGTGTCTCAGGCGTTTTCTACCTCTACGGCTGATAGTGGTCTTTCCCTTGTGTTTGCCGGAACTGTTCCCTACCAGATTGAGCCCAGCCAGCTTCTGTATTTGCCTGGGATCTTGGAATCTACTGATATCGCCTACTTCGCCGACAAAGGTGGCTGCTGTGATTAGGCCCACACCTTTGATATCCAGGAGTTTGTCAGCATTAGGTACTTGCATCAGCAGTCCTTGCATGAGCTGTTCTTGCTTGTCGTATTGCTGACAGTACAGGCCATATTCTGCTAGCAGGTTTTGTAAACTGGCCTCGGAGGCCACTTTACCGCTAGTTCGGCCTACGCTTCTGCTTGCCGCTTTTACCAGTCTTTCTGCACGTTTTAGACTGGCGCGCTTCATCTGCTTTCTCCACGTCTCTACAATCTTATCAACACCCATTTCCATGATCTTCTCTGGTGTTGGAAGGCTTCTCAGGGTTATCAATGCCGCGTTTCTTCTCCAGTCCTTGAAGACTGTTGTGAACTCCGGAAACCGGATGTCAAGCCATCTAACGACCCTGTTGTAGATAGAAGTCAATTGCTCCTGCAGCCGTTCCCGTCCTGATACCTCCTCTCTTAGTTCTCGATAGATGTCGTCGGGTATGTACACTTCCCGCTAACGTCCATCTTTCACCAACATGACGATAGTTTTCGGGTCTTTACGGTCGTTCTTGGTAGGGCTATTGTCATCCAGTTCTTTGGTTCGCTTGACGTGGAACGGGTTGACTATGGCCAGTTTGTGGCCTTGGCGTTTGAGATGATCTCCTAGCGTAAACCAGTAATGTCCCGTGGGTTCAAAGCCGACAATGATCTCAGTCTTCTCTTGCTGCTTACATATATCACGCATCCACTGATCCAAACGTTGAAATCCTTGGTCTGTGTTGCTAAATTTCAGCAGCCTGGCCAGCTCTATCCCTCTGTAATCAAAGGCTCTTGCATAGTGGATCTCTTTACCAATGTCAATTCCAACGACCAGAGTTTCAAATTTGATTTGCGAAATCTTCTCGTTTTGTGTACTTTTCATATAGGGACGCCTCCTCAATCTCTTGTTTTGTGCCTTTCTGTTCCTGATCAGCACAATTCAATTGTATTGATGGGCGTCCCTTTTTTCAAAGATCGTTCTTAAGCATTACAGGAATGCTCCTATTTCATTATGCTTGGCAACTTCTACCGATATGCAAAAGACTTCCCAGAGCTCGCTCAATTCTATTTCTTGGAAGACGACATGGCCGTCCGTGCGATAAAGCTCTGGAATTATTTCGGAACGCCTTCTTTTTCGATCAGATCCAAATAGCCTTCCGCAATAATTCGATCCAGAACCCTCTCATCAATTAACCCTTTATACCAAGTATCCAAATCTGGCACAATGGATTTGGCTTCAATGATTTCCTGTTGGATAAGATTTTCGATCATCAACTTGCTGGAGGCCTCATTTACTTTTGGCGGCCAAGGGTAAATCATGTTTGGCATGGCCGCTGCTATTGTGCTTTCGTCCCGGCCGGCATGCTTGGCTATAATCTTAACAGCTTCCTCCGGATAATCCCTGACATACTTGGTTGCTTTAATATTAATTTTTACCAATTTCTCAATAATCTCCGGATTTTTTTCCATAAATGCGGTGCTTGTTACCCAGGTACAACACTGCTGGTTCTCCATCATATCGTTGGAAGAAAGCAGTTGCTTCCAGTCAGCCATCTCCATAATCAAAGTAGGCCACGGCTCCCAAGCAATAGCGCCTTTGATCTCATCTTTTTGAGCAAAAATGGGCATATCCGTTACCTTGGCCGTAATTTTTTTCGCTGTGATACCATACTTTTCCTCAAACATGGTAAAGATGTTATGCTGAATAGCAGCCACTCCCGGAGTTGCAACCTCTTTTCCGTCCAAATCCTCAAATTTTGTGATGGATGGATGAACTACTAGGGAAGATCCTCCGTGATTTAAACTCTGGAACACTACCAGATCGAGACCCTGCGATCTTCCGATGATGGCAGGATTCATCCCGATGAGGCCCACGTCAATCTCATGAAAGTGCTGGGTAACCATGCCTCCTGCCTGGAATTCCTTTAACTCCACCTCGATTCCCTCTTCGGCAAAATAACCTTTTTCCAGTGCTATGGGAAGAGCGTATTGGTGAAGCTGATCACCTACCAAGTAAGCAATGGTGATCTTAAAAGTATCCGGGGGCGCTGCTGCATTCTCCGGTGCTTGTTGCTCCCCGCCTCCTCCGCAACCGGCAATGAGAAATAAGCAAAGCAATATAACCCCAATGAAGCACATTCCCCTAAATCTTCCCCTGGGCATACTATGACCTCCTTTTTCTCAGTTAAGCCCGCTTTTTACATCTGCAACAAGCTTTTAAATAGGCACCATTTTTATACCTCCCCACATGGCAAGATATTCACGAAAAACTATAACCAGTCCAATAATGTCATGACAGTTTCTTCTGGCTACTTCTATCCCTTTGTCGATGTCTTGCATCGAACGGATCATGTTTCCGATGGCAGTTGCATAGGCATCAGCAACTATTGCTGAACGGCTAACTACGCATACTGCATCGGCACTCCCAAAGCTTAGGGAAGGTCCTACTGTACCTGCGGAAGTGCATATGCCTAAAGGCATCTGATCGGGATCAATTTCCAGGGCCAGCTGCATGCTTAAAGGGGATTTCCCCGCATATAGACCCACCTTTATTGGCTGAAGTGACGAAAGATAAATGTCTCCCCCGTTCTCTACGATTACCTCCGAAGAATGATTGAGCAATTCAATTGCAACTTTTTCCGCTATAGCCCCTGCCACCGAAGCCATGGGACCAACCCCTGCCCGTTGGGAAGCCGAAGCCATCGCTTGTACAATGCCGGGAGCAGTCGGATATACCTGGATAGGCACCAGGCTGGTTAAAAAGCTGGGGTGAGTTGCTATATAGTCCACAATGTCCTTGCGGTACTTCAATACCGCTTTTTTTGCTTCATCATAAAGATCCAGGTTGGCAGCTATAAAGAGCTTGGTCTGTTCCACTTCCAGATTAAAGCATATTCCCAGGGCGTGGTTGGTCACACTGGATTTGGTCGTTGGCTTTTCTCTGTATACAGTTTTGTGTAAGCGACTGGCAAATTCATCCATAGCCATTAGTTCCTTATCCTCATGATCAGGGTAGTACGAGAGCGTTATTTACCAGGCTAGAGACTTGAACCACTTTGATGCCCAGGTCAAACTCTTTATTGATGTCTTCTAACTGGTCAAAGCAGTTGTGGCATGGGGTGACAACTATCTTGGCACCGGTCTGCCTGATCTGTTCAGCTTTTATTAGCCCTTTTTTCATCCGCACTTCTCTCTTGTAATCTGACCCCATGCCCACGGCTCCTCCACCCCCTCCGCAGCAGTAGTTATATTCCCGGTTGGGCCACATTTCCCGAAAATCGGTAACCACCTTTTTCAAGATCTTGCGAGGTGTTTCCGTGATGCCGGGAATTCCAGACTTACGGATCAAATTACAAGGGTCATGTAATGTAACAGGTTCACTGTTCCTGGTGGGATCCACCTTAATTCGGTCTTCCTCCAGATATTTTTCAATCAACTGCAGGACGCTAAAAACCTCATAAGGCTTTTCTCCCAGCCAAAGAGGAGCCCCCTTGATGTGAGCCCAAATAGCATGGCCACACTCGGTAATCAGCAGGTTTTTTATCTCCAAACGCCGAATTTCTTCCAGCATCCTTCGGGCAATTGTAGCAGCTTCGTTATCACGGCCATTAAAAACAGCCCAGTTGGTACCATCCCAATTTTTGCTGCTCATGGTCCAGTCTTCTCCCGCCGCCCAGAAAATTTTTGCCGCAATCTGAATATCCATGGGATAATACCTAACTTCCCGCGGATTAATCACGTAAAGATACTTGGCCCCTTTTTTGTCAATAGGAATTTTGGCTTTTTCATCCCCAACTGCTTCCTGCAGCTCTTCTTCCATCCAGGACAGGGTTTCCAAATAATCATCCTCACTAACTTCCATCTGGTTCCCTGTTCTCAGGTGATCGTCCACCACTTTTTGCACAAATCCCGGTGCAGTCAGGCCAAAATTACCTCTGACAGTTCGAATCAGGGACGGCAAATCAATATGCTGGGGACAGGTCATGGTGCATCGCCCACAGGCTGTACAATTCCAGATAAAAGGATCCTGCAACACATCTTCTTTCATCCCCAAAATGATTTTCCGCATGAAAACTCGCGGGTTCATGTTCTCGTGGACATTAGTATAGGGACAACAGCTAAAACAAGTGCTGCAAGAAAGGCAGTAATAAAAATTTGCCTTTTTTTCATCCTGCTGAAGCATATTCTCTTCAATTTCTTTCAGGAAAGCGGGTTCCAATCTGGTCAGCCCAAGAGCATCCATCCTTATCCCCTCCGTCTTTCAATTAGTTGTTGTGATGACTTGCACTTTCACTTGCTGCCAAGTGACAATAGTTGACTAATCTTAGCGAAAAACGTTAACCAAGAGATCCTCTGCCGAATTGATCAAGAATTTGCCGCTGATCACATCTTCTTTAAGTTTCTCCGCCAGTCTGAGCGCTTTAAAGCGATTGCCTTGGCGGAAAACAATCGGGATCTCTTTACCATTCAGCCATATGCAGCCCATATTGGCTTTAAATGCTCCGCCCAAACAATTGACAGTGCAGGCACCACACCTGGCGCATTTGCTTTCATCACGTTTTTTTTCCCGCCAGGAAATGGCACCGGCAGGACAGTAATATTCGGCAATACAGCCAAAAGAACAGTTGATGCAATCATCCTGGTCATACTCTATTTCCAGATCGCGGCCCTGCCACAAATCCGCGTAAGTTACTTTGGCGATCGGTTTCCGGTCGGAAATATCACTGATAGGAGCTTCGATATTTTCGTCCAGGCTTTCCATTAAATCTTGAAGGGTTTGTTCATCAATTACGGGAATGGGGACTGCAACGGATGTTACCACTTCAGGACCGGCACTGGTAATAAATCCACCCATAAATTCGGGATCCATGGCGTGCATATCAGCAACCAGCGACAAGGTGGGCTTATGGGCAGTACTGCGCGTCCCCGTACCAATGACTATTCCCGGCGCATTGTTGACCAGTATCCTGATACCCGGCTTGATATGCCTCAATTTGGGATCGTTTTCAATTGGATTGACTTCACCGCAGCCCACCACCGTCAAACCCCAATTTGGTTCCATGGGACGGTAGGAGAAGATACTCGGATAATAGGCGCCGGTTTTGACGTTGGTAAAGGAGTTGTAGCTCTTAAAACAGTTGCGAAAACTGTAGATACGCGCAAATTCCATTTGGTCAAGGGTAATGGTATTAGTAAACACCCTCCCGTCATCAGAATGCACTTCCACTTTAACCGGGCATCGTCTTACCAGGTCATAAAAAAGATGTCCTCCCCCGTAACGCTCGTCATAAATGCTGTGTGAGGTTCCATAGACCACGCAGTCTACTTCTCCCAACCGCTCGTTGGGAGCAGGTCCAGGAAAACCGGGCACTCCATTTAGAAAAATCTTTCTAGCTCGTGTAAATATACCAGGTTCTGTAACTGGAACATTCAATACGGCAGAGGTTCCCGACATAACCCCCATCGTAGCTGTAGTGACCACATCTATGTCATGAATAGAATATTTTTTTCCTTTTCTTACACTCTCTTTAAAATCATGCGCCGTCATAACCACCGCTGTGCCTTTGCGTAACTTTTCATTGATTAGATCCAGACTTTTTTCTTTCAATCTCTCGATAGCGGACATAAAAACGACCCTCCTGATTGAATAGTCTTTCTCCCCTAGTGTGAATTCTGCCAGAGTCTTGCCAATGCAGTACTGATCCACACATCCGGCGCCCAGGGTTTTTCCAAAAGACAGCTCTTATAATTACCGAGATAGACCTTTTTCAAAATCAACTGGCGAATTACTCCCACCGGTAAACGAAAATTTACACCCACAGCACCTACCAGCCGGTCGTAATCAAAGACAAGCTTAAGATAATGGCTTCTTTCAGGAGATATATAAGAATGGACTTCATATTGATCGGTCTTGATCACTGCTCCTAAGGAAAACAGAATGTTATCATCCAAGGTTAATACATGAAGAGGGAGCCCACCCTGATAACAGGGGGCAGAATTTGAGTCCAAGATATTCATCGCCGCTATCCTGCCTTGTTCAACAGCATCTATCAGAGTAGGTAAAAAGGTCTTCTCCCCTGGAAAAATCCCTTTTGCTTCAGCCACATCGCCTGCAGCATATATATCCCGACAACTGGTTTCCATCCGCTCATTGACCAGAATCCCTCGGTTGATTTCTATGCCGCTGTCTCTAACGAGGTCGGTATTGGCTTGCACCCCGGTGGCAACAACCACCAGATCACAACTCATTTCTTTCCCATCTGCCAGGAAAACAGAGCAAGCCCGACCTGTTTCATCCTGTCTCATGTTTGCGATCGTGCTGTTTAAGTAAAACCGAAGTCCCTTGGTTTCCAGCAGTGATTGAATAGCTTTCCCTGCTTCACTATCAAAGTAACCGGGCATTACCTGGTCTGTTTTCTCAACCACAGCAACCTCCAGACCCTGCTTAACCAGGCTTAATGCTGCTTCAATTCCCACAGCGCCTGCTCCGATAATCACCGCTTTCCTGGCATCTTTGGCAACAGCCAAAACCTTTTCCACATCAACCTGGGACTGCAGTCTGAAAACATTTGCTGCCTCTTGCCACTGCGCGGAAAAAGGAGAAGGTCGCGCACCTGTACAGATTATTAAGGCCTCATAACTTAAATAAGTGCCATCTTCCAAAAGAACCTTTTTT
The DNA here is from genome assembly GCA_050951405.1 of Bacillota bacterium. Lineage (GTDB taxonomy): Bacteria > Bacillota > DULZ01 > DULZ01 > DULZ01 > JBMNIZ01. The sequence goes on along the minus strand of JBMNIZ010000014.1, from coordinate 193,075 downwards.
TCCCTGGGAATAATCTTAATTGCTCTTTTCTTTAAGATAAGATGGTTACAATCACTGGCAGGATATGCTTGTTCTTCGCCCAGCGCGTTTTTACCAGTACTGACCTTTTCCGCTTTTAAGAAAGGTGAAAGAGGTAACCCGTAAAGAGGATATAGCCCTGCCAAATCTGTGAGAAGAGAAGATGAATCGGTTGGAGAATAACGCAAATGCGACTCTTCAGACACAATGGTCACTTGACACAAATCACTTTTCCTGGCCAACACCTCATAAGCACTTAGACCAGCGTGTCCGGCGCCGATGATTATCACCTTTTTTTTAGCCACAGGCCTTCTCCCCTTCCCTGATATTTCCAATCATGTAGCTTTGATCGCCGTTGGCCATTTTCTCTTTAAGGATGCGAGCAATTTCATCGGGGTATCCGATATAGATGGCTTTCATGGAACATTTCGTTGCGCACGCAGGCCACCATCCTTCTTTCAAGCGAAGGAAACAACCATCGCATTTCAATGTTTTTCCCGAACTTTTACTAAAAGTGAAGAAATAATTGGGACATATTGTGGAACAAGTCTGGCACCCGATACATTTGTCTCTGTAAACCTGCACTATTCCATTTTCTTCTTTTTTGATTGCACCTGCCGGGCAATACTTAACACAATCAGGTTCTTCGCAATGAGAGCAGGTATGAGGATATGGATAAGAGCCAAGAAATGCATCCCGATCAGGAGACGAGGTATGAAGATGAAGAATCCGGACGCTTGTTTCCCCTGTTTCTCTCTCCAACCGGTGTTCATTCCAGCAGTGAATTTCGCAAGCTCTACAGCCAATGCACCGGTCGGCATCTATGACCATAATTAGCTTATCCTTAGCAAAACTGACTGGGTCAAATAATTGGCTAACTGGCTCTTCGCCGCTAAGACAAGACGCCGAAATGATTAAAGGCATAAGCAAAGTCCCCTTTCCGATCTTTTGGCCAGTGGAAGACTATTTTTTGCCGGCCACCAGTTTTTTCACATTTACAGGTATACCTTCAACCCATCCTTTCCGGTAACAAAAACTTGCATAGTAACTTGGTTCTTCCAGATCAACCAGCCCTACGGTGTGCAAGGCTATCTTGTCTGTAACCCAAGCCTGCGCCTCAAAGGTTTCCCCGTTTCCTTTCTCTAAAAGGATCCTGTCTCCGTCCCTGATTTCCAATTCTTCCGCATGAGCTGGATTTACTCCAATCACATACCTGCCATCAATTATCCGGCCTGCATCTCCCAGGAAACCAGGAGCTGAGGTATACACCAGGGAATAAGCAGGCGGACTAGAAGCCTGCTGCCCCGTTTCAATGGGGCCAAAAGGAGATACGCCCCATCCCGCTTCTTGATACGCTTTGCCGCTCAATCTGATTCTTCCCGAATCAGTGGGAAAGCTCCGATCTGTCCCAGGGTATTCTTCATCATATTTATAAAGAAGCCATCTACCCTTGATTAGAGCTTTGTCGGCAAATTCAGCCTCTTGACCGGAAAGATGGGGCCATAAAATACCCCCTCCAGTCAAATCTGTATTAGCCAGGGAAGCAAAGCCGCTCAAGCTGTTTGTCTGCTGTACAAAAAAATTGGCGGCGCTGACTATATCGATGCTGTTGTCGTTGTCTCTCCAGGGGAACCATTGGCCATATCCCATTTTCTCTGCCAACCGTAACCAAAACAATCCTGCTGGTTTTCGTTCGCCTGGAGTCTGATAAACTTGGTTACGCCATTGAATAGCACGATGATGAGAGCAAAAAACCGGCCCTTCTTCTTCCAGCCAGTTGGTCACTGGAAAAGAAACATGAGCATATTTCCCGGCCAAATTTTCCTGGTCCGAAAGATGAACGACCAGTTTCAACTTTGAAAGAGCCTCTATCAGTTCCTGGCTGAAAAATTCATCCGGAATATGACCATCCCAAATAAGGGCCTGGCATGTATCCTTTTCAATTATTTCCTCCAATAGACGCCCATAATCTTGCTGCCATTCTACGAGTGCACAACAATGGTCATCTGCCCGTCCCTCCTCGATATCTCCATCAAAAGCAAGAGGAGGGCTTCCTGTACCAAGCCAGTTCCATCCCCCGCCTTTCACTCCAAGGGAATTGTTCATTGCCAGCAGAATAATGGATAGCCAGGCCAATCTTGCCAGTCCATCAGGCCCATTAACCTGATCATCTCGAACCGACCCGATGACTTGAATAGGGTGATTTAAGGTCAAAAGGGCGCTCAATTTTGGAATGATTTCACTTTGAACTCCGCATAGCTCCGAAATCGGGATCTGGTCATAGGACATACTGGCTTTCATAATCTCGCTAAAACCTTCTGTCCACCGCGCCAACAGTTGATTGTCATATTGCCCTTCACTAATTATTTTGTTCACAATTCCGTACATAAAAAGGTGAAAAGTACCGGGTTTGATTAAGATGGGAAAATCGGCTTTCGTCATGACCTGAGTGTATTTGGTATCAACACAGATTATCTTGGCGCCTCGCTCCTTAGCATCCAATAAATAACCCATCAATATAACTTCTGAAGCAATTTCCGATCCCAAAACGAGAATTACTTTACTATTGATCCAGTCGTGAGGCGGATTTGATAATGTTCCTTTAAATCCACCAAGAGCCAACCGTGCCAATTCTGAGGCGGGCTTCATAGGATCATAAGCAGCTGCTTTACTTGTGCCAAACAGTTTTGCAAACCTTAAACCTAAGCAATAGTTAGAAAAATTACCCGGTTTTGAAATTAAAATGGTAAGAGCATCAGGGCCGAATTCCTCTTTTATTTCTGCCAACCGGCAGGCAACATGATCAACTCCTTCTTCCCAGCTGATACGCTTGTATGCATCATTAAAACCTGCTTTTTTCATGGGATACTGAAGCAGACTATTCCCATGACCACTCAGCTTTTCCATTATTTTTGCCCCTCGGGGACAGATTGAGCCCTTATTGATGGGATGGTCTTCATCGCCAGCCATATCTACCACTTGGTTATCTTGTAAAAAAAATTTTAAACCACACCCAACAAAACATTCTCCACAGACGGTTTTTACTATGCGATTATATATCCTGATCGAATCCTGTTTCTTCTTTAAGCGCATCAGGTAATCCCCTCCTGAACTTCAATGATTGCTCGGATACCATTGTCTATAGCAATAATCGTACCATGATGTTCTTATTGAAGAGATCCCCCCGCGGAAAAGCACTTTATAAAAACTGGGCAATAAAACGAAAAGCACGAAAACATTGGTATTGTAATTGCTAGTCCTGTTTTAACACTTGAAAACCTGCAGATAAATAGTTTCGCAAACAAGCGGTTGTACCAGCGTATTTTTTCATCTGCTTTGCCCTTTTTATGTTAATTTGATACCAACATGATAACAAAGGCAGAATTGTATGCTTTATGCTGAATGAATCTAATCGGATCAAATGTCTGAAATTAAGACACCACTATATCAATTTGACATAACAGTGCTAAAAATAAAAAAATAGGGGCGACACCCTATGTCAGATATTTTTTTTTATATTTTTATAATCCATATTCCTTGATCTTTCTGTACACAGTGGAGCGGCTCACTCCCAGGGCTTTGGCAATTTGCAGCTTCCCCTCCTCCGATTTTCCATAACGCCTTACCGCCTCTTTGAAGACTTGCTCCACCACTTTTTCCAAAGGCATGATTCCGTTTTCAGGAGGCTTTTCAGATAAAGAGGACAAGATTTGATGAGGCAGATGTTCAACCGTAATAAAGTTGGAATCCACCATGTTCATAGCATACTCGATCACGTTTTGTAATTCCCTGACATTGCCTGGCCAATGATAACTCATCAGGCAGCTTTTGGCTGCAGGATCAAAATCGATCACCTGCTTGCCTAGAACCTCATTGTAGTGCTTTAAATAATAATCCATCAGTACTTTAATATCGCTTCTTCTCTCCCTTAAGGGAGGAACAAACAGCGGAACCACATTAAGCCTGAAATATAAGTCTTGCCTGAATTTCCCTTCTTCAATCAACTTTTCCAGATCGCGATGAGTGGCGGCTATGATCCGCACATCGCACTGTTCCTCTTTACTACCTCCCACCCTGTAATACACTCCATCTTGCAGTACTCGTAAAATCTTTACCTGCAAGTGCAAGGGCATGTCCCCTATTTCATCCAATAATAAAGTGCCTCCATTGGCCAACTCAAATTTCCCTGGCCTTCCTCCTTTTTTCGCCCCCGTAAAGGCCCCTTCCTCATAGCCAAACAGCTCGCTTTCCAGCAGAGTTTCAGGGATGGCTCCACAATTGATCACAATAAAAGGCCCTTTTTTCCTGGCACTGGCGGAATGAATAGCTCTCGCCAGCAACTCCTTACCGGTGCCGCTTTCACCACGAATTAACACCGTGGAATTGCTCTTGGCCACCCTTAAAGCCTTTTCCTTCAGTGCCTTCATGGTGCTGCTGTCTCCAATCAAGCCATCGAAAGCAAAATCCGAACCCCCAGAAAGATATCTGGAATATAATTTGTGAACTTCTTTCATTTCCCTAAACACCAATAAAGCCCCGATAATCTTTTCTTGAGAAAAAATCGGATGAACATCACCAATATAGGTACTTGCACCCAGGGCATCAACTGATTTGATTTCTATATGAACAATGTCCTGTCCATATTCCAGCACATGATTGATTGAAGATAAATTCAACTTAAAGATTTCCCACACTTTTTTGCCTTCTAAATACTCATCCGGCGCATTCAAAGCCATCGTTGCATACTCATTCCAGGAGGTGATAGTGCCTGTCTCATCTATAGCCACAATACCTTCATGTACAGCATTGATAATTGCCGACAATTTACTGATGGTCACATTGAGAGCCAATTTGTTGGCGATCAGATCCGACATCTGAGAAATAAAATTCAGGTAATTAGCTTCTGCCAATATCAGTCTTTTCCTTTGTTCTTGGTCAAGGGCATCCATCACCAGGAAACCTTCCACTTTACCCGATACCAAGATGGGGCTAATCATCCGGGCACTCGATTTACAGTTGTTGAACATTTTACATTTTTTACAGGTATCTTCTTTGCCAGGTTCGAATATCGATATTCTCTCACCCCTCTCCCGGACAATATTGATAGCGGATCCGATGGGGGATCTTTTGCCTATCTGCTTTGCAAAACTGCCTGTACCGGCGATTCTGATGGAGTTCTTGTCCACAATGGTGACATCCAGTCCAATTACTTCTGAAATGACTTCTGCTATCCGCTGCACATAAGCCTGTACTTCCTTTAACATAAGCACCATCCTTTAAGCATATGTTTAATATTGACAACAAAAGCCATCAAACCATTGAGCAAGGGACTTTTATGTCCTACCGTAATCCATCCTTACATGGCATCGCTTGCGATTTTCCCCGGTTGACTTTTAAAATAATAATTCATATAATCAAAGAGATCCTGTCGGGATGTGGCGCAGTTTGGCTAGCGCGCTTGGTTCGGGACCAAGAGGTCGCAGGTTCAAATCCTGTCATCCCGACCATTTTTTTGCATATTTTGCAGATATCCTTCTCAATCCGCCTCTTTACTTTCGCACAAAACTGCATTTATTGCTTGGAGAAAAGACTGAACACCTTGCGCCAAAAACCTTTGGAAGCGGGTTCTCCGGCAGGTGTTTCTTTTGCCCAAGCTTTTCTTTTTTTAATCCCTTTTCCCCTATATTCAGCAATACTTCCCTGTCCTTGATGGAGAGGATGCCGCGGAGCATGAACCACGGTAATGCTGTTCAATATGATCTCTTTTTCACTAATTAGTTGACCTTTTTCATAATACCTCTGGCGAAATTCCGCCCGGGGGATATAGGCCGAAAGTTCCGCAGCCGTGTCCAGGCTAGTCTTTCTGACCATCTTAATAGTTGAACCAAATACTCTCATTTCAATCTGGTCAATGCTCAGGCTAGCCCTGGACGGACTTTCGGGGGAACCAGGCTTTTGGGCGGCAGGCTGATTTTTTTGCGATGTGGACATAATTATACCTCCAATACCTGGTATAATTTATTCCCCCGGCTAAAAGAGGTTCAATGATGATAGTCAGTCCATCAAAAAAATCCCTGCTGCCGTAAAGCTTCATAAAGAACAATAGCCACCGCATTGGCCAGGTTCAGGGATCTGGCCTTGTTAATCATCGGTATCCTGATTGTCATCTGTTCATTTGCTTTTAATAATTCTTCCGGCAGTCCTTTAGTTTCCTTGCCAAAAACCAGAAAATCATTTTTTCCATAGTTGACTTCCGAATACTTTCTCTTCCCTTTTGTGGTTACATAATAGAAAGTAGCTTTGGGATACAGGTCGTACAGCACTTCCAGACGGTCATGACAATGTATCTCCACCAGCGGCCAATAATCCAATCCGGCCCTTTTCAAGTATTTATCTTCCAAAGAAAAACCCAGCGGCTTGATCAGATGCAAGACGCTGCCCGTCACAGCGCAGGTCCTGACAACATTGCCTGTATTTTGCGGTATCTCAGGCTCAACCAGTACGATATGCATAAACCATTCTACTCCTTCATTAATTGGGAAAAACCAAAATTAGCAGGGTCAGAGTATTTCAATGAAAAAGTCCACAATTTCTACATCTGCTGAACAGTCCACGTAATTCACTACCTGCTGCAATACCCGATAAATCTGAGAACTCTCATTACTCAAATAAGCTACACCCAGACCGGCTTTCTGCCAGTATTCTTGATAATCAATTTCGGCAACGCACACAGGAAATCGTTTTCTTAACCGGTGGCACAGCCCCTGGACCACCCGGCGCTTATCTTTGAGAGAAATACTGCTGTGGATATACAAAGTAAGGAAGCAAGTTCCCACCAGCATATTCTTTTTTTTCTCCCCGGGGCGAAGGCTATTCATCCTTCTTCCCCTCACCCCCGCCGGAATGATTCTTCCTCCAGCGGCAGTATTCGGCAAGCTTGCACACATGGCAAAGGGGCTTTCGTGCCTTGCACACTCTCCGTCCATGATAGATCAACCAATGATGCGCCTGGGACCACTGATCCCGGGGTATGAGAGCACACAATTGTTCCTCGGTGACCCGCACATCAGTGCTTTGGGCAAGCCCTAGACGATTGGACACCCGGTGAACATGGGTATCCACGGCCAGGGCCTCTTGTCCAAAAGCATTGCTCAGCACTACGCTGGCTGTCTTCCTTCCCACCCCGGGCAAAGCCTCCAAATCCTCCCGGGTAGAAGGCACCACGCCTCCGTGTTTTTCCAGGAGGGCTCTGCTGGCAGCAATAATATGCCGGCTCTTGTTTCGATAAAGACCGCACCCACGGATTTCCTCAGCCAATTGTTCTGGGGTGAGACGGGCAAAATCCTCAGGCCCGGAATATTTTTTGAATAAGGATCTGGTTATTTTATTGACCTGGCGATCCGTTGATTGGGCAGAAAGAATGGTGGACACTAACAATTCAAAAGGATTGGAATAATTCAATTCTGTCCGGGCATGGCTGTATTCCCTGGACAGAATTTCCAATATCTTCATTCGCAGATCCCGGTCAGTCAAAGTTTTCACCTCATGCATTGGGAAAATAAAAGTAGATATTTGGCAACTGAAAACGAACAAATAGCTACAGCAGTCATTGCAGAAAAAACAGGAGGAAACCGGGTTTTTATCCGCGTAAATAAGCGATTTCCTGCCTATATTCCTCCGGCCCTCCCGGCGTTTCCAAAATAAAAATCTTATCCCCAAGCCTTTTTTCTCGCACCAGTTTTTTGAGGGCTTCTTTGCCAATCAAACCTTTTCCCAGATTGGCATGCCGGTCTTTTTTCGACCCCAGGGAATATAGACTGTCGTTAACATGAAAGACTTTAACTCGCTCCAAACCCAGGATTCCGTCAGCTTTCTCCAAAACCCCAGGCAAATCATCCTTCAGGTCATAGCCGGCCCCAAAAAGATGAGCGCTGTCCAGACAAAAGCCCACTCTCTCATTGCCCACTGAACCGGCAATGTAGGACAGCTCCTCGAAAGTAGAACCGATTTCTGTTCCTGTCCCCGCCATACCCTCCAGCAGAATCATGGTCTGGGCTTCTACCGGGAAAGCCAGCTTTATGGCCTGGATAATCCTCTCCATCCCTTGCTCCAATCCCGCACCGGTATGGCTGCCGGGGTGAACTACCAGGTAAACGGAACCCAGCCGATCCAGTTTTTCCAAATCCTCCCGCAAAATTCTAATGGCCAATTCCCAGACTTCTTCTTTTGGGGAGGCCAGGTTCAGGATATAAGGGGCATGGGCCACTATAGGCCCAAATACATATTGTGCTCGCAGCATATTGGCCTTTTCCAAATCCTTCAAATCCAGAGGTCTGGCCCTGGCCCCTCGCGGATTCCTGGTAAAAAACTGCAGGGTATTCGCCCCGATTTTTCTTGCCTCTTCTACTGCCGCTCGATAACCTTTACTGATGGAAAGGTGAGCTCCAATCAACACGGCTCCATCTCCTTCTGCTAACTTTCCTGGATCCCACACTGCTTTCTTTGCTTGAGGCCGTTGCATCACCAATCAATTTATGCTAGGATTAGATCAACTTCTTACTATATTTATTCACATGGGCAGGGAGGGTTAATGATGCAAGCTACCGTATACTGGCAAGAAAAACTCCAATTTAAGGGCGTTTCCGGTGAACATCAAATCCTCATGGACAGCTCCGCCGGGCAGGCCGGTCCCACACCCATGCAAGTGGTGTTAATGGGACTGGGAGCTTGCAGCGGTATGGATGTGGTATCAATTCTTGAGAAAATGCGAGTGCCCTTTGATAAATTCCAGATCAAATTGGAAGCCCAGAGACAGTCTGAACATCCCAAAGTCTTCACCCAGGTCAAAATGGTCTATCAAATCTGGGGAAAAGATATTCCCGCCGAAAAACTGGCCAGGGCTATTGAATTGACCCAGGAAAAATACTGCAGCGTTTTGCACATGATCAATAAAAGCGCTCAAATCCTATTCTCTTCTGAAATCAATCCGGCAGAAGAATAGACTTAAGTGACCAGACAGCTGCCTCCAATAAACTCCCTTAAGATAGACGTGCTCGGTATCTCCACATCATCAAGGGGCAGAAAACATTTGAGGAACTTCAACAATCTTTTGGCTACAAGATATTCAGGTTTGGTGGGGTCTACGGACTCCAGCAAAGGCTCTGCATATTTTTTCAGAACCGCCAGTTCATAAATCAAAGCAGAATTGAACATTACATCCGCTTCTTCCTGAAAAGGGAAGATATTTTTTTCTTCCCCGCGCCGGACCATGGGCCAGAGCTTGATGGTGGTAGCCGCATCATGACCCCGGAACTGGCAGTCCCGGATAATACGACGGATTATTCTACCATCGGTAGTGGGGATCCGATTATGCTGGTCAATATTCAGAGAAGTGAGTGCGCTGATGTAAACTTTGAATTTCTTATCCCGGGGAACAGATGAGGTCAAACGATCATTTAAGCCATGGATTCCTTCAATGATAATAGGTTGAGACTGGTCCACCTGAACCTTGCGACCCCTGTACTCTCTTTTGCCCCGTTGGAAATTGTAATAGGGAACCTCCACTTCTTCACCCTGGATCATGGCGGTAAGCTGTTCATTGAAAAGATCTAAGTCGATAGCTTCCAAGGCTTCAAAATCCAACTCCCCTTCTTCATTACGGGGCGTTTGTTCCCGGTCCACAAAATAATCATCCAATGAGATGGAAACAGGATGCAGTCCATTGACCCGCAATTGAATAGTTAAACGCTGGGCAAAAGTTGTTTTTCCGGAAGATGAAGGACCGGCAATCAGAATAACCCTGATCTTGTTTTCCTGATTACAGATCATATCGGCAATTTGAGCCACTTTCTTTTCGTGAAGTGCCTCAGCCAACCAGACCAGTTCCTCGCCCTTGCCCGCCGCAATATAATCATTCAAAGCTCCTACCGTAGCTATCCCCATGATGTCGCACCACTTCTCCGCTTCCCGGAAGATCTTAAAAAGCTTGGGTTGTTCAACATAGGGGGGAATCCGATCCGGAGCATGTTCATCGGGAAATCTTAAGACGAAGCCGGGCATATGGTGCTTTAAACTGAAGGTTTTGAGGTAACCACTGCTGGGAACCAAGTAGCCGTAAAGATACTCCTTGACCGGGCCACAGCTGTAGACATTTAAGTAAGGCTTTTTCCGGTATTTTAATAACCGGGCCTTGTCTTCATAACCTTCCTGCCGGAAATAAGAAATGGCCTCTTCCAAGGGTATTCTTTCCTTGGAAAACGGAACATCAGCTTCCACCAGCTCTCTCATCCGTTGTTCTAATTTCTCCACGTCTTTACTGGACAAAGGCGGTTTTTTATGCAGTTCACAATATAAACCTTTGCCCAGAGAATGTTCAATTAAAAGCCGTCCGTCTGGAAACAATTCTTTTGCGGCTACGATCAGCAAGAAGGTTAAGCTCCGGTGATAAATACGCATCCCCTCAGGATGATGCAGGTCTAAAAATTCCAGAAATCCCCCCTTATCCGGGCGGTAGGTTAATTCCTTCAGTTCATTATCAATAGTAGCTGCCACAATCGTGGAGGAAAAATGGGATTGAAATCTTCGACTGAGAGTTAAAAGATCCTCCCCCACAGGCAGCTTTTCCCTCTTCCCATCGGGCAATAACACTTCCAACCAAGACTGCTCCGCCATAAAACTTACCTCCTTGTGCTTCAACCATTTCCTTTTATTTTGCCTGCTTTTAAAGCTCCAAATACCAATTCACCTGTTTTTTTATCTATTTTCTAGCTTGCCAGGCAATTTCCTCCTTTGACCAGCAGATCCCTTCCCCTGCTTTCAGCAGGTAGCTTAAGGAATGACTGCCAATCAGGCAGAAAGCATAAAAACTGGCCTGGATAGGTGTAGATGGTAAGACAAAGCTCATTTCCAATGCAGAAAATAAGGCAATGGACTGACCAAAAATCCATTGCCTTGATACTTTAAGCCTGTTCACTTAAAGATAGAGCTTGTAAAGGGCTTGAGTACCGCTGTTCTCTTCTCCCATCTGGGCCAGTTTATCATACAGCGACTTGGCCAGCTCCAGCCCGGGAGTCTGCAGACCCATTTCTTGCGCCGATTCCAGTGCTATGTTCATATCTTTGATAAAATGCTTTACATAAAAGCCAGGTGAATAATCCTCAGCCAACATCCGCGGGACCAAGTTGCTCAAACTCCAGCTGGCAGCGGCCCCCGTCTCAATACTTTTTAACATTTGCCGGGGATCCAAGCCGGCTTTAACCCCATAAGCCAGTGCTTCGCAAACGCCGATCATATTGGAAGCGATGGTAATTTGATTACACATCTTTGTATACTGACCTGAGCCGGGGCCACCTTGCAGAATGATATTGTTGCCCATCGCTTCAAAAAGGGGCTTGACCGCTTGAAAAGCTTCAGCATCTCCGCCCACCATAATAGAGAGGCGCCCTTCTCTGGCCCCGATATCACCACCGGAAACGGGAGCATCAAGGCTTTTCATGCCTTTTTGGGCTGCTTCTTGGTAAATTCTCTTGGCTAGGTTTGGGGAAGAAGTGGTCATATCGATCAAGTAAGCGCCCTCTTTTCCGCTATTGATAATACCGTTTTCCCCCAGGTACAGCTCCTCCACATCTTTGGGATAGCCCACCATGGTGATGACCACATCCGCTTCCCGGGCCAGTTGGGAAACTGTGTCCTTCCATTGAGCTCCCCGGGCAATAACTTCTTCGGCCTTGGATTTGGTACGGGTATAAACCCTCATATTATTAAAACCGGCCTTCATCAGATTTAAAACCATGCTTTTTCCCATGACACCGATGCCAACAAAGCCAATGGCAGCTTCCTTGGTAATCATTTATCATACTCCTCTTTCTCTTAATCGTTTACTGTTATATTTTCTCCTAAAAATGCCTTTTTCCTCCTCCCTGAAAAAAGCTGTCTCCCAATCATCGAGTGCCTTTGCTCATGAAATCCTCCCTTTTAGGGCAAAGTAGGAAAGAGGTTTGGAGAAATGAAGGAGCCTTTACCATGCTCTTAAGTTTGATTCGCACCGTAATCCTATACTTGCTGGTGGTTTTAGTAATCCGTCTCATGGGAAAAAGACAGATCGGCGAACTGCAGCCGTTTGAATTGGTTATCGCCATCATGATTTCAGAATTGGCCGCTATCCCCATGCAGGATACCGGCATCCCTCTTTTGGCAGGCGTGCTGCCCATTATCACTTTGCTGATAATTCAGCTCTCTTTTTCCTATCTTTCCTTGAAAAGCGACCTGGCCAGAAAGATTCTCTGCGGGACCCCCAGTGTCCTGATTGAAAACGGAAGAATCATGGAAAAGGAACTAAACCGCCTGCGCTATAATATCAACGATTTGCTCGAACAGCTAAGGGAAAAAAACTTTCCCAATATCGCTGATGTGGAATTTGCCATTCTGGAAACCAGCGGCAAACTGAGTGTAATCCCTAAATCCCAACTGCGCCCGTTAACTCCCAGTGATCTGGAGCTCAGCACTCAATATGAGGGCTTGCCCCTTACCTTGATTTCCGATGGCAAGGTTAACTACAAAAATCTGGAAGAATGCCAATTAGACCTGGATTGGCTAAAAAAGAAGCTTCAGGAACAAAACATTAAAAATATCAAGCATGTACTTTTTGCCACCCTTGATACCAACGGTCAATTATGGATCCAGATGAAAGAAAAATACGCCAAGGAGAAATGAACTCATGCGTGCTCTGGCCATCATTTTTCTTCTTTCCGTTCTGGTTGTTGGTCTTTCCTTGTTGACCCTGCAATATTTGCACATAAGCGCCGAAAATCTTATACAAGAGATCACTATAGCCCAGCAACAGATTGAGGCCGGGAATTGGACCTTGGCCCAAGAGCAACTGGAAAATTTCGCTCACTCCTGGAATAAGATCCAACAAAAATGGACCATTTTTCTCAATCACCAGGAGATCGATCAAATCGACCTGGCTTTAGCCAGGCTGCTGAGTTTTTCCAAAGCCTGTGATTACAATCAGAGCCTGGCGGAACTGGCCGCTTTGAAACTCTTGTTATCCCATATTCCGGAAAAGGAAAACTTAAACTTACCAAACATTTTTTAACTTTGACTGATGTCCCCTGAACCAATACTTTTTCGGCTGGTTAACTACACTAGCTCTGATCTCCGAACAGATACCTTATAATACCCCTGGAAACCGCCTCTGCCATCTGCTGTCGAAAGTTCTCATCCTGCAGTTTTTCTCTGTCTTCCGGGTTGGATAAAAATCCCATTTCCACCAAAACAGCAGGAATGCCGGCTCTGCGGAGTAAAAACAAGTTTTGACGGGCGACCGGGAAGGAATGGTTTAAAAATTGGAATTGACCCACTTCTTGCAAAACCGCTTCAGCCAGCTTTTTCCCCTCCGCTAAGTCTTTTTGATAAAAAACCACTGCACCTTTTTGCTTTTTGTCCGTGGAACTGTTGCAATGAATACTTACCGCCAGTCGTCCCCTTTTGATCAGCTGTAATCTGGCTTCCAAATCCCTTTGGTGCCTGCCTTTTTTTAATTCTCCCCCCAAGTCCACGTCACTGTCCCTGGTCAAATCCACTCGCAAACCTTGCCCTTCCAGATAGTCCCGCATACGCAAAACCACGTCCAAGACTATATCCTTCTCTTTCAGTTCTCCGTAATGGGTACCCGGATCCACCCCTCCATGACCAGCATCAAGTACAATTGCCGCTCCGGTAGTCAGCACCGCTCGGGAACTAAGAAAAGAACTCAGATGATAATAGCCGTAGTAAAATACAATGGCCAGAATCAATGCGAAGAGCAAAGACCTTAATGGCCCTTTTTTCCTGGCAAAGATAGCGATGGTCGCCCGCCCCAATTTGCCTGACCTCCTTGCGGCAAAAAACTGCCTACTACTAGTCCCATTGATATGCGTAGAAAGCTTGCCCCATTCCACCTGTATTTCCAAAAAGCTAAAGCGGCATGATTGCCGCTAGGCAAGAGACTGACGAGTCAAGAGAAGTAGCAGGAGCATGACAAAATTCCAGAGACCATGAGCTGCAATACAACTGTACAAGGAACGGGTTTTTTCATAAAGAAAGGCCAGGCCAATACCGCCCAGGGCCAAGGGAAAGAATCTGAAAAGGTCAAAATGGAGCATGCCAAAAACCATCCCTGAAACAACTATACCACCAAAAATACCCAGATGTCTCTTTAAAGAAGGATAAAGAAAACCCCGGAAATAAACTTCCTCTCCCAAGGGAGCCAATACGGCTCCCAAAAAAAAGAGCAAAAACATCTCCGATCCTGTTTCCGCCTCCAGCACCATTCGCGCAAAAGGCTGCAGTTCCGCCGATACGGGGAACAGTCTCTCCAAAAAAGCCCCAGCCCAAGCCACAACAAAAAAAATTCCCAATCCAGCCCACAATCCCTGTTTAAAGGCTCTTTGCCAGCCGGCCGGTCCCAAACCCAGAGCCGACCAATCTTGCTTATATTTGACAAAAACAACTAGCCAAACGAAAAAAAGAATTGATGCTGTTTGCAGTAGATTGGTAATACTAAAATAAGCTAGAGGGGGTAATTTAAAAAAACCTAAGGACTTGAGCAGAAAAGCTAAGAAATTGTTGATCAGAAAAATGAAAACAAGAATGGCCAGGCTTTCCTCTAATTTCCAGGCTGGTAAGCTTGATTTTTGGTCCACCATAATCGCCCATCTTCTCCTCTCTGTGACTATTAGTATATAAGCTGATCAACGGAAAGGCAAAACAATTTCCTCTTTTTCCCCGCTTGCGGAAATTGCAGAAACTCAGCCGGGAGCTAAATAATGCGCATCCTTCTGGTTATACTAATATAAGGTTAAAACAGCAGTCCACCAATATCCTACCGGCGAAAGTAAATATTCACATGGCTAGGCACATAGATATGCAAAAGGAGTAAAGGACCATGCTTCTGCTGATTGCCACTCTTTTCCTGCTACTGGCCCTTTTCTTGTGGTATACCAGCTTTAAAACCGGCCGTTTCCAAAGAAGAAGCCAAAAATTAAGAAAGCCCGTAATAAATTTAGAAATCTCCAAGGAAATAACGCCGGAGCTGCCAGAAAAATATGATACCGATGAAATAGTGGTCATGGTCAAAGATCCCTACTGGCTCTTTGCTTACTGGGAAATTTCCCAACAGACAAAAAGAGATTTTGACCGGCGAACCGGTGAACGGGAGGCCTGGAGCAGATCTCAGCCTGTATTAAGAATCTATGAAAATACCGGGAGCCCGGAAGAAGCCCAATTTGATGTGGGCATCAATGATTGGGCGCAAAGCTGGTATATCAAGACCGGCAAGCCACGGGCTACCTATGTTATTGAGCTGGGAAGGATCTTCCCCGATGGCCGTTTTTTCCCTTTAGCACAATCCAACCGGGTCACCACTCCTCCGGATGACATTTCTCCGACCATCGATGCTGACTGGCCTCCCCTGGAGGCGGTCTGGTCTTCCCTGGCCAAGGACTTCTCCGGCGCCCTGCCGGGCAAATACCAGCATCTCAGTTCCTGGGCCCCGGGCCTTTTAAATGCAGTGAAGAAGGAGGAAAAACAGTGAAGAAAGGATATCTGGCCATAGTGCTGCATGCGCATCTTCCTTATGTGCGCCATCTGGACCGAGAGGATTACCTGGAAGAAAAATGGCTCCATGAAGCTATTACAGAAACCTACATCCCCTTAATCCGGATTATGGAAAAACTTATTGAGGATCGGGTAGATTTTCGCCTAACTCTTTCTCTCAGCCCTCCCTTGATGACCATGTTAAGTGACGACCTCCTCCAAGAACGTTACTTGAAATATCTAAAAAAAGCTTTGGAATTAAGCGAAAAAGAACTGGAAAGAACGAAGAAGGAACCCTGCTTTCACTCCGTCGCCCAAATGTACTATGCCAAGTTGCATGAGGACAAAAAACTATATGAGAAATACAATGGTCGTTTGGTACAGGCATTTAAGAAATTTCAAGATCTAGGAAAAGTCGAAGTCATTGTCTCCGCAGGAACTCACGGATATTTCCCCCTTTTGGATATAAATCCTTCCGCAATCGTAGCCCAAATAGCCCATGCGGTCAATCTCTATGCAGAATATTTCGGCAGAGCTCCCCGGGGCATGTGGCTGCCGGAATGCGGCTATATGCCAGGCCACGATGAGATCTTAAAAGAGCACGGTCTTCAGTATTTCTTTCTAGATACTCACGGACTGCTCTTTGCCGAGCCCAGACCCCGCTACGGCATTTATGCTCCGATTCGCTGCCCTTCGGGAGTGGCGGCTTTTGGCCGAGACATCGAGTCTTCTAAACAAGTCTGGAGTTCTACGGAAGGATATCCAGGAGACCCTGACTATCGGGAATTCTACCGGGATATCGGATATGACCTGGATTTTGATTATATTAAAGACTATATCCATCCCAGCGGCCTTCGCACTGACACCGGCTTTAAATATTACCGGATTACCGGAAAAACCGATTGGAAGGAACCTTACCGCCCGGATTGGGCGAAAGAAAAAGCAGCTATCCATGCAGGCAACTTTATGTTTAACCGGGAAAGACAGATCGAATATCTGGCCGGGGTGATGGACCGGCCTCCTTTAATTGTCTCCCCTTATGACGCCGAGTTATTTGGTCACTGGTGGTTCGAAGGCCCCCAGTGGCTGGAATTTCTCTTCCGGAAAATCTATTTTGACCAAAGGGTGCTGGAAACCATCACCCCTACAGAATACCTGGAAAGGCATCCCTCTTTACAACCCGCAACTCCCTGCCTGTCCAGTTGGGGAGCCCACGGTTATAACGATGTCTGGCTAGAAGGTTCCAATGATTGGATTTACCGCCACCTGCACCAGGGAGCCCGTCGCTTGGAAGAACTGAGCCGGGACTTTGCCGGATTTTCAGGAAACAAGAAAAGAGCTCTCCGGCAGGCGGTGAGGGAACTGTTGCTGGCTCAAAGCAGTGACTGG
Source organism: Bacillota bacterium (assembly GCA_050951405.1). Taxonomy (GTDB): domain Bacteria; phylum Bacillota; class DULZ01; order DULZ01; family DULZ01; genus JBMNIZ01. The sequence continues at coordinate 176,092 of JBMNIZ010000014.1, read as the reverse complement.
GCCTTCATCATGAAAACCGGAACCATGGTGGAATATGCTAAAAAACGCACCATCACCCACCTTGCCAACCTGAACCAGATCTACCACAGCCTGAAAAATGACAAGCTGGATGAAAAATGGCTTGAAGGCCTGGAAAAAGAGAATAATATCTTTCCGGAAGCAAATTACCTGTATTACCAGTGAAACCGGACACTGCCAAGCAGGCTTCTTTATTCCGTTTTACCGGCGATGATGCTTTTGATCCTGCCCGCATAAAAACTGGTCAATTCTTCGGCCATTTCTTGTGAAAAGCCTTCACTATAAATCCGATAGTAAGGTTCATCCGCATCGGGGAGAACCAGCGCCCAGCCTTGATCTTTGTAAATTTTGATGCCATCAAGTAATTCCACTCGTTCTGATAGGTGTTCTTCAATCAACTGCCGCATAACTTTTCCTTTGGCTTCCCATGGGCATTCCATCATTTCCATATTCACATAAACACGGGGAATGGACAGAAGCAGCCGGGAGAGAGAAAGATTATGTTCCGCCAAAAATTCCAGTATCTTCAACAAAGCTTGCAGGGCATCAAACTGCAGGGCAGCCTGGGGATAGCGGCCCTGTCCGCTGGAAAACTCTTCGTCAGCAACAACCTCCATAATGGCTGAGGGTTTGGTTTTCGTGCGGATCACCTGGCCCCCGTATCTTTTCGCCAGGATCTCCACCGCTTGGGGAGCTGTGATCGGCACTGCCACCCGGCTGCCCGGGTTGGCTTGAAAAATAATAGAAACCATCAGGAGAAGGTACAAGTCTTCATCGATGATCTGGCCCCGATCATCTACCAGGTAAAGCTTTTCTCCGTGCGGATCGAGAATGGCTCCCAAAGCAGCCTGCTGATTGACCACTTCCTGGGCCAAATCACTTAAAATCTTGAAAACTTGAGTTTTCGTCAGCAACTTTCCTTCTTCCCACTGGGCAAAAGGCACAATCTTTATTCCCAATTCCTCCCAGAGGGCCGGAAGGATGCCCCACATGATGGGAGAATGATCACTTAAAACCAGGCGATATTTTTTTTGGCGAATTAAGCCGGAATGAACCTGTTTCAAGATATGATCCCGATAAATCTCTGCAAAATGCGGTACCGGAAAAAGCCGGCCTATTTCCTCTATGCCAGCACGCCGGAAGTCTTCTCTAGCATACAGGTTTTCTATCTTCCGCTCCCAATTAGGATTTAAGACATGCCCTTTTTTATCCACAAATTGGATCCAAATTTTGCTCAGGTCTTCATCATCACTTTTCAAATGAACTCCAGCCTCCATTTGGAGAACCTGCACCGCATAGCGATGGGCCGGCACCGGAAGAGTGCCCAAATCGCGGACATGGATACCACTGCTCAGCAGTCCGGAAACAAAGGCATTTTTCAGCATCTGGACCGGATTCCTGCCATCATGGCTGACAGCCACTTTTTCTCCCAGAGGCAAGGCACTGCCAAAAGCAGCGCCGATCTTGGCGGCTATTTCCGGTGTTATTTCGTAATTGACCGGGCCCGGAATTCCCCAATTGCCGAAAAGATTTTTCCTGTTTTTACTGCCCCAAACCAAACTGTTATGCTGGATTACCCCCTGACCTACTTCTTTCTGAGGCCAGATCTTTACCTCCGGTTTAATGGTACTGCGCCGGCCAATTTTGGACCGGTCGCCGATGGCTGAGCCTTCATAAACAGCCGCACCGGTCTCCACTCGCACTTGTTGACACAAAACAGTGCCTCGCAGTTGAGCTTTTTCCCCGATATAGCAGCCATTCCAAAGGATGCTTTTCTTAATGCTGGCATAATCTTTAACCTGCACATTGTTCCCCAATACCGTGTAGGCTTTTATCTCCACGTGGGGGCCGATGCGGGAAAAATCGCCAATCAGGGCCGGCCCCTCCAGACGGGCTGTTGGATGTATTTCCACCCCGGCCCCCAACCAGATGCCGTTACCTTGGTCTGTTTCCGCCAAGTTTACTTCTACCTTTCCTTCCAGAATCGCTTCATGGGCTTCTTGGTACTGTTTCAAATTGCCAATATCACACCAGTAGCCCTCAAGAACACAGGCGAAAAGAGCTTCCTTCATTTCCAGCAGCTTTGGGAAAAGATCTTTACTGAAATCAAAGGTCTGATTGGAAGGAATTAATTCCAGCACAGCCGGCTCCAGCACATAAATCCCCGTATTGACCTGATCGCTGAACACTTCTCCCCAGCCCGGTTTCTCCAAAAACCGCCTGATCCTGCCGTCTTCTTCCGTGATTACCACTCCATATTCCAATGGATTTTCCACTGTAGTCAAAACCAAAGAAGCTACGGCTTTCCTTTGCCGGTGAAAATCTAAAGCCCGGCAAAGATCAAAGTCAGTCAGAGCATCCCCGCTGATGACCAAAAAAGTATCATCCAAAAAAGTTTCGGCGTTTTTCACGCTTCCGGCCGTTCCTAAAGGTATTTCCTCCACAAAATAACGGAGCTTGACTCCCCGGGAACTCCCGTCGCCAAAGTAATCCATAATGGCTTCCGGCAAGTACTGAAGGGTAACACCGATGTCTGTCACACCGTGCTTTTTGAGAAGCTCTATGGCATATTCCATCACCGGTTTATTGGCTACCGGAACTAAGGGTTTGGGGCGGTCGCAGGTCAAGGGCCGCAGCCTGGAACCTTCACCGCCGGCCATGATAATTGCTTTCATAAACCGCTCCTCCCTTCTGGATGCTGGTTCACTGTCAAAACCCTTTGCTCAATTAAAGATTTTGTTCTGGTGACGGCCGGTTCCCTTTTATTTCCTCTTCCCTTTGCCAGGCAAAAAGGAGCGGCAGTAGCCCACGGCCTTTCCCAAAGAGCCTTTGCTGGTGGGCCAACTGCTCCCTGCATACTCCTCCCAGACCTTTTTATATACATCCACTGTATTCCGGCAAATAAGATCCCAGCTATATTGTTTTCGTATCAATTCCCCTGCCCGGCGACGAATTTCATCTCTCAACCTTTCATCCCTTAGCAGTTCGATGATATTGGAAGCTAGAGATGAAACATCAGCAGGATATGCTTTAAGGCCGTTTTCCCGGTGGGTGACAATTTCCGCCAGGCCGCCTGTATCAGCCACCACCACCGGAACTCCCGCAGCCATAGCTTCTAAAGCTACAATGCCAAAAGGCTCATAGAGACTGGGGAAAACCGCCACCCGCGCTTTTTTGTAAAAGAAATTCTTTGCTATATCATCCACATAGCCGGCAAAATATACCCGGGAGCGGATGCCAAGCCGGTCTGACAAAGAACGCAGTTCCTCTTGCATTGGTCCTGTGCCGGCAATGATCAACTTGCTCTTGGGCCTGGCTGCTAAAACGGCGGGCATAGCATGCAGCAAGACCTGTACTCCTTTTTCCCGGACTAAACGCCCGATAAAAAAAATAATTTCCTCCTCAGCTTTTACCATTCGTTGGATCTCCGGATCAGGGAAAGCTTTCTGCAGTTTTTCCGGGCGCACACCATTGGGTATTACCACTATTTTATCTTCCGGCAGTTGAAAAAGCTGGCGAACTTCACGGAACATATATTGGCTGCAGACGATCACCCGCCATGCTTCATAAGTAAGCCACCATTCCACACTGCTGATATACCTTTGCTGCTCGTTATGTAAACCTTGATTGCGGCCGGCTTCCGTGGCATGAATGGTTGCCACTAAAGGCCGCTGATAAGCATGTTTTAAGGCTTTGCCGCAATAGGCCACCAGCCAATCATGGGCGTGAATTATCTGGAAAAGACCCTCTCGGCTCATAATTTCGATGGCTCTTTCCAGAAAAGCCAGGTTTAATTGCATCACCCAAGTTAAAAAATCAGGAGTATTTAGATTATAAGCTTGCACTCGGTGTACTAGAACTCCATTGCGGTTTTCCTTGGCAGGCAGTTCAGCAGAGCCGGTGGTGAGCACATGAACGGAACAATTCTGCTTTACCATAGTTTCTGCCAAATCCTCCACATGTCGGGCCAGTCCACCTACGGAGTAAGGGGGATATTCCCAGGAAAGCATTAAGACGCGCACGATCTGATCTCCTTTCCAGACAATACTGCTCCTTTCCCAGTTATATTCTTTCTAAGACTCCGCTTTTCTATCCACCGTAAAAGAAAGGGAAAGCGCCGTCAGATCGGCGCTTCACCAGGCGTTTAGTGAAAATGTTGTTTTCCTCCATGAATCCCCCAGCTCCAATTGAGTCCATTATTGTTGTCCCAGTTGTTAGCACTGTCCTTGAAACAAATATTCAGGCGGCCGGCATTGGTTATCGGAAAAGTTTTGACCCAGCCGTTTGCTGTCCTTTCCATGCGGAAATCCTTGATATCCTGCCACCGGTCATTAGAACCATATCCCACTCGCATCCAAATCTGATCGGCCCCACTTTGTGCTAAGAGTCCGTAATAGAGAACAGTTATTTCCTCTCCTTCCGTAATCGGTACCGGATCCACCACCACTCCTCCGGGATAATCGGCTTCCCGCATGGCCCTGAGCTTTTGCTCCCCGGTAAAATTACTTCTCCGGTGGTCCATCATCTGCAACACCCCTCTTCAGCGTATTAAAATCCCTTTAATTGTATTATGTGATGATCCGTTAGAAACCATACAACCAGAAGGGCGTTGCTCAGGAAAATACCGCCGGTTCTATTTTGATGGCACAAGCCTTTAATTCGGGAATCCGGCACAGGGGATCTGTTGCCGGGTTGGTCAAGCGATTAGTAGGAGTTTCCCCAAAGTGAAAAGTCATGAATAGAGTCCCCCGGGGAACATGGTCGGTGAGCTGCACTTTGGTTTCTATCTGACCCCGCCTGGAAATAACCTTGATGATTTGGTCATCATTAATCCCATATTGGCGCGCATCCTGGGGATGAAGCATGGCCAACTCTTCTCCATGTATTTCTTCCAAAGCTGTCCGGCGGCTCATGGTACCGGTATGAAACTGATACAGCATGCGGCCGGTTATCAGCCAGAAAGGATATTCATCATCCGGCACTTCTGCGGGAGGAAGGTAGTGGGTCACGTGGAATTTTCCCTTACCCCGGCTAAAACGGTCTGCATGCAAATATTCTGTTCCCGGATGCCCTGAATGAGGACAAGGCCATTGGATTCCCCCCTCCTCATCCAGTCGCCGGTGGCTAATACCCCCGTATAAGGGGTTAAGCTTGGCTATTTCCTCCATCACCTCTGCTGCATTCATTTCCTTCCACGAAGCTCCCAAACAGCTGGCCAATTCTTGAATGATTATCAGATCGGTCTTGGTGCCCGGCAAAGGCGGAATACAGCAGCGTACTCTCTGCACCCTCCGTTCAGTATTGGTAAAAGTACCTTCCTTCTCAGCAAAAGTGACTCCAGGTAGGACCACATGGGCCAAACGGGCGGTTTCCGTCAAGAAAATGTCCTGCACCACCAATAAATCCAGACTCCGCAGCGCCTCTTCCACCCGGGTGGAGTCCGGATCAGACAGCACCGGATTTTCACCCATAATATACAGCCCTTTGATTTCCCCGCGGCGGGCGGCCCGAAAGATCTCTGTTAAGGTTAAACCTTCCCAGGAGGGCAATTCTACTCCCCAGGCATCTTCAAATTTTGCCCTTGCACTTTCGTCTTCCACCGGCTGGTAAGAAGGAAAATAATTAGGCAGGCAGCCCATATCACAGGCTCCTTGAACATTATTTTGCCCTCGCAAAGGGTAAACGCCCGTCCCCCGGCGCCCCACCTGACCGCAGAGCATGGCCAGATTGGCGATGGCCATCACATTAAAAGTCCCCGTAACTTTCTGGGTGATTCCCATGGCGTAGACGATGGCCGCTTTTCCCGCTCCCGAGTACAGTCGAGCTGCCTCCTGAATCTGCCGCACAGAAAGACCGGTAATTTCCGCTACCCGATCCGGGGTATATTCCTCGATGCTTTCCCTCCATTCTTCAAATCCCTCTGTCCTGCCCTGTACGAACTCTCGATTCCATCTGCCTTCTCTCAAAATGATATGGGCCATCCCGTTAAGCAAAGCCAAATCGCTGCCCGGCCGGTGCCTTAACCAGATGTCTGCATAGCGTACCAATTCAATTTGCCGGGGGTCAGCCACGATCAATTTGGCTCCGTCTTTCACCGCCTGTTTAATGCGATAGCCGGTTACCGGGTGAGCTTCCGTAGTATTGGCTCCAATCAGAAAAATCACTTCCGTCTCCAGGAGCTCATTGATGGAATTGGTCATTGCTCCGCTGCCAAAAGAAGTAGCCAGACCAGCTACGGTGGAGCTGTGTCAGAGGCGGGCACAGTGATCCACATGATTTGTCTCCAAAATTCCCCGCATTAATTTCTGAAAGAGATAGTTTTCCTCATTGGTGCATTTGGCAGAAGCCAGACCGGCCAGGGCCCGGCCGCCATATTTTTCTTTAATCTCCAATAAACGTTTGGCCGTATAGCGGAGAGCTTCTTCCCAGGAAACCGCTTTCAAAACGCCGTTTTTTCTGAGAAGGGGGCTCTGCAGTCGCTCGGGAGAATGCACATAATCCCAGCCGAACTGGCCTTTCACGCAAAGATGTCCCCGATTGGACCCGGATTCATCTTTAGCCACTCCCACGATGCGATCTCCAAGCACTTTTAATTGAAACTGACAGCCTACCCCGCAGTAAGAGCAAGTTGTGGTCACCTTTTTTATTTCCCAGGGGCGCCCGGCCCAGAGAACGGATTTTTCCACCAATGCGGCCACCGGACAAACCTGCACACACATGCCGCAAAAAGTACAGGTTGTATCCTGCAGATTCATATCATAGGCGGAGGTAACCTTAGCATCAAAACCCCTTTCCATGAAATCGTAAACATAAGCCCCGTTAATTTCCCGGCAAATATCCACACATTTGCCGCAGAGAATACACTTGCTGTAGTCCCGAATAAAAAAAGGGTTGGAATAATCTATGGGATAATGCTTCTTTTTTCCTTGGTAAGAGGTAGCCTCCACCCGATAACGATAACAATAATCCTGTAAACGACAGTCCCCGTTTCTCGGACAAGTTAAACATCGCACATCATGATTGGCTAGAAGCAAGCGCAAAATTTCCTGCCTGGCTTCAACCACTCTTTCCGATTCCGTAAGGATTTCCATCCCATCCCTCACCGGTGTGGCACAGGAAGCCGGGAGTTTTGGCAATCCCTTGACTTCTACCACGCACAAACGACAAGATCCCCTGATACTCAGCCCTTTTCGTAGCACAAGCTGGGAATATGAATTCCGTTGGCTTCGGCCAACTCCAAAATACTGATTCCTTCCTGGGCCCAATAAGTTGCACCGTTGATTTTTACCTTCAATAAAGTCATGATCAACTCCCCTTTTGTCAGAATCAGCCTTTGATGATAGCTTGAAAAGGACATTTCTCCAGACATAAGCCGCACTGATCGCATTTTTCCGGATCAATACGATGGGGCTGTCTTTTGGCACCGGTGATGGCTCCCACTGGACAGTGTTTCCGGCAAAGGCCGCAAGCTTTGCACTTTTCCGCCAATATTTTAAAGTTCAGCAATGCTTTGCATACACCGGCCGGACAGATCTTTTTCCGGACATGCATCTCATACTCCGGCCGAAAATATCTTAAAGCAGCCAAAACCGGATTGGGCGCCGATTGCCCCAGACCGCAAAGGGAAGTATCAATGATGTTTTGGCTCAAACTCTCCAACCGTTTCAGATCCCCTTCTTCTCCCTTCCCTTCCACAATGCGTTCCAGGATCTCCAACAGCCTGGTGGTACCTTCCCGGCAGGGAGTACACTTGCCGCAGGATTCCTGGCAGGTAAAGCTGAGGAAATAGCGGGCCAACTCAACCATACAAGTGGTCTCATCCAGTACGATCAATCCCCCGGAACCCATCATGGCTCCAACTTTCGCCAGATCATAATCTATCGGGAGATCAAGGAATTGTTCGCTGAGACAGCCTCCCGAGGGGCCCCCGATCAGCACTCCTTTAAACTGCTTATTGTCTTTAATGCCGCCGCCGATATCAAAGATTATTTCCCGCAGGGTGGTGCCAAGGGGCACCTCCACCAGTCCGGTATTTTTCACACTGCCGGCCAAAGCAAAAACTTTGGTGCCTCTGCTTTCTTTTGTACCCATCGAAGCAAATTTCTCCGGGCCAAAGCGAATGAGAAAAGGGATATTGGCCAGTGTCTCCACATTATTGATGTTTGTGGGCCTATCCCACAGGCCTTTTTCCGCTGGATAGGGAGGCCGAGGGCGAGGCATGCCCCGGTTGCCTTGGATGGAATTGATCATGGCCGTCTCCTCGCCACAGACAAAGGCACCGGCTCCTTGTTTGACCCTGACTTCAAAACCGAATTTGCTACCCAGGATATTCTTTCCCAAAAAACCTCTTTCTTCTGCCTGGGAAATGGCCTTGACCAGTCTTTTAATGGCCAAAGGATATTCAGCCCGGACATAGATATAACCGACCCGGGCGCCCATAGCATAACCGGCAATGGCCATTCCTTCCAAGACAGAATGGGGGTCTCCCTCCAGAATGCTCCGATCCATAAAAGCGCCTGGATCTCCTTCATCAGCATTGCAGATCAGATACTTGACCTCGCCCGGGCTGCGCCGGGTTATTTCCCACTTGAGGCCGGTAGGAAAACCGCCACCTCCCCGGCCCTTCAGGCCGGAGGATTTTACCAAATCAATTACCTCTTCTGGCTTCATAGATTTTAATACTTTTTGTAATCCCTGATACCCGTCCCTTTGCAAGTAATCCTCAATACTATCCGGATCGATTTCCCCGCAATTATGGAGAACGAAACGAGTTTGTCTCTGGTAAAAAGGTATATCCTGATGATGGCATACTTTCTTGCCGGTTACAGGATCCTCATATAAAAGTCTTTCTACCAGCCGGCCTTTGCCCAAATGTTCTTCCACAATCTCCGGTACATCCTCTGCTGTAACCTGGCAGTAAAGTACTCCCTCCGGTTGTAAAACAACTAAAGGTCCCTGCTCACAAAAACCATGACAGCCGGTGCGAACAACTTTCCCTTCAAGACCCAACCTATGCAGCTCTTTTTCCAAAACATCAGCCACCCGCGGGGAACCGGAGGAAAAACAAGCTGTCCCGCCACAGACCACAATCCTTTGCTTCATTTCATCCTCCTAATGATATGCGGATATAATTTCCGGTAGCTTTTCTTTGGTGAGCTTGGGATAAATGTCCTCATCAATCATCAATACCGGCGCAGACCCACAGGCTCCCAAGCAGGAGACTTTTTCCAGGCTAAAACGAAAATCTGCAGTGGTACCGTTATCTCCGGTATCCAGTTCAGAATGCAGCGCCTCCCAAATATCTGCCCCTCCCCGCACATGGCAGGCAGTTCCGCTGCAAACTCTGATTAGGTGCCTGCCCCGGGCTTGCAAATAGAATTGAGAATAAAAAGTGGCCACTCCCAAGACCTTGGCTAAGGAAATATGCATTTGGGCTGCAATTTGCTCCAGAATTTCCCTGGGCAGATAACCCTTCAATTCCTGTACTTCCTGTAAAACCGGGATTAAGCCACCTGCATCATCCCGGTATTCCCGAATGATTTTACTTATTTCTCCATCAATATTCTTACTGGTTTCATATTTACCTGTAACTGCCAATACCTGCCACCCCATTGTCAAATATGAAGCCATTTTATTATTATAGTCTTGCCTATTGCATTCTGATCATGCAAAAAGGGATTATCCCAAAAAATGGGATAATCCCTTTGATCTTTGTTCAGCGCCGGCTTTCTACTTAGCCATGGCTTTTTCTTTTCTCTTCAGATAGTCCTCGTAAATATAGACGATCTCCTTGTCGAACAGGGAACGCTTCAAGCTCACCGCCATAGCCCGGACACCTGCCAAAATTTCCGCAGCGTCTGCATCATTGAGAGCAATCCCGTACTCGGCAAACTTAGCCTTGATAGCTGCTGTGCCCGAATGTTTACCGATCACTATTTGCCGTTCCAGGCCTACTTCTTCCGGAGAAAACACTTCGTAGGTTAAAGGATTTTTTAATGCCCCGTCAGCGTGAATGCCGGATTCATGAGCAAACATATTGCTTCCCACGATAGGTTTCCATGCAGGCAAGAACCTCCCCGAAGCCCTGGACACATATTCGGCAAGTTCCCGGAACATCTCTGTTTTGAAGCCCAGATCAATCTTATACAAATGCTTTAAGACCATCGCCACTTCTTCCAGAGCAGCATTGCCGGCCCTTTCTCCCAGACCGTTCACCGTCACTCCGGCGTACCTCGCCCCGGCCTTGATTCCGGCTATAGTATTGGCCGTAGCCATGCCAAAATCATTATGCATATGCATCTCCACATCTATACCGACGGTATCAATAATGGTTTTAATCCGCTCATAGGTGCTAAAGGGTTCCATGGTCCCCACTGTATCACAGTAACGCAACCGGTTGGCACCGGCCTCTTTCGCCTCTTTCGCGAAGCGGAGCAAGAAATCCATATCTGAGCGAGAAGCATCCTCCGCATTCACTGAAACATATAGATTATGTTTCTTAGCAAACTCACAGGCCTTCACCATGCTGCTCAGCACCTTTTCCCTGGTGCTCTGAAGTTTGTGCTGGATATGGATGTCAGAAGTTGAGATGGAAATAGCTACCGCATCCACACCGCAATCTACGGAATGTTGAACGTCACTGACAACGGCCCTATTCCAGCCCATAATACTAGCCGGCAGTTCCAGATCAACGATCTCTTTGATTACCTTTTTTTCATCGCCACCCATGACCGGTATACCGGCTTCAATCTGATGAACACCCACTTCCGCCAGTAATTTGGCAATATGCAGTTTCTCCTGGTTGGCAAATACCACCCCGGCAGTTTGTTCCCCATCTCGCAAGGTGGTATCCACAAACAAGATGTCTTTATTCATCTACAGCATAACCTCCATTACAATATTTTTGTTTATAATTTTTCCTTTAAATTTAAAAATGATCAATTTGGTACTGCTCGAGACTGTTCTTTTTATTTTACCACAAAATCCGGTTTAAAAAAAGATATATTATTAAGCAGGAGCAAACGGGGGAATTGCAAGTTTAATTGCCACCCATATTTTGGCATCCTCTGATTATACTGCCATCTTTGCCATCTCATTGGCAGATTTATATCCATGAATTTTTCTTGGGTAATTATTCATCCAGTTCTCAATTCGCCTAATATCTTTCTGTTTAAGCTTGCTGATATCTGTGCCCTTTGGAATAAACCGACGTATTAGCTTATTAGCATTTTCATTGGACCCACGTTCCCATGCGCTGAATGGGTGAGCATAATAGATTTTAGTCCGATGAGTGCCCGGCTTTCTGATTGAACTCTCTAATTCTACACTATTAAGAAACTCGCTTCCGTTATCTACCGTAATGGTTTTGAACACTTCTGAAAAGCGTGCTCCGTACTCTCTTTCAAGCCTATCCAGCGTTTTCTTCACTGATTTCTGTGTCTTTTCCGGCATCTTTCGGATAATCTCTTTTCTAAACTTGCGTTCTGTTAGAACTAAGAGTGCGGCTTTGCCTTTCCCTTTGCCGCTTACAACACAATCCATCTCCCAATGGCCGGCTTCTTCACGAGTATTAGCTGCCGCAGGTCTTTCTTCAATGCTTCTGCCTTTTAGATTGTTGTGGGCAACTCGTACCCTCTTATGGCGATTTTTTTTAGGTACTCGTTTTACTGGAAGGTTTTTATTTGTTATATTTGCAAATACTTCTTTGTCGATATAGTTATAGAGCGTTTTTGTGCATATACTAGTCTTAAATTTTAAGCCTTTTGCCCGGATTTCGCCAATGACTGCGTCAGTGTCAATGGCCATTTGAAAAACCGCATTTTTGGTCACTAAAAAACCAGCAATTTTGGCCATGAAAAACCAGCAGTCATACAGAATTTAATCCTTGCGATAACGGTAGAGGAATTGCCTAGGAGGCAGTGGAGCGTAGCGGAACGCCTCCTAGGCAATTCGCACTCGCTTAATCCGGTTTATTTAGCCTGTAGTTGCCGCTATCTTATTTGTTGGTTGTATTAATCGGTTTCTTACCCGATAACTGTTCCCCCTAAGGTTAAACACATGGGCATGGTGTAGTAAGCGATCTAAGATAGCTGCAGCAGTACTCATGTTCACAAAAAGAGTGCCCCATTCCTCCAAAATCCAGGTTGCTGGTAATGATCAAAGAACGGTTTTCGTAAGCTTTGGTGACCAGCTGGAAAATATGGTCTGATGCGGTTTCATCCATGGACACATAGCCCAGTTCGTCCAGAATGATAAGGTCATTTTTTAAGATATTGTTAATCTTTCTGTTCAGGCTGTTATCGGCTAAAGCTGCATAAAGCTCGGCAATGAGGTCCGTGAGTGTGTAAAAACGGACTTGGTAACCTTTTAGCACTGCCTTAACTCCCAGGGCAATGGCCAGGTGGCTCTTGCCTACTCCCGGTGGACCCAGAAAGATGATGTTCTCCTTGGCTTCGATAAATTGAAGGGTTGCCAGATCATAGATGCTTTGTTGGGTGATGCTGTTTTGGAAACTAAAATCAAATTCTTCCAAAGTCTTTATCTGGGGAAAGCAGGCTCTTTTCATTCTTTTTTCTTGTTGGGTCTTGTCTCTATGTTCCACCTCCTTGTTAATAACATAGGCTAAGAAATCCAGGTAGGATGGTTCTTCTTCCAGCGCCAATTCATTAACATCGTCAAAGGATGTTTCTAATATGGGGAAGTCTTAACCTTTTTAAATTCTGTTCCAGGGTTTTCCGATCGGCGGTTGGTATTTGTCTAATCACTGGATAACCTCCTCGTAATAGCTGGTATCCCGGCGTTCTACTTCTACTTGGTAAGGAAGGTTATCCAGCTTGTAATTGGCTCTGTTGGAACCTACTGTAGGCAGAATATTGGGGTTCTGGGATTGTTTTTGCAGTATTGATTTTAACTTTGCGTAACCAATAGCTCCAAACTTAAGAGCTCGTTCCATGGCTGCATTGATTTCAGAAGCACTGTAATCTTCTTTTAGGGAGATGATCTTCTGCATCTGTTCTCTAAGGTGCCCTTCCCGGCGTTGGCTAAGGTGCTGCAGGTATTCTTCGGCCACCGGGGGCCAAGGCTTCAAACTCAGCTTGCAGTGGATGTTTAGGCCTTTGTTTCATTTTTTGATGCTCAGGGTAGTGGTCATCGTTAATGATTACTTGGTTTTTACCTTTTACCAAGGTATGTACAGCTACTACGTGCTCATCATCTAGAATTTCAATCCTGTCCTCGTATCGCCTGAAATGTACTGTTTTACGGGCCAGTTTAGCGGGGACTGAATATTTGTTGTTGTCTACGGAGATAAGGGCTGTTTTGCTGGCTTTCCGGGTTTCATAGACGGGTAAGGGTGCTTCGATTGCCGGCAACGGTTTTAGATAGTTTCGTTCTTCTATTAGGCGTTCTTGAGGTATTTTACCGGTGGTGCCATGGACTTTAGCATTGGCCACTTCCTTAAGCCACACCTGCAACTGCTGGTTTAGGTCTTCCAAGTTCTTAAATTCCCGCCCGTAGTAGAAGCTCTTTTTCAAGTACTTGACATTGGATTCTACTTTGCCCTTGCTTTCCGGATCATTGATCCAACATGCTTTGGGTGTGAAGCCATATCTTAAAGCCAGTTCCAGAAGGGTAGAATTAAACCTCACTATCGTACCTACTCGTTCCGCTACCACAGTTTTGGCGTTGTCAAAGAGGATTGTTTCGGGAATCCCTCCCACATACTCGAAAGCTCGATGTAGGCAGGCGTTAAAGACGGCCATATTGAGGGAAGTGATGAACTCCGCATATCTTTCTCTTGACCAACTTAGGCAGAAAACAAAGACATAAAGCTTAACCCGCCGGCCGTTTTCGACAATGGTGCCTAAGTGGCCCCAGTCAACCTGGGCTTGTTCACCTGGCAGGGTTTCATAGGGTTTGTATTCCCGGGAAAGTTTTGGTCGTACCTTAGAGACGTAGCGCCGGACGGTTCTTGCGGAGCCTTTATATCCCATTTTTTTAATTTCTTCATAAATTGTTTCTGCAAACAGTTCAGGCCATTTTTCCAGTCGATTTGTGATATACTCTTTGTAAAGATCGATTTTGGAACTTCGCTGGTAGACCGGTGGTGCTTTCAAAGGCTCTTCAACATCCCAATATTTTGCTACGGTGCCACGGTCCAGGTTTAAACGCTGTGCTGTGGCGGTCTTACTTAGGCCGGCTTTCCGACATTCTTGAATGTTCACGATTTCCCACACTCCTGTCATTTTTGCTCGTTCCCTTCTTTAATGTTTTGGTTCCAATGAAAATGTTGTAGGGAACGAGCTTTTTTCCTTTTCTAAATGACCGGTTTTGCGGGTTTTTCGTGACCATTTATGTCGATTTTATCATGGCCATTAACAGTCAGGGGTATATCCCTCTTTGATAATTTTTTTTTCAATGTAATCGGCTAGTTTATGGTCATGACCGATCTTTAAGCATGCTCCCTTATTAGCAGCTCTCTCGCGGTATATTCGCTCTGCTGTATCTGCACAGTATCTATCAACATAAACCAGGTCGCTTCTCAGCATCCTGACAGTTCCACGGGCAATCTCACGTTCGATGGTTCGCTTATGCTTGCCTAACAGCTTTGCTATCTCGCTGGGTGACTTCTTCTCCTTTAGAAGAATTTCAATCTGATAGCGTTCTTTTACAGTGATGTGTTTAAAACGGCGGGAAGTCGTGGTACAATTGAGTTGACTCATGTGCTTTGCCTCCTTTATGTTTTTAAGCGTAGTTACCTTAAACATATCAGAGGTTTAGCCTTGAGTCTCTATTTTTTATTAAATGCGGCAATTAATTTTACAACTTACCAAGCAGGAGCAAACGGAAACCCTCTCAATGTTACCCACTCGGTCCCAATAAGATCATTCCTGTGAAAAAAATGAGTATAGAAAAACCGGATAGCCTTCTGCCTTCAGCCAAGATCTAAATATTCTCTTGGTCGCCAAGCAAATTCCGGCTATCCGGTGGACATTCCGGCTGGTTTTCCGGCGTCTTGTCTCTTCTAAGAGCTTACTTCCTTTGCATTTATTCTTTTGGTGAGCTCCTGAACCATATTCAAGGGCAAAGCACCATACTCTTCGATCTTGCCGGCATCACACAGCTCGGCCAATTGGGGATCAAGGGGCAATACCGCCAGCAAGTCCAGCCCGGTCTGGGCGGCTGTTTCCTCCACTTTGCTAGGACCAAAAAGACGTATTTGTTCTCCACAATGGGGGCAGAGGGCATAACTCATATTCTCAACCAGACCCAATAAGGGTACGCCCATTTTTTCAGACATCCTGAGGGCTTTCGTCACGATCATCACAGCCAGTTCTTGAGGGGAAGAAACCATCACAATCCCATCAATGGGCAAGGACTGCATAACGGTAAGAGTAGCGTCGCCGGTGCCAGGAGGCAAATCCACTACCAGGTAATCCAAATCCCCCCAGACCACTTCCGTCCAAAACTGCTTGATAGCGGAACTGATCAAAGGCCCCCGCCAGATAACCGGCTCCGTTTCCTCCGGCAAAAGCAAATTTAGAGACATGACCTTAATGCCGAGAGTGGTTTCTACCGGCAAAAGTCCATGCTCATTCTGCTTCGGTCGAGCGGTTAAACCAAAAATCTTGGGAATGCTGGGCCCGGTAATGTCCGCATCCAGTATACCCACCCGATAGCCCTCCTTGGCCAGACCAATGGCCAAAAGTCCTGTCAGGGAAGATTTGCCCACTCCTCCCTTGCCGCTGAGGACAGCCAATACATGCCGAACATTGTTAAAAGAGCTTTGAGGTACCAACAAAGAAGCTCTTTCCCGTTCTATACTGCAATTACCAGAAGAGGGACAAGTAGAGCAAGTTTGATTTTCCCCACAAATGTTTTCTGCCAATGTTCAATACTCCTTTCAAAATCCTGTTATCTGCACCGAAAAACTACCGTGCTTAAATTAATTATATGTTTTTTTTGATCTTTTCTCAATCTATGCTCCGGAAATTAATCCGTTCTCTCCATCGTCTCCAATAATCGACGACAGAGATCGACCACTTTCTTATCGTCTCCCGAGCTAAACCATTGTATCCTTTCCTTCCGGGAACTGACTGAGCGGTCCTGATCGGCTAGAAGGCCGTGATCTGCCAGGAGCCTTTTCACCTGGCGGGCTGTTCCCAAATTGCCATCCATAATGGGAATATTGTTTCCTATAAGAGAAGCGATTTCCTTTTTTATAAACAGATAATGAGTGCACCCCAAAACCACCGCTCCCACTCTGGATAACTCAATCCCGGCAAACAGGTCCCAGAGAAAATCTTTGATGACTTTCCCTTCCACAATACCTGCTTCGATCAACTCCACCAGGCCGGGACAGGGGAGGGGAATGACACGGTCCCTATCTCCATATTTGGATAGAAGCTGGTGAAATTTGTTTTCCCGCAAGGTCATGGGAGTGGCCATCACCAGGATATATCCTTCCGGGGAAAATCGAACAGCAGGCTTGAGAGCAGGTTCCATGCCAATAACCGGCATAGCGTATTTCTCTCGTAGAACGCCAATAGCAGCGCTGGTAGCAGTATTACAAGCCACCACCAGAGCCTTAATTCCCTTTGATACCAAAAAGTCAGCAATATGTAAGCTCAGCCTGGCCACTTCATGAACCTCTTTAGTTCCATAAGGGGCATTCCCGGAATCCGCATAGTAAATAAACCGTTCTCCCGGTAAAAGACTGAGCAATGAAGCTAATACACTGACACCTCCCACTCCCGAATCGAAGACCCCTACAGGTAATTCCTTATCAGACATTTCCTCTTCCACCTCTATCCAAAGTAGACCCCAACCGAATTAAATATTATTTTTTTCGTTTAACCTGCTGTGATCCTGGTACCGGCCAAACCATTAACAGCTTTTTCCAATTCGCTGAGAGAAGTGATCAGAGCCTCTCCACCATTGTCAACAAAACTTATAGCCGCCTCTACTTTCGGCGCCATGCTTCCCCGGCCGAACTCCCCTTTTTCCAGGTAAATCCGGGCTTCAGATATTGTGAGACTTTTTAAGTCCCTTTGTTGGGCTGTGCCAAAATTGATAGCCACATACGGTACATCAGTAGCAATCACTAAAAGGTCAGCTCTCAGTTTCCTGGCCAAAAGACTACTGGCCAGATCTTTATCAATAACCGCCTCTACTCCCGTCAACCGGCCGCCTTCCCTGGCCACGGGAATACCACCGCCTCCGGCGGCAATCACAATAATACCGTTATTCACCAGGGTTTGAATAGTTTCCAGCTCCACAATTTCTTGCGGTTTCGGAGAGGGAACCACTTTTCTCCAGCCGCGGCCGCTGTCTTCTATCCAACTTTCCCCTTTTTCTCTCATATTCTTCTCTGCTTCTTCCTTGCTATAGAAAGGCCCTACCGGCTTGGATGGATTGAAAAAAGCAGGGTCGCCCCGATCCACCACCACTTGAGTCAAAACCGTCACCACATTCTTTTTGATACCTAATTGATGCAATTGGTTCATTAAACTCTGCTGAATCATATAGCCGATTAAACCTTGGCTTTCCGCACCGCAAATGTCCAGGGGCATAGCCGGCACTTGATGGCTGGCAGCCGCATTCTGCAATAAAATATTCCCTACTTGAGGCCCATTACCGTGAGTAAGAACAATCCGGTAGCCGGCTTCCACCAGACGAACGATTTGTTTGGCACTATAATCTATATTGGACCTTTGTTCTTCAGCTGTACCCTTTTGTTTGGCTTGTAAAATCGCATTTCCACCCAAAGCTACTACTACTGTCTGCATTTTTTCCCCTCCAAAATACCTGGTAAATTCTGTAGTCCGATTATACTAAATCAATTCAGGGCCCGAACTGGGAATTAGCTTGCCTTGCCCCATCTTGCCCAATAATTCCCCTGATGAAAAATTATCCGCCTCTTAAAAGGTTTATAACCGAGCAGCTTCGTATTCTTCTGCCCTCGTAGGGAGCATGCCCGGCAACCAACCTGTTAATACTGTTGTCGCCTTCACCACGGATCGTGACCAGCATTTTCTGCTCCCGGATCGCTAAAAATCATTTCTCCGACTCCTCATAAAAAAGCTGAGTATACCCATAAATGGTAAAGACTTTAATATTTCTCACATCCCGGTCACCCAAAACATCTATATCTTCAGGACGCCAGCTGCCACTACCATGGAAAACCATATAAAAATGGTAATCGATAGTGGATTTTCCCTGTCGGCACTCATTCTATACTCAAGAGAGTCCGCCAGGTCCCCACCAGGAAGGAGATCAGCGTATTCAATAAAAGTGGTCACCCCTCCACAGACAGCAGAAGGGCTGCCGGTAAAAAAAATCATCAGCAGTATCAGCTCCCCGGACTGACATCTGGTAATGAGTATGAGAGTCAATCACTCCCTCTTCGGTGATCAAGATACTGCCTTTGAAAAGTAGATTCACTGGGATCCCTCCTTTAATCCGGGAACTTAAAAAAACCCGCATTGTTCTCCAGCACTTGTATCAACTCATCCAGATTGGGATTAACCCGTAAAGGCTCCCCGGCAGCTTTAATAGCATTGTTCACATCTTTCAGGCCATTGCCCGTAACCGCACAGACGACCGTCTCATTCTTGCCCACAATTCCTTCTTCCACCAGCTTCTTCAATCCTGCTAGGCCAGCTGCACCCGCCGGTTCCCCGAATATACCGGCAGTGTTTCCCAGCAGCAGCATGGCAGCAAGGATTTCTTCATCAGTGACATTAATCATGGTGCCACCGGATTCCCGTACTGCCCGCAAAGCTTTTTCCGGATTTCGAGGCACACCCACGGCAATGCTATCCGCCAGGGTATCTTCAGGAGCTGGCTGTACTTTTTCACCGGAAAAGAACGCTTTTGTTATAGGAGCACAGCCTTCCGCTTGAACTCCGGCTACTTTGGGTAAACGGTCGATCATCCCAGTCTGGCAAAGATCATAGAAGCCTTTCCAAACCCCGCCGAGGGTACAACCGTCTCCCACGGAAAAAACCACCCAGTCAGGAACCTGCCAGTTCAACTGCTCGCAAATCTCCAAAGATACTGTCTTTTTCCCTTCAACCAGGTAGGGGTTAATAGCAGCATTCCGGTTATACCAGCCGTACTTTGCAATGGCTTTCGCTGATAAATTAAAAGCATCTCGATAAGAACCCTGGACGCTGATCACCGTAGCTCCAAAAATCAGCAGTTGTGCCACTTTGCCCTGTGGCGCCCTTTTGGGCACAAAAATGCAGGTTTTTATCCCCATGGAGGCGGCATTTCCGGCCAGGGAAGAAGCTGCATTGCCGGTGGAAGAGCAAGCAATAAGGTCCGCTCCTTCTTCTTTGGCCTTGACTACGGCCACCGCTGAAGCCCTGTCTTTAAGGGAAGCGGTAGGGTTCTGTCCATCATCCTTGATGTACAGTTTTTTCAAGCCAATAGCCTGGGCCAAAACCGGTGTGTAATAAAGAGGCGTCCAGCCCACCCTTAAGTTAGGCCTGGGGCTGTCAGGAAGAACCGGCAGATAATCCTTGTACCGCCAAATGCTATAATCGTGATTTTTTTTGAATTTTTCCCTGGAAACCCTGGATTTAATCAATTGATAATCATAAATTACATCTAGAATTCCCTCCAGGCCGCAATCCTCACAAGTATAGACGCCGGGAACTGCAGAGTAGGTACGGCCGCAGTTAATACATTCCAAATGCTTTACGCTTTCCATAACAAAGACCTCCTCCAGCGCTGCATTCGCATTCGGTTAAAATTTAATTGATTCAGCTTTTCAATATATGCTAAGCATCTCCTGCCCTTTCAAAAAAATTTTAACAAATTGAAGGGGCTTCTGTCATAAAAAAGGCGACAATTTTTTTGCCGTCAGCATAAATTGTCGCCTGTATTCCTAAAAAGGACTTAGCCAAACACCGTCAACAAAATGCCCGCCGCCACTGCCGAACCGATAACCCCGGCCACGTTGGGTCCCATGGCATGCATCAAGAGATAATTATTAGGGTTGGCTTCCCTACCCACTTTTTGTACCACCCGGGCGGCCATGGGCACGGCCGAAACCCCTGCTGCACCGATCAAGGGATTTACTTTACCCCGGCTGGCCCAGTACATGACCTTCCCGAAGAGAACACCTCCTGCTGTGCCCAAAGAAAAGGCCACCAGTCCCAAGAGGATAATTTTCAATGTGGCCGGTTGGAGAAAACGCTCCGCCGAGGCGGTGGCTCCCACGGTCAGGGCCAAAAAGATGGTGACAATATTGATCAGTTCGTTTTGGGCCGTTTTGGAGAGGCGATCCACTACCCCGCTTTCCCGGAATAGATTGCCCAGCATGAGCATCCCGATCAGGGCTGCGGAGGCAGGCAGGAGTAAAACGCTGATCACGGTGACGGTTATGGGAAAGAGGATTTTTTCCAGGCGGGAGACTTCCCGCAGTTGTTCCATGACCACCTTCCGTTCTTTTTCGGTGGTTAAGAGTTTCATGATGGGGGGCTGAATAATGGGTACCAGGGCCATATAGGAGTAAGCAGCAATAGCCACAGCGGGCAGGAGATCGATGGCCAGGATGCTGGTGGTAAAGATGGCCGTGGGACCGTCTGCTCCGCCGATAATGCCAATGGCTCCTGCTTCCTGGGGGGTAAAACCCAAGTATAAGGCGCCCAGGAAGGTAAGGAAGATGCCCAGCTGGGCCGCCGCTCCCAGGAGGATGGTTTTAGGATTGGCCAGTAAAGGGCCAAAGTCGGTCATGGCACCAATTCCCAGGAAAATCAGGGGCGGGTAGATGCCCAGTTCCACTCCCCGGTAGAGCCACCAGAGCAATCCCCCTTCTTCCATGAGGCCGGTGGCGGGGATGTTGGCCAGGAGCATGCCGAAGGCAATGGGTAATAGGAGCAATGGTTCATATTGTTTGGCAATGGCCAGATAGATCAGGATAAAAGAAATACCGAGCATGACCAACTGCTGCCAGCTTAAAAGGGCAAAACCGGATGCTTGCGCCAGTTTGATAAGGCTTTCTAGGAACAAAAGTTTTGACCTCCTTATTCGATGGTGAGCAGGGTATCGCCGGTATTGACATTTTGCCCCTGGCTGACCATGATCTGGCCGATTATACCCTCTTTGGGTGCGGTGATTTCGTTTTCCATTTTCATGGCTTCAAGGATGAGAACGGTTTCGTTGGCGTTCACTTTTTGCCCTTTGGTCACCGGTATTTTAAGGACCGTGCCCGGCAAGGGGGCAAGGACAGCAGTCTGCCCGGGGGAAGCGTTGTTTTTTGGCAAGGTCCCTTCTTCTTTTGGGGGTATGGGGGCGGCTTCGGTTTGGGGGACGCTTTGGACGGCAGTGTTTTTTTCTCGAACCGGGCTTTCCCCTGTTATTTCTTCTACCTGTACTTGGTATTCTTCGTTATTGATGGTGATTCTAAAGGTCCTGAGCATCAGTGCTGGCCTCCTTTGTTGGTATAGTTGATGCGCTTAGTGATGATTTCAGTCCTGCCGGCAAAGCTCCAAGGGTTGCCGGGTTTTTCTTTTTCCAGGCGCCGGATGCTGATGAGGCGGTATTTTTGTTCTTCGCCCATGACCGCCGCCAAAGAGGCGGCGATGACAGCGATTTTTTCGGGGCTGAGTTTTTTGTCCGCTACCGTCGGGCTTGTTCGTTTTGTTTTTGGAGGTAAGTCACCGCTTTTGCTGCCTCCGTAGGCGGTTTTGGGTTTGGTTTTTTGGAGCAGTCTTTCCACAGCCTGATGTTCTGCCTCCATCACCAGTTGGAGGAGGATGAGGACGGTAAAGACCACTCCCACGCCCAGAGCAGCCAGGTTTATTCCTAAGAGAAGTTTATCCATTTTGTTTCACACCCTTTTAGACGGGGAAGTTGCCGTGTTTTTTGCCGGGACGGCTTTCTCTTTTGGTGACCAGTGCGTTTAAGGCCTGGATGAGGCTGGGCCTGGTTTCCGCCGGGTCCAGGACTTGATCGATATAGCCCCGGCCTGCGGCCACGTAGGGGTTGGCAAAGCGCCGGCGGTATTCTTCGATTTTTTGCTGCCGCATTTTTTGGGGATCGGCGGCGCTTTCGATTTCCTGCCGAAAGATGATGTTGGCTGCTCCTTCCGGACCCATAACGGCTATTTCGGCACTGGGCCAGGCCAAAACCTGGTCTGCTCCCAGGGAGCGGGAACACATGGCCAGGTATGCCCCCCCGTACGCTTTTCTTAGGATGAGGGTGATTTTGGGTACAGTGGCTTCTGAGTAGGCGTAGAGGAGTTTGGCTCCGTGTCTGATAATACCCCCGTACTCTTGTTCTACTCCGGGCAAGTAGCCGGGGGTGTCCACCAGGGTGAGTAAGGGGATGTTGAAGGCGTCAGAAAAGCGGACGAAACGGGCTCCTTTGTCGGAGGCGTTGATGTCCAAACATCCGGCCAGTATTTTGGGTTGATTGGCGATCACGGCCACGGTCCTCCCTTCCAGTCTCCCGTAGCCGATGACCAGGTTTTGGGCGTAGTGTTCTTGGATTTCGAAGAATTCGCCGTTGTCTAAGATGTACTTTAAAATGTCCCGTACGTCGTAGGGCCGGTTTGGCTCCGGGGGGATGATTTCCCGTAAAGCAGGTTCAAGACGCCCTGCCGGGTCCTGGTTTTTGATTACAGGCGGGTCCATGAGGTTGTTAGAGGGCAGGTAATGAAGCAATTTTTTTACTTTTTGCATGCATTCTTCTTCAGTCCTGGCTTGAAAATGGGCCACGCCGCTTTTTTGGTTATGGGTCCTTGCTCCCCCCAGTTCCTGGGCGCTGACTTCTTCACCGGTGACAGCTTTGATGACTTGGGGGCCGGTGATAAACATTTGGCTGATGTTTTCAACCATGAAGATAAAGTCGGTTAAAGCGGGAGAGTAGACGGCTCCGCCGGCGGAGGGGCCTAAAATAACTGAAATCTGGGGGATGACGCCGGAGGCCAGGGTGTTTCTTTTGAAGATTTCTCCGTAGCCGTTTAAGGCGTCCACCCCTTCTTGGATGCGGGCGCCTCCGGAGTCGTTGATGCCGATTAAAGGGGCGCCGGTTTTTAAGGCCAAATCCATGATCCGGCAGATCTTGGCTGCGTGCATCTCCCCCAGTGATCCTCCCATGACGGTAAAATCCTGAGAGTAAACGTAGACCAGGCGTCCGTCGATGAGACCGGAGCCGGTGACCACTCCTTCCCCAGGGGTTTCCTGCTTTTCCATGCCGAATTCGGTGCCACGGTGGGTGACAAATTGACCGATTTCCTGAAAGCTGCCCGGATCAAGAAGAAGGTCCAGCCTCTCCCGGGCGGTCTTTTTTCCCGCTTGATGCTGCTTTTGAACCCTTTCCGGTCCGCCTCCTTGGTGGATTTTCTCCAAGCGAGCCCGTAATTCAGATAGTTGTTGCTCCAAGGACAATTGTTTATACCTCCTCGTGAAAATTAGAACTTGCCATTATGCTGTGATTACATCACATGGCTCAGCCCATTAACTTACAAATTGATCCCCCTTTCCTTTCTTCCTTATCATAACCGGCAGGAAAAATTAAAGGCGCTTCTGTCTTTTCTCTTAGTTCCCGGGGATTAACGCCCGGGCTAATTTCTTTAACCACCAATCCTTCCGGCGTTACTTCAAGAACAGCTAATTCAGTTACAATTAGATGGACTCCTTTTTCTACGGTCAAAGGCAATTGGCACCGTTCCCTGATTTTCGGGGTTCCTTTTTTTGTACAATGCTCAGTAGCGACTATTACTTTTTTGGCGCCTCTGGCCAGATCCATGGCTCCTCCCATCCCCGGAACCAATTTGCCAGGAATGATCCAGTTGGCCAAATTGCCATATTGATCAACTTCCAGTGCACCAAGAACTGTTACATCCACATGCCCGCCACGAATAATCCCAAATGAAAGAGCGCTGTCAAAAAAACTTCCAATGGGTTTGATGCTCACATGTCGTCCACCGGCATCCACTATATCAATATCCCTGTCCTCTCCGAAAACAGGCTCACCCATTCCCAAAAAACCGTTTTCCGACTGCAAAATCACTTCCACACCTTCAGGGATATAAGCGGCTACCAGAGTGGGTAGTCCTATTCCCAAGTTGACCACATCACCATCACGCAATTCTAAAGCAACCCTTCTTGCTATGCGCTCCCTCTTGTCCATCTGGCCTCCCCCTTTACAATGTAGTCGACAAATACGCCAGGAAGCATGACTGTATTGGGATCTATATCTCCGACTTCACAAATTTTTTCGGCCTCTACAATTACAGTTGTAGCCGCTGTAGCCATAATCGGATTAAAATTCCTGGCAGCATGCCGAAAAACCAGATTCCCCCATTTATCGGCTTTATGGGCTTTAATCAAAGCCACATCAGCTCTCAAGGGCTTCTCTATAAGGAATTTTTTTCCATCAACTTCTACCACCGTCTTTCCTTTTTCCACAATAGTACCCAGGCCGGTAGGTGTCAAAACCCCGCCCAGACCGAATCCCCCTGCTCTGATGCGTTCCACCAAAGTACCCTGGGGGACAAGTTCAACCTCCAGTTCACCACTGTTCATCTGGGCTCCGGTGTAGGGATTGGTGCCAATATGAGAACCAATTAGTTTCTTGGCTAAACGTTCCTTAATAATGCGGCCGGTACCCTCTTCAGGGATCCAGGTATCGTTGGTGATCAACGTTAATTCGCCAATTCTCTTTTCAACAATCAAATCCACCAAACAATGTGGAGTGCCCACACCCATAAAGCCGCCTACCATAACCGTCATTCCGGGCTCAAGCAGACTAGTAACTTCTTTTAAATCAATTACTTTACTTTTCATAAGGACACATCCCTTCCCTTTGGCAAGAGCTTTCGGCAGAACTCCATTTATCTTGGTTCTTTTCCATACCCCAAGCTATCATCGTATAAATCCGTCCGCCGATCCCGCAGGTAATCATTTAACCGGCTCCAAATCTTCGACATGCGGGGCCTAACAATATTCAGCTCCGTAACCAAGATTTCTTCCTGGTCACCTGAAGCAGGACCAACAATAGGCCAACCGCTGGGACCTGCAATCATGCTCCTTCCCAAAAAAGTAAGCCCTCTTTCGGTGCCAACCCGGCAAGCTCCAACCACAAAAACTTGATTGGTATGAGCCGTTGTCATCACCAGATAATTGGCCACACAATAGTTTTTTTCATCCCAGTTCTGTCCTTTTGGAGCTGGAGTCCAGTCTGAAGGAACGCAAATAATATCGGCACCCTGGAGCATCAGAATGCGGGCTGCTTCGGGAAACCAAAGATCATAGCAAATAAGAAGGCCAATTTTACCGATTGGTGTTGAGAACACCGGCAAGCCCATATTCCCTGGCTCAAAGAACAACTTCTCAGTATCAAATAGGTGAATTTTTCGATACTTACCAATCAAACCATCCGGTCCCACCAGTACAGCACTATTAAAAAGATCTACTCCTTCTTTTTCACAAATGCCACCAACGATGTAAATATCTTGTTCTGCCGCCTTCTTCATCCAGGCAGAAACGGTTTTTCCTCCGGGTACGGTTTCAGCTGTTTCATAGGCCTCCTGCCTGCTATTAAAATTCCAGCCGCTGTTGGTCAGTTCCGGTAATACCACCAGTTTGGCTCCCTGATCTACCGCCCGGTCAATCAGCTCCAATGATTTCTTCAGGTTTTGATCCGTCTGGCCCAGGATCGGTTCCATTTGTAGGGCGGCCACCTTCCAAAGGCTCTCCTGTCCTTTAATTTTTTCCATATTCCAACCCATAGGAAAACCTCCTTATCCCTTAAAATAATTTATTTATCCAAAAAACTTTAGGGCTACTCTTGCCCTAAAACCAGAGCTAAGCGATAATAGCCAATAGCGGATAAATAAAGCTGTTCCAGTTCTAAATACTCGTTTACAGTATGGGCTTCTTGTTCTCTACCAGGACCAAAACCGATAGTGGGAATAGAATAAATGCCAGCCGAACTGCTGCCATTAGTACAAAAAGAATAGGCTGAAATCTCCTGGGGTAAACCTGCCTCCCGTAATGCGGCCAAAGCTCTAGCCACGATCCAGTGGTCTTTTTCCATCTTCCAGGCGGGTGCAAAACGTTTTCTTTTGACTTTAAAACCCTTATATGTGGAAAAATTGTTTTCTGCTAAATACACGCTGGCCTGAAAATTAGGATCCTCATCACGAAGCTTTTGCAAAAGTCCCTGAATATCTTTTAGAGTCTCTTCCTCACTTTCCCCTACCAGAAGTCGGCGATCATAAGTAACCCGGCAGTTTTCGGGAACAACGGAAGCCCCCGGATAAGGGGAGGAAAGGATATCAGTCAGTTCCATTATCGCCGGTCCCAATAATTCGTCCTGGGGAAGTTCCAGATCACCGATAGCCTGAATGACTTTCATCATCTGATAAACAGCATTGATACCCACTTCAGGGTTGGAGGAATGGGCGGCTTTGCCTCTGGTTTCAATAACTATCTCTCCACGCCCTCTTTGTCCAATATTTACTTTCAGTTCAGTGGCCTCACCGATAACCACCGCCTGGGGTTTAATCTCTTCCAGGATATATCCCAAGGAAACCCCCTCAGCGATTTCCTCATGAACAGTACCTGAAACATAAATCTCCCCACTCAGTTCAGCCCTATTTTGAGCCAGCTCTCCAAGTGCAAAAACCATAGCCGCTAAGGCTCCTTTCATATCAGAGGCCCCCCGGCCATAAACCTTGCCGTCTTCAATTTTCCCCTGAAAGGGATTGTATTGCCATTTATTAACATCGCCCACACTGACCGTATCCAAGTGACCGTCAAAAAGAACTTTCTTGCCGGGCTTCTCCCCCTTAACCCGGCCAATTACATTGCCTAAATCGTCAATCCAAACCCGATCGTAACCTAATCGCTCCATGGTTTCTTTGACAAAAAAGGCCAATTCTTTTTCCTGGCCGGTATAGCTGGGAATGGAAATAAACTTCAGGCACAAATCTATCAGATTGATCTTTTTCTCAGCATCCAAGCGCATTTTTAAATCCCCCTTGGCTCTTTCTTAAGGCCTTCAATCAATCCTGCTAATAGATACAGGATGGCATAAACAGTAATCCAATGGAGAGGAGCCACCGCATTGGGAATCCAACCCACATCGAATCCATCAATGCCGCTTTTACCTACCTGATAGGTTAATTGGAGCAATTCTCCCACTGTTAACCCCAAAGGTTCATCCAAACCAGGAGCACAGCCCAGATCCAGCACATCAAAATCGATATTCATAAAGACCTTATCGGTATCTCGATGAATTCTTTCCGTTATTTCGTGGCAAATTTGAGTTATTCCCTTATCTTTAATCTCTCTGGCAGTGTATAGAGTAGTTCCCTTCTCCCTAAACCAGACTACCTGTTCCTTAAAATTCCTCGGGCCTCTCATGCCCAAATGGACATGCCGGTCCATTCTCACCTTAGGCAACTCAGCCATTCTGGCAATCCAGGTGGCACTACACCAGCGTTCACCCAGATGTTCTTCCAGATTATCTCCATGAGCATCTAGGGTAAGAGCTCCTACTGCTATTTTGCTGTGTTCTGCCAGAGCCGACACCAATCCATAAGCTGCACATATTTCAGTACCCCCAAGCACCACCGGCAATGCTCCTGCCGCCAATACATCAGCCACCTTGCTTTGTACACTGGCAATGGAGCTTTTCACATCTCCCCGCACACAAATAGGGGCATCTCCATAATCTACCACTTTTAAATGTTCAAAAATATCCAGGTCCAGTTCCGGTAAATAACCTCCGTATTTAACCGAATCCTTACGCAAGTTAATTGGGGTTAACAATGAATTGCTATAGCTTCTGGCTACCCCGGGGGTTCCTTCAAAAGGAACACCAATGATAGCCACGTCAACACCCTCCAGATCTGCAGGCTCTTGGGCCAGTGGCACCCCCAAAAAAGTTGGTGTGTCTGGATATAACATGGGAACATTCCATTCAAATAGCGGGTCCATCGATTTTCTTACCTTGTAGTTCATTGTTTATCCGCCAGTTCTTTCAACAATTACCGGCTCTACCCCCCTTTTTAGTAATTTCGCCTGATAAAGCGTCCGTAGCCTGATTGCCCCAAATAGCAGCCATCTCGAACCACTACCTTGCCCCTCAGAATAGTCAAAACTGGGACACCTTTCCATTTCATTCCCTCAAATGGCGTCCAGTCGGCTCGATGGCCCCAGCTGGCTGGATCCACCACATATTCTTTTTCCAAATCCCAAATCACCACATCAGCGTCGGCTCCAACCCTTATGGCGCCTTTTTGCGGATAAAGACCAAATATTTTCGCCGGTCTGGTGGCAACCATATCTGCCAATCGGTTTAGAGTAAACTTCTTTTGCAAAACCCCTGTATGCAAAAGATATGGCACCCTGGTTTCGATTCCAGGGATCCCTCCCTCCACCAACCAAATGTTATCCCAGCCTTTTTCTTTTTCCTCCCTGGTAGGCGCATAGTGGTCCGAGACAACAATATCCAAACTCCCATCTGCCAGATTGTCCCAGAGGATTTTTTGATCTGCTGAAAATTTGATGGAAGGAGTTACCTGCAAAAAAGGACCTTTTTCTTTAATATCTTCCCGGGTAAAAGCCAGATAATGGGGACAGGTTTCACCTGTAATTTTCAGCCCCCTTTCTTTGGCCTGTTGAATCAGTTGGGCAGCTTTGCCGGTAGACACATGGAAGACATGCAGGTGAATTCCCGCTTTTTCCGCCAAGAGAATCGCCCGGGAAACTGCCTCCACTTCAGCCAGGCACGACCTGGATTCGGCATGAGCCAGGGGATCTTTCCTCCCTTCTTTTTTTAACTCGGTAATCAAGTATTCTTGGATCTCATTGTTTTCCGCATGTACCGTAGCGGTAGCCCCTAATCGGGCCAGGATTTTATAGGTTTCGTATAAAAGCCCTGTATGCATTCCAGGAAGATCATCCACATTACACATGAACTGCTTAAAGGAAACGATTCCTTCCTGAACCAGGGCCGGTATATCCTGAAGATCTTTGCGGTTTAGAATCACGGCATGAAAAGCAAAATCCACGGGTGATAATTTGGCAACCTCTTCTTTTTTCGCCCAAAAACTGTCCAATAGGGAGAGATCTTGAGATATGACAAAATCGATTACGGTAGTGGTCCCTCCCAATAATGCCGCTTTACCCTCAGAGCTAAAATCTCCCCGATAAGTCCCGTTGCCAACCGGGATATGGACATGTGCATCAATGGCTCCCGGCATAACAATCTTGCCATCTGCATCGATGACTTGAGCTGCAGGCGGCATATGATCAATGGAGAACAAACCTGCAATTTTCCCCTCTTTAATTCCTAAGTTGCCGTAAAATATACCATTTTCCGTAACTAGTCGAGCATTATTGACAATTAATTCCAAAGACATCCCATCAATATCCTCCTCAAAGCTTCTTGATAAGGAATTCTTATTGCTATTGTTCGATCCACAACCTACAACGACCACGGAACACTAGTCTTTTATCTGCAACCATCCCGAGTTCTCTATCAAACCATTGGAATCATTTGATAAATTAAGGGCTTCCCCATTTGTTATCCATCACAGAATTGTAATCCGCAACCTAAAAAAGGGGATGCCCTTCAGTTGAGATTTGCTCAAACCTTCATAGCAAAAGCAACTTGTTTCTTCTTAGGGAATATTTTATAAAGATAATGCTTCTTTGGGGCAAATGCTGACGCAAAGACCGCAACCAAAGCATTTATCCTTATCCTGCCTTAGTTTTTTCCCTTCCAAAAAAAGACTGTGGTAGATGCAGCTTCTTACACAAAGACCGCAACCGTTACAGAGCATCTCATTGATGATGGGAACTTTGGTCTCCATGCGGGTACCATCCACCAGATATTCCTGGGATTTCCCCCGGATCTGGTCCAGAGACTCTAATCCTTTCTCCTTCATCAAATCAACTAACTCATCCACCAACTTATCCAAAACTTTAAGTCCTTTAAAGATGACGGCTGTATGCACAAATACCCCGCTGGCGCCTACCATTACGTAATCAAGTATATCTCGGGCAGACATAATTCCGCCTCCGCCAATTACAGGCACTTTGACGGCTGAAGCAATTTCGGCAATAGTCCTGAGAGCAATACCCTTAATGGCAGGGCCGGACAAATAGCCATGACCGAAACTATTGCCTAAATAGGGATACCCATCTTTATCAAGTACCAAAACCGGCCCAATAGTATTGATCCCGGCAAAAGCATCGGCTCCTGCCTCTTCCAAAGCCTTAGCATATTTTCTGGTGTCAGGCAGGCTAGGCCCCAACTTGCAAATTAAAGGTATCTTAACTGTTTTTTTGAGGACCTCTACTCTCTTAACCAGTTCAGCCAAAGGCAATCCCGCATCAAGAGGGACTTCTATGGCCTGAGCCCCCACAGCCTCCAGGCGTCGAGCCATTTCCGCCATCCTTTCCGGACTGGCATCAAACATGCTGGCTATAATCGGCACGGCCTGTTTGTCCAATTGGCGAAAATATTCCTCCCAAGTATCTATTTTTGTTCCAGACCAATCATAGTTAACAAGATTGTTGTCCACCTTGACCATAGTAGGCTTGGGTGTTAAGGCATCATTGTAATAGATTGTCTTAGTTATAATTGCACCCAAACCGCGTTGTTCTGTAGCCAACAATATTTCCTGGGTATTCCTGGTTAGGGGGCCTGCAGAAATGGCCAGGGGAGTTCTCCATGCTAAACCTGCAATTGTAGTCCGCAAGTCAATCATTTTTTCATCCCCTATCGATAGGATATTGTGCTCAGTTTCCAGGAATCCAGCACCGGAGTTCTGAGGATTCTTGCCAAAAAGTCTTTGGCCGTTCTTTCCACTTCCTTAATTAAATACGGCACATCCACATTCAGCAAGCGATAATCCTTCACCTTAATCTGACCGTCCACCATCACCAACTCCACATCCGAGCCCCTGGCTGCCAGCGCCGCCGCCGTCCAAATATTGAATATGGGAGTTAAGTGCAGTTTATTTCTTGTATCTACCATAATCAAGTCGGCTTTCTTCCCTGGCTCCAGAGAGCCAATTTGATCTTCCATCTGTAAAGCTTTCGCCCCGTTGATGGTGGCCATTTCTAAAACCATTTCCGGAGGCATTAGTGTTCGGTCCAGATAGTGGTTACGGATGGTATAAGCGCAGTGAGTCATCATTTCATGCATATCCATAATGTTGATGCCATCCAATCCCAAACCCACTGTTAACCCAGCTTCTATGAATTTGGGCACAGGCGCTACTCCATTGGCAGCATTTAAATTGCTTTTGACATTGTAAGAAATTTTTACATCCTTGTCCTTCAAGATTTCTATTTCCCGATCACTGACATAAATACAATGAGCAGCAATTACATCAGGCCCTAAAAACCCTAAATCATCCAAGAAAAATACGGATCCTGTATGGCCGTGATGTTTCTTGATAAATTCCACTTCGTAAGTAGTCTGGGCAATATGCATTTGAATACCCGCTTGCAGTTTGTCCGCCCACTCTCTCACCATTTGCAGGTATTCGGGGGAAGAAGAAAATGCTGTATGGACACTTAACCGTCCGGTAATAGTACTATCCGGAATCTGATTCCACTTTTTAATGAAATCAACGTTCTCCTGATGGGCAAGTTGCCCATGCTCCTTAGATACCCTTTCACAGGCCTCAAAAGACAAAACTCCCCTCAAACCAGCTTCTGTAAAACCTTTGGCGACCTGTTCCAGTCCCCCTGGAATCACATTAGCTCCTTCCAACATATCAGCAGAGGTGGTTATTCCGCGCTGAACCATTTCTGCAGCGCAGAGAAGCGCTCCCAAATAAGCAATTTCCATGGTGTTATTATCCTCTACCTTAGGCCAATACCAACGAGTCAACACATCGCCAAAATCGGCCACATTTATCCCGTCCATAGGAATGGTCATGAATCTGGTATATAGATTGAAACTGTGGTTATGGATATTGACAAAGCCAGGCATAATGAATCTTTTATTGGCGTCAATTACTTCTTTCGCCTGATATTTTGTTTCCAAATCATTGGTAGTTCCCACATCTACAATCCGGTTTTTCTTAATTGCCACAGATCCATCTTCAATAATCCTTCGCTCCTTATCCATGGTAATCACTGTACCATGTTTGAACAAATAGTCTACTTGCATCATAGTTCCTCCATTCCTCCTCAAAATAAATATTAGGTCTGCTTTAACCAAATTAATCCCGTTACCGCTTGCCACTACACCAAAGGCTTAAGTCCTGCAACCTCCTTCGCTGCAATTTTTACGGTCCTCGATCAGCTTTTTCAACCGGGCGGGGATTACGGGTATCTCAGTGCATCTGACTCCAACTGCATCATAAATGGCGTTACAAATAGCCGGTGCCACCGGTGTCACCGGTAATTCTCCCATACCCTTGGCCCCAAAAGGACCGCGAGGATCCACTTCCTCTACAACTACAGTAGTGATCTCGGGCAAAATGTCGATCTTAGGTATACCCAGCTTGCGCAAATCATCAGTTTTCAACCAGCCCTTTTCCACAACGAACTCTTCGGTAAGAGCATAACCCAGCCCCATCACCACACCACCTTCAATCTGCCCCTCAACGCTATGCAGGTGAATAGCCTTACCTGCATCGTGGGCGGCAATGTATTTTAATACTTTTGTCTCACCGGTTTCTTCGTCCACTTCCACAACGGCTCCATGAGCCCCAAAGCAATAAGCATAATGCAAATTGTTCTGACTGGGATCAGATGGATAAGATTCCACATGCTTCGCAATAGGATGAGTTTTTGGTCCAACGTAAGTATGCTCTACCTTAATTGCCAATCCGGCGCTGAAAGCTTGTCGGGCTAACTCTTCCAGCGTCAGCATCACCTTTCCTGACCTGTTCTTCACTACTTCATCTTCAAAGACCAGATGATCCTCTTTCATGCCCAGGATAATACCTGCCACTCGACAGATTTCTTTTTTGAACAGTCCGGCGGCTTCATAGACCGCATTTCCGGTCAAAAATACCATCCTAGAACCGGTAGTCATACCCGCATCAGGTGTCTCATGAGTATCGCTGCCCTGGACCAAAAAACGACTGTAAGAGATACCGGTAGCCTGGGCTGCGATTTGGGCTGCTGCAGTAAAAATACCCTGACCATTCTCCGTGCAGCCCAGCCTTAGATCCACTGAGCCATCCTCCTGTAAAGCCACCTCTACTCCCGCCTTTTCTAACAAGCCACAGCCCAGCCCTACATTCTTATGTCCGGCGGCTATACCTACTCCGATTTTTTTGGTTCCTTCCGATTTGGGCAGTTCTATTTTATCTAAATAATCCCGCACAGCCTGAAGACATCCCTTGAGTCCGACCCCTCCAACTAAAACATGACCGGTTATCGTGCTTTTCCCTTTTTCCAGAGCATTGATTTCTCGCAAGGAAATGGGATCCATGTCCAGCTTTTCAGCTAGTATATCCATTTGCTGCTCAGCTGCAAAGGCTCCCTGGGGACTGCCAAAACCACGCATGGCCCCGGCAGGTTGGTTATTTGTATAGACGGCGTAAACGTCAACCTTAACATTGGGCACTTCATAGGGGCCAGCGGCAAAAGAAGCCACTCGGGTGGCTACCGGGACACCTGCGGAAGCATAGGCACCGGTATCCAGGTAAATCTCCGCTTTAAAAGCCTGGAGTTTTCCGTCCCGACTTGCTCCAGTTTTGCATTTAATATATGCAGGGTGTCTTTTATAAGACATCCGGATGGATTCTTCCCTTGTCAAAACCATTTTGACTGGACGCCCAGTCTTTAAGGCGCCCAGGGCACAGTGAATCTGTACTGTCGTTTCTTCTCGCCCACCGAAAGCTCCTCCCGTGGTTACCAGCGTAACCCGGACTTTATCCTTTGGTAGATTAAGAGATGCCGCAATCTGATCTCGAAAAGCATGGGAATTTTGAGTAGGAGTAAAAACATGGATCAAGCCTCCAGCTTCCGGCACCGCCAAGGCAGCTTCCGGCTCCAAATAGGCATGTTCAATAAAGGGAGTAGAATAAGTTCCTTCTACGACTACATCGCTGTTCTGAAAGCCCTCTTCTATGTCCCCTTTTCGGACCTTGATATGACACAGTATATTTCTTTTTTCACCATGCAATTGGGACGCCCCGCTTTGCAAAGCTTCCTGGGGAGAAAAGACTCCTGGCAAATCTTCATATTCTACTTTTACCGCCTGGGCCGCTCTGGCTGCAGCTTCCTCCGTCTCGGCTAAAACCAAAGCCACCGGATCACCTACGTAACGTACCCGGTCAAAAGCCAGCACCGGCTGGTGATGAGTAATCAGCCCAAAGGTTCTTCTGCCCGGTATATCCTCATAGGTGAGAACCGCAACCACTCCTGGCATAGCTTTGGCTGCATCAATGTCAATATGTTTAATTCTTGCGTGGGGCCTATCGCTTAAAGCCAACTTACCCCAGAGCATGTTCTCTGCCTGCAGGTCGTCAGCATAAAGAGCTTTCCCAGCAGCCTTGGCCACAGTGTCTTTCCGGACAACGGACATTCCAATAGTTGAGCTGACTTCCTCTTCTGCAATTTCAGGAACACTGATCTCCCCACGAAGCATAGCTCCGGCCTGCTTCACCGCATCTAAAATTTTCACGTAACCAGTGCAACGGCAGAGATTGTTTTTTAGCGCCTTTCTGATTTCCTCGTCGGAAGGATTGTTGTTACGAGCCAACAGGGCCTTGGTAGCCATAATCATCCCCGGGGTGCAAAAGCCACATTGAATAGCCCCGGCCCGGATAAAGGACACTTGAATTGGATGAAGACTGCCGTTTTTGCTCAAATTCTCGATGGTCTCTATGCTGCTTCCCTGTAGTTTATTAACCTTGACCAAACATGATCTTTTTGCCACACCGTCGATGATGACAGTACAGGTACCGCAATGACCTTTCGCGCAACCATTTTTTGTGCCCACCAGTCCCAATTCCCGGCGCAAGTATTGTAACAGGGTCATCTCGTTATCCTGGTCAACAATAACTTTCTCTCCGTTGACTGCAAACTGGATCAAGCCCTTACTCATATATTCCCCGGCCTCCTTTATCACTTTCCTTTTCCAGAGCTTAACAGCAGGACTTCTCCTTTTCTTACTGACCCCAGGGTAGTTTAAGATTTCATCTTCTTAAGATATTGCTTCGCAACCCAGGAGGCTTCTTCCTGTGTCGAATGTTTACAAAAAAAAACCATGGCTGCTGGCGAAATACCACAGGCCACCTTTGATACAGCCCTGAAACAAAGGGCCAACACTCAAAGTAGCCTTCCAATAGCCGCCGCCATGAAGTAAATGAACGACTTAGGATCGAAGTTGCGCTAGTATAAATGTTACAAAATGAGTTTACATAGATAGTTTTTCCAAACTATATCGATAACAATTAATCTTAATTTTTTAATCTGTTTAGAAATCAGTTGTAAAATACTTACCAGGCAGTCCATGGATTAAATCTGAAAGCAAAATTATAATTCTTTAATCACTTTTTTACCAACTCTTTTGTAAACATAACGCCAGTACTTGGCTACTAGGCCTCTACTTCTGCAGTTTTTGCTTGAACAGCCGCCTGATCAGGGGTGATCAGATGTAAAGCTGTAGCAAATACAGCCGTTGTAGCCAAGGGTTGGGCGAAAATCACCTCCAACCATTCTGGTAGCATGGATACTGCTTCCGGATAATAATTAACACCCATTCCCATCGCTACAGATATAGCAAAAATAAAAGCATTTCTTTCCGTAAAGCCGCTACTGAGAACGATACGAATACCGGCAACTGCAACCAACCCAAACATGGGAATAGTAGCACCGCCTAACACCGGCTGGGGCATAATACTGATCAGGGCTCCGATTTTTGGCAGGAGACCTAAAATCATCAGAATAATACCACAGGAATAGCCAACTACTCTTGCTCCAACTTTGGTCAATTGGATCACACCAATATTTTGAGTAAAGGTGATATTAGGTAAAGTACCAAAAATCGCTGCAATTGCTGAACCTACGGCATCACCCATCATGCCTCCCTCAAGCCTTTTCTTGTGAATATCCCCGGTAATAGGTTCCCCAGAAGACTGGGCCACACCAGTCAAGTCGCCAATACACTCCAGCCCGCTCAATATATACGCTATTATCCAGGGAATAAGCAAGGTCCATGTGAAACTCAAGCCAAACTTGAAGGGAATGGGAGCCATAAACCAACCCGCTTCAGATATTGCACTGAAATCCACCAGCCCCATGGGAATGCTGACCAGGTAACCGGCCGCGATTGCAATAGCAATAGAGGCAGTTTGTACCAATCCTTTGCCAAACCGGTTAAACAGAACTATTAAAGCGAGAACAAATAATCCTAAGGCAATGTATCTGGGATGTCCAAAATCCTCGACACCCTGACCCCCGCAAAGGCTGGCCATACCTGCACCCATTAAGATTAGACCGGAACAGGTCAAAAATGAACCGATAACTACAGGGGCAAATATTTTCCTGGCTTGGTCCATAAATCTGGAAAGAATCATTTCAACTGGAGAAGTCGCTAAGGCCATCCCCAGTACTAAAGGCCAGCCCCCTATTTGCCCAGCCTGAATGGCAAGTGGGTGGAATAAAGAGAAAGCTGGTCCCCTGAACCACACACATTCCCGACCCGATAGGTCCGATTTTCTTCGCCTGGATCCAGGTAGATAGACCTGCAGTGAATAAAGTCATAGATATTATAAAAGCCGTGGTCATCACATCAAAGCCTAAAGCAGCAGCAACGATAATTGGAGGAGTAATATTCCCCACAAACATAGCCAGAGTATGCTGTAACCCTAGCAATGCTGTTACAG
Source organism: Bacillota bacterium (assembly GCA_050951405.1). GTDB lineage: Bacteria > Bacillota > DULZ01 > DULZ01 > DULZ01 > JBMNIZ01. The sequence goes on along the minus strand of JBMNIZ010000014.1, from coordinate 139,242 downwards.
GTAAGGGCGGCTTATCATGCAAACGATACGTAACAATTGTACTGGTATCCTCTACCACCTCCGGATTTGCGGCCATTCAAGGATTTCCCCCTTTTGACAAATTATTTCCATGGCTCCCTGGTAATAATTTACAACCGCTTGCTAATCCATCACTCAAACCAGTCCCATATCTTACTAATCACCGCTGTCTGACATTTCTTCAATCCAATGCAAACCAAGTTCCTTCAATTTGATACTAGTCGGTTTACCAGTTTTCGGATCCCAGCCGGCCATCCGATAATAATCTTCTCTTGCCCGGAAAAAATCGTCTCGATTGATTTTTTGACCGGCAGTGGGTCCCTCTGGTAGGGGTTCAAAAAGCCTTTCCGGCAGAACATCGTCTTTCTCACTAAAGCCTTCTCTATAGTTGAAAGCTCGCATTAAATTGATCCGTCTTTCACCTACCAGCATTAATTCCCACATATTAGTCTGCCAGCCGGTGGCCGCATTCAACAACTCACAGATATGATTTATTTCAAAGACAGGCGGATAGTAACCAAAGCAAAAATGACAGAGATCCAATGAATCGAGCAAGCTATATATTCTTTGAGAGTAGGTCCAGAATTTTACCTTCTCAAAATTGAGGACATGCATATCTGTCGTTTCTGACAATCCGAGTCCCCTGATATTTTCTCCCAAGGGATCTGTCGCAAGGCCTGGGTCGTGCGCAGACGACTCATGATCGGCGCCAAAGGGAACGCAAGCGTAAGCCAAGGCCAGAGACGCTTTGGCTCTAGGCATGTGCATGGGAAACTCTTGATTTTTGGTCTGAATAGCATACTTTTCAGCATCAGGGCAAAGCTTTTTTGCGGCGCGACCACTGCCCTCTGCTAAAAGATCACCAATGCCTTTGCGGAAACTGATCATCTCAATCATCTTCAACAAAGCATCCACATTGCCAAAACTGAGTTCAATCCCATTTGTATCTTGAGGAGTAATAATGCCGTTTTCAAAGCACTCCATGGCAAAAGCAATGGTGCCCCCGGTGGAAATGGTATCTAGTCCATATTTATTACATAATTCATTGGCTTTACAAACACCTAACAAATCTCCCACTTCCAAAAGAGAGCCTAGGGCAGCAACAGATTCGTACTCGGGACCACCGTATATGGAATCAATCTTATAGGGTTTTTCCGCTGCAACAACACGTTTACATCGCACGGCGCAACCACGGCATGTTCCATTGTTGATCAGCAATGTTTCATTCATTTTCTCCGCCGATATATCGGCTGCCTGTTTAAAAACTCCTGTCTGCCAATTGCGAGTGGGCAAGGCACCGCTCATGTGGTTAAACAATACCCCTCCCGCTGTTCCAAATTCCTGCAAACCTGCCACCATCGGGTTCTCTTTTACCTGCTTGACGCCATATTTAGCCAGTTCCTTTATTTTTTTCGGATCATAAAAGTCCAGTTTTCTAGTACCCCGTACAGCGATGGCCTTGAGATTCTTTGAGCCCATCACTGCACCCATACCGTTACGACCGGCAAAATGCTTCAGTTCATTGGTAATACATGCAAAACGCACCAGATTCTCCCCAGCCGGTCCGATCAAAACGATCCGAACCTTGTCATCGGCCAATTCATCCCTGATCATTTGCCAGGCATCCCCAGTGGTTTTTCCCCAAAGATGAGAGCCGTCTAGCAGACGGTATTCGCCATTATTAATATAAAGATATACGGGTTTTGATGCTCTGCCGGTAATCACTAGGGCATCAAAGCCGGCCATTTTCAACTCCGGGCCCCAGTACCCTCCCGCCTGACTGTCTCCCAACCCGCCAGTAAGAGGTGATTTTGCTGTCACATTAAACCGAGACGCACCGCTAATAGAAGCACCGATAACCGGGGAGGTGGCGAATACCAACACATTTTCCGGATCAAAGGCATCAACACCCGGCTTCATTAGCCTGGAAACGTAATAGGAACCCATGCAACTGCCACCAAGATAAAAGCGATAAAATTTGTCGTCAGGTTCCTCTGTCTTAAATTCCCTGGTGGATAAATTTACATGCAATATTTTCCCGCAATAACCCATTGGCATCTCTTGTCCACCCTTTCTAGAAAGGTCAAAGGCTGGCAATCCTGTTTTTTCTTGCAATAAGTATGATCATTAACTCCTTAATACGCCTCTTCTAGAATGGCCAGGATATCCTCCTTGCTTGCTACCCGGGGATTGGGCGGAAAATTACCGTCTTTCATAGCATAATTGGCAATCATATCAAATAGCTTTTTATCCAGACCCACTTCTCTTAGCTTGCTGGGCACTCCGACCAACTGACAAAACTCGGGTATAACTTTTGTACAAGTTATTCTAGCTGCCTCTAAAGGACAGAGTTTGCCCACATCTGCCCCCATAGCTATTCCCACATTCTGATATTTCTTCGGCACCGCAGGAAGATTGAATCTCATCACGTATGGCAACAAAATTGAATTTGCTATCCCATGGGGCATATCGGCCACACCACCCAGAGCATGGGCTATGGCATGGACCAGTCCCAAACCTGTATTTCCCATAGCTGCTCCGGCCAAGGTGGAAGCGATGGCCATATTGGCAGTAGCTTCAAGATTACAATTGCTCATGATAGCCTGAGGTCCATTCTGGGCAATTAATTTTATGGCATGAATATTGAGAGCATCGGTTACAGGATTAGCTCGCAAGCAGGTGTAGGACTCAATGGCATGGGTTAAGGCATCTATGGCTGTAGAAGCGGCAATTTTCGGCGGCAGAGCTACCAGTAAATCCGGATCTACAATGGCCACCTTGGGACTCAGGCAGTCACTTATAATCATCATTTTATAATTTTTCTCTTCATTGGTAATCACAGCACAGTTTCCCACTTCGCTTCCGGTGCCGTAAGTGGTAGGAATAGCGATAATAGGTATTGCCGGCTTTTTCATTAACTCGAAGCCTTCGTAATCACTGATCTTGCCGCCGTTGGTATATAAACCGGCCACAGCTTTCGCCGTATCCATGGGACTTCCACCGCCAATGGCCACTATCACATTGCCTCCGAACTTTTTCATGGCGGCCAGGGCCTGATCAACAGTTTCCATTTTAGGGTTAGGTACTACATCGCTGAACAAAGCATATTGGATGCCCTGATCATCCAGGACAGCAGTAACCTGACTAGAAATCCCCGATTTGGCAATACCTGCATCGGTACAGACAAAGACCTTGGGGTTGGGCTCAACACTGCGGATCTCGTCTCCAATATCATTAATGCTACCCGGTCCAAAGATGATTTTCGGTTTTAAAGAGAAGACTGCCTTTTGCATGGAATAACACCTCGTTTGATTAATGATTTTACTCTTCAGCATTTCTTACCAGTCTTGTATTCTTCTCATCACTCCCCCCACCTGCCGTATTCCATATAAAAGGATAAAAAGCATATAAAATTTGACAATCCCTGGCCCTGATTCAAACTTCTCATATCCCCAGCATCTCACGTCATTACTTTAAATATTAGTTGCTAGTTATAAAATTCGATATTAACCCAATCCGACCCTATGTCATAATCCTATAAAAAAACCGCACCCTGACTGGCAATACCTTATAAGAGGGTGCGCTTTTTATGTCTGTGGCCTTTTCATTTTTTCTTTAAGGCGGCCAAAACTTTTTCCGGAGTAGCTGGCAAATCATTAATCCTTACTCCCGTAGCATTGTAGATAGCATTCAGGATCGCAGGCGCAGTAGGTAACAACGCCGGTTCCCCGATCCCCTTGGCCCCATATGGACCGGAAGGTTCATAGTCCTCTACAATAATTAACTCCATTTCCGGCAGATCAAGGACCGTAGGCATCAGATAAGTACTGAAGGAGGGGTTCTTAATTCTTCCATCCTGAAGCTCCACTGCCTCATATAAACTCCAACCAACTCCCTGGGCTATACCTCCTTCAATCTGCCCTTCGACACTGACCGGGTTAATGGCCCTTCCCACATCATGGGCTGCCACTATTCTCAGGATGTCTACCTTGCCTGTTTCCAAATCCACTTCCACTTCGGCAATTTGCACACCAAAAGTATACGGCCAGTAAGGTGCTCCCTGTCCGTCTTCCAGGCTGACCCGGGTAGTATGAGTGGTAAAAGTACCCTTGCCGATCAGAACCTCTCCTGCTAATTTTGCTTTTTGGCAGATTTCCTCTAAAGGAATTTGGCGTTCAGGGTAATTCTTTACCAGCAAATGACCGTCACAAATAGATAAGCCTTCTATTGCATTAACTTCAAGCTCCCTTCTTGCCCATTGCAAGAGAACATTCCTGGCTTGTTGGGCAGCCAGTCGTACTGCATTACCTGTAGCATAAGTATGGCGGGTAGCTGCCGTGGTGCCGGAATCGGGAGTGCCTCCCGTATCGGCCCAATGAACTACTATCTTATCCAAAGGAACGCCTACTTCCTCCGCAGCGATTTGGGCCAGAACCGTGGTAGATCCTTGACCACAATCGGCTGCCCCGGTCAATACAAGAACACTGGCATCTTCAAGAATCTCCACAATAACTGTGGATACATCGGGAAACCCGTTACCATAACCCGTTCCATAAAAAATACACCCAATACCAATACCTTTCTTTTTCATGAACAAGCCTCCTTCAGCAACTATAACAGTTCCCGCGCTTTCCACCCATAGGCACCGGCAGCAGCAACTAGACACTCTTTAAGGCCTACGCTGCTTCCAAGAACCTGGCCAGTTGCAGTGATGGATCCTACCTGGAAGAGATTACGCCATCTTATGGTAAAAGGATGCAGATTCAGCTTTTCTGCAAGTAAATCCATTTGGGCTTCATGAGCTACTGGTGGCTGGGCAGCTCCAAACCCCCGCATGGCACCGGTAAAGGGGTTATTGGTATAGACGGCAAATGCATCTATCTTCACATGAGGCACTTCATAAGGGCCAGTGGCATGAATGGCAGCTTTTCGTAAAACATTCGGAGACCAGGAGGCATATGCCCCGCTATCTCCAATTATTGTTGCTTCTACAGCTGTAAGTCTCCCGTTCTTTTTTGCCCCCGTCTTATATTCCATATACATAGGATGCCTTTTGGAATGAGCATGAAAAGATTCGCGGCGGTCGTAAACCATCTTCACCGGTCTTTTGGTCAACCAGGTCAATAAGGCACAGTGGATCTGGATAGTCATATCCTCCCTTGCCCCAAATGCTCCGCCTATGGCAGTGCAAACAACTCTGACCTGATTAAGATTGAGCCCTAGTGCCCGGGCAATTTCTACCCTATCCCACTGAACATATTGGGTAGCCACCCTGACGACCAAATTGCCCCTTTCATCAAGGGTGCAAAAGGCCGCCTCTGGCTGCAGGAAAGCATGATCCACCATCTGAGTAGAATAGCTATTTTCCACAATAACATCGGCTTCTGCAAAACCATGGTCCACATTGCCCTTGCGAATAGGTAAATGATAAAGAATATTTCCTTCTTCCCAGACCTTTGGTGCACTGTCTTTCATGGCTTCTCTAGGGTCAAACACTCCCGGCAGTTCCTCATATTCTACTTGGATAAGCCCCAATGCCTCTTCAGCCACAGTTTCGCTCTCCGCTACTACCAGAGCAATGGCATCGTTAACTGATCGAATTCGAGATGATACCAGAATCGGGGTCCTAGGGAAAAGAACCCCATGACCATTGTGTCCCAAAACATCCTTAGCAGTAACAACTTTCCATACTCCCGGCAAAGCTTCTGCTTTGGATATGTCAATGTTCTTAACGTATCCAGACGGTATGGCGCTGCGTAAAGTCTTTCCATAAAGCATCCCGGGAACATAATAATCAGCCGGAAACTTAACCTGCCCTGTTACCTTGCCGACACCCTCTACCCGGGGAACAGAATGCCCGACAGCAATAGTGCTCATTCTGTCTTACCCCCCCTTACTACACTTTCAATAGCTTCTACAATTTTAGTATAACCGGTACAACGGCATAAATTCCCAGAAATAGCAGTTTTGATCTCGTTTCTGGTTGGATTGGGGTTTTTGTCAAGGAGTGCTTTAGCACTTAATAACATTCCAGGTGTACAGAAGCCGCATTGTACCGCTCCATGTTCCAAAAAAGCCGTTTGCAAGGGATGAAGCTGTCCAAAAGTACCCAACCCCTCAATGGTTAAGATTTCTTTCCCTCGAGCCTGCAAAGCAAACATCAAACAGGAATTCACCGGTTCCCCATCAACCAAAACAGTGCAGGCACCACATTCTCCTTCTCCACAGGCTTCCTTGGTACCGGTTAGACCCAAATAATCACGTAACAAATCTATTAACCGTATATTTGGCGGTACCTGTAATTTGATTGTCTTTCCATTAACCTTAGCACTGAACTCAATTGTACCCATCCCTGTTTACCCCCTGCATTAAGTGCAAATTCACCATGGTCTCCCGCATCAGTCCCTTTATTGCTTCCTTCTTCCAGATGGCAGAAGGACGTTTCCCCAGTTTCTCTCCTACCAACAAACCGGAAGCTTGAATCACTTCCTCCAATAGTTCCGTACTCAAGGCCTGACCCCTTAACATGGCCTCTAATTCCGGCGCCCGGAAAGGGTTGGGAGCCACAGCCCCTAGGGCCAATTTTGCCTCCTTGACTACATTGTTTTCAACAATTACCAGCATTGCTGTACTGATCCTTGCAATGGCAAGAGCATTTCTTCGACCAAACTTGCGGAAGGTGCTTTTTGCCTCGGGGGCTGGTAAATCGAAGCGGATTTCAGTAATGATTTCATCATCAGTAAGATTGGTGCAGCCTGCACCAGCCAACAATTCTGCCACCGGTACCTCCCTTGATCCCCGACAGCTCTCAATTACTGCTACAGCTTCCAATACTAACAGGGGTGGCACTATGTCTGCCGCGGGGGAAGCATTAGCTATATTGCCACCGATGGTACCCTGATTCCTTATCTGTGGCGACCCTATATCGAGTGCTGCCTCAACGAGAAGAGAAGCTCTTTGTCCAAGCCCTTTAATGGAAGCTATCTGGGAAAAAGTGACCAGGCTACCGATGGAAATCCTGTTACCTTCTACTTTAACCTGCTTTAGCTGACTAACCCCCGAAAGATCAACAATCCCCTTGGGCTGAATTTTTTTTTGGCGCAGGGCCAGTATCAGGTCCGTTCCCCCTGCCAGAACCTTCAGGGGACCCTGATGGGAATCTAGAATTTGTAATGCATCACATACCGTATCAGGCATATAGAAATCATATGGCAATAATATCCCCCCCCTTACATTGATTTCAAAAAATAAATGAGTTCAAAAGAGCGCCAGGAAATTATTAATTGATCATGCCACTGCTCTGGCCTGTCAATAGCCCCGGCTATGGCACTTATCAATCGGCTAATATTGTAGAAGCGAACAGGCTAAACGGCCTGTTCTCTTCTACTACCTCACGATATAGCACTATACTCTGACTCCAAGAAAGGCGAAGTAGATGACAAATAAGCCAGCCAGAATATAGACCAGCCAATGAACTTCTTTCCCCCGGCCGGTAAATAACTTTCCAGCTGCATAAGAGATAAAACCTAAACCGATGCCATTTGAGATGGAGTAGGTTAAAGGCATACCCATGACAACTACAAAGGCTGGAAACACTTCGGTAAAATCATCCCAATTAATCTTGGTAATCGAGCTCATCATTAAGGCGCCTAACATAATCAAGGCGGCAAAAGTTGCTGCAGCAGGAATGGTCATTACCAGTGGGCTAAAGAAAATACAGCCAGCCATAAACAACGCAAAGAATAAAGCGGTTAATCCGGTCCTGGCTCCACTTACTACACCCACAGCAGACTCCAAATAGGTCGTGACCGTGGATGAACCCATCAGGGCACCGGCAGTGGTACCAATAGCATCCGATAAGAAAGCCTGGCCGGCCCTGGGCAAGTTGCCTTTTTCGTCTAGAAAACCCGCCTTGGCACTGGCACCGACCAGAGTCCCGGCCGTGTCAAAAATGTCCACAAACAAGAAGGCAAAGATAACGGGTATATAACTCAACTTGAGTGCTCCTACAATATCCAACTGGAAAGCTATTTGTAACCATTCGGCAACGGGAGGCAGACTCACTATTCCCTGGTATGAAGTAACATTAAACCAGGGTAAGGCGCCGACGATAGTAGCACCTACAATACCCAAAAGCAATGCTCCTTGTATCTTGAGGGAATGTAAAACAACCATTATCAGCAAAGCAAGAAGCGAGATAATTACTGCAGGAGAAGTCAGATCACCAATGGCTACCAGAGTAGCCTCATTACCAACAATAATACCGGTAGTATTCATCCCAATGAAAGCAATAAAGAACCCGATACCTACACTGATAGCGTTTTTTAAACCCATGGGGATACAATTGAGAATTGCTTCCCGAATGGGCAGTACGCTGATAATAATGAAGATGACCCCTTCAATAAATACCATGCCCAGGGCAATTTGCCAGGGTATATTCATCCCAATACAAACTGTGAAAGTAAAGAAAGCAGCATGTGCCGCTCCCGGGCCCATAATAAAAGGATAATTGGCAGTAAAAGCCATACACAGGGTTCCAATCAGAGTTGCAATAATGGCACTAAGAAATACACCTTCTTTAGGCACCCCTACATTGGATAGGACAGCCGGGTAAATTAAAATAATGTATCCTACCGAGGCAATCCATGTGGTCAGCGCACCGATAAATTCTGTTCTTACATTAGTGTTGTTTTCGGTAAGTCTGAAAGTCCTTTCGAGAAAACCACTGGCCTGTAATTGAGCCTGACCTGCCTGTTCTGGTTTCATTCTTGACCCTCCCAAAAAGGAATTAGGATAATTCGACTGACTACAAGCAAAACCTACCGGTAAAGTGCTGGGTAAAGAAACAAAATTTCAGTTTGCGTCGTTTTGTTACCTGTCCGATCTGGGCTAAGATTCCAATTCAGACCTTAACCATAAAATTTAACCAACTCCGTTACCCTGTCTCTAGGCACCACCTCGTATCTCATTTTTCTTAATTGAGCAACTAATTACTCTGTTGCAAAGTATTCAACAGCCAAAACTACTTTCCCTATGTCATAATCCTATAAAAAAAGAGCGTTGCAACTAGCGAATTGTTACAGTGCTCTTTTGATTCGTTTTATTCGTTTTTAGTTATTGTTGATCCGTCTTAACTTAAACAATTTCAAGCTCAATTCAAGGCTGAATCGATCTTCAGGGTCATCCAGATCCACCTGGCAAATCTCCCCAATCCTCTGGAGACGGTTTCGGACGGTATTGTAATGGACATATAGCTCTTTGGCCATTTGGGCCAAATTGCCGTTATTGGAAAAATAGCTTTCCAAGGTTTTGATCAGTTCCGTATCGTAAGCCTGATCGTATTCAAGCAACTTGCCTATAGTTTCCGTTAAAAACTTGTGCACTTCGTCACATTCAGGAAGATGAACCAAAGCCCGGTACGTACCCAACCGATCGTAATAGACTATTCTTTCCCTGCGGTATAAATGAGAATTAATAAACAACGCCTGTTTGGCCTCATCATAACTTTCCCTGATTAATAAGGGGTCTTCTTTGGATCGTCCTACCCCGCAGTATATTTCCAGCGAGGCATTTTCTCTTTCCAAGAAGTTCATGAGTTCCTCCAAATAATTTTCCAATAAGTCCGCACCTGTATCTTTTTGCGGCCACAAAACCACCAGTCCTTCACTCATTACTCCAGCAATAATAGTAGGATCAATAGTGTTAATGTAGGAAGTAGCCCGCTGAAAGGTATATTTGGATAAAAAAGTTACCCGATCTTTATTATTCCCCGTAGTGAAAATCGTCACCGTCCGAGGAGAGCTAAAATCAAGATCCAAGGCACTTAACGCTTCATTCAACGCTCCTCTGGAGTTGATCTGCCCATTCAAAAGCTCCTGCAGAAACCGTTGGCGATATTTTTTCTCTGCCGCTTGACTGGATAAAAACTTTAATCTAGCCACTGCCAACATCGTAGCACATTGTTTGGCCACAGCCAGATCTGCCTCAGTGAGCTTATGCTCTAATTCCCAAATACGGAGATAACCTAATATAGTTCCGTCACCGATAATGGGTTGTTCGATATAACAAATTTCCTGTTCGCTTTCCGGTAAGACTAAATATTTAAAAGATGGGTAGTCACCTAAATTAGAATATTCCCTATGTTGACGCGATGCTTGCCTGAGAATCGATGAAAGTCTTTCCTGATCACCAGAATTGCCTGCCCCATTATAACAGGCTAAACATCGCATGTTTTCATCGTGAACAGTAACTAGATTGTGCAAGTTCCTGGAGATTATTTCCGCCAATTCATTGACACTCCCCCCGGCCAGAATGGTTTCGGTCAAAGTGTTATGCACATCCAGATATCTTTCCAAATATTGGGTTTCCTTTCCTAGAATATGACGCATAATTGGATAGAGAATATCAGTGAAGGCCACATTGTAGGGAACTTGGATCAGAGGAAGTCGACAAGCATCTGCATTGGCCATCATTTGAGGATGGATATCAGTAAAGCGCCCTGGTTTGATGGCAATTCCTGCAATTTCCCTTTCTGCACAATGGACTGGTAGCTCAATTAAAGCCTGCAAATCATCTTTCACAGGGTAGAGAGTGGTAAGAAGAAATGTGCCTCTTTTTACCCAATTCCATATGTCCGGAACTTCCATGATGCTTGCCCCGGACACAATCCTATCCAGTCCTTTCTCGCCAGCAAGAAGCCTGGAACCGGTCAAACAATCCAGAGATAGCAACTGCCTAACGGTGATACCCCCAGACGGCTGGTGCACCAATTGTTCGTTCATACTTGCCACCCCCCTTCCATAATAATTTTTCATCAAGCTGAATAGGCCTATTCTCCTTTTCTTTCACTATGTAACAACCTCAGTTTCAATTCAATCTTCTATTATTTTTATTATAAAGGTTTTTTCGCTAAAGTACTAATCTCTCTATTAGAGAAATTTATAATTCTGCAAAGTTGCAATATTTGTTTGGGGCTTTAATTCAAGGCCATCCCTGGGAAGATGTACTCCCTACCTGCGCAAAATTCCGCAAAACAAAAATCATGATTGCAAAAGCGCCCGTAACCTTTCGGAAACAGGCGCTTAAAATAAGGAGGTGAATGCTTTTATTGCTTAATAAGACAGCTCGCTATACAAGGGGTAGCGGCTGCACAGTTTGACCACCCGGGAGCGCAAACTCTCAATCTGTTCTTCGTAGGCATCAGAAAGAGCCAGGTCAATGATTGCCGCTATTTCTTCCATTTCTTCTTCTTTGAAACCTCTGGTGGTCACCGCCGGTGTACCAATACGAATCCCGCTGGTGATAAAGGGAGACTGGGTATCAAAGGGAACCGCATTCTTGTTCACCGTCACGCCGATCTCATCCAGGCGGTGCTCGGCCTCTTTACCAGTGAGTTTTCTATTGCGGAGATCCACCAGCATGAGATGGGTATCGGTTCCTCCGGAGACCAGATCAAACCCTCTATTCGCCAATCCCTCTGCCAGGGCCTTGGCATTCTTCAGCACTTGCTCTTGATACTCTTTGAATCCCGGACTTAAAGCTTCCTTAAAAGCCACAGCTTTTGCCGCGATCACATGCATCAAAGGGCCTCCCTGGAGACCGGGGAAAATCGCCTTGTCAATGGTTTTGGCATGCTCAGCTTTACAGAGGATCAAACCGCCCCTGGGTCCTCTGAGGGTTTTATGGGTTGTGGAAGTGACGAAGTCAGCATAGGGAATAGGGCTGGGGTGCAGTCCCACGGCAACCAAACCGGCGATATGGGCCATATCTACCATAAAAAGACAGCCCACCTCATCGGCAATTTCTTTCATGCGCTTGAAATCGATAATCCGCGGGTAAGCACTGGCGCCTGCTACCAAAAGCTTGGGGCGGTGTTTTTTCACCACTTCCGCCACCTGATCGTAATCGATGGTTTGCGTTTCTTTGCTTACCCCGTAAGGAATAAAATTAAAATAGAGGCCGGAAATATTGACCGGGCTGCCGTGAGTCAGGTGACCGCCATGGGCCAGGTTCATTCCCACCACCGTATCCCCGGGTTTCAAAACCGCCAGATAGACTCCTGTATTTGCATTGGCGCCGGAATGAGGTTGAACATTGGCATGATCGGCACCGAACAGTTTTTTCACCCTTTCCCTGGCCAATTCCTCTGCAATATCCACATATTCGCAGCCACCATAGTAGCGTTTTCCGGGATATCCTTCCGCGTATTTATTGGTCAGCACCGATCCTTGCGCTTCCATCACCGCTGGGGAAACAAAGTTTTCCGAGGCAATCAGTTCAATTTTGTCATTCTGTCGTTGCCTTTCTTGCTCCAAAACCTTGGCTATTTCCGGGTCCACTTCCTTAAGATATTTCATGACGAAGCCTCCTTTAATAAAATCTTGTTCTGTTAACTTAATAATAAAAATGAGACCTGAAACGCCTCTGGTATAATGGAAATTGCCAAAAACCCATTACCTCCCAGAAAGGAGCGTTCAAGTCTCATGACCATTATACCATCAAACGTAGTATGTCCAAGGTGTTTTTCAAAAGTTCTTCACCGTTTTGGTAAGGACAAAGACGGTTTTCAAAGATATCAGTGTCAACGATGCAAACGGCAGTTTGCACCTGATAAACCATGTTCACCAAGAAAAAGAATATATCCCGATTGTCCTGTTTGTGGTAAAGCAACTTTTCTTCACCATGACTATACTTATTACTCAAACTTCCGTTGCTGTGACAAAAAATGCAACCATTCTTTTCGAGTACCAAAACTAATAAATGTTGAGACCCCTTCTTCCGAGTTTAAGCCTGAAACCTTTTCTTTTAAAGGTATGCGCCATCCGCTTCATATTGTTCTTCATGCACTGACTTACTACTTCTGCGGAAATTCAACAACCCGAAAAGTCGCTCAAACCTTACATATGGTTCACCAGGTTAAGGTTTCTCATGTAACTGTTTCTAAATGGATCAAGCGCTTTGCTCCTGTATTCAAGAAAATTGCTGATGACAGGCTTTTGGGGATTAATCTTTGTGATTCGGATGAATGGCATTTCGATGAAACTTATATTAAAATTGCTGGTAAAGATTATTACCTCTGGCTCGCTTTTGATGCAGAAACCAGATTAGTTCTTGACTTCAATCTTTCCCCTATGCGTGACTCGGCATCTGCCCATAGCCTTTTATCTAACTGCAGAAGAAAGTTTGGACAACCCCGGTATGCTGTCATCTCCGACAGATATTATGCCTATCTGCAGCCTGCTTCTTTGTTCTTTCCACAAGCTGAACATATACGCGTTGAAGACTTTGATGACTTAATCAATAACAACGTTCTTGAGGCTTTTAATGGGCAATTTAAAGCTTGGTACAAACCTAAAAGAGGTTTTAATTCATTTGAATCTGCCAATAGACTTATTGCTACTTACATCTTCTTCTACAACTTCATCCGACCTCATTCCAGCCTCAATGGTCTCACGCCAGCTCAAGTCGCTGGTGTGAACTACTCGGAAAAAGAACGGCTATTCTGGCTTTTGGTAGCTTGAGTAATATTCAGATTTCAAGGTTCATTCCGTCCTGTACTACATCAGGACTATTTGTGCTGACCTGATTTTTTTCAAAGGCTTGCACGTATCTTTTTTTCGTGTTATCTTACACTTAGGCGTTTCCATTTGTAGGTTTTTCCCTTTTTTAAACCTACCAGAGGCCTTTCAGGTCTCATTTCTTTCATACTAAGTTAACAAAGCCTAAAATCTAATTTTCGTCAGCTCTAACCCCTGAAATACTAACGTTCACCTGAGCTTAAATATGTCATTGTCTGTTAAATGATATTCAACGCAAACCTGTAATTTCCTTTTTTTCTCTTGAGAAATATTTCAAAAAAATTTTTCCCGGACGAAAAGATGAACTTAGGAAAAAGTCCCATAATATCTTATTAATTATGCCCACGTCTCACCTGAATTATTTCAGCCAGGATACTGACGGCAATTTCGGCCGGGGTTTCAGCGCCGATATCCAAACCAATGGGGCTGTGGACAGTTTTTAGAAGCTCACGGGAAACTCCTTGTTCGGCTAAGTTTTCAAAAAGCGCCTTGACCTTGCGCCTGCTGCCTATCATGCCGACATAAGCGGCAGGCGAATCGATCACCAATTTCAGGCATTCCCCGTCAGAACGATGTCCCCTGGTGACAATCACCACATAGGTATTGGCAGTGAGGGGATAACGAGAGAGAGCCCGGGAAAAACTGTCACAGATAATTTCATCAGCCGTAGGCAAGCTGTGCCGGTTGGCGAATTCCGCCCGATCATCCACCACGGTTATTTTAAAGTCCAATTCCCCAGCCAGCCGGGCCAAGGCCTGTCCCACATAGCCGGCCCCCAAAATGAGGAGATTGGCAACCGGCAGCAAGGGATGCACAAAAACCTTTACCTCTCCGCCCCCTTCCGGCCAGTGCAAATCTACCAGCCGGCTTAGTCCTCGCCGGGCCTGCTCTTCCACCTGGGCAGGTAGAAGGGGACCCGGCCAGTTACCTTTTCCTTCCAGGTCGAAGAAAAACCGCTGTCCGATAATTTCCTCCTTATTGCTCCCCACTATCGTCAGGGAAACAATAGTCTCCTTTTTCTGCCAATAATCTGCTATCCTTTGAAAGGGGGCAAGGTCTCTGATGGTTTCAATGAAAACATCCATGTTGCCGCCGCAAACCATCCCCTCGTCGGCTGCCACCGTACTATCCAGGGAAACTCGATGGATGCAGTGCTTACCGCTATCCAAAGACATCAAAGCCGCTCTTTTCACTTCCGCCTCTCCACAGCCGCCTCCAATTGTTCCCACAGTTCTGCCATCGGGAAAAACCAGCATTTGGGCGCCTACGTTACGGGGTGTGGAACCCGCCGTCCGGATAATTGTGGCAAGAGCTGCTTGCTCCTTCTCCAAATCAAGTCCTACCAATTCTTGCAGCACCTTTTCATTCATCCTTTTCGCCACCGCCTTTCCTGCCGGTCAGATACTCATGGTATAAAATAGCCTCTAAAACCCCGCCTCCAATGGCCAATGCTTTCTCGGAAATGCTGAAACAATATTCCACCCGGGCCCGGGAATCCACATCGCCGATTTTCATGCCCGGCTCCACTTCCAATCCATCCCGCAAAAGGCCTCTTAAAACTCCGGCAAGAACCGTTTTTACCGGTGTGCTTCCCACATAACCCACCGTCTCTCCCGCCTGAACCAGATCGCCAATTCTCCGGAGGGCTCGAAAAGACCCTTTCCCCGGTGCTCGCAGCACTCTTTCCTTTCCATAACCCTGGATTTCCCCGGGAATGCCCGTATTGGCAATGGCTTGCCCCTGGTAGAGAACTCTCCCCAGGTAATGCCCTCTTAGGGTTTCAATAACAACATCCACATCCTTTCCGGCGGTAAAGCCCGGACCCAAGCCAATCACAAGAGGTGCCTGTCCCCGAAAAGTGCCCAGATTCTTTTTGGCCATAATAGCATCCACAATGACTCGGGGAGACAGTTCCCTAATGGTTTCTACGGCTGAAGGGTCAATCAATACAGGAATAATTCTTTTCGACAGAAGTCCCTTAGCCTCGCGAGGATTCCGGGCCAAACAAGCCTTCACCCCTTCTATGGATACTTCTTTTTCATAAACAGCTTCGGCAAAGGCAACCGCCCGCCGGACCACGGTGGGCTGGGCAATTTCTGTCATGGCTACGGAAAAACCGCTCCGGAAGCACCGGTAAGCAACACCGCTGGCCAGATCACCGGCACCCTTGATCAAAACTAGCATTTTTGATCGTTCCTTTCTCCACCAGTCGCTCATAATCTTCCGCCGTATCTATGTCACAGCAAATCCCAGGATCTTCCACCTCCAGAAAAAGGGCTTTTTCCTTATTCGCCTGAATAAAATCTCTGGCTCCCTTATCCCCTGTTAATCTCTCCAAATATCTAAAATAACTTTTCCCAAAAAGAACAGGATGCCCGAGCCGTCCCCGGAAAACGGGTACAACTAATTCTGATCGGGATGCCAAAAAAGAGTCCATCAGTTTTCTGATAGTAACAGCTTGAATCAAAGGCAAATCACCCAAGGCCAACAGCACCGCCTCCGTTTCACTGGGCAAAGCCCGGATCCCCTCTCGTATTGAGGAGGACATACCTTCCCGGTAGTGAGGGTTTTCAATCCATTTGACCGGCAAACCGGCAAGCCGTTCCTTGATGGAAAGTGCCTCATGCCCGACGACTACAAAAATCGCCGCCGGTGAAGCCTCTTGAAACCTGCAAATGGTTTCGCCCAACAAAGTGCCGTTACCCAGGGGAAGCAGTTGTTTCAGGCACTCCATTCTTTTCGACTGTCCCGCCGCCAGGATCAAAGCGACTATCACTACAAAAAACCTCCTTCACCGGGAAAGCTTCCTGGACATTGGCCAAGACAACTCTTTCCACACCCATTTTTATAGTCAAAAGGGCCAATTTTCGCGCAGATTCCCTGTCTTTGGAAGTGAACAGGCCGTTGATCAAAAGCCTAAAAACCGCTCTCCCAGGAACGTTCTTTTGATATCCTTGCGGGTGCAAAATGACTTTCGCTACAGCCTCCGGCCCCAGGACTGCTCCCGGGGACAGCCCGGTAAGGCCGGCCAGATGCTCCCAGCGATGGAAATTATTCTCCGTCAAGGGCAGGCCTGGAGCAGCGGCTCCCACTACTCCCACCACCATTTGAGATCTTTGCGGAATAACAGGCTCATGGGCTGCCGGTGCTTTCAAAGGTTTCCTGGCCGCCCCGTCAGCTTCCACCAGGATATACCAATCAGGAGCCAATAAGTTGACCTTATCGATCCATTCCGGCGGTATTCCTTTCAGCTTGCCCCTTTGCAGGGCTCTGCCCACAGCCAAAATGGATCTCCCGGGCAGAAGCAGCAATTGACCAAGGTTTTTTTCCCATTCAGACCAGGTTAAAGTAAGAAAACGCCTTTCATAGCATCTGAATTCCTCTTCTCCCATCTGGGTAGTAGTAGTCACTAAACACTTCTCACCCACATCAGCCAACTCTTGGGAAAGACACCTGATGGCGGAAGTTTTACCGCCACCGCCAACAAAGCTGATTATGCCGGGTTTTTCAATCCCCAGGCTCGCCAGAAGCATCACTAGCCTCCTCCGGGTAAGGGTTAGATCTCTTTTGCCATTGATTATGATTCCATTGTAGACACCAAAGTCTGGATCTGTCAACCGTTATACTTAAATAAGTATAAAACTATTCTCCTTGCCGCCCGGTGAAACAGCGGCCGCGCTTTCCAGGAGATAATCTCAACTGTCAAGCTCCAGGTTCAGTTGAGATTTAATTGCCCGAGCACTGGGGGTATTTGCCAAACCGCCGCAAGCTGTTTCCCGTAAGCTAGCAGGTAAAGCCTCTCCCACTTCTTTCATGGCCAGGATCACATCATCCATAGGAATGACGCTTTTGATACCTGCCAGGGCCATATCCACTGCGATCATGGCATTAGCAGTCCCGGCCGCATTTCTCTTAATGCAGGGCACCTCTACTAAACCGGCGACCGGATCACACACCAAACCCAATGTATTTTTTATAGCAATAGCGCCTGCTTCGGCTGCCTGTTCCGGGGAACCCCCGGCCAACTCTACTCCGGCGGCCGCTGCCATACATGCAGCCGAGCCCACTTCCGCCTGACAGCCCCCGGCTGCCCCCGACAGAAAAGCTTTGGCGCCGATTACCGCTCCAATCCCTGCCGCTGTAAAAAGAGCCCGTACAATATCTTCTTCTTTTTTCTTTCGGTAATGCCCGATGGTATATAGGACTGCGGGTAAAACGCCGCAAGAACCGGCGGTGGGTGCAGCCACGATCTTCCCCATGGCGGCATTAACTTCGGCCACGGCTAGAGAACGTGCTATTGCCTCTAACATGGGACCGCCTGAGACCGGGGCCTGACTTTGGCCAGCCGTCATGAGGCGCCAGCCGTCCCCTCCCGTCAAACCGCTTCGGGAACGAACTCCCTCCCGCAGGCCCTCCTCCATGGAGGATAACATCACTTGCCAGTTTTTCTCCATCAAGGCCAACAGCTCTGCTGTTGAGCGCTGGCTGTCAACTGCTTCCGCCTCAATCACTATGGTGGAAATCAAAGTTCCTCTTTCTCCGGCTTTTCGCACCAGCTCTTTCACTGATGAAAAATACATTCTTTCACCTCCTAATCAATGGGATCGATGGCAATCACTTTGTCTATGTATTTCATTTTCCTGATCAAAGCCAGTACCTCAGGCGGTACCGTATTATCGGTTTCCACCACCATCAGGGCTTTAGCGCCCCGGGCTTTCCTGGATACTCTCATGCGGGCGATATTCACTTGCCCTTCGGCTAAAAGGGCGGACACTCGGGCCACCATCCCGATCCGGTCCGGATACAAAACACAAAGAGTAAAAAACTCACCGGTAAATTCCACTGCAAAATCATTGATCTGGCTGACCACAATATTTCCTCCTCCGACTGAAGATCCCACCACTGTCCGCACCGTACCCTGATCATCTTCCAAGACTAATTTCACTGTATTCGGGTGGACAAAACCCAGATCGGCCTTGGCAAATTTCACCTGCAAGCCGGCAGCTTTGGCCATTTCCAGTGAGTGAGAAATGCGTTTATCATCAGTCCTCATACCTAAAAGACCAGCCACCAGTGCCAAATCTGTTCCGTGTCCTTTACAGGTTTGGGCAAAAGAACCGTGCAGAAAAATATCCGCCTTGCAAGGATCCTTTCCCAAAATTGCCCGGGCCAGCCTTCCCAGGCGAACGGCTCCCGCCGTGTGCGAACTGGAAGGTCCAATCATGATGGGACCCACTATATCAAAAACTCCCAGTTTCATCTCCTTCCTCCTCTCATCATGGTCATACAAGATAGAAAAGACACGAAGAAAAAATGCGGCTTAATCGTCAACGACCGCCGCATTGCCTCCCTTTTAATCGATTGGGCTTACTCCCGCATTTCTTTAATCTTCTTATCGTAATCGAAGATCTTCTGATATTCATTCTCCCAAAATTCCGGCTGCCTCATCGAATCCATATATTCCTTGGAATAGCCAAAACGCAGCCAATCGTGCTCTTTCTGCTTGTACAGTTGTTCCTTGGCTTCCCCTTTGCGGAAATCATATATATGTTCCTCGCCAATGCCGCGGAAAATATCCTTTGCCCAACGCCTCAAAACAAAGTCCTCCAGCTCCAAGTAGCGGGATTTCATGTTTTCCAATACAGAATGATAGCGATCTATACTATCCGTAGCGATGGTAACAATATTATCATCAGGTCCCAAGCGCAAGTATTTCGCCATCTTAATTGAACCTAAAATATTGCACATGGTTGAAACACCAAAAAGCTCCCTCATCCCTTCAGCAATGCTCCGGTCCACACCCATTTCAACCAAAATATCAGTGCCATCATAAATGATTTTAAGGGTCTTCACACAATCCTCATCATGAATCAGAGTGACAAAATCGGTATTTAAAATATTATGAATCAATGTACACATCTTATCGCCAATACCTTCAATCCGATGTTGGCCAAGGCCGCCGAGGGCTAAAGTGGCACATTCGTAAGGCTCCAGTGCGACAATTTTACACTCGGGAAAAGCTTTCTTGATTTCATCACCGGCCGCCAAAGTGCCTGCCGAACCCGGTGCCGAAACAAAACAGGCAACCCTGCCGTTGCCCACGCCTTTGACCGCTTCAATGGCAGAATTACCGGTCACGTAACGGTGGAAACGATAATTGGGCATTAATTCGAATTGAGCCAGAGGCCGGTTTTTCGGGTCTTTCTTCAATTCATAAGTCCTTTCGAGAGTCAAAATTACATCCGATTCCGTGCCGGGAGTCAAGTCCAGCTCGGCCCCATACTTCCTGATCCGATCATATCTTTCCTTGCTCATATTATCAGGCATAATCACAATAGCTTTATAACCCATCAAATTGCAAATATAAGCAACACCAATGCCAAAATTCCCTGTAGAAGGACCGAGAATGGTATGCTCCCCCGGAATGATCTCACCATCTACGCATCCTTCAATCAAGGTTGAATAAGCAGGGCCAACTTTATGGGACCCGGAAGGGAAATCCTTCCCCAAAAGGACGACAATGTTGGCATCCACTCCGGTCATTTCTTTGGGAAGGACAATTTTTCTCACTTGATTATTTTCGTCCTTCCAAGTGATATTGAATAAGTTGATCGGATCCAGCTCATTTTCCCTTAAAGCCTTCAGGGCCCTTTGCCTCACTTCCGGCGCCATCTTTTCCGGATGAAGCATTTCTTCATAAGTCGGCCCAAACGGGATCTTCCTGCTGCCCATTTTCATACCCCTTTCTCAAAATAATTCTCTTGGCCCCTCCCTATTCATGGATCGGAATGTATTAAACCCTGCCGCTTAGAAGCGAGGAGGAGTAATAGCTGATAGAAAGACTAATTCCCCCTTTCCGATATTGGTTATCCGATGCGGAATCGCGGCAAAATAGTAGATACTGTCTCCTTCTTCCAGAACATAGCGTTCTTCCCCTATTTCTATGTCCATCTTACCCTCTAAAACAAAAATGCACTCCTCTCCCGGATGGGAAAGAGGTTCATTGCAGCTCACAGCCCCCACTTCCAGCCTGGCAAGCATCACCTCCATTTGACGATTTAAATCCGGCGACAATAGCTCGAAAACCACATGGGATTCGGGAAACTTGAGAATCTTCCGCTCATTCTTGCGAACTACCGGACTGGAATGCTCATCATCCAGAAGAAAGTAAAAAATGGGTACTTCCAATGCCTCGGCGATCTTTCGCAAGGAAGTAATGGAAGGTTCCGCCAGGTTCCTTTCCACTTGACTCAAAAAGCTGGCCGTCAAAGACACTTTCTCCGCCAAGTCTTTTAAACTTAGGTTTTTTTCCACTCGCTTTGCTCTTATCTTATCTCCCAGCATATAATTCCTCCTGGTTCATTTAAGAAGTACTACACTCTTTAATGATTTTTTTAATAAATGTTAATTTCGACTGAGCGAAGGGAAAATCCTTCTTTTTGTAAAAACTTTTTACCAAAGCGGCAATTTCCTCTCCTGCCAATGATCAAGTAGGAGGGGATGATTAGCCCCCGTCCTCTCACACCACCGTACGTACCGTTCAGTATACGGCGGTTCACCAAGTTTGAAGAATTTGATGATAACGTGCGGTTAAACTCATTCGAGGTAGATATTAATACGGCGAATATGGCCTCTGCTGACTTGTGCCGGTTCGCCAGACTTCTCAGTCTGGGTTACCGGTGTTACCGGCGTTACCGGCAGACCTCCCCGGGTAAGGGCACACAAAGCCAAAGACCCGCCTTTATCGGCGGGCCTTTGTTTTTAAAGCTTCTTCAGCAGAATTTGATTGACCAAGGAAGGATTGGCCTGTCCTTTGGTAGCCTTCATGACCTGCCCAACCAGATAGCCCAGAGCTTTATCCTTACCATTGCGATAATCTTGGATCGTTTGCGGATTCTCCGCCAAAACCCGGTCAACAATGGCCTCCAGCTGCCTCACATCGCTGATTTGCGTCAGTCCTCTGGCCCGCACAATTTCTCCCGGATTCTTGCCCGTGTCAAACATCTCTTCAAAGACCTGTTTGCCGATTTTACCGCTGATCTGACCCTCCTCAATCATGGTGAGCAGTTCTGCCAACTGAGCAGGCAAAATGGCCATCTCTTCAATTTCCATTCCCCGGGCGTTAATTAAGCGTAAAAGTTCGCTCATGATCCAGTTGCTGGTTTTTTTCGCATCGCCAAAATCTTTGACAACTGCCTCAAAAAAGTCCGCCAGGATTTTGGAAGAGGTAATGACCCCGGCGTCATATTCCGGCAAGCCATGCTCTCTTATCAGCCTCTGTTTTCTGGCCTCGGGAAGTTCGGGCAGATCTTCCTTTACTTTTTCTATCCAGGCCCGGTCTATAACTACCGGTGGCAGTTCCGGATCAGGGAAGCAGCGATAACTCTCGGAGCTGAATTTCGCCCGTAAAGACTCAGTCACCCCTCTGCTTTCATTCCAGGTACGTGTCTCTGCAACAACCTTTTCGCCTCTCTCCACTAGTTTGATCTGACGGTTGATTTCATATTCTAATGCCCTCTGCAAGGCCCGGAAAGAATTCATATTTTTCAGTTCGGTTTTCTCACCAAACTCACTGGAACCCAGAGGTCTGATGGAAATATTGGCGTCGCAGCGTAGGGATCCCTCCTGCATTTTACAGTCCGATACTTCCAAGTATTGTAAAATAGACTTTAAGCGCTCCAGAAACTCTTTGGCTTCTTCCGGCGATCTTAAATCCGGTTCCGTAACTATTTCCAGCAAAGGAACTCCCGCCCTGTTATAATCCACCAAAGAACTTTCCGCTGCAGAAATGGTATCCCCTTCATGGATCAGCTTCCCGGCATCTTCTTCCATATGGACTCTGGCGATCCGGACGCGCTTGCTCTGACCGTTTACCTGGATATCCAGATAACCATTGGAAACTATCGGAAGGTCATCTTGGGAAGTCTGATAATTTTTGGGCAAATCGGGATAGTAATAGTTTTTCCGATCGAACTTGCTGAATTCAGCAATGGTCCCATTCAAAGCAAGCCCGGTCCGGATAGCATATTCTACCACTTTTCTGTTTAAGCGGGGCAAAGCTCCCGGCAAGCCCAAACAAACGGGACAGACCTGAGTATTGGGCTCCCCGCCGAATTCATTGATACAGGAACAGAAAATCTTGGTTTCGGTTTTCAGCTCCGTATGAACTTCCAGTCCGATAATGGCTTCGTAACCAGAGGCCATCCTACTTCACCTCCAGAGAAGGAATTTGCCGCCGGTAACCTGTGTGACATTCCAAAGTATAAGCTACCCGGAGCAATGTGGCTTCATCAAAGGCTCTGCCAATAATTTGCAATCCCACGGGCAGGCCTTGAGAAAAACCGCAGGGCAGGGACAAAGCCGGCAAGCCGGCCAGGTTAGCCGGAATGGTCAACAGATCACTGTAATACATGTCCATGGTCTTACCTGCCTTTTCCCCCAGCAGGAAAGCTCCGGCCGGCGAGCTGGGAGAAATCAAGACATGGTATTTTTCCAGTGCCTCTTCCAGTTCTTGTTTGACCAGGGTCCGGACCCTGGTGGCCTGAGCATAGTAGCTATCGTCGCCGCCGGCGGTTAAGACGTGAGTACCCAAAATGATCCGGAATTTAACCTCCGAACCGAAAGCCTCCCCTCGGCTTTTCATAAACATGGACAAAACATCATCAGCATCTTCATTTCTGTAGCCGTATCGAACACCGTCAAAACGGGCCAGATTGGAGCTGGCTTCTGCAGTAGCAATAACATAATAGGCAGGCAAAGCGTATTGGGTATGAGGCAGGGAAATCTCTTCCACAATTGCGCCCATCCCTTCCAGAAGAACCAGCGCTTTCCGGATCAGTTCGGAAACTTCGCCATCGGTCACTGCAGCTAAATATTCCCGGGGCAAACCGATGCGCAAACCTTTCACATCATCAACCAGAGATTGAGCATAATCCGGTACCGGCAGTGCTTTTGAAGTGGCATCCAAAGGATCATGACCCGCAATAGCCTTTAAAACCAAGGCACAATCCCGCACATCCCTGGTGATGGGCCCAATGTGATCCAGGGAGGATGCAAAAGGTACCAACCCGTACCTGGAAACCAGGCCATAAGTGGGTTTAAGTCCCACAACGCCGCAAAGGGCGGCAGGCTGCCTGATGGAGCCGCCGGTATCAGTACCCAAAGAAAAAACCACCTGACCCGCGGCTACTGCAGCCGCTGAGCCGCTGCTGGACCCTCCCGGCACCCTCTGCAAGTTCCAGGGATTGCAGGTGGGACCAAAATAGGAAGTCTCTCCCGAGGAGCCCATGGCGAATTCATCCATATTCAATTTTCCGGCTAAAAAACTGCCGGCGGCTTTTAAACGGCTCACCACGGTTGCATTAAAAGGCGGGAGATAATTTTCCAGCATCTGGGAAGCACAGGTGGTTGGTATTCCTTTTGTGCAAAGGTTGTCTTTAATTCCCATGGGAAGACCGGCCAAAGGAGATAGTTCCTCTCCGCCGGCAATCTGCGCATCGATCCGATCAGCCTCCTCCAAAAATCTGTCCGCCGTAACAGAAATAAAAGCGTGAATTTTTTCCTCGGTCTCCTCTATTCTAGCCAGAAAGGCCTGGGCAATTTCAGAGGCGCTGACCTGCCTGCTCTGAAGAAGTTTTTGCAACTCATGTCCTGTTAAACTATGTAATTCCAAAAGTGTCCCTCCTTGCTGATGATGACCTTAGATAATGCGCGGTACGCGAAAACAACCGTCTTTTTGTTCCGGCGCTCCGGCCAGGGCTGTTTCTCGATCCAATCCGGGGCGCTTCTCATCCTCCCGGAAGACATTGCTTGAAGTCAACAAGTGAACGGTGGCCTCCACATCCTTTAAATCCAGCTGATAAATGGTCTTAATCTGGCCCAGCAGATCTTCCAATTTAACGGCAAAGTATTCTTTTTCCTCCGGGGACAATTCCAGCCGGGCCGCCAAGGACAATTCATCCATTTGCTGATAAATATTGCTCACTTCTCTCCTCCTCCTTCCTTACTAATCCATAGATCGGCAAAACCTACTAACTAGAGTTTACCCATACTGGCCTTTATTTCTTCCCTTTAAAAAATTCTGGCGCCCTTTCTTCGCCGCCTCCAGAATTTCCGCTACAGCTTGGCTCAGGTCCTGTCTGCCGAACACCGCTGAACCTGCCACCAAGATCTCCGCCCCGGCCTCTGCTACCAACAAGCCGGTCTCCCGATTGATGCCCCCATCCACTTCAATCGGTATATTTAATTCTCTCTCCTCCAGCATGTCTTTTAAGCGCCTAATCTTCCCTAAAACCTGGTAGATAAAATCCTGCCCACCAAAACCTGGGTTAACTGACATCAAGAGCACCATATCGACCAGGGGTAACGCTTCTTCAATGGTGGATAAGGATGTAGCCGGGTTCAAGGCTATGGCAGGCTTAGCCCCCAATTCCCGGATGTTTTCCAAAACCCGGTGTAAATGGGTAACAGCTTCCACATGAACCGAGATATACTCGGCCCCTGCTTCAGCAAACTCTTTCAGGTATCTTTCGGGTTTTTCAATCATCAAGTGCACATCGAAAAGCATCTTTGATAGAGGTCGGAGGGTCCGGACCACTCCGGGACCAAAACTGATATTGGGCACAAAGTGCCCATCCATAATATCCAAATGTAAAATATGCGCTGCCCCGGTACTCTCGGCCCTTTCAAGCTCCTGGGCCAGACAGCTGAAATCCGCCGCCAGCAGGGATGGTGCCACTCTTGACCATGTTCAGTAGCTCCTCTCTCTCTTGATAACCTCCTGCAGCAAATCCATAGGTAATTCCTGTAGCGGCCTTCGTTAATGGCTCCTTCCTGTACAGCCGCTTTCACCGCACAATCAGGCTCACTGCTCGTGAAGACAGGTGCTGAAACGGCATTGGGCAGCAAAAACCGCCATCTCGGGGAAATAAGCCGGACAGATCCTCTCTGAAGCATGAGGCGGCAGAGTTCAGGCGGCTGAAACCGGGGGTATCGGCCACATAGCCCAGTCCTTCTGGACCTGCAATAGCTGTACATGCCGGGTGGTATGGCGCCCCCTTTGAGACTTGCCGCTCACTAGCGCCCGTTTGCAATGACAAGCCTGGCTGAATCTTATTCAGAAGGCTGGATTTCCCCACACCGGAAGGTCCCTGCCAAAACAGAGAATAGTTCCCCGGAGTGTCTCCTTTAAGGACTTGAATGCCGGTACCCTTTTTCACGCTGGTAATCAACTACCGGATAGATATTGCGGTAGATAGCACTGTAGCTTTCCACCGTCTCCCGGGAAACCAAATCTTCCTTATTCAAACAGATCACCGGTTTAATCCCTTCCACTCCGGCTAAAACCAACAGCCGATCAAGTAAAACCAAATCCGGCTCCGGCTTGGCCAAGGCCATCACTACAATGACCTGCTCCACGTTGGCGATGGGGGGCCTCTTTAACCGGCTTTTCCGGGGTAATACCCTCTCAATCACACCCTTGCCCTCAGCAAGAGGCTGGATTACCACTCTGTCCCCTACCAAAAAATCCTGGGGCTTGATCCGGTAACGGCCCCGCAGAGAACATTCCCATTCCCGCTCTCCGTTTTGCACATAATAAAAGCCGCTGTAGCCCCTGACAATAATACCTTCTACCATATCCACCTCCTAAGGAAGCTCTGCTTCATAGATGGCCTGGTCATCTTCATAAACCCGGACAATGCCATTTCCGTAGTAGGCCACTGGAATCCGGATAAAATCTCCTGGTTCATGCAAATGATTATATTCTTCATGCTCTCCCTTGCGGTCAATAACCACAATCCGAATCTGGTGTTTTTCCCCGTCATCTTCCACCCGGACTTCCACATTGGCCACCTGGGGCGCCGGCCCAGGACCCAGGCTTATACTCAAATTTACCGCGGTTTTTTGCAGCACTTGATCCCCGGGGGCAATATCCTGATGGATGACCTGGCCGGGAAAATAATCATAGCTCACCTGGTTGTTGACTTCCCCCAGCCTTCCAGCCGGTTTTCTTCCAGGATGGCCTGCGCTTCCTGCAGACTTTTCGCAATCAAGTCGGGCATGGCTATATACTGGAGCTCGGGTCCCAGGCTGATGACCAGTTCCACCGAAGACCCCCGGGGGACCTGCTCGTGGGGATCAGGGATTCTGCTTGGAAACGTAGCCTTCTGCCATCTTCTCATCATGCTCTTCTTTCACCGGCTCCGCCACTTTCAGACCCCCATTGGCAATTTCCACCCTGGCCTCCCTTTCATTTCTGCCGATTACATCAGGTACCTTGACCAGCTGGGGGCCCAGACTTACATCCAGTTCCACTATCCGGGATTTTTTTACCCGTTCACCCGGGCCGGGCCTTTGGCCCAAAACATGTTTGGCTGGTATCTGGTTATCGTATCTCTCCTGGCCCACTTCCCACTGCAATCCCAACTGTTGCAGAGTTTTTTCCGCCTGGCTCAAGGGTTCTCCGATCAAGTCAGGCATTTCTTCCTCACTGACCTCCAAGTACTTCTGCAAACCCCAATAACCCAGTACTGGTAGCAGGGCCAGTAGAAGAATAAGCAGAATCCAGGTAATAGGTTTGGCCTTCGTTCGGCGACCTCCGGGCCCTGAAGCAACACCTCTCTTGTTGCCGCGTGCTCTGGGCAAAAGCTGGAGTAGCAGCCAATCCGTCTTCCAGGTATCTTTGGACCTGTTCCAGGGCTCTTTTCATGGCTCCGGCACTTTCGTAACGATCTTCCGGATTCTTGGCCAAAGCTTTGCAAATAACTGCCTCCAATTCCTTGGGAAAGTCAGGCACAGACTGGCCAGGTGAAGGACACTCTTCCTGGATATGCTTGATGGCGATGCCAATGGCAGTATCTCCATCGAAAGGCAGTCTGCCGGTAACCATTTCATAGAGAACAATTCCTGCTGAATATAAGTCCGTATGAATGGAGGTAACTTCACCCCGGGCTTGCTCTGGGGAAATATACTGGACAGAACCAATAATGCTACCGGAATACGTCATGGTCACCCCCGTAGCAGCCTGGGCAATGCCAAAATCCGTAACTTTCACCTTGCCATTTTTTGTGATCAGGATATTATGAGGCTTGATATCCCGGTGAATGATGCCGCTTTCATGGGCGTGTTCAAGAGCTTCACAGATTTGCAAGGCAAAATCAATGGCTTCCAGAGGAGATAACCTTTGTCTTTCCTGGATAACTTGCTTTAAATTTTTCCCCTCCACATATTCCATTACCAGATAATAGACTTCCTTATCTTCACCTACATCATAAATGCTGACTATGTTAGGGTGAGAGAGCCTGGCTACCGCCTGGGCTTCACGACGGAATCTTTTAATAAAATCCGCATCCCGGCCAACTGTTCTCGCAATACTTTTATAGTTACCATTCTGGAAAGCAATTGATCCCGGGCTTTATAAACCAGGGCCATTCCCCCACCGCCCAGTTTTTCTACTATCTCATAGCGGTTACCTATGATCCTGCCAATCATTTTTTACACCTCACGTTCCGCCTAATCGATCACGGGAAAAAATCATTTCTCCTCCCCAACCAAAGACAGCGTTAACTGGATCATTTCCCTGGCCACCGGAGCAGCATAGGTTCCTCCGGAACCTGCATTTTCCAAAATCACCGCTACCGCCACCCGGGGATGCCTGGCCCGGCGCAAAACCAACAAACCAGGCATGGGCCCGCCCTGAGGGTTTTCAGCGCTACCTGTTTTTCCGGCCACCTCTATACCGGCAATCCGGGAGCGCCTGGCCGTACCGGATTGCACCGCTTCGACCATGGCTTCCTTTAAATAATGGGCCGTCCTGCTCCCCATCACCCTCCTCCAGGCTTGGGGCTGGGACAGATCCGTAAACTCTTTTCCCGGTAGTGCTTTAGCCTTGAGAAGATAAGGTTTCATCAAGATACCATCATTGGCCACAGCTGCTACCAGCAAGGCCGCCTGAAGTGGCGTAATGGCCAATTCTCCCTGGCCGATGCCAGTCTCCACCAGGGCATTAGCTGACATTTCCCCTGCCGGCCCAAAGCTACTTACTTTCACCGGAAAGTCTGCCGGGATCCTCTTATTGATCCCCATCGTCTCTGCCTGATCCCTGAGACGGGTTTCCCCCAACTCCATTGCCACCTGGGCGAAAACTACATTACAGGACCGGGCCAACGCTTCTTTCAGGCTGATTTCCCCGTGGGTGGCAATACAGTTCAATCTCCTGCCTTCAATTTCCAGGGAACCGGGACAGAGAAAACGCCTGTCAATAATAGCAGGGTCTGTCTCAACAGCAGCCGCATACGTAAGCAATTTAAAGATGGAGCCCGGTGGATAAGCACCTTGGAGGGCCCGATTAAAAAGGGGCAAGTCACCGCTGGTAGAGTACATCTCCCAGTTCGTATCTATTTTTCCGGATCGAAACCTGGAGAAGATACCAGGGCCAATATCTCGCCAGTTTGGGGGTTAAGGACCACGATCGCTCCCTTTCTGCCCCCTAAAAGCTGGTAACCGGTTTCTTGCAGCCGGGCATCAATTGTCAGCTGCAAATCATATCCGGCCATGGAATTACCCGCTAACCTGTTGAGCAAATTCCAAGCTCTGAGGGTACCTGTTTGCCCCAACAGATCAGCCTGGAACCAGTTTTCAGCACCTGTTGATCCCCGGGTTTCTGAAGAATACCCCAGCAAATGAGCCGCCTGGGCACCTAGGGAATACTGGCGAACATAGGCTATGCTACTTTTTACACTAACTGCTAGTGTTTCTCCCTGTCGATCGAAAATTCCTCCTCTCAGGACTTCCCTGGCTAGATCGAAAGAGTACCGGTTTCGAGGGTGATTGATGAGCTTTTCCCTCTGTACTATTTGGATATTCCCGAGAGCCACTATAGCTATGATAAATCCCAGACACATGACCAGGCCGGTACGTAATAGGTTAGACCTCATCTCTACTTTCTCCCCGGGCCCTCCTGAACTGAGAACTGAGACTCAAAAGGAGCCCAAACATGATATAGTTGATCACTAAAGAACTACCCCCGTAACTCATAAAAGGCAAGGTCACACCTGTTAAGGGTAATAGTCGTAAAATACCTCCAACGATGACCAGGGACTGAATGCTGAATAATAGGGACAGACCCGCTCCCAAAAGCAGCCCAAACTCATCGGGAGCTTCTTGACAGAAGGTCATAGAACGATATCCTATCAACATATAAATTGTCAGGATAAAAGCTCCTCCCAAAAAGCCCAGTTCACCGCAGGCAATGGAAAAAACAAAATCGGTGGCTGCTGCTGGAATGTAAGAAGGTTTGCTCAAACCAATTCCCAGCCCAAACAAGCCTCCTTGAGCCAGTAAGAAGAGAGATTGGATAATCTGATAGCCAGTACTATCGGCCAGGGGCCAGGGATTAATCCAGATAGCCACTCGCGCCCTGATGTGGGGGAAAAGATAATAGGCCGCCAGGGAAGCCATAGCGAAGATCACTCCCCCGAAAAGGAGATGAGGCCAGGCGTCCGTAGGCCACATAAAGCATAGCCAAAAAGACTCCAAAGAAAATCAAAGCGGCACCTAAATCCTTTTGCACCGCAAGTAAGAAGCAGGGTCATGCCCAAGAGGAGAAGAACAGGACCGTACCTGCCCAGGTCAAACCAAAATACAGGCCGCCTCTCATCTTCCCTCTACAAGAAAAGGGGCATTTTCAGCCAGGTAAGCAGCTACAAATATTATTAATAAGAGCTTAACAGGCTCTGCCGGCTGGAAGCGAAAAGAGCCAAGACTCAGCCAGCTTCTTGCACCCCCCGCTTCTGTTCCTACCAGAATGGTCAAGACCAAAAAAACCAAACCTATGAACATAAAAATATATTTATAATCAGGAAGAAAGCGATAATCCCGCCAGAAAAGAATGATCAAAGTAAAACAATCAATCCCAGAACCGTCCATAACCACTGCCTGGCAGCCAAAGCCGGATCACTTTGATAAATAAAAATCAGGCCAAGGACCGTCAAAATCCCTATACCGGGAAAGAGAAATTCATCAGCCCGGGGCATTTTCCAGCGAATTACCAGGTGCACAGCAATAAACAAAACGGCCAAGAAGCAAGGCAGCATAAATCATCAAGAATCCCGTAATCAAAGGGGCTGGTTAAATAAAATAATAACGATGCCGCCAACAACATAATTATTGTTGGTACTAGTAAGACTGCTTCCCTTAGCCTCCTATGTGATCTCAATAGCCTCACCTAATCCAGTAAAACCGCTAATCCGGTTATGTTATCAGGGCCTCCGCGCCGCAAGGCAAGATCCACCAATTGCCCCAAAGCTTTATCCAGAGATGAACTATCCAAGAAGGCCCTGGAAATTTCCTTTGGACTGATTAAATTAGACAGACCATCGGTACATAAGAAAAGCAAATCTTTTGGCTGAATTCGGAAACTGATCAAATCCGCATCTACCGTACTCTCAATTCCAATAGCCCGCATCAGGATATTCTTCTGGGGGTGGTTTTGGGCTTCCGTAGCACTGAGGGTACCGCTACGGCGCAGTTCTTCCACCAAAGAGTGATCTCTGGTCAGGCTGCTGATTTCTTTCCCCCGCAAAAGGTAGGCCCGGCTGTCCCCTACATGGGCAATATAAGCCATTTGGTCCATAACCCAAAGTACAGTCAAGGTTGTCCCCATACCCCGTTTGCATCTATCCTGGTTCCCCTGTTCAAAAACCTGCCGATTGGCTTCCCGTACTACCTCCGTCAACTGGCCGGAGGGATCTGCTGTAGGATCCAGTTTGCCAGCGTTTTGCGCAAGAATCTCCAGCGCCAGATGGCTGGCTTCCGCACCGGCCAGATGCCCTCCCATCCCATCGGCCACCGCGAAAAACCCCTGTTCCAAAAGCATCAAGTACCCATCTTCATTTTTCTCGCGGACCAAGCCGGGATGACTTGCAGCCGAGGCTATCACTCTCCTGCCCCCTCTCCACTACAAGTAAAGTCCCACCCAATCTGATTACATCACCCGGCTTCAAAACCACCGGCTCCCCAATTCTCTTTTCATTAAGAAAAACACCGTTGGTGCTAGACAAGTCCTGCAGATAATAATTATCCCCTTCCTCCAGATCAAAGCATGCCGGGAGGAGACGTAGGGATCCAGAAGTACAATATGATTATCATCATCTCTTCCTATCATAGTCCGCCCATCCAACGCAAAAACAGTACCGGTGGCTGGCCTTTGCCCGGGCCCTCCATTTTCACTAGCAATCGGCAAAAGGTATTGGACGGAAAAGAACCTGACAAAAAGGCTTTGGCGTTTCCTGGCCCTGTATAATCTTGTCGTAAATATTTTAACACAAATATGGAAAAGAGAGAAAGCAGAAACAAAGGGATATAGCGCAATCCGGCAATTACCAGGTCACTGGTCAAGTTACTACCCCCTTCAAAAGAAGGACGGTATCTCCCACTTCCAGTCTAGCCCCAGGCCCCACTAGCTTGGTCTTTACCGGCTCTTCATTGACCAGAGTACCATTGGTACTATCCAAATCAGTAACCAGAATCTGCTCCCCAATAACCTCCAGCCAGGCATGCTGACGGGAGACCCGGGGATCTGTCAGGCTGATCTCAACACCCGGCTGCCGCCCGATCACATTGCGAGCCGGCTTGCAAGCTGAGTAGACCTTGCCGGCATCAGGGCCTGCCTCCACGTCCAGCTTGCCATCTGCCGGGAGACCGGTTCCCTATCCGTCTCCTGCATCCAACGGCCCCTGGTAGACCAGGGTATTGTCCCAAATCCTGTTCTTGTTTCTCTTCTCCGCCGGGCTTTTCCTGCATTCTCCCCACAACAGTCACCTGGCCTGGTGACAATTCCGTATCCCAATCCAGATTGATCCTGCACCGGGCCCACCAAGGACAGCCTACGCTCTGCCGCCTTTTGCTCCAAATATTCCGCCAGCTCCCTGGTCAGTGCTTTTTGAATGGAAACCAGCTGCTCCAAATCGTCGGGATGGAGGCGGACGAGGTAGTAATTGGGCACATATATCTTTTTTAATGCTCCTGAAGCCTCTGCTTCAGCATCTGCTTCCACAAAGACTGGGCCAAATCCACCGGCCCTACTGGACCGGGAAACTTCTTTCTAAACCAGCCTTC
The DNA here is from genome assembly GCA_050951405.1 of Bacillota bacterium. Taxonomy (GTDB): domain Bacteria; phylum Bacillota; class DULZ01; order DULZ01; family DULZ01; genus JBMNIZ01. The sequence goes on along the minus strand of JBMNIZ010000014.1, from coordinate 106,531 downwards.
CAGCCTGGTGCACTAAAAAATCTTCCAGTTGATGGAGCCACGACACCGACCTGATCCTCACCTCCCCTTCCTGTTCCTATTATTAGGCAAGAAAAGGTATTATCATACCAAAAAAGGCCCTGGGGGCCTCTACCAGCAAAATTCCTTCCTAGTTCTTTTTCCGGAAACGAGCGAGGAAAAAACCATCGATACCATGCGCCATGGGGTAATACTTGCCAGTAACCGCCTCCTGAGCGGAATTGCAAATCTTCTTCCCTCTGCCAGGAACAGGGCAAGACCCGGTTAAATCCTCCAGACAAAAACGACCGTTGGCAGGCCAAGAATTCCTTGACCACTTCCTCGTTCTCTTCTTCCGCCAGGGAACAGGTGCTGTAGACCAAGACTCCTCCCGGGACTTTAAAGCAGAAGCAACTCCATTGCAGAATGGCCAATTGGAGTCCTGGGCAGTTGGGCCGGCTGGTCCGGGGATTTTCGCCACCGGGCATCGGCCCTGCGTCCCAATACACCCAGTCCGGAACAGGGCGCATCCACCAGGGCATAATCCACCTTTTCTCGCCTATTATCTCCAGCCTGCATTGCGTGCGTCTGCACACTCTGGCTCATGACAATCTCTACTCCCAAGCGCCGGCAGTTGTCCCGTATCAAAGCCAGTTTATGGGGATGAAGATCAAGAGCAATAATTCTTCCCCGGTTTTTCATCAGCTGGGCCAAGTGGGTGGTCTTAGTGAACCGGGCGCCGCACAGGCATCAAGGACCAGGGAGCCTTCTTCCGGCCGCAAAGCATGGGATACCATGATGGAACTTTCATCCTGCAGCATAGAAACAGCCCCTGCTGAAACTCCGCTCAAGCCCTCCAGGCCCTGCCATTTTTCAATAATCAGCCCTTCCGGCACCCAGCGGCTGGCCCTGGTCACAAACACCTTTTTCTTTCAGCCTGTCCTGCAGCTCTTCCCGGCTGATTCTCAGGGTGTTGACCCTGACGCTGAGAGGCGCAGGGGAGTTATTATACTGGCAGAGGGCGATAGTGTCTTTTGCGCCAAACCGCCAAAGCCATTTTTCTACCAGCCAGCGGGGATGGGAGTACTTCAAAGAAATATGGCCCACCGGGTCCGCCTGGAGAGAGGAAATTTCAATTCTTCTTGTCGCCGAATCAAAGTCCGCAGCACTCCATTGACCAGAGAAGCTACCCCTTGATGCCCGTAAATCTTGGCCAATTCAACACTCTCGTGAACAGCCGCCCTGGCGGGAATCTTATCCAGATATAAAATCTGGTATGCTCCCAGGCGTAAAACATTGCGGATGGGTGCCGGCAAATCCGCCAAAGTGCCTTTCAGGAAATGTCCCAAGGACCAATCCAGAGTATTCATCACCCGGACCGTACCATAAACCAGCTCCGTGAGCAAAGACCGTTCCTGATCAGTCCAGCTGCCACGTGTCAGCTGACTTTTCAAGGCCATATTACTATAGGCCCCACCTTCCGTTATGGCCAGCAACGCTTCCAAGGCTGCCCTCCGGGAGCTGATTTGCTTTCGGCCCGGGGAGGAACTCATTTTCTCATCACTTCTCAATCGTTTCTCCTTAACATACCGGAAATAATGAGCAGCCGCAGCAGGTTCACCACAGCCACCAGCACTGCAGCTACGTAAGTCAAGGCAGCGGCATTAAGCACCTTACGAGTGGCTGCCACTTCATTGCCCCTGATAAAGCCCCCCCGTTCCAACAGCGCTATCGCCCGGGAAGAAGCATTAAACTCCACCGGCAAGGTAACCAACTGAAACAAGACCACCAAGGTAAAAGCATATACCCCAAGACGTGCCAAATCCGGCGCACCTAAAAATATCCCTAATAATAACAAGGGAAAAGCCAGGTTGGAACCGATTGAAGCCACAGGAACAAGGCTGTTGCGAAACTCCAGAGGGAAATAGCCGGTATGATGCTGAATGGCATGACCGGCTTCATGGGCCGCCACCCCCAGAGCAGCCAGAGAACTGCTGCCATAGACCTGCTGGGACAGGCGCAGCTTCCTCTGCCGGGGATCATAATGGTCGGTCAAGATTGCCCCCGATCATCTCCACTTCCACATCATGAATGCCCGCCTTGATGCAGCAACTGGCGGGCCACCGCCGCCCCGTTCAGGCCGCTGGAAGACATCACCCGGGAATACTTGGCAAAAGCACCCTGGACTTTCATCTGCGCCCACAAAGATACCATAGATGGCAGGGATGAGGAGAATCATGGTTGGGTCCCACCACATGAACGGCATCTGAACGAACCTCCTCGCACTTTTTAGTTACGAGTCAGTATACACTGGAATAGATCGCAACTGTAAACCCCTAGGGGGTATGGGCAAAGTCGTTGTCTTGCCGGCTACCAGGCTCGACCGGCCTTTTTCCGCTCAATATCTCCCTGATGGACATTTCCACCTCAACCACATCCACATCCGTATTATGGCAGGGGCCGTTTGGCCGGGTATTCAAGACCCCCATCACTGGCAGGGGATTGACATCTTGAATTCCGCTGGTCAAATCCCTCTCGCAAGCCACGGCCACTATGGCTCGAGGATGGTGCTTTCTTGACAAAACTGCGGGCCAGGGTGCCCCCCGTTGCGACGGCAAACCTCACACCATAGGTCTCCGCCAGACGGTGCAAATCGCTGATGGGGCACCGGCCGCAGCGGCGGCAGTTGTTCACGTCCACGGTGATTTTATGGGGACACTGGCTCCACTGGAGGCAATGAGGGGCCAAAATCAATATGTCTCCGGGATCTACTTTCAGTCCCCGATTATGCACCAGCTGGTTATTGACCGCCACAAAAGAAGCCCGGATCTTTTCTTTGTCAAAGCCCACCGCTTGCCCTAGGGACAAAGCTATGGGAAAAGAGCATATTTGTAGCCAGAATCATTATATTATACAAGATAGGCATTGCTTTTGAACTCCACAAGGTAAGCACCAGACAGAAAATGCCGAAAGCGATCACTCCCAAGAATCCGACAATCACAGCTGCCAGTGCCATCAACAGCAGTTGGTTAACCCAAAGGTCCCGATGGCTTAACAAAAACCAGCCGGAAAAAACCAGCCCTCCCAGCAGCAGCAGACTTAACACCAACAGGGCAATAAACAATCGTTTTTTAGTTTTCACGGTCGACACTTCCCAAAACAGTGCCCGGCGGGATTGGATTGCCCTTCAAAAAAGCGGCGGTAGACATGGCTTTTTTTCCCTCCATCTGCAGTTTGGTGATCAAAATGCCCCTTACCGTCTCCTGCCTTTACCAGTATTCCCCGACCTCCGGGCATGACAGCACCGATCCCGGAGGATAAGATCCAGCCCCGCCAGGAATGGCAACCGGTTTCCCCTCCCAGACTTTCAACCTTTTACCCTGGAAGCTAGTATATGCTCCGGGCCTCGGGTTCATACCCCGCACCAGGTTGCCGATGGCAACAGCCGATTTGGACCATTCGATCTTTCCATCTTCCGGGGTTAGAGGAGCCGCATAAGTGGCCAGCAGTTCATCCTGGGGCAGCCGGGGTTCTTCCCCTCTCTCCACTAAATCCAGAGTGCGCATCAATAACATTGCACCTTTATCCGCCAGCAAGTCATGAAGAATGCCGGCAGTGGCCTGGGGATCGATGGGAATCCTTTCCTGCAAAATAATATCACCGGCATCCAGTGCTTCCGCCATAAACATGGTGGTCACCCCGGTTTCCTCTTCTCCATTGATAATCGCCCGGTGAATGGGAGCGGAGCCCCGGTATTTGGGCAAAAGTGAAGGATGAACATTGATACAACCCCGGGGTGGAATCTCCAAATATCCCTGGGCAAAAGCTGGCCGTAAGCTACGACTACAATCACATCCGGCTGCCATGATCGGATCTGCCTCAGTGCAACCTCATCCTTGATTTTCTCGGGCTGAAAAACCTGGTAGCCAAGCTCTTCTGCAACTGTCTTTATTGGGGGTGGGGAAAGAAGCCGCCCCCTGCCTTTAGGCCGATCCGGTTGGGTGACAAGCCCCACCAGAGAATGAGAGGAAGCATCAATGGCCCGCAAACTGGGAATGGCAAATTCCCCGGTGCCCATAAAAACTATTCTCAATTAACCCACCGCCCCCGCTAGCTATCCTTCACTATTTTATCAACAAAAAGAACACCGTCCAAGTGGTCGATTTCATGCTGCAAGAACCCGGGCCAATAATCCTTCTCCGATGATGACCTTCTCCTCGCCTTTACGATCCCAACCTTTCACTTTCACCCGGTAGGCGCGAATCACTTCTCCCTGAACTCCAGGAACACTTAGGCAGCCTTCCACCTGCCTGTCCTGCCCCTCTCGCTCCAAAATCTCCGGATTGATCAATTCCAATAAGCCTTCCCCGATATCGATCACAATCACCCTTTTCGAGACGCCTATTTGAGGCGCGGCAAGGCCTACTCCTTCTGCATCATACATGGTATCGGCCATGTTTTGCAAAAGCTTTTCAATATTCGGGGTTACTTTAGGCACTTCTCTGGCTTTTTCCCGCAACACCGGATCTCCTATTTTCACGATCTGGTAAACTGCCACCTTTTTTCTTTTCCTCCTTTACAGCATGCCTATCGGGTTCACATCCACACTCAAATGAATACCTCGTGGCAAGGCGCTTTCCCCGGCCAATCCCCGCAAGACGGCCTCTACCAATTTCCGCATCAGATCCAAATCCTCGCTTTTCAGCACCAATTGCCAGCGATACCGATTATTTATCCTTGCCAAGGGAGCAGGGCTTGGACCTAATATCTCCAGTTTCAACCCATATTTGTTTTTCCAGAAATGAACCCGCGCCCCAATCTCCCGGCAACCAGCAGCACAGGATTCTTCTTTATCTCCCGTGACCAAAATTCTTAAAAGATGACAAAAGGGTGGGTACCCCAGCAGCCTGCGCAACTCAATTTCTTCTTGATAAAAACTCCTGTAATCATGGGAAGCCGCCTTCATGATGGTGGGATCTTCCGGATTAAAAGTTTGAATGATTACCTCTCCCGGACGATGGCCCCGACCGGCCCGGCCTGCTACCTGGGTCAGCAATTGAAAAGTCCTTTCCCGGGAACGAAAATCAGGAAAGTTCAAGGTCAAGTCCGCCAGGATAACTCCTACCAAGCTCACATTAGGAAAATCCAAGCCTTTGGCCACCATTTGAGTGCCAATCATTAAATGGGCCTTCCCGCTCTGAAAAAGACCTAAAGCTCTTTCATACTCGCCTTTACGGCTTGTGGTATCAGTATCTATTCTCACCGGCCTGATGGTGGGGAATAAGTTTCTTGCCTCCCTTTCCACCCTTTCCGTACCGATGCCGCAAGGCCTGATCCGGGAACTGCCGCAGTGGGGACAGTTCCCGGGCAAAGATCTACTGTAACCGCAGTAATGGCACTTCAGTACTTTTTGCCCCGCATGGACTGTTAAAGACACATCGCATTTCTTACATTTAATTGTATATCCGCAATCACGGCAGATCAAAAAGCCAGCGTATCCTCTCCGATTCAAGAAGAGGATTACCTGTTCACCCCGTTCAAAGCAGTCTTCCATCTTCTCCCGCAGCAAGTCGCTAAAAATTCCCGCATTGCCTTCCCGTAACTCCCGGCGTAAATCAAGACACCGAACTTTTGGCAGCGGCCGTTTCTCCACTCTGTTGGCTAGGACAAGCAACCGGTAATTTCCCTGTTGGGCCTGGAAATAACTTTCCAGGGACGGAGTGGCACTGCCCAGTATCACCGGAACCCGGTTCAATAAGCCCCGATACAAGGCCACTTCCCGGGCATGATATTTGGGGTTCACCTCTTGCTGGTAACTATTTTCGTGTTCTTCATCAATAATGATCAAGCCTAATTTTTGCACCGGTGCAAAAATCGCCGAACGGGCTCCTATCACTATGGACGCCTGTCCTTTTTGGATGCGGTGCCAGGCCTGGTGACGCTTTCGCAAAGAAAGACCGCTGTGCAGCACCTCTACCGCACTGCCAAAACGCTCCCGGAAACGATCAACCAGATAGGTGGTCAAGGATATTTCTGGAAACAAAACAATGGCCTGGTAACCACGCTGCACTACTCTCTCCAAGGAACACAAATAGACCTCAGTTTTTCCGCTACCGGTTACACCGTGAAGTAAAAAAACTTGATGTTTGTTCTTGCCCAAAGCATCCTCTATTGCTTCCAAAGCACGCCTTTGCTCCCGGGTGAGTACGGGCCTTTGCCCCATAGTTCCAGTATCTGCTTGGGCTGGTTCTTCCGGAAATCGATGCAGATAAGTTCTGACTAAACCTTTCTCAATTAATGAACGAAGCGGCCTCCGATCAGTCTCCGCCAACCTGCAGAGCTCTTTAACCGGCAGATCTCCTTCTCCCAAAAGATCCAGGATCAAGGCCTGTTTGGGAGCCCGTCTCCGAATTCTGTCTTTATCTTCTTCGGTTAATAGGGCAGCCGGGGAGCACCATTCTTCCCCGGCAGCGGTAAAGGCCTGTCCTTTTCCAGGCAAAAAGGCCTGAAGCACAGTAACTAAGGGACACATATAATAACCGGCCATCCATTTGGCCAGTGCGAGAAGATCTGCACTAATGGAAGGTCCCCCTTCCAAAACTCGGGAAATGGGTTTGATTTTATCCACCGGAGCTTGAGAAGAAATCTCGATAACAAATCCTTCCAAATCCCTGGATCCAAAAGGAACCTGCACCTTTACTCCCGGCCGGACCAGTCCCTGCATTTCATCGGGAATGGAATAGTGAAAGGGGCGATCCAGCTTCCGATCAGCTATTTCCACCACCACCTGGGCATAGGCGGTAGATTGATCCATTGAGTAAAACCCCCCTAAAACGTCACCCCTCTTTCGCGGCAAAAGCTTTTTGTGACGCTAAACATATTATATCAGAAATATACCAAAGCAGAAAGAAAAACCCGACGGACAAATGAAAAGAGGCCTTATCCGCAAAGGCCCCTTTTTATCAACCATTTTTGCCTAGTCAGGCCGGCAGCCGGCAAATTGCTCCCGGATCTCGGGAACCCTGGCGACTAATCCCCTGACTAAATCATCCACCGCGCGGCGGTCTTCTATCTGCTCCAACCATACTACCGTGTCTTGATCCATCTCCACAGCGATCTTATACTTCTCCCCGTCCTTGACCGTAACAATTCCAGCCTGATTATAATCAACAATGGGATTTCCTCCGATAAAATCAGATTTTTTCCTGATATATGGCTTCACGGGATGCTCCCCTTTCCTGGTGGTGTGCTCCGGTCATATTTAGTGTTTTCTTGTTCCGGGCTTTTCATTCTGCTCATCCCTGTTAATTTCAGCCAATCCATCTTGCCATCCAGCTATTTTTGCAGCATTTTTTCCATTAATTGATTGGCTTTGCCACCGGATGCTCCTTATCCTAAACAGTCATGGGCAGCTTGTTTGCGAAAATTTTGCTCGGACACTTCATCTACGCACATGAGGATCAAGGAAATGCCTATCGGAATCATGGACATGGCGGCGGCAACAACTCCCGAATCGTTGAAGACAAAAGCAGCGATGGTGCCAACCAGCCCGGCAATAAAGCCATAATACAAGTATGTATGCCGTCGGAAAATCTCTTTCAATATCCCCAGAGGCCAGCGGAACAATATTGCCAGTACAATGATTACAGCGAGTAAAACCAACGTCCAGGTACTGTATCTGATCAACTTGTAATTCATCAATAGTTTTCTCTTGAAAATTTGCAACAACACCATGGGACTGCTCTCTTGGATCAAGGAGCTGGTCTGACCGATGTGTGACCGGCTTTCCATCCCCCGCATACCATCATAAATGAATAAAAAGACTAGAAAGATCAAAAGGAGCAGGACTAAAACCGCCAGGTCTTTTTTCCTTATCCTCTGCTTAAACATCAACAAGGAAGCCGTGCCGAAGCCGATAAAGGCCGCCATTGTCCCCCCAACATTAGTTCCCAGAAATGGCATGGCCAGAGTAAAAAGCACCACACAGAAAATGCCCACACTGGCCAGCTTCAAATGTTTCCGGTGCTGCCGATATTTATCAACCAAAGCGGCACTGCCGATGATAGTTGAACCCAACAAAAAACCCATATATTCGTTGCCGATGCCGTAAAATCTGGCCCCGCCAATGGGATCGTAACCCAAAATGGAAACCTTCATTAATGGATTTCCAAGAAAGGTATCCAGAAGAATTAAAAGCACCGGGGAAATTAGCGTGGGGATGATAATGCTGAGACTGTCTCTTAGGTAAAGGCACACAGCTATACTGAAGACAGCGGTCAAAAGGATAAAAAGAAGGACAAATGAGCGGTAGTCCCATACCTGGAACAAAGGTATCACCAGAAATGTGGTGGGAATAATCATAACTGCCGTCAAAAAAGGTTTGAGATAAACAAGACCATCCTTCCACAAATTGATCACCACGATGGACAGGAAAAGGATTATTATAATAAAAGTGATAAAAGCTCGGACCAAGCCGGGCCTGTTTTTATAATTGTAGACGGTAATCTTTTCCAGGTTCTTAACAAACTCCAAAGCTTTTTCATATTCCCTGTACTGAAAATGATGTCCTGTCATGGAAAGATCTCTATTTATTTGAAAAAAACTTATTATTTCTGCCGCCAAATCCGTATTGGTAATCAGGCCATCCCTTTTAGTGGTGCTTGAAGTCAGAAGCCCTTTCGGCACCTTTTGACCGTAAGCAATAACGGGCGTTAACTTTTTCCCCTGTTGAATATCCTCCGACGAAGGAAAAGGCACAACAAATAAGAAAAGAGATCGGTCATCCAAGGTTTCCAATAGTCTGCCCAGAAAAAGATCCACTTCCTGGAAAATCCATTTCTTGGCGTTTGCTCGTCTTTCATCTGAAAAGTAATGGTACTTATTCAAACGGTGGGTGTCTCCCGTTTGAATAACAATAAAATGAGCCTTTTCTTTCATTTCTTTATAAGTTTGAAAAAGAAGCTCATAATCTGTTTTTAAGCCAAAAGGGCTGGCCGGATCCTCTTTTAACAAGCCCCCGTCCACCCGGCCATAATTAGTAACCCCTTGGTCATTCATGGTGATCAAAGCAGCCCGGACCTCAGTTTCTTCCAATCTGGTATTTTCATTGCCAATTACGGCTGTTTTCAATCCCTTTCTTTGGAGCAAGGAGCCGAGAAGACCGACTTTGATCGGATGGTTAAGCTTCCGATTTATTCTCTCCAAATTGGGCAAGTCCACATTACTGATATTCCCTTCCAGCATCTCTCTTCCCGTATTGCGGAAATAAACTATATTGACAGGTTCACGCGAATAATGATCATGATATCCCCCCGCATAGATGCCAAAGGAAGAACAGACCGCATAGTTACCCGCTCCTATCGTTGCATAAGAATTGGCGTCCAGATAAGAACCACCAGAGTTAGTATTGGCCAGCCCTAGAGCTCCGTTTTCCAAAAGATGATATAAATGAACCCCTCCATACTGAACAATATCATCGTAACTAATATTATCCACGATCAACATGACAACCTGTCCCTGGTTGGCGGGGACGGCTCCAACCGGGTTGGTCAATAAGCAAAAAGAACAAACCAAAAATAGCACAATCCGTAGAAGAAATGCGTTCCTTCTCATCTTCGATCCCTTATTTCTCATATTCTTTACCATATTTTTCGCTTTCCTTAGGGCTATTATAACAAGGCGATTTACTTTACACAACCAAACTGGTGAAACCCAGAGAGGATGAACTTCGTCAGACATTATAGTAGAATGTATATGGGAGCATCTTTGCAACAGGTGAGAAAATGCAGATTACAGGCAAAGCAAAAATAGACTATAAAACAAAAAATCTAGTACGGCGTTTGCAACCTGGTGACATCGCCGTCATCTGCCACCGGGATCTGGATAGGGTAGCGGCTGCAGACCTGGTTTCCTGTAAAGTAAAGGCCGTGATCAATTCCCAAAAATCAGTGAGCGGTAAATACCCCAACCTGGGCCCGGATCTGCTTTTAGAAGCCAATCTTGCCTTGATCGACGATGTGGGAGAAGAAATTATGAAGCTGAAAGAGAATTCCCTCATCACCATCACTGAAAAGGGCGAAATATTCCAAGGAGATGTGCTGATAGCCAAGGGCAGGGTAATTACCCGGGACATATTAAGAAGAGAAATGGAAAAAGCCCGGCAAAATCTAGAAAGGGCGCTGGACAAATTTATAGACAATACAGTGGACTACGTGCGCCGGGAGAAATATTTTATCCTGGGAGACATTGAATACCCTCCCACCAAGGTAAAATTTCAAGGAAAGCATGTGCTGATTGTCATCCGGGGCAATAATTGCCGGGAAGACTTGGCGGCTATTAAAAGCTACATTGATGACATTAAACCGGTTTTGGTGGGGGTGGATGGAGGAGCTGATATCCTGTGGGAATTCGGCTATCAGCCGGATCTGGTCATCGGGGACATGGACAGCGTTTCCGATGAAGTTCTCAAAATGGCTAAAGAAATCGTGGTCCATGCCTACCCCAACGGCAAGGCTCCCGGCCTGGAGAGGATAAAAAAATTAGGTCTGGAAGCCCAGGTCTTTCGTTCGCCCGGCACCAGCGAAGATATCGCCATGCTTCTCTCTTATGAAAAAGGAGCGGAATTGATTGTTGCCGTGGGGAGCCATTCCAACATGATCGATTTTCTGGAAAAAGGACGAGAGGGTATGGCCAGCACCTTTTTGGTCAGAATGAAAATGGGGTCTATCTTGGTGGATGCCAAAGGTGCCAGCAAGCTTTACAGCCAGAAACTCAATCCTTTCTATATTTTAGGGCTGTTAGCGGCCGCCCTTGTTCCTTTAATCGCGATTACCCTTGCCTCTACCCCGGTCCAGTATATTTTGAAACTCCTGGAACTGAGAATGAGATTGATCTTTGGCTAATCGTACAAAAGGAGTTAGGAAAAAATGCCGATCAACACTAAGCATCTGGTCATCACCATTATTTCCGTATTTGTTGCTCTGGGTCTGGGGATCCTCATCGGTTTTCAGCTGGATTCGCAAGATCTTATTTTACAACAACAAGAAAGCCTGATCCAAGCTTTGGAGGAAAAGTTTGAGGAATTGAGCGAAACCAACCAGATTCTAGAAGAGGAGATCAAGGACTTGCAAAACTTTCAGGACAAAATCCAGCTTTATTTAGAGAATCTTTTCCACCAGCAGATCAAAGAGAATATCTACGGTCTGAACATCGCTGTAGTTGAAACTTCCAGTGATTATAGATACCCCACATTAGTGAAGTTCCTGAAAAAAGCAGGTGTGAACGTGAACAGTTCTCTTTTTATTACTGACAAAATCATGGACATGCCCCAAGAAGAGCAAAATCTCCTTGCGCAGGAACTGGGTAACACCGACTACGCAGATCCCTCATTTTTTCTTGTGGAAGAAATTACGGAAGCCTTAGCCGGCGAATCTGCCGGAGATATCTACCGCTTAAACGAACTGGGCTTAATCAAAATGAGGGGCGGATTTACTGGTCCTCCTGATTTTGTCATCCTGGCCGGAGGAAGTAAAAACAAGGATGAGAAGGTTTTTAAAGTGGATATACCCCTGATCAAAAAGCTGCGGGAAAAATCCATACCGCTGATCGGAGTGGAAGCCAGCCAAATTGAGCACTCCTATATGGAATACTATCAAAAGCAGGGAATTTCCACAGTTGATAACGTGGATACTATCATAGGGCAGATATCCCTGGCTTTAATCATGACCGGTCAAGAGGGAAACTATGGAATTAAAGAAGGGGCCGACGCCCTCATGCCTTTATTACCCGAGGAGAAATCAGATGAAAATATCGGTATTAATTCCAGCCTATAATGAAGAGCAGAATATCGAAGAGACTATTGAAGGAGTTAGAGAACTCACAGGGAATACGGGCGGAAATGAAAAAGCAAAAATAGATATAATTGTCATCGATGATGGCTCCACAGATAATACTTATGCCAGGGCCAGCAAAACCGGCGTTAAGACCATCAAGCTGGCCCAAAATATAGGCAAAGGGGGAGCCCTGGAGTGTGGCTTAAAAAAAGCTGAAGGAGACATCATTGTTTTTCTTGATGCTGATTTAAAAAGAAGCTCTGCGGAAGCTTCCAAGCTGATCGCACCTATTCTGGCCGGTGAAGCAGATGTGGTCATCGGCAGCTTCAAAGCTTCCCCGACACCGGGAGGCTTCGGCCTGGTCAAAAAACTTACTTATTATGGAGTGAAGCTCTTGACAGGATGCGAAATGAAAAGCGCCCTATCCGGGCAAAGAGCCTTTAGACGGCAGGTGCTGGAAGATTTGAGGCCCATTCCCGGCGGCTTTGGCGTGGAGGTGGGGATGCTGATTGACCTTTTAAGGAAAGGATATCGTGTGGTTGAAGTCCCGGTTGAGATGGAGCATGAAGCAACCGGCAGAAACCTGAAAGGTTTTCTCCACCGGGGCAAACAGTTCTGCCATATCCTCAGAGTTTTGATCAGCAAGATAGGGAGAGATGGCATTGCTTGAATACCTTTATCCTCTGGTCCTACTTTGCTTGTCGCTTTTGACCGGTTATCTCCTTACTCCCCATTTTGCCCGGCTTTTTTACCAGGCTAACCAGCTGGCCAGAAACTATCAAGGGGAAAGAATAGCTCAGGGGCTGGGCATTATCTTTTCCCTTTGTTCTTTGCCATGGTACATCCTCTACCTCCTCACCGGCAAGCTTTTTGGGCAGTGGGTCGAGCCGGTGACAGTCCTGGTCTTCCTGACGGCATGTTTTGCAGCAAGCCTTCTGGGATTCTTGGATGACATATTGGGAACAAGAGATACTTTGGGACTTAAAGGCCATTTTCGATCTCTGCTGGCAGGAAAGCTGACCACCGGCATCATTAAAGCCTCAGGGGGCCTTCTGGTCTCCTTTCTGATCAGCATCTTTCTATCCAACGGTTTTTGGGAAATTGTTATCAATAGCTTTCTTATCGCCCTCTTTACCAATTTGCTCAATCTGCTGGATTTGAGGCCGGGAAGAGCCATTAAATTTTACCTCTTCCTTTTTCTCGCTTTTGCCACGGGTGCTTTTTTACAAAACAGCCACTATTCCCTGATCCTGCTGGTGCCTCTCCTGGGATCCATCCTGGGCTATTTCCCCTACGATTTAAAAGCCCGTTGTATGATGGGAGACGGAGGAGCAAACCTACTGGGCATTTCCGCAGGTATTTTAGCAGTTCTGCAGACCGGCTACCAGCAAAAGTTGGTCATCTTACTTCTCCTCATCATTATCCATGCCATTGCGGAACAGTATTCTTTAACCGAGCTGATTAAAAATAACCGCATCTTAAATTTCGTCGATAACTTGGGGAGAAAGAGAGTTTAGTCTCCCGGAGGTGGTAACATTGATCAACTATTGCCAGGGTCTAGTTCAGCAAATCACCAGGCGTTTCACCGGTTCCAGCGAAGTAAAAGTCATCACGGCAGCCGGAGCAGTAAGGGCCATTAACTATGACTTTCTGACGGGAGACCTGCGGGAAGGTGACCGGGTCCTTTTGAACACCACCGCCGTTGACCTGGGTCTGGGCAGCGGCAGTTATCATTTTGTAGTGACCAACCTGGATCGTCCTCCGCTCACTTCCGACAAAAAGGCAAACCGCTCTCAGGGACATATCATGAAGTTAAGGTATACACCTCTTCAATTCAGCGTGCTCAGCATGGAAGAAGAAAACAGCCCTTATCATCGGTTATTTCACGAATTTGAGAGCCTGGAAGGTATGCCTGTCCTGATAGGAGAGCTCCACAGCATGCTGCTTCCCGCCATCTTCAATCTCAAATCAGTCAATCCTTGCCTGCGGGTGGCCTATATTATGACTGACGGGGGCGCTTTGCCGGCCAATTTCAGTGAGAATATAGCTTTTCTCAAGAAGAAAAAGTTGCTTGATGGAGTCATTACCTTCGGGCAAGCTTTCGGCGGCGATTATGAAGCGGTGAACATCTACACTGCCTTGATCGGGGCTCGTTTAGTCTTAAATGCGGATCTTGCCATGGTCACCATGGGGCCGGGAATTACGGGTACCGGCACCAAATACGGTTTTTCCGGGATAGAGCAAGGATATATCATCGACGCAGTGAACACCCTCAAAGGTAGACCGATTTTCATTCCGAGAATCAGTTTTGCCGATCAGCGCAACCGTCACTATGGGCTCAGTCACCACAGTATCACCATCCTGGAGGAGATAGCCAAAACCCCGGCTGAAGTGGTCCTGCCAAAATTGTCCCGGGAAAAACACGCCTACATCAGAGAGCAGATCAGCAAGCACCGACTGGAATTAAAACACAAAATTGTCATCGTGCAGGAGCTGGAGAAGATCTACGAAAACATCCTGTCTTTCCAGGTCCCTCTTTCCACCATGGGTAGAGGCCTTGAACAAGACCGGGAATTTTTCCTAACCGCAGGTGCCGCCGGCTATTATTGCGCCGCTCATTTCCAAACACAGAAAAAAAAAGAGACATAGCTTTTCAAGCTAGCTGGTACCTATTAATTTAACGGCTTTGTTCCCTGATAACTTCATGACCTTCCCGGGCTAATATTTCCACCGCTTTTTCCAAATCATGTTCCTTCACCAAAATATAGTCGGTATCATAGGTGGAAATGGCTAACAAAGGGATTTCATGACCAGCCAGAACCCCGGCCAATCCTGACAAAATGCCGACCAAGGAAAAACCCAGGCTGCCCTCCACACGGAAATACCGCCAATCCCTTTCACACTGCACTTGGGCTGGAATATACTTCTGCGCACAGACAATCGATAATTCATTCTCACTCCTGGTGTACGAAACAAACCCGCCTTGCGCCCAATCAGGAACCGGTGCATTCTTGTTTAACCTGCATACTCCCAAGACCTCCTCAAAGATTTTTAACCTAAGCTTTCTCGATAAATTTCCCACCTGCTGCTCCTCCTTTCACCAGCATTTCCATTTGACCAACAGTGGTTAATTCCTGCTTTTGCTTCAAGATAAAAGATCACAAAAAAAGAAAAAGACCAGGCCCATAACCGTCCTGCGTGATCATAATCGCCGGTAGATGAAAAAGACTGTAAGGATCATATCCACCGCGCCTATTGCAGCACAGCCCCCTTAAAAAGGGCCTGGACAAATGTTTGGTTAACATAAAAATAGCAAAAAGCTTCCAAATTACTTTCTTTTACTGGCATCGAGACTAATCATGCCACTCATCTTGGCCGGTTTCGCCATCTGCATTTTCCTCCATGGGTTCTGCATATTCCATGGTAGCCAAAGTTCTGTTCAGAACTACAGCCATTTCTGCTCTGGTAATGGGATCATAGGGGTAAAACTTATCCTCAGTTCTACCTCTCATAATGCCTGTATTGAACACAAAGGATAAGGCGCTGCTTTCTTCCGGGGTCAATTCTTTAGTATCCTCATAGATGGGAAAAATCAGGGTGGTAATTACCGATAATTTCTTGATTTGAAAGGATTTTTCAATGGCCTTGGCCACTTCTATTCTGCTGATCTCCAGTTCAAGATGGAGACCCAGATCCGGCTCCCCCCGGAAACCAAAGATTTTATCCAGAGCAGAGATCAATTCCGCCCCGGTTACTGTTTTCTTGGGCCCAAATTCATCGGTGAGATCCTCCCACATCCCTATTGCTTCCAAGGAAACAATGTCATTGTAGGCCCAGTGATGGTCTATATCTGTAAACTTGGTTTCCAGGGAAACATTCTTTTCCACGGGAGTTGGGATGGACTCGATTTCCTTGGGCGGCACTTCAGCACCGGCAGTAGCACCGTCAAAAGCCAGAGCTGCCCCTCCTGCCAAAATTGCCCCGGCTAAAACCATGCTGAGCAATTTGTTTTTCACCACAAAAACAACCTCCTTTTCCATAGTCAGTAAATTAGACGCAGAAAAAGGCCCAGTTGTTCCCAGAAGTAACCTGCGAACAAACAAAAAAACCGGATCTGAATCCGGTTCTAGGAGTTTTAGTTTGGAGCTGATGGTCGGATTCGAACCGACGACCTGCGCATTACGAGTGCGCTGCTCTACCCCTGAGCCACATCAGCAAGTAATTTGATCTGGGGCCGAAAACAAGCAACAATATACGGGAGCAAGACTAATCTTAGCCCACCCGGCCTATATTTGTCAAGGGTTGAAAGCAAGGGAAACTGTGGAGCTTTCCAAGCCGAGAACTCCCAGCCCTTATTTCCTGGCCTTTCCCGTCAAATGCTCAATATTGATTTTCAAGACTTTTGCCTTCATACCTTCTTTCCGGATGTATTCCATCCCTTTCTCCATAAACTCCCCGGAGTATTTCTGAATCAATGCAATCAAGGCATCCTCTTTTTCCCGATCATAAACTTCTCCTGCATGTCCAAATACAATGACACTCTCATACCTGTAACTGAACTGCTCAGCTATTGGTTCCGTATGGCCAACCACGCAAAAAGAAACCTTGTTGTTATACATAATATTGTCCAATTTGCTTCCTTCCGCGGCACAATGGAAATAGATGTTTCCTTGATGGTATACGTAGTTCAGCGGAACCCCATAGGCATATCCATTTTCAGCTACGGTGGATAAAACTCCAAACTGTCCGTTCTCCAACAGTTTTACGGCCTGTTCATAATCCATCGTCCGGTCTTTTCTTCTCATTTCCTTAAACATACCATCTCTCCTTGGGTCGGGCATGGAATCATCTCTCTTATTTGCCTTTATTTTTATAACACTGACCAACCATGCGGTTTTCCGGGGTTGGACGGGAATGAATTTATTAAAAGATCAACACAGCCTTCCGGCTGCGTTGATCTCCGGTGAAACGCTACAAACCTGCTTCCTTCCGCAGCAGTTCAGCCTTATCAGTCCTTTCCCAGGGCAGATCCAATTCAGGCCGGCCGAAGTGGCCGTAGGCGGCCACTTGCTTATAAATAGGACGACGTAAATCCAGGGCCTTGATGATAGCCGCCGGTCGAAGATCGAAGTGCTTCTCAATTAAGTCCGCCAGGCTGGCATCGCTGACCTGACCGGTTCCGAAGGTTTCCACGGCGATGGAAACCGGTTTGGCCATGCCGATGGCATAGGCGATCTGCACTTCACAGCGGCTGGCCAGACCGGCGGCTACTATATTTTTGGCCACATAGCGAGCAGCATAAGCAGCAGAACGGTCTACCTTAGTGGGATCTTTTCCTGAAAGAGCACCTCCCCCGTGCCGGGCATATCCTCCATATGTATCCACAATAATCTTCCGGCCTGTCAAGCCTGCATCTCCCTGGGGGCCGCCAACCACAAAACGTCCCGTCGGGTTAACATAATACTTGGTCCGCTCATCCACCAATTCCGCAGGCAAAACGGGCTTGATCACTTTTCCCAATAAATCCCAGTAGATAGTATCTCCATCGATATCAGGCCGATGCTGGGAGGAAAGCACCACCGTATCTATCCGCACAGGGCGAAATCCCTCATATTCCACAGTGACCTGGGATTTTCCGTCCGGACGGAGATAAGGTATCAAACGGATTTTCCGTACTTGAGCCATTCTCTGGGTTAAACGATGCGCCAGAGAAATAGGCAAAGGCATCAGCTCAGGAGTTTCCGTACAGGCAAAGCCAAACATGATACCCTGGTCACCGGCACCGATGGCTTCCAATTCCGTCTCGTTCATTTCTCCTCTTTTTGCCTCTAAAGACTTGTCTACTCCCAGGGCAATATCAGGTGACTGTTCATCAATGGCTGTCAAGACCGCACATGTATCCGCATCAAATCCGTATTTAGCCCTGGTATAACCGATTTCCCTGATGGTATCTCTTGCTATCTTGGGGATATCCACATAACAATCGGTGGTGATTTCCCCGGTCACCAGAACCAACCCCGTGGTAATTGCAGTTTCACAGGCTACACGAGCCTGAGGATCCAGGGCCAAGATAGCATCCAAAACTGCGTCAGAAATTTGATCGGCAATCTTATCCGGATGTCCTTCGGTAACAGACTCTGAGGTGAATAATTTCTTCATGGTTAAATCACTCCTTATCCTAGGCCCGTGAAGGCTGTTTCTGAAACCGGGGCATATTTTCTACAGCAGACAAAATCCGCTGGGCAACTTCTTCCTTGGACATTAAGGGCAGCTGCTGGACCTGACCGTCGGGAAAAAGCAAGGCCACTTGGTTAGTATCCGCAGCAAATCCTGCGCCTTCTCGTGTTACATCATTAGCCACGATTAAGTCCAGTTTCTTTTTCTTCATTTTTTGCCGGGCGTGGGCCAAAAGATGCTCCGTCTCCGCGGCAAATCCAACCAGAATCTGCTCTCTTTTCTTTTCTCCTAATTCTTGCAAGATATCCGGCGTGCGGACCAAGGGTATAGCAGAATAATCACTATCCTTCTTGATCTTATGTAAACCTGCTTGGGCGGGACGAAAATCGGCTACGGCTGCCGCTTTGATCACCACATCTGTTTCCGGATAATATTCCAAAACAGCTTCCCGCATTTCCTCGGCGCTTTCCACCTGCCGGTACTGCATACCCGGTGGAGCTTTTAGTTCCGTGGGCCCGCTGATCAAAACCGTCTCCGCCCCTCGCAACCAGGCTGCTTTGGCCAGGGCAAATCCCATTTTCCCGGAGCTGCGATTTCCGATATATCTTACCGGATCAATATTTTCCCTGGTTCCCCCTGCCGTCACTAGCACCTTCTTTCCCAGCCATGTTTTGGGCTGGAACAAATGAAACTGGATGCGGGCAGCTATTTCCGCCACCGGCGCCAGGCGCCCCGGCCCCACAGCACCACAGGCCAGATAACCCACTTCCGGCTGGATTATTTCCACTCCCCGTTCTTGTAAAATACGGAGATTTGCCTGGACTGCCGGATGTCGATACATGTTGGCATTCATGGCCGGAGCCACCAGCATTTTTTTATTGTAGGCCAGGGCCAGAGAGGTTAGAAGATTATCGCCGATGCCCTGAGCCAGCTTAGCAATCGTATTGGCGGTGGCGGGGGCAATAACCAATAAGTCCGCCTGTTCCGCCAGGGTCACATGGGGAACCGGCAACCGCTGCTGGTAATCAAATTCGTCCAACCAGACCGGATTGCCGGACAAAGCGCTTAAGGTCAGCGGGGTGATAAATTCTTGGGCCTTTTTCGTCATAACTATCTGCACATGCAAATTTTGCTTCACCAACAGGCTGACCAGCTCAGCTCCTTTGTAAGCGGCAATCCCCCCGGTCACCCCCAGCAGTACTAATTTTTTTTGCATGGGCCTAATCTCCCTTGATCAGTGGAAAGCGGCTTCCACCATTATTTAATGCCCCCTTTGGGCCGTTCATACGTAAGAAGCCCCTCTGCAATTTCGTACAGAGCCTTGGTCACCGGTTTGACAGGATTCTCTTCATCTTTGTTCTTTTCTTTTTCAGTCAGCTGACGAGCCCTTTTGGCCGCAACTACCACCAGTGAATATTTACTATCTACTTTTTTCATCAAAGCTTCTAAGCTGGGTTGATTCACCTTCATTCCTCCCTATACCGTGGAATTCTTGGCACATACATATGGTTGTCTGTGGGGACGGCATTTTTCGGCGATGATTATCGCCTTTAGTTTCTCCAATGCCAAGGGTATTTGATCATTGACCACGACGTAATCGTATTCTCTTATATAATGGAGCTCATCCTCCACACAGCTGAGGCGATGCCGAATGGCTTCCTCTGAGTCTTTTCCCCGATGGATGATGCGTTTTTCCAGCTCTTGAAAGGAAGGAGGGAGGATAAAAATAAAAACAGCCTGGGGGTAGATGCTCTTGACTTGTAAAGCTCCTTGAATATCGATTTCCAAGATCAGATCCTTTCCCGCGGACAGGGCTTCCAGCACTGCTTTCTTAGGAGTCCCGTAATAATTGTTATACACTTCCGCCCACTCTAAAAACTCGCCTGCAGCCAGCATTTCCTGAAAAGATTGACGGCTGACGAAGTAATAATCTTTTCCATGGGTTTCTCCAGGCCGGGGGGGCCTGGTAGTGGCGGAAATGGAATAACTTAATTGGGGCATTTCTTTCATTAAAGCACGGCATAAGGTGCCTTTCCCCGCTCCGGAAGGACCGGAAAGCACCAACAACAAACCCGTCCCTTCCACTCTTATTCCACTCCTTCAAAAACCCCGGAATTTTCCTTGGAGGAAAGGCGATGGGCCACAGTTTCAGGCTGAACCGAGGACAGGATCACATGGTCACTATCGGTGATGATCACAGCCCTGGTCCTGCGTCCATAGGTAGCATCGATAAGCATGCCCCGGTCTCTTGCTTCCTGGATAATCCTTTTAATGGGCGCTGATTCCGGACTAACAATAGCTACTATCCGGTTGGCGGAAACAATATTCCCAAAACCAATGTTAATTAACTTGATCTCCATGATTTGGGCCCCCTTTGCCAGTCATCTTTCCGGTCCGGCAGCCTGATCACTCCTTACTCGATATTTTGCACTTGCTCCCGGATCTTTTCCAGCTCACTTTTCAAATTGACCACCTGCTGACTAATCTCCAGATCATTTGCTTTGGAGCCGATAGTGTTGATCTCCCGGTGCATCTCTTGCACTAAAAAATCCAGTTTTCTCCCAACAGGCTCAGTGCTCTCCAGACATTCCCTCATCTGTCCGAGATGGCTTTCCAGTCGAACCAGTTCTTCTGTGATATCACTCTTTTCCGCCATCAGCGCTACTTCCATGGCCAGTCTCTGTTCATCTATCGGCAGCTGAGGGAAGAGTTCCCGGATCCTCTCAGAGATTCTTTTTCGGTAGTTGTCCACCATTATCCCGGAGCAAGCCTCGATGGCTGCAATCATTTCTTTCACTGACTGGTGCCGGAGAAGCAGGTCCTTTTGTATCCGGCGGCCCTCCTCCTCCCGCATCTTCATGAGCCCTGCCAGCGCCTCTTGGACGGCCTTTTCTACCACCGGCCAGAATTCTTCCAGATCAGTCTCATCCTCCTCCACGGCGATCACTTCCGGCAATTGGCTTATTTCGAAAACTCCTAAATTCATCGGCAGATCCAGTTTTCCTGCTATTTCCTTCAAGGAATTATAATAAGCCATTGCCAATTCTTTGTCAACCTTGACAGCACTGGCCTTTTTCTCCATTTGTTCCAGATAAAAAAGCAGATCCACCCGTCCCCGGCTGATCTTTTCTTTCAATAAGCTTTTAATCCGATCCTCATACGCTCCGTATGACCGGGGTAAGCGGAAATTCATTTCCAGGTATCTATGATTAACGGTTTTGATCTCAATGGTCACCGCCAAGCCACAGCCTATGCTTTGACCCTTGCCGTAACCGGTCATGCTCTTAATCATCATGATCCTTCCTTTCGCCCTTGTCCAGTTCTACTATTGTCGATTACAGCTAAGCTTATCCATTTCCAATACTTCTCTCCCCAAGAGCAAATTCCTTTCATGACCTTGTTTTCGCAAAAAATAAAGAAGTACACCCCCTTGGGAGTACTTCCACAATTATCCGCTAATGGCGCAGGTAAACCACCCTTCTCTGCAAAGGTGACATAATATAATAACTGAAAGCATTGATCATCGTCCTACCCCCGGCTACAGCCAAAATAATCCCCCAATGGAACCCATTTAATGGGACTGTTTTAAAGAGAGACTGCAAGAACGGTAAATAAATGGCTGACAACTGCATGAGGGTAGAAATACTCACAGCCATCACTAGATAGGGATTGGAAAAAATACCAATTTTAAACAAAGAATGGCATTCTGACTTGCACTCAAAAACATGAAAAAGTTGGGAAAAGACCAGGGTGGTAAAAGCCATAGTCCGAGACAAGGTCAAATCTCCATCACTGAGATAATAAGCCAAGGAAAAAACAAGAAGGGTACCCAGCCCAATCTGCACTCCCCGGCTGATTATTTTTTTCGCCAGTCCGTGAGCAAAAATACTCTCTCCAGGAGCCCGTGGCCTACGCTCCATCAGGTCCGGATCGGCATTGTCCACCCCCAGGGCCATGGCCGGCAGGCCATCGGTGACTAAATTAACCCATAGTATTTGCATAGGCAACAGAGGCAAAGGGAGACCCACCAAGGAAGCCAAAAACATAGTCAACACTTCTCCCACATTACAGGAAAGCAGATAGCGGATAAATTTCCGGATATTTTCGTAAATAGACCTGCCCTCTTCCACAGCGGCGATAATAGTGGCAAAATTATCATCAGCCAGGATCATATCCGAAGCTTCTTTCGTCACCTCGGTACCACCCTTCCCCATGGCCACCCCGATGTCAGCTTCTTTCAGGGCCGGTGCATCATTGACCCCGTCTCCCGTCATGGCCACCACATGACCTTGTTCTTTCAGGGCCTTGATAATGCGCAGTTTATGCTGCGGGGAAACTCGCGCATAAACGCTGACCTGTTCCACCCTAGCTGCCAGTTGATCATCTGTGAGGGTATCCAACTGGGATCCTGTTAAGATGCTGTTTTCAGATAGCGGAAAACCCATTTCTTCGGCAATGGCCCGAGCAGTGATCTGATGATCACCGGTGATCATCACCGGCTTTATACCCGCTTCCCGGCAAACCCTGATCGCCTTCACGGCGGCAGGCCGCGGGGGATCGATCATGCCGACCAATCCCAGAAAAATCAATTCCTTTTCCGCCTCTTCCTTTAATTCATCCGGCGATAAACCAAGAGGCAATTGGCGGAAAGCCACACCCAGCACCCGTAAGGCCTGGGCACCCATCTTTTCATTTTCCTGTTCCAGTATTTTTGTTAAATCTTCCGTGAGAGGAGCAAGTCGGCCATTCACATCCACCCGGCTGCATAGGGGAAAAAGCACCTCAGGTGCTCCCTTGACAAAAGCATAAGGGTAGCCTTCGCCTCCTACCACCACCGTCATCAATTTTCGCTGGGAATCGAAAGGAATCTCTAAAAGACGTGGTTGAGTCCTTTCCAGCAGCTCCCGCCAGTAATTGGCCTTTCCCGCCAGGACTAGAAGGGCTCCGTCAGTAGGATCTCCCTCAATTTCCCAGGAAGCATTCTTTTTGGCACGAAAAAGGCCCCCGATATCCTGGCCGTTTCTTTTGAGGAAAGCGTTATTACAGAAGGCCAAGGCCTGCAAAAGTCTACTCATGGTCCCCTCTTTAGGCCAGGGAACTTTTTTATTGTCCCTCATCAATTCCCCTTTGGGCTCATAACCTTCTCCGGTGACCTGAAAAAGACTGCCTGCACAGTAGATCTGCCTGGCCGTCATTTCATTGCAGGTGAGAGTGCCGGTTTTATCGCTGCAAATCACTGTGGCGCAACCCAAGGTCTCCACTGCCGGCAGTCTGCGGATAATACTTTGGCGCTTGACCATCTTTTGCACTCCCACCGCCAGGGCCACTGTTACGATGGCGGGAAGCCCTTCCGGAATTGCCGCCACCGCCAGGCTCACCCCTGCTAAAAACATCTGGTAGACAGGTTCACCACGGAAGATGCCGGTGGCCACTACTAAAGCGCAGATTAGCAAGCAAGAGAAAACCAGCCATTTTCCTAATTGATGCAAACGTTTCTGCAAAGGCGTTTCCTCTTGATCCACCGCTTCCATCAGGCCGGCAATTCTTCCCATTTCCGTTTCCATCCCTGTGGCTACTACCAAAGCTTTTCCTCGACCTTTGGTCACTGAGGTCCCCATATAAACCATGTTAAACCTGTCTCCTAATGGTATTTCTTTCTTTTCCAAGGTCTCTGCCCTTTTGGCTACCGGCTGGGATTCCCCCGTCAAAGCCGCTTCCTCCATCTCCAGATTATGGACGGACAAAAGCCTGGCATCAGCCGCTACTTTGTCCCCCATATTCAGTAGTAAAATATCCCCTGGCACCACTTCTTCCGCCGGAATCCTTTGGGCAATGCCCTCTCGAAAAACAGTCGCCTCCGGTGCCGTCATTTTTTTTAAAGCCTCGATGGATTTTTCCGCCCGGTACTCTTGAATAAAGCCCAAGACAGCATTAATAACCACGATGGCCAGAATAGTCAAAGCGTCGGCAAATTCCCCTAAAAGGCCGGAAATCAAGGTGGCGCCAATCAAAACCAAAACCATAAAATCTGTAAATTGGGACAATAAAATTTTACCGGGAGAAATAACTCTCTTTTGCTGCAGGCGATTATAACCCCAAATTTCCAGCCTTGCAGCCGCCTCCCCGG
Source organism: Bacillota bacterium (assembly GCA_050951405.1). Taxonomy (GTDB): domain Bacteria; phylum Bacillota; class DULZ01; order DULZ01; family DULZ01; genus JBMNIZ01. The sequence continues at coordinate 82,399 of JBMNIZ010000014.1, read as the reverse complement.
CTTTCAGCCCTTTTTCTTCCTCCACCCCCAGTCTTTGCAAGCATTCTTCCTTGGTCAGACTGTACCAGCTGAATTCCCGCATAGACTCTCCCCTTTACCGGCTTGTTGCTGCATTTGTAATTTATATTCCTGAAAAAGGAAAATAATTACCCGGCCCAACGCCGCCGTTGAGCAACTTTTCTTTGCCGGGGAAAAATGTTATACTGTTCCTGCTCAAAAAGAGATCAAGGAGGAGATCCCTTTGGCTTACGATGGCATAACCATGTGGGCAGTCCGCCGGGAATTGAAAGAGTCTTTGCTTCAAGCCCGGATAGATAGAATATATCAGCCTTGGCCAGATACCATCCTCATCAATTTGCGGCGGCAGTCGGGAGAAAGATATAAACTCCTCCTTTCCGCTCATCCCAGAAGGGCCAGGGTTCATTTAACGACAGAAACGCTGGCCAATCCTCCCCATCCTTCCATGTTTTGCATGGTTCTGAGAAAGCACTTGGAAGGAGGCAGGATCGCTGATATCACTCAAAAAGGACTAGAACGCCAGCTGACCTTTCACATTGAAGCTTTCAATGAACTGAGAGAACCTTCTCTCAAGCAGCTTATCTGTGAAATAATGGGAAAACACAGCAACATTATTTTGATCAACCCCGCTACCAAGCAGATTCTCGATGGGATGAAACGATACAGCCGTGCTGTCAGTCGCTACCGGGAGGTACTTCCCGGCAGCACTTATCTTGATCCCCCACCGCAAAACAAACTGGATCCCAGGCAAATCAGCCAAGGGGAATTTCAGGAAAAGCTCCTGGAAAAGCTGGACAGAAAAGTCTCCTCCGCTCTGGTGGATTTGCTGGCAGGTATCAGTCCTCTCCTGGCCGGGGAAATTGTTTTTCGGGCCGGTCTCCCGGAAGATATCCGCGTGGAGTACTGCGGTGCATACGATCTGGATATTCTCTGGCAGTCCTTGCAAAAGCTGACCTCAGAGCTTTTCGCCGGGCGTTTCCGGCCCACTCTCGTGCGGGTGAATGGATCACCTCACGTCTTTTCTGCTGCCGATCTAACCAGCTACCCGGAAGAAACAAAAATCCACCCGGCTACGGTCAATGAAACAGTGGATCTTTTTCACCGTGAATTAAGACGGGAAGAAGAGTTCCAAGCCCGGCAAAAACAGCTCCAGCGCCTGGTCAAAAAACAATTGGAAAAGTGTTGGAAAAAAGCCTCTCTGCAGGAAGATGCTTTTCTTTTGGCGACCAAAGCCCAAGAATTAAAAATCAAAGGTGAGATTTTAGCCGCCAATTTATACCGAATCGAAAAAGGCAAAAAGCTAGTGACCTTGGAAAATTTCTATGATCCAAACGGCGCTCTGATTACCATTGAACTGGAGCCGGATCTGACAGCTTCTCAAAACGTGCAAAATTATTTTAAACAATATACCAAAGCGAAGAATGCTGCCACAAAAGCCCGCAAACAATATGAAAACACCATAGAAGAAATTCAATACCTGCAGTCGGTGGCCCACAGCCTGGATGAAGCATCCAGCATATCCGATCTGGAGGAGATTGCCCAGGAACTACATGCTCAAGGTTACATAAAAGAACCCGCCCGCCCTGTTTCATCAGGACAGAAAAAAACCGCCGGAAAACCAACTTTTCTCCAAGCGGTATCTTCCGACGGCTATTCCATCTTCATTGGGAAAAACAATCATCAAAATGATCATCTGACTTTAAAAGTTGCCCGGGACCGGGATATGTGGTTCCATGTCAAGGAAATGGCGGGTTCCCACGTCCATCGTTCAAAATCCCCGAGGTTCGGAAATTCCTGCCCGTACCATCACCGAAGCCGCCATCCTGGCAGCCTATTTCAGCAAGGGGCAGCAATCTTCCAGAGTGCCGGTGGATTATACGGAAAAAAGATACGTGCGTAAACCCAAAGGGGCCAAACCGGGCATGGTGGTTTATGAGAAACATCGCACCATCTATGTTACTCCGGAAAAAGACCTGGTCCATCAGCTTCTAATCAGAGAAGAACAATCCTAAAAACGCCGCCAAAAGAAAGAAACTAGACTTCTCGGCTGCCGGGTTTCGTCAAAGGCACCCCTTCCCGGCAAAGGGGACATTCTTCCGGCAGATAGGATTTGATTTCTACAGTGAGCAAAGCCCGCAGGGGTGCTCCCAAGTCTAGTTCCTCTTTGCTTCTTTTTACCAGACAGCCGATACCCACCACCTGCACTCCCCGTTTCTGGAGCATTTGTACCACTTCCATCACTGAGCCGCCGGTAGTGATAACATCTTCCAGCACTAACGCTTTTTGCCCCGGATCTAAAGAAAAGCCCCGACGGAGAGTCATAACGCCATTTTCCCTTTCCGCAAATAAAGCCCTGGCTCCCAGCTGCCTGGCGGCTTCATAGGCAAGAACAATCCCACCCATGGCCGGCCCCACTACAGCTTCGATATCCTGATCAAGAAAATCTCGCACAATTTCCCGGCATAAGAGAATAGTATGGTCGGGGTGCTGAAGAACTCTGGCACACTGGATATACTGATCACTATGTCTACCGGAAGTCAAGCGGAAATGCCCTTCCATCAAGGCTCCAGTCCGATAAAAAATGTCTAAGATCTGCTCCTGTTTAAGCATAAGCCTCCTCCATTTCCGCCATGATTTGCTTGACCATTTGAGCTGGATCCCCTGCTCGGGTGATGGCCCTGCCGATGACCAAATGGCTGGCCCCCGCCAAAATCGCTTCCCGAGGAGTGGCCACTCTTTTTTGATCATGGGAATGAACCTGCCGGGGTCGGATGCCGGGAGTAACAATCAGAAAATCAGGACCGCAAGCCAGTCGGATAGCCTTGGCTTCCAAGGGAGAAGCCACCACCCCATCCAGCCCCGCTTCCTGAGCCCTTTTTGCCCAGCCGGCAACCAGCTGCAGAATATCCATACAAGGAAATCCAAGACGGACTAATGCTTCCCTGTCCAGGCTGGTTAGAACGGTTACACCGATAACAGCCGGTTTTTCCTGCCCCTTTTCCAGGGCCGCTTCCCGGGCCGCCCTCACCGCCTCTTCCATCATTTGCACTCCACCGGCCACATGCACATCGATCAAGCTGGCTCCCAGCTGAGTAAGGGCCCTGGTGGCCAAGGCCACTGTATTGGGAATATCATGCAGTTTTAAATCAACAAAAACCTTTTCTCCCTGATCCCGGATATACTGAATCACCTGCGGTCCCAGGCGGCTGTACAGCTGCAGCCCTACTTTATACATGCCCACCTGTCCCTTTAAAGCAGAAACCAGTCCAGCCACTTCTTCCCAAGTATCCACATCCAGCGCTACAATCAGTCTCTCTTTCAGATCTTTCATTTCATTGTCTCCTTTCTTGGCTTCTCCGGGCAGCTCCAATGAGTTCTCGTATCCGGGTGATCCGGTTTTCCCTGCAATAGGCTTTTAAGCCCTCAATTATTTCCATAGACACGCCGGGGTGAAGAAAATTGCCAGTGCCGACAGCCACGGCGCTGGCCCCGGCCAGGATGAACTCCAGGGCATCGCTGGCGCTGACAATCCCTCCCATGCCGATCAGGGGCAGATCAACAGCCTCGGCCACCTGCCAAACCATCCTCACAGCCACAGGCCTGACGGCAGGGCCGGAAAGACCGCCGAAACAATTGGCCAGAACAGGCTTTCGTTGGTGGATGTCAATAACCATCCCCAGAAGAGTATTGATCAAAGAAATGGCATCTGCCCCTGCGGCTTCCACTCGCCGGGCAATGGACACAATATCAGTCACATTGGGAGATAATTTGGCGATTACAGGCAGGGAGGTTTTCTCCCGCACAGCCGCAATCACCAGCGCAGCCTGTTCCGGGTCTGCGCCAAAAGCCAGCCCTCCTTTTTTCACGTTGGGGCAGGAAATATTCACCTCCAAGCCGGCCACCCCCGGCACCTGATCCAGGCGGGAAGCTAAAGCGGCATAATCCTCCACGGTATTACCCGCAATATTGACGATAACAGTCACATTCCGTTCCCGCAGCCGGGGCATGATCTCTTCAATCAGATATCCCACCCCCGGATTCTGCAATCCCACCGCATTTAACATTCCCGCCGGAGTTTCTATAATGCGGGGCGGCGGATTGCCAAGCCGGGGCTCCAGGGTGGTGCCTTTGACCACAATCCCTCCCAGAGCCTCCAGGGAGCAATAGTTCTCATATTCCAATCCATAGCCGAAAGTGCCCGAAGCGGTTAAAACCGGGTTCTTTAAACGGATCCCGGCAATCTCTACAGCCAGATCAACTGAGCTCACCTTTTACCACCACCTCTAAAGGAAACACGGGCCCTTCCGTGCATACTCTGGCATATTGCCGGCCTTTTTCACCAAAAATTTCATACACACATCCCAAGCAGGCACCGACACCGCAGGCCATGAAGGACTCCAGAGAGACTTCCCCCCCGGTACCATAGCTGGCAGCCAGTTCTCCTACTAGTTTCAACATGGGATCAGGCCCACAAGCATAAATAAAACTTTCCGGCTCCAGATGCAAATGCCTTTCCAAAAGCTCGGTCACAGGGCCCGGAAAACCGGCGCTGCCATCCAGGGTGGCCAGTTCCACCGAGGCTCCTCTCTTCACAAATTCCTCCACCCGAAACAGTTCCCGGACATGGTTGGCGCCGATGAGGGCCGTTACTTTGACCCCGCTGTCCACCAACTTATCCGCCAAAGCCAGGAGAGGGGCCACCCCCATCCCTCCTCCCACCAGCACCGCTGGCCGGCTGCCGGGCAGGCTGAAAGCTTTCCCCAAAGGTCCCATCAGGTCCAAGTTTTCACCGGCTTTTTTCCGGGATAAGATCTCTGTCCCTTTTCCTATGATTCGGTATAGTATTTCGATGGTGCCCTGCTCTGGGTCAAAACGGTGGAGGCTGAAAGGGCGCCGGAGTAAGGGATCATAAGTGTCACCGCAGCGGATGTGGACAAACTGACCGGGCTGAGCCCCGGCCGCAATGGACGGAGCCTTGATGGTTAAGTGATAAGCCCGTCCCAAACTCACATTGTCCATAACGGTGCCGGTTGTCGGCCTGAACACACTCTCCCTTCTCATACTAAACGCCCGTCTTTCATCAGCACTTTACCGCCTACAATAGTTAAAACAGGCCAACCTCTTAGCTCCCAGCCATGAAAAGGAGTGTTCCTGGCCAAGGAGTAGAGTATCTCTTTATCCACTCTTTTCGTTTTCTCCGGGTCGATAACAGTAATATCCGCTTCACCGCCAACTTTTAATTCTCCCAGCGGTAAACCTAAAATCCGGGCAGGATTAATGGTGACTTTGGCAATGAGTTCCGACCAGTTCAAAATCCCTCCATGAATTAACCCTTGTATGGAAAGAGGTATCAGAGTTTCCAAACCGATCATCCCGAATGGGGCATAAGCAAACTCCACATCCTTTTCCTCCAAAGTATGAGGAGCGTGATCAGTGGCGATAACATCAATAGTGCCGTCCGCCAAGGCCTCTAATAGAGAAACCCGATCCGCCTCCGAGCGCAGAGGAGGATTGACTTTGGTGGAAGTATCAAAATTCATCACAGCCTCATCATTGAGCGTAAAATGATGGGGAGTGACTTCTGCTGTAACCGGTAAGCCCCGTTTCTTGGCCTCCCGGATCAGGCGTACGGAACCGGCGGTGCTCACATGGGCTATATGAATGGGAGTACCGGTCATTTCCGCCAGCAGCAGATCCCTGGCCACCATGGCTTCTTCTGCCACCGCCGGAATCCCCCGAAATCCCAAAACCGTAGAAACATAGCCTTCATGCATCATTCCCTCATTGGCCAGATCCAGGTCTTCACAGTGGCTAATCAGGGGCAAATCAAACATGCCGGCATATTCCAAAGCCCGCCGCATCACATTTCCATTGCTGACCGGTTTCCCATCATCAGAGAAGGCCACCACCCCTGCTTCCTTCAGCTCCCCCATTTCTGTGATTTCCTGTCCCTGGAGCCCCTTGGTGATGGCACCAATGGGAAAAACCCTGACCAGACCCTCCTTGTCAGCTTTTTCTTTGATGAAGCTGATCACGGACTGATTATCCGCCACCGGATTGGTGTTAGGCATACAGGCCACTGCCGTCACTCCCCCGGCCGCTGCCGCCCTGGTCCCGGTTTTAATGGTCTCTTTGCGTTCATAGCCGGGCTCCCGCAGGTGCACATGCATATCTATCCAGCCGGGAGTAACAATTTTGCCCCCACAATCATAAACTTCTGCATCTTCAAGATCTATTCCTTGAGCCAAGAAGACGATCCTGGATCCTTCAACGAGAATGTCCAGGACTTCATCCCGCTTGTTGGCCGGATCGATAACCCGTCCTCTTTTAAGAAGCAACTTCTTCAACTCTTTTACCCCCTGTTATCAAGTAGAGTATGGCCATCCGCACCGCCACTCCGTTGGTCACCTGTTCATTGATCATTGATTGTAAGCCATCGGCCACTTCCGGCGCAATCTCCACTCCCCGGTTAATGGGCCCCGGATGCAGGACCAGGGCATCCGGCTTGGCTAAGCTCAATCTTTCCTCAGTCAATGCATAAAGCCTGGTATATTCTCGCAGAGAGGGGAGCAGTCCTTTTTTCTGCCTTTCCCTTTGAATACGCAGCACATTGATCACATCCACCCCTTCCAGGGCTTCTTCCGTCCGGTTAAAGACCTGCACTCCCAGGTCCTTGAATTCTTTTGGCAAAAGGGTGCTGGGCCCCACTACCCGCACCCGGGCTCCCATTTTATGCAAACCCCAGATATTGGAACGGGCTACCCGGCTGTGGAGAATATCCCCTAGAATGGCCACCTCCAATCCGGCAATTCGACCCTTTTTCTCCTGAATGGTATACATATCCAGCAAAGCTTGGGTAGGATGTTCATGCATACCGTCCCCCGCATTGATGACCCTGCTTTTTACTGCCTTAGCCAAAAGATGGGGCGCTCCGGCGGCCTCGTGCCGGATGATAATCACGTCGGCTCCCATCACTTCAATGGTTCTGGCCGTATCTTTTAAGGATTCCCCTTTGAGCACGCTGCTGGCGGACATGGTAAGGTTAACCGTATCCGCACTCAGATATTTACCGGCCATTTCAAAGGAAGTGCGAGTTCTGGTGCTGGGTTCATAAAACATAGTCACCACCGTCTTCCCTCTCAAAACCGGTACCTTTTTGATGGGCCTCCCCATAATATCTTTCATGGGAGCAGCCGTTTGGAGGATGAGTTCAATTTCTTCGGCTGATAAATCTTGCAATCCCAACAGATCCTTACGTTGCCAGATCATGTCCTTTTCCCCTTTCACAAACAGTATTCAATGAAAAAACCTCTTCCGGCCAGGGAAAGAGGTTTTATAAATCAACACTTCTGCTCCCACCTCCTTGCTGGCCTCACGGGACCAATTCTTAAAGGAGATCAATCAATCTTCTACTGCTAAAATCTGCACCAGATCCTTTCCATCGATTTCTTGCACACTGACAGCAATAGTTTCTTTCCGGGAAGTGGGAACATTTTTCCCCACGTAATCTGCTCTGATAGGCAGTTCCCGATGACCCCGATCGATCAAGACCGCCAATTGAATGGAAGCAGGCCTACCCAGATCGATAAGAGCGTCTAAAGCCGCCCTCACCGTTCTTCCTGTATAGAGAACATCATCCACCAGCACAATTTTTTTGGAGTAAATGGAAAAGGGGACCTCGGTTTTATGGACGATGGGCTGATAATCAAGAGTGGTCAAGTCATCCCGGTAAAGGGTGATATCCAAAATACCCACCGGAACTTTTACTCCTTCAATCTCTGAAATGAATTTCTGCAAGCGCAGGGCCAAGGGAACACCCCTTTTCCTGATGCCGATGAGAGCCAGATTCTCTGTTCCCTTATTCTTTTCCACAATCTCGTGGGCAATCCTGATCAGGGCACGCCGCATCTTTTCCGCATCCATAATCTGAACCTTTTCCGTTAAGTTCAATCCAACAGCCCCCTTCAAAGAAAATCGCATAAAAAAACCTGCACCGTTCCCAGGCAGGTCACTCCTAAAGCCGGTAAAATCAGATTGTCGATTATCCCTTCCTGGCCTCACGGGACCACTTTAAAGGTATTTCACTAAACGTAAGTGTAACTTACCGCAAAAGGCCTGTCAACATTTTTCGCAAAAAAAGTAAAGATTTTTTTCACCCGTCAATTGGCTTCCTTCTTCAGAATCAGGATATTGTGATGGGTAATATTCGGCACAAAACTGAAATAGACCGCATAAGGTTTTAACCGTCTGCGGGTGCTGGTATTGGACCAAATTTTCAAACCTTTTAATTTGAAACCCACTTTCCTCAATTTTTCTGCCACATGGAAACCTAGGGGCAGGTACTCCCCCTGGATAAATCGATCCCCCACCATCACTATCAAGTATTTTTTATTTTTTAAAACTCGCCAGGCCTCCTGTCCAAACCGAAAAATCAGCTCCAGAAAACTATCCAGGTCAGGAGCATTGGCAAAATCTTTTTTTTCCTGAACGTTAAACATATTAAAGTTGGTTTCCTTATGAAAGCCTTTGACCCGGTGCAGGTAACCATAAGGAGGGTCAGTGACCACCGCGTCGATGGATTGTTCGGCTAAAGAAGGCATCAACACGAGACAATCCCCTTGAAACATGGGAGCATCAATCTCCGCCCCCTTTTCCTCTCCCCGGGGATAAAAAAACCCGTCCCGCATAATAAAATCCTGCTGCAAAGATCGGTAGATTTCCACCCAGCGGGGATTGATCTCGTAGCCAAGAGCCCTTCTACCGGCCAGGCAAGCGCCCAGCAGAGTACCTCCCACCCCGGCAAAGGGATCCAAAACCAGCTCTCCCTTTTTGGTAAAAAAGGAAATGATTTCCGCCATCAATTCCGGCGGCTTCATGGCCCCATGCCGTTTACGCAAGGCGTGAGTGCTGTCAGGTGGAAAATTGGTGAGGTAAATGGTATCAGTCCAGTAAAGCCACTGTGAGCCGCTTAAATCATTGAGGCGGTTGTCCCTCTTTAATGTCATGGTAATCACCGCTCCCCTGCGTTAATTTTATCCATGAATCTTCATGAATATGCGGCTGCGGCTCAAACAGCTATATGCGGCACTGTTCAAAAAACATATTGATTAAATCTCAATTATCGCAACTCGGAAATTATTCTTTTTAAATCATCTGCTGAAAAATAATAGGTTTCATTGCAAAAATGGCACCGCAGCTGAGCCCCCCGATCCTGGACCAAAAGGATCTCCAATTCTTCCAGGCCAAGGCTGATCAAAACCCTCTCCAATTTGCTTTTGGAGCAATCACAGGCAAACTCCAAGGGCTCCTTCTGCAAAATCTTCCACTTTAATCCCCGAAAGATCTCTTCCCCAATGTCCTCCGGCAACATTCCTTCCGCAAGTCGGCGGCTAATGGAGGAAAAACCCTGCAAGTTCAATTCCAACTTTTCTCCCAGTTCCGGTGGCGCTCCCGGCATGAGCTGCAGAATCAAACCGCCGGCTGCTTTGACACTATTGTCAGTTTCCACCAGCACTCCCAAAGAAACCGCTGAAGGCGTCTGCTCTGAAATAGTAAAGTAATAAGACAAATCTTCAGCTATTTCTCCGCTGACCAGGGGTACGCTGCCGGTATATGGTTCCTTGAGGCCGTAATCGCGAGTAAGATAGAGCATTCCCCGGCGCCCCACCGCCCCCGCCACATCCAATTTGCCTGAGGAATTGAGAGGCAGGTGTACTTGTGGGTTTGCCACGTAGCCTTTGACCTTTCCTTCGGCAGTCCCAACAGCTGTCAAGGGGCTTAAAGGTCCGTCTCCCTGTATTCTCAAAGTAAGAATATCCTGCCCCTTTAAAGTCATGCCCAACATGGCCACTGCCGTTAACAGCCTGCCCAGGGCGGCAGTGGCCGTAGGCCAGGTGCCATGCCTGCGCCTGGCCTCATCGCAGAGATCCGTGGTCAGGGCAATAAAGACCCTGGCTGTTCCATTTTCTGCTGTGGCGCGGATGGCATAATCCTCCACCATGGCACCTCCAAAAAGATTCGGCCCGGCCTTCAAGCCTGAGCCAGCCTTGCCAAAATTTCTTTGAAATAGCCGGGCAAAGAGGCGGTAAACTCCATATAACGCCCGGTGCGAGGATGCGTAAATCCCAGCTGATAAGAATGAAGAAGCTGTTTCTTCAAACCCAAAAAATTCTTCGCCGGTCCATATAGACCGTCACCCAAAACCGGGTGCTTAAGAAAGGCTAAATGCACCCTGATCTGATGGGTACGTCCCGTTTCCAAATGGACTTCTAATAAAGTAAATTCTTTATATCTTTCCTTCACATAATACCTGGTCAGAGCGGGTTTGCCGTTTTTATCCACCACCGCCATCCTCTTCCGATCCACCGGATGCCGGCCGATGGGAGCTTCGATTAATCCTGCCGGCTCCTGAACAACCCCGTGAACGACAGTTAAATAAATCCGGCGAAAAGTGCGCTCTTTAATCTGGGCAGCCAGCGCCAAGTGGGAGCTATTATTTTTGGCCACTACCAATAAACCGGAAGTATCTTTATCCAACCGGTGGACGATGCCGGGACGGCTGCTGTCTCCCATATTGGAAAGTTCCGGGCAGTAGTACAATAAAGCGTTGACCAAGGTGCCCTTCCGGTTACCCGGAGCCGGATGAACCACCATCCCCTGGGCTTTATTGATCACCAGCAGATCCCGGTCCTCAAACACCACACCCAATGGGATTTTCTCCGGCCGGATCTCTTCCTCTTCCGGCGGGGGAATGACCATCTGGATCATATCCCCTTCACGAACCCGGCTTTTGGCTTTCACGGGTTTCTCATTAATCAATACTTTTTTTTCCAGAATCATTTGTTGTATTTTTGACCGAGAAATCTCCGGCACTAATAGGGCCAAAAGCCTGTCAACGCGCATCCCTTCATGTTCACCGGAGGCTTTCCATTCCTTCAATTTTTCCATCCAATCACCATCTTTCCGGTGATCGCAAAATCTCCCAACATAAAAGCCCGACTCCCAGCACAATGGCTGTATCGGCCAGATTAAAAACAGGCCAAACCCGAAAATCTAAAAAATCTACCACATAACCAAAGCGCAGCCGATCCAGCAGATTGCCGGTGGCACCCCCTAAAGCCATGGCCAGGCCTAACCGCAAATAGACCTGGCGGTGGTCAAGCCGGCGAAAAAAAATCAGGATGAAGAAAATAACGAGAAAGGCCGTCACAATGAAGAAGTATGTACGGTGGGCCAAAATACCGAAGGCCGCTCCGGGATTTTGTACGTAAGTCAAGTGAAAAATATTATGAATAAGAGGAACAGTTTCTCCGGGGCTTAAAAATAGCTGAACCAGGTACTTGGAAAACTGGTCAAGCAATAAGATCCCCAAAACAATGCCTGCGATAGACAAAGGAAATCCTCCTGGCTAGTGTTTCTGTCTAAGATATTGTAGCACACAGCCGCCAGGATCGGCAATTCTTTCCCGGCCGGGGAGTGTTTTCCGGCCCAGATGGGCTCCGGAACGGTGGTCAAAGGTCAGATTCCGTCTTCGGAAAATTTGGGCTATCTTTTTGAGTCTAAATCATAAGGGGTCGATGTGGGCATCGACCCCTACACTTTTTAACGTAATGTACGGTTTCAATGTAGGGCTGGAAACCGCATCAGCCCGGAACCCAAAAGGAATACGAAAATTCCGAGGTCCCACAACTGTCCACTGACCGTTTCCGGGCGGACACACAGGTCCGCCCCTATTTAGTGCCGGTATTTTTTGGGGATTGAGCCCTTCCCCGAAAACCCTTGAAGGTAATACCGTCTTCATCGACCTCATAAGGAAGGGCCTCCACTTCTTCAACAGCTGACCTGTCCTCCTGCCAGTGGGTATAAATATCAAGATCAGGGTCGGAAAAAACCAGGTCCGCAGGGGTATCGGAACTCCCATAACGGGCCAGCTCCCGCCAAACATCCTCGCCATCAAACATAATTTCTTCCTGGCTCTCACCGAAATCATCTTTTTCTTCGGCCGAAACCGCAGCTTTGAAAGGCGGCTCTAAAAGGTCCTCTTCCAAAGGCCGCGGGTGCCGGTTGCCTTGTCCTTCCTCTTGCCGACGGCAGTCCAGACAAAGGCTGGTCTCCGGAATGGCCTCTAAACGTTCTTCCGGTATGGCAGTCCCGCAGATCTCACAGAAACCATAGCTCCCCTGAGCCATTTTCTCCAAAGCATCATCGATTATTTTTATTTGCATCCGGGTATTCTCTTTCAAAGCCAGATCCTTTCCCCTTTCAAAAGTTTCCCCGCCCAGATCTCCCGGATGATTATCATAAAGAGAAAGCTCTCCCGTGCTTTCCCTCAAGGATTCCTCAAAAACTCCTTTCTGCCGACCATCTAAAAGCTTCTCCATCTCTTCTCGCCTGGATAACAATTTTTGTTTAAACTGCCGGAGCTTTTCCCGGTCCAAACCCTGATCACCTTCCCCTTTATTTTTTAAAATTTTTCCAGAACCAGACGGACCAGCTGGGCGATAAAATCGCTGATTAAGGGCAGTTTTAAAAGAACCAGTCTCTGCAGCAGATAAATCACCAATGCTCCTAAAAGGGTAAAGCCCACCGCCATTCCCAATCCCCGGGCCAGGCCCGCCAGAAAATTCACCCTGACCAATCTTTTGGGATCATGGAGCATTTCCACATATTCAGCTAGCTGGAGGCTCTCCATGCGGCTGATCAATTCTTCCGCTTTTTGACAAAAGATCTCCTGCACTTCTTTCATAGGCTTCCTCCCGCTGCTCCAGTCCCCACCGCGTGCCCCTAAGCCGGAAAAGACCGGCTCTCAACTTTAGGACAATCTAATCTTTCCGCTAGTGAAATAAGCTGACCTTGTCTCCGGTTCGCAACAAAGCTGCATTCGCCTCGTCCGTATCCAGATGTAATTCCAAGACATAGTGAGGCCGCACCCGCAAGATCACCTTTTCATAAATCTGGGCTCTAGGTCCTTCGGCTTTTACTTTGAGGACATCCATGTCTCGCAGATTTAATCGTTCGGCAAGATCCGTAGGCATATGAATATGCCTGGCAGCCAGGATCACCCCTTCTTCCAATTCAACCAAACCCCGGGGACCTACCAACACCAGACCTGGAGTTCCCGTCAAATCACCGGAAAGGCGAACCGGTGGAACCACTCCCAGGCGGAGACTGTCTGTCAAGGAAATCTCTACCTGAGTGCGTTCTCTCAAAGGCCCCACTACCCGGACTCTTTCCATATAACCCTGAGAACCAACCAGGGAGACCACTTCCTTGGCGGCAAATTCCCCGGGCTGGCTCAGGAATTTAATCGGCTCCAGCTCAGCACCCGGTCCAAAGAGCCTGGCCATGTGTTCCGCTGATAAATGAACATGCCGGCCGGAGACTCCCACGGGAATGATCACGCTTCCATCCTTATCCAGATAAGATGCCAAGTTTTTTCCCTCCACTGGCCCAATCTCCCCGAAGAAATTTGATGTATTATTTATAATGCCTTTTTTCCCGTGGAAAACCCCAAGCAATTACTAGGCATTTCACCGCATTTTGGCTATAAAAAAACCCGGCATCAGCCGGGTACAAAAAATAGCAAAAAATCAACTCAATTGTTTCACCACTTGGATACAACGGGAGCAAAGGCTGGGATGATCAGCTTCCTGCCCCACGGTAATACTGTAATTCCAACACCTTTCGCATTTTTCGCCCGGTGCCGGTTCTACTTGAATCTGCAGGCCGGGGATTTCCTCCGAAACAAAAACTTTTTCCGCAAGCTGATGGCTAGTGGCATGAACGCTGGCCTGGGAAACGATGAAAAGAGTACTTAAATCTTCCTCCAAGGGTTCCAAGAAATCAAACCATTCCTTATCCGGATAGATGCGGACAGCGGCTTCCAAGGAATTGCCAATGGTTTTTTCCTGCCGGGCTAATTCTAAAGCCTTGGCCACCTCATCCCGGACTTTGAGCAGCTGCTTCCATTTGCTTTCCAAGGCTGTGTCCAGGTAGAGAGGATTGACCCGGGGCCAATCCGTCAATTGAACGCTCACCGGGCTGCCGGGATTTTTGGGCAAATAACGCCAGATCTCTTCGCTGGTAAAGGCCAAAATCGGCGTCAACAACCTGACCAGAACATGAATCACCTGATACATGACTGTTTGGGCCGAGCGGCGCAAGGGATCATTGGGCGCCGATACATAGAGACGGTCCTTGATAATGTCCAGGTAAAAAGCGCTCAGATCCACGGCGCAAAAGTTGTGAACAGCATGATAGACGATATGAAATTCGTAATTCTGGTAGGCTTCCGTCACTCTCTCAATCAAGCGGTGCAGTCTTAACAGGGCCCAGCGATCAAGTTCCGGCATATCTTCATAAAGAACCTGATCTCCTTCCGGACGAAAATCATAGAGATTGCCTAAAATAAAGCGGCAGGTGTTACGGATTTTCCGATAAGCTTCCGTCATCTGTTTCAAAATCTCGGGAGAGGCTGCCACGTCTTTCCGATAATCCGCCGAGGCCACCCATAACCGCAAAATATCTGCGCCCATTTGATTGGCCACGTCCAGTGGATCAATACCGTTACCAAGGGATTTGGACATTTTCCTGCCCTGGCCGTCAACCACATAACCGTGAGTGAGAACAGCCCGATAAGGAGCTTCCCCTTTTGTGGCCACAGAGGTGGACAGGGAGGAGTTAAACCAGCCCCGGTGCTGGTCACTGCCCTCCAGGTACATGTCAGCAGGCCAAACTAAATCAGGATCCCTTTCCAGAACTGCCGCATGGCTGGAACCGGAGTCAAACCAGACATCCATAGTATCCGTTTCTTTGGTAAAAGTCCTGCCGCCGCAGCGGGAGCATTGGAGTCCTTCAGGCACCAGCTGGTCCGCTTCCTTGGCAAACCAGATATTAGAGCCATGCTGCCTGAATAATTCCTGCACACGACTTAAAGTGGCATCATTGATGATGGTCTCCCCACAATCCTTGCAGTAAAATATTGGAATAGGAACGCCCCAGCTTCTCTGCCGGGAAATACACCAGTCGCTCCGCTCGGCCACCATGTTGTAAATCCGGTCCCGGCCCCAAGCGGGAATCCATTTTACTTTATTGATGGCTTCCAGAGACTCCCGTCGAAATCCGTCAATGGAGGCAAACCACTGCTCCGTGGCCCTAAACAGAACAGGATGTTTACAACGCCAGCAGTGAGGATACTGGTGTCGGATAACATCTAGATGGAGCAGTAATCCTTTTTCCTCCAAAGACTTTGTCACCGCTTTATTGCACTGCTCATAAGTCAAACCGGCGAAAGGACCCGCTTCTTCCGTAAAAATGCCTTTTCCATCCAGAGGAGAAAGAATTGGGAGTTGATAGCGCTGCCCTACCTCATAGTCCTCCAGACCGTGTCCGGGGGCCGTATGAACGCAGCCGGTGCCCTGATCCAAAGTCACATGTTCTCCCAAAACCACCAAAGAGTCTCTCTCATAAAGAGGATGCCGGCAGCGCAAGCCTTCCAATCCCCGTCCAAAAAACTCCGCCAGAAGGGCCTTTTCTTCCAGCCCCGTCTCTTTGAGCACCGTTTCCTTCAGATCTTTGGCCAGCAATAACTTGCCCTGATCGGTATCAACAAGAACATATTTGAATTCCGGATGGAGAGCAATAGCCAAATTGGCCGGAATCGTCCAAGGAGTAGTGGTCCAGATGACGAAAAAAGTCTCTCCTTCCGGCAGAAGCCCGCTCCCTTCCTTTACAGGGAATTTGACATAAATCGAAGGTGATCTCTTATCAGCATATTCCACTTCTGCCTCTGCCAGGGCGGTTTCACAATCACAACACCAATAAACCGGCTTCATTCCTTTATAGATAAAGCCTTTCTTGGCCATCTCACCGAAAACCCCGATCTGAGCCGCTTCATAGTCCGGGGTCAGGGTCAGATATGGATCATCCCATCTTCCCCGTACTCCCAGGCGCTGGAACTGCTTCTTTTGCACTTCCACATACTTCATGGCATATTCCGCACACTTCCGGCGGAATTCCACCGTGCTGATCTTTTCCCGGTTTAAACCTAAATCTTTAATCGCCTGCTGCTCAATAGGCAGCCCGTGGGTATCCCAGCCGGGAACGAAGGGAGCATCAAAACCGGACATGGAATAAAATTTGACAATAATATCTTTCAGCACTTTGTTCAGGGCAGTGCCCAGATGGATATCCCCGTTTGCATAAGGGGGCCCGTCATGCAAGACGAACTTGGGCTTCCCCCGGCTTGCCTCCTGCACCTGATCGTAGATCTTTATCTCTTCCCAGAATTTAAGAATTTCGGGCTCCCTTTTCGGCAGATTAGCCCGCATGGGAAAATCGGTCTTGGGTAAGTTTAACGTTTGATCATAACCCATTTCCATCACCTCGTCTATAAATCATGGTGGCCGGTAGCACCCAAAAAAGCCCTCTCGTCCAAAAGGACGAGAGGGCTCCCGCGATACCACCTTTTTTGCCGAAAAATCCGGCCATCTCCAAACCATAACGGAGGTCTCTCCGAAAACCTCTACCAGCCCTGCCTTCGAAGTTCCAGTTCCCGGGTGATTTTCAGCACGGGCTCCCTACCCGGTTTCCACCCTCCCGGGCTCTCTCTCGGTTCACCCGAGCCTACTCTCCCGTTCATCACTTTTTCATCCCTGATAAAATTATGTAAGATATTATAACATATCTCTAACCAAAATCAAATGGTCCGGACAAAAATCCCTAGCCCACTTCCTCTAAGCCCAAGGGTTTATCCAGCAGTTCCAGTTGTAATTCCAGAAAGGATCTGAATTGAGAGCGAAAGATGGAAGCCTGCTGCCGCAGCCTTTCATATTCCTTTTCCATCTGCTGTACCGTCTTTTCCGCCTCCCGCACTAAGTTTTCCGCCTGCATTTGTCCCCTTTCCACCGTTACTGCCGCCTCTTTCTCGGCTGTCCTTTTCAGCTCTTCCGCTGTTTGCTGGGCGAGAATCAGGGTGTTCTGCAGGGTCTCTTCAATGTTTTGATAATGCCCCAATTTCTCCTTCAGCTCCATAATCTCTTCCTGTAATTCCTGATTCTGCCGGTAGAGGATTTCATAGTCACGGCAGACCCTGCTCAAAAAGCTGTCCACTTCTTGCTCATGATATCCTCTTAGAGCTCTTTTAAACTCCTTATTCTGTAAATCCAAGGGTGTTAAAGTCATCTTAACACCTCCACAAATAGTGCGAAGCTTCGGTTCTATTTCGACAAATTGCGGGAGTACTCCTGCTCTTTTCCAAGGGAAACTCCTCAATTGCGCACAAATAACCTTATACTAAAACATGATACCAGCCAGGAGGCTTAAGACCAGTCTTTCCACCAGCTGGACTACGATAATGGCCACAATGGGCGAAAAAGGAATTAAACTATAAGGAAGCATCCTCTGAATGGGACCCATCACCGGTTCGGTGGTCTCATAAATAAACTTGGTGACAGCGTTGTATGGCACGTTGGGGAACCAGGTCAGAAGCGCCCTGGCCACGATCAGCCAGGTCAGTATTTCAAAGAATACCCGGACAATCTGCAATAAAGCCAACTAATACTCACTCCTTTATTGATTTCCACTTAATTCTTCGGCCCTTTGGAAAGCTTTCACCACCGCTCCCAACACCAGCCCCCGGAAAGCCCCTGACTCCAATACTTCCAGCGCAGCTGCCGTCGTGCCTCCCGGAGAAGTAACCATTTCTTTCAGTTCCGCCGGATGCCGGCCTGTCTCCTGAGCCATGGTCACTGCGCCAAAAACCGTTTGCAGGACCAATTGCCGGCTGAGATCTCTGGGCAGACCAACCCGCACCCCCGCTTCAATCAATGCTTCTAAGAAAAGGTAAACATAGGCCGGGCCGCTGCCGCTTAAGCCGGTAATGGCATTAAGATATTTTTCCGGGACTTCCACTGCCAGTCCCAGGGATTGGAACAGCTCCCTGACCTTTTTCCGGTGTTCTTCCGTTACAGCGGAGCCGTAAGCAATGGCCGCAGCTCCTTTCCCCACCAGGCAGGGAGTATTGGGGGCCACCCGCGCCAGAGCCAGTCCGGCCGGAACGATTTTTTCCATTTCGCCGAGGCTAATGCCTGCTGCCACCGAAATCAAAAGCTGTCCCGGACTCATTTTGCCGACAAAAGAGTGCAAAACCTGGAAAAAAAATTGGGGTTTTACAGCCATGACTACCATTGAAGCCCGTGATACCAAGGAAAGATTGTCCTCCGTCACATGAACCCGATACTTTTCCTTAAGGTAATCCCGCCTGGCTGATAAAGGTTCCCCCACACCTATAGTCTCAGAAGAGTAAAGGCCGCTTTTCACTGCTCCCGCAATAATAGCCTCTCCCATGGCCCCTCCCCCGATAACTGCCAGCTGACAATCCAAGGTGATCACTCCCGCTCTTTATTTCGCCTTGGGCACCCCAAAAAGCCCCTCTTCCGTTTTTATCTGATCCACATCGCCGGTTACTTCCACATTGTCTGGCACGAACAAGAAGATTCCGCTGCTGATTTTTTGCATACTACCATTTAAGGCATAGACAGTCCCACTCAAAAAGTCCATCACTCGCCGAGCCACAGTTAAATCCAATTCCTCCACATTCACCACCACCGGCTGGCGAATCTTCAGATAATCTGCAATCACCTGAACTTGTTCGAACCTGACCGGCTTGGAAATGACCATTTTTAAGGGGCGCATGGCCGTAGGAAGACCTACCAGATTGTTTTTCTTCGGCCTGAAAGGGCCGTATGCTTCCCCTTTGCTAACCCCTCTTTCTTCTTCCTTTTCCACATCCTCTTCCAGCTCAAAACCGATCAAATTAAAAACCTTTTCCATGAGCTTTTTTCCCATCTTCTCAGCCCCCTTTTAATCACGGCTCCCGAATATAGCGGTACCGATGCGAATGATATTGGCTCCTTCTTCTATCGCCACTTCGAAATCATTGGTCATACCCATAGACAGGTAACGCATTTCCACTCCTGGCAAGTCATGGGAGGAAATTTCCTCCTGCAGCTCTTTCAAACTGCGAAATACCGGCCGTACCTTCTCGAGATCGTCCACCAAAGGGGCCATGGTCATCAAACCCTGAATGGAAATCCACTCCATGTCCTTTACTTCCCGGATGAAAGGCAGCACTTCTTCTACTTTTAACCCAAACTTACTCTCCTCTTCCGCCACATTCACCTGTACCAATACCGGTAATTTCCTGCCCACAGATCCTGCCCTTTTGTTAATTTCCTTGGCCAGACTCATCCGGTCCAGGGAATGCACCAAAGCCACCTTATCGACGATATATTTCACCTTATTCGTCTGTAAATGGCCGATCAGGTGCCAGCGGACTACATCACCCAAGACTTCATATTTCTTCACCAGCTCCTGCACCCTATTTTCCCCCAAGTCCGTCAATCCCTGGGCACAGGCTTCCTCAATCAGGGGAATTTCCACGTTCTTAGTTACTGCTACCAGCTGGATGGAAGCGGGATCTCGGCCCGCTTTAGCGGCAGCCCGCTCTATCCGCCGGCGGATCTCGGCCAATGCTGCTGCAATATTCTTCACCTTATCTCCCCCAAACATAAATTATTTTTCTATAGAATCCAAAGGATTCCTGCTACAAATCAGCTAGTTCTATCAGTTTGTCAGAAGAAAATACTAAAAACTATGCTTTTGATCAGTTCCTTCGCTCAATGGCCTCGGGATTGATCGCAATGCGATCGCCCCTGTACAAGCCCTCCACAATAATTGCCTCCCCTTCCTGGAAAAGCAATTCCACAGGTACCCAGCGAAAACCTTTGGCGGTTGCTTTATATACTCCGGCCCTATTTTCCCGGTAGACAATTGCCCTGGAAGGAATTTGCAGTCCCCTTTTGCTTTCCAGAATCAGGTCAAGATCAAGATAGCGATCCCGAAGCAAAGCATCTCCCCGATCCACAGATAAAATCACTTGCCCTACCACCCCTCGGGAGATTATGTTAACTACTTTGCCCGGATACAGCTGCTCCTGGCCCTTGACCCGAATGCCCAAGCTTCCACCCGTCCGGGGAAGAGAATCCAAATCGTCTGTATCCAATGTTAAACTCAGGAAAAAAGGCCGCAGGTTATTGACTATCTTAAAAACCCTTTCTCCTCTTTCCACTGTCTCGCCGTCAGAAATCATCCGGCTCTCCGCCGAATAATTGATTTTTTCCAATTGTAAAGTATCAACTAAATCGGGCCTGAAAACCGTCTCCAATCCATCAGAGTGAAAGGAAACCAGCCCGGCCCTGGGGGCTGTAAGCTCCAGTTTCTTCACTTGATCGACTCCCTCGGAGATCAGTTCTACCACCACCGCTCCTGCAGGGGCCCTTTCCCCTTCTTGCATCAGCAGCCGTACCCTTCCCCTCCAGGGAGCCAAGACCACCTGTTCCTCCCGGAAAATCAAAGCTTGGTCAACAGATAGCTTTCTTTCCAAAATCCCGGTTTCTACGGTGTAAGTTCGCACTAAACCGGCCACAATTACTTGGTATGCCCTACCGGCCGCCAGCCAGACTAAAGCGCAAAACAAGAAAAGAAGAACAACTTTTTCCCCCCGGGAGAGCAGACGTCTCCGCAATTTCCGACGATTTGCTTTCTTAACCCTGGGAGTTGAAGCCACTTTTCCCATCCCCGTCTTCCAACATAATCAAAGCAGCCATTCTGCCTGTTCTGCCCCCTTCCGCCCGGTGGGAGAAGAACAGGTCAGTACGACAGGAAGTGCAATAATCACTTTCATGAATATTTCTCGGGAGAACCCCGCTTTCCAGCAGAGAAATCCTGTTCGCCAGCCGCAGATCCAACATCCAGCGTTCTCCGGGCTGCTCTTTCACCAATTCTCTCCACCCTACATAACTGGACTTGATCTCCCTTAACACCTGCTCACCCACTTCATAGCAACAAGGCCCAATGCTGGGGCCGATGCCCACCAAACAGTCCTCCGGCCGGCTGCCGAACTCCCTCTCCATCATCTTGACTGTCTTCGCCCCGATTTGCAAGGCAGTTCCCTTCCAACCCGCATGCACCAGACCTATGGCCGGCACCAGCGGATCCAGGATCATCAGCGGGACACAGTCGGCGTAATAAAGGCTTAAAGGCAGGCCCGGACAATTGGTGATCAGA
Source organism: Bacillota bacterium (assembly GCA_050951405.1). Classification (GTDB taxonomy): domain Bacteria; phylum Bacillota; class DULZ01; order DULZ01; family DULZ01; genus JBMNIZ01. The sequence goes on along the minus strand of JBMNIZ010000014.1, from coordinate 61,255 downwards.
GCATCGGCAGCTGGTATGGTCTCAGCGTAGTCCACTGCTCCCCTGCCCCGATCGAAATCTTTGATGACCGCGACTCCTTCCCCATGCACTTGTTGAGCGGCCACCAAAGCGGAAGAATCCAGCCCAAGAGCAGCACATACCTGACGCCGGTTCCAGATGACGGCCTGTTGGTCATCCCCCACATGTAAAGCCATATTTAGACTGGCATAAGGAGCCCGGCTAAAGCCGCGATGGCGAGTGGTAAAAGCGTGTTTAACCAAGCCGGTCCGGGTAAAAGCCGGGATAGTCAAGATGCCTATGCCGTTTACTGCCGTAAAAGAAAAGGCCATCCCTTGCCTCCTGAAGAAAGTGCCATTGACATTATTATAACCCAAGATGAAAAGGGAGCAAATCCTCCGGGAAAACTTGTTTGCCTGTTTCGGAGAACTGTTTGCAAATAAGATAATATATAAGCTCAGCGGGAAAACCCGGGCAACAAGCAGAGTTAGACAAAAAGGAATCCCTGCCAAAAGAAAAAAGGTCTTGACCGGAAAATGGCCAAAACCGGTGAACTTTCGCAATTCAAAAAGAGATCTCAACCTGTCAGGCGCTTTTCCGGCTCCAGAATACAGGTGCGCCTTTCCTTTAAACTGGCGGGTACGTCGATAATCCTCTGGTTACTGGAACCCCGATAACTGAGCTTCCAGTCCCGGCGCTGGATCACAAAAGGACCGTCAATCAGCCAATGGGATACCAGCAATAACTCCCGAAAATCGCGCTCTTTTCTGCTTTTTCCCAGGATGTCTTCAAAAAGAAAACCGGTATAAGTGATCACCGTCAAACCCATTTGTCGGACCTGGCGTCCGAGATAGGCCAAGGGACCGGGCTGCAGGAAAGGTTCCCCGCCGGAAAAAGTGACCCCCCTGAGCAGCTTCCTGCCCTTGATGTCCTTTAACAAATCTTCCACAGCCACTTTCTCCCCTCCATCGAGAGGATGGGTTTGGGGATTGTGGCAACCGGGACAGCGGTGACAGCAACCTTGGACAAAAACAGTGTAGCGGATCCCTGGCCCGTCCACAATGCTTTCAGGCACAACGCCAGCCACCCGTAAATACAATTTTACTCCCCTCCCCTTTTCCTACAGGTGATGCACCCGGTCCTGCAACTCTGCCAGCTTGGCATCATTAAAACGGTCAGTACTGCTGAAGTAGCCGGTGATGCGCCGGATCCGCCGAATTCGACTGCTACCGCAGACCGGGCAATGATCCTCATTGATCACTCCCTGGTGTGCACAAGCGGTACAGAAATCGATGGGAAAATTAATTCCTCCATAACCCATATCGTTCTCCCCCATTGCTCTCACCAAAGTCTCGACAGCTTCCCAGTTTGGTCCCGGAGGGGAAGCCAGTTCCACGTAACTGATGTGGCCTCCATTGCAATATTTATGATAGGGTCCTTCCAAGCTGATTTTCTCGTAAGCTCCCACCGGGAAGCTGACCGGTAGATGAAAGGAATTTGTATAGTATTCCTTGTCAGTAATCCCCGGTAATAGGCCGTAATTATCCCGATCGATGCTGACAAACCTGCCTGACAAGCCTTCCGCCGGCGTTGCCAGCAAAGAAAAATTCAAATTAGTTTCCTCAGACATCCGATCAGTAAAGGCGCGCATTCTGGCCACAATCTCCAACCCCAATTCCTGGGCCTCCTGCTTTTCCCCATGATGTGCTCCCAACAGCGCCGTCAGGGTCTCAGCCAAACCAATAAAACCAATGGTTAATGTGCCATGAACAATAGCAGCTTCGATGGGCTCGTCCCATCCCAGCTTGTCCGACCCCAAATAAAGTCCTTGCCCCATGAGGAAAGGCATGTCCTTGATCCGTAAATGAGCCTGGATATGAAAACGGTGGAGAAGCTGTTCCGCCACCAGTTCAAAGGTCTCCTCCAGTTGGCGATAAAATTTGCCCAGCTGCCCCTTGGCTTCAATGGCCAGCCTCGGCAAATTAATGGAGGTAAAGGACAAATTGCCTCTCCCATTGGAGACCTCCGGTCCCCGCCGGTTGGAAATGACCCGGGTGCGGCAGCCCATATAACCTACTTCATCATCAAAAGGTCGATTAAAAGATGAGTCCATAAAACTGAAAGTAGGATTCATTCTCTGACCTGCCACCCGCAAAGCAAGGCGGAACAGGTCATAGTTGGGGTCTTGGGGCTCCAGGTTGACACCTTTTTTAACCCGGAAGATAATATTGGGAAAAAGAGGTGTTTCCCCCCTGCCCAAGCCCTTTTCGTAAGCCAGGAGCAGGTTTCTGGTGACTCTACGCCCTCCTTCACTAACATCGGTCCCCAGGTTGACACTGCTAAAAGGCACCTGGGCCCCGGCCCGGGAATGCATGGAGTTCAAATTATAGATAAAGGCTTCCATAGCCTGATAAGTCTCCTCTTCACTGGCTCCTTCAACGTAAGGAGCCAGTTCCCGATCGAAAAAAGCATAGGACTGGCCGCCATGCATGTCGTTCTGTGAACTCTGCAGAATGATGGCAGCCAAAGCGGTAGCAGAGGCCGGCCTTTTGGGAGGCCTGATATAGCCGTGTCCGTTATCAAATCCTCCGGCCAAGAGCTTCCCCAGGGGAATATGTATACAGGTCAAGGTTTTTCCGTAAAAATCCAGGTCATGAATATGAATCCGGCCTTGTCGGTGAGCCTGGGCAAAGGGTTCCGGAACAACCCGGCTCAAATAATACTGTTTACTGGCGGCACTTGCGATCTGCAGCATTTTTGCCGAGGGGGAATTGCTCACGTTGGCATTTTCCCGGTTGGTCTCTTTGAGAATCTCCGCTACAGCAGCCATCAAATCGGATTTTGCTTCCCGGATATTGGTTCTCTGGGCCCGGTAGAGGATATAGGCTTTGGCTGTGCGGGCATGTCCGGCCTCAATCAGCACCTTTTCCACAATGTCCTGCACATCCTCCACGGAAAAGATTTCCTGGGGGTATTTGATGGTCAGCAGCCTTACTACCTCTTCCGTCAGCAGAGCAGCAGTCTCCCGGTCGTCACCACCCACAGCCTGAGCCGCTTTAAAAATGGCTTCGGTAATCTTGGTCTTATCGAAATCCACAATGCGCCCGTCTCTTTTGCAAATTTTTTTCAGCATCAAAAGCCCTCCTAACGGCTCTTTTTTCTTAACAAGTTCTCCAGTTCGTGCATAAAAGAATCCAGATCTTTGAACTCCCGATAAACAGAAGCAAATCGCACATAGGCCACAGGATCCAGCTCCTGCAGACGTTCCATCACCATTTCCCCGATGACCTGACTGCTTACTTCCCGCTCCATGGTATTCAAGATTTCCCTCTCAATCTCCCTGACCACTGCTTCCAAGGTCTCCACAGAAACCGGACGCTTTTCACAGGCCTTGATCAGGCCGGTTAAAATTTTATTGGCACTGAAGACTTCCCGCTGCCCATTTTTTTTCACCACGACTAAAGGAAGCGCTTCCAACTTTTCATAAGTTGTAAAGCGCTTGCTGCAACTTAAACACTCCCGGCGTCTGCGGATGGTGGTCCCTTCTTCTGCCGACCTGGAATCCAACACCTTGGAATCCGGATGAGTACAAAAAGGACATTTCACTTGACCAACCCCCTTTATTGCCCAATATATTGTATTATTTTTTAGTATAACCTACTACATCTTGTTGCGTCAATTTCTTTCAGGGGAACAGAATAAAAGATAAAACAGCTTTTTTGGCAAAAAACGGCGGTTTTTGGCCGAAAACCTGCGGAAACCAAAAAAAATAAACTAAGAATCGCCTTAGTTTATCACCGATCATGCTTGGGGTCAGTAGCATTGGGCATCTCCACCAGGATCACATCCACCCCCAGTTTTCGAATTTTTTCCCATGGTATGACCAAATCATCGTTTCTCCCCAGCCAACCCATAAATCTGCCTGTGCCTGGTAAGATGATGGACCGGATGCGCCCCTCCTCCAAATCCAAATCGATGTCCTTAATCGCTCCCAGACGCCGCCCATCCACTATATTGATCACGTCCCGCATCCGCAAGTCGGAAACTTTCAGCAAAATAATCCTCCTCTCCCCGGAAAAACTGCCTTGTAACTATATATATGAGGCAAGTCCCTAAAATGTTCCCCAATGTTTCGCTCAGAGAGAGAAGAAAACTGATCTGGAAAGAAAAAATGCCCTTCTTTCAGGGCAGCTGATTTTTCCCCTTTTGGAAAACGGTGGCCAGAGGAGAAAACAGACCGGATTTTCCTTTCAAGATTTCCATGATCTTGAATTTAATCTGAAAAGCCCGGGGAACGGGCTCGGTAGGGGCAAGAGCTGGTTCTTTTCCACCAACCTTTTCAGCCAAACCCCAGGAAAGGTCCAAAAAACAAAGGGGAGGAAAAAGCACACACCACCAGTTGGCCCCTTGGCCCTGACCGATTACTAGCCGGACCGCTTCGTATTCTCCGCCAGGCAAAACTAAATCCCCGTAACTCCTGGCCGGAAAGTGAAAGCGTCCCAGTTCAGCCCTGACTGGATCTTCCCTGCCTGCTTGCCGCAGGTGTTTTTGGGCCAGGCTTTCCAATATCTTCAGTTTTTTTTCCAGAAGGCTTCTTGCTTCCTGACGGGTTTTCACTTGACTGAACTCCGGTTCCAAATACCGGAGAATAACATTCCTGACCTCCTTTTTCAGCTCCTGGTCCTCCTCCAGATCACTGTTGGCCACCACATGAAGCCTGATCAAGTTATTTTGATTATAAGCCACGGCAGCCTGGGGCTGTTTCTGGATCGTAACCCACACCAGCAGACAGGCCAGGAGAATCAAACCCACCAAGACTCTTTTCATGCAGATCTACTCCTTTACCTGGTCAAACGAATTTGCGCATATGATTAAGGGCGGCTTTTTCCAATCGTGAAACTTGGGCTTGGGAAATGCCGATTTCATCGGCCACTTCCATTTGAGTCTTCCCTTCAAAAAAACGCAAGGTTAAGATTAATTTTTCCCGTTCATTTAGTTTGGCCAGGGCTTCCCGCACGGTAATCCCTTCCAGCCAGTTCACATCCGAATTTTTTTCGTCGCCGATCTGATCCATTACAAAAATAGGATCTCCCCCGTCATGGTAAATTGGTTCGAATAAAGAAACAGGTTCCTGGATGGCATCCAATGCAAAGATAACTTCTTCCCTGGGGAGTTTTAATTCCTCGGCAATCTCATTGATGGTGGGCTCCCGGGAATGCTTGTTCACCAGGGCGTCTCGCACTTGCAAAGCCTTGTAGGCCACATCCCGCAGGGACCGGCTCACCCGAATAGGGTTATTGTCACGCAAATAGCGGCGAATTTCCCCAATAATCATGGGAACAGCGTAAGTTGAGAACTTGACGTTTTGGCCCAAGTCGAAATTATCAATGGCCTTCATCAAACCGATGCAGCCTACTTGAAAAAGGTCATCCACATATTCACCCCGATTGGTAAAACGCTGAATCACACTGAGTACCAGGCGGAGATTCCCAGTAACCAGGCTTTCCCGGGCCTGTTCATCACCCGCTTGCATCGCCTTGAACAATTTTCGCATCTTCTCGTTGGACAAAACGGGCAACTTGCTTGTATTTACACCGCAAATCTCCACTTTGTTGCTGACAACCATGAGCGCTGCCCCCATTTTGCAAACTGCCTTTTCTACCCTAAATTATTACCAAAGGAAGAATCTTTTATACCGGGCTCTTTTTGCGCAAAAAAAAGCTACCTGAAAAGGTAGCACAGACTGTAGACAAAGTCTTATGAAATGCAAACCTTGGCCGATCCTTGGTTTGCATTTTCATTTATAATTCATAATTGCCGTGCGCAAAAAATCTTTGGCAAAAGTGTAAAAAAGCCAGTAATTGCAGGCATTTTCAGCCCTTTTAACGAAATTATATTATGGGAAAAACCAATAGCCGGGGTGATAAAATGCTTGCGAAAAAAGACCGTGAAGCTGTTAACCAAATGGAAATTGTTTGCATAGACAGCCTGGTTCCGGAAAACCATCTGCTTAGAGCCGTCCAGGAGAGTATTGACTTTAGCTTCATCTATGATGAAGTAAAAGACCTGTATTCAGAAAACCATGGCCGTCCCAGTGTAGATCCGGTTGTTCTAATTAAGCTGTTGATCCTGCAGGCACTCTATGGCATCCGTTCAATGCGGCAGACCATAGAAGAGGTAAAAGTAAACGTCGCTTACCGCTGGTTTCTGGGATATGGCTTGCAGGAGCAGATCCCTCACTTCTCTACCTTTGGCAAGAATTACGTGAGACGGTTTCAGGAAAGCGACATTTTTGAAAAAATTTTTGCGCGTGTTCTCGAAGAAGCCATTAACTGCGGGTTTCTCAACACCAGCGCCATTTTCATTGATGCCACTCATGTCAAAGCCAGCGCCAATAAGAAGAAGTACATCAAAAAAATGGTCAGGCATCGTGTACATAAATACAAACGTGATTTGCTTTATGAAATTAACGAGGATAGGAAATCCCATGGCAAGGAACCGTTTGCTGATGATGAAGACGAAGGCAATGATTCCGGAGATGAAGCAGGCACCCCGGCTGACGGCGGCAAAAAACGAGAAATCATAGAAAGTACAACAGACCCGGAAAGCGGCATGTTCTACAAGAGTGAAAAGGAGAAATGCTTTGCCTATACTGTAACCGTTGCCTGTGATATGAATAATTTTGTCTTGGGATTAAAAGCAGCTCCCGGCAATGTTCACGACAGCCAGGTTTTCTCCGATGTTTTCCAGCAAGTCATTGAACAGCACCCCGAAGTCGAGTCTGTAGTTACAGATTCTGCATACAAAACCCCGGCCATCTGCCGGGAGATAGTCGAAGCCGGCAAAGATCCTATCATGCCGTACAAGCGCCCTATGACAAAGAAGGGCTATTTCAGAAAACGTGATTATGTTTATGATGAATACTACGATTGCTACATTTGCCCCAATAACCAGATTTTAAAGTACAGCACCACCAACCGGGATGGTTACCGTGAATACAAGAGTGATCCTAAAATTTGCATCGGCTGTGAGCATAGAATGAAGTGCACACAGAGCAAAAATTTTACCAAGGTTATCACCCGTCATTTATGGGAGCCTTATGTGGAAATAGCTGAAGATCTTAGGTACACCGATCGAGGCAAAGAACTTTATCGTAAGCGCGGCGAGACAATTGAGCGTGTTTTTGCCGATGCCAAAGAAAAACATGGGATGCGCTACACGCAGCTTCGAGGCTTGAGAAAAGTGCAGCACTATCTCACGCTTCTTTTTGCATGCATGAATCTGAAAAAGCTGGCCATGTGGAAGCGGAAACAACGGACATTACCGCCCACAACCTCCCCGCTGCAGGAGGTGCTCTCTAATATTTCAGCAATTTTATGTTTAAAAAGAATTTGGCCTTTAGGTTTTGCTTCCTAAAGGCCATTTTTGTCTACAGTCTGAGCTACCTGAAAAGGTAGCAGGGAAGAATTTCTCTCTTTATTCCATTTTATTAATTTCTTTCCGCAGCCGATTGATAATTCTTTTCTCCAAACGGGAAATATAAGACTGGGAAATTCCCAAAAGATCCGCTACTTCTTTTTGGGTTTTCTCCAAGCCGTCAACCAATCCAAATCTGAATTCCATGATCTTCTTCTCCCGAGCGGTCAGTTTTTTCATGGCTTGGTATAAGAGTTTCCGGTCCACTTCCTCTTCAATGGATTTATAAATAATGTCATTATCAGTGCCGAGCACATCGGACAGCAACAATTCATTGCCATCCCAGTCAATATTCAAGGGTTCATCAAAGGACACTTCCACCCTGGTCTTGTTATTGCGGCGCAGATGCATTAAGATCTCGTTTTCAATGCAGCGGGAAGCATAAGTGGCCAGTTTGATCTTTTTCTTCGGGTCGAAAGTGTTCACTGCTTTGATCAGCCCGATGGTTCCGATGGAAACCAAGTCCTCAATGCCCACACCGGTGTTCTCAAATTTGCGGGCAATGTACACCACCAGCCGCAGATTCCGTCTCGATCAGAGACCCCCTTGACGGTCGGATCGCCATGTTCTAGGCGGGTGATTAAAAAAATCTCTTCATCAGAAGTGAGAGGAGGAGGCAATGCCTCACTGCTCCCCACATAGTATATGTCTTCCAGGAAAGCCAGCCTTCTGAGAAGACCGATCATTTTTAAGCGCAAGATCCAGCGCCAGCGAAGCCACTTTGCCACCATCACGGCCCACCCCTCCTTTCTATAGTTATGCAATCTGGAGCAACTCCGGGTGCAAAAGGGCCCGGTACTTGTTTTCCGGTGAAAGGGTACCAGCATAGACCCCTACAATCACACTATGGTGTTTGACGGTTTTTTCCTCGGTGACCACATAAACCATATCGGGTTTTAGCCCCAACAGCATTCCCTTGCGTCTACCGATGGTTTTGAAGGGTATTACTCTCACCTTAACTGCCCAGGAAGTACCAGCCAAAACCTGAAGGGTTTTTTCCAATTCCGGCTCCTCCCTGTTCTCATAAAAATCCTGCAGCTGGCTGGGAAGAACATCCTTGAGCAGAGAATATTCCAGAATCATGACGGGACAGCGGGTCAAGGGATCACGTAACTGGTTTCCCGTATCCACCAGAGACCGGGCAGCAATTCTTTTCTCCCCAAAGCAAACCACCGTAGAAACCAAGTAGAGTTTGCGAAACAACCCTTTTTTGATCAAACTGGAACCCAAATAGCTGAAGAAAGCCAGGGAGGCCAAACCGGCCAGCAACCAGACGGAAGGGATTCCGGACAAAAAGAAAATACCGGGAAAAAATCTCCCCTGGAGTAGAGAGCCCTGGAGAAAATAAATACCACCCAGCATGGCTCCTCCAACCATAAAGGAGATGAAATAAAAACAACCCAAAGCTTGAAGAAAATACTTGACGGAGTGCCAGGAAAAAGATAGCAGGATCATGATCATGGAAACAAGCAACTTGACTCCAATGGTTTCAAGAAAACCAGGCCCGGGAAAGAAAATGATCAAAGAATAGAAACTACCCACCAATGCCCCGGCCAGTATTTTCAACCAACTGGTACGGAATTGCCCAAACCTGGCCACTGACCAGAGGATGAGAAAATCCATCAGGAAATTGACCGCAAACACCACATCTATGTAAATAACCGGGCTTCCCGCCACCGCAACCCATGCCTTTCTCTATTCGGGATTGTCTTGAATTAGGGGTATATGGCTGTCTGGTAATTAGGCCAAAAAGTGACCCCCACTGAAGTCTGACGCCTGAATAGTGACCTTATATTAATAAATCTGGTTGTTCCTATTATACATCAAGAGTCTGGCAAAACATGTCAGGATTTGGTACCTGGGGAAATAATTATGGCTTAATAAAAAAAGCTAGGGCTCTCTGCGCCTAGCTTCAGTACTCCTTTACTTTCTTCTTAGAAAGGCTGGTATGTCCAAATCGTCGCTGGAAAAAGGTTTGATATCCAGTTCTGCATTGATCTTTAATGGTTTCGGTTTTTGATCGAAACCGGTAGCGATCACGGTTACCCTGATCTCGTCTTTCAGATCTTCATCAATGACCGCACCGAAAATAATGTTCGCCTCCGGATCGGCAGCCTGGGAAATGATCTCTGCCGCCTCGTTTACCTCAAAAAGGCCCAAGTTAGTACCGCCGGTAATATTGAGGAGAACTCCCCTGGCCCCCTCAATAGAGGTCTCCAATAGAGGACTGGAAATTGCCATACGGGCCGCTTCTGCAGCTCTTTGCTCTCCTGTGGCCCTGCCGATACCCATCAAAGCGGAACCGGTTTGAGACATGATGGTCTTCACATCGGCGAAATCCAGGTTGATCAAGCCGGGAATGGCAATCAAATCTGAAATCCCCTGGACACCCTGCCTCAATACATCATCAGCTATCCTGAAAGCATCAGTAATGGAAGTCTGTTTATCAGCCACCTGCAGCAAACGGTCATTGGGAATGACAATCAGAGTATCCACTTTCTCTTTTAGTTCAATAATACCGTTCTCCGCCTGGTCAGCCCTCTTTCTGCCTTCAAAACTGAAGGGCCGGGTTACCACCCCCACCGTCAGGGCGCCTACTTCTCTGGCCAATTCAGCCACCAGAGGTGTTGCCCCGGTACCGGTACCACCGCCCATACCTGCTGTAATAAAAACCATGTCGGCTCCCTGTAGAGTCTTGAGAAGCTCATCAGCGCTTTCCTCTGCAGCCCTTTTGCCGATTTCCGGATTGGCACCGGCGCCCAGCCCTTTAGTCAGTTTGGCGCCGATCTGTAATTTCACCTCGGCCTGGGAGAAGTTCAGAGCCTGTACATCAGTGTTGATACTAATGAAGTCAACTCCCTGTAATCCTGCAGAGATCATTCTGTTCACTGCATTATTACCGCCGCCCCCTACGCCAACCACCTTGATTGACGCAAATTGACTTAATTCCTGCTCTTCAAACTCCAACATTTATTACCCTCCTTAAAATGCATCGGCTAGAAAATTTCCTTAAACCATGCGGTCAAACGTGACCAAATACTACCCAGGAAAAAGTCTCCTGAGGGTGCGGCCTGAAAAGCAGCCAGATTCTTGGCCCCATAATGCAGGATTCCTACCGCTGAGGAATACTGGGGTGCACTAACCAGGTCCACCAACCCGCTAATATGCAGAGGCTGCCCTCTCCGTACCGGCATCTCCAGCATCTCCTCCGCCAGTACCAGCAAACCATCTAGAAGAGAGGAACCTCCGGTAATCACCACACCACCAGGGAGTAATCCCTTATAACCTGAACGGTGTATTTCTCTTTTGATCAAGGAAAGTATCTCTTGTATTCTCGGTTCTATGATAGCGGCCAAAAACTTTTTCGATACCTGGCGGGTTTCCGTACCTCCCACACTGGGCACATCTATGTAATTATCATCAGGCATCAAGGCCTCCAGTACGCATCCGTGCTCTCTTTTTATCCTTTCCGCTGCGGCAATGGGTGTCCGCAGGCCTACCGCCAGGTCATTGGTGATGTGGTCGCCTCCTACTGGAAGGACGCTAGCATACCAGAGATTTTTCTGCTCATAAATGGCCACCTCTGTGGTCCCGCTACCAATATCCACCAGAACCACACCCAGTTCTTTCTCCGCAGGCAAAAGAACCGCTTCTGCCGAGGCCAGACCATTAAAGACCAGAGCACCAGCTTCCAATCCCGCTCTTTGAACAGTCTTGAGGGTATTTTGAATGGATGCAGCCGCTCCGGTAAGAATGTTGGTTTCCACTTCCAGACGAGATCCACACATACCCACCGGGTCGACTATGCCGTCATAACCATCTACAATAAACTGGCGGGGCAAAACGTGAACAATTTGCCGTTCCGAGGGAAGAGTGATCACCTTGGCTGCTTGCACTACCCGCTGGGCATCTTCTTCCGTAATTTCCTTGCCTATACCGGTAACGGCCACTACACCCCGGTTATTGACTGAGGAAATGTGGGGTCCCGTTATTCCCACCAAAACAGCATCAATAGCCATACCGCTCATTTGCTCCGCTTTATCGGCGGCTTTTTCCGCCGCCCTGGCCGTACACTCAATATCGATAATGGTTCCTTTCCTTAAACCACCGGATGGGGTTTCCCCAAAACCAACAATATTGATAGGGCCTTCCACATCTATCTCAGCAATAACTGCAGCAACTTTGCTAGTTCCAATATCCAAGCCTGCTAGCACATTGTTTTTGGGCAATCTTTGCACCTCCAGCCCCAGCCTTTGCTTCCATGTCAAGCACAGCAATGCCTGTGGAACCACCCCTCGATATTATGAGGAATTCAACGCCGGTGGCAAATTCCCTTTTTTTGCAATTCATTTTTCTTTACTTTCTTTACTTTTTCAGGAGAAAACGCCGGATACTGGCCAGGTTTTGAAAAAGACGGACCCCAAAAACAATCACAGCGGCCATATACAATTCCACCCCTAGCTGGTCTCCGATGTAGGCCAATACACCAGCCAGAAGGGTATTACTAAAGAAACCAGTCAGAAATACCATCTGGTCAAATTTATCTTCAAGACTGGCTCTCAAACCACCGAAGACTGAGTCCAGGGCTGCCAGAACAGCCACTGACATGTATTTTGCATAAGCCACCGGAACCTGGATTGGAAAATGGAGACCAAGGATAATTCCGATGAAAAGACCTAAAAGCGGAAGCCACATAAAGCACATCACCTTCTTTATTAGTCGCGGTATTTGATGACAGCGGAGACCGTGAAAGCTCAAGTCAATGTATTTGATTCTTTCCAGTTCTAGGTTCTCCTGTGCCAGAACTCCGGGTTAAAAGCTGTACTTTTTCCTCCAGCCTTTCGCCGTCTCCCAAGTATGCTTCTAGTCCTTCTGGGTGGTAAAGAGGCAAATCATCCCCGAGTCCAGGACATTGATTTCACCGATTCTCCCCTCCAGCTCCGACGGCAGCTCCCGGGCCAGCTTGTATGACCCTGGCCAACTCCGGAGAGGAAATGGCTCTCGCCGGGACTGGCATCCCCCAGCTCAATCCCGGTAACCAAGGGCAGGGATATGCCGGTAATGGTGGATGTATACCTGAAGAATTACTCGGTTTTCGTCAACCTGCCAGAAGCCGTCCCGGCAGGGAACCAGGAGCAAAGGCACCCGCTCCCGGACTGGATATTCTGATGGTCCGGGGAAATTCCCGGGTGATCTTTCGCATCTTTTACCAAGGGATGGAGAGCCGCATTCTTCTCTCCCTTGAGCTCAGATCCGCTTTAAAAATATTCAACCCCAAGGGCATGGAAGCAAGCTGCAAAACCTCTGTTTCAGAAAGAAAATCATTGCCTTCAACGATGATCGTCTGGATGGACCAAAAGGAAGACTGTAAAAAACAATATAAGGCCAGAGAAATGATCATGAAGAAGAATAATGAACGAAAAAGCAGAACCCGGGTTCTTCGCACCGGCTTGACCCGCCTTCGAATATGCATGGGCAGCCCTCCCGGAAACTACCAGTTTGGAAAAGAGCTTTCATTACTAGGATTATAACAGAAGAAGAAGGCCTGTCCAAGATCAAGCGAAAAAAGCAGCCTGTCACCAGCTGCCGTTTCTTGTATTATTTACCCTGATAATCCGCGCTCCCAAAGGAGCATATTTTACCTCCAAATTCTCGTAGCCCCGGTCGATATGTTTAATCTTTTCTATCACCGTGGCGTCTTCCGCCACTAAGCCTGCTAAAACAAGGGCCGCTCCCGCTCTCAAATCGGTGGCCTCTACAAAGGCGCCGCTCAAACGGGGAACTCCTTTGACAATCGCCGCCCTTCCCTCCACCTTGATCTTGGCCCCCATCCGCCGCAGCTCATCCACATGTTTGAAGCGATTGTCGAAAATGCTTTCGGCAATAACACTGGTCCCTTCCGCCACCGCAGCCAGAGACATGATCTGGGGCTGCATGTCAGTGGGAAAACCCGGGTAAGGCAAAGTCTTGCAATCCACAGCTTTGAGACGGGAAGGACCAATCACCCGAAGACTGCCGTCCTCGTATTCTTTAATTCTTGCTCCGGTTTCTTTCAGTTTGGCAATAACCGGTTCCAGGTGATCGGCGATCACATTCCTGATCACCACATTTCCCCCCGTCATGGCCGCTGCCACCATATGAGTACCTGCCTCGATCCGATCCGGGATAATGTTGTGCTTGGCAGAGCCCAGCTCTTTCACGCCTTCAATTCTCAGCGTATCCAGACCGGCTCCCTTAATCCTGGCACCCAGGGCATTCAAATAGTTTTGCAAATCAACAATTTCCGGTTCTTTGGCGGCATTTCTAATGATGGTATGTCCCTGAGCCAAGGTCGCTGCCATCATCAGGTTTTCGGTGGCGCCTACGCTGGGATAATCCAGATGGATATCTGCTCCCTGTAAGTTCTGCGCTTCCAATTCAATAAAACCATATCTTTCTGTCACTTTCGCTCCCAAGGAGCGGAAACCTTTCAAATGGAGATCCATCGGTCGAGAGCCGATAGCACAACCGCCAGGATAAGCTACTTTCAGTTTGCGAAAACGGCTGAGCAGGGGCCCGATGATCAGGTTCGAAGCCCTCAGCTGGCGCATCAAATTCTCGGTCACTTCCTTTGGGTCCACATCTGCTCCGTCGATGAACATTTCACTCCCGTTCAGCGAAACTTTACTGCCCAGAAAAGTCAGTATCTTCTGCATGGTCAGAACATCATTGATCCTGGGCACTTGTAAAATCGTCGATTGGCCCTTCGTCAGAAGGCTGGCAGCCATAATAGGTAGGATGGCGTTTTTTGCCCCGCTGATTTTAATCTCTCCTACTAACCGGCTGCCTCCCATGACAATAAATTTTTCCAAAAGCCATTCACCCCCGGCCCTTACATTTCCTCTCCAAAGAATCGGATCTCAGTTTTCAATTCGATGCCGCAAAACCGAAAAACCAGCTCTTTGATCTCATCGATCAAACACAATACATCACGAGCCGTGGCCTGGCCAAGGTTGATAATGAAATTGGCATGTTTTTCCGAAACTTGCGCTCCCCCTCTGCGCAGTCCTTTGCCCCCTGAAGCTTCAATCAAATATCCAGCCGCATGTCCCTTGGGATTGATAAAAACACTGCCGGCGCTGGGCCAATTTAATGGTTGTCTTTCCCGCCGCCACTGTAAGTTTTTCTCCATTTCTTTTTTGATCCAGGAAGGATTCCCCCGGGATAGCTGCAAGACCGCCCTCAAGACCACCAGGGGCTTATCCTGTAGACTGCTGGTCCGATAACCAAACGCCAATTCAGAGGCAGTCAGCCTTTCATAGGTCCCATCTAAATGTAAAAGCTCCAGGCTTTTCACCACTCGATCCATGCCATGGCCGTTGGCTCCTGCATTCATCACCAGCGCGCCCCCCACAGTCCCCGGGATGCCGACCATAGATTCCAAACCGGTTAATCCATAAAAACATGCTTTGCGGGCTGCATGGGGCAGCATGGTGCCGGCATCTACCGTCATCTGCTCTCCCTGAATCCTGATAGCGGATGGTTTGCCTGACAGTTTGAGGACCAGGCCCCTTACTCCCCGGTCACTGACCAAAATATTGGAACCATTGCCCAAAACCCGCAAAGGCAGGCCTTTCTTCCAGGCAAAATCCAACAGAACCGGCACATCATCCAAAACAGCAGGCATCACCAATAAATCGGCAGGGCCGCCAATTTTCCAAGTGGTATGATTCTTCAGGGACTCATTCAGTCTGATTTCTCCCCTGATTTTTTTCCTCAGCTCTCCAGCAACTAACTCCCAGCCCATGACCCCACGTCCCCCTATTCCCTCAGTTCCGCAACTGGTTTAGCAGTGCCTGACCCACCTGCCAGATATCGCCTGCCCCCAGGGTAAGGACCAGATCTCCGGAAGAACACTGGCTTTGGAGAAATTGAACCAGATCTTCTTGACGGGAAAAATAGACTACCGGTTTCTGGTTTTTTGCCACAGCATCCACAATCAGCTGGGCGGTCACTCCGGGAATGGGACTTTCACCCGCCGGGTAAATTTCACTGATAATCACATAATCGGCTTCTTGAAAGGAATGGCCAAAAGCTTCATAGAGCTGTTTCGTCCGGGAAAAACGATGAGGTTGAAACACTGCCCACAGTCTCCCCGGTTTCCACTGCCGGGCAGCTTTCAGGGTAGCCATAATTTCAGTAGGATGGTGAGCATAATCATCAACAATCTTAATCCCTTTTGCCGCACCGATAAACTGAAACCGGCGCTTCGCACCCTGAAAGGAGGCCAGGGCTTCAGCAATAAAAGAAAATTCAAGACCCAGCCGGTGACAAAGGGCCACCGCCCCCAAAGCATTGTAAATGTTATGTTTGCCGGGTATATGTAATTCAATCTGACCCAGGCATTTGCCCTGGCAGTAGATCTGGGCCTGGGAACAGTCCTCCCTTAACCTGATCTGCCGTGCCTGATAATCACCGCTTTCCAGACCATAGCTATATAGCGCGCATCTTAAATCCAGTCTCCCCCGGCATACCGATAATACTTCATTTCCCAGGACGGCGAATCCTTCCGCCGGCACCAGGGATAGAAATTGTCGGAAAGCATCCACTATTCTCTCCTGCCGGCCGTAATAGTCCAAATGGTCATCTTCAATGTTGGTCACCAGGGCTATGTAAGGATGCAATTTAAGAAAAGAACCGTCACTTTCATCAGCCTCCGCCACCAGATACTCTCCTCCACCCAGCTTGGCATTATCACCCAGATTATTCAATTCCCCTCCGATGACCACCGTGGGATCCAAGTTATTTTTTTCCAAGCACCAGGCAATCATGGAAGCAGTAGTAGTCTTGCCATGGGATCCCGCCACGGCAATGGCTTTCTGCCGGAGCATCAATTCCGCCAATAGTTCCGCCCGGAGCATGACTGGCAGGCCCAGTTCCCGGGCCTTGACCAGTTCCGGATTGGTGGGCGGAATGGCCGAAGAAATGACCACCCTCCGAGTGGCTGAAGGCAAATACTCCTTTTTATGCCCCAGGTAAGTTTTGGCACCCAGACTCCGCAGTTTATGTATAGAGGCTGAATCTTTCAGGTCGCTTCCGCTTACCGGAAATCCCAATTCCAGCAGTACTTTCGCCAACCCGCTCATACCGGCGCCGCCAATTCCGATAAAATGTGTCCATTCTTTCTGCTCCATAGCTTTCAACTCCTCTCTAGTTGGCAGAAAGAGCTTCTGTGATCCGGTGCAAACAGCTTTTCCCCAGAACCCAATCAATTTATATCAACATCTTATGCACCATTGATGATAGTGTTACCGGATGTTTGTCCACCAGCTGACCGGATCCGGGAAACAACTCAGACCATCATCAGCTCCTCAAAAAAGAAGCTATCGGCTTACAGTCCCAGCATGTCCAGAGCCAGCCCAACCAGCTGATCTAGCGCCTCAGGCTTCCCCAGATCCAAAGCCCTGGCAGACATGGCTCGCAATCTTTCGCGATCCTGAAGCAATTCTTGGACCAACTTGACCAGTAATTCTCCTGTTAAATCTTTTTCCAAAACCATGATCGCGGCGCCTTGGTTGGAAACCGCCCTGGCATTATATTCCTGGTGATTTTCCGCGGCAAAGGGATAAGGAATCAGGATAGAAGGGATGCCTCTGGCCAGAATCTCCGCCAGAAAACTGGCACCGGCCCGTCCAATCACCAGGTCGGATACTGCCAGGGCATTTTCCATCCCATGCAGATATGGTATTAAGGTAATATTGCCATTTTCACTCAGGTCTATTCCTGCCTCAAGCAGCTCTTTTCTATATTCATTATAACCTTTTTCCCCGGTAACATGAATCCAGTGGAGTCCTTTCGTTCTACCAATTTGCCTATAAACCTGAATTAAACTCCGGTTTAGACTTTGGGCCCCCGGCTTCCCCCCACTACTAAAATATGAAAATCACTGGCTTCTAAATTCAGCTTTTTCAGGCCCGCTTCCCTGGAAGCGGCTAAAATCTCCGGCCTGATGGGCAAACCTGTGTGGACGATTTGAACACCCGCAGGAAAATGATCTATTGATTCGGCAAAAGTAACACAGACTTTGCTGGCTACCCGGGCCAGCAGCCGGTTGGTCAGGCCGGGAAAGGCATTCTGCTCATGAATCATGGTGGGAATACCCAACCGGGCTGCAGCCAAAACTACAGGCCCGCAAACATAACCCCCGGTTCCGATGACCAGAGAAGGGCGAATTCTTTTTAAAAGAAGTCCGGCCTGGAAAAAACCAAGGCCTGTTTTAAGAAGAGCCGCCACCCCTTTCCAGGATAGGGCCCGTTCCAAGCCGGCAGCCCTGATGCAATGAAAATCATATCCTTCCCGGGGTACCAGCTGGGCCTCCAAGCCCTGCTCAGTCCCCACATAATGGATTCTGGCAGCAGGCAGGCGCTTTTGTAAAGACCGGGCAATGGACAAGGCCGGGTAAATATGACCTCCTGTACCTCCACCTGTCATGACGATATGCAGTTCTTTTTTGGACCAAGACATAGCCAAGACCTCTTTTCACCGTCATTTCAAACTGGCGTAACGGGAGATATTCAGCAAAATGCCTACGCCAATCAGAGAAAAAATCAAAGAAGAGCCCCCATAGCTGATAAAGGGCAGAGTGATTCCCGTTACAGGCAGAGAACCGGTAACCACGCCCAAGTTAATAACCGCCTGAAAAGCGATCATAGTAGTAATGCCTACAGACAAAAGTCCTGCAAAATTATCCGGGGAGGAAATGGCAATTTTATAACCGCGCCACAGAAAAAGAAAAAATAATACCAAAACTAAAAAAGCACCGATAAAGCCCAATTCCTCACCGATAATAGCATAAATAAAATCCGTATGCCTGGCAGGCAGCCAGAATAGTTTCTGGCGGCTGCAGCCCAATCCTAGCCCAAAAAGCCCCCCGGAGCCCAGGGCAAGCAGTGCTTGAATGGTTTGAAAACCGTCTCCCAAAGGGTCAGCCCAGGGATCCAAAAAAGCCATGAACCGGTTCATCCGGTAAGGCGCCATAATGATGGCCAGGGCAATCAAAGCCATTCCTGCCAGGGCCAGGAAAAACAAATGGCTGATTCTGGCTCCGCCGGCGGCAAAAAGAAGATAAGTGGTGCCGGCCAGAACAACGGCACTTCCCAGGTCGGGCTGGTATAAAATCAAACCGCAGGCCAAGCCCAAAACAAGCAGATAGGGAATAAAACCTGAAAAAGATTGGATTCTTTCCGGATGACGGCTCATGCTCTTGCTTAAAAACAAGACCATGGCCAGCTTCATCACCTCAGAGGGTTGAATCCTGAGAAAGCCGACCCCCAACCAGCGGCTGGAACCATGGCTGGAAATCCCCGCCACTAACACCAAGCCCAGCAGGATAAAGGAACCGATCAGGAACAATTCTATGTATTTGGCATAACGAAAATAGTCTATCTCCATGACGAAAATCATGGCCAGAGAACCCAAAAAAGCCCACATCAGCTGTCGTTTTAAATAATAATAGGGATCGCCGAATTCCTGGGCTGCAGATACAGCGCTGGAACTGAAGACCATAATAATCCCGATGGTTAATAACACCAATACAATAGCAAATAAAAGAAAATCGGGAGACTTTTTCTTCAATCGCATGCTTTCTTCTCCTCCCCCGACGGTAAGTCTTCTCCCCGCCGGTCGATCCCGCTGCAGCCGGCAAGTAAGCAGTACGGAAGCTAAATACGCGGAAGTGGGACGCCCGGCAGCGCCAATGGAATTCCTTTGGTCTGGTCTTTTATCTCCCGATTGGGTGGGAGTCCTGAATACGAGCCTTCGATATAAATATCAGCCTTTCGGGGGAAACCCCACTCATCCAAACAGCAACGGCTGTTTATTTCCGCTGGGCCAGTTCATGGACCAGGGACTTGAATACTTCCCCCGGTGCTCAAAATTCCGGAAAAAATCAAAACTGGCACAGGCCGGAGACAACATCACCAGATCTCCGGGTTCAGCTAACCGATAGGCCAGGAAAACGGCCTCTCTCAGGCTCTGAACTAAATGGGTGGAAGTATAACCCAGCTCGGTAACCGCCTGCAAAATCTCCTGGGCGGTCTCCCCCACCAGTATCAATTCTTTCACTCTTTCCTTCACTTTTTGGGCAAATAAGGAGAAATCGCTGCCTTTCCTGCTGCCTCCGGCAATGAGGATGAGAGGCGAACTGAAAGCTTCCATAGCCTTGATGGCGGCGTCAGGATTGGTGCCTTTGGAATCATTGATGTATTGTACCCCATCAATAATGGCTACTCTCTCCAATCGATGGGGAACACCAGGAAAATTGCGCAAGGAATGAGCCATGGTCCTTCCGGTCAACCCCATTGCCCAGCCGGCCGCCACTGCCGCCAATGCATTTTCCAGATTATGGGCACCAGGCAAGGATACTTCTTCCACTGAACAAAGCTCTTCAAAGTTTCCCGCACCAGCTATACATATCTTTCCATCGATAACTGACACGCCTTTTTCTAGCTTATGCTGCCGGCTAAAAAAAATAACTTGTCCAGGGGAAGTAGAACCCAGCTCTTTAAGAGCCGGATCATCGTAATTAAGTACCGTATAATCTTTTAAGGTCTGCCTGGCAAAAATTCTAGCCTTGACGGACAGGTAATTTTCCATGGAACCATGTCTTTCCAGGTGATCTGGAGTCAAGTTGGTAATAATAGCTACCTTGGGGTGAAAGGCTTCCACCCATTCCAGTTGGAAACTGCTCACCTCTACCACAAATATCCGTCCTGCTCCCTGGATCACTTCCTGTATTAAGGGGATACCGATATTTCCCGTTACAGCAACAGGAATCCCCGCATCCCTAAACATCTGGCCGATCAGAGCAGTGGTTGTGGTCTTTCCATTGGTTCCTGTTACGGCCACTATGGGATCCCCGCAAAACGGCAGGCAATTTCCATTTCACTGTATACCGGTATGTTCTGAGACACAGCCTCTTGCAACGGTTCCGACCATACAGGTACCCCGGGACTGGTCACTAACAGGTCATACTCCCTGACTGGCGGGTAGCCACCGGCATTCATTCTTACGGGCCATCCTTCCAATTGCTGCCAGGCATACTCCAATTCTTCCCTGGGCTTGACATCAGCCAGAGGTGACCTCCCCTCCCAAAGAAGAAAGGACTTTCGCCGCCGCCACCCCGCTTTTACCCATACCTATAACCAGAATTCTTTGATCCCGTACCTCCAAGGTCTACCACTCCTTTAGCCCAGCATTATCAGCCCAAAAAGCCCCCAAAGGCAAAACCCAGACCCCACAACCAGAAGACTCTCACCACTTTTTTCTCGGGCCAACCAACCAGTTCAAAATGGTGATGTAAGGGACTCATCCGAAAAATACGCCTGCCCCGGTAACGGAAATGAAGAACCTGGATAATAACCGATAGTGCTTCTATCACAAACACACCCCCGATTAGAGGTAGAAGCAGTTCCGTCCTGGTTAGAATTGCCAGACTGCCCAGAGCCCCTCCCAGGGCCAGGGAACCGGTATCCCCCATAAAAACCCTGGCCGGGTAGCGATTATGAAACAAGAAACCCAGACAACCGCCTGCTATGGCCGCCGCAAAAATGGCCAGGCCAGTCTGGTCCTGCCACAGGGCAATAAAGAAATAAGCAGCTGCTGCAATCAAGGTGGTACCGGCGGCCAGCCCATCCAATCCGTCAGTGAGATTGACCGCATTGGTGGTACAGACCAAAACCAGAACAGCAAAAAAAGGGTAAAAACTGCCCATTTCTAGACTTTGATCACTGAAAAACAAAGGCACCAGAGTACCCCTGCCGGCCATCTTGATGGCAAAAATACCCATAATCAAACCCAACCCAATTTGCGCTATGAGCTTATAACGAGCCTTCAGTCCTAAAGAACGACCCAGTGCCACCTTGATAAAGTCGTCAGCAAAGCCCACCAGCCCGTAAGCCATAGTGACAGCCAAAGCCAGGTAAACTTCCAGTGGAACCGGTCCGTCCAGCAAAATAGCAATGGTAATAGCCAAGAGAAACATGAGGCCTCCCATTGTTGGGAGTGCCTGCTTTGCTCAAATGAGCTCTGGGTCCATCAGTCCTCACTCTCTGGCCAAATCGCAAAATCCTTAATAAAGGAATGATCACAGGACCCAAAAGGAATGCGACCAGGGCAGCCACCAGAAAAGCCGTTAACCCAACTTTCATGGGGCTTCACCTCTCTCCCTCTCCCAAAGACTCTCGGCCACTTCTTCCAGAGCCATGGTCCTGGAGCCCTTGAGCAAAACCACATCTCCTTCTCCCAGCAAAAACCTCAGCTTTTCCCCGGCCTCCTGATTGGTCATTACTGAATAAACCCTTGTTGGATCCATGCCCCGCTCCGGGCCTCTTCCCCGATCCAGCGGGCCAATTCTCCCACCGTTAGTAAATAATCAATGCCTTTCTCGACAATATATCTTCCTATCTCCCGGTGTCCTTCTTCCGTTAACGATCCCAATTCCCGCATATCCCCCAGAACTGCAATCCTCCTGCCGGAGGCTACCGACAAAACCCCCAGGGAGGCTTTCACCGAGGCCGGGTTGGCATTATAAGTATCATTGATAATAATGCTGCCACCTATGCCCCTTCTTTTTTCCAGCCTTTTCTCACTGATAATCGCCCTGGACAGGCCTCCGGCTATTTCCGGTAAGGTCATCCCCAGGTGACAGCCTACTGCGGCTGCTGCCAGAGAATTGAGGACATTATGTTCACCGGGTAAGGGTAGATGGACTTCCTGCTTCTGACCCCGGTAGTCCAATATGAACTCCACTCCCTCCAGGCTCTTCTTCAGATTTTCCGCCCGGAGATCCGCATCAGCGCCAAAACCATAGTATAATACCTGAACCGTCCCTTTCTCCTGGAGTTTTTCCCCCAAAAAAAGGCTCCCAGAGTCCT
The DNA here is from genome assembly GCA_050951405.1 of Bacillota bacterium. GTDB lineage: Bacteria > Bacillota > DULZ01 > DULZ01 > DULZ01 > JBMNIZ01. Next base: position 38,870 of record JBMNIZ010000014.1, on the reverse strand, counting down.
CCCGGTTCAACACCGCCAGCCCACCCTCTGGCAATGCCTCCAGCAACTCTCCCTTGGCCCTGGCAATATTCTCCCGGGAGCCAAGCAATTCAAAGTGGGCTGTGCCGATATTGGTAATCACCCCTACCACAGGTCTGGCCATCTGGCACAAAAAACCTATTTGACCCGGACCTCGCATGGCCATTTCCAGGACTGCGGCCTGGTGCCAGCCTTTCAATCGCAATAAAGTGAGAGGAAGGCCGATTTCAGTATTCAAGTTCCCCTCGGTCTTCAAAACAGGCAATCTTTCCTGTAGAACGGAAAAAATCAGGTCCTTGGTGGTGGTCTTGCCGTTGCTGCCTGTTACTCCAATGACCGGTACCCCGCACTTATCCCTCCAGTAACAGGCCAGTTGCTGGAGGGCCCTAAGGGTATCCGGTACCTGTAACAGTGTTCCGGCCCAGGGACAGCCTTCTTCCCCGGAATCGTCCAATTGGGAAACCACGGCACCAGCCCCACCTTGAGCCAGGGCCTGTTTCACATACCGGTGCCCATCCACCCTTTCCCCCGGCAAGGCAAAAAACAGCTCCCCCGGACGTAAAGTACGGCTATCAATGGAAATACCGGATACCTGCCGGTCCAATCTTCCGGTAAGAACAGTGGCTTTAATAGCTTGAGAAACTTCTCGCAAATCCATTTAACTTTCTCCTCGCAATAATTCCCTGGCCACTTCCCGGTCATCAAAAGGATAGGTTTCCTCTCCAATCACCTGATAGGTCTCGTGGCCCTTTCCTGCAATCAACACCAAATCTCCCGCCCCGGCCCTGGCCAGGGCCTCCTGAATGGCTTGACGCCGATCTGTAACCGCCAGATACTTTCCCTGACCGGTTTTCTCAATACCGGGAAGAATATTAGCCATGATGGAAGAGGGATCTTCCGTCCTGGGATTGTCTGAAGTAACGATGGAAAAGTCACTGTATTTACCCACCACTTCACCCATCAAGGGGCGTTTACTTCGATCCCGATCGCCACCACAACCAAAAACAGTGATCACCTTACCCCGGCTTACTTCCCTGGCTGTTTTCAAGACATTTTCCAGCCCATCTGGAGTATGAGCATAATCCACTACCACGGTAAAATCCTGTCCTTCCTCTACCAGCTCAAACCTTCCCGGCACCCCGGGGAAATCCCTCAAGGCACCGGCAATGATCTCGGGAGGCACCCCTTCCCTTACTGCCACAGCAATGGCTGCCAGGGCATTATACACACTGAAAAGCCCCGTCACACGCAAGTAGATCCTTTCGGAAAACTTCTCTAAATTAAAAGAAGCACTTTTCGGGGTAATCCTCACTTCCTCAGCCTGAAAATCGCTCTTCTTTTTGATACCGTAGGTGTATACCGGTACCCGGGTAATCTGCCGGTAATAATTACAGTGAGGGTCATCCCCATTCATCACGGCATATTTCGGAGACTTTTTTTCTCCCAGGCCCAGTTGCTTAAAAAGGATGCCCTTTGCCTCCCGGTAATCTTCAAAGTCCCGGTGAAAATCCAGATGATCCCTGGTCAAATTAGTGAACACACCAATATCGAATTCTGTTTCCTGGACTCTGAGTAAACTGAGAGCATGGGAAGACACTTCCATGACCATATAGCTACATTCTTTACGGACCATTTCTGCCAGGAAACCCTGTAGATCCAGAGACTCCGGGGTGGTCAGGGAAGAAGGCAGTTTCCTTCCTCCCAGCCGGTTAGTAATAGTACCTAAAAGACCGGTTTTTTTCCCCCAACCAGATAAAATAGCTTCTAATAAATGGGTGGTGGAGGTCTTGCCGTTGGTCCCGGTAATACCAATCACCCTTAACCGGCGCCCTGGATAGCCGTGAAAAGCGGCCCCCATTTGGGCCAGTGCCAAACGGGTATCAGGCACCAGATACCCCGGGAATACCCGCCGGCAGTGGCCAGGAGGCGCTCAGAGACTACTGCCAGCGCCCCTCTGGCCAGGGCCTCCCGGACGTAAAGAAATGCCCGTCGGTCCGTAAAGCCCCGGATGCAGACAAAGAGACTGCCCGGGATTACCTGCCGGGAATCATATGCTAATGGCCCGGATGTGGAGGATCGGCTTATTTCGTTATAAAGCTCTTTCCCTTCAAGTCCTGCTATTAGTTCGCTCAGCAGTTTCAATATTCCTGCCCTCCATGCTGGGTGGAAACTATAAAGATCTTCTCGAGATCATTGTATTTGCTCTCCACTCTATTGTTTCCTTTTTATGGCAAATTATCCGCCAAAACTCGGCCCCACTCTTCCCGGCTGCGACAAAAACCCAGAAGGGCCAAAGTATCTTCCTGCCCTTCCGGGTCATGGACTAAGGACCTAGAACCGGTTTGCTTTCTTCTTCACCGAACTTAACTTGGACTGAAGTGCCCGGCAGGACCAAACTGCCTGGAACCGGTTCCTGCTCCAGGGCAATGCCGTTGCCCTCGGGCTTGATCACCAAACCAAAAGCTTCCAGAACCCTAGCCGCCTCAAAAATCCTGTAACCGGTCAAATCCGGCACCGTAACTTCCGGGGATTTTTGCTCCGGATGCCCCAACCGGAGAATTACTTTGGAATTGGCCTCTACCCTGGCCAAACCCTTCGGAGTTTGATCAATCACCACAGGGCCCTGCCCTTGGATAACGGGTCTGAGCCCCAGGAACTCCAGCGCCGCCCGTGCTTGTTCCGGAGGCAAGTTGATCACATCAGGCACGGCAACCTGTTTCTTCCCCTTTTCTTCCAGCTTTTCTTCTTCGGTGGAGCTGTACTGGGGTGCCACTCCCAGATAGTGGAGGCTGTCTTCCATGACTCGCCGGAAAACTGGGTGCTGCCAATTGTCCCTCCATAATACACCCCTTGAGGCTCATCGATAACAACCAGGGCAACCAAGCGGGGGTCATTGACCGGGGCCAACCCGACAAAAGAGGCCACATATTTACCCGGCTGGTAACCGCCTTTCCCGGCCTTTTGGGCGGTCCCTGTCTTACCGCCAACCCGAAAACCCGGTATGTATGCATTCCGGCCGGTTCCCTTGCTGACCACGCCCTCCAGGATCAAGGCCAGTTCCCTGGCCGTTTCCCGGGAAATAACCTGTCTCAGCGTACCGGGGTTCCATTTCTTCCATCGAGGCCTGCCTTCACTGTCCCGGATTTCTTTCACCAGGCGGGGCTGGAGCAAGTATCCCCCGTTGGCCACCGCTGCCAGCTGCCGTAGTCAACTGCGAGGGCGTGTAACAGCGATGCCCTGGCCGATGGAAATAGTCCCGATATTGATCAATTTTATCTTGTCCTCAGGAATCAGGATCCCTCTGGCCTCACCGAACAGGTCTATGCCCGTGGGCTCGCCAAAACCAAAAGCTCTGATGTATTTATAAAAAAGATTTTTTTCCTTTTCTTCCAGCCGCAAGCCCACTTCCACAAAAACCGGGTTGCAGGAATTCTCCACCCCTTCGGTAAAGGTCTGACTGCCGTGGGGTCTGCCGGTACGCCAGCACTTAATGGTTTCTTTGCCGATTTTGATATAGCCGGGATCATAAAAGCGGTCTTGCGGAACTGACCACTTTTTCCTCCAAAGCCGCGGCAGCGGTGACAATTTTGAAAGTGGAGCCCGGCTCATAAGTATTGGAGACGGCAATGTTTCGCCAGCTGCTCTTGGGGATACGAAGCAAAATTGTTTGGGTTGAAAGTAGGGCGGGAGGCCATTCCCAGGATATCTCCCGTCTTCGGATCCATGACGATAATGCTGGCGCTTTTGGGGTTGGGAAGGTCCCTCCATGAGCAAATCCAGTTCTCTTTCCACCAGAGTATTGGATGGTTTCGTCCAGGGTCAAAACCAGGCTGTGTCCATCGGTAGGTGGCAGGTACTGGTGAACCGCCTGGGGTATCTCTTTGCCCACACCGTCAAATTCAATGATAATCCTCCCGGCCTGTCCTCGCAAGACCTGATCATATTTTTTCTCCAGCCCTTCCAGCCCCTGGTTGTCAATACCGGCAAACCCCAAAACATGGGAGGCCAGCAGGTCATGAGGGATAGTAACGCTGGCTTTCTTCAAATACTTCAATCCCCGGCAGATCCAGTTCCTTGATCTGTGGGCCCCTGCTCAAAGCCGATCTTTCTTTTGATCCAAACAAAAGAATTGTTAGAGGTAATTTGTGCTAAAATTTTTTCTGCGTCCATTTCCAAAATTTCTGCCAGTTGACGGGCTGTGGCCTCTGCCTGGCCCCCCCGCTTCACTTCCGCTGGAAAGGCGCCAACAGAATCAGTACTGATACTGATGGCCAGTTCTTTTCCATTGCGATCGTATATAACTCCCCTCTTGGCTTCAACCTTTACTTCCCGCAGCCGATTATCCAGAGATTTCTCCTGGAGCCAGTCCCCTTTCACAAATTGAATCCAGCCTAATCTGAGGCAGAGGAAAAAAAGAACACCAGCCATTAATAAAAACAGCTCTGGCGATCCTTTTACGCATGACCACATTAGTATTCATTCTTCGCCCCCTAGTATCAACCCAAGCCCCCCGGTCCCTCAACTAGAGCTGAGATCTGTCCGCCATAATCGGGTGAATGATGGCAGAAGCCAAGCGATGCAGGATAGAAGGAGATTCTTGCTCTAGCCCTTCAGCCGGCGTAATATCTTTTTCCCACCGGCCCTGGGCCAGCAGTATTTCCTCTTGTTCCGCCAAAGGCAACAGCAAGTAATCATCGGCGGAAGGCTTTTCCATTCCCAAATCAGCTAATGCAATTGCTCTCAATTCTCTCCAGGGAATCCATTTGCGCTATCTCCAATTTGAGCCTTTCATTGGCAGTTTGCAGGGAGGAAATTTCCTGCTTCAACCGGACCACTTCGTAACCCTTATTGGTGATGATCGCCGCTTGGGAAGTAAGAAGCAGTCCCAGGACGAAAAACATGGCTACGGAAAAAACCACCAAAACCCGGAAGAGTCTGTGCCAGGCTTCTTACCCTCACACCAGGTCTTTTTCCTTTATCCCCGATGAGACTGGGGCTGATAGTACTCAGCATCGATTTTTCGAGCTACTAACAAAGTTATTCACCCTTTCCGGGGATTAGTACTCTTAAAGTTTTTCCGCCACCCTCAGCTTGGCGCTGCGGGCCCTTGGGTTTTCCCGAATTTCTCTCTCTGACGGCAAAACAGGCTTTTCTGGTTACATATTTTTACGATTCTCTGCCGTCCGCAGCGACATTGGGGCAGTCCTGGCGGGCACACACATGAGGCTGCCATCTTTTGCAGTGTTCTTTTTCACAATCCGGTCTTCCAAAGAATGAAAGCTAATCACGCACAGGCGCCCTCCTGGTTTCAGCAGCTGAACTGCTCGGGGCAGCGTTCTGGCCAGTCCATCCAGTTCATCGTTCACGGCAATGCGCAGAGCCTGGAAAGTCCTCTTGGCAGGATGAGGACCGGATCTTCTGGCCGCAGCCGGAACAGCGGTCTTGATTATCTCCACCAGCTGACCGGTAGTCTCTATGGGCCTCCTTTCCCTTGCCCGCACAATGAAGCCGGCTATCCTTCGCGCCCATCTTTCCTCCCCATAGGAAAAAATCATTTCCGCCAGCTGCTCTTCGGACCAAGTATTCACTATGGTCCTGGCAGATACTCCCTCCAAGGGATTCATTCTCATATCGAGGGGAGCGTCCTTCTGGTAACTAAAACCCCGGTCTTGATCATCCAGCTGGAAGGAAGACACCCCCAGATCGAAAAGAATTCCGTCCACTGCCGTTATTTGTGCCTCCCGGACAATACTGCTGATTTCCTGGTAATTTCCATGAAAGACTTGATAATCTCCGGCTACTCCGGCCAGTATTTTTTCGGCTCTTCTCCAGAGCCTCCCGGTCTCGATCAATCCCGATGAGAAACCCCGAAGGAATAATGCGTTTAAGAATTTCAGCCCCATGGCCGGCCCCGCCTAAAGTGGCATCCACGTAAACCTCCCCTGGCTGAGGGTCCAGGTATGCCAGGACTTCCTCCAACAAAACCGGAATATGTTGATACCCCATCTTCTTTCCTCCCGGGGTTAAAACTCCAAGTCGAAATCAGCCAGCTTTTCGGCAATAGTCTCATAGTCGGCTGCCGCCGTCTCTCTGGTATTCTTCCCAAACCTCTTTGCTCCAAATCTCCACCCGGGAAGAAACGCCGATAATGACCACCTCTTTTTCAATCCTGCCGTGTTCCCTTAACACCGCCGGCATCAGGATGCGCCCTTGCTTGTCACAGTCACACTCCACCGCTCCTGAGAAAAAGAAGCGGGCAAAAGCCCGTGCGTCAGCCTTGGTAAAGGGGAGAGTCTTCAGCTCTCTGCTCCAGCCTTTTCCACTCTTCCAGGGGATAGACAAAGAGGCAGTTATCCAGTCCTTTGGTGATGACAAAACGCTCCCCCAGTTCCTGGCGGAATTTTGCAGGAACAATCAAGCGTCCCTTTGTCATCTATGGTGTGTTGATACTCACCCATGAACATCAGGTTTCACTCCACCTGATCAGGTATTTCCCCCCACTTTACCCCACTTTGTTCCACCTACCCCTATATTCGTGAGCAAAAAGAAAAATCCTGCAAGACTTTGCCCGGATTTTAATTTTTTCCAAAAAAAGATTGAAAATCTAAATCCAGGAGCAAAGGGAACCCTAATCACAGGTCCAGTAAAAAGAAAACCGGGTCGGAATAGCCCGGTTTGGCTGTATCACTTGGGCGGAAATCGGCCCAGATCTTCACCATCCATATTAAAAGTGAAACTCCTGCCGGCTGACCTTGTGGAGCGGGGTTTGTTGCCAGTGTGCGGGACTGGGGAAATGGTGGTGGGTGATCTTGGACCGGCCTACAACTGTCCCCTTCCTGTTGAGTTTTCCCGGGCTGCGAAAAAGCATGGGAAGCCACCTCCTTTGCTCTTAAGATATGCCCACGGTCGCAATAAGACTATCAGCCCGGCTCCAGATTCCCGGTCCCCGCAGATAAATGGGATTGGAATACAGCCATGGTTTCCAGCGCCAGCTACCTGACCGGCAAAATGGCTTCCACCCGGTAAACTCCCGGCTGCTCTACCGTTAGTTCCCATCTGCATGGTTCTCTTTCTGAACTTCAGCAAGGACGCCATTTCTCATCAGCCTGACCTTTGCCGGGTAGGGCAAAGTGATTTCCAAACGAGGCCGGCCCGGTCAGCTCCAAGCTGTCTCCCATGATGCCTGTGCCGGTCCCCCACCCGGACTGCTGAAACGAAATCCTTTCCCCCAACGATAGTAGTCAAAAGCAACGAAAGCAGTGTCCACTCCCCAGTGCCTGGTAGATCAAGTTTCTGTCCCGGTCCAATTCCCCTGATAAAGGTTCGGGCAATAATACGTGGGTGTTGACACAACGGAACAAGTATTCATAAGGAAAAACTTCCCTGCTTAGAGGCCCGTAAGTGACCTTGACGGCATGGGCATCGGAGCCGCCGATCCCCACCACCGGTCTTTCTCGAGGCCTTTTCATCCCACATCCTTAGAGTCTCCGGATCAGGCCCGGTAATGGCTCTCTGGGGATCAACCAGGCCCAGGTATAGGCCTCCTGGGCAGTGAAGTGGCCCCGTCCCGGAACTGGGAACTGTAATTCCAGATTTCGATGCCTGTATACCCATCCACTTCCCAGTCGACCCAGGGGAAGAAATCCCCGTCAAGGACCAGTTTGCTACCTTTTTCATGGGGATGGGCAATGAAACCCAAGCCTTGTTGGGAGGCCACAGCGTCAATTACCTTCGGGGATCTTGGGAGTTGTCGGCTATTTCCCTTTCAATATTCAAGGCCAGATAATGATTGCAAGGGCGGTTGATTTCCATCCCGATCAGAATCAAAACCTCTTTGTACCAGCCCTCCTTGCCCTCCCGTAAGGCCTGCAAGGTACCGTGATCGGTGACGATGACGAAATCAATTCCTGCCTTAGCCGCTGCCGAAGCAATCTCCTCCATGCTGCCGGTTCCATCGGAATAAAGGGAATGGACGTGAAGATTACCAATGTATTCGTACATTAATCAAGCACCCCTTTGCCGGTGTTTACTCCGCAAAAAACCACCAGATCCCCAGGAAAAGCAACAGCAGCAGCCAAAAAACCAGGAATTCCCAATATTGCCGGCCAATTCAAACAATCCCAAGCTGATCCCCAACACCAGACAACCCGCCATCAGCACCCCCAATGACATGGCCAAAAAAGCAGGGAAAAGGCGCATTCCCAACAAAAAAGCAAGGACACATCCGGTCCAAATGCCGGTACCCGGCAGGGGAATCCCTACAAAAAGAGCCAATCCCCAAAAACCATATTTTTGAATCTTCTTTTCCTGTTTTTTGGTCCTGGCAAACAGCCAGTCAAAAAAAAGCTGGAAAACCTTAAACCTGGTCAAGCTACGGGAAACAGGCCCCAACAAGGACAGGATGGGAATAATAGGAACTATATTGCCCAGAACAGCCGCCACAAAGGCTTGAGGGGGTGACAGCCCCCAGGCAAGGGCGATGGGGATGGCCGCCCTTAATTCCGTTACCGGAACAGCAGCCAGAAAAAAAGTTGCCCAAACAGCGGGCAAGCTTTCCGCTATTTTCAAAATGAATTGAGTGAGAGAGTCCATGACCATTCTCCGGATAAATTTATTGATTAGATATGGTTCGTCCTTTTCCGTCAGCCTGCTCTTCCTTTCGCAGATGACCGCAAGCAGGACAGTGAGGGTTTCTTTTCAGCGCCACCTCACGAAAACTCATTTCCAAAGCATCGTACAAAAGCAACCGATCGGTCAGCAAGCGGCCTGCCCCCAACAGCAACTTGATGGCTTCCGTGGCCTGTAGCAACCCCATCACTCCGGGCAGCACCCCCAATAAACCGCTGGCGCCGGCCGGCGGGATCCCCTGGGGAATTTCCGGAAAAAGGCACTGATAACAGGCACTTCGGCCGGGCAAAATAGTGAGCATCGTCCCATGCCAACCAAGGACTCCGGCTTCGATTAAAGGTTTCTTCAGCCTGATACAGATTTTATTCACCAGCAGGCGGGTTTCAAAATTGTCCACACATAAGATGATCAATTCATATTCGCTTACCAAGGCTGCGATGTTTTCTTCCTCCAGCCGAGAGGAATAAGTAACAACATGAACATCCGGGTTCAATTCCCTTAGCTTCCTGGCAGCGGAATCAACCTTTAAACTGCCTAGATCACCGGTGAAATGCAGTATTTGTCTCTGTAAATTCGATAATTCCACCCGGTCATTATCTGCCAGACCCAGTTTCCCCACTCCGGCTGCCGCCAGGTAGTAAGCCACAGGGGAACCAAGACCCCCGGCACCCACCACCAGCACCCGGGAAGAGAGCAGTTTCTCTTGCCCGGCCTCCCCCAGTTCCGGCAGCAAAAGATTGCGCTCATATCTTGTCAGTTGCTGTTCCGTCAAAGGCATTCCCCCACCTCCTGTCTTTAATTATAACGCAACAAACAAAAAACCGCTCCCATCTTCGCTGGGAAATTAGATGGGCAAGGGGGAATTTGTTCGAAAGACCAGACCGGCAGCGCCGAAAAGACCGGCCTCGTTGCCGAGGGAAGCGGCGCGTATCTCAGGGAGTTTTTGGGGCAAACCAACTAGTCCTTGGCGCAAATATTTCTTTAAGGGCTCCAAAAATACCGGCCCCGCCTGCCCGATCCCGCCTCCGATGATCACCAGGGGCAGGTCCAAGATCAAGGCTAGATTAGCCAGGCCCCGGGCCAAGTGGAAAGCTGCCTCTTCCACCACTTCCTTGGCCAAAACTTCCTCTTTTTCGGCTTGAAGGAAAACTTCTTTCACCGTCAGGTTCAGATCGGACCACCAACCCGTTCCCGGTAATTCCCTGGCGCGCTCTCTAATTAGCCGGATGATAGCCCGTGCCCCCACCAGCGTTTCTAAACAACCGCGCCGGCCGCACCTGCAGACCGTTCCTCCCGGATCCACTGTCAAATGGCCCAGTTCCGGACCTAATCTTGTAAAGCCCCGATATAGTTTTCCCCCTAAAATTAACCCGGAACCCACACCTGTGCCAATGGTCAGCATCAAAAAATTGTCTTGATTCTGCCCGGCTCCCTGCCAAAATTCACCTAAAGCAGCCAAATTGGCATCGTTATCCAAGATAATGGGGACGGCAATGGTGTCTTTCAACTCCTCCAAGGGCTTTACATCCCGCCAGCCCAAATTGGGGGCCAATCTGACCATACCCGTCAGCGGATCTGTCCAACCGGCAACGCCCAATCCCACTCCCGCCCAAAAACCGCCTGGGGGAATACAGGCTTGGAGACTGCCGATTAAATTCTTGATTTTCCCCATCACTGCCCCATAACCCTGATTTTTTTCTGTAGCTGAAATGATTCGTTCCAAAACCTGCCCGCCTTCTTCAATTAAAGCGCCCTTGATGAATGTACCTCCCACATCCAAAGCTACGGCAAAACGTTCCGCTGACATCAGACACCACCTCCCAAACTTATTATCCATTTCATATCATACCAAATAAAGGGTCTTTACAAATACCCCGGCGCCAACTATTAAACTAGGGAACCATCAGGCTGCCGCCTCAAAATGGCACGAGCCGCTCGGATTGATGTCTTGGGCTGATTTTTTGCACCTTTCGTTTACGGGAACATGTCAATGAGTTTTTTGCATTTTTTCTGAAAACCAATGTTCATGGTAACATATCGACATAATAATTATAACGCCAACCACTATATTTGTAGTTGACGTTATAATTATTATGACTTTAGTCTGTCTTTTAGCTCTCTTATCTTTGTCTCTATCTGTTAATGGCCATGATAAAATCGACATAAATGGTCACGAAAAACCCGCAAAACCGGTCATTTAGAAAAGGAAAAAAGCTCGTTCCCTACAACATTTTCATTGGAACCAAAACATTAAAGAAGGGAACGAGCAAACAATGACAGGAGTGTGGGAAATCGTGAACATCCAAAAATGTCGAGAAGCAGGCCTTAGCAAAACCGCTACAGCCCAACGTCTGGCCTTAGACCGTGGTACTGTAGCAAAGTATTGGGATGTTGTAGATGCTTTAAAAGAAGCACCAACTTACCAACGAACCTCTAAAATTGAGCCTTACAAAGAGTATATCACAGAACGCTTAGAAAAATGGCCGGAACTATCAGCAGAAAGGATTTTTCAGGAAATAAAGAAGCAGGGGTATAAAGGTTCCGCAAGAACTGTTCGCCGGTACCTATCCAAATTACGACCCAAATCACACCGGGAGTATAAACCCTACGAAACCCTACCCGCTGAACAAGCCCAGGTTGACTGGGGCCACTTAGGCACCATTGTCGAAAACGGCCGGCGGGTTAAGCTTTATGTCTTTGTTTTCTGCCTAAGTTGGTCAAGAGAAAGATATGCGGAGTTCATCACTTCCCTCAATATGGCCGTCTTTAACGCCTGCCTACATCGAGCTTTCGAGTATGTGGGAGGGATTCCCGAAACAATCCTCTTTGACAACGCCAAAACTGTGGTAGCGGAACGAGTAGGTACGATAGTGAGGTTTAATTCTACCCTTCTGGAACTGGCTTTAAGATATGGCTTCACACCCAAAGCATGTTGGATCAATGATCCGGAAAGCAAGGGCAAAGTAGAATCCAATGTCAAGTACTTGAAAAAGAGCTTCTACTACGGGCGGGAATTTAAGAACTTGGAAGACCTAAACCAGCAGTTGCAGGTGTGGCTTAAGGAAGTGGCCAATGCCAAAGTGCATGGCACCACCGGTAAAATACCTCAAGAACGCCTAATAGAAGAACGAAACTATCTAAAACCGTTGCCGGCAATCGAAGCACCCTTACCCGTCTATGAAACCCGGAAAGCCAGCAAAACAGCCCTTATCTCCGTAGACAACAACAAATATTCAGTCCCCGCTAAACTGGCCCGTAAAACAGTACATTTCAGGCGATACGAGGACAGGATTGAAATTCTAGATGATGAGCACGTAGTAGCTGTACATACCTTGGTAAAAGGTAAAAACCAAGTAATCATTAACGATGACCACTACCCTGAGCATCAAAAAATGAAACAAAGGCCTAAACATCCACTGCAAGCTGAGTTTGAAGCCTTGGCCCCGGTGGCCGAAGAATACCTGCAGCACCTTAGCCAACGCCGGGAAGGGCACCTTAGAGAACAGATGCAGAAGATCATCTCCCTAAAAGAAGATTACAGTGCTTCTGAAATCAATGCAGCCATGGAACGAGCTCTTAAGTTTGGAGCTATTGGTTACGCAAAGTTAAAATCAATACTGCAAAAACAATCCCAGGCCCCCAATAGCCTGCCTACAGTAGGTTCCAACAGAGCCAATTACAAGCTGGATAACCTTCCTTACCAAGTAGAAGTAGAACGCCGGGATACCAGCTATTACGAGGAGGTTATCCAGTGATTAGACAAATACCAACCGCCGATCGGAAAACCCTGGAACAGAATTTAAAAAGGTTAAGACTTCCCCATATTAGAAACATCCTTGACGATGTTAATGAATTGGCGCTGGAAGAAGAACCATCCTACCTGGATTTCTTAGCCTATGTTATTAACAAGGAGGTGGAACATAGAGACAAGACCCAACAAGAAAAAAGAATGAAAAGAGCCTGCTTTCCCCAGATAAAGACTTTGGAAGAATTTGATTTTAGTTTCCAAAACAGCATCACCCAACAAAGCATCTATGATCTGGCAACCCTTCAATTTATCGAAGCCAAGGAGAACATCATCTTTCTGGGTCCACCGGGAGTAGGCAAGAGCCACCTGGCCATTGCCCTGGGAGTTAAGGCAGTGCTAAAAGGTTACCAAGTCCGTTTTTACACACTCACGGACCTCATTGCCGAGCTTTATGCAGCTTTAGCCGATAACAGCCTGAACAGAAAGATTAACAATATCTTAAAAAATGACCTTATCATTCTGGACGAACTGGGCTATGTGTCCATGGATGAAACCGCATCAGACCATATTTTCCAGCTGGTCACCAAAGCTTACGAAAACCGTTCTTTGATCATTACCAGCAACCTGGATTTTGGAGAATGGGGCACTCTTTTTGTGAACATGAGTACTGCTGCAGCTATCTTAGATCGCTTACTACACCATGCCCATGTGTTTAACCTTAGGGGGAACAGTTATCGGGTAAGAAACCGATTAATACAACCAACAAATAAGATAGCGGCAACTACAGGCTAAATAAACCGGATTAAGCGAGTGCGAATTGCCTAGGAGGCGTTCCGCTACGCTCCACTGCCTCCTAGGCAATTCCTCTACCGTTATCGCAAGGATTAAATTCTGTATGACTGCTGGTTTTTCATGGCCAAAATTGCTGGTTTTTAGTGACCAAAAATGCGGTTTTTCAAATGGCCATTGACACTATCGTTGAGATTACTTTTTTAAATTCCTCATCACTCTTACCTGTTGGATCATCCAGTCCCCAATCTTCCCTATGTTTACATGGAAGGTAAGGGCATTCCACATTGCATCCCATTGTAATGACTATATCTACCGGAGGGATTTCATCAATGTGCTTTGAATACTGGGTTTTCTCCATGTCTATATTATAAAGCTCTTTCATTAAGCGCACAGCGTCTTGATTGATTTTGTGTTTTGCTTCTGTGCCGGCAGAGTAGCTTTCAAATATATCTCCCGCAAAATACTTGCCAAGCGCCTCAGCTATTTGGCTACGGCATGAATTATGAATACAAATAAATGCGACTTTAGGTTTATTACTCATCGACCATACCTACTTTCTTTCTGGAAACCAGTGCCTTGTATTATTCGCTATCTTTACAAGTATCAACATAACCGGCACTTCAGTAAGCACCCCTACAATGGTAGCAAGTGCAGCCGGGCTTTCTGTGCCAAACAAAGAAATCGCAACGGCAACTGCCAGTTCAAAAAAGTTAGAGGCACCAATCATAGCGGCAGGTGCTGCTATTTCATGTGGAAGCTTTATAGCCTTGCTTGCCAGATATGCAATGAAAAAGATTAGGAAAGTCTGAATAATCAATGGTATAGCTATTAAAACAATGTGCAGAGGATTATTCAGAATTACATCGCCCTGGAATGAAAAGATTATTATTAATGTTAGCAATAAACCTATGGTAGTGATATTCCCAAACTTCGGTATAAAACTCTTTTCAAAGTAATCGAGCCCTCGCTTTTTTGTGATGTAATTACGGGTAATTATACCACCAGCCAATGGGATAACAACAAACAATATTACAGATAGAATAAGGGTATCCCATGGTATGGTTACACCGCCCACACCTAGAAGAAACGCAACTATAGGCGTGAATGCTATGAGAATTATAAGATCGTTTGTTGCCACTTGCACCACGGTATAAGCTGGGTTGCCTTTGGTCAAATAGCTCCATACAAATACCATCGCAGTACACGGTGCCGCTCCAAGAAGTATTGCTCCCGCGAGATAGTCTTGTGCCAATTCTGCCGGGATTAAAGATCTAAAAATTACAAAGAAAAACAGCCATGCAATGCCGAACATGGTAAAAGGCTTTATCATCCAGTTGGTTACCCATGTAACAAATAATCCTTTCGGATTTTTACCAACGTTTTTGATACTCTGGAAGTCAACTTTGAGCATCATCGGATAAATCATGAGCCAAATGAGTATGGCAATAGGGATTGATACATTTGCATACTCGAAACGTCCGAGGAAATCTGGAATTCCTGGTAAGTACATACCGATTAAAACTCCAATAACCATACTGTCAATGGCCATTTGAAAAACCGCATTTTTGGTCACTAAAAAACCAGCAATTTTGGCCATGAAAAACCAGCAGTCATACAGAATTTAATCCTTGCGATAACGGTAGAGGAATTGCCTAGGAGGCAGTGGAGCGTAGCGGAACGCCTCCTAGGCAATTCGCACTCGCTTAATCCGGTTTATTTAGCCTGTAGTTGCCGCTATCTTATTTGTTGGTTGTATTAATCGGTTTCTTACCCGATAACTGTTCCCCCTAAGGTTAAACACATGGGCATGGTGTAGTAAGCGATCTAAGATAGCTGCAGCAGTACTCATGTTCACAAAAAGAGTGCCCCATTCTCCAAAATCCAGGTTGCTGGTAATGATCAAAGAACGGTTTTCGTAAGCTTTGGTGACCAGCTGGAAAATATGGTCTGATGCGGTTTCATCCATGGACACATAGCCCAGTTCGTCCAGAATGATAAGGTCATTTTTTAAGATATTGTTAATCTTTCTGTTCAGGCTGTTATCGGCTAAAGCTGCATAAAGCTCGGCAATGAGGTCCGTGAGTGTGTAAAAACGGACTTGGTAACCTTTTAGCACTGCCTTAACTCCCAGGGCAATGGCCAGGTGGCTCTTGCCTACTCCCGGTGGACCCAGAAAGATGATGTTCTCCTTGGCTTCGATAAATTGAAGGGTTGCCAGATCATAGATGCTTTGTTGGGTGATGCTGTTTTGGAAACTAAAATCAAATTCTTCCAAAGTCTTTATCTGGGGAAAGCAGGCTCTTTTCATTCTTTTTTCTTGTTGGGTCTTGTCTCTATGTTCCACCTCCTTGTTAATAACATAGGCTAAGAAATCCAGGTAGGATGGTTCTTCTTCCAGCGCCAATTCATTAACATCGTCAAGGATGTTTCTAATATGGGGAAGTCTTAACCTTTTTAAATTCTGTTCCAGGGTTTTCCGATCGGCGGTTGGTATTTGTCTAATCACTGGATAACCTCCTCGTAATAGCTGGTATCCCGGCGTTCTACTTCTACTTGGTAAGGAAGGTTATCCAGCTTGTAATTGGCTCTGTTGGAACCTACTGTAGGCAGAATATTGGGGTTCTGGGATTGTTTTTGCAGTATTGATTTTAACTTTGCGTAACCAATAGCTCCAAACTTAAGAGCTCGTTCCATGGCTGCATTGATTTCAGAAGCACTGTAATCTTCTTTTAGGGAGATGATCTTCTGCATCTGTTCTCTAAGGTGCCCTTCCCGGCGTTGGCTAAGGTGCTGCAGGTATTCTTCGGCCACCGGGGCCAAGGCTTCAAACTCAGCTTGCAGTGGATGTTTAGGCCTTTGTTTCATTTTTTGATGCTCAGGGTAGTGGTCATCGTTAATGATTACTTGGTTTTTACCTTTTACCAAGGTATGTACAGCTACTACGTGCTCATCATCTAGAATTTCAATCCTGTCCTCGTATCGCCTGAAATGTACTGTTTTACGGGCCAGTTTAGCGGGGACTGAATATTTGTTGTTGTCTACGGAGATAAGGGCTGTTTTGCTGGCTTTCCGGGTTTCATAGACGGGTAAGGGTGCTTCGATTGCCGGCAACGGTTTTAGATAGTTTCGTTCTTCTATTAGGCGTTCTTGAGGTATTTTACCGGTGGTGCCATGGACTTTAGCATTGGCCACTTCCTTAAGCCACACCTGCAACTGCTGGTTTAGGTCTTCCAAGTTCTTAAATTCCCGCCCGTAGTAGAAGCTCTTTTTCAAGTACTTGACATTGGATTCTACTTTGCCCTTGCTTTCCGGATCATTGATCCAACATGCTTTGGGTGTGAAGCCATATCTTAAAGCCAGTTCCAGAAGGGTAGAATTAAACCTCACTATCGTACCTACTCGTTCCGCTACCACAGTTTTGGCGTTGTCAAAGAGGATTGTTTCGGGAATCCCTCCCACATACTCGAAAGCTCGATGTAGGCAGGCGTTAAAGACGGCCATATTGAGGGAAGTGATGAACTCCGCATATCTTTCTCTTGACCAACTTAGGCAGAAAACAAAGACATAAAGCTTAACCCGCCGGCCGTTTTCGACAATGGTGCCTAAGTGGCCCCAGTCAACCTGGGCTTGTTCACCTGGCAGGGTTTCATAGGGTTTGTATTCCCGGGAAAGTTTTGGTCGTACCTTAGAGACGTAGCGCCGGACGGTTCTTGCGGAGCCTTTATATCCCATTTTTTTAATTTCTTCATAAATTGTTTCTGCAAACAGTTCAGGCCATTTTTCCAGTCGATTTGTGATATACTCTTTGTAAAGATCGATTTTGGAACTTCGCTGGTAGACCGGTGGTGCTTTCAAAGGCTCTTCAACATCCCAATATTTTGCTACGGTGCCACGGTCCAGGTTTAAACGCTGTGCTGTGGCGGTCTTACTTAGGCCGGCTTTCCGACATTCTTGAATGTTCACGATTTCCCACACTCCTGTCATTTTTGCTCGTTCCCTTCTTTAATGTTTTGGTTCCAATGAAAATGTTGTAGGGAACGAGCTTTTTTCCTTTTCTAAATGACCGGTTTTGCGGGTTTTTCGTGACCATTTATGTCGATTTTATCATGGCCATTAACACATACAAAGTACAACCCATATTGTCAGATATTTTTCAAAAAATCCAATTTTTGCACTGTCATTTTTCCCCATGATATCTTCCCTCTCTATTGCCACGTTTTGTTATCCCCTGACCTTCTGCAGGATTTTAACAACCTCCTCAGTTTTCAGCACCTTGCCGTATGAAACCACTTTACCGTCGATGACAAGAGCAGGGGTTGTCATTACGCCGTAGGATGCAATCCGGGCAAAATCAGTTATATGTTCAATGGTAGTATCCATTCCCAACTGTTCCAAAGCTGCTTTTGTTGCCTCCTCAAGTTGGTTACACTTGGCGCATCCGCTTCCTAGTATCTTCACTCCTGCACCTTGGGATTTAGCGACTTCTGCCTTTACCATGCTTTCCACATCACAATTTCCACCACAGCAACATGAAGTTACTTCTTTTTTATTTTTCTTTCCAAATAACGCCATAATGAATCTCTCCTTTTTATATTTTTTAACTTTCTACGATACGTAAAAAAAACTCAATGAATGAGTATCAGATCATCATAGTTTTCTGTCTTATCCATCAGCAACATTTATCCTCACAAGAACAGCTCGATTTGTTTTTCTTTCCTTCATAAAATTCTTTTAGGTTTTTAGGTAATTCATACTCTTCGCATGAATAACTGATCTCAGCCTGCTCAAATACTGCGTTTAGGATGGCTTTAGCAAGCATTTCTTTCGGAGGCACCTCATAGAGTTCTCCATCATACTCGAACACCCGACAGTTTACATCGGTTCCACTAATGTCACTACAGCAACCGCAGTTATTCTCTACAATTGATTTGCAAATATCATGACCGTTTACACGAATTGTAGGTGAGGAAATAAACTTGTACTGCTCTGCAATTTCTGCTGTTTTCATCTCAATTTTGTTATACTCTACTTCAAATCCAGCAATACTCAGAGTGGGGATAAGTACCTTCATAACCTCATCAAGTGCATTGTCTGTTCCAACACAACGGTCACATGTTTCGCGATCTAGATAGAGATACTCAACAATAATCTTCTTTGCGGATGCCGTTTCGAACTCGCGAGAGCAACAGGATTCCTCTACTAATAGTTCTCCGTTTGGCAGAGTCCGGTAAGTGTTTTCCATGTTTTATTACCTCCTAAACTATCAGTGCCTGAAAAGCATTGAACAAATAACCGATAATTATGATTCCAATTGTACAGATAGCAATAAACAGAGCCAGCAGTTTGGGCTTTATAGCCTTTCGCAACATAATCATTGAAGGCAGCGAAAGCGTGGTTACCGCCATCATAAAAGACAAGATAACTCCAAGCTGTGCGCCTTTAGCAAATAACGCTTCTGCAACGGGTATTGTACCGAATATATCCGCATACATTGGAACACCGATTAATGTCGCCAATATTACCCCAAAGGGATTATTGCTTCCTAGTGCAGTTGACACCCATCCTTCAGGAATCCAGTTATGAATGACCGCCCCGATACCAACACCGATCAAGATATAGGGGAACACCTTCTTAAATGTCGAAAGCATTTGCTCTTTGGCATAAACAAGCCGGTCTTTTCTTGTTAAATTGGGGGATTCTATATCTACGCTACCTGCAGTATATATAAAGCTCTCTACATGCTTCTCCATGTGCAGCTTCTCAATAAGCGTACCGCCGATAACAGCTATTATCAGACCGGCAATAACGTATATGACAGCAACCTTTGCGCCGAAGATGCTCATAAGCAGAACAAGCGAGCCGAGATCTACCATAGGTGATGATATCAGGAACGAAAATGTCACGCCCAAAGGCAGGCCTGCAGATGTAAAGCCGATAAAGAGCGGTATTGAAGAGCATGAACAGAAAGGTGTTACCGTTCCAAGCAGGGCAGCAACCGAGTTGGCTCCGATACCATGAAAACGTCCTAATATCTTCCTGCTTCGCTCGGGCGGAAAATAACTTTGGATGTAGCTAATTATAAAAATCAAAAAACACAAGAGTAGGGTAATTTTAATAACATCATAAATAAAAAATTGAACGCTTCCAATCCAACGGCTAGTCGTGTCAAAACCCAATAAATTAAGTCCTCTGCTGATTAAATCATTTAGCCATTTCATCCCTAGTAACTGACTTTGGAAAAAATCCCAGATTGCCTTCAATGTTTGCATATAATAAAAACCTCGCCTTCTAACTCACAATAACAGTCGGATATTTTCTATTAAAGCCAAATCCTCTTTAACAACATTGATTATTGGATTTTTTGCATAGTTTACAAATACAATCTTCTTTGTCGCTTGTTATGCATACTAAAAAAGTTTTAAGTTCATCTATTTTTTCCATATTAAGCGTATATCTCATCCAGGCACCATCACGTACTGCATTTACAAGTCCGCTTTCAGATAATATCTTCATGTGATAGCTAAGAGTGGATTGGGAAATGCTTAATTTTTCCAATATTTCGCATGCGCACATTTCTCCGCACGATAACATATCAATAATCTTTAATCGCGTTTCATCTGACATAGCCTTAATTGCAGGAACATAATCTTCATATGAATGTTTCATATAATAACCTCCTACATATTTATATGCATCAATGTTATCGAATGTTCTCGATATAATAATAACGAACATATCGATAGTTGTCAATATGATTTTGTTGTAAGTTAACTATAAAAAACGCCGACTAAGATACCACTGCACCTTAATCGGCGGCAAACCCATTTTATATTTTCTATTATTATCGATTCCTGACTTAAACCATTAATACTATTTTATTACAACCTTATAGTTTCACTTCTATTTCCAGACCCGACTTAAACTCTACCACTAGCCTGTCATCATATACCGTTGCTTTTTCAACCAGTTTTCTGACCAGTTTATCATCAAACTCCGTAATATCACCGGTTTGCGTGTTAAGGAAGTCCGTCATCTCAGCAATCCGATCCCTCTTATCTTGGCGAAGAGCGTTTCTTGAAAGTGTTTCTTGCCTTAAATCTCGTAAGCGGTAAATTTCATTGACAATATTATCGTATGCTTCCTTTGAATTTGCCTTTTGGATTAACTCGGTTTGGAGTTCTTCTAGCCTTTTATCAATGTCTGCTGTAGTCTCATCCAAATCCACGCTTAATACGGTTTCAATATTCTTCTTCAGTATGGCCAGAAAAGAGTTTTTTCCGCTGACCGCTACATTGATGGCTTCTACAATTTTCTCTTTAAGCGTATCTTCAAGTATAGTGGAAGCGGTACAAAACAAACCGGTGTTTTCCAATCTGCTGACGCATCTCCATACGATTGATTTCTTCCCTCGATTATTCCAATGTACCCTGCGGAATATTTCATGGCACGTTTGAAACTGCGATTTTTCGCGCGTGACCCCCCGCCCGTTTCCGGGATGAAAAGCGGTAGAGATTTAGACCCCCCTACCCTATAAACTGCAGAAAATCTCAAAAGCTAAGCAGTTCTTTGAATTTCGTGAGATTTTTTGCATCTATTTTAAGCCGTTTTTCGGCATTGTTTTCAAACGAGGTATTTGCCCCTATTAAAAAAGAAGTGAGTGTTTTTATTTACTTGTCAGTCAAACGAACAATTTGACAATTGACCGTCATTCTGTCCAATAAAGTCTGGCAAAGGTGCTTGTCTTCGGCTGCATCTATCCATGCTGACAGTTCACGATTGGTTATAAAAATAATGCTTCTGGTTTCATTAAGAAAGGTAACTGCCCGGTAGAAAACCTGCAGTTCTGCCCTGGTTGGTTCCACATAAAAGACATCATCAATAATAATTAAGTCACATTCCTGCATATAAGAAAAGATCGCTTCTGCTTTTGGATTTGTGGCTTTCTTTTCTGCCACTGCGATAAAATTATCAAAAGGCGCATAATAGGTTTTATGTCCATTGCTGATTGCAGTTTCTCCAAGCTGCGCTGCAAGACCGGTCTTACCCGTCCCGCATTTTCCCAGCAGGATTAAGTTTTGCTCTTCCTTAAGCCATGTCAGGTTGGATAACTGTTTAATCTGCCATTTTAAGCCCTTGTTTGAGTTCGATGCGTCAAATGCTTTGTTTGGAAGCTTACTTGCCTTCCTCAGCTTGGTGTGTTTTTGTCTGGCCCTAATCTCCAATTCTTTTTCTAACACCATCTTAAGATAGTCAAGGTTTGATAGTTTCTCATCATTCAAATCAATGTATCCCCTTGCGATATTCCAAAGGTTGAGCTTTTGGGCCAATTCACGGATTTCTGTTATATCAGCCATCGATTTCCCTCCCTTAATATACTCTCGTTTTCTTCACTTATCTTCGTTTTTCGCAGAATTTCACTTCGATTTGCTTAAGCTTTCCCCCTAGATGTTGCATAAATCTGGTAGCTCTGTGGTTTCAGGCAGAGAAAATAAACCGCATGTGTTTTTCTATCTCGGCCGTCGGGATTCCACATCAACTCCAGGTAGCAAACCTCCCATGTCTTCCGGCATCAATTGTGCCTAATTCCTTCGTCCTGCTTATCCTAAAGGTGGAACGTCAATCATGCTCCTAAACTGGGTCTTTGCCCTAAAGGTAAAATTCAACTTGACTGCCCCGGCTCTACATTTCAAGGTGCAAATACTGCTAAAACTTAATTCTATAGCTTGAATGCATCTTTCTCTGTTGCGGTCTTCAGAGTGATTGCGTGTGGCTACATGTGGCTAATTACTAACTGCTAATCTCCGGCTATTATGCAGCCTTCATCGACCTTTTCATATCATTTAGCATCCTATCCGCATCGTAGTCATTGCCTTTTGTCAGTATCGCAAAAATAACTCGAATAAGCTTGCCGCAAAGGGCTACTATGGATTCCATTTTGTTAAGAGGGTTCTGTTCCCTGCTAAGATTTCTTTGATGCAATTGACGAAACTCTGAGTTTGTTGCCAACATCGTTATCATAGCTCTGAAAAGCCCTTCTCTTAAGCGCCTTCGCCCTCGTTTACTTATTCTCGTTTTACCTTTGTGCTTGCCTGAACTATTCTCACGCAAGCTCAGTCCAGCCATCTTCTGTATCTGCCTGGGATCGTTAAATCGGCTGATATCTCCGATTTCGCTGACAATGACCGCCGCTGCTCCTTTCCCGAAAGCTCAGGGAAAGGAGGCGGGGAGGACTGCGGCACCCAGGCAAAAAGGCACAAAGACAAAAGCGGCCGAGTTTACTGAAATTCGTAAACTCGGCCGCAAAAACTATTCTATCAAGCAACGCCCTGCCTAGGGGTCGTCATCGCTTTTTGCGCTGTATTGTTTTTTTATACGGGGATGGAATCGTATCCGGCGTATAGCTTTTGCCTTATGTATATTGGCAGAGAACCGCTTGATATTGTATGAAGTCCAGACCATACAATATCAACCTCGTCAGCTCCAACCTACACGGCAGCACCCGCCATACGCTCAGCTTCTATTTAAGTCCGGCAGGTGTTGTCATGCCGAATTTGTCTTTTGGTTGTTCATTAGCATCGTTTTCGGCATTATCTGTATTTCCCGAAGTCGATTCTTCAATGCCTGATAATGTCTTTTCTGGTACGGGGGACGCATCGTAAGTATTGCTTCCCGCGTTATTTGCATTTTCCGCTTTTGAACAACCCGCCGTTGCAATTGCAAGGAAAACCGGTTTATTCATATCAGGTATGCGCAAAGAGAAATCCATGACACAGGATGACTAGAATTAACAATAACACATTGCAGCTTATTTAACTTCTCTGTTGGAAAGCGCCTGGAATATCAAAGACGCCAGCAGCAGGATTGTTATGGCAGCGCCAACCGCACTCATATAAGCAGTTCCGAACATTAAGAATGGAACAACAGAACATATAAGCGCAATAACAGTGCAAATGAACGCCGCATTTTGGAGCCGCGGAGCTCTCAATCTCTTAATAATCGCAGCAACCGACAGAACAGCGGCTAAAACCGTAAGGATCGCCGTTAAGAACGGGGAAAAATTGGCATATCCGAAAGGGGTTAGGCTAAAATAAGAAAAGGTTTCTTTTATCCTCTTCTCGGGGCCGGAGGAAAAAATCAAAACCGCTCCGTATGGCAGCGCCTCCAAAATAAGCGCCGAGGCTAATGCGACAAGCGACGCTGTTCCGGCCGAATGCTTTGATATATTCATTGCCTTTCCCACATCCTTAAAAAATGGTTTTTTATAGCTTAGCATGACTATTGCCGTTATAACGGCGGCTATCCCCAGGAGCGACAGTATTGAAAAACCGCTTCTTCCTGCAAAAAGAACAGGAAAAACGGCGAGGCAAAGTCCAAGGATCAGCAGCAGGGTGCCGATTGCTTTTCTGCTCATATTCTTTGAGTAAGATAACGCCGCGATAACTGCGTTGTCCGCTTTCTCCCCAATATTTTCATGCTCGGCTTTTTCGCCGTTGACAATTTCGGTTATGGACACTCCCAGCACCTCCGATAATTTTTTCAAGATGGACACATCCGGAAATCCTTTGCCCGTTTCCCATCTGGATACGGCCTTATCGGTTACGGACAGCCTTTCGGCCAGCTCCTTCTGCGTCATGGATTTCTCTTTGCGCATACCTGATATGAACAAACCGGTTTTTTTTAAATCCATAGCACCACCTCCATTAAAATCATAAACGCAGACGCGCAAAATGTCACCCTATGGTTCATAGAGTGCGAATATATTGCCGCTCAGCCCGCCCAGTCCCAGCCTGCAAGGAGCGGGAAGCTTTTTTGGCCGTCTGTATAGGCAAGCTCTCCCAGCGTGGAGCCTGAAAACCGCCCGTAAAGCTCGTCGGGCGTGGAAAAGCAAGGGTCGATCGGTGCATATTCGCCATATGTATAGCTTCCGGTACGGGCGTCAATGGTATATGCCATCTTTGGCTCTCCCTGTTCGGGGTAATAGAAAAGCTGTATGGTATGCCCGTCGGCGCTGACCCTCACGGCCGCGCCCTCGCTGCCCTGGATGATATCCGAGCCCACGGCTTTTTTAAGATCGGCGGCGAAGGTGATCTTCTCCGCCTTCAGGTCGTACACGAACAGGCCGAAATACCCGTGGAAAATCAGGATGCCGCCGTCTTCATAGTCGGGAATCACCCCGATGCCGGCGCTCATATCCGGGGTAAGAAGCGGCGGCTCAAGAACTGCCCTCCGCTCTCCTGCCGAAAGTGAAAGGGTGTACACGCCGTCTTCATGCCTCAGATACCGCTCCCCAATAGATACGCTCACATATTCCCCCTGGGGGACAGTACCGCTGTCCCCGACAGGCGACAGGAAGCCTTTATAGCGCACTTCGACGTCTCCGGCGACGACCCATGCGTCGTACACGCGG
Organism: Bacillota bacterium; assembly: GCA_050951405.1. GTDB lineage: Bacteria > Bacillota > DULZ01 > DULZ01 > DULZ01 > JBMNIZ01. The sequence continues at coordinate 14,277 of JBMNIZ010000014.1, read as the reverse complement.
TCGGCGCTCACCGAGAGGTTTTTCCAGTCGGTAATTATAAACGTGCGCCCGTCCTGCTCCGTTTTCAGGTCGTTCAGCAGTTTGGTCACCAGAAGCTCCGCGACCTTTTGCACCGCAGTGTGCCCTAATTCTTCTCTTCGTGTATATATGGCGGGAACCTGGCCGATCGTGCGGATCTCAAGGCTTTTCTTAAACAGCTCCATCGCCGCCGCGGTAAACTCGTTTCCATACTGTTTGAGCATCTCGGGCGTACCGTAGTCCTGCGCAATCACATCGGTATTCGTGACGCAGACGCGATGCCATGTCCGTTCCGTCCCGCTGTCGTCGCACGCCAGCAGCAGATAGGGCTGGCCCGCGCTGCCCCACTCGGTCAGCCAGCCGTCCTCCATCTTCATGCCGCCCGCAAGAACCACCTTGCCAGCGTCCTCCGGCAGCAGGCGGTACTCAAGCCGCCACATCCCGACGGCTGTGGTAAGGCTTGCGGTGCCGGTGTTCACAGGGGTCACTGCCGTGATCTTCGCGTCGGTTATGTTGTAGCCGAGGCTGTTGCAATACTCTATCTGCTCGCGCACATAGTCCACAGCGTAGTCCCTGACCGGCTGGGGAACGTCGCCGGACGCCTCACATTTAATATTAATCGCGCCGCCACTGCTTTTCTCCATGTTGTCTGTATATACCCGATATAATGCTTTACTTGAATTCCCTCGAGTTTTGTAGATCCCGACATACGGCTCCTCAATATAGTTGCGGCCACCCTTCGAATACAAGAACAGCGTTCTCGACTCATTTTCCATAATAAGCCTTACAATAAGATAGTTATCCTGCGTCGGGCAGTCGTTGACGGAACGCCCCAGCGTTTTTTCCGCGCCGGCCATGGCCGAGAGAACTGTTTCGAGTTGCCCGGCGTCGGTTACAACCACGCGGCCGACGCTTGACCTGTCGTTGAACTGCTCCATTTCCACGAAAAAAACTGATGCCACGTCCGGAAGTTTAAGGGTCTGGGCCGGATTTGCCATCAGCAATACAGCCCCGACGACCACGACAATCACCGCCGCGCACACTATCCAGAAAGCCAGTTTTTTATAGTTCAATACATTTTTCATATGCTACAGCCCCTTTTTAGCGAAGTGTTCAATTAGGTTTATTCGGAGACTACGCCTTTTTCTTGAAACTCATCCCATTTGTCTTTGCCGAAATAAGATATAATGTCTTTAGGTGAAACAAAGGAATATTGGTCTTTTGCAAGAGGGTCATGGAGCTCATAAACACCTTGTCCCACGTTTACCAATGTCGGCATAGTATCCTTGTATTGATACAATACAAACAAATACGTTTCGCCAATTTTGATTTCAGGCATACCTTCCATTATGGGAATTCCATTTTCGGCGTCCTCTCCAAGTGCCGAGAGTTGTTCTTCCACACGCACACCTTTTTGTCCGCCCAACATCCTTACTTTGATGTTTTCAAGAGAATCGCCTTTATACGATGTTATAACATCAACGTCATATATGGTATTAAGGCTGCGATTCCACTCCTCTGTTTCCTCTGAAGGAGGCCGGGTTGTCCGATCATCCAATACTTGAAAAGATATATCTGTTACCTTTCCCAACAGGATTACATTGGCCGCCTCTGTCAATTCCGTGACATCCTTGTAGATAGGCCAGTCCGCCGACATAGTATTGTAATCCACTTCATAAGCGACCGAAGAACCGTTCATATCTGCGTCAACAACGGAAGAGTTTTCGCTTGATGGATTCTGGCTGGCTGAACAGGAAGCTAAAACGAGAACTGCGGCAGCAAGAAGTGCAAGTTTAATTTTCATAATCATTCCACCTTTCTTTATCAAAACGGGCACATCCCAACCCTGAACGTTTCCTGAACACGCGGCGGAAGCTTTGCACAGGAGCGCCAAGGAAGCTTCGCTTTCCGTAAAAAACAAACACAAGGCACAGCAATATGGGCTGCGCGATCAGCATCCACAGGATGTTTGGGGGAAGATAGCTGTAAAAATCCTGCGGGCCAAAAGCCCCGGCGAACATATCGTACCGCTGGAAAATGATGTTGAGAGGCCCGGCTTCCAACGCGCACCAGGCCATAATCAACACAACGGGTATGACCGCATCCCTGAACAGCAGCATAAGAAACAATGTCATTGCCATGTAGAAATTCAGAGCGACTGCGCAGTGAGTCAAAGGGATGAGGATGTTTACGGCCGGAAACGGGGCGTATTCCGGGAAAGCGGCCAGATAATCCGAGATGGAGGCGTTGACCTTGCCGAACATGACTGCGACGGCGGCGGCATGGGGAACAAACAGGACAATAAACAGCCGGACATAACGATAAAAGATAACCTGCCGGGTTGAGAGGGGAAAGGATTTCACGTATTCGCATGCCGGAGCCCTGAAGCTTTCCCCGAACATCCTTGCCGTTATCATTACGACAAAGATGCAGGTAAGGTATTGCAGATAAAAATACGCCTTATTGCTCACGGCTGGCTGTCCTTCCCTCCACAGAACCGACGAGAACGCCGCGTCCTTTAACAGCAGCGCCGCACCGAGGAAAACCAGAAATGCGGCATAATATTTCCAGACGCTGAGGACGTCAACCCGCCTGTCCCACATCATCCGCACCTCCCTGATAGTACAGCCAGATATCTTCGGTCGAAGGCTGTATGGGAACTGCGTTGCCGGGCATCATGCCGGCATACCCAACAACCCTGTAATACACCGTCGCCCCCTGTTTCTCGGCGGACAGGACGCGGCAGCCGCTCAGATCGATTGGCGGATCCCCGGCTTCCGCCGCTATTTGAAACAGGCGGCCGTTGAGCGAATTCCGGAATTCCGCGTAGCTCCCGGAATAGGTGACCTCGCCGCGGGCGAGCATAACGACATTGTCGGCCAGAATCTCAATGTCGTCAAGAATATGGGTGGAAATCAGGACGTTCCTGCCCGCGAAGCATTCCCTGATGGTCTTGTAGAACGCGATCCTTTCCTTGGGGTCGATTCCGGCCGTGGGTTCGTCCAGAACTACCATCTGCGGATTGCCTATGAGCGCGGTGGCGATGCCAACTCTGCGCTTCATGCCGCCGGAGCTCACCCTCCCGCCATACAAAAGCTCAACGGAGAAGGAGGCCCGGTCGGGAATCTCCTTCTCCGGGATAATGATAAAATCCCCCGAACGGCTGTATTGTACGTCGCGCCCTTCCAGGGTCAGTTTTTTTATTTCAAACACACCGTCCAGCCTGAACATCAGGTCGCCGCGCCCTTTTTCCACGGTCGCAAGGCATTTGTAATCGCCGTATTCGGAAAGCCTGATATCCCCCTCATAGGACGCGACCCTGTAGCCGCCGCTCCTGTCCGCCGTGACGTACAGCTTATCTTCGTACGAATATCCCTTGGGAAATATGGATATGTAAATATGGCAAAATAACGCTATGACCGCCAGGCATGAGCACATTGCAGCCGCGGTTTTCGGCGTGAACTTTTTTTGCGTGGCTGCAACCGCGGCAGCGGCTATAAACAGCGCAAACAGCGGAACGAGCACGCATTTCACTGCGAACAGCAGATCAACGCGTGGTCCGGCGTAATCGATGTCCACCCCGAAAATCAGCGGCTTCTGAAGTGACAGCAGGTTGGAGACAACAGTCATCCTGTCCGCATTCAAGAACATGGAAAGGAAGCTGCCGTTCAGGTGGCTGAATATGATCGCGAACGGCGCAGCCAGCAAATATACGAAGGTCTTTTTCAACAGAGATCCCGCCAGAAAGCCCAGAGATTGAGATACCAAAAGCAGGGAGAGCCATCGCAAAATAAAATACGCGGCGGCCAGGCAGCTGAAATACAGCTCCGTTCCTTCCGACACCGACGCGGCGGCAATATATATGAGCGGAACGGCGCAGACGAAGCTCGACGCGATCAGCACCGCCGAAAGCCTGCCCAGCAAACATGCGGGTTTTGAAACGAAACACGCCTCTTCCAGAGCGTATCCCTGATGCGCAAAATATACCGCCAGGCAAAAGGCCAGAATAAAAACGGCGATCTCCAGATAGGCCAGCGAATCGAGAAATACGGCATAGTTGATGAATCGCGTTTGATTCATCATGACAAGGAAGAACAGAAAAAACAAAGCGATAAACGCATAAAACAGATAAAGGATGACCGACGAAAATATTATTTTTAAGTTTAAGCGGATTAAACGCATTTTGCTATCCCTGCCGATTCAAGTCTTTTACTTTTTAGGATTTTCATGTCAAAAAGACGCGATGGTTTTAACTGAACCAATTGCAGCCGTAGTTCCTCGGCTGCATTTATCTTACCAACTCAAAGTTTGTGAATCTCCATCGGCCGTCTGAAAACTCCAGGAAGAAGTCATATTGCTTGTATTCGGTTACGTTTTTCTGCGTAGGGTCCTCGTATATTTCCACTGTTACCGTAAACTTTATCTGCTTCTCCGATACCCTGACCACCTCATAGGATTCTGCACCCTTAAAAATGTCAGTCCCCCTGTCCGCCGGCAGGACGTACAGCTTGCCTTCATGTTCCACATATCTATCGGACGACATGGCCATCAATCCTTCAGTAATATCGTCTGCGAAAAACTCATTGAGATAGTCTGCAAGCGCTTTTTTTGAAGCGATGCCCGGCTCAGTAACCTCGAAGTATCTTTCGCCGTCGGTTTCGATGCATTTTTCAGCGTCACATGGTATCGTTGTCAGATCAAACCAGCCGTACGCTTCCGTTGCTTTATTGTACAGCTCGACAACCTCATCATCCGTCAGCTCCTTACCGGCTGTTTTGGCGCAGGAGGCTGAAATAACGGCTAAGAATGCGATAACGATGGCAATTATCCACGTTTTGCTTTTCATCCTGACATTTCTCCACTCAAAAATTGATCATAAATTGGCTTTGCGCCGATCTGCAGCCTGCATTATGAACCGCTTCCAACCTCAACGCTTTCGGCGACCCTGAACACAGTATCCCTGTCCAGCGTGGAGGATACCATATACAGGTATTCGCCGTCGTACCAGAGCAGGTTCTGGACGCCCTGATTGGAATAGTATTTTGCGGGAAGGCCTTTAAACTCCAGTTCCTCAAGCTCGGCTCCCTCGGTGTTTATATCCATTGAAACGTCCTCAACGCGCTGCTGTCTGTAGGATATATAGTCGGAGCCCTTTTCGTATACCAGCAGGACGGGCCCGGCCGTTTTTTCGCTGACAAGCTCGAAGCCTTCCGGTATGAAGGACGGCCTGCGTACGATAAATTCACCGGCCGAATCACTTGATGACCGGCTTTCATTAAAGAATATATGAGTGAATTTTTCGTACGCCTCGGTTATGAATTCAAATACCGCGGCACGCACAGCCGATACGCTCATTGCGGACGCAAACAGGATAATGATTGCAGCAACAAAAGCGACCATATGCCTACGCAAAAAAGCTATTGCTCCAACCGGGCTTCCCGTTTTGCCGCGGCGGATAAGCTTTCCCATCCTCCGCTCAAACCTTTTTGAGAATTCATGCTCAATCTCATGATCCGCCGGCATGGCTTCCAGTTCGCGGATGTCAGCCCTGACGACGGCTTCCCTGAGCATTTCGTCTGTAAAATCAATCTTCATCGCAGAAATCCTCCCTTCGCAGAATCTCCTCAAGCATGCGCCTTGCGCGCTCGAGCCGCTTCCTGACCGCCGTCTCGGAAATACCAAGCATCCCCGCTATTTCCGCGTTCGAAAATTCCTGGACGTATTTCAGCTTCAGCGCATCCTTATATATTGCCGGCAGCTTCAGCACGGCCTTTGCGAGGCTATCCAAATCATCGGTTCGTTCCAATTTTTCTCCGGCGGCGCAGAACGCGGCCTCTTCAATCGGAACGGCGGGATGCCTTTTACGGCGGTTATACATATTGATGGCGGCGTTCCTAACAATAATAACAACGTAGCTCCTTGTTTTGTGACAGGAAATTTCGCCCACCTTATCGAAATTCTCAAGTATTTTTAGAAAAGCCTGATGCACGGCGTCCTCCGCGAGGCCCTCGTCGTTCAATATGCCGTTTGCGACGTGGAACATGAGCTTTCTGTATGTAAGGTAAAGCGATTCGAATTTGCTCTTTTCGTCATCGCCATCAAGCATCGACAGATATATCGGGAGCATCTCCGCCCATCCCTCCTTCGTGACCTGTGTTTTCCAATGCATGTTTTGCATGGATCCCGCGGCGGTAAACAGTGCATAAATGCAGCCGCTGGCAGCAACATCGTATACTTACTGGAAAATAATATCAAGCGGCGGCATATCATTTGACGTTTTTTGCCGCCGATGGTTCCGGCAGACATGTTCCCTCATACAATCAACCACCGTCTTTTCCGTCTACACAACCCCGTCCGCCGGAAGCCGCCCTGAAAGGCTGTGGATGTGTTTCCGCGAACAATCACGCACATAAAAATACAGGGCTTTCCGGCATCCCAGCCGCCAAAAAGCACATTTTCGGCAGATGGCAAATCACCTGAAAGCCCTGTATTCAGGCCGTTTTTCAGGCGCTTATTTGTTTTTTACATTTGATAGAGTAGAGCAGTGGGGTTGCCACCGCCCCCTCATCAAACCGTACGTGCGGTTTTCCCGCATACGGCTTTCCGATATTCTTCTTCCTTCAGCATTCAGCCGCAAATACTTGCTAGTCCTGCCTGCAAGGTCAATTCTCTGACCTTTGCCGCATTTCCAAGCCTGTAATTGCGTTGTTTCTTCCGATTGTACCACCGGGTAAATTTTGAGTTGATGTACTTCTCTATCTTCCATAACCATGGTCTTGTAAACCGTCTGGCATAATAATTTCTCATGCCAATGATTTTAGGATTGAGCAGTTTCACCATTTCTTCCATGCTCCACAGTAGTTTGCTCGGACTGGAAAACACCTCTTTGATGTTGGCTCTCATTTTCTTCATAGCCTTTTTGGATGGAACTTGCTGTAATGTCCAATACCACTTCCAGCTTTTATTTCTGAACCGCTGAAATCTGTTGTTGAAGCCAAGAAAATCAAAGCTATCTTTTCCGAAATACATATCAACAAGCCTTGTTTTCTCACTGTGTAATGTCAGTTCCAGCTTATTCATAATCCATTTCACCGCTTTTAAAGCTTCTTCTGCCTGTGCTTTCCGTTTGCACAATATCACAAAATCATCTGCGTATCGTACCAGCTCGCCCAGGTGCCCAAATCTTTTATTCCAGAATACATCAAAATAATTCAGATATATGTTGGATAAAAGCGGCGATATAACTCCACCCTGCGGTGCTCCAAGTGTACTTTCACTATATTGTCCAGCTTCAAGCACTCCTGCTTTCAGCCAGCCTTTTATAAGCTTCAGCACCTTGCGGTCAGTTATCCTCTGCTCTACCAGTAAAAGTAGTTTATCGTGGCTTATACTGCCGAAATAATCTTTAATGTCGGCATCAATTACCCACAAAGCACCGCCTTTATCAGCTGCTTCGAATATCCTGTCCATTGCCTGTAGTGCACTTCTTTTTGGTCGGAATCCATACGAACAAGGCTGAAAATCAGCTTCAAATAACGGCTCGATTACTATCTTTGCCGCCATCTGTACTATTCTGTCCTTAATCGTAGGTATTCCTAATGCTCTTTTCTTGCCATCGGCCTTTGGAATATAGGTTCGTCTGACAGGCTTGCACCGATATTTCTCTCTCCGCAGTTCTTCCGCTATTTCGTCCAGCAGTTTTTCTTCGCCGTACGCTTTCACGTCTAATAATGCTAACTTTATCAACTCCGCCTGCCCCACCATTTCTTTTTACCCGTTTCCATGCTTCCTCCAAAATATCCTTTCGGTATATCTTGTCATACATCGCATAGAACTTTCTCTTTCGGTCAGCTTTGGCTGTAAGGTATAGTCTGTTCTGGATGCTTCGTACTTTTTCATGGGTGTTAATAGCTTTATCGGCAATCACCAGTACCTACCTCCTCTACAGACTTGAATAAAGTTGTGCCCCTTTCCTATGTACAGTTTTGTTGTCTGCACAATCATTGGTACTATGGGCACTTCTGACTGCCTCTTTGCAGGACTGCAATTTCACTTTCGCTTATATGCGTCCTCTTTACAGTTTCCTGTGCAAAGTAGGCTCTCTCCAGTTCCGACAAATACTTTCCTGACGTGTCGTTACCTCTACACCGCAGGGTTCTTAGGTATTGCATTTAGGGTTCTTCATACCGTCTGCTGTCTTCGCTGTTGATAACCCAGCTCGACTCCCTGTTGTTCCCTTTCGGGAATGTCAATAACGGTGCGGCAGTATTCACTTTATGTTACGACCCGTCAGTTTGCCTGTTCCTTTCAGAACATTCCGTAACGCTTCAACGCATGAATTACTCCATACGCTGGTTACTGACTAAGTGGCTGCCCTACCTTTACCACTACAGGACTTTCACCTGTTAGCATTTGCCAGCTTTGCTGGACGCACTCATCAATACCACGCACTCAACATGGCTCGAGTTGATGGCATTGATGTCTTAAGCTGATTTTTAACCCTTTCGTTCGCGGGAACGTATCAACGGTATTTTGATTATTTTTTAAGAAACTGATATATGGGGGAACATATCGAAGCAATCAATAATGCACATTAACAACTAGTCTTTGTTATATTTAAACTATTCGAAAAGGTAATTGGATATTAAGGGAAGACTCTATAGACTTTTTCATATGATTAACGAGTTCAGCCACCTCAGATTCCATTCCTTCCCACTTGTCAACACACTCTCCTAAATAAGCCTCTCTCGCTTTGTTGAGTAAAGTAGCATGCTCATCGGGTAATTGAGGTATCGCCCATTCAGCTGCCAGATCTTTTGAGCGAATTTCACCAGTAGATGCTGTCAGCCACATTCTGGCTAAAGTTAAAATCACATTGCGTTCGTCACCGTTAATGCTAGCTATCAACCCGGGCAACGATTCTTTAATTGCTTTTCGAATATCTGTCATTGGCACAGGCTCAATTACTTCTGTTGCCTTTGGTCCCAAAAGGTTAATACTATTTTTTCTTAGTTGTGCTAAAAGTATTGCTAAATCCGGATCATAAGTCGACTCAGGAATTTCTCCCTTTTCAAACTGCTCTCTTAGCCACTCGCCATACATAAATTCATATTTGGGGGGGAAATGCCAAGGGACAATATCCTTTTGATTTATGACCGTAACTTCAAGAGGCCTCATATCTTTTATGTTTCCTATTTTCCCAGATATAAGCATTAACCTATTTGTAAGATTCCTTCGAGTTTTTTCAGATAAACTTTGATTTGTTATTACCAAAATATCTACATCGCTATTCATACGTAAACCACCCATTACTGCCGAACCATACAAATACACCCCAATTAACATATTATCAAGTAGTTCCGCTATAGTTTTTAATGCTTGAATTGCTTCTTTCGGAATTTTTTTGTTACTTAAATCTATACTCAACTTCGATCTCCTTTCGTCTGAAAACTGTTTTTTAACGCCTCTTAAAATTTATAAAAAAAGAGTAAACATCTTTCGTTGTATTGTAAATTAACGCCATCCAAAATTTTGATTCAAGATTTTCTTTCGGTTTATTATATGTTTGAGCCAATATAAGCTACAAAACTGCTGTCTATCCATTTTTGAGTAACCTCATTTATATCAATCCCAATAGTAGCCAACCCAATAATGCTGCAATCCAATTTCTCTAACAAAGCTATTAAAGCCTTCATTTGAGAACCTGTCTCTATCCAATCATCTACAATCAAAACTCTTTTGTTCCTCACAATAGAACTCTTAGATATTTCAAAGCTTTTATCTTGACCTGAATAGTCGGTAAAATGTGTCGAAATAATCTCTTCTTTTGCGTATGGCAGCTTATCACCTTTTCTTACTCCAATAAACCCCACTCCAAGTTCTTTGGCTATGGCAGTGCCTAGTATCCATCCAATTGCTTCTGGGGCAGCCACATAATCTACTTTATTTTGAAAATCCAATGATAGTACTTTTACAATTTTATCAAAAACGGTTTTATGTGTAAAAATAGTTAGTAAATCATATTTTCCAATTGAGTTACGAGGTAATATACCTCTAATTTCATTTATAACATCAGTACTTTCCATACATTTACACCCCTTGCTTATGGTTAATAATCTTTGCTAATCTTTAAAAATAGTCATTTTCAACATATTTTTTATACATGTCCTCGGTATATCTTGTTATGTTCTTATCATACTCTGGATAATCAAACCCCAGTAGTTCTGCTACCTCTTTGGACACTTCCCTGAACAATTGGTGGCATATAAATAATGACTTCCAAATATTTTCATAGGAATCCATGCGATATGTAGATAATAATCTATTCCATAGATCTTCATCAATGTATTTGTTAATATACTTATAATTTTTCCCAACACTTAATGAAAATTCTGTCTTTATCCCAACCTTCCACGACATCATCCTAAGTAGTTCAAACCGTAGAATCTGGTTCAGATGATCGATTGCAAACAGTATCTCTTTGCGGCACAATCCTTTAATAACATAAGGTGTTACATTCCAAAATTCATTGCAGCAATCATCATACTCCCTTGCGCTTGGCTTTCTTACATGATAATCTATATCAGTCGGAACTATGTCCCTTTTAATTCTACAATCTTTATCAATTAGAACCTTTATTAATTTATCGCCCTTTAGGTAATTATCTAACTCTTCCAAGGGCAATAAGGTAAGATCAATTTTATTGTAATCATCAAATAGCATAAGATAGGAAAATCCCTTTTCTTCAGGTGGGAATAATTCCATATCCTCCGGCTTTTGCATCATTATTATATTCCCAAATTGATTAAGCCAGTCATCATTAGATATAAACGGTTCTATATCACTTACAAAATATGTAATATCATAATCCTGAAATTCATCTTTAGGTATATTAATATTTGCGCGTGACCCCTCAAGGGTCACAATTCGAATACGTTCATCCTGTTCTGCTAAAGAAAGTACTAAATCCATCATTTCTTTTTCTGATCTCATTTACATACTCCTCGTTTATTTTTTCTATATTATTACATCTTCTTTTTTGCCGATACAATCAGCATCATTGGGCGTCGCATTTCATCCGCCATCCCCGGAATATCCATCATGTTCTCTGGCGGCTGTGGCTCCACAATCTGATTTATTATAAAACTATTTGAAAGCAGTGTATTTAGATATGTGGTCAGTGTTCTATGATATTTTGTAACCTTTTCTTCCAAAAACATAGCTGTCCGTTTGCCCTCATAATAATAATTGTCCACCGGGAAATGCAGTATTTCTCCTTTTTCGTTATAATACCAGTCTTGTGTTCCATGAGCAGTAAAAACAGGATGTTCAACTGTAAAAACTAAATTGCCACCAGCCTTCAGCATCCTATATATCTTTTTTATTAAATTCTCATAGTCTGCTACATAATGAAACGCAAGCGAACTTAGTATTACATCAAAGCTCTCCTCTGGGAAATCCACATCTTCTATGGCACAGCATTCATATTCAATCTGTGGAAAATGGGTTTTTCCTTTTGCTACTTCGAGCATTTTATGAGAAATATCAACACCTACTACAGAGGAAGCACCGTTTTCCATCGCATATATACAGTGCCATCCATAGCCGCATCCTAAATCAAGCACACGCTTACCCTTAAAATCAGGTAGCATCTTTTTCAAAGTCTCCCATTCTCCCGCACCAGCCAGTCCTTTCTGCGAGCGACTCATTTGACTGTATTTTTGAAAAAATATATTATCATCATATTTGTTTTCTTTCATCTGAACTCTCCTCGTTTAAAAAGTTATTTATCTCCGATACAATTTCATTCACTTCATTATAAAGCTTCTCGGTCATGTCGTAGCATTCAAAAAGTGACGATACCGAGTACTTCAAAAATATGATTTACCTTCTCGGTATATTTTTCAGGTTTATGTTCAAAAGTTTCAAGCAGTTTTATAGCTTTCTTTTCGTTGATACAATAAGCATTATTACATGCAAATAACACTTGATTTAAACATGAAACTATACGAAAAACATGACCCGCAATATAATATTTATCGTCTGTTCCCGAATTTGCTTTTACAAACATTAAAGAGAACCCTGCTTCAAACATAAAAAAGTTAACTAAACTTTTCTGCAAAGCATTGGGATAAGTTTCTGCCTGTTTTTTTAATTCGCATAAGCTTTCATTCTTAGCATATAGTATTTTGCTAATCGCTAATTCTCCTCGATACATTGCACTAATATAACCATGGGGATGCCCAGTCTGATAATTGGCAGTAACAATTCCGTGCTCTGTATCTTTCATTATTTGTTCCACACGTTTAATATCACGTAAAATTAAATCCACATGATACCCGTTTATGACTAACCATCCGCCGCCATTAATCCAATCACCCCATGCTCCGGGAGGTACAACAAGGTTATTTCTATGCTCATCATCCAGCTTTGTAGCGAATTGATTAATAGTATTTATGTCAAATGATTCTGAATTGTAATAGATGCCGATATCTATATCCGAATCCTCTGTATGGGTGCCCCTTGCACGTGAACCACCTAAAACAATACCTTCTATATAAGACAGAGAGGATAATTTCTCTGCTACTGATTTAAATAATATTATCTACCATCAAGCATGCTCCTTTTATCGATTCACTGCTGTAAAAATTCCAAGCCAAATCTTTTGCTTCTACTCAACATATTTATAATTTTTTTAATTTCACAAAAGATAGTTAAAACTTATCAATTGTCTTTTTATACCTCTGCTGATTAGATGAAGTCTTTTCAATAGCCTTTAAATTACCATTCATTTTGCTAACATGGTTTAAAAATAACGTTCCAAGCAGAAGTCGATCCTTTCTGGGTATCCTATTCCACACATATCCCTTGAATAAATCTTTAACAAGAAAAACTTCGCCATCATTTAGATTTTCAGTTTCTCTAATAGCTTCTTCCAATAGCTCATTTACATCAATCATGTTGTCCACTCCTTATTAATAATAATATCAACAACATTGTTGATATTATTATACGTATATTCACAGTCAAAGTCAATCCGTAAATAAGAAAAGCCACCAATCAAGGAAGTAACACCTCTCAATTGGTCGCCATTTCTGATATCCTATATCTCAATATCTATTTCAACACCTGATTTAAATTCAACAGTGAGCTTATCATCAAATACCGTAACTTTTTCAATAAGCCGCCTTACTAACTGCTCATCATATTCCTCCAACTCGTAGGATTGTTCATTCAAGAAATCAGTCATTTCAGCGATTCGTTGCCTTTTTCTTTCACGCTCAGCATTCTCTACAAGTGCATTTTGCTTTAATTCTCGAAGGCGGTAAATTTTATCAGCCACATCTTCATAGTCATTCTTGGACTTTGCTTGGACAAGAAGCTGTTGTTGTAATTCTTCCAATTTGCTATCAAGGCCATCAGTGGCATTATCATTTTCTTCATTAAGGACGGTAGCTATGTTTTTCTGTAACGTTATGAGGAAGGGCTCTTTTTTAGCCAAAAGTTCGTTAATAGCCTTAACCACTGCTGCCTGTAATGTTTCCTCGTTTATGGTAGGTGCCGTACATTCAGATCCTTTTTCCTCTAAACGATTGACACATCTCCAAACAATAGACTTGTAACCTCGGTTATTCCAGTGTACTCGTCGGTAAATATCGCCGCATTGCCCACAGTAAACAATACTTGATAAAGCATACTTACTACTATAGACTCTCTTTTTACCGCCTTTACCTCCTCGGAGATTCGCTCTTCGAACCATCTCTTCTTGAACCTGCATAAAAATTTCACGCGGGATTATAGGCTCATGGCTGTTTTCTACATAGTATTGTGGAACTATACCGTTATTGGGTACCCTTTTCTTTGATAAAAAATCTACCGTATAGGTTTTCTGCAGCAGCGCATCACCGATATATTTTTCATTCCTCAAAATCTTATTGATGGTGCTGGTATGCCATCTGGGATTGCCTGCACCCGTCAGAATTCCGTCAGCCTCCAAACCCCTAGCTATCTGTAGCATACTGGAACCTTCAAGATATTCTCTGTAAATGCGTTTGACGATCTCAGCCTCTTCAGGTACGATAACTAAATTGCCATCCTTATCCTTTGTATAGCCAAGAAACCGGTTGTGATTGATATGGATTTTTCCTTGCTGATATCGGTACTGAATACCCAGTTTTACATTCTGGCTTAACGATTGGCTTTCTTGCTGCGCCAAAGAAGCCATAATGGTCAGCAGGATTTCCCCTTTGGAATCCAATG
>JBMNIZ010000013.1:0-173359 GCA_050951405.1 Bacillota bacterium | reverse complement strand
ATGTGGAATTTGATCAGGCCCACGCCATCAAATGTACCATTAAGCGCCCCCGGGTGGCCGGCAGTATCGGGGACACAGACGTCTATGGAGCGCAACAGCACGCTCCCCTGATCCATTTAAAAGTTCCCCTGGCCTGAGGAAATATTGTCTGTTTTCTTGCAGGCGTATCGCCTTGAGGGGATGTTGAAGTCCTTAAAACCGGCTATTCTCCGGGTCAGATCTGAATGAAAGCGGCGTTTTATGGCGGTTATTGCGCCGCTTTCTGCGTTATGGTATAATGCTTAAGCGGCGGTTTGACGCCGGGCCCGGGCACGGGCCATCCCTGCTCCGTTGTCAACGGGGCCGTTAGTCCGGAGGGAGGAGGTGAAGATATGCGCAATTATGAGGCACTTTATGTTCTGCGTCCCGATCTGGGGGAAGAAGAAACAGAAGCTTTGGTCAACAGATTTCAGGAAGTGGTGGTTGAAAACGGCGGTGAGCTGGTCAAACTGGACAAGTGGGGCAAGCGCAGGCTGGCCTACGAGGTGAAAAAATTTCGGGAAGGCTTTTATGTGCTGATGCAATTTCGCGGCGCCGCAGCTGTGGCACAGGAGTTGGAAAGAATTCTGAAGATCACCGATGGAGTCATCCGCCAGCTGGTGGTCAGACTGGAGGATGATGCCTTTCAGGAAGAAGTCCAACCGGAAACCGCTGAAGCGGAATAGGAAAAAACCGGAAAGCAGGTGGAATTTTGCTGAACAGGGTGATTTTAATCGGCAGATTGACCCGGGATCCGGAGCTGCGGTATACGGCCAGCGGTACGGCGGTGGCCACTTTTTCCCTGGCGGTGGACCGTCCTTATACCAACCAGCAAGGTGAAAGGGAAACGGATTTTATCAGAATCGTAACTTGGCGCAAACTGGCGGAGACAGTTGCCAACCATCTGGGCAAAGGGCGCCTGGTAGCGGTGGAAGGGCGCCTGCAGGTGAGAAGTTATGAAGATCAAACCGGTCAAAAGCGTCAGGCGACAGAGGTGGTGGCGGATAACGTCCGCTTTTTGGATTGGCCCAAAGAGGGCCGCACTGTTCCCTTGGCCGGTGGGGAGGAAGAGCCGGACCCCTTTGACGGTTCCGGAATTGACTTGTCCGGCGATGATTTTCCATTTTAACAGATGAGGAGGTAAGAAGGTGCGGCGAGATCGGAAGCGTTCCCGTAAACGGGTCTGCAGCTTCTGTGTTGATAAGCTGGAAACCATTGATTACAAGGATGTCAGTCGCCTGCGCCGGTATATTACCGAGCGCGGGAAAATTCTACCCCGTAGGGTGACCGGAAACTGCGCCCGTCACCAGCGGATGTTGACTTTGGCCATTAAAAGGGCCAGAAATATAGCCCTTTTGCCTTTTACAGTTGAATAGAAATTATTTTCCGGGGGAGCTGCTGCTCCCTCTTTTTCTTCTTTATGCGGCGAGCTTGAAGGATTTTTTAGAGGAATTATCTCGGGGAAAGCGAAGATTTATGCAGGGGAGTACGGAAACCAGAGGTGATTAGGCTTGTACAAAGGGGAACGGGAGACGGATATCTCACGCAACTTGCGCATGATTGACTGGTTGAGAGCAGAGCTGGTATCCACCGTGGGGCTTTTGCTGAAGGCTATGGCGAAAGGGAGCCAAGAGCTGATTTTGGATGCCCTAGCCGGCGGGATGATTGTCCTTTATGTGCTGGGGCGGCGTTTAGGCTTGACTTTTTCTCGGATTGATCTCAAAGTGGCGGAGAAACTGCGGGAAGGCATCGCCTTGAACCATGAAACGGAAATCTGGTATAAAGATCTGTCTTCTCTTTTAGTTCACCTGGAAGGTAGAAAGAGGTGATCATGTGACCAGGCAAACCAACGCCTTGACCGAGGGTGCCTTCATGGCAGTGATCGCGGCCATTCTGGGTTTGGCCGGTATTTATCTGCCCTTATTGGGGGCGGTAACCGGCTTTTTATGGCCCATTCCCATCATTGTTCTTATTATTCGCTATGATTTGCGGAGCGGTTTTCTTTCCCTCATTGCGGCGTTAATCTTGATGGTGACCCTGTCGGAACCATTGACGGCTCTTTTCCAGGGCTTGCGATACGGAGGGATGGCATTGGTTTTCGGCTATCTCATAAAAAAACAGTCCGCACCGGGCACTACGGTTCTGCTGGGAGGCCTGGCGGCTGCGGCAGGGACCATCCTGGTTCTTTTTTTCAGTTTTCTTTTGATCGGCGGCTCTTTGGCCGGCTTGGAAGCGGAAATGGAGGGCACAGTGGATCGGGTTTTAGATTTTTATCGGAGTTCCGGCTTGTTGGACCGAGTGTTGGTGGAGGGGACTACGGAAGAGGAGTTTCGCCAGACAGTGATCAGGAGCACCAGATGGATGATAACCTTGATTCCCGGCGTCCTGGTTTTCGGCAGCCTGGTTTCCTCCTGCATCAATTATCTGCTGGCCCGCCAGGTGTTGAGCAGGCTGGGCTACCGCCTCCAGGCCATTCCCCCTTTCCGGACCTGGCAGTTGCCCTGGTACAGTGTCTGGGGGATCATTGCCGGTCTCGGTCTGGCCCTGGCCGGGGATTTTTGGGGGCAAAGTTTGCTGGTGGCCATCGGCCAAAATATTATTTACGTTTATTTGCCTATTTTGCTGGTGACAGGCTTGTCGGTGGCCGTCTATTATTATTATAAAGTGCCGATCTCAGCCACCTGGAAAATGCTGCTTGTTTTTGTGGCCTTGATAAACCTGCCTTTAACCGTCATCGCCTTGATCTTATTAGGCACTTTTGACCCCTTGTTTAATTACCGCAAATTAACGTTGAGATGGGAAAGGAGAGAGTGATAAGATGAAGGTAATCCTTTTGCAGGATGTGAAAAAGCTCGGCCAAAAAGGAGATGTGGTGGAGGTGGCTGACGGCTACGGCCGAAACTATCTTCTGCCCCGCGGCCTGGCCAAAGAAGCGACTCCCGGGAATCTCAGGGAACTGGAGGCAGTCAAGCGGCAGCAGGCGGAGAAGCAGAGCAAGGAATTGGAGGAGGCCAGGATGCTGGCAGCCAAGCTTTCCGGAGAGACGGTATCCATTAGAGTGAAGTCGGGAGAAAAGGGTAAACTCTTTGGGTCCGTGACCAGTAAGGAAATTGCCGAAACTATTTCCGCCCAGTTTGGGGAGGAAATAGATAAAAGGAAAGTGGAATTGCCGGAAGCCATCAAGACCCTGGGAGATTTCCCTGTCAAGATCAAACTTCACCCGCAAGCGGTTGCCGAGCTGACGGTGCGGGTGGTTGCCGAGTAGGAAGGAGAGGGCCAGTTGAAAAAGACAAGTGATGATCAGCGGAGTGGTATTGCCGGCAAGTTTCCGGGTCCGGAAAAGGGCCGAAAGGCCGAGCTGGATCACCGGGCTACTTCTCTCTATAATCTTCTTTGCGATCTATACGGCACGGATCGATTGGTTCTAAAAGCCAGCAAACTGGAAGCCTTGGATTGTATTCGGGCCCAGGACCTGTCGAAGCGGGTTTTGGGGCTGCAAAAGCTGGTCTACGAGGATCCCACTTTGGAGGAAGCGCCCGGGGAAGAGGATATCCCGGCCATACTGGCGGAAATTGAAGAAGAAATAGCGGAGTTCATTTCCCGCCGCTCCTTGGAAGATCGGCTAGAGAAGCTCATTGCCGAGAAGATGCAGGAAAAGCATGAAGAATATGTTCGGGATATTAAAATGCAGATCTTAAAAGAAAATAGCGGTCCGGAGAATGCTCATACCTTGAAGAAACTGGCCATTTTGGAAAAAATGGATCAGGTGAAATTGGGCCGTTCGGCCATGGAAGTGCTCCGCCCCAAAAGCCTGGCGGAGATTGTGGGCCAGGAACAGGCCATCGCTTCTTTAGTCTCCAAACTGGCTTCTCCCTATCCCCAGCATATTATTCTCTATGGCCCGCCGGGAGTGGGAAAGACTACCGCCGCTCGCCTGGCTTTAGAGGCAGCAAAGCAGGTGCAGGGTTCTTCTTTTGGCCCGGATGCGCCCTTTGTGGAGGTGAACGGAACCACCTTGCGTTGGGATCCCAGGGAAGTGACCAATCCCCTGCTGGGCTCAGTTCATGATCCCATATACCAGGGAGCGAAAAAAGACCTGGCGGATACGGGGATACCCGAGCCCAAGCTGGGCTTGGTGACCGATGCCCATGGGGGTATCCTTTTTATTGATGAAATTGGGGAAATGGATCCCCTTCTTTTGAACAAGCTGCTGAAAGTTTTGGAAGAGAAAAGAGTATTTTTTGATTCCTCTTATTATGATCCGGAAGATGAGCATATTCCTCAATATATCAAAAAGATTTTTAATGAAGGAGCTCCTGCCGATTTTGTCTTAATCGGTGCCACCACCAGAAACCCCCGGGAGCTGAACCCGGCTTTAAGGTCCCGCTGTGCTGAGGTCTATTTTGAGCCCCTAACCCCGGCCCACATTCAGGAGATAGTGAGCAAGGCTGCCGTCAAATTGGGAGTGGAGATAGACCCGGAGGTGCCGGAAATAATCAGCGAATATACGATTGACGGAAGAAAGGCCAATAGTATGCTGGCGGATGCTTATGGAGTGGCTCGTTACCGGAAGGCCTTCTTCCAGCCCGGTGGACCCTTGAAAATTACGAAGGAGCACATTTATGAAGTGATCCAATCGGCCCGCCTCAGCCCTTACGTGACCAGCAAGGCAGAGCCTAAGGCGGAGATAGGGAGGGTTTTCGGTCTGGGAGTGTCCGGTTTTATTGGTTCTGTTTTGGAAATCGAGGCGGTCAGCCTGCCGGCCCGGGAAAAAGGCAAAGGCATGTTGCGATTTAACGATACTGCCGGAAGCCAAGCCAAGGATTCGGTTTTCAATGCGGCCTCGGTGGTCCGCCGGATTATTGGGGAAGAGCTGGAGGATTATGATTTACACGTGAATGTGATCGGCGGAGGCAATATTGACGGTCCTTCGGCTGGGGCGGCGGTAACCCTGGCTTTGATCAGCGTACTGGCGGGTATTCCGGTCCGGCAGGATGTGGCCATTACCGGGGAAATTTCCATTCAAGGAAAAATCAAACCGGTGGGCGGTATCGTGGAGAAGATTTATGGAGCCAAACAAGTGGGCATGAAAAAAGTCTTCATCCCGGCCGAAAATGAAAAGGATGTGCCGGTAGGGTTAAAAGGCATAGAAGTGGTACCGGTCAGAACCATGGAACAGCTTTTGGAACAAGTATCTCCTCCCGATGGGGAGCA
Source organism: Bacillota bacterium (assembly GCA_050951405.1). Taxonomy (GTDB): domain Bacteria; phylum Bacillota; class DULZ01; order DULZ01; family DULZ01; genus JBMNIZ01. The sequence goes on along the minus strand of JBMNIZ010000013.1, from coordinate 168,127 downwards.
ATGGAAAAAAGAAGTCAGTTAAGATTTGGCAAGGGGGAGGGGAAATGGTGAGTATTCCTATGGAAAGGGTTCCGCCCCAGAATGTGGAGGCGGAGCAGTCGGTTCTGGGTTCCATGCTCTTATCCAAAGACGCCATTGACCTGATGGTGGATTTGTTGAAGCCAGAGGATTTTTACCGGGAGGCCCACCGCTATATTTACGAAGCCATGCTGCGGCTCCATGAAAAAAGAGAACCGGTGGATTTGATCACCTTAAGTGAAGAATTAAGGCAGGACGATTTGCTGGAGAAAGTGGGAGGGGCTTCTTATCTGGCTTCTCTGGCCAGCCTTGTTCCGACGGCGGCTCACGCCGAGTATTACGGGAAAATCGTGGCGGAAAAATCTCTCCTGCGATCCCTGATTCTGGCGGCTACCAGTATTGTGCAAAAGTGCTATGAGGACCAGGAAGAGGTGTCCGTGCTCATCGATGAGGCGGAGAGAATGATTTTACAGGTGGCGGAAAAACGCCACTATCAAGGATTTTATCATTTAAAAGACTTGCTGCTGGAAACCATGGATTATCTGGAAAAATTGGCCAAGCATAAGGGCGATATTACCGGCATTCCTACTTTCAAAGATTTGGACAAGTATTTATCCGGCCTGCATAAGAGCGATTTGATCATCTGTGCGGCCCGGCCGGGCATGGGGAAAACCTCTTTTTGTTTGAATATCGCGCAAAGAGCCTCCTTGTCCCTGTCCATTCCTGTGGCCATTTTTAGCTTGGAAATGTCAAAAGAACAGGTGAGCCAAAGGATGCTGGCCGCAGAGGCCATGGTGGATCAGAGCAAACTGCGGTCAGGATATTTAAATGAAGAGGACTGGAAAAGGGTGGCCCTGGCCGCGGCGAGGCTGGCGGAAGCTCCCATTTATATAGATGATACACCGGGTATTACCGCCATGGAAATCCGGGCCAGGAGCCGGCGTCTGAAAGCGGAGAAGGGATTGGGTTTGATTATTGTGGATTATCTCCAGCTCATGCAATCCCATCGCCGAGTGGAAAACCGCCAGCAGGAAATCTCGGAAATTTCCCGCTCCCTGAAATCCCTGGCCCGGGAGCTGGATGTGCCTGTCCTGGCCTTGTCCCAGCTGAGCCGGGCAGTGGAACAGACCCATGATAAGAAACCGGCCTTGAGCCACCTGCGGGAGTCAGGCTCCTTGGAACAGGATAGCGATGTGGTTTTATTCATTCACCGGCCTGATTATTATGATCCGGACAGTGAATTCAAAGGATTTGCGGAAATTATCATCGCCAAGCACCGGCATGGGCCCACCGGTTCGGTGGAGCTGGCTTTTTTGGCTGAGTTCACTCGCTTTATGGACTTGGCGAAAGAATAGGATTTCTTTTCCGGATGACCACCGGCCTTTAACCGGCCGGTTTTCTTTTTGGGAAAAAAGAGCGCCTTGGCTTCCCGGCAGGAATCATTTGGTTTCCGGTAGAATTAAAAACATTTGGGAACTGCTTTTTCCCTTGATTATGGGCAGATGAAAGCGAAGGGGGATTTTGCTTTGGCAAGGAAAGCTTTTTTCCTGCTTTTCCTGCTTTTAGTATTGAACCTGGCTTGGACGGGGACGGCGGGGGCAGCACCCTTTCCCGTGACGGTGGACGGCCGGGAACTCACTTTTGATGTGGCGCCGATTCTGGAGGAAGGGCGGGTTTTGGTGCCTTTAAGGGCGGTTTTTACAAAAATGGGGGCGCAGGTGGACTGGCTGCCGAAAGAGGAAAAAGCGGTAATTAAAAAAAGTGCATCCTTCATCGAATTGAAGCCGGGAGAAAAGAGGGGCAGAGTCAACGGAGTCTTTTATCCGCTGGATGTGCCGGCCAGGATGATAGAAGGAAGAATTCTGCTCCCTTTGAGATTTGTGGGAGAAGCTTTGGGAGCCCATGTGGCCTGGCTGGGCAGGGAGGGAGGCGTGGAGATAAAGACGGGAGCGTCCGCTTTTACCGGTTCAGTCTGGGGTTACTATGTGGACGCCAAATCTTATACTTCCCTATCCAATAATTTGGATAAAGTAGATGCGGTTCTTTTCAATTCTTATCAGCTGGAGGAAAATGGGGAAGTAAAAGAAAGGGTCTATTTCCCGCAGGGAATGGAACTGGCTGGGGCCCAAGGAATGGGTTTATGGGCCATGGTTTACCAGAGTGACGGCCGATTGCTCCATGCCTTCCTGCAGGAGGAAGAAGCCTGGAAAAGAGCTGCCCAAGCCATTCTCAGCCATCTTGCCAATCGGGGTTACCAGGGAGTAAACTTGGATTTGGAGATGGTCCTGCCGGAGGACCGGGAAGCTTTCACCGGCTTCGTTCGCTTCCTCCAGGAGGAGCTGGAGCAGGCAGGCTACCTTTTAAGCCTTTCTCTCCCGGCCAAAACCGGGGACGACATCAGCTGGTACAGGGCCTATGATTATGAGTCTTTGGGCGCCATTGCCCACCGGATGGTTTTAATGGCCTATGACCAACATTATGCGGGCAGCGCCCCGGGGCCGGTGGCCGGTCTGGATTGGGTGGAAAAAGTGATTCAATACGCAGCCGGAATTATGCCGCCGGAGAAAATTTATTTGGGCATCGGCCTGTACGGTTATGATTGGCCCGCCGGAGGCAGAGGCCGGGTAGTGGATTTGGATCAGGTGAGTAAGCTACGCCAAAATTCAGCCGGGGAAGACTATTTTCATCAGGAGGCCTATGTTCCGTTCTATCGCTACCGGGATGAGGCAGGGGTGGAACATCAGGTCTGGTATGAAAATCAAATGAGCGTCCGGGGCAAATTAGAACTGGCCCGAAAATACGGGCTGGGAGGTATCGCTTTTTGGCGATTGGGACTGATCCCGCCGGAAGTGTGGGAGTTGGTGGAACCAAGATTGGAAACAAACTAAAGGAGGATGATTTGCAGAGATGGAAGGAAAAGGAATGGAATTGGTGGCCGAATTGATGGCCGTAGCGGCCCGAACAGCCCCTAAAGCGGGAGGTAAGGATTTCTTGGAGATCAAGATCCTAAAGGGTTCCCAGCTGGAGGAACTGGCCCGGGCCATGGTGGATTACGGGCAAAAAAGCGGCAGGAAAAACTTTGATCGAGACGGGGATAATGTGCGCCGTTCCAGCGCGGTGCTTTTAATCGGCTTGAAAGGAGCCAAGGAGTCAGGCTTGGACTGCGGTGCTTGCGGCTATCCCTCCTGTAAGGAACTGCCCCCTCTCCGGGCGGGCAAGGAATTTCATGGGCCTATTTGCGCTTGGAGACTGATCGACTTGGGTATCGCCCTGGGTTCGGCGGCCAAGACGGCTAGTATCCTTAATGCCGACAACCGGATCATGTACCGAATCGGGGTGGTGGTCAGGGAAATGGGCTTGATGGAGGGAGAGATAATCGTAGGCATTCCTCTTTCCGCCACTGGAAAGAACATTTACTTTGACCGCTAAGAGGGTTTATTCGGAGAGATCCGTCCCGGCAGTTTTTTTCACTGCCGGCAGGTAAAGGGCGACAAAGAGCAACAGTCCCAAGAGAGGGATGAGGGCGGTTACCAGGTAGGCCATGGAAAATCCGATAAATTCCGAGAGACCGGCCAAGACGGCTCCCGTCGCCACTCCCAGATCAAAGCCTGCCGTGTAAATGCCCAGAGCTGTTCCCCTTAAATGGTCGGGAGTGGAGAGGATCAAAAGGGAACTGAGAGCCGGGTAGATGGCCCCGTAACCAATACCATAAATGACGGCCACGGCCATCAGCTGCCAGAATTGCTGGACTTGACTCATCAAAACCAGAGACAAAAATAAAACCAGCATGGAAAAAATAACCTGAGCGGAAAGGGATGATCCGGGCAGTTTCCCTGTGATGAGGCGGGTGGCGATGACGGTTAGAGTATGGATGACGAAGAACAGCTCCGGATTAGGGATCTCCCTGGCGGCAGCAAAAAGGGAGAGCATTACGTTGATGGCGCCAAAAGTGATCAGGCCGGCAAAGAGGGTGATGGTGGGCAGGAGAATCATCTTCGTGGTGATTATTTCCCGGAAGCTGGTGGAGACACTGTTTGATGATGTTGAAAGAGGCGGTTCTTCCAGGCGATGGACAAAAAGAACCGAAAGCAGAGCGATGCAGATGGAAAGACCCAGGGCTAAAGGGAAGCCATACCGGACCGCCAGCGCCAGTCCCAAAGCGGGGGCCATCCCCTTGGCGATGATGATGGCAATGCTGTGCCAGCCGATAAAACGGGCCATCAAATGCCGGGGGGCAATATCCGCGACATAAGTGGTGATAGCGGTGGTAAAACTGCCGATGGCGAAACCAAAAAGAATCTGCACCAGCCCCATCACCAGGCTGCCGGTCCCCAGCCGGAAAAAAAGAGGGCTGAGCAGGTAGCTGCCGATGGCAATGAACATAATGCCCTTTCGCCCTTTTAAGTCGATCAGGCGCCCGCTGACGGGTCGGAGCAAGAGAGAAGTGACGGAAAAGATGCCCATGATGAGACCAATGCTGAAATTGTCCAGGCCCTGCTCGGTCAAATAAAGGGGCAGGGCTGGGAGCAGTAAATAATAGGTGCTGGTAAAAAAAAGGGTCGCCGTCAGAGCGCAAATAAAATTGCGGTAAATGGTCATTCACCCCTAATTTTTTGTCCCCAGCCAGATGAGAATAATGCCGGCGATGAGGAGAATCATTTTTTGCGTGGAGATTTTGCCGGCCATGCCTGCCAATCCGACCATGCTGACAAAAAGGAAAACAAAAGGTCCAATGGAACCGATAATCCCGTTAACCCTGAGGGCCTGTTCCGGGGTGTTGTAACGGAGCATGAAGAACACCCCGATAAAATTGATCAAGCCGAAAAGGAAACGGGTCACTGCCATGGTGGTGACGTACTTGTTGATCATCTTACCGATCCCTTTCCATTTGAAGTAGTAGCTGTTGGATAATCTGGTGGAACTTTTCCAGATCCTCCAGAGACAGTTCCCCCAGATAGCTTTTCAGTTTGCGGGCACGTCTTTCATTGGCCCGGGCTAAAAGAGAAAAGCCTTTTTCCGAGGGGCGGATCCAGACCACCCGCCGGTCCCCTTCATCCTGGTCCCGGTAGACCAGCTCCATTTTATACAGGCGGTTGACCAGGCCCGTAACAGCGCTCAGGGTTACTCCCAGATAAGAGGCAATTTCTGTGACCTTCATCCGGCCTTCTTTGGCCAATAGGCGAAGGGCAAAAAACTGGATGCCGGTCAGTTTGTCTTCCTGGGCGGTGAGAAATCGGAGCCGGTGGACCAACTCTGAGGTACAGACATCCAGGTCCTGGGTCAGCTTGTTGGTTATTTCTTCCATAATCCCCATATCCTTTCTCAGTTTTCTCCCCGGGTATGATGGGGAGCTCCCGCTTTCATCCTTCTAGTCTGGAAATCCTTTAACATATGTTAAGTATAATCAGCGGCCAATAGAGTGTCAAGAGACGGCCAGTCCCAACTTTCCCGAAAAAGAAATATAATTCTAACTCTGGGAAAAACTATTTGCTAAAATAAGCGCTTGCCCAGAGGAAGAATCCGGCCGGGCAAAACAGTGGGGAACTAGTTTTATTGAAATCGAGACAAAATCCCATTTGGGCGAAGCTAGCGGAAGGGAAAAGATAGCGGAAGCAGAAATTATCAGATGGGCTTGGATCAGAAGTCCCCGGGCCGGTGAACCGGACAGCCCGGAGGAAGAGAAGTGAGACAGGAGGGTAGTCCATGTATTGCGTCAGTGCCTGCCTGCTGGGAGTGAAATGCAAGTATGACGGAGGAGATAATGAGCTGCCCCAGTTAAAAGAACTGCTGGCCCAGGGGAAAGCCCTGCCTGTGTGTCCGGAACAGCTGGGAGGCCTGACCACGCCCCGGGATGCGGCCGAAATCTGCGGCGGTTCAGGAGGGGATGTTCTTCTGGGACAGGCGCGGGTTTTGACCCGAGCAGGAAGGGATGTTACCCGGGAATTCATCCGGGGTGCTCAGGAAGTGGTCCGTCTTTGTGAAATAGCCGGCGTTTCTTGGGCTATTCTGAAAGAAAACAGCCCTTCTTGCGGCGTTTCCTTTATATATGACGGTTCTTTTCAAGGACGCCGGATAAAGGGAGAAGGAGTGACAGCGGCTCTGCTGCGGCAAAAAGGTATCCGGATCTATAATGAGAAGAGCTGGGAAAAAAGCTCTGTTTTCCCTTGAGGGAGAGGAAAAAAGGAGGCAGGAAAAATGATCGTTACTACTACCCCGAATGTGGAAGGGCGGACTATTACCGCTTACCTGGGCATTGTTTCCGGCGAAGCCATCATGGGCGCCAATGTGATCAGGGATATTTTTGCCAGCATCACGGATGTAGTGGGAGGGCGCTCGGGAGCTTATGAAGCAAAGCTCAATGAGGCCCGCCGGGTGGCTTTGGCGGAAATGACGGAGGAGGCCAGGCGCTTGGGAGCCAATGCGGTGGTAGGGGTGGATGTGGATTATGAAGTGGTTCGGGATGGGATGTTAATGGTAACAGCTTCCGGCACGGCGGTGGTGATCAGATCATAGGCGCTGGCAGGGAGGCGGAAGGATGGCTTATAAATTGATCAGGGCGGCTCTTATCGCTGCTCTCTATGTGGTTCTCTGTATCGTGTTCCAGCCCATTTCCTATGGGGTGGTGCAATTGCGGCTGGCGGAAGGGCTCACTTTATTGCCCATGTTCTACTTGGAAGCAGTGCCGGGTCTTTTCGTGGGAGCCCTGGTGGCCAATATGTACGGAGGCCTGGGTCTGGTTGATGTGCTGGGAGGCAGTCTGACCACTTTGTTGGCGGCGGCCGTCACTTATTATTTTCGGGGGTCTATCCTGGCTTATTTGTCTCCGGTGGTATTTAATGCATTTTTAGTCAGCGCTTACTTGCATTTGCTTTTTCGGTGGCCCTATTGGCTGACTGTCTTCAGTATCGGCTTGAGCGAAGGATTGGTGGTTTTTACTTTAGGACATGGGATTGTTACCGTTTTGAAACGTTATGGGGCCAAAATAGAGCCCTGATGTAAATAGAAAGGATGACATCATGACACCCCAGGCACGGAGAGAAGAAATCGTGAAAATTTTGCAGGAGGCCGATTCTCCGGTTACCGGGGGAGAGCTGGCCAATTCCCTGGGAGTGAGCCGGCAGGTCATTGTGCAGGATATCGCCCTTTTGCGGGCCGGCGGCCTGGATATCCTGGCCACTCCCCAGGGTTACTTGCTTGCTCAAGCTGTTTCCCTGCCCCTCTACCGGCGCACATTTGCAGTGGTCCATCACGACTTGGCCGGCTTGGAAAAGGAACTCTACCAGATTGTGGACTGCGGCGGCCGGGTAGTGGATGTGATCGTGGAACATCCTATTTATGGTGAGATTACCGGTTTATTAATGCTCAGTTCCCGCCGGGAGGTGGCTGAGTTTGTGAAAAAATTGAAGGAATCCCGGGCCCAGCCGCTGGCGGCTTTGACGGGAGGGGTCCATCTGCATACCGTGGAAGCTCTTAGCCAGGAAGTCTTGAACCGGGTGGAGGAAAGACTGAAAGAGATCGGAGTTTTAATCGAAGAAAATGAATAATTGCCTGGTAAGTTGTAAAATTAATTGCCGCATTTAATAAAAAATAGAGACTCAAGGCTAAACCTCTGATATGTTTAAGGTAACTACGCTTAAAAACATAAAGGAGGCAAAGCACATGAGTCAACTCAATTGTACCACGACTTCCCGCCGCTTTAAACACATCACTGTAAAAGAACGCTATCAGATTGAAATTCTTCTAAAGGAGAAGAAGTCACCCAGCGAGATAGCAAAGCTGTTAGGCAAGCATAAGCGAACCATCGAACGTGAGATTGCCCGTGGAACTGTCAGGATGCTGAGAAGCGACCTGGTTTATGTTGATAGATACTGTGCAGATACAGCAGAGCGAATATACCGGGAGAGAGCTGCTAATAAGGGAGCATGCTTAAAGATCGGTCATGACCATGGACTAGCCGATTACATTGAAAAAAAGATTATCAAAGAGGGATATACCCCTGACGCAGTCATTGGCGAAATCCGGGCAAAAGGCTTAAAATTTAAGACTAGTATATGCACAAAAACGCTCTATAACTATATCGACAAAGAAGTATTTGCAAATATAACAAATAAAAACCTTCCAGTAAAACGAGTACCTAAAAAAAATCGCCATAAGAGGGTACGAGTTGCCCACAACAATCTAAAAGGCAGAAGCATTGAAGAAAGACCTGCGGCAGCTAATACTCGTGAAGAAGCCGGCCATTGGGAGATGGATTGTGTTGTAAGCGGCAAAGGGAAAGGCAAAGCCGCACTCTTAGTTCTAACAGAACGCAAGTTTAGAAAAGAGATTATCCGAAAGATGCCGGAAAAGACACAGAAATCAGTGAAGAAAACGCTGGATAGGCTTGAAAGAGAGTACGGAGCACGCTTTTCAGAAGTGTTCAAAACCATTACGGTAGATAACGGAAGCGAGTTTCTTAACAGTGTAGAATTAGAGAGTTCAATCAGAAAGCCGGGCACTCATCGGACTAAAATCTATTATGCTCACCCATTCAGCGCATGGGAACGTGGGTCCAATGAAAATGCTAATAAGCTAATACGTCGGTTTATTCCAAAGGGCACAGATATCAGCAAGCTTAAACAGAAAGATATTAGGCGAATTGAGAACTGGATGAATAATTACCCAAGAAAAATTCATGGATATAAATCTGCCAATGAGATGGCAAAGATGGCAGTATAATCAGAGGATGCCAAAATATGGGTGGCAATTAAACTTGCAATTCCCCAATGAATAATTGCCTGCAATAAGGGATTGACAGAAGAGCCGGGGGGAAGTAGGATAAGGAAAAGACAGCTTTACAGTCAGCTGTAAAGACAGCTGACTAGTCGGGAGGGATTTTGGGTGAAAACTCGACAGCTTGCTTTAGGAGGATTGCTGACTGCTTTATCTCTTTTGATTCCTCTGGTATTTGGTCCTTACCTCCGCATTATCATCGGTCCTTTTACTGCTACTCTTGCTTCCCATGTGCCTTTATTCCTGGCTGCCTTGGTCAGTCCCCTGGTAGCCGGCATGGTAGGCTTGGCGTCTGCATTTGGCTTTTTGCTGGTGGCAGATCCGGTGGTAGCAGCCCGGGCTTTTACCCATCTTTTTGTGGGTTTAACAGCAGCTTTCTTGGTGCAAAAAGGGAAACCCTATTATGTGGCTCTGGGAGCGGCCCTGCCGGTTCACGCCGGCTTGGAGGCTCTCATAGTCATTCCTTTTGGATTCGATGTTTATACCTGGGGAGTGGTAGTTGGTTTAGGCACGGCCCTCCATCATGCGGCCGATGCGGCGATCAGTGTTGTCCTGGTTCGCGCCTTGGGTTTGAAGCGGATCAGCTTTTGGGCAGCGCCGGAAAAAAGCTGAATAATGTTTGCAGCGGCGGGGAAAATATTCGCCTTTTCTTGACCTCCTCCGGCTTTGTTGCTATACTAGCCTTGGATCAAAATTGTTAATCCGGGGGACGGTCTGATGATAGCTCAAATGGACAGTGGTTTGCCTTCTGTTTGAGTTATTTTTATGCCCAGAAGAAAGGCGGTATTTTCGGGTGGGAAGTTCTTATTATGATGTGATTATTATCGGCGCCGGGCCGGCGGGTATTTTCACCGCTTTGGAATTGAGCAAGCTATGCGAGGATTTGAGCATCCTCATCCTGGATAAGGGGCCAAGCATTGATCAGAGAGCCTGTCCGGCCAGGAAGACCGGTTCCTGCCGGGAATGCGATCCTTGCAGTATAACCAGCGGCTGGTCGGGAGCGGGTGCTTTCAGTGACGGGAAACTGAGCAAGTCCCCGGAAGTAGGGGGACGGATTACCGACTACTACAGTCGGGAAGAGGCCCAGCGGCTGGTGGATTATGCCGATGGTATTTACTTGCAGTTTGGAGCCAGCCCGGTAGTCTACGGTTTGAATACGAAAAAAGTGGAAGACATCATGTACGAAGCTTCCAAGCACAGTATTCAGCTAATACCTTGCCCGGTCAGGCATTTGGGCACGGAGCTGGCTTTCGATGTTTTGAAGGCCATGTATGTCCATTTGATGAATGAAACCAATACCGAGTTTTGGGAATTGACTACAGTGCAGGATATCCTGGTGGAGAACGGCAAGGCCCGGGGAGTGTTGGTCCGGCAGAAGGGCCGGGAACCTCGGGAGATCCACAGCAGGTATGTGGTTGCCGCCCCTGGCCGAGGCGGTGCCGACTGGCTGGCCAGGCAGGCGCAAAAGTTGGGGATCAAGACGGAAAATAATGAAGTGGATATCGGCGTGCGGGTTGAGGTGCCCAATTCCATTATGGATCACCTGACGGCAGATCTCTATGAAGCCAAGTTGGTTTATTATTCCGACACTTTTGATAACCGGGTCAGGTCTTTTTGCATGAATCCCGGAGGCGTTGTTTCCGAAGAGCATTATGACGGGGGAATTGCTGTGGTGAACGGGCACAGCTACGCCGATCCTGCTTTAAAAACCCCCAACACCAACTTCGCTCTGCTGGTTTCCACCCGTTTTACAGAGCCTTTCAACCAGCCCATTGAATATGGACGTTATATCGCCCGGCTGGCCAATATGCTTACCGGGGGAGGGGTCATGGTTCAGCGCCTGGGGGATGTTTTGAAGGGTCGCCGGACCGATGTGGACCGTTTGAAAAAGTCTACTACCATTCCCACCTTGAAAAGTGCCGTTCCTGGAGACTTAAGCTATGTTTTGCCCCAGCGCTACTTGACTTCCATTGTGGAAACCCTCAGAGCTCTTGATAAGATCGCTCCGGGGATGTATGCTAGAAATACCCTGCTCTATGGGGTTGAGGTGAAATTCTACTCCTGTAAAGTAAAGGTGAAAGATAAGAGTTTTGAAACCCATATAGAAAACTTATATACTATTGGCGATGGCGCCGGGATCACTCGGGGTCTGATGCAGGCTTCCGTCACCGGAGTGGTGGTGGCCAGGGATATTGCGGAAAAGAATTAATCCGGGCGTCTCCCGGTGGGCCTTCAATTCAAATCCATTTTGGCAGGAGAGAAGGATAGGGATGCCGAAAAAATATGGCCTTTCAACCCGACGCCGGCAGTTGCCAGGGATTAGGCCTGGCCGGAATCAAATTTGGCAGGAGATGGGGATAACAATAAAAGGGTGGGATGTATGGACATTAAGCCGATCAAGACGAAGAAGATTTATGAAGAAATCGTCGAGCAAATCAAAGAACTTTTTGCCCAGGGGGATTTAAAGCCCGGGGATAAATTACTTTCGGAAAGGGAATTCGCCGAGCGTTTACAGGTGAGCAGGGCCTCAGTGCGGGAAGCTCTGAGTGCCTTGGAAGCCATGGGTTTGATTGAAATCAAACCCGGTGAAGGTACTTTCATCAGGCAGAAAGGAGTAAGCAGTATCATCGAGCCTCTGGCCCTGCTCCTGCTCATGGAAAAGGATCAGGTTTTTGAATTATTAGAATTAAGAAAAATATTGGAAGTGGAAGCTGCCGGTTTAGCAGCCTTGCGGGCCACTGAGGAAGATGTGGAGCGCATGTTTGAAGTGATCAAAAAAATGGAAGAGGATCTGGCCATGGGTCTTTTAGGGGAAGAAGCGGATTTTGAGTTTCATTTTGCCATAGCGGAGGCGGCTCATAATTCTTTATTGATGCGGTTGATGAATACTATTGCGGATACGATGCGTCAAACCCTGCGCACCAGCCGGGAAAAGCTTTTTCGCACTCCCGGCAACAGCGAAATTCTCTATCAGCAGCACCGGGAGATTTATTTGGCCATACGGGCCAAAAGCCCTGACCGGGCGAAAAAAGAGATGTATCAGCATTTGGTTTTTGTAGAGAAAGGGCTTACCGGTTAGCGGCTTTTGTTGGTTGGCTATTAAACTGGCAATTAACCCCCGCAAAAATGTGCCGGTAAGTTGTAAAATTAATTGCCGCATTTAATAAAAAATAGAGACTCAAGGCTAAACCTCTGATATGTTTAAGGTAACTACGCTTAAAAACATAAAGGAGGCAAAGCACATGAGTCAACTCAATTGTACCACGACTTCCCGCCGCTTTAAACACATCACTGTAAAAGAACGCTATCAGATTGAAATTCTTCTAAAGGAGAAGAAGTCACCCAGCGAGATAGCAAAGCTGTTAGGCAAGCATAAGCGAACCATCGAACGTGAGATTGCCCGTGGAACTGTCAGGATGCTGAGAAGCGACCTGGTTTATGTTGATAGATACTGTGCAGATACAGCAGAGCGAATATACCGGGAGAGAGCTGCTAATAAGGGAGCATGCTTAAAGATCGGTCATGACCATGGACTAGCCGATTACATTGAAAAAAAGATTATCAAAGAGGGATATACCCCTGACGCAGTCATTGGCGAAATCCGGGCAAAAGGCTTAAAATTTAAGACTAGTATATGCACAAAAACGCTCTATAACTATATCGACAAAGAAGTATTTGCAAATATAACAAATAAAAACCTTCCAGTAAAACGAGTACCTAAAAAAAATCGCCATAAGAGGGTACGAGTTGCCCACAACAATCTAAAAGGTAGAAGCATTGAAGAAAGACCTGCGGCAGCTAATACTCGTGAAGAAGCCGGCCATTGGGAGATGGATTGTGTTGTAAGCGGCAAAGGGAAAGGCAAAGCCGCACTCTTAGTTCTAACAGAACGCAAGTTTAGAAAAGAGATTATCCGAAAGATGCCGGAAAAGACACAGAAATCAGTGAAGAAAACGCTGGATAGGCTTGAAAGAGAGTACGGAGCACGCTTTTCAGAAGTGTTCAAAACCATTACGGTAGATAACGGAAGCGAGTTTCTTAATAGTGTATAATTAGAGAGTTCAATCAGAAAGCCGGGCACTCATCGGACTAAAATCTATTATGCTCACCCATTCAGCGCATGGGAACGTGGGTCCAATGAAAATGCTAATAAGCTAATACGTCGGTTTATTCCAAAGGGCACAGATATCAGCAAGCTTAAACAGAAAGATATTAGGCGAATTGAGAACTGGATGAATAATTACCCAAGAAAAATTCATGGATATAAATCTGCCAATGAGATGGCAAAGATGGCAGTATAATCAATCAGAGGATGCCAAAATATGGGTGGCAATTAAACTTGCAATTCCCCCGCAAAAATGTGCCGAAAAAAACAATTGACAGTGAACTGTTTTTCGTGTAAAATACATACTTGTGGGGCGGGAGCCATTAGCTCAGGTGGTAGAGCACCTGACTTTTAATCAGGGTGTCGAAGGTTCGAGTCCTTCATGGCTCACCAGGTGAATTTCGGTCGGAGCATACCGACCTAAACGAGGCCCGTTGGTCAAGTGGTCTAAGACACCAGCCTTTCACGCTGGTAACAGGGGTTCGACTCCCCTACGGGTCACCATTTTATTTAGGGCCGGTTATAGGACCGGCCCTCTGAACATGCGGAGCTGTAGTGTAGTGGTCTAACATGCCGGCCTGTCACGCCGGAGATCGCGGGTTCGACTCCCGTCAGCTCCGCCATTTTTAAAGGCCTCGGTAGCTCAGTTGGTAGAGCAGAGGACTGAAAATCCTCGTGTCGGCGGTTCGATTCCGCCCTGAGGCACCATCTGGTTTATTAGCTGCTTTCTTGGGTGTTTGATAATAAAGGAAAGCGCTTTTTGCAGTTTTTGAATGGGACTGTAAAAAGCGCCTTTTCTTTATTGCGGAAAATGAACATCAGTTTCTAGTCTTTTCCGGCAAATTGAGTCTTTACTTTTCCACCTGCCATCTGCCCGGCAGTAGGAACTTCCCTTGCTGCAGGAAAGGGGAATTGATTGTAAGGATTGTTCAATAGGGAAGAGAAGACAATAAATGTGATTGAGATCACACTAAAAAGCTCCTTAAGTCACGGTAATATTGTTCTTTTTTTCTTATACTGAAGCCAACAAAAAGAAAAGGTTTTTCGGGCGTATGATTTCCTGCCGGGCGATGTTGGACTTTTTTGTCTTCCATTATCCGACGGGAATTACTTCCGGATTTCTGACTCATGCTAAGCAATAGTAAACAAAGAAGGTGGTGAAAACCATGGAAATTAGGCTCTTTGGATCTAATAGCTGCCCGGTTTGCCAGGGCTTGGAAAGGGATATTTTTAACGTGCTGGCGGATTTGGGCGTGGCTGCTCAGGTGATCAAGGTGGATGATGTGGAGGAAATGTCCCGCTATGAGGTTTATGCTCTACCGGCAGTAGCCATCAACGGAGAAGTGAAAGCCAAAGGACGTGTCCCTTCCGGACAGGAATTGAGGGACTGGATTATGGCGGCAAAAGAAAACTGACGGTTTTGGAAAAATTCTTTTGATTGGAGGTGTCAATGGATGGAGGAAATCAGCTTGCGTTTGGGAGGACTGGCTTGCCCCGATTGTGCTCAAAAGCTGGGACAGATTTTGGAAAGGCAAAAAGGCGTGAAGAAGGCTACGGTTTTTTTTACTACCGGTAAAGTCAAAATCACTTATGATCCTGCCCTGGTAAGCAGGGAAGATCTGGAACAGATCATTGCCAAAACAGGTTATCAAGTCCTTTAAGTAAAGGAATTTGTTTTTGGCGGGTTTGCAGGAGGAAGAAAATGAATTCGAATATAGATTGTCAATGTGATTATGGGGCTGCCGGCGGCTGCAACCAACTGGACGCCATTCGGGATCTTTGGCGGGCCTGGGAAAAACTCATCATTATTGTCGTATCAGGCACTTTCATCGTTTTGGGTTGGCTCCTGGGCAAATTCCGCCCCGGCTTTCTGGCGGATTTCTTCATGATCGCCGCCACTTTAGTCGCCGGTTACAAAATTGCTCTCAGTGCTTGGCAGGCTCTTCGTTTTCGGGTGGTAGGCATCAATGCCCTGGTAACCTTGGCTGCAGTGGGAGCGACTATTATCGGCGAATACTGGGAAGCGGCGGTAGTAACTTTCCTTTTTGCCTTTGGCAGCTACCTGGAAGCTCGGACTCTGGACAAAACCAGGGAGGCATTACATAAATTAATGGAACTGGCTCCTCGGACAGCCAGAGTAATCATCGATGGTGAGGAGCGGGAAATACCGGCGGATGAAGTAGAAAAGGGGCAGATGGTCATTATTCGCTCCGGGGAAAAAATTCCCGTAGACGGAGTGGTGGTCAGAGGCCAAGCCTTTGTCAACCAGTCTTCCATTACCGGCGAGTCCCTGCCGGTGGAAAAGAGCCCCGGAGATGGTGTTTTCAGCAGCACCATCCTGGAAGCAGGCTACCTTGAGGTCAAAACAGAAAAAACCGGTTCTGATACTACCTTTGCCCGCATTCTGGCCCTGGTGGAAGAAGCTCAGGAAGAGAAAGCAAAGAGCCAACAGATCTTGGAGAACTTTGCCCGTTACTATACCCCCGGCATTATCCTGATCTCCCTCTTGACCTATCTGATCACTTCGGATGCCATCATGGCTCTCACTTTGCTGGTGATTGCCTGCCCGGGAGCCTTGGTCATCGCCACTCCCGTCTCTATTGTGGCGGGATAGGTAATGCGGCGAAACATGGGGTTTTGATCAAAGGGGGAGAGCATCTGGAAAAGATCGGAAGAGTAGATACCATCGTCATGGATAAAACCGGTACTCTCACTTTGGGGGAGCCGCGGGTAACTGGAGTATGGCTCCATCAGGGTACAGAAGAGGAAATGCTTTTGAAAGCAGCCGTCTTAGAAAAACTTTCTGAACACCCTCTATCCAAAGCCATTTTGGAAAAAGCAGCGGATCTGGGAGAATTGCCTGAAGTTAAAAATTTCCAAGTCATCCCCGGTAAGGGAGTTTTAGGAGAGATTGCCGGGAAACAGATTCTGGTAGGCAACCGGGAACTTTGCCGCCAGCACGGGCTTCAGGTAACCGACCAAGTGGAAGAGGCAATGGTCGCCGAGGAAAGGGATGGGAAAACGGCGGTGCTGGTGGCAGAAAATCAGGAGATTTTGGGTACCATTTTCCTGGCCGATGTTCCCCGGGAGGAAGCGTTTCACCTGGTTGCCGGTCTTAAATCTATCGGGATCAAGCAGGTCATCATGCTCACCGGCGATAACAGACGCACTGCGGAGGCGGTGGCCCGTCGCCTGGGCCTTGACGACTTCCGGGCGGAAATGCTGCCCCAGGGCAAAGTGGAAGCCATTAAAGAACTGCAGAGAGCCGGGCACCGGGTAGCCATGGTAGGGGATGGGATCAATGATGCACCGGCTATGGCCACTGCCGATGTGGGTATCGCCATGGGTGCCGCCGGAACCGATGTGGCCATGGAAACGGCAGACTTGGTCCTGATGGCAGACAGGCTGGACAAATTGCCTTATGCGATCGGTCTTAGCCGGGCCACTTTGGGCAATATTAAACAAAATGTGGTTTTTGCCGTGGCGGTGGTCCTGGTGCTTTTGGCCGGAGTGTTGGGCCATGTGGTGGTGCTGTCTTCCGGTATGCTGGTACACGAAGCCAGTGTTCTCATAGTTATTTTCAATGCCATGCGGCTTTTACGTTACGGAGAGGGCAAATCATTGCAAAACGCTTAGCATTGACAGGTGGCCGGAAAAGCAATATAATGTATTTTACGAAGAGCGGAAGTAGCTCAGTGGTAGAGCATCGGCTTCCCAAGCCGAGGGCCGCGGGTTCGAATCCCGTTTTCCGCTCCAAAAAGACAACAACGACAAGGGTTTTAATCCCTGTCGTTTTTTTTATTATCTTTCTTTGGTTTTCTTTGTTAGGCGCATGATCGTGTTAATTGAGAATGAGGCAATTCGTATAAAAAAAGGATTTTGTCTAAAAAGGTCGTATAAATATACCATAATGGAATTATCTGTATGGCTAGGCGATCTTTTGAATAGTAGGAAACTGCGTCTAAGGAGGTGTGCATATCAGCACTCTAGAAAGAGATATTACTCCCTTATAGGAAGCTTTGCGGAATGCTTTTGAAAAATCCATTTTTCCCCTATCCAAGAGCTTTTCCTCGTATTATTCCTCTCTTGAAAAAGCTTGTTTCCTTAAACATACAACCCTTGCGAGGAAATGAGCATTTCTCAACAGAAGTTGACCAGAAGCTGCAACTGGTTGTCCAAAACCTGCAATATTTCCCGCAATAAAAAACATATTCCTCGACCGATTTTCTGAGATGGTTGGATTATGATTGAAATATACATAAATGGTTTCAATTTCCTCCGAAAAAAGAAAATTCACAAAGGAATATGCTCAATAATCTGACATGAAAAACCCTAATCAATTTAGCGGTAGCCCGCTAGGAATTTTATAGCTGGTATTGTATTGAAGTTAATCTAAAGCGCCTGAAGCATCCGTATAATATTATAATATTGACATATGAAGGTGAAGCTAGTTTAGCCAAGTTATTTTTTAAGATACCGAATCTAATAGGAATATGGTGGCTGAGGTGTTTAATCTATGCATATTTACTTAACGCTAAGTACCGATGGCAGTATGGAAGTACCATTACAGTACAATCATATTGTACAAGCCATGATCTATGATTCTATAGACCCCGATTTGGCTACTTTCTTGCATGAAAAGGGGTACCAGACTGGCAGTCGAGTTTTTAAGCTTTTTACTTTTTCTCGACTTTTAGG
Organism: Bacillota bacterium; assembly: GCA_050951405.1. Classification (GTDB taxonomy): domain Bacteria; phylum Bacillota; class DULZ01; order DULZ01; family DULZ01; genus JBMNIZ01. Next base: position 150,534 of record JBMNIZ010000013.1, on the reverse strand, counting down.
TCCTTTTCAAATCGATAGGAGTAATGGCCTGATCAGATTTAAAGATAAGATTACTTTGGTTATTTCCTCACCGTTCGATGAGTTTTGCCAGTCTATAGCCAACGGGATTTTAATTAAAAGCAAATTGCGGCTAGGCAAACAAGAAGTCAAAGTTGAAAAAATGGCAGTACAACAGTATATCATTCAGAAAGAACAAGTTGTGCTCAAGTGTCTATCACCGGTTGTAGTTTACAGTACCTTTTTCCGACCGGATGGCAGGAAGTATACCTGCTACTTTCAACCCGGTGAGACTGACCATGAGCTACTCTTAGAAAAGAATCTGCGTAAAAAGTACCGAGCGTTTCACAGAACGGAAGCGCCTTCTGGGAGACTAACAGTAAGAAAAATTGGCAGAGGCCAAATGCGTTTGGTTAAGTATAAAGATACAGTGATCAAAGGCTATAGCGGAAAGTTGGCATTAAAAGGTCCACGAGAGCTTTTGCAAATGGCTGTGGATGCAGGAATTGGCTCTAAGAATTCCCAAGGATTTGGATGTGTAGAGATAATAAAGGAAAAAGCAAGTGATAGTGACGAAAACCAAATAATAAAATGTGTAGGCCGAGTTTGATGGTACGTTCAGTATATTGTAGATAGCAAGAATAAACTGCTCTAAGGCTATCTTTAATTAGTAACCCTTGTAGGTAATCTATAATGGACCCCGATATAATAAAAACACATATTTCAAATCCTAATAGGTATCGAATAATCGGGGTCGTTCTTATTATACGCAATAATAATACAGAATAAAAGTATTGACAAAAAGGTTTGTATTTGTTATATTTTAGGTGAGGGTGTACATATTAAAATCACATTAAGAAGGGGGTGTTTCCAAATGAGCTTACCTAAGTTGACTGCTTTCATTGGCAGGACTGTTCCTTTCAAAAATGATGATGAATTCGCTTCTTTGGTAAAAGGTTTAAAAAAAGTTAAAGAGGGCGAAGAGGCTTTTATAGTTTTTTTGGTATTGGACTTGCAAGAAGATAGTATTTACTTTGAGTTAGGAGATAAGTTGACTGAGGATTCTGTTTATACTTACAATTATTTCGGTAACAACGCCAGTGCTGGAACCCAGTATTATCTGTCCCGAGATACAGCTTCACTTAAATATTTGCTAAGAAGTACTCTTAGTGATTTGCACATGTTATTGGATAAAAATGATATGGCTAATGGGGAATTAGGGACATTGCTCAAGCACCTTGCAGATAAAGGCTACATTAAACTAGCTGGTAAAAAAGGATTAGGGCAATTAGAACTTAGTAGGCTTTCGAAAATAAAAGATGTGACAGATAGGATATTTGTAGATGAAAAGGGCAATATCCATGTAGGTGAGAAAAAGTGTAATCCTGAGGATTTTATCAGGCTTTTTATTGGAGACACGAATAGAAAAAACAGATTTGTTCTTGTAGTGCCGAAAGTAGTGCTTAAAGATGGGAGAAAAATAATTCTTTCAATTCATCCAGATTATTTAGAGCTTGTAAAGCGGGAAAATAACTTAGGGAAAAGCGAGAGCACTGGGGGCGATGCAAGGGTTTGCCATATATGCAAAGAAATCAGGGCTGATGTTTCAAGCGAGTATTCTACAAAATTTGATAGATCGGGAATTAATAAAATCTTTGCCATTACCACAGTGAATTCGGCTCCTTATTTTGTTAAAAAAGCCTACGACAATGTGTATTCGATTTGTAATGAGTGCTATAAAAATTTGCGGTTAGGAGAAAAGCACATAACAAAACAGTTCAGATCTAAAATTGCTGGGGAAGATGTATTTTTATTACCTGAAGGAGTCCTTAGGGATTTTGACTACAAATACTTTAATACATTAAAAACTAATATAGATTTAGCTTTTTCAGAAAGTGATGCTGAAAACTGGATCCGCACTATTGAGAGTGAAAAGTTGGAGAGTAATATTGATGAATATGCTGTTAATTTCCTTTTTTATAGAACAGATGGTACTTCAATGACAATATTGGAAACGATAGAAGATGTTCCTGTTTTAAGGTTTGAAAAAATCATGAGATTATTATCCAATTATTCAAGAGCTTTAAAACCTCACATTAACAATATTAATATTGGCACCATTTACCGCCTCATTCCAGTAAAAACCAATAAAAATAATGTGCAACTTGACATAGGACGGGTGTTATCTTTTTACAAAGCTATAATGTTGGGCGAGAAAATAAGTCATAAGGTGTTGTTTGATTATGCTGCAGATGGCCTTGAGAAAGGCTTAAAACAGTTAGGCAAAAATGAAATAGATAACTATTTTAACCTAGGACTAACCCGTTTTATTAATGGAAACGAAGACTTTTTTATTAAGCGCTTAATATTTGGGTATTTAGTACTATTTAAAGCATGTCAGGATTTGGGAGTTTTAGATAAGGAGGTTTTTAAATCCAATGGAAAGGTGGATGAATTAATGGGTTTGTCTGAGAAACAACAAAAGGGTGTGATTTCCCGCGTTAATGGAATTGAGGCTTATTTGGAAAAACTCGGTTTTGATGATGTATCAAGAATGCTGTTTTATCTTGGGATTCTGATTAATCTGGTGGCAGTGGCCCAAGTAAAGAAAGGGCATGCCACAAAGCCAATTTTAAAAAAGATTCAATTTCAAGGCATGAGCAAAAAAGAAATTGAAAGCCTTTATAATGATGTTCAAGAAAAATTAATACAATACGGTTTGCTTGAAGGGAATGATAAAGAACAGATATTTACGTATAGCGAATATATCATGAAAAAATTTCATCAGTATTATGGATTATCTAAATCTAATTGGGTCTTAACCGAGCAAGCTAATGTTTTTATGATTATGGCTGGGTATTCCTATAATGTGAAAGGAGCTGATCCAAACCTTATTGGTGAAACCAAGGAAGAAAAAAATAATGAATAAAACAAAAGGTCTTTTGCATAAACGAAGCTATGCTAAATTAAGGTAATGTAGTACAGAGAAAAAGTTTCTATGCCAAATTGACAATCTTTCAGGTAACTACACCAAAGAAAACCAAATATTAAAGTTATTTATTCTTTAAGAACCCTTTATTTTAGCTATAAGAAAATGAATTAAAATTTGTTTATCTATATCTTTTTATGACTTAGGTTTAGCTCTTTGTGCTAAAGAGTGATATTCTTCTCTATAATCACAAAAGCTTATGAAAAATTATGGGGAATGTTTTTAGGTTGGAACCGATTAATATTGATGATACTGCTGCTCGTTAATATATTTTAATAGTAAAATCGAGTTTTACAGTAGAATGGCAATATATCTCAGAATATGCCTATTTCAAAAAAGGTCAAAAATAAGAAAGGATAGAAAGGATGAAAAATATGATTATCAATCAAAATAGTGATTTTTTGTTTGCATTTGAGGCTACTTTATCAAACCCAAATGGCGATCCGGATCAGGAAAATAAGCCGAGAATGGATTATGAAACCTCAACTGTGCTGGTAAGTGACGCCCGTAGAAAAAGAGATGTGAGGGATTTTTTAAAGAGGAAAGGTTTTCCTATATTTGTCGACACATTAGCTGACCAGAAAATTCCTATGAATAAGATGTTTGAGCATATTGTAAATGAACAACTAGAGAACCAGGAAAAAATAGATGAAATTTTTACAGATAATCCGGATTTAAAGGAACAATGGTACAACTTGTTTGGCGATGCCAAGGATTATAAAAAGATTTATAACGAAAAAAGCTCTATCCCTACGATGAAAAAAAATAAAGATTTTATAAAGTTCAATAATACGTTTCTTACCGAAATAATCAAAAGGTCTTTAATTGATATCAGGCTTTTTGGCAGTGCTATGGCCGTTGAGGGCGTTAGTAGGACATATACTGGTCCTGTCCAAATTAGTTGGGGCTATTCTCTTCATCCTGTGGGGATGGTAAAATCCAGTACCATTACATCGATCATGAGTGATGATAGCTCAACTTTCGGGAAAAAGTATAAATTGTATTATGCTTTGATAGCTCACTATGGGACTATTAATAAAAACAGCGCAAAACTGACTGGCATGACTGAAATGGATAGAGAATTATTGCGGAAGTCTTTGGTTCAGGGGTTAATGTCGAATAAAACTGACAGCAAACAAGGGCAGGAACCGCTTTTTTATATTGAAATTATATACAAGCCTGATTTTGACGGATATTTAGGAGATTTGAGGAGATTTCTTGATGTTAAATATAATGAAATAATAAGGTCGATTAGTGATATAGTGATTGATTTTTCCCGATTAAAACGAGCTATAGATGATATAGGGAAAAAAGGTTATATAGAAAAAGTCGTAGGCTGGATACATCCTTTTACCAAGTTAGATAACCTGATTAACTTTCCCGAATTCCAAGAGGTGGATTTGTGGACTCCGATAAAATAGGAGGCATCGTGTATGAAAGTGCTTTCGTTTTATTTAAGAGGCAAGATGGCGCATTTTAGGAAATTTTACTCCAATTCTTCGGCACTATCTTATTTTATCCCTCCCAGAACTACAATAGTAGGGATCGTAGCGGGTCTTTTAGGCTATAAAAGAGACACTTATTATGAAGATTTTTCTTTAGATAAATGTAAAATAGCCATAGCATCGTGTAAACCTATCAAAAAGAACATGCAGAAGATGAATTATTTGATGATAAAAACACTTAATGATCTAAATGGCTCCCAAGAATATCACAGTCAAACTCCAATAGAGTTAGTTATTCCTCAAGATATAAGAACAGGTTATGTGGATTATAAGATTTGGATGCATCATAGGGACGAAAAAATTATGGATGCCCTTGGAGGGCTTCTTAATTATAACAGTGCACTCTATACAAGTTTAGGTGCTTGTATATCCCTAGGTAGTGCATTTAATCTCGGATGGATTCAATATGATGGAATCTCAGAAGTCCAAGAAATATGCAATGATTCTGAACAAATGATTTCCTCGGTAATTCCTGTAGATAATATAAAAGAACTAAAAATAATCAAAATTAATACTAATAGTGGCTATAAGATTATTAAAGAAGAGCTGCCTTTAGAGTTTGATGCAAATAGATGTATTACCAGTAGGGGTTTAAAAGAAGTAATCGCAAACATTGAGGGGAACTCTATCCCAGCAGTGGTAAATACTTTTACCAAGTTAGATAACAAGGAAAACATTGTATGGATGGAGTAAAATATGGCATTGGAGTTTTGCATAAGCATGGCTCCAATGCCTTTAAAAAGGGGTAATGTAATCTTGCAATACCTTGCTCATTACGATAAAGAAAAGGGCGAGAGTCAATTATTAAATGAGCACCTGAAATCAGTTGCGCTGCTCAGTACAAAAAACATGCCTCCAGTAGTAGAATTTGATGAGATAAGCGACTCCACTATCAAAAAGATCAGCTACTTGTTGGGTCATTTCCATGATTTAGGTAAGTATAGTGACTACTTTCAAAAATATTTAAAAGAGAACAAAGATAGCCCATTAAAAAATCATGCTCATATATCTGCTTGTTTTGTATTTTTAATTCTATCTGCTAAATTGACACTTGATAAGGAGAAAAAAGATATCTTGTCTTTTCTGGCCTATCTTTGTGTCCGTCAGCATCATACTTCATTAAATCTTAAAGATCTATTTTCCTTTAGATATGATATTTGGAACAAATTAGAAGCACTTGAGATACATTTAAACGCTAAGGCAAATGAAATTTTGGAAGATCTAGATTTTAGAGACAAGTTAACCTTAGAAGAATTTAAGCAATATTTGTGCATAGACTGCTTGAAAAAGAATAAGGATTTTCAATACATCCCAACTCGCTTTGAGAATGGCAGAATTAACCACCCTAAATGGTTTTTTATCCTTTTGTATTTATTCTCCGTATTAATAGATAATGACAAGCTCGATTCATCATATATTGCCCCAAGAGAAGTATTTGCTGTTTCTCCGGATAATGTTACAAAATACCTAGCCCAGAAGAAAGGTAATTATGATGTCTCAAAAAACAACGAATTGGACGACCAAAGAGAACAAGCCAGAAATACCATGTTAAGTGTTATTGAAAGCTTGAGTGATGATGAGATAAAATCCACTAGACTTTTTACCCTTACAGCACCTACTGGAATAGGAAAAACTTTGTCATCATTACAATGTGCCCTACGACTTCAAGAAAGAATATTCCAAGTTGAGAAATATGTCCCAAGAATTATTACGGCAATTCCTTTTATAAATATAATCGAACAAAATAAAAAAGAATATGAAAATGTTTTTGGCAAAAAGGCGAAGATGATAGTTCATCATCGGCTATCTGATTTTTTAACTGCGCACGGTGAATTTGGGGTTGTACAACAAGAGAAAAATAATGATATAACTCCGGTAGACAAAATTTATATGGAAATCGAATCTTGGGAAGGAGATGTAATCCTGACCACTTTTGTGCAATTATTTCAGTCAATATTTACAGGTCAAAACCGATTATTGAAAAAGATAAATAAACTTGCGGGCAGCATTGTCATTTTGGATGAGGCCCAGGCCATACCGGAGGATTATATGCCTTTAATAGGTGCTGTGTTGCAGATGATTAGCCAATACTATGGAACAAGAATTATTCTGATGACTGCCACCCAACCTAGGCTATTAGAGTTTGGAGATAAGCTCTTATTGTGGGCACAGGTAAAAAAAGAAAAATGCAACGTAAGGCCCTTATTACCGGATTATCCTAAATATTTTAAACGATTAAAAAGAACCAAGTTTATTCCCCTACTGGATAATAAATTGGATGTGGATCAATTTATAGATTTATTTTTTGATAAGTGGAATAAAAAGAAATCGGCTTTAATAGTAGTTAATACAATCAAGCGCAGTATTGATATTTATAAAAGAATATGCAAAGAGATTAAAAATAGACGATATAATATCCCAGTAAAGTATCTTTCAACGAATATTATACCTATTGATAGGATGAAAGTTATAGAGCAAGTGGACAGGCTGCTAAAAAACAATAAGCAAGTAATATTGGTGTCTACTCAGACTATAGAAGCGGGAGTAGATCTGGACTTTGATATGGCTTTTAGGGATTTTGCACCATTAGATTCGCTTATTCAGACTGCTGGAAGAGTAAACCGCGAAGGTAAAAAAGGTGAATATCTACCAATTTATATTATTCGTTTAGAAGATGATAACCACTATGTCTATAATCTAATGCATAGACAATCTACTATGAAGCTGTTAATGAAAAAAAGAGAAATTTTGGAACAAGAATATGGTGAGCTAGCGGATAAATACTACAATTTGGCCTTTGGTAGGGATATATCGGACGAATCCCGTAAAATTTGGGAGCAAGGTATTATAAAACTTGATTTTGAAGCCTTGCAGACATTTAAACTGATAAAGAACTCAGAGATTGGCGATGTTTATGTAGAGAAAGATTCCTTCGCTACTAAATTAGCGGATGTCTACCAAGGGCTAATAAATTACACAAATGATTTCAATTCCGAATTAATAGGAATTATAGGCCCTAATATAGCAAGACACTTTGGAAAGAGGCTTAGCATATACCAGAGGAAAATGATCCTTAATTTGATTGCTGCTAAAATGAACGATTATATAGTTCAGATTAGATGGAACAAGTTAAAAAAGAATTTTCCTATAGATTTTAGTATAAGAGGCGGAGCAAATTCTAATTTGCTTTGGGTACCTCCAGAACAATTAGCTCAATATTATGATGAAGAAACGGGGTTTATAGATGAGAGTGGAAGTTTGTTTTTTGATTCATAAAAGAAGAAGATTCTCATTCTCATAACTATAAGATGGTTTTAATCCGAAACAAGTTTTCGTTTCTGTTCGCGCAGACTGATGAATTTGTAAATACATTTGGAGAGAAGGCTTATTGTTTGTTGTAAACTGAAAATGGACAGAGTTGCAACAAGAATTCCCCATTTTTGCAAATAGAATTCCCCAGAATTGCAAAGGGTCATTGCGCAACATACAGCCCTAAATTACCCTGTAATTGATGACCAAATTCAGTTACAAGGGAGGAATGGAGGTTGCTCACAATGACCCAAGTCCATGATATCAGAAAGGAGTACTTTGAGAAAGGGAAAAGCATTTCCCAAATTGCTCGGGGACTTGGCTATGACCGTAAGACCATCAGAGCCTACATCCAAAAAGATGACTGGAATCAAGAAATCCTCAGCCCAAAGAAAGAAAACAACTTTCCTAAACTTGAACCATTTAAAGCAACCATTGATGAGTGGTTAGAGGAAGACAAAAAAGCCCGGCGTAAACAGCGCCATACCGCCAAGAGAGTCTATGACAGATTAAGAGAAGAGTTCAAAGATAAATTCAGCTGCTCCTACCGGACTGTGGCCGGCTATGTAGCCATGAAGAAAAAAGAGATTTTTGGCCAAGATAGAGACGGATACCTCCCTTTGGAGCATATTCCCGGAGAAGCCCAGGTTGATTTTGGAGACAGCGATTTTTTCTTAAATGGCAAGCTCTTCATGGGGCATCATTTAAATTTATCTTTTCCTCACAGCAACCAAGGGTTTACCCAGCTTTTAAAAGGCGAAAATCAACAATGCTTCTTTGAAGGTTTAATCGCCATTTTTGAGTATATTGGTGGAGTGCCTACCCGAATCTGGTTTGATAATGCTAGTACCATTGTCGCCAAAGTGGTCAAGGGGGGCGGGAGAAACCTTACTGATGATTTCCTTATATTCATGGAGCACTATCAATTCGAGGCCGCTTTTTGCAACCCCGATGCTGGACATGAAAAAGGCAACGTGGAGCGTAAAGTCGGTTATCACCGGCACAATCTACTGGTGCCACGGCCGCAAATCAGTGACCTGGCTGCCTTTAACCGGGAACTGTTATTCAAATGTGAACTGGACGGGCAACGGGAACACTACCGGAAAAACGCCAGTATTCAAGAGCTGTTTTTAGAGGACAGGAAAGCATTGCGCCCTTTACCGGCCATACCTTTAGATGTAGCAAAGTATCTAACCGTCAAAACCAATGGTTACGGCAAATTCTATCTCAACAACGGTCTTCATGAATACTCGGTCAGCCCCAAGTACGCCAACAGTCGTGTTTTGGTACGCCTCACTGCTCATGAAGTAGTAGTGTTGGATGACAGCCATCGGGAAATTGTGCGCCATGAACGGCTGTACGGTGATTTTAAACAACAAAGCATGCAGTGGCTGCCTTATCTCACCCAGCTGTCCAAAAGGCCGGGGCGCTAAAATACAGGGGCATTTATCGCATGTTACCGGAAAGCCTGCGGCAATACTTGGAAGGATGTGATAAGAAAGATACAGGTAAAATTCTTCGTGTCATTGCTGAACTGACGGAAAAAAGCAACTTCGAACATGCCGTCAAAACTGTGGAAACCGCTTTGTTGTACCAGGTCTACGATGTGGATAGCCTGGTCAATTTGTACGGCTGTTTACACGGCCAGGTACCAGAGCTACCCCCTATTACCCTTGGCCCGCAAGCACCCCGGTTACAACCCGTGAAACCGGACCTTTCCGCCTACGATGTATGCCTTGCCAAGAGAGGCGGTGAAGCTTCATGTTAGCGTCTGAGGTAGCCGCCTTGTGCAAAAAACTACGGCTAAGCCGGAACCTGGCGGAGAATGCCATACAGCTTGGAGCGAACACGCATCAGGAATACTTGCTGCGATTTCCGAATGTCAATGAATATTTGATCCACCGTGATATCCAAAGATTGATCCACTTGGTAACGGGTTAATCAATTAAGTCAGGGCTTCCAGTTGGAAATGATTAGGATGAATTAGCCATGCTCCATCCGATAGGACGGGTTATTCATGTTTAAGATATGGGACCTAAAAGTGAGGCGATCCACTAATGCTGCAACCAAGGTCGGGTTTTCAAATAGCTCCGTCCAGCGAGAGAATTCCAAGTTAGTACTGATGATCACACTCCTTTTCTCCGCCCGGTCAGAGATGACTTTAAAGAGCAGCTCAGACTGATGGCGGTTAAAGCTCAGGTATGATAACTCATCAATAATCAGCAAATCTGCTTTCTGAAGCTGGCGTTCCAGTTTGAGGAGTTCCCTTGTTTCTTTTGCCTCCACTAGGGTGGTTGCTAAAGTTGCGGCAGTGGTAAACTTAACCCTGAATCCTGCCTGGCAGGCACGTAGTCCTAAAGCAATGCCCAAATGGGTCTTGCCACTGCCCGGATTCCCAATCATTAAGACATTCTGCCGGTTACGGATAAAGTCACAGCTGGCGAATTGATGCACGTAGGCTGCTTCCACATGCCGTAGCCTTTTGAAGTCGAATTCCTCTAAGGTTTTTTCATGGGGAAATCCCGCCTGCTTGATACGCCGTTTTTGTTGATTTAGGCTTCTGGCATCCAACTCCTGTTTCATGATGGCAAGGAGGAAATCCTCATAGCTTAGTTGTTCCTGTTGGCGTAATATTTCTTGATACCTTGTAAAAGTAGGGAGTCTGAGTTGCTTGGCATAAAGTGCAATTAGTTCATGCTTGGGATTTATGGCGCCACCGCCAGATACTTGCGGTCATAGTCAGCTAAATCAATGGTACTGACCGGGATGTCTTTGGCGGTGTCCAATTCGACCGGAACATGTGGTTTTAATTCATGGCGCACCAAGTCAATAGTGGGAGTGATGCCGGCCGGTAATGCCTCTTTAACAGCAAGAACTCGTTCGAGGCCATATTCTACACTGAGTTTTAGTAACTGAACCGTATCTTTGGCCCCGCCGGGAAATAATTGGCCCAAGCCAAAAGCTCATGGGCCGCGGTGCGGCGAACCGGTTTGGCATGAAAAACGGAGCGGGGTTTTTGTTCCAGAAGCGGCAGGTAGTGAGCCAATTCAAATATGGTCTCGCCGCGGCTGTAAAAGCGTGGATGGGTGGCTACCATTTCTCCTTGATGGTAACAGACCAGGTGGTTGCCGTAAGCTTTGATGCTAACAGTTTTGCCGACTAAATGGACAGGGACAGAGTATTGATTGCCTTCAAAACGGATGAGGCTGTTATCGTTTACCCGTACAGTAGTACTCTTGCTGGTATCAAAGACAAATTTGGGCAGGGGTGTCAGACTATGTTTCTCTGTTTCGAATTGTTGTTCCACCGTTTGGTTACGGCCTTGAATTTGATGGTTCCGGTATTGGAGGCAGGCGGAGATAAGGGTTTCATTCAGTTCCTCGATACTATCTACCCTAGGTACCGGTACAAGGATATTGCGCCTAACCCAGCCTACCAGGTTCTCCACTAGGCCTTTTTCGTTGCCGCTATTCATGTTGGTAAAATGCATTTCAAAAGCATAATGGGCGCTTAAGGCCTGGTAGGCATCCTGAGGTTTGGCATAGAGGCCAAAGCCTTCTTTGACGGCAACGCGAGCATTATCAAAGATAATTTTCTTGGGGACACCGTTGCCATGGGTAAAAGCAGCTACGTGGCCTTCCAGAAAGGATTCCTGGTTCTGGCGAAAGAAGGCTTTCACGAAGATGTCGGCGCTATAGCATAACCGGTAACAGAAGAGTTGGACCTTTGTTTTTTGGCCTTTGAGATAAATGGTAGCCTCGCCCCAATCCACTTGGGCTGCTTCGCCCGGGTCAAATTCCAAGGGCATAAAGGCTTCTTTCATAGGCTGCTTCATTTCCCGGACTATCCGTCTAATGGTGGACTCGGCCGTGGACTCGGCCCCGGTGAAGTTTTTTCCCTTTACTAAACGTTGGTAAATCCGTCTAGCCGTATGATGAGTATTCCTGCGCCATCCGGCCAGCCCTCTCGCCGTATCCGGGCAGGATTCCTGTCACATCCGGCCGCGATTCCTGCGACATTCGGCCACTGTTCCTGCCTTATCCGGCCAATAAACCGGCACCTCCAAAATCATTCCTGTACAATGTAGGTAACTACGTGTACAGGGGGAAGAAAGATGAGGTGCGTAGAACCCGTGAAAATCCTCGAGATACTGAGGCTGACGGAACAGGGATACTCCCAAAGAGAAACCGCCCGCAGTGTCAAGTGCGGTAAATCAACCGTAGGCGATGTCCAAAAACGTTGCCGAGAATGTAATCTTCAATACCATAAAGCAGCCCAAATGACTGACGAAGAAATCAAAAAGTTGCTTTACCCCAATAGTTTTGGCCAGCCCAAAAAGGTCTAAGCTAGAGCCGTTTTTGCCGGCGCTACGCCGACTGGAAGAATGAAACCGGCAAAAGCGTTATCATGGCTCAAAACCGGGAACCGGGAAAAGAACTGTTTGTGGACTGGATGGGTGATACTCTTGATTGTGTCATCGACAGTGTTACCGGGGAACTGAAGAAAGCATACTTTTTCGTAGCCACCCTGGGGGACAGTTCTTACCCCTATGTGGAAGCATTTCCCGATCAAAAGCTGGATAAGTGGCTATTAGCCCATGTCAACTGTCTAAACTACCTTGGCGGTGTACCCAAGGTAATTGTGCCGGACAACTGCAAAACCGCAATCACAAGGCCCAGCTACTATGATCCGGCCATCAACCGGGCTTACTGGGACTTGGCCAAGCACTATGAAGTAGCTGTCTTACCGGCCAGGATTCGCGAACCCAAGGATAAGGCACCGGTAGAAAACAGCATTGGCTGGCTGGAAACCTGGCTTTTAGGATGGCTGCGTGGGAAACAGTTCTTCAGTTTCACCGCCTTAAACGCAGAGATACGAGAACGGATCAAAGAGTTGGCGCAAAGGCCCTTTCAAAAGCGCAAGGGCAGCAGGCAAAGTGTTTTTGAAGCGGTAGATAAACCGGCTCTAAGGCCGTTACCGTACACCCAATATGAGTATGCCGACTACGTAACGCGCAGGGTTCCCGCCAATTACCATGTGGAATATGATGACTACCACTATTCGGTACCCCATGAGCTATACAAGCAATTAGTTACAATCAGAGCCACAGCCAGGACCGTCGAAATCCTGAATGAGAACAGGGAGCGGGTAGCACTGCATCAAAGGCGTTACACAGGACCCCGGTATGTTACCAACATCAACCATATGCCGCCTCACCACCGTCACCAGCACCAGGTAAACTGCCTGGATGGCACCGGCTACCGGGAATGGGCCAAAAGTATCGGGGAACAGACTTATGCTGCTATTGACTATCTTCTCACCTCCCAAGTAATTGAAGAGCAGGCTTTTCGAGCTTGCCTGGGGATCTTGCGGTGTGCCGAAAAATATGGTCATGGGCGGCTTAACGCAGCCTGTGCCAAAACAATTGCCATGAATTCCTGTACTTACTCAACGATAACTGCCATCTTGAAAAACGGTCAGGACAAAGTATCCCTTGCCCAAAAAGAATTACCCGCTCCCCTGCATGAAAACTTGCGCGGCTCTGCGGCCTAGGTTTAGGGGGTGGATGGATAATGATTAACCAAACACTGAACAAGCTTCACAGCATGAACCTAAAGGCCATGGAGGAAGAGTACCGCCGCCAGCTTGAGCTTAGCATCAACAACTCCCTGTCCTTTGATGAACGCCTGGCGATGATGGTGGATGCCCAGTGGTTGGCCAAAGCCAACAGCCGCCTGAAAAGGTTACTAAGAGAAGCGAATTTAAGGGACCCATCGCCAGTCTGGAAGATATCAATTACGATCCCAGGAGGAATTTGGACAAAGCCACCATAGCCCGTTTAGCCGATTGTACTTGGGTTAGAGAAGGCAAAAACCTCATTATCACGGGGGCCACCGGCACCGGAAAAACTTACTTGATCAGTGCTTTCGGCCATGCTGCTTGTAGGAAAGGTTTAAAGGTTCGCTCCTACAAAGTAAACAGGCTGTTAACCGATTTGGCTATCAGCCGGGGAGACGGTTCTTACAACCGCTTACTCAATGATCTAAAGAAACCTGATTTGTTAATCTTGGATGATTTCGGCATGGCCTCGCTTTCCCCCAGTGCCTGCCGGGATTTCCTGGAGGTCATCGATGGCCGCCATGACAAGAAATCCATCGCCATCTCCGCCCAACTGCCGGTGGCAAAATGGCATGCCCAGTTTGAAGATGCCACTATTGCGGATGCTGTACTGGACAGATTAATCAACAATGCCTACCGGATTGAGCTTAAAGGGCCAAGTTTAAGGGCGACTGCTCACAAAAATGGAGGGGGTGGTACCACAGCTTAATTATCTATGTTAAACTTCAGACAGAAGGTGCCGGTCATTGGCCGGATCAGACGATAATGGTGGCCGGATGCTGCAGGAACGCCGGTCAATTGACCAGAATAAGCAGGCTTATCAAGTTACAGTATGTTTAATAATGGGGGATAATTGTGGAAACTAGTGAAATCAGAGTTACCGGTACTCTTATGTGGTATTACTACATTTGCCACCGACAGGTTTGGTTAATGGCCCGGCGAATAGATGCCGATCAGGGAAACCCAGATATAGATATAGGACGTTTTTTACATGAAAGGGCTTATGCCCGCGAGAAAAAGGAAGTGACAATTGGTCACTTAAAATTTGATCTTATAAAAAAACAAGATGGTCAGCTGGTGGTGGGAGAGGTGAAAAAGTCATCTAAAGCTGAACACAGTGCGAAAATGCAGTTGGCGTTATATCTGACCGAATTGGCCGGTATGGGAGTTGAGGTTTCAGGGGAGTTGTTGTTTCCCAAAGAAAAAAAAAGAGTGCCAGTCCATTTGACGCAGCAACTGATCGAAGAAGTTGAAAGGGCTAAGAAAGATATTCTGAGGATTGCATATCTTGATTTGCCACCTCCTCCAGTTAAAGGGAGGTATTGTCGCAATTGCGCCTACGGAGAATTTTGCTGGGCATAAGAAAGAAGGTTGACAATTATGAAAAAAGCAGTTTATATCTTTTCTGAAGGCGACTTGCAGAGAAAGGATAATACTCTTCGTTTTAAGATGAAAGAGGGTAATAAATATCTGCCAGTAGAGGATATTTCTGATTTATTCATTTTTGGGGAAGTAAGTATTAATAAAAGTCTTTTGGAATTTGTTTCCCAGAAAGAAATATTGATACATTACTTTAACTATTACGGCTATTATATGGGCACCTTCTATCCCCGGGAGCATTTGAATTCTGGTTACATGATTTTACGTCAAGCTGAGCACTATCTAGACAACACAAAA
Organism: Bacillota bacterium; assembly: GCA_050951405.1. Classification (GTDB taxonomy): domain Bacteria; phylum Bacillota; class DULZ01; order DULZ01; family DULZ01; genus JBMNIZ01. Next base: position 135,438 of record JBMNIZ010000013.1, on the reverse strand, counting down.
AGATTTAAAATTGCAAAAGCATTTGTTGAAGGTGCAGTGGCTAATATTAAAAGGGTATTGCGTTATTACTACAGTAGAGGGAAGAATGTCGGGGCCGCCCTGCAGAATATCGAGGATTTAGAGCAAGGACTACCTGAGTGTAAAGCAATCGATGAATTGATGGCTATCGAAGGAAATATTCGCAATTATTATTATAATGCTTTTGACAACATCCTTGAAAATGAAGACTTTGTATTTGAGCAGCGCACTCGCAGGCCTCCGCAGAATTATCTAAATTGTCTAATCAGTTTTGGCAACAGCATTATTTATACAATTATTTTAAGCGAGATTTATAGAACTCACTTGGATCCCAGGATCGGTTTCTTGCATGCCACAAATTTTCGCCGGTTTTCTTTAAACCTGGACGTGGCAGAGGTTTTTAAACCTATTTTAGTCGATAGGCTAATTTTTACTTTAATCGGGAAAAAAATGATCACCAAATCCGAATTTGAAAGACATACAGAAGGTATTCTCTTGAAAGAAAGTGGCAAAAAAAAATTTGTTGATGAATTAGACAAGCGTCTGAAGACAACAATCAAGCATCGGAACATCGGCAGAGAAGTATCATATCGTCGTTTAATTCGCCTTGAGCTCTATAAACTTCAAAAGCATTTAATGGGAGAAGAACTCTATGAACCATTTATAGCCAAATGGTAACAAGAGGGATTTGCGGTGTTTGTGATTTTAGTGTACGATGTAAATCAGAAAAGAGTTGGTAAGATCCTGAAAATAGCCAGAAAATATCTCAATTGGGTGCAAAATTCTGTACTGGAGGGAGAGATCAGCGAAGCAAATTTGAAAAAATTAAAAACTGAACTTATCCAGACAATGAATGTTGAGGAAGATTCGGTTATTATTTATCAGCTTCGCACAACTAGATATTCTAAGCGGGAACTTATTGGTGTGAAAAAAGGAGGAGAAGATATTATCATCTAAGTGTCGTCTATACCTAATAGTGCAAAAAAACAGGGACATTGACGACAGAACAATAAGGTAAAAAAATATTGCTCCATAAAGTTTTTACCGGAAAAGGTGGGCTTTTGAACTGCTAAGGAAATGACTTGTTAAGAAATACAGGGTATTGCCCAAACCCGGGCTATGCCTAATTTTTAGAGCATCGCAACGGGTTTTTAGCCTACCTATGAGGAATTGAAACCTATCTGAGTGTAATTCATCCCATTTAATCATTTTATTTGTTTTTAGCCTACCTATGAGGAATTGAAACTCGGGAGGCCAATGAACTCTGCGACTTGCTCACGGGTTTTTAGCCTACCTATGAGGAATTGAAACGATTATATCTCCCACCGGTCCCCTTGTCAACCCCTTCGTTTTTAGCCTACCTATGAGGAATTGAAACAAAGAATTAAAATGTGTAATTGAAAAAGCAATAAAGGTTTTTAGCCTACCTATGAGGAATTGAAACTTCGGAAGAGCCACAAACAAAGAGTGCCAAACACATAGTTTTTAGCCTACCTATGAGGAATTGAAACTCGCTGCCTACTCTTTCATGCCATCGCTGAATATAAGTTTTTAGCCTACCTATGAGGAATTGAAACTGCCGTCCATCATTTCAAACAAAACCTCTTCGCCGAGTTTTTAGCCTACCTATGAGGAATTGAAACTTGAAACATTGGAGAATGGATATAACGGATATTATGGTTTTTAGCCTACCTATGAGGAATTGAAACTTGTCTGTTTTTGCCACTACTCTCTCCCACGGGCTGCCAGTTTTTAGCCTACCTATGAGGAATTGAAACGCGTCCTTGGTAGATGCAGCGAATGTGTTGATTCATGGGTTTTTAGCCTACCTATGAGGAATTGAAACACGAAAAAGAAGTTAAACGAGCAATTCGTGATGACTGGTTTTTAGCCTACCTATGAGGAATTGAAACAACAAAGCGACACCTGCCCCACGTGCGGCCAGAAACTGTTTTTAGCCTACCTATGAGGAATTGAAACTGTGATACCCGGAGACGTAATCGGGCCGCTATATTTTGTTTTTAGCCTACCTATGAGGAATTGAAACGCAGAACTGGAAGAGCAGGAAAAGGGACTAGAAACTGTTTTTAGCCTACCTATGAGGAATTGAAACTGCGGCAGAGTTGATTCTCTAATCGCCGGTGATGTTCGTTTTTAGCCTACCTATGAGGAATTGAAACGCAGAAATGAAGCAGACCTATATGCGCAATGGTATATCCGTTTTTAGCCTACCTATGAGGAATTGAAACTCAGCGGATATCGTGTCAAAGTCGGAGAACGCCTTGAAGTTTTTAGCCTACCTATGAGGAATTGAAACTCGCTTCCGGGATAGTCTTCGTAAAGAAATCAACTAGTTTTTAGCCTACCTATGAGGAATTGAAACTAAAGCTTGATCAATTCAACAACGCCTGAGGCCCTGCCCGTTTTTAGCCTACCTATGAGGAATTGAAACTTGATGGCGAATATGCGTTTCAAACACCAACGGCGGTTTTTAGCCTACCTATGAGGAATTGAAACTTGTCGTATAGAGTTCCACCTGGTAGTTGTCGGCCTGGCGTTTTTAGCCTACCTATGAGGAATTGAAACTCGGGAAAGGTATAGCATATGAGCGGTCTTCTTCATAGGTTTTTAGCCTACCTATGAGGAATTGAAACACGCCTTCCAACTGTTTAGATCGTCCGAATCAAGCAGTTTTTAGCCTACCTATGAGGAATTGAAACTTTTTTTGGCATTTTTGGGCAGGTGGGTGCCTTTTTTTGTTTTTAGCCTACCTATGAGGAATTGAAACTTTTAATTGCAAATATTCTTTTAGTGGCAACGCCATAGTTTTTAGCCTACCTATGAGGAATTGAAACCTTCGCTGTTTTGCGAAAATCAAAATGTCCTGCTGTGTTTTTAGCCTACCTATGAGGAATTGAAACTACGTTCGGTATCAGCATTGTAAGATTGACTTTGCATGTTTTTAGCCTACCTATGAGGAATTGAAACTAGCCAGGAACCCTGAACTGGACAGATTGGCAAGCTCCGTTTTTAGCCTACCTATGAGGAATTGAAACTCCAGAAGGATGTCGATGTAATCAATCTATCACTGGGGTTTTTAGCCTACCTATGAGGAATTGAAACACATACCATCTAATGAATTCTTCCCACGTTAAATCTCGTTTTTAGCCTACCTATGAGGAATTGAAACTGTTCAATGCATGCACTACATGGCAGTAACCGGAGCTGTTTTTAGCCTACCTATGAGGAATTGAAACGTATCAACCATGCCATACCTTTCTGCGATAATTGTGTTTTTAGCCTACCTATGAGGAATTGAAACCTCCACAGGAGTGGCAAGTTTGTCTTGAATTTTTTAGTTTTTAGCCTACCTATGAGGAATTGAAACTTTCTGGCGGAAGAGTACAAGCCTTAGAAGATGCCGTTTTTAGCCTACCTATGAGGAATTGAAACCTAGCCGCCACTCCGGATGCTTTTCAGCTGGATGAATGTTTTTAGCCTACCTATGAGGAATTGAAACTCTAATGAGACAGATGATGGTGCCCCCATTCCGCAGGTTTTTAGCCTACCTATGAGGAATTGAAACGCCGCTAAATTTATTGCATACAAGCTAAAAGAAAAGTTTTTAGCCTACCTATGAGGAATTGAAACTAGGCCCCAGTCCTCATGCACAGCTGGATGTAGCCTTTGTTTTTAGCCTACCTATGAGGAATTGAAACCTCAAAATCTGGGGGAAAAAGGTTTGAAGAGGCAGAGTTTTTAGCCTACCTATGAGGAATTGAAACATGATGTATTCCACTTCTTCTGTTTCGTAGTATTGGTTTTTAGCCTACCTATGAGGAATTGAAACTTGCATCTCTTTCCTGAGTTAATTCTTTAACTCTTGGTTTTTAGCCTACCTATGAGGAATTGAAACAAGGAACAATGTGCAAGTTGTAAGGCTAATTGGGGTTTTTAGCCTACCTATGAGGAATTGAAACTAGGAAACGGGGTATTTCCACAGCCTGCAAACAGCGTTTTTAGCCTACCTATGAGGAATTGAAACGCCATTTTGTTTACCTCCTTGTTTTTGGAGGACAGCGTTTTTAGCCTACCTATGAGGAATTGAAACCCGTCAAGTTCAACTGCCAAAAGGGCACACTTGGAAAAGGTTTTTAGCCTACCTATGAGGAATTGAAACTTAAAAAGTGTTGACATGACTATAGCGTCATGGTAGTTTTTAGCCTACCTATGAGGAATTGAAACTCACCAACCAAAAGTCTTTGCCTTGCCCATTCCTTGTTTTTAGCCTACCTATGAGGAATTGAAACAATACCCTTACGGTTTGAGCAGGTTTAAGGTAGTTTGCGTTTTTAGCCTACCTATGAGGAATTGAAACAGAAAAGATATAAGTGAGCTCTTTATGCCCACTAACGTTTTTAGCCTACCTATGAGGAATTGAAACTAAACCAAGGCCACATCAAAGCCGCAGTTGGATTTTGTTTTTAGCCTACCTATGAGGAATTGAAACCGCTGTATTCACCTCCTTTTGGATGCTAGCTTCCTGTTTTTAGCCTACCTATGAGGAATTGAAACTCACATTGGCACCGGTCCGGCTCTAGCCATACTGTTGTTTTTAGCCTACCTATGAGGAATTGAAACCCCGGCCATCATTGATAATCACGCTGTATCCCATTTGCGTTTTTAGCCTACCTATGAGGAATTGAAACCTTTCTCAACGATTTCTTGTTCAAAGCCAACCCTGGCGTTTTTAGCCTACCTATGAGGAATTGAAACTATTTCTCCCGCAATTCATTATAGAGCCGGTAGATGTCAATGGCCATTTGAAAAACCGCATTTTTGGTCACTAAAAAACCAGCAATTTTGGCCATGAAAAACCAGCAGTCATACAGAATTTAATCCTTGCGATAACGGTAGAGGAATTGCCTAGGAGGCAGTGGAGCGTAGCGGAACGCCTCCTAGGCAATTCGCACTCGCTTAATCCGGTTTATTTAGCCTGTAGTTGCCGCTATCTTATTTGTTGGTTGTATTAATCGGTTTCTTACCCGATAACTGTTCCCCCTAAGGTTAAACACATGGGCATGGTGTAGTAAGCGATCTAAGATAGCTGCAGCAGTACTCATGTTCACAAAAAGAGTGCCCCATTCTCCAAAATCCAGGTTGCTGGTAATGATCAAAGAACGGTTTTCGTAAGCTTTGGTGACCAGCTGGAAAATATGGTCTGATGCGGTTTCATCCATGGACACATAGCCCAGTTCGTCCAGAATGATAAGGTCATTTTTTAAGATATTGTTAATCTTTCTGTTCAGGCTGTTATCGGCTAAAGCTGCATAAAGCTCGGCAATGAGGTCCGTGAGTGTGTAAAAACGGACTTGGTAACCTTTTAGCACTGCCTTAACTCCCAGGGCAATGGCCAGGTGGCTCTTGCCTACTCCCGGTGGACCCAGAAAGATGATGTTCTCCTTGGCTTCGATAAATTGAAGGGTTGCCAGATCATAGATGCTTTGTTGGGTGATGCTGTTTTGGAAACTAAAATCAAATTCTTCCAAAGTCTTTATCTGGGGAAAGCAGGCTCTTTTCATTCTTTTTTCTTGTTGGGTCTTGTCTCTATGTTCCACCTCCTTGTTAATAACATAGGCTAAGAAATCCAGGTAGGATGGTTCTTCTTCCAGCGCCAATTCATTAACATCGTCAAGGATGTTTCTAATATGGGGAAGTCTTAACCTTTTTAAATTCTGTTCCAGGGTTTTCCGATCGGCGGTTGGTATTTGTCTAATCACTGGATAACCTCCTCGTAATAGCTGGTATCCCGGCGTTCTACTTCTACTTGGTAAGGAAGGTTATCCAGCTTGTAATTGGCTCTGTTGGAACCTACTGTAGGCAGAATATTGGGGTTCTGGGATTGTTTTTGCAGTATTGATTTTAACTTTGCGTAACCAATAGCTCCAAACTTAAGAGCTCGTTCCATGGCTGCATTGATTTCAGAAGCACTGTAATCTTCTTTTAGGGAGATGATCTTCTGCATCTGTTCTCTAAGGTGCCCTTCCCGGCGTTGGCTAAGGTGCTGCAGGTATTCTTCGGCCACCGGGGCCAAGGCTTCAAACTCAGCTTGCAGTGGATGTTTAGGCCTTTGTTTCATTTTTTGATGCTCAGGGTAGTGGTCATCGTTAATGATTACTTGGTTTTTACCTTTTACCAAGGTATGTACAGCTACTACGTGCTCATCATCTAGAATTTCAATCCTGTCCTCGTATCGCCTGAAATGTACTGTTTTACGGGCCAGTTTAGCGGGGACTGAATATTTGTTGTTGTCTACGGAGATAAGGGCTGTTTTGCTGGCTTTCCGGGTTTCATAGACGGGTAAGGGTGCTTCGATTGCCGGCAACGGTTTTAGATAGTTTCGTTCTTCTATTAGGCGTTCTTGAGGTATTTTACCGGTGGTGCCATGGACTTTAGCATTGGCCACTTCCTTAAGCCACACCTGCAACTGCTGGTTTAGGTCTTCCAAGTTCTTAAATTCCCGCCCGTAGTAGAAGCTCTTTTTCAAGTACTTGACATTGGATTCTACTTTGCCCTTGCTTTCCGGATCATTGATCCAACATGCTTTGGGTGTGAAGCCATATCTTAAAGCCAGTTCCAGAAGGGTAGAATTAAACCTCACTATCGTACCTACTCGTTCCGCTACCACAGTTTTGGCGTTGTCAAAGAGGATTGTTTCGGGAATCCCTCCCACATACTCGAAAGCTCGATGTAGGCAGGCGTTAAAGACGGCCATATTGAGGGAAGTGATGAACTCCGCATATCTTTCTCTTGACCAACTTAGGCAGAAAACAAAGACATAAAGCTTAACCCGCCGGCCGTTTTCGACAATGGTGCCTAAGTGGCCCCAGTCAACCTGGGCTTGTTCACCTGGCAGGGTTTCATAGGGTTTGTATTCCCGGGAAAGTTTTGGTCGTACCTTAGAGACGTAGCGCCGGACGGTTCTTGCGGAGCCTTTATATCCCATTTTTTTAATTTCTTCATAAATTGTTTCTGCAAACAGTTCAGGCCATTTTTCCAGTCGATTTGTAATATACTCTTTGTAAAGATCGATTTTGGAACTTCGCTGGTAGACCGGTGGTGCTTTCAAAGGCTCTTCAACATCCCAATATTTTGCTACGGTGCCACGGTCCAGGTTTAAACGCTGTGCTGTGGCGGTCTTACTTAGGCCGGCTTTCCGACATTCTTGAATGTTCACGATTTCCCACACTCCTGTCATTTTTGCTCGTTCCCTTCTTTAATGTTTTGGTTCCAATGAAAATGTTGTAGGGAACGAGCTTTTTTCCTTTTCTAAATGACCGGTTTTGCGGGTTTTTCGTGACCATTTATGTCGATTTTATCATGGCCATTAACAGTAGAAGTCAGTTTTTAGCCTACCTATGAGGAATTGAAACACCTTGAGACAAAAGTCAATTTGAAGCTCCTCATCAACCGTTTTTAGCCTACCTATGAGGAATTGAAACCTCGCTCATAAAGGTTTACTGCATCGGTGTCGTTAGGGTGTTTTTAGCCTACCTATGAGGAATTGAAACAAGAGTCCGGCAAGGCATATACCAACAAGCTATGTCGTTTTTAGCCTACCTATGAGGAATTGAAACTCCCTCCAATCTCCATATTCTCACAATCTCTTTTGGTTTTTAGCCTACCTATGAGGAATTGAAACTCCGCTCTTGCTCCTGGTCGTATTTCTCCCAGTAAGCGTTTTTAGCCTACCTATGAGGAATTGAAACAAGACTGTATGTCCGACAAGTTCTTCCATCTGTTTGGTTTTTAGCCTACCTATGAGGAATTGAAACTTTGTTCCCGGCATGGTAGGCCACCTCATCCAACGGGTTTTTAGCCTACCTATGAGGAATTGAAACGTTTGGGACTGACCGTAGACATCCTCATAGCTCAGGTTTTTAGCCTACCTATGAGGAATTGAAACACGGTCCGTGCATGGCCCAGCCAGCCCAGCACGACACGTTTTTAGCCTACCTATGAGGAATTGAAACTAGAACATGGGAATGCCACCCGCCACAGCAAGATACGTGTTTTTAGCCTACCTATGAGGAATTGAAACCCAGCGCTACAATAGCTTTAGAGAACTTCATTTTTGTTTTTAGCCTACCTATGAGGAATTGAAACACGGCTTCCACCGGCACCGCGTCGGTAAGGAGTACCGCGTTTTTAGCCTACCTATGAGGAATTGAAACTGAATATATTCATTATGCACTTACCTCCTTTATTTCGTTTTTAGCCTACCTATGAGGAATTGAAACTGTTCGTAGTGGATTTTGCTACCTGGCGATACCAGGTTTTTAGCCTACCTATGAGGAATTGAAACACGGTCCGTGCATGGCCCAGCCAGCCCAGCACGACACGTTTTTAGCCTACCTATGAGGAATTGAAACGAGACAGACAAAAGAAAAAGGAGGGAAAATGGCCCGCGTTTTTAGCCTACCTATGAGGAATTGAAACTTAAATGTCTCAGGGGTCAAGGCCCCGCCGCCGTAATGTTTTTAGCCTACCTATGAGGAATTGAAACTCATAATACCATGGACAAATCGAACATAGCGAACAAACGTTTTTAGCCTACCTATGAGGAATTGAAACGCTAATAAAAGTCTCCCTGTTTCTAGCGAAACTTCGTTTTTAGCCTACCTATGAGGAATTGAAACCTCCACCCCCAAGGCTTCTTCCACACTCATAAATTCGTTTTTAGCCTACCTATGAGGAATTGAAACGCCCTCTGTGTCGACCAAGGGAGTAGTCCGGCACGACGTTTTTAGCCTACCTATGAGGAATTGAAACCCATATGCTTCACCTCCTCTTTGATGTTGCACGTTAGTTTTTAGCCTACCTATGAGGAATTGAAACTTTTATAGGTGAGGATATTTTCCCACCCCATTAAGTTTTTAGCCTACCTATGAGGAATTGAAACAAGTTACCTCATCATCGATAATGACGGCAGCGATTTCGTTTTTAGCCTACCTATGAGGAATTGAAACACCTCAAGCCGGATCTCCCTGTCTGCTGTGTCATACGTTTTTAGCCTACCTATGAGGAATTGAAACGTTAATGCCGCTCCCAACACCGGCAGAATACCAAGTTTTTAGCCTACCTATGAGGAATTGAAACTGGATTCACTTCCAGGGCTATTAGACCTGGCGGCGGCTGTTTTTAGCCTACCTATGAGGAATTGAAACAAGGGAGCTTTTTAACCGGATACCTTGGCCGCCGGATGTTTTTAGCCTACCTATGAGGAATTGAAACCCCAATAGAGGCTCTTTACTTGCCCAAAGGCCGGTTAGGTTTTTAGCCTACCTATGAGGAATTGAAACCACGATTATGAATGTGAACCTGGAGAAACGATATGGTTTTTAGCCTACCTATGAGGAATTGAAACTCCCGACAGTTCCCGAGCTAAAAAGAAACATCCGGGTTTTTAGCCTACCTATGAGGAATTGAAACGCGGCATTCCTTTTTCATTCTGTATGCAATTCTGCGTTTTTAGCCTACCTATGAGGAATTGAAACTACCTCCTAAAATTTTATTTTAATTGCAAACTGCAGTTTTTAGCCTACCTATGAGGAATTGAAACTAGCTCCCACCAGTTCCCTTGTCAATCCCTCCCCCTGTTTTTAGCCTACCTATGAGGAATTGAAACGAGACAGACAAAAGAAAAAGGAGGGAAAATGGCCCGCGTTTTTAGCCTACCTATGAGGAATTGAAACTTGAATTAGGCTTAAATGGGTTTACAAGCCCTTTGTAGTTTTTAGCCTACCTATGAGGAATTGAAACTCGCCCTTGACAGTCAGCTCATTCCACTTATTACCATCGTTTTTAGCCTACCTATGAGGAATTGAAACATGTTGACCAGGACTTGTATTGGAAACTGGTAGCCGTTTTTAGCCTACCTATGAGGAATTGAAACCGGAGGTTTTGCTGATTGATGGTGGGCTACTTTAGCGTTTTTAGCCTACCTATGAGGAATTGAAACTAAGCGGAGTGGTGATACATTTACAAAGCTAGCCAGTTTTTAGCCTACCTATGAGGAATTGAAACCAGACCATCAAACGGTTGTCAAATGGTTCATCGACGTTTTTAGCCTACCTATGAGGAATTGAAACTTAACAAAGGCTTTGCTCTGACCGGAAGCGTTGGCAGGTTTTTAGCCTACCTATGAGGAATTGAAACTTGATGTAGAACACAACATAGAAATTCTGAAATTGACGTTTTTAGCCTACCTATGAGGAATTGAAACTTGAAAAGACATTTGTCCATGACCAGGGTGAAAGGTGTTTTTAGCCTACCTATGAGGAATTGAAACTTTGTAGTTGACGACGAGCCGACAGGCACCTGCCTGTTTTTAGCCTACCTATGAGGAATTGAAACATTTACATTTGGCCGATAATGCGCCAAACCCACGAGGTTTTTAGCCTACCTATGAGGAATTGAAACTCCCGCTCCTGGAACTAGGCGGCTTAAAAGGCTACAGGTTTTTAGCCTACCTATGAGGAATTGAAACTCCAGTGGAACCAGCCTTTGATATCCCCCACGCCCTGTTTTTTAGCCTACCTATGAGGAATTGAAAACGAGTTAGTAAAAGCCCGATTAGGGATTACCACGGCGGTTTTTAGCCTACCTATGAGGAATTGAAACTTTGTAGTTGACGACGAGCCGACAGGCACCTGCCTGTTTTTAGCCTACCTATGAGGAATTGAAACCTGCTTGCTTCATTGCCTCCTGAAACCAGGGCTAAGTTTTTAGCCTACCTATGAGGAATTGAAACATTGATGCAAATGATGCAATAGATGATGCTATAGGTTTTTAGCCTACCTATGAGGAATTGAAACTCATATAAATTGATAGCTTCCTCAATATCTTTTGCGTTTTTAGCCTACCTATGAGGAATTGAAACCCTCACTTTCATATTTGGAGCAGCAGGCACCCCCGGTTTTTAGCCTACCTATGAGGAATTGAAACATTGATTCACTCTCAACAGGATCAAGGAGGCGCTAGGGTTTTTAGCCTACCTATGAGGAATTGAAACTAGATTGTGATGTAAGGACTGGAGTTATGCGCCACAGCGTTTTTAGCCTACCTATGAGGAATTGAAACTTTCGCCTTTGCGGAACTGTTCGTTGACCTGCTCCTGGTTTTTAGCCTACCTATGAGGAATTGAAACACAACTGATGATTTCCAAAAAAATTGAGCAGCGCAAAGTTTTTAGCCTACCTATGAGGAATTGAAACTGTTTGTAGTTGACTATGCCACCTGGCGATACCAGTCGTTTTTAGCCTACCTATGAGGAATTGAAACTCGTGCCGGGACTAGCGGAGACTGGACTTCTCTATGTTTTTAGCCTACCTATGAGGAATTGAAACTCCCGGAAATAGTTGATATGATTTTCTCCTGCCTAACGTTTTTAGCCTACCTATGAGGAATTGAAACTTTCGCCTTTGCGGAACTGTTCGTTGACCTGCTCCTGGTTTTTAGCCTACCTATGAGGAATTGAAACCTTTCTTTTCAATATGCCGGAAACCTTCTGATTTATAGTTTTTAGCCTACCTATGAGGAATTGAAACTCATCTAAGTGCTCATTGTTGTAAGTAACAACGTACGTTTTTAGCCTACCTATGAGGAATTGAAACGAGGATAGTGTTTCTATGCCACAAATAGTGAATATGTTTTTAGCCTACCTATGAGGAATTGAAACTCGAATCCGGCGCAATCAAAGTACCTGAATCAGGTCACGGTTTTTAGCCTACCTATGAGGAATTGAAACCGTCCAAAGCCTGTGGCGATGCCGAATGGGTCTTTTAGTTTTTAGCCTACCTATGAGGAATTGAAACCGGAAAGTGTCTGCTTGATAGGCTTGGCTTTGGGCGGTTTTTAGCCTACCTATGAGGAATTGAAACTCCTCGAACCAGCCGACAGCGGGCAACACCAGTTTAGGTTTTTAGCCTACCTATGAGGAATTGAAACTTTTTCTTGGCTTCAAGAAGCCTTTGTCGGTGCTGTTCGTTTTTAGCCTACCTATGAGGAATTGAAACATCGGTGACGGCGGTAACAAAGAAACCACAACCCTGCGCGTGTTTTTAGCCTACCTATGAGGAATTGAAACTCAAATAGCAGCCACATAAAGGCGTCGGCCAGGGTGTTTTTAGCCTACCTATGAGGAATTGAAACAAATTCAAAGTTACATTTGGAGCTGCCCCGGCTATCGTGTTTTTAGCCTACCTATGAGGAATTGAAACTCAGCTAGGTAAAATATATTCCCCTCTCTTGGCTGCGTTTTTAGCCTACCTATGAGGAATTGAAACCCTGCCAGCCTTTTAAGCCTAACCGGCCTGAAGACTGGTTTTTAGCCTACCTATGAGGAATTGAAACTTCATCAGGCAACCTCCCTTCCCGGCATGATTTCCTCGGTTTTTAGCCTACCTATGAGGAATTGAAACTCGCCAGGGTGCGCTACAACCAGGATTTAGATTTCGTTTTTAGCCTACCTATGAGGAATTGAAACTCAGTTCAATCCAAACAATAGAATAACCCTGCTCACGTTTTTAGCCTACCTATGAGGAATTGAAACATAGCCTCGGCGTCGTAGTAATACTTGGATGATTTGCGTTTTTAGCCTACCTATGAGGAATTGAAACTGCCCCAGTATTTCCGATATGGTTTTCAATTCTACGGTTTTTAGCCTACCTATGAGGAATTGAAACGAGCATTGTAACTCTTCATGAATAGCTCCGCTTGTGGTTTCTAGCCTACCTATGAGGAATTGAAACACGGCAAATCGCAATAGAAGGAAGCCAATCTTTCCAAGTTTTTAGCCTACCTATGAGGAATTGAAACTACAGTGACGTTGACTTTCACTGAGACAGTAATCAGGGGTTTTTAGCCTACCTATGAGGAATTGAAACTGGTTTCTGCTGTGCCATAATTGTGCCATTGAAACGTTTTTAGCCTACCTATGAGGAATTGAAACTTGACATCAATAATAGTCAAGAAATTTGACATTTATCGTTTTTAGCCTACCTATGAGGAATTGAAACCTGACGGCCTTGTGTTGTTATAATCCCCGGATGCTTGTTTTTAGCCTACCTATGAGGAATTGAAACTAGGCGAAGAAGTTTTATATGAAATGATGGACGGCAGTTTTTAGCCTACCTATGAGGAATTGAAACTTTTAACTGCAAATATTCTTTTAGCGGTAACGCCATACAGTTTTTAGCCTACCTATGAGGAATTGAAACCGTCGTCATCGGTAGGCAGGGTATGGATGCTCGTAATGTTTTTAGCCTACCTATGAGGAATTGAAACTGGTTATATTGCCTGTACTGCTCTCTGTCCTGTTGGGTTTTTAGCCTACCTATGAGGAATTGAAACGCGGTTTCTATTACTTGAACGTATTGCGCATACCCCTGTTTTTAGCCTACCTATGAGGAATTGAAACACAATTCTATTGCGGCGATCATTTCGTGAGCACTGTCAGTTTTTAGCCTACCTATGAGGAATTGAAACTGCTATACTTTATCAATACCACCCCAACCTTTCAGCTACGTTTTTAGCCTACCTATGAGGAATTGAAACTTCACCTGCTTTCAACTCCTCCTAAAAATATTTCCTCGTTTTTAGCCTACCTATGAGGAATTGAAACATTGGCATCGGTTCAAGCGGCTTCGCATCCTCCCAGCGTTTTTAGCCTACCTATGAGGAATTGAAACTTTTTAGCTACCCAAGGAGCGTTCTTTGGCTCAGGAATCGTTTTTAGCCTACCTATGAGGAATTGAAACAGAAAGGAGGCCCACAATGCCCAGCATCGAACGCCGTGTTTTTAGCCTACCTATGAGGAATTGAAACTTTGCTACTTTTGGCGGCATGTTTGGAAGAGGAAAGCGTTTTTAGCCTACCTATGAGGAATTGAAACTCAACACCCTTGCAGAGCATTTCGGTTTTGCACCACCGTTTTTAGCCTACCTATGAGGAATTGAAACTGCGCCGGAGCTGGCCATGGGGATGCATACGGCAGAGTTTTTAGCCTACCTATGAGGAATTGAAACTATTGCATGAGAGGGACAGGCATTTGAACCCATTGGCCGTTTTTAGCCTACCTATGAGGAATTGAAACTCAGTGTAGGCACTCCATCCTCCCCTGTGTCTACCGTTTTTAGCCTACCTATGAGGAATTGAAACTTGCCCATGTCAGGGCTGCCCGAGCTCGGCGCTCCGGTTTTTAGCCTACCTATGAGGAATTGAAACTGACCCGTTGGCATGAGGATGACCTGGCCGGCCGGCTGGTTTTTAGCCTACCTATGAGGAATTGAAACAATTGCGGTGAAAAATTAAAACAACTTAGCATGAATCGTTTTTAGCCTACCTATGAGGAATTGAAACTGGAGAATGACTTGCAGCGGGAAGAAATACTGCAGGTTTTTAGCCTACCTATGAGGAATTGAAACTCCAATTTCACACCAGGCCCCGCCCCTGCCTCGCGATGTTTTTAGCCTACCTATGAGGAATTGAAAACACACCTGCGCCAGCTTGGATTTTTGAGTAGTTTCAGCGTTTTTAGCCTACCTATGAGGAATTGAAACGAGATAGAATGGATTTCCCGGCCACTATTCAAGCTGTGTTTTTAGCCTACCTATGAGGAATTGAAACTGTATAGATGATGAGAATATATGTGATTTTTAAAACAGGTTTTTAGCCTACCTATGAGGAATTGAAACTTGCGAATGTAGATAACGCCTTCTTCCAGGTCCACGTTTTTAGCCTACCTATGAGGAATTGAAACAGACCATAATTTTTCAGAAATAGAAGTCGACATAAATCGTTTTTAGCCTACCTATGAGGAATTGAAACTTGCCTGTTCCAGGGCGCCGTGGATAACCTTGTTGGTTTTTAGCCTACCTATGAGGAATTGAAACCGGAGTATTGATATTCAAGTGGTCGGAGGTACAAATGTTTTTAGCCTACCTATGAGGAATTGAAACTTAATTCACCTACAGTCATAATAAACACCACCTAAGTTTTTAGCCTACCTATGAGGAATTGAAACGCGCACAGAACCCATTGGCCCCGGGCCGATGATCATGGGTTTTTAGCCTACCTATGAGGAATTGAAACAATCTTAATTACATAAACCGTTGAAAGTGCGAAGGGTTTTTAGCCTACCTATGAGGAATTGAAACTCTCATCGAATTTGTCCGGTGCTTTACGGTAGAACGTTTTTAGCCTACCTATGAGGAATTGAAACTTCAATCTCATTAGTGCCTGCGTCATAGCGTCCACTGTTTTTAGCCTACCTATGAGGAATTGAAACTCACATTTCAAGGCATAATCTTTAGTAAGCAGATATCCGTTTTTAGCCTACCTATGAGGAATTGAAACATGGCTCAATATCTTGATTTCTCCATCAACAATTTCGTGTTTTTAGCCTACCTATGAGGAATTGAAACACACCCGGCCATCGCAAAGAATGTCTGTTAATTCCCGTTTTTAGCCTACCTATGAGGAATTGAAACTTTTTAGTCGAGATTTCAGCCCCAAAGCTTTTTCTTGTTTTTAGCCTACCTATGAGGAATTGAAACTTCGCTTTCATCAGCGGTACGCCATTTTTTCGCATAGTGTTTTTAGCCTACCTATGAGGAATTGAAACTCAACACCCTTGCAGAGCATTTCGGTTTTGCACCACGTTTTTAGCCTACCTATGAGGAATTGAAACTTCATTTATATAACCTCCTTTAATGTGGTTTGTGTGTTTTTAGCCTACCTATGAGGAATTGAAACTCTGCCAGGCATATGATGATATTCAGGCGAACTTGGCCGTTTTTAGCCTACCTATGAGGAATTGAAACTATTCCTCCTTTTAATTAGTTTTTGCCGGGATTAACGGTTTTTAGCCTACCTATGAGGAATTGAAACACGATTTTCCCAGCTTTCCCATACACTTCAGATGAAGTTTTTAGCCTACCTATGAGGAATTGAAACTTGCACAAACAAGGTAGCCCGCTTTGTACGGCTTAAGTTTTTAGCCTACCTATGAGGAATTGAAACAAGATAGATGCACAAAGGCGCATGAGTATATTTTCCTTGTTTTTAGCCTACCTATGAGGAATTGAAACCCGTAGAACAATTATTGAATGATTTACATGCACAAAGTTTTTAGCCTACCTATGAGGAATTGAAACACGAATTCAGGGCAAGCGACCGACGCTATAACTGGAGTTTTTAGCCTACCTATGAGGAATTGAAACTTTCCTGTAGTGTCATCCTTCCTCACCCTCGCTTTCCCAGTTTTTAGCCTACCTATGAGGAATTGAAACTTGTTATATATCTCATGCCATCGGCTACCATCGCCGTTTTTAGCCTACCTATGAGGAATTGAAACTTTCCGCCGCTTTGAGTCTGTCTTTGTTTGCAGATGTTTTTAGCCTACCTATGAGGAATTGAAACACAAAATTGAAATAAAAAAAACCCTTGACACCATGACGTTTTTAGCCTACCTATGAGGAATTGAAACCCGCAAAAGAGACCTCGGAAGGTGTGCAGGTTACGGGTTTTTAGCCTACCTATGAGGAATTGAAACAGGATTTGCTAAATGAAGCGCTAAAAGGTTTAAAAGTTTTTAGCCTACCTATGAGGAATTGAAACACGGGCTCATGCCAAGAACGTCTCTCACTTCGTTGCCTGTTTTTAGCCTACCTATGAGGAATTGAAACTTCACCACCTTTCAGCCACTTCTTGGCTGTGCCGGAGTTTTTAGCCTACCTATGAGGAATTGAAACCACATTAAGCTATGAGGAAAAAGCCTCTCAAGTAAATGTTTTTAGCCTACCTATGAGGAATTGAAACGCAAAAGTAAAAGAGCTGCGCAGCGTGTCGCAGCAGATGTTTTTAGCCTACCTATGAGGAATTGAAACACCAATCCCAGCAACACAAGGACCGCCTCCTGGCAGTTTTTAGCCTACCTATGAGGAATTGAAACATAATACGAAGTCTGAGAGCAAACCTTCTTCTATAAGGTTTTTAGCCTACCTATGAGGAATTGAAACTTCATCGGATTGTCCAACCGAGATGGGTGGAAAAGTCAGTTTTTAGCCTACCTATGAGGAATTGAAACTGGCTTTCGGAAGGATTGGAATTTTCCTCTGTGTCGCGTTTTTAGCCTACCTATGAGGAATTGAAACCTTCGCCTTGTTCATTGATTACTCTACTCTCAGTAGTCGTTTTTAGCCTACCTATGAGGAATTGAAACATCTTTAATAATGTTTTTACAAAGTGTCTAGCGTCTTCAGTTTTTAGCCTACCTATGAGGAATTGAAACTACTTATATCCGCGCCGCTCCAGTTCCGCTATCAATGTTTTTAGCCTACCTATGAGGAATTGAAACTAGAATGGATTATCGAAAAAGGGGAGATTGCCGGGGGTTTTTAGCCTACCTATGAGGAATTGAAACGTAACCTTTAAAACGGAACCAAGTCTCAACACTGTTTCTGGTTTTTAGCCTACCTATGAGGAATTGAAACTTATATATCCCCATCAGTAAAAAGTCAAGTGGTTTTCTGTTTTTAGCCTACCTATGAGGAATTGAAACACGTATTCGCAGCAACCATCGGCAGTAGCCAGGCTTCTGTTTTTAGCCTACCTATGAGGAATTGAAACTCAGCTGGGTCAATGTACCCGTTCCTGGGCTTGCTGGTGGTTTTTAGCCTACCTATGAGGAATTGAAACTTGCATTGGGCGGTAATGCATTGCGGGATATGGAGCGTTTTTAGCCTACCTATGAGGAATTGAAACTCTAACGGCCCCAGACGGTAACCGCCTTCATTTCCCAAGTTTTTAGCCTACCTATGAGGAATTGAAACACCTTTCTCATTTTGAACTCCTCCTCAGCCTCCGCCGGTTTTTAGCCTACCTATGAGGAATTGAAACTTGCAAACGTAATTAAGTTTTATATGGAGTTGCCGGGGTTTTTAGCCTACCTATGAGGAATTGAAACTGCTATCCCTCGTACATGTCTGCAGCACCGGTCTCTTGTGTTTTTAGCCTACCTATGAGGAATTGAAACACGCTAAGGGTGGGAATGTAGATAGTGTGAATGGTAAGGTTTTTAGCCTACCTATGAGGAATTGAAACCTTACCTATGCTAGAACAAAAAGGCCTTGAAGTGTTGGGTTTTTAGCCTACCTATGAGGAATTGAAACGATGCCTAGAAAGTTCAATTCACGATCAAAAACATAGTTTTTAGCCTACCTATGAGGAATTGAAACCTTTGCCCGACCCTGTTATAACGACCACAGAGGCTACTAGTTTTTAGCCTACCTATGAGGAATTGAAACCCAAGCTAGCCGATCCCGCCACTTTGCCCACTGACACTGTTTTTAGCCTACCTATGAGGAATTGAAACTAGCCATTTCCAAATCAGATATGCGTTGTTCCATTTGTTTTTAGCCTACCTATGAGGAATTGAAACTAAAAGTACTCCTGCGACTTTGTTTCCTCCATCTCAAGTTTTTAGCCTACCTATGAGGAATTGAAACCGGCAAAAGAGACCTCGGAAGGTGTGCAGGTTACAGTGTTTTTAGCCTACCTATGAGGAATTGAAACATGGCAGCTTGGACTTGCTTTTTCCATTGCTGCTCCTGTTTTTAGCCTACCTATGAGGAATTGAAACTTCCTTCCGTTACAGCCCTCGCCCAGGTTAAGCGGGGTTTTTAGCCTACCTATGAGGAATTGAAACTTTACGAGCGCGACGGGGGTATTTGCATGAAATGTGGTTTTTAGCCTACCTATGAGGAATTGAAACCCGGACTGAGAAATCAGAAAAGGATGGTGCGTTTCAAGTTTTTAGCCTACCTATGAGGAATTGAAACACAGGTCTTCTTCGGTATACGGATACAATTCACTTGCCGTTTTTAGCCTACCTATGAGGAATTGAAACTTTCTGCGCCGGAGCGTGTCTTCACTATCGCTCATGTGTTTTTAGCCTACCTATGAGGAATTGAAACTTCCTCCAATCTCCATATTCTCACAATCTCTTTTGTTTGTTTTTAGCCTACCTATGAGGAATTGAAACCTGTAAGTGGAACAAAGAATTTTGAAATTCCACATCCCGTTTTTAGCCTACCTATGAGGAATTGAAACTTTCCGGCAGAGACTTCGCTTCTGGCACCTGATCTGGCGTTTTTAGCCTACCTATGAGGAATTGAAACCTGCGGCCTGCCAGATGTGGCGGCAACTGCTCCCGGTTTTTAGCCTACCTATGAGGAATTGAAACACGATACAATTGACAAATGTGAATATTCTATTACAGCGTTTTTAGCCTACCTATGAGGAATTGAAACTCCCCCTCTTTGTACCATTGAGGATTGCTCCCATATGGTTTTTAGCCTACCTATGAGGAATTGAAACATCTGTCTTTGTTTGCAGATGCGGGATTTTTTAGTATATGTTTTTAGCCTACCTATGAGGAATTGAAACTTGCCAGGGTGCGTTACAACCAGGATTTAGATTTCTGTTTTTAGCCTACCTATGAGGAATTGAAACTGTTATGCCGTGCTCAGTACCCTGAACGCAGTGAAGCGTTTTTAGCCTACCTATGAGGAATTGAAACATCCACAATTGGCCCAATTTTTGAATGACTAAATTTTGTTTTTAGCCTACCTATGAGGAATTGAAACATCAGACTTGGCAAAGAGCATACCCGGCTCTTCTGGGTTTTTAGCCTACCTATGAGGAATTGAAACATGACCCGTCCATTGTATATGTCGCAAACGGTTTTGTTTTTAGCCTACCTATGAGGAATTGAAACTGCGTCGCGCCAATAACTCCATGTATGCAATTTGCTCGTTTTTAGCCTACCTATGAGGAATTGAAACTGGAGGAAACGCCGCTAGGAACTTCCCTCCGCTTCCTTCGTTTTTAGCCTACCTATGAGGAATTGAAACTCCCTGTTAGCTATGATAACGTGCCTTTCATCTTCCCGTTTTTAGCCTACCTATGAGGAATTGAAACGCCGAAGAAGTAATGGCTGTTGCTGGGATAACCGATGTTTTTAGCCTACCTATGAGGAATTGAAACAGGGGTATTCTTAAATATCAGGGCGTTTTGAAGGAGTTTTTAGCCTACCTATGAGGAATTGAAACTGGCTAGAGACGCAAAGCAGTATAGGGTGAACGTAGTTTTTAGCCTACCTATGAGGAATTGAAACAGTCCTTTTCTTTTCGGTATTTTTTCAGGTTGTCTCGTTTTTAGCCTACCTATGAGGAATTGAAACAAGCCCGGGCTGACGACATCAAAGCCGAAATAAATGGTTTTTAGCCTACCTATGAGGAATTGAAACTTATTTTGAGCGAAGGTCTTGGCTTCAATGTAGACAGCGTTTTTAGCCTACCTATGAGGAATTGAAACGGTGTAATACCGGCTTCTTTCTCCCACCAATCCAAGTTTTTAGCCTACCTATGAGGAATTGAAACTTTTATGGGTTACGATCACATCTAACCTTTGCCACTCGTTTTTAGCCTACCTATGAGGAATTGAAACTCGTTTTCGCTTTCCAAATATCCGAAGCTCAAGGTGGCCGTTTTTAGCCTACCTATGAGGAATTGAAACAACGCAAAAATACATCACTTTTCTCCTTGTTCCAAAATGCGTTTTTAGCCTACCTATGAGGAATTGAAACTGACATATGCGGTGAGGAAGCGGAAGAGCGGTTCTTGTTTTTAGCCTACCTATGAGGAATTGAAACCATTCATAGAAGGTGAAGGTGAAGGAGAAGGAGAAGGGTTTTTAGCCTACCTATGAGGAATTGAAACTTTCCTGTAGTGTCATCCTTCCTCACCCTCGCTTTCCCAGTTTTTAGCCTACCTATGAGGAATTGAAACACGGCTATCTTGGGCGGTCTCCGCCGAAGTGAATTGGTTTTTAGCCTACCTATGAGGAATTGAAACACAGTTTGCCGGGATATTGCGAGGTCATCGGTGACAGTTTTTAGCCTACCTATGAGGAATTGAAACATTGGATTGATTTATCGAGCACTTTTATGCAGTTAGAGTTTTTAGCCTACCTATGAGGAATTGAAACACGATTTTCCCAGCTTTCCCATACACTTCAGACGAGGTGTTTTTAGCCTACCTATGAGGAATTGAAACTCTAACGTGGATGAGGACAACAACCCTATCCCCGAGTTTTTAGCCTACCTATGAGGAATTGAAACAACCCTCCTGGAAATACAACAAGGGATTCGGGATAGTTTTTAGCCTACCTATGAGGAATTGAAACCCCTTAAAATCGGAATGAGCAATCCGGCTTTCGTAAGTGTTTTTAGCCTACCTATGAGGAATTGAAACTATGGTCCTTTTTCCCCACTGCACAAAATTCCTACAGTTTTTAGCCTACCTATGAGGAATTGAAACCACGTTGTCCGGAGTGCGGAGAAATCGTTGACGAGTGTTTTTAGCCTACCTATGAGGAATTGAAACTTAATACATTCGGGGCAGTAAGTCGGCCGGTTAACGTTTTTAGCCTACCTATGAGGAATTGAAACTGGCCATACTCGGAACTTCTGACGAGGGATGCGATAACGTTTTTAGCCTACCTATGAGGAATTGAAACTTTATATTGCCGACAGTGGATGTGGCCCAAGACTTCTGTTTTTAGCCTACCTATGAGGAATTGAAACTCTAACGTGGATGAGGACAACAACCCTATCCCCGAGTTTTTAGCCTACCTATGAGGAATTGAAACTAGTGAAACCAACCATAAGCAAATGGATGGGGTACGGTTTTTAGCCTACCTATGAGGAATTGAAACTTAGTATTGAAATAATTCTAGGAGTGTTAAGAGACCTGGGTTTTTAGCCTACCTATGAGGAATTGAAACTATGTGTCATTGTTGCAATCGTTTCGGCTCTCGTAGGTTTTTAGCCTACCTATGAGGAATTGAAACCTGAAGCTTCTCTTTTATTGCATTGTTGACGTTTCCGTTTTTAGCCTACCTATGAGGAATTGAAACTTGCATACCTTTGCCAAAATATAGCCGCTTTGGTTAGTTTTTAGCCTACCTATGAGGAATTGAAACTTTTGGGTATGGCTTCTACTATGCCATTTATTATAGTTTTTAGCCTACCTATGAGGAATTGAAACACATGCTGATTTCACCGCTGTGTTCTATGTCCAGTCTTGTTTTTAGCCTACCTATGAGGAATTGAAACACAGTCCTCTATCTCGTCCATATCAAAGCCGGTCAATTCAGTTTTTAGCCTACCTATGAGGAATTGAAACTTGGAGAGCAGTGGCTGGCGCTGGACCAACAGGTAAAAGGTTTTTAGCCTACCTATGAGGAATTGAAACTATCGAGTGTGGATTTTACAGCGATGATACTGAAATGTTTTTAGCCTACCTATGAGGAATTGAAACCCGCTTGTAATATCGGAACTTGTACCATCTGCTTTTTGTTTTTAGCCTACCTATGAGGAATTGAAACGCCTGTATTTCTTGAATGGCAAGTATTCCATTGGTAAGTTTTTAGCCTACCTATGAGGAATTGAAACTCTTGTGCCTGATTTCGGAATGTTCCAATGGTTTGATGTTTTTAGCCTACCTATGAGGAATTGAAACTGCAATAACCAGGAAGGGAGTTGAATTAGAAGAATTTAGTTTTTAGCCTACCTATGAGGAATTGAAACTATCATGGGATTTCTCCTTAAAAATGCGATTCGTCAGTTTTTAGCCTACCTATGAGGAATTGAAACTACGTTGCCTTGCCCTGGACGATACCCACGTCTATTCGGTTTTTAGCCTACCTATGAGGAATTGAAACTGTATTTCACAGTAAAAACACCATTAGTTGCTGCTCGTTTTTAGCCTACCTATGAGGAATTGAAACTTGAGCCATTCCCTAAGTTGATATTTGGGGAATATTGTTTTTAGCCTACCTATGAGGAATTGAAACTAGCAAAAAGAATTCATATTGTCGCCAGCCGTTGTGACGTTTTTAGCCTACCTATGAGGAATTGAAACTATTGCTTCAGTAATAATCTCCAGCGGGCATTTGACGTTTTTAGCCTACCTATGAGGAATTGAAACTACCGATTCATAGAATTCGTTTTTTCTTTTGAGTACGTTTTTAGCCTACCTATGAGGAATTGAAACTATAGTATAATATATATAGTAAGTAGTAGTAATAAATGGAAAAAAGGAAAGGAGTAAAAAAAGGAGGGGTTGCGATGGTAAAACCTAAACAGAAAGATAAATGGAGATGGGAAAAAGGAGATTTGAGAATGGAATTTTCCCAGTGTGCTTACTGTAAGAATGCCATTGATTATATAACTTGTACTGAATATGGGGGCAAGCCTTTAAAATACATAATGAATGACCAGAAATGCCCCAAACGTTCTGTTTAATGAAAAGGCAAATGGCCGGGAAAATATGAAGAAAAAGAAAAGCGGATTTATTCCGCTTCAGACTGTAGACAAAGTCTTATGAAATGCAAACCTTGGCCGATCCTTGGTTTGCATTTTCATTTATAATTCATAATTGCCGTGCGCAAAAAATCTTTGGCAAAAGTGTAAAAAAGCCAGTAATTGCAGGCATTTTCAGCCCTTTTAACGAAATTATATTATGGGAAAAACCAATAGCCGGGGTGATAAAATGCTTGCGAAAAAAGACCGTGAAGCTGTTAACCAAATGGAAATTGTTTGCATAGACAGCCTGGTTCCGGAAAACCATCTGCTTAGAGCCGTCCAGGAGAGTATTGACTTTAGCTTCATCTATGATGAAGTAAAAGACCTGTATTCAGAAAACCATGGCCGTCCCAGTGTAGATCCGGTTGTTCTAATTAAGCTGTTGATCCTGCAGGCACTCTATGGCATCCGTTCAATGCGGCAGACCATAGAAGAGGTAAAAGTAAACGTCGCTTACCGCTGGTTTCTGGGATATGGCTTGCAGGAGCAGATCCCTCACTTCTCTACCTTTGGCAAGAATTACGTGAGACGGTTTCAGGAAAGCGACATTTTTGAAAAAATTTTTGCGCGTGTTCTCGAAGAAGCCATTAACTGCGGGTTTCTCAACACCAGCGCCATTTTCATTGATGCCACTCATGTCAAAGCCAGCGCCAATAAGAAGAAGTACATCAAAAAAATGGTCAGGCATCGTGTACATAAATACAAACGTGATTTGCTTTATGAAATTAACGAGGATAGGAAATCCCATGGCAAGGAACCGTTTGCTGATGATGAAGACGAAGGCAATGATTCCGGAGATGAAGGAGGCACCCCGGCTGACGGCGGCAAAAAACGAGAAATCATAGAAAGTACAACAGACCCGGAAAGCGGCATGTTCTACAAGAGTGAAAAGGAGAAATGCTTTGCCTATACTGTAACCGTTGCCTGTGATATGAATAATTTTGTCTTGGGATTAAAAGCAGCTCCCGGCAATGTTCACGACAGCCAGGTTTTCTCCGATGTTTTCCAGCAAGTCATTGAACAGCACCCCGAAGTCGAGTCTGTAGTTACAGATTCTGCATACAAAACCCCGGCCATCTGCCGGGAGATAGTCGAAGCCGGCAAAGATCCTATCATGCCGTACAAGCGCCCTATGACAAAGAAGGGCTATTTCAGAAAACGTGATTATGTTTATGATGAATACTACGATTGCTACATTTGCCCCAATAACCAGATTTTAAAGTACACCACCACCAACCGGGATGGTTACCGTGAATACAAGAGTGATCCTAAAATTTGCATCGGCTGTGAGCATAG
This sequence comes from Bacillota bacterium, assembly GCA_050951405.1. GTDB lineage: Bacteria > Bacillota > DULZ01 > DULZ01 > DULZ01 > JBMNIZ01. The sequence continues at coordinate 110,633 of JBMNIZ010000013.1, read as the reverse complement.
AATGAAGTGCACACAGAGCAAAAATTTTACCAAGGTTATCACCCGTCATTTATGGGAGCCTTATGTGGAAATAGCTGAAGATCTTAGGTACACCGATCGAGGCAAAGAACTTTATCGTAAGCGCGGCGAGACAATTGAGCGTGTTTTTGCCGATGCCAAAGAAAAACATGGGATGCGCTACACGCAGCTTCGAGGCTTGAGAAAAGTGCAGCACTATCTCACGCTTCTTTTTGCATGCATGAATCTGAAAAAGCTGGCCATGTGGAAGCGGAAACAACGGACATTACCGCCCACAACCTCCCCGCTGCAGGAGGTGCTCTCTAATATTTCAGCAATTTTATGTTTAAAAAGAATTTGGCCTTTAGGTTTTGCTTCCTAAAGGCCATTTTTGTCTACAGTCTGAAGCGGATTTATTCCGCTTTTTCTTATGCTCTTTTTCTTATACTCCTTTTTATCACCTTGAAAGGAGGTGAATAAATGCAGAAGTTTACAATAAGTGATTCTTTAAGTACTGTTGAATGGGGTAGTGTGGACAAAGATGCGTTTTTAGCCTACCTATGAGGAATTGAAACACCGCCCGCTCAATCATATCCCACATATCGGGCGTCACGTTTTTAGCCTACCTATGAGGAATTGAAACACCGAACCTGGGCAATTGTTGTCTTGATTCTTTCAGTTTTTAGCCTACCTATGAGGAATTGAAACTTTCTTCCTGTACGTCAGCAATCTCAGCAACAAGATGGTTTTTAGCCTACCTATGAGGAATTGAAACTTTCTTCCTGTACGTCAGCAATCTCAGCAACAAGATGGTTTTTAGCCTACCTATGAGGAATTGAAACTTTCTTCCTGTACGTCAGCAATCTCAGCAACAAGATGGTTTTTAGCCTACCTATGAGGAATTGAAACTTGACCATATTCCACGGACAACCCCCTGCAACCGTCGAGTTTTTAGCCTACCTATGAGGAATTGAAACTGAGGCGGAATTTGAGGAGGTTATAGATCATGCAAACGTTTTTAGCCTACCTATGAGGAATTGAAACTGGGATGGAATAAAATCGATGTGGGGCAGATTGACATCGTTTTTAGCCTACCTATGAGGAATTGAAACTTTCCAGAACCTGTCATATCATATGCTCGTTGAGGGTTTTTAGCCTACCTATGAGGAATTGAAACCGAATCGTTGAATTGTCAAGTCCGAATGTCAATGAATATTTGATCCACCTGACCACGAATTTTTGATCCACCGTGATATCCAAAGATTGATCCACTTGGTAACGGGTTAATCAATTAAGTCAGGGCTTCCAGTTGGAAATGATTAGGATGAATTAGCCATGCTCCATCCGATAGGACGGGTTATTCATGTTTAAGATATGGGACCTAAAAGTGAGGCGATCCACTAATGCTGCAACCAAGGTCGGGTTTTCAAATAGCTCCGTCCAGCGAAAGAATTCCAAGTTAGTACTGATGATCACACTCCTTTTCTCCGCCCGGTCAGAGATGACTTTAAAGAGCAGCTCAGACTGATGGCGGTTAAAGCTCAGGTATGATAACTCATCAATAATCAGCAAATCTGCTTTCTGAAGCTGGCGTTCCAGTTTGAGGAGTTCCCTTGTTTCTTTTGCCTCCACTAGGGTGGTTGCTAAAGTTGCGGCAAAAGTGCAATTAGTTCATGCTTGGGATTTATGGCGCCACCGCCAGATACTTGCGGTCATAGTCAGCTAAATCAATGGTACTGACCAGGATGTCTTTGGCGGTGTCCAATTCGACCGGAACATGTGGTTTTAATTCATGGCGCACCAAGTCAATAGTGGGAGTGATGCCGGCCGGTAATGCCTCTTTAACAGCAAGAACTCGTTCGAGGCCATATTCTACACTGAGTTTTAGTAACTGAACCGTATCTTTGGCCCCGCCGGGAAATAATTGGCCCAAGCCAAAAGCTCATGGGCCGCGGTGCGGCGAACCGGTTTGGCATGAAAAACGGAGCGGGGTTTTTGTTCCAGAAGCGGCAGGTAGTGAGCCAATTCAAATATGGTCTCGCCGCGGCTGTAAAAGCGTGGATGGGTGGCTACCATTTCTCCTTGATGGTAACAGACCAGGTGGTTGCCGTAAGCTTTGATGGTAACAGTTTTGCCGACTAAATGGACAGGGACAGAGTATTGATTGCCTTCAAAACGGATGAGGCTGTTATCGTTTACCCGTACAGTAGTACTCTTGCTGGTATCAAAGACAAATTTGGGCAGGGGTGTCAGACTATGTTTCTCTGTTTCGAATTGTTGTCCCACCGTTTGGTTACGGCCTTGAATTTGATGGTTCCGGTATTGGAGGCAGGCGGAGATAAGGGTTTCATTCAGTTCCTCGATACTATCTACTCTAGGTACCGGTACAAGGATATTGCGCCTAACCCAGCCTACCAGGTTCTCCACTAGGCCTTTTTCGTTGCCGCTATTCATGTTGGTAAAGTGCATTTCAAAAGCATAATGGGCGCTTAAGGCCTGGTAGGCATCCTGAGGTTTGGCATAGAGGCCAAAGCCTTCTTTGACGGCAACGCGAGCATTATCAAAGATAATTTTCTTGGGGACACCGTTGCCATGGGTAAAAGCAGCTACGTGGCCTTCCAGAAAGGATTCCTGGTTCTGGCGAAAGAAGGCTTTCACGAAGATGTCGGCGCTATAGCATAACCGGTAACAGAAGAGTTGGGCCTTTGTTTTTTGGCCTTTGAGATAAATGGTAGCCTCGCCCCAATCCACTTGGGCTGCTTCGCCCGGGTCAAATTCCAAGGGCATAAAGGCTTCTTTCATAGGCTGCTTCATTTCCCGGACTACCCGTCTAATGGTGGACTCGGCCCCGGTGAAGTTTTTTTTCTTTACTAAACGTTGGTAAATCCGTCTAGCCGTATGACATTGTTTAGGGATATTTCCCGCCGCATCTTCGTCCAAGCATTGGCGGATAAAGTCACGCGCTTCCTTTGTAACAACCGGTGATTTCCGATGATAGGGCTGTCTTTCCCAAGGAACATGTTCACCCTTGCAATACTTTTTGACCGTGTTGCGAGAAATGCCGAGGGCTTTAGCAATAGCTCTTTGAGACATTTTTTGTTGCACATACATATGCCTGATTTTAGCGTACAGATCCACGTCAATGATCACGCCTTTCATCCTCCTGCCAACCGATGTCTTACACCGATTGTACAGGAAATATTAGGGGATGGATCAAATATTCGTTATCACGACAGCGATTTTGATTTGGCAGGTGGATCACTTTTTCGTAATCATTGAGTGGATTTTTGGATCACTTTTACGTTAGCATACATAAGAATATGAGCGTGCCGAAATCATGAAATTTATCGATGAGTTAAGGAAGCACAAACCGGTTTAGAATATCTGCTGGAATGTAAATTATACCATCAACGATTTGTCCTACTTCCTTCCAATCAAACAGCTTATTCCCGTTTTGATAGACAAAACCATCGCCATTAACGGTCCAGCCTTGTTTTTTTGCTGTCTCTCTCAAGGCAACCCAGTTTGTGGAATCGTTTTGAGGTTTTTCTGTTAACGTTTTCTTTGTAATAATAACCGTATTATCTTTCCATTCCACAGTAGCTCCCAAAGGTTCAGCAACAAACCTAGCCGGAACCATCACTCTCCCGTTGATCATCTGCGGTGGGACATCAGTTTCAATTTCCTTGCCGTTGATAATTAGCTTTATATCAGGCGAAGCCACAGCAACAGCAGAAAACATTAATCCTATTATTAAACCGACAACAAGTCCAGTAGAGAATTTTCTAATAGTATAACCTCCTTTCTGAATATACGGTACCATTTTTTGTGAATTTTATGCAAGAAGGTGGGGAATGGGATGAAAGTTGTTTTAGGGTAAGTAAAGCCTTTTCGTGAGGGGTATAAATTCGTTTATAACGGTACGACAAATTATTTGACCGAAGAAGGCTTAGAAACGGAAATTCCCACAGTTGAAAAAGTGTTATTTGTGCTGAAGGGCATAGATTATCCATTAGACCAATTCGAGAGTTTGTAGACTACCTATGGGGAATTGAAACCATCCAGGCTGCTGGACGACGGTCTATAGGGGCATGCGGAAAAATTTCTTTCACCAATTGCAAGATGACTGAACGGAGGCGAGTTATTCGCAATCTATTTAACATGCAGGATTTTACTGAACTTTCCCACCGTTAAAGCTACTATAGACAGGTAGGCTAACTAGTGCTGCTCAAGAATACCATAAATCATCCATCAATGAAATTAGCAAACGAGGTAAGCCTGTAAGTGACTATTCCTGTAATAATTAATGAAACGGCTTGTCTTCTCCACGTCAAAGCCAAGCCCTACTTTAGCCTTACGGGCAGTATTGGCGTGGAGAAGGCAAGCCGTTAACTCTTCTTTTGGGGGCCAGTTAAACAAGAATGAGCGTTTCAGGAGGAAACGATAATTTCCTAAACATTTCCAAAAATCAAATGACTGCAAGAAAGATAATAATTGCCGACTTTTACTTGACACAAACAAACAGGGGCAGCTTCTTGTTTTTGGGACAAAAATATACTAAAATGAGCTATTGAGTAAGTAAGAATTCTAACAAAAGGGGGCATAGATGGTGAAGCCGGCAGAAGCAAAGGAACTGCACTTATTATTGTTTTCTTTTCTGGGCATCTTCCATAAGAAATTCTTGCTTCCCTTACGCCGACGCTATGATTATTGCCTCCCGTTGAAGAAAAATCAGGGTAAGGTTCTCCATGTTTTATACCAGTTTGACAGACTCACCCCTACGGAATTGAGCAAGATGCTGGATATTGAAAAAGGCAGCCTGACCACGGTGGTCAACCGGCTGGTGGAGATGGGAATGGTGACCCGTTCCAGCGATCCCACTGACCGGAGGAGAGTCCTCCTGTCTCTTAGTTCCCGCGGGCGGGAGAAGATGGAAAGGGTTATGCAAAAGCATCTGCACCATCTAATGCATATTTTTCGGGATGTGGAGCAAGAAGATATGGAAAGATTCTTTGCCAATTTGCGCAATACAGTAGAATTCATGAAAAAATTGTAAAGGAAGATCTGGATTGGACCGTTCTGAACAAATGCGCAGTCAAAAGATAGGACGCTTGCTCTGGAGTTTCTCTTTGCCGGCTATCACGGGAATGATGGTCAATTCCCTTTACAATATTGTGGACAGAATTTTTCTCGGTCGGGGAGTAGGGTCCATTGCCATTGCTGCCACCACCGTGGCTTTCCCGGTGATGATCATTTTAATGGCCGTTTCTGTGCTTATCGGAATCGGAGCCACCGCCCTTATTTCCATTCGTTTGGGAGAGCGGAAAATAGAAGAAGCGGAGAAAATAGCGGGCAATGCGATGACCATGCTCATCTTGCTGCCGCTGATTTTTACACTGATTTTTTTTGCCTTCACGGATTCTATTCTGACGGCTTTTGGCGCCAGCGGAACCGTTTTCCCTTATGCTAGAGAGTTTTTGCAGATTATCATGCTGGGATCGGTTTTTGGTTCCATCAGTATGGGGATGAATAACTTCATTCGAGCGGAGGGTAATCCCCAGAGGGCCATGTCCACCCAGATTTTGGGGGCGGTGGTCAATGTTATTTTAAATTATGTTTTTATCTTTAAATTAGGTTGGGGGATAAGAAGCTCGGCCTTGGCCACCGTTATTGCCCAGTTCGTTTCTGCTGCCTGGGTTCTCAGTTACTTTTTCACAGGCCAGAGCTTGGTCAAGATTAGACTGAAAAATCTTGTGCCGGAGTTTTCCACCCTCTTAAAGGTCATGACCATCGGTTTTGCACCTTTTGCCATGCATATTGCCAACAGTATCCAGCAGCTGATCTTGAACAAAACCTTGATGCTGCATGGGGGAGAGCTGGCCCTATCAGCGGTGGGGATCATGATGAGCATTGCCACTTTGCTGTTCATGCCCATCCTGGGCTTGGGCCAGGGAGCCCAGCCTATTATCGGCTATAATTACGGAGCCAGGCAGTACGACCGGGTGAAGGGGACCTTGAGAGTAGCGGTGATTGCCGCCACCTGCATCGCCCTGGCAGGTTACCTGGTCCTGAGGCTCTGGCCTACGCAGATTATCGGCTTATTCAGCCGGAATGATACGGAACTGATAACATTAACCTCTCATGCCATGGGCATTTACTTTGCCCTGCTGCCGGTAATCGGTTTTCAGATTATCTGTTCCGGTTATTTTCAGGCAGTGGGCAAGGCGCTCCAGTCTACGATTTTGGGTTTGTCCAGGCAGGTGCTGCTTTTTATCCCCTTACTGCTCCTCTTGCCACGTTGGTGGGGCATTGAAGGGGTTTGGAGAACGGCTCCCATTGCAGATGCCATCTCAGTTCTTCTCACTGCCGCTTTGATTCATCTCGAAATGAGAGGATTGGAAAAGGAACCGGCGGATCCGGAGATGGAAGGGGCCGTTGAGCTTTCAGCCGGCTGCCAGCGGTAGGGAGGGTTTCAGCTTAAACCTGGAGCCGGATGTTGGAGAGGTGTGATTTTTACCATCGGGAGGGATCTGTATGGGCTTTCGGCAGGAACATTGGCTGATGATCATTTTGGCACTGGTTTTCATGGCCTTCTCCCTTTATTACCCCTGGGTGAACTATGACCGGCTGCCGGAGAGGATTCCCACCCATTTTGATCTAACCGGAGAGCCGGATGCTTGGTCCGAAAAAAGCCTTGGCCAACTGCTGCTGGGTCCCCTCATTACCAACGTCACCTGGCTGATGATGGTGCTTGTTGTCTGGTGGATGCTCAAGGTAGAGGACCCTCGGCGGGTGATAAACGGACCGAAGGAAAAAATAAAAAAGATGAGCCGGGAAAGGGCGGAGGAGGTCCGGCGGATAGCGGTTTTCCACATGCTACTGATCATGCTTTTGGTTTCTATGCTGATCATGAATGTTTCCATCGGTCAGGTTCAGGTAGCTCTCGGCTACCGGGAAAATATAGGCCCGGGTATTTTGCTGCTGGTGGCCCTCCTCCTTGCCGAGGCTTTTTATGTCAGCTGGAAATGTATCGGGCTGGTTTGCCGGTCAGGAGAATAATTCCTCATTGTCAAAGAAGGCTGCCCCAAAAGAAAGAAAGGCAGCCTTTTTGTGTTAGTTCTCCGGCACGGCCCCGATCGGCATCCATTGTTTATGAAATTTCTTTCGAGGGTAGAACCAGAGGGGTTCGATGGAGGGAACGGGTCGCTTTGCGCAAGATATTTTCCGCCACCAGGGCTATTTGGGCGTTGCATTCCGGACAGAACGGTCTGATTTCTTTGGCCACATTCCCGCCGCACACTTTACATTCCATCAAAATTTCACCTCGTTTGTTTTTTGTTTTTTATAGTCTGTCAACTTTCCCGTCAAAATATGCCAGCCTTTTAGAAAAATCGAAAAATAGATTTGTTTTCTTAGCTGATCGGACCGTTATTTCCCCGGCTAAAAAGCACCGGCCAGGTACCTTTTCTCCTGCCGGATCATACAATACATCAGATACTTTGGCAAAAGCTGGGGTGAGAGGCCGATGCATAAGATTCTTCAACGCCGGATAATTCAGGGTCGGAGTTATTTGGCGGAAAAAGATGCTTTCTCAGCCTTGCAGGAAGTCCTTAATGTTTCTGTAGAGGATGATGAAAAAGTAAAGGAGTCTGATGTCATGACTTTAGATGATGAATTGAAAACCCCCAGTACCCCTGATGAAGATGAATTGCTTTTTTCTGATCAACTGGAAACAGAGGAGGAAAGCGGATTGGCCAGTGCCGGCTGGGAATTGCCGGAGGAAACGCTTCTTGATGACTTGACAGTGGGCGAAAAAGAGTACCAGGTCTCAGCGGAAGCGGGGGGAGAAAGCAGTGAGACCGCCCAGGAAATTTCTCCCTGGGAGAGGGAAGAGGATGCAGGCATCTGGTATTACTGGAATGGCAATTTTTACAAGGTAGATAGCTAAGTCAAAACCATTAGATTCCAATGACAAAAACAGCCCATAAAACATACTATACATTAGTAACAAGTACCAGGCCAGGAAGGTAATGGCACAAAAAACATAAGGCAAGAAGGAAAGGAGTGTAAATGCATGACGGAAACTGCTCATCACAATAAACCGATAACCATAGTCAGCCCAACGGAAGTGGGTATCGGTGAATCCCAAGTGCTGGTCGTCTCGGAGATACCGCTCAGCCCTGCGGCCAGACGGATTATCGAGGTGACTAAAAATGTGGAGATCACCCAATGCAAAGTCATCAATAATAAGGTGATTATCAACGGCATTTTGGAGAAGATTATTTGCTTCCTGAATATGGGGGCTCTTTCTCCCATCTCTTCCAAGAAACCCTCCCATGGCGGCGAGCAGGACCAGCACATGACGAACCGGGTTGCGCACGGGGACTGCAAAGCTACCCTGGCCCAATTGCCATTTGCCCTTTTTATTGATGTGCCCGGGGCCCGGCCGGGAGATGAGTGTTTGATTGAAGTGGCGGAAGTAGTAGGGGAGAAAGAAGAGCAACTGCAAGTGCAGCCGGACGGCTCTTTTAGGGTATTGTTGGAGAAGACGGTAGTGCGGGTGGTAGCGAAAGTAGTGCGCGTCAAGCAAATTCCCATCAGGCCGGAATGGCCCAGTTAACAACAGTTCGGTGCAAAGCAGTATATTGAAAGTTTATTGAAAAATATAAGATATCCTGTGGTTATCACCTGCTTCAAGGCTCTCTGCAAGGAGAGCTTTCCCAATTTTACCTAAATAAAAGCTTTGACCCCGGGGCTTTGAGTTTTTCAGAGCTTTTCCGGGGTTGTGTTTTTATTCTCCGCGTTGGCGGCATCCCGCTACCGAGAAGGAAGCCTTTCTTTTTCCGACGGAATCCTGTCGAATCAGCTCTGGAAATGGAGGAATAATATGGTTTAGGTAGAAAACATTACAGGGATAAGCTTAAGCAGCACTTCATTAATCCATATGATGCTATTCAACAGGAGGTAAAGGAAAAGAATGGTATTGTTTAGGAAAAAGAAAGCAAAAAAAACCAGAACCTGATGCCAAAAAGAGCAGGGGAGGATTGTTTAGTCGGGCCAAGCTGCGGACCAAATTAACTTTTGGTATAGGCATTATGATTGGGATATTAATTGTATCTTTTGCCTTTACGGCTTACTTGGTAATGGAGATCCGGGATGCCCAGGAACAGGTCCATGTGATCAGCGAGATAGGGGATGCGGTAGAGGATCTGAACAGGCTGATCCAGAAAAAATACATATTGGCTTTGGAATTGGTTTATCGGAACAGTTTTACAGCAGAAGAGGAGCTTCAGCAGGAAGCCATGCGTTTGGACGCCATCAAAGAAACGCTTTCCCAAAGCTTGGTAACCCGCGAACAAAAGGCTCTTTTTATAGAAATGCAGGCCTATGATGACGAGTTTCAGAAGGCAATGGCTGAGAATGTATTGCCTGCCTTGCGTAAAGGCGATAAGGAGCTGGCCATGGTCTGGATGAGCCCTTTAGCCGAAATTGCCAATAATTTCATTAACCGGGGGGAAGACCTCCACGAAGAACTGCATCGGGAGCAGGATGAGGCCCTGTCCTACATTAATCAGGTGATGGTCACCAGCCTCAGAAACATGGGGATTGTGCTGGGGATCGCTATCCTGGCGTCATTGGTGATTTTTTTCGTCGTCACCCGGATCGTGGTCAATCCTTTAAAGCAGCTGGTGGGCATCAGCCAAAAAATTGCGGTGGGAGATCTGACAGGAAAAGAGTTGGAAATCAAGACTCAAGACGAGATGGGGCAGCTGCTCATGTCTTTTAATGAGATGAACAAGAATTTACGAGCTTTAGTGAGCAGCATTACCAACACCGCCCAGGAAGTGTCCGCCGCCAGTCAGGAATTGGCCGCCAGTTCCACCCAGGTGGGGGACGGGGCTTCTCAGGTGGCTTCCACCGTGCAGGAAATGGCCAAAGGCATCGGTGAGCTGTCCCAGCAGGCGGAGAGCCTGGCTTCTTTGGGGCATGACCTTTTAAATAATATTAACAGAGTTGACGAGCAGGCCCAAAGCATGGGAGAAGGAGCTCGGCAGGTGGCTCAGGTAGTCAAAGCAGGCGGGGAAACCACCGATCAGGCGGTCAGGCAGATGTCCGTCATTGAGGAAATGGTGGCATCCACTCTTACTGAAATGGACAAGTTTGAGCAAAGCGCCAAGGAAATCGGGCAAATCGTGGAATTGATCACCAGTATTGCCGACCAGACCAACCTGCTGGCACTTAATGCCGCTATCGAAGCAGCCCGGGCGGGGGAACAGGGCCGGGGCTTCGCCGTGGTGGCCGAGGAGGTCAGGAAGCTGGCAGAACAGGCCGGGGAAGCGGCCCAAGGCATCACCAAAATCATCCAGGAAATGCAGTTGGATGCCGGCCGTGCTGCCACCAATATGCATCAGTCAGCTGAGGAGGTGCGGAAAGGCGGGGAAGTGATGGCCAGTACCCACCAAGCTTTTCTGGAAATTAACCGGGTTATTACCGGCTTGCTGGACCAGGCAGCGGTGGTAGCCAATTTGAGCAAGGAAATGGGAGAGAAGGCGGAAGAGATGTCCTCTGCCGTTGACAATGTGGCTGCCATTGCCCAGGAAAATGATGCAGCCGCTTTGGAAATCGCCGGGGCAGCCGAAGAGCAGAGCGCGGCGGTGGAGCAGATTGCCAGTTCCGTGAACGGGTTGGCGGAACTGGCCCAGAAGTTGAATCGGGCGGTGGATCAATTTACTTTGGAATAAACACCCTTTTTCGGCACCTTCACATAAAAGCCGGGGCTATGGTTAAGAATAGTGCTGGGAAATGTAATTTTCATTCCGGCGAAGGGGCGGAAAGGGTGAGGGGATGTTAAAGCTGCAGGTTTACCACAATTCCCACGACAGTTTCTTTCGCAAACCTTTTGGTGCCGTTCCTTGCGGAACCACCATCCGTTTGCGGGTGGAGATCAGGTCGGAAATCCCCGTGACCCTGTGCCAGCTCCGGCTTTGGGAGAAGGGCGCCGTTGAGAGACTGCTGGCTATGGATCTCCTGCAAAGCGAAAAGGAGGAAGGGAGCCACCGGCAGGTATTTACAGTGGATTACCGGGCCCCAAAAGAGCCCGGTTTGGTTTGGTACTATTTTCGTCTGCTATGCGGCGAACAGGTTTTTTACTACGGCAATAACCCGGAGAATTTGGGGGGCGAAGGCCGTCTGGCAGAAGCTGAGCCCCCCGGCTATCAAATTACGGTTTTCCGACCCTTTGCAGTACCCTCCTGGTTTAAACAAGGGGTCATCTATCAGATTTTTGTGGACCGCTTTTACTGCAATCAAGAAGCATTTCCCCCACGGGGCACAGGCCTTTCCCCCGGAGGACTTCTGCACCTGGACTGGTTTGACACCCCCTTTTATCTTCGGGAAGAAGGAGGCCGGATCAAACGCTGGACTTTTTTCGGGGGCAACCTGGCGGGGATCAGGGATAAGCTGGATTACCTGCAAGGATTGGGCGTGAGCATCCTGTACCTGAACCCTATTTTTCGGGCCCGGAGCAGCCACAAATACGATACGGGGGATTACTTCACCATTGATCCCCTCTATGGAGATGAAAACATTTTCCGGGAATTGGTTGTTCAGGCGCAAAAAAAAGGCATCTCCATCATCCTGGACGGGGTTTTCAGTCACACCGGCGCGGACAGTATTTATTTTAATAAGGAAGGGAATTACCCGGGGCTGGGGGCTTTCCAGTCGCCCGGGTCTTCTTATTACCGCTGGTATATTTTTGAGGAGTATCCCCACCGCTATCAATCCTGGTGGGGAGTGGACGACCTGCCCAATGTGAATGAAATGGAGGCTTCCTACCGGGAATTTATCTGCCAGGGGGAAAACAGCGTGGTCCGGCACTGGTTGAAAGCCGGGGCCCGGGGCTGGAGGCTGGATGTGGCGGATGAGCTTCCCGATGAATTTATCAAGGAACTCAGGCAAGCGGCAAAAGAAACCGATGAGGAAGCCGTGCTCATCGGCGAAGTTTGGGAAGACGCCTCCAATAAAGTCAGCTATGGGAAATTACGCCAGTATCTTTGGGGGGAGGAATTGGATTCCGTTACCAACTACCCTCTCAGGAGCATCTGGCTTGATTTTCTTCTGGGCAAGGCGGAGGCTTCCCTGACCCACCGGCGCATTATGAGCCTGTTGGAAAATTATCCCCGGGAGCATTTTTATGCCGCCATGAACTTAATTGGGAGCCATGACCGGATTAGGGTTCTCACTTTGCTGGGTGAGGCGCCCCGGGAAGAGACTTTGACTGAAAAGGAAAAAGAGAAGTACAGACTGGGGCCGGAGGCCAGGAAACTGGCTAAAAAAAGACTCCGGCTTTTGTCTCTGGTTCAGATGACTTTTCCCGGTGTGCCCTGTATCTATTATGGAGACGAGGCGGGTTTGGAGGGCTACTCGGACCCACATAACCGGGGCACATATCCCTGGGGGCGGGAAGATCAGGAGATCCTGGCCTGGTACCGGAGAATGATCCGTCTCCGCTGGGAATATCCAGTCCTATGCCAGGGGGATTTTCGCTCTTTCCATCAGGGGGAAGATATCTACGGCTTTCAGCGAAAAAATGCCCGGGAGCGGCTGGTGGTTTTTGTGAACAGGAGCCTCAAGGAGAACAGGAAGCTGACCGTTGAGCCGGAGCTGCTGGAGGCCGCCAGGTGGGAGCAGACGGTCACTTTGGATCTCCTGCAGGGTGCCGTTCTGGGGAAAGAATGGGACGGCAGCTTGGAAATTCCTTCCTTAGGGGCCAGGGTTATTTATTTGAAACAAAAAGAATTTTATCAGTCCCGGAAACTGCCCAGGGCAGGGGGTGTATTGTTGGCGATCACATCCCTGCCCTCAGCCTGGGGCTTGGGGGATTTGGGCCGACAGGCTTATGAGTTTGTGGATTTTTTGGCGGCCGCCGGCCAGAAAGTGTGGCAGATCCTGCCTCTGAATCCTCCAGATCAGGCCCGTTCACCTTACCGGAGCCCGGGGACTTTTGCCGGCTATGAGCAGTTGATCGATCCGGAACAGTTAGTTCAGGCCGGCTTGTTGGAAGCTTCTCGCTTGGAGGAGGAACAGGATCGTATTCACCAGTGGGCTCATCACCGGGAGACCTATTTAGCCTTGGCGGCCGCCGGCAAAGAAAGGCTTTACCGAGAAGCTTTCCGTCATTTTCAGTCTCAACCGGGTTCTATTGACCGCAAAGATTATTTGCAATTCCAGAGGGAGAATTCCTTTTGGCTGGATGACTATTGCCTCTATCGGGCCCTGAAAAAGGAATTCGGCGGGAAGCCCTGGTATTCTTGGGATAAAAAAATTGCCCTGCGGGAAAAAGAAGCCGTGGCCTATTATCGGCGGAAACTGGCCGGGGAAGTGGCTTATCAGCTTTTTTTGCAGTACATCTTCTTTCTTCAATGGCGAAAACTGAAAGAATACGCCAACTCCCGGGGGCTCCTTATTGTGGGCGACCTGCCCATGTATGCGGCCCCTGACAGCTCTGACACTTGGGCCCACCGGCGGCTTTTTTGCTTGGATGAAAAGGGAAAGCCCCTCAAACTGGCGGGTGTTCCGCCTGATTACTTTTCAGCAAAGGGCCAGCTCTGGGGCAATCCCCTTTATGCTTGGGATGAAATGAAAAAAGAAAATTACCGCTGGTGGGTGGAAAGAGTGCGGCGGGCCTTGCAGATGGCAGATTATCTCCGGCTGGATCATTTCCGGGCTTTTGAGGCCTATTGGGAAGTACCCCGAGAGGCCAAAACGGCGGTGCAGGGCTACTGGAAGAAAGGGCCCGGCCAGCATTTCTTTGAGGTCCTATTCCAGGAATTGGGGGAGCTGCCCTTGATCGCGGAAGATCTGGGCTTTCTTACACCGGAAGTGAAAAACTTAAAAAATATTTTCGGTTTCCCCGGTATGAAGGTCTTTCAGTTTTCCCCCCGGGAAATGCTGGAGGAGGGGGAGCCGGGGGAGCTTTATTATACCGGCACCCATGACAACGATACATTGCTGGGCTGGTGTCGGAAAAACTGGAAGAAAGTGATCCGCCTCTTGGCAGATGAAAGCGGACTCCTTCAAACAGATAGCACAAGCCGAGTGGAGACGGAAAAACCGGCGGGGCGGCATGGGAAGGCGGATCCTCTGGTGCTTTCTTGCCGCAGGATTATTGAGAAGTTGTATTTAAGCAAGGCCCCCTGGGTGATTGTCCCCCTTCAGGATATTTTGGGATTGGGCAGCGAAGCCAGAATGAATAAACCCGGCACTACTAGAGGGAATTGGCAGTGGCAGTTCGACCGGGAGCTTTTGGATGAGGAAAAAATAAGCTGGCTTCGGGAGCTGGCCCAAAAAAGCGGCAGGATCTAGTCCTTTCGCGGCCTTGTTTACGGCCCGAGGAGCAAAAAATTCTCCTGCCTGCGATGATTATAGCTTGAAAGCGGTGAGTATGCTATAATTAATGAGGTGATGAGGAGCTTAAAGGAGGAGAAAAATGGGCAAACATATCAAAACCGTGGCCAGACCATCTTTGCAGGAAACGCAGCAAACGGGGGGATGCGGTCTGTGTCAAGTTTCCTGCCAGTCTGCATGCAAGACTTCCTGCACGGTGGGAAACCAGGTTTGCAGCAAGTAGATTTTTCCGGTAAGGCCCTATCCGCTGGGAGGGGCCTTTCTTCGTTGAACAGCTACCGTCTTTTTGGGAGGGAAGAAAGTGTTATCTTATTTAAACCGGGTGGATTGGGAAAAAGATTTACACTTATTCAGTTTTAAAGAATTACATATTTTGCTGGATGTGAACAGCGGTGCGGTCCATGTGCTGGATGAAGTATCCAAGGATGTGCTGAAGAGCGTGGCCTCTAACGGAGGGGATGCCCAGAAAACCCTGGAGGAATTGGCCGGGGCCTATCCAGCCCAGTCGGTCCTGGAAGTACTGGAAGAGCTGGAGAGCCTGCGGCAGGCTGGGGCCCTTTTCACCAGGGATGAACCTGAGGATCCTTGGAGTGACAGCCGGCAGCCCCTTTTGAAATCCTTATGTCTGCACGTGGCCCATGACTGTAATATGCGCTGCCGTTACTGCTTTGGCGGCACAGGGGAGTTTGGCGGGGCCAGGGCATTGATGGACCTGGAAGTGGGCAAAAGATCTTTGGACTTTTTACTGGAACATTCCGGCCGGCGGCCCAGCTGTGAGGTGGACTTTTTTGGCGGGGAGCCTTTGATTAATTTCCCTGTGGTGCGGGAGCTGGTCCTCTACGGGGAAGAGGCCGCAGGAAGGCTGGGCAAGAAAATCAACTTCACCATTACCACCAACGGAGTCCTGCTGAACGAGGAGATCGAGAGTTTTCTTAATGAACATCGGATCAGTGTGGTTTTGAGCATTGATGGGCGGCCGGAGATAAATGATTTAATGAGGCCCTTGGCCGGAGGGCAGGGAAGCTACCGGAGGATTGTGCCCCGGTTTTTGCGCCTGGTTCGTTCCAGGGCTGATCAAGACTATTATCTCCGGGGCACATATACCCGATATAATCTGGATTTCAGCGCAGATGTCCGGCATATGGCCGATCTGGGTTTTACTTACTTGTCGGTGGAACCGGTGGTGGCCTCCCCCCAGGAAGATTATGCCCTGCGGGAGGCAGATCTGCCCCTTTTGTTTCAGGAATATGAAAAACTGGTGGACCTCTTCCTGGAAAGAAAAAATGCTGGGCGTCCCTTTCAATTTTTCCATTTTCATCTGGAACTGGAGCAAGGTCTTTGCCTGCCCAAAAGGTTGACCGGATGCGGTGCCGGCTTTGAGTACCTGGCCGTTACCCCGGAAGGGGATCTCTACCCCTGCCATCAGTTTGTCGGCAGGAAGGCCTACCGGTTGGGGGATGTCTGGCAAGGGCTTACGCAACGGGAATTGAGCCTTACCTTCCAGAGGGCCCATATTTACAGCAAAGAGGAATGCCGCCGTTGCTGGGCCCGCTTTTACTGCAGCGGGGGCTGCCATGCCAATGCAGAATTCTTCCATGGAACTATTTTTAAGCCCTATGATCTGGGATGTCAGCTGCAGAAAAAGCGCCTGGAATGCGCCCTTTACCTGCAAGTAAAAAATTTGCTGGAAAATAAAGGATAAATTGAGGGCGAGAATGCTCTTTTAGTAAGGATTTGCGTATGATGTGATAAGGAAAAGGATGCAAATATATTTTAAAAATGAAGGAGGAAAAGTGTGATTCGTGACGAAACCTAAAATGTCAGGTTGTCCTTGATCCGGCAATAAAGGTATATTCTGCTCTTTTAATGGAAAATAATAGTAAATGCCTTGCTTCCATGCCGTTCTTGTGATCATTCGGGCAATCTTTATTGCTGGGAAAACCCAGTGGCTGCTTCAAGAAACGGCGACGGGAGGGATGTAATGTCTGAAACGAGTAGGGAGGATGCGGGTAAGCTTTTGCAGGGCTTATCCGGCAGGCCTTTACCAAGGGGAGCAAAGTATCTGGTAGCGGGGATAGTTCTGGCTTTGATGCTGGCCCTTATCTGGTACCATTTCACCAGGCCCAATGCCTATGCCTTATTGGTGGATGGCACAGAGATGGCTTACGTGGAAAAAGCAGAAGAGGCGGAGGAACTACTGGAAGAGATTATTAGAGAAAAGAGCGCTACTGGACCGGTGAGGCCTGTGGAAACAGTGACTTTTAGTCCCGTAAGAGTGAAAAAAGAGCAACTGGCTTCCGAGCAGGAATTGAGGGAACTTTTCCGGGGGAAGTTAAATTATGTGACCACCGCCACCGCCATCGTCATTGATGGAAAAACCATCGGGATTGTGAAGGACCGGGAAACAGCAGAAGAGATCATTGCCCAGGTAAAAAATTTGTATTTACCTGAAAATCAAGAGGGACTTGTGATCGAAGAAGCAGTGTTTGAAGAACAGATTTCTCTGGAAGCAAGGGAAGCAGGCCTAGAGGATTTGGCGGATCCTGCTGAGTTGATAGATAAAATTATCTATGGAATGGAAAAAATGGAAACCCATGTGGTAGTTGAGGGAGATTCACTTTGGTCCATCGCCCGCAAGAATGGTTTAACCGTAGAGGAGCTGAGGGCGGCCAATCCCCAATTGAAGTCTGATCTTCTCTCCATCGGACAGGAGCTGAAACTGGTTAAGGCCGAACCCTACTTGCATGTGGTGGCCACTTACAGCTTGACTCGTCAGGAGAACATTCCTTACCAGGTCAAGTATGAGAACGATGCCAATCTTTACCGGGGCCAGGAGCGGGTGAAGAAACCCGGCGTCCCGGGAGAGAAAGTAGTGGAATATAAAGTGGTTTCCCGGAACGGCTTGACCGTCAGTAAAGAAGTGGTCAACGAAACCGTCACCAAGGAAGCAGAGAACAAAATTGTGCTGCGGGGAACTAAAATCATGCTGGCGTCCAGGGGTGACGGAGGATCCGGCCAGCTGGCTTGGCCCCTGCGAGGGCAGATCACCTCCCGTTTTGGCTACCGGGGCAGGGAGTTCCATACCGGCTTGGATATCAACGGCAACACAGGCGATCCCATCTATGCGGCAGAAGCGGGGAAAGTGATTTTCGCCGGACGTCAGGGTAATTACGGTCTGTGCGTGCTTATTGATCACGGGGACGGTTTGCTTACCCGATATGCTCATGCTTCCGCCTTGAAGGTATCGGCGGGAGATCAGGTGGAAAGGGGAGATTTGATCGCCTTGGTGGGTTCTTCCGGCCGGAGTACCGGTTCTCACCTGCACTTTGAAGTGATTGTGAATGGTAGTTTTCGCAATCCCTTAAACTACTTGCGCTAATTGCAGCCCTTCCGGGTCAGCCGGTAAGGGCTTTTTTCATCAGCGGAAAAATGCATGGTTGAAAACAGGGTGCCAATTCGTTAAAATAAACCAGCAGTTGGCTGTCAACGCCCGGCGATGAGGCCGGGGTTTTGGCCTGGGATGGAGGTCATCGGCTTTTTATTTGACATAAAATTGTCCGCCGGTGGAAGGATATTGAGAAGGCAGCTCGTAAAAAGGAGGGTTAAACAAGTGCTCTATGACATCTTGATTGTAGGAGGAGGTCCTGCCGGTTTGACTGCGGGGATTTACGGGGCGCGAGGAGGCCGAAAAGTGGCCCTGATCGAGAGAGCCGTTCCCGGTGGCCAGGCTTTCCTGACTAATGAGATCGAGAATTATCCCGGTTTTCCTAAGGGGATCAGCGGCCCGGAATTGATGCAGGCTTTTCAGGAACAGGCGGAAAGATTTGGAGTGGAAATCATCACTGGTAATATTCAAAGAGTTCAGCTGGACGGGGAGGAAAAGCTTCTCATCGGTGAAGATGGCAGCCAATACCGGGGCAGAAGCGTAATCATCGCCAGCGGAGCCCAGCCCAAGAAGTTGGGGGTGCCCGGGGAAGAAGAATTCCGGGGCCGTGGCGTTTCGTATTGTGCCACTTGTGACGGTGCTTTTTTTCGCAATAAGAAGGTGGCAGTGGTGGGGGGCGGAGATGCTGCTGTGGAGGAGGCCATCTTTCTCACCCGTTTTGCCCGCCAGGTTGTCATCATCCACCGGCGGAACCGGCTCAGGGCGGTGGATATTCTGCAGAAGAGGGCCATGGCCAATGAGAAAATAGATTTTCGCTGGGATACGGTGGTCAAGGAAATTTCCGGCCAGGACAAGCTGGCCAGTTTAAAATTGAAAAACGTAAAAACCGGCGAGGAATTTGAAGAGGCTTTTGATGGTTTGTTTGTCTTTATCGGCACCGTTCCTAACACGGAATTTTTGCAGGGAGCCCTAGCCCTTGACGAGGAAGGTTGGATTATCACCAACTCCTATTTGGGCACTTCTCAGAAAGGAGTCTTTGCCGCCGGGGATGTGCGCAATACTCTCTTCCGGCAGGTGGCTACGGCTGTGGGCGACGGAGCCATTGCCGCCGCCAGCGCGGAGCATTATTTGGCAGGCCTGTAAAAGGGGAGAACCTTTGAAAAATGCTTCTTTTCCCGGCAGGAGTTTCTTCCGGTGGGGGAGAAACTTCTTTTCTAATGAATATTATGTTTTTCTTGCAAAGAAAAGTGGCATTTCTTGCCGGCACGAAAAGCAAACGATTTGTGCTGAGCTAAGAAACAGCAGTGACAGGAGAGGATTTTCATGGGAAACGCCTGTATGCGTGTGAGCCTTGCCCTGAAGACGATCCTTGGCGGTGCCGGGATAAAAAAGGGCAGTATGGGTCAGACCGCTTTTTTTGTATTGTTTTTTTCATTTTTGCTTACCATTTTGGCCCTGGGGAATGATCCGGTCCAAGCCCGGCAGCAAGTGCCCTCATACCGGGAACTCTATGCTTCCGTCTGGCCTGAACACTATGCGGCTGATGTGGTGGTCAATCTAACCGGGGTCCTGGTCAATGATACCGGGAAGGTCTTTGACGGGGAAATAGTATTTGAAATCCCCCGGGAAGTTAGATCCATCAGCTTGGCGGAAGTCCAAAACGGGATCATACCTCAATATTATGAGCTGGCAGAGGAAGAGGATCGACAGTTAGTTATTTATCAGCGGGAAAATCCTTTGGAGCCGGGGGAGGAATTATCTCTTCTCTTGGAATATCGCTCTCTTCCCTTCCAGGAAGGAGGAGCCAGAGATTTCCTTGTGCATTTTAATGTTGGATTTCCAGTGAAGAAATTCAATCTGGAGATCAGACAGCCTTTGAATTCCACTGATTTTCGCTTGCAGCCTGAAGCGGATGGAAAGTATACGGATGACGAAGGTTTCAATGTCTTTACCTATGAGTACCTGGATTTGCCGGAAAACAGGGAGATGACTTTTCAGCTTGCTTATACTAAAGCAGACAATGAGCCTTCCATCAAGCCGGAAGTGATGGTGGAGGAGGCCTCAGCCGCCGAAGAAAAAGGAATGAAGACGGGGGCCATCGCCATTCTTTTGGGAGCTTTTTTGGTCATTCTGGTGATTACCATGTTCTTGATTTTCCGATCCGGGCCGAAAGGAAAACTTCCCATTAAAGGGAAAGAAGCCAGATCAACGAAAAAGATGGGTAAATCCGCCAGAAAAGGGACCAGGTGAAAAAAAGATGGCAATTTCCTTTGGGAGGAAACTCTGATCCCGTTGAGAGGGACTGCGGGGGTGCACAAACTTGAAGAAAAAGCAGAAAATGACCATCGGCATTCTGCTGGTGGTAGGCGCTCTTCTTTACCTGCTGGTTTCAGGTTTTGGGCTTAATGCGGGTTTTCAGGTCACCCTTTCTGATCTGGTGGGAAAAGGGGAAACTTTTGACGGGCAAATACTTACTGGCTGGAAGGTGCGGTGGTGCCCGATTCCATTCGCTTGGGATGGAAAGAAGGTGGAGCTGCGCTTTGAAGTGACCGACGGCAGGGTGAAGGTGCCGGTCATTCACCATGACGTACCCCCGGATAACCTGGACCATCCCGGTACACTGAGGTGATCTTGCGAGGGCTATTACGACATGGAGCAGGGGGTTTTCCAGGCGGAAAAAGTGGAAACCCGGTGTCCTTCCAAGTATGAGGCTGCCGAGTAGTTCAGTCTGCCGGAAATTCTCTGGTTCCGGAAGGAGGCGTGGAGGAAGCGATCATGGCCGATCTGGGTTATTTATCTTTAATCATGGCTTTGGCAGTTACAATCTATGCATTAGTAGCACAGTTGGCCGGCATCAAGACGGGGGATGGCCGTTTACAGGAAAGCGCCAGGGGAGGTATTCTGGCTCATATGTTTTTTAGTGACCTTTGCTTCCCTGCTTTTGATTTACTTCCTGGTCACCAGCGATTTTTCACCATCCGCTACGTCTATGAGTACACCAGCAGGAGTCTCCCTGCTTTTTATAAATTTTCCGCCTTCTGGGCCGGCAATGCGGGCTCCTTGCTTCTCTGGGCCTGGATCCTGTCCATTTACTCGGTGGTGGTGGCCTTTTCCCAGCAGGAGGGGATCGGGGCCGCTTCATTACCATATGTGCATATCAGTGCTCTTGCTCAACGTCTCTTTTCTTTTTGCTGGTGCTCAATTTCCTGGCCAATCCTTTTGAGAGGATGCCGGTGGCGGTGGGGGATGGCCGTGGTTTGAATCCCCAGCTGCAAAACCCCGGCATGGTTTTCCATCCCCTGACTGTTTATTTGGGTATGTGGGTTTTGCTCGTTCCCTACGCTTTCGCCCTGGCCGCTTTGATCAGCAAAAGGAGTGGGGGACCAGTGGATCAAAACAACCCGGCGCTGGTCGGTGATTGCCTGGATGTTTCTCTCCCTGGGCAACCTGACCGGTGCCCAGTGGGCCTATGTGGAGCTGGGCTGGGGCGGTTTTTGGGCCTGGGACCCGGTGGAGAACGCCTCCTTTGTTCCCTGGCTCACGGCCACCGCTTTTATCCACTCGGTGATGATTCAGGAGAGAAAGGGCCTGCTCAAGATCTGGAACATGGTTCTGATCATGATCACCTATTTATTGACCCTTTTCGGCACTTACCTGGTCAGGAGCGGGGTTATTGTTTCCGTCCATGCTTTCGGTACTTCCCAGCTGGGACATTTCTTCCTGGGCTTCCTGATCTTCATGGCTCTTCTTTCCGCCTATTTTTTGCTCAGCAGGCTGCATCTGCTGAGAGAAGAAGGGAGTTGGAGTCTTTTTTGTCCAGGGAAAGCAGTTTTCTGTTGAATAACTTGCTTTTGGTGGGGGCGGCCTTTGCCGTTTTTTGGGGCACGATTTTTCCTCTCGTTTCCGAATTGGTCAGGGGAATCAAAATTACAGTGGGTCCTCCTTTTTTCAACCAAGTGGCAGGCCCCATCCTTCTGGCCATTGTTTTGCTGATGGGGATTTGCCCCCTGATCGCCTGGCAAAGGTCCAGCCTGGAGAAGCTAAGGGACAATTTTCTCCGGCCTTTTTTGGCCGCCCTGGTTTTCGGTCTCTTGCTTTACCTGCTGGGAATGCGCATTATTTTTCCCATCATCGGTTTTGCTGTTAGCTTCTTTGTTTTTATCACCATTGTGAAAGAGTTTTACCTGGGCACCAGGGTGCGGAGCCGTCTCACCGGGGAACCGCTGCCCACTGCTTTCTGGCGGCTCATTTCCAGAAACCGGCGCCGCTACGGCGGCTATTTGGTGCATTTAGGAATGGTTTTCATCGCCTTGGCCGTCACCGGCACTATGGGTCTGAAAACGGAGACGGTGCAGACGGTCAGCCGGGGGCGAACAAATTCACATTGCTGATTACAGGCTTACTTTTCAGGGATTGGAGCAACAACCCCGGGGAAGCAATGTGGTGGTCTTTGCCCGGATGCCGGTGACCAAAAACGGCAAGTTCATCGGTTACGTAATGCCGGAAAAGGTTTTTTATGACAAGTGGGATCAGCCCTCCTCGGAAGTCAGTATTTTGGGCAGTTTGCAAGAAGACCTTTATGTGATCCTGTCCACCTGGGATAAAGGGGGAGAAGAAGCTACTTTTAAAATTAACATTAATCCCCTGATGGCCTGGATGTGGATTGGCGGTTATCTCTTGATTTTGGGTACTGTTTTTGCTCTTTGGCCTGGGAGGGGAAGTCCGGCGGGACCCAGGTATTCCCCCAGCTAGGGGAGCATATCTATGCCTGGGGTGAAGAAGGAAAGGAGATGGACTATGAGTGCCGTAACACTGGTAGGCGGGTCTTTATTATTGGCCGTCACCATTTATTTGATTGGCGCCCCCCTTTTCAAAGGGGAAGAGGAGGGCCGGCAGCCGGGGGAGCAAGAGAAAGGAAAATCCGCGCCTGGGAGCCGGCAAGAGTCCGTGTTTTCCGCTCTGGCCGAAATAGAATTTGATTATCAGATGGGCAAGCTGGCCCACTCCGATTACCGAGAGTTGCGGCAGCATTATCAGGGTCAGGCCATGGAAATTTTGAAGAAAAGGGAGAAATCCCAACAGGCGGAAAAGCTGAAAAGCAGAAAAGAAATAGAGGCGGAGATAGAAGCGGAGCTGGAGCGGGAACTGGCTGAAATCAGAGAACAGATGGCCCTGAGGAACAAGGGCTAAAGGCCTGAGGTGAAATGATGAGCTTTTGGCAAAAAGCACTTTTTTGGGTTTTTGTTTTGGCCCTGGTCTGGCAGGAACCGGCTTGGGCTGAAAACATTACGGTGGAAGTGCATCACCTGCGGCTTTCTCTTACCGCTGATCATAAACTGCAGCTGGTGGAAACCTATGCCCTGCATAATCCGGACTCTGAGGCCGAGGGCCGGGAGGGTTTGCGTTTTTTTCTTCCGGCAGGTTATCAGCATTTGGCATACGGGACCGGCATTGATCCGGAGCAAGTGGTGCTGGAAGGAAATGAACTGATTCTCAAACAGCCGCTGCCGCAGGGAACTTCTACTTATAGCCTGTCTTACCAGCTGGAACTGACCGGGGACAACGAGCATTATCTCATTGAGAAAGGGTTCCCTTATGCCACTGAACAGTTTTTTGTCATGAGTGAAGAGGACCGGCTGAAAGTAGTCAGCCAGGACCTGCTTGACCAGGGAATATTGGCCATGGGAGATTTTCATTTCCGGGTTTATACGGCTTCTGACCTGCCGGAGGGGGCCAGTATGGCCATGGCGGTGATCCCCTCTCTGGCAGAGGCGGCTGAAATGATGCCTGCTCCGGGAACAGGGGGGCCTGCCGCGGATTTCCGGGGGCCGGTTTCTCTCCGGCGGCAGGCGCCTTTGCTGGGCTTCCTGATCTTGGTATCATTAGCCTTTCCTTTAGGCGCTTTGTTTTGGTCCAGGGCCAGAAAATCTCAGCAACAGGGGGCGAATTCTCCGGCAGAGGCCGGGGAAGAATTGCTCCAGAGCTTACAGTTGGAGGAAAAGGTCTTGAAAAGAAAAATTCTGGAATTGGAAGAGCAGCTGGCCGCAGGATCCCTTGCCCCGGAGGAGCACAGCAAGCTACTGGATTTTTGCAAAAAGAAACTGATAGAAGTGAGAGTGCGCTTAAGAAGCTTTTCGGAATAGGGGGCGTCTCCCATCATCAAAGCTGTAAATGTCTGCAAAGAGTTGGGCGGCAAAACAATTCTGCGGGGGATCAATCTCACCATCGGTCCGGGGGAGTATGTCACCGTCCTGGGTCCCAACGGAGCCGGGAAGACTACTTTGTTAAAGATTTTATCCTTGGTGACCAAGCCTTCCGCAGGGGAAGTTTTCATCGGGGGCGTTTCCGCCGCTGATTGCTCCCCGGAGGTGCGCAGGCAGATAGGAGTTATTTCTCATCATACTTTTTTGTACGACAATCTGACCGCCTTTGAGAACCTGGCTTTTTATAGTAAACTATATGATGTGCGGAACTGGAAGCAGCGAGTGGAGGAGGTCTTGGCGGAAGTGGGCCTGCCGTACGTGCTCGACGATCCGGTGCGGACTTTCTCCCGGGGTATGCAGCAACGCTTGTCCATTGCCCGGGCGATTCTGCACCAGCCCTCCGTTCTTTTCCTAGATGAGCCTTATACGGGCTTAGATCAGCAGGCCATTGATATTCTGAACAGGGTTCTGGCTCGTTTGCACGACAGCGGGCGGACCATCTTCATGATCACCCACAACTACGAACAGGGTTTAGAACTAAGTGATCGGGTTCTGATCATGGATAAGGGAAGGCTGGTCTTTGAAGGTGCCACAGGTACTTTAACTTTGGACCTGTTCAAGGAGCTTTACCGCCGCCATGTGGGGGGGGTTCCATGAGGACCTTTGGCAAAGCGGGGCAGATTTTTTGGAAAGACTTGATCCTGGAACTGCGCTCCAAACAGATCTTGAGTGCAATGCTCATTTTTGCCCTGCTGGTAGTGGTGGTTTTCGCCTTTGCCTTCCAGCCTGCCCGGGAAACCACCCGGCAGGTATTTCCCGGCATGATCTGGGTGGCCTTTGCTTTTGCCGGGGTTGTGGGTCTGAACCGCTCTTTTGTGGGGGAGCGGCAGCAGGATTGTCTGATGGGTCTGCTCCTGGCTCCTTTGGAGCCGGTATCCATTTACTTCGGCAAAGTCCTGGGGAGTCTTTTTTTGATGGGAGTAATGGAATTGGCAGCGCTGCCCCTGTTCTTTGTGTTTTTTGATTTTCCCTTTCCTGGTTCCCGGTGGTCTTTTTATTCTCACTCTCTTTTTAGGTTCCCTGGGGTTTTGTCTCATCGGTACTTTCCTGGCAGCCCTGGCGGCCCATGCCCGGGCCAGCGAGATTTTACTGCCGCTGATTCTTTTTCCCGTTCTGGTGCCGGTGTTGATCGGAGCAGTGAAAGCATCTTCCCTGATCCTTGCCGGGAGGCCCCGTAACGGGGGAGATCACGGTCTGGCTCAGGCTCCTGGCTGTCTATGACGGTATTTTTTTGGTGGTGCCCTGGCTGCTTTTTGAGTATGTACTGGAGGTGTAGACTGGTGGCAGAGGGAAAAAGGATCTTTGCACTCTGTGGTGGGCTGGCTGACTTTCGTCTTGATGCTGGCTTCCATGTACGCCATTTTTCTTTATGCGCCCATGGAAAAAGTGATGAGGGAAGCACAGAAAATATTTTATGTCCATGTGGGGGTGGCCTGGAATGCCGCTTTGACTTTACTGGTTGTTTTTTTCGCCAGCATCCTTTACCTGAAGACCCGGGATCTGAAATGGGACCGGCTGGGACGGGCCAGCGGGGAGATCGGTGTTTTATTCGTCACTTTGGTGCTGGTGACCGGCCCCATCTGGGCTAAAAGCGCCTGGAATACCTGGTGGAATTGGGAGCCCCGCCTGACCACCACCCTGGTTCTATGGTTCATTTACCTGGCTTACTTTTTCCTCAGGGGAGCTGTTGAAGAAGACCACCGGAAGGCCACTTTAAGTGCAGTTTTCGGGATTATCGCTTTTCTGAATGTCCCCATCGTCTATTATTCCGTTCACTTGTGGCGTCTCAGTCACCCGGTGGTGTTCGGCAGAGGTGGTGGCGGTTTGCATCCGCTGATGCTCCACGCCCTGATTATTACCGTGATTGCCTTTACCAGCCTCTATGTCTATCTGATGCTGCAGTCTCTTTATTTTGAGAACTGCAGGGCCAGGTGGGAGGAAATAAAAAATGCCGTGCGGGACTACCTGGATTAGGGGGGAAGAAGGATGAAATATGTGTGGGCAGCCTACAGCCTGGTTTGGATTGCCATTTTCGCTTATACGCTGTTGCTGGGCAGCCGGCAAAGAAAACTGGAAAGGGAGCTCTTTTCTTTGCAGAAGGCTGTTGGCGATCTGTTGGGAAAAAAAACATCTTAAATCAGGGCAGAGTAAAGGAGGCCCGTTACCGGGAAGAAGAATGCTCCCGGGAACGGGCTTTTTTGTAGCTTTTATTACCAATGAACAGGCCTCCCTCCCTTAGTATAATATAAAGTGGGAGAAACCTTGCAAGCAGTTTGGTCCGGGTTGAAAGAGATTCTTACCCGTGACCACAAAAGGAAGAGGAAGCGGGGAGGGGAGCCTGGATGGGAGGCAGAATCAGGAGATTCCTGCGCCTGCTGCTCAAGTTGTTGATCAACTTGATGATAGCCGGCGCCGTCGTATTGCTGGTTATTTCATTTAAGAACCCAATGCTGCCAAGAGCGTACGCTTATGCCCTGCTCAGAGATGTGGCCAGGAATTCCCTGGAACTGAAGACCTGGAACTGGTATTCCCTCGAGGGAGAGCATTTTCGGGTTAAATACCAGCCGGTGGATGGAGAGGTGGCCAGGCTGGTCCTGAATACGGCCGAGGAAATATATTACCCCGTGGTGGATTTGATGGGATATATTCCCGAGGAACCGGTGCCCATCTTGATCTATCCCACCAGGATTTCTTTGAATAGGAGTTTTGGCTGGGATGGGGATGTGAATGCCATGGGGGTTTACTGGGCCGGGGCCATTCGCATTTTATCACCGGAGGTCTGGATCGAGGAGGAGGAAAACCGGGAACTGATTTTTAAGGAGAGGGGACCCTTGGCTCATGAGTTTGCCCATCTCTTGGTGGATTACCGGGCCGGCGGCAATTACCCCCGTTGGTTAACCGAAGGCATTGCCCTTTATGTGGAAAGAAAGGTGACGGGCTGTGAATTTGAGGGCCCGGATATGGCCGGGTCGGTTTTCTATCCCGTGGAGGAGATGGATACGGGTTTTGATCTTCTTCCCGATCAGAACCTGGCTTATCGGCAGTCGCTGCTGCTGGTGGACTATATTGTCCAGGGATATGGTTTTTCCGGTGTCCTGGACATTCTGGACCAGCTTGGCCAGGGAAAAGAAATTGGAGAGGCCCTGAAAGCAGTGACAGGGCAAGGCTGGGAAGAATTTAAAAAAGGGTTTTACGCCTGCCATGGGCGGAACATGTAAGGGTCGATGTCCACATCGACCCGAAAAGTCCCAAGTCTTCTTCGTAATTGCCCGAATTTTCTTGTATATATTCCTGCCCTTATGATAAAATTGGCATAAAGGGAATAGTCATGAGATGCGCAATAGGCCATATAAATATGTTCTGTAGAGCAGGAAGGAAAGGAGGATAAGTTTTGCTCAGAAGACGGTATATGTTAAGGCCTGTAGCCCATTGCGAAAAGGGCTGCTGTAGGTGGTCCTGGGCATGACGTTAAAAGGCCCGGCGGAGAGGGGCCGTGTTTAGCGGCCTCTTTTTTTTCTTCCGGTCATAATCTTTGTCAATCCATGGCAAAATAGACTGGAAGATCTCCTCAAATATTTTAACCGGCTAATTGGCCTGCTGCCGGGCATCATCGGCAGGAATATGACCGTCCGGCAAGAATAATATTAATCGAATAAATAATGGAGGGAAAAACTCAGTGGCCAAGTTCGTCATTAACGGGGGCAAAAAACTGTCAGGTGTAGTAAAAGTCAGCGGGGCCAAAAATGCTGCCCTGGCTATTATGGCGGCTGCCGTTATGGCGGACGGAGAGACCATTTTGGAGAATGTACCTTGCATTGCCGATGTGCAAGTGATGCTGGAGATCATTGAAAGCCTTGGCGCTGCAGGGAAATGGCTTGAGCCAAACACCCTTTTCATTAAATCCGGCGCAGGTCTCCAGGCAGTTGCTCCTTATCCCCTGGCAAAAAAGCTCCGGGCTTCCAATCTTCTTTTGGGAGCGCTGTTGGGCAAGCTGGGCAGGGCGGAAGTGTCCTTACCGGGCGGTTGTCAAATCGGCTCCCGGCCCATGGATTTGCATCTGAAAGGATTGCATGCTCTGGGTGCAGATATTAGCTTGGAACATGGATATATCAAAGCCAGAGGGAAACTGCGAGGCAACAAGGTTTACCTGGACTTTCCCAGTGTGGGGGCTACGGAGAATATCATGATGGCCGCCTCCTTGGCCGAAGGGCAGACCATCATTGAGAACGCGGCCAAAGAACCGGAAATTGTGGATCTGGCCAGCTTTCTGAACGGAATGGGAGCCAAGGTACGGGGAGCCGGTACCGACCTGATCAGAATCCAGGGAGTCAAGGAATTAAGGCCGGTGCGCTACAGCATTATTCCGGATCGGATTGAAGCGGGCACTTTCATGATCGGGGCCGCTATGAGCGCCGGCAAAGTTCGCTTGGAAAACGTCATTTCCACTCACCTGCAGCCCTTGATTGCAAAATTAAAGGAAGTGGGGGCCAAGATTGAGCAGGCGGAAGATGTTTTGATCGTGGAAGGCCCCGCCCGAGCACTGGCCACTGATTTAAAAACCCTGCCTTACCCCGGTTTTCCCACGGATCTGCAGTCGCCCATGCTGGCCCTTTTGACCAGAGCCCGGGGAACCAGTGTGGTGGTGGAAACCATCTATGAAAATCGCCTCCGAGTGGCGGAAGAGCTGAAAAGGATGGGAGCCAATGTGAAAGTGGAAGGACAGACGGCTGTGGTTGTGGGAGTGGAAAAACTGTACGGGGCCCAAACAAAAGCATACGATTTGAGGGCTGGAGCAGCCCTGGTACTGGCGGGTGTTGTTGCTGAAGGACAGTCAGAAGTCTGGGGTGTGGATCATATTGAAAGAGGTTATGAGGATTTCCCGGGGAAATTGAATTCTTTGGGAGCGGAAATAACGGTAATAGATCATTAATCCGGGAAATAGCGGGGGCAAGACAGGTGAGCTATTTTGATGATAATCACAGATATGGACGGGGACACAATTATTTTTTATTGACTTGTTTAATGCTGATCAGCGCTGTTATCGGAGGTATAGTGGCCTTGTACCTGGCTCCTTCTCTGTTGGGAGATTTATCCCCCGAGCAGGAAGGTCCCGACCAGGCTATTGAAGAAAGGCAGCCTCCTTTACCTTACATCTATCCCTCGGAATCCCCTGTGGTGGCTATTGCGGAAAAGGTCAGCCCGGCCGTGGTCAGCATTATTAACTATCAAAGAACGGGGCTTTTTCCGGAGGCCCCGTACCCAGTTCCGGCTCCGGGGTAATTATCGACTGCGAGAATGGCTATGTGGTGACCAACTATCATGTGATAGCCGGTGCTGACGAATTAAAAGTCATTGTGCAGGGTGACCGGGAATTTAAAGGCACTCTTGTTGGCGGAGACCAGCAGACGGATCTGGCTGTGGTCCAGATCAAAGGTGAGGATTTACAGGAGGCGGCTCCTGGGGGATTCTGACCAAGTTGCAGGTAGGCGAGCTGGCGGTGGCTATCGGCAGCCCCCTGGGCCATGATTTTGACCGGACGGTAACGGCGGGAGTGATTAGCGCTTTAAACCGGCAGATCAGGGTTCCCAGCGGCACCGGGCAGGAAGTGATCCTGCGGGTGATCCAGACCGATGCCGCCATTAACCCGGGTAATAGCGGAGGCGCTCTGGCCAACGGCCGGGGTGAGGTGATCGGGATCAACAGCGTGAAAATCGCCAGCGCCGAGGTGGAAGGAATGGGTTTTGCCATACCCATCAACGATGCCAAACCGATTATCCAGCAGCTGATTTCCCAAGGCTATGTGAGCCGGCCCTTCATCGGTATTTATAACTTCCAGGAAATTACTCCTCAACTGTCTCAATGGTATGATCTTCCCCAGGGCATCTATGTGGGGGGAGTGGTTCCCGGAGGGCCAGCCGCCAAAGCGGGAATGCAGGTGGAGGATATTATTATCAAGATTGACGATAAAACCATCAAGACGGAAGATGATCTGCAAAATGTACTCAAGGACCTAAAACCGGGAGATCAGGTGGTCATCCGGGTGGTTCGCAAAGGCAAAGCTATCGACCTGCAGGTAACCCTGGGAGAAATGCCGAGAGGATAGAGACCTGGGACTGCATTGCAGGAAAAGGATTGATCCAAGGCTGCTATGGCAGCCTTTTTTATGAAGAAAGGCCGGCTCATTTCGGGAAAGGGAGTGGGGCAGATCAATATTGACATTATTGCCGTGGGCAAGATCAAGGAAAGGTACCTGCGGGAAGGTTTGAAGGAATATGAAAAAAGGCTGGCAGCTTATTGCCGTCTGCGGACCCTGGAGGCGCCGGAGGAAAAGGTGCCGGAGAAGCTCAGTTTGCCGGAGCGAGAGCAGCTGCTGTCCAGAGAAGGAAAGTGGATGCTGGATCGGCTCCCTCCCCATACTTTTCTCATCGCCCTCTGTTTGGAGGGAGAACAGTTTTCTTCCGAGGAAATGGCCCGAAAACTAAGCGATCTGGCTGTCCGTGGCCATTCCCATCTGACTTTTCTCATCGGGGGTTCCCTGGGCTTAGCCGATGAGCTGAAGCGGAAAGCGGATCTGCTCTTGTCTTTTTCCCGGTTTACTTTTCCGCACCAGCTCATGCGTTTAATTCTTTTGGAACAGATTTACCGCTGGTTCAAGATTATCCGGGGAGAGCCCTATCATAAGTAATGCTCACCGTTCAGGAACTGTGGAAAAGGGAGACCGGTTCGCTTGGAACAAACTGGATCCTTACTGCGTCTGAAGTACTAAAGAGTTTTATGGCGGGAGCTGTTTAATGCTGATGAAAAAAGCTTTTCTGCTCATTTTGGCCCTTTGCCTATTGATGACTTTGGTGGGATGCCGGGGAAATCCCCCGGATAGGGCCGAGAAGGCCTCTGACAATGCCGTACAGGACCAAGCCAGGGAAGACGGGGACATCACCGACCCGGCCCAGCTGGAAGCACTCTGGCAGGAATATTTATTGGATGCGGCTAATTTGGTGGGAGTAAATAATGGCTTTGATCGTGCTGAAGAAATTCATCCTTTGCAGGTGGCCGAGTTCTGCTGGTCCAAATACCTGAATGAGCACGGGGAAGAGGGCCTGGAGAAGAATCGTGAGGATAGTGATTTATTGCTTTTCCCTTTGGATACTGTCCTTGTCTACGCCAGGCGCTATTTTAACTTGGAAGAGCTGGATGTATCGCAAATGGATGAGGGCCAATATGATTTCCGCCGGCAAGCCTTTCTCTTCAGCCCCGGCAGCAAAAAGCCCTTCCGGCGGCCTTCTTATAATGAAGCATTCCTGGGAAGAAAGAGCCTGGAGAAGGCCGTCAGAAATAAAGACGGTACTATCACCGCCGTCTTAATCCAGCCGGACCACGATAAATCGGACCGTATTGTTTACAAGGAGATTTACACACTGAAAGAGCGGGCGGATGGAAGCCTATATTTTTTGAACGGCAAACGGGAGTATGTGAACAACCGGCTGGTCAGCATTACTGGCTCTTACCGCTCTTTTGATGGAATTGCCGGATTTGATGAAGACCCAAATGCCCTTTCCTTTCTAGGTGAAGCCGGCGGCAGCTTAATTTTTGCCTACACTCCTTTTCATAAAGAGAAAACTGCCTCTCTGATGCTTCTTGATCCGGAAACCATGACCGTGGAGAAAAAGCTGGAAATCGAAAAGGGCGTCCGGGAAGAGGATGTTAGTCTGAAAGGGGAAAGCATCATTGTCCGGCTGAAAGACAAGGTGATGGTGCTTGATCCTAGCCTTGGACAAGTGGAGGATCTTCCTTTGCCGGAAGTTCTTGTGGAAAAGATCGGAAGAGAGTTTCAAGAAAGTGTCGGGAACAATCCCGGTAGTTACTTTGGGGGATACGATGTATCCGAGGACCGAACCAAATATGTGTATGCCGATGAGGAGGGGGTCAAGCTTTTCGATGTTCTTGATCAGAGCGAAAAGCTGCTGACGGAAACCATACCCGTTAAAGGTACTGATCTTATAGATTATTCTTTTCATCGGCATCCCCGCTTTGTGGCCGGCGACCGGAAAGTGATCACTACCATGACCGGTTATGAAAGTGGTCTGGGTTTTACCCTATGCCATCTGATCAATGGTAAGGTGGAAAGCTATCCGTTGATTTCCGAGACCATCACCAGCGGCTCCATCAAGCATGATACTGGGCTGATGGTTATCAATACCTATCTTCGCCACCGGGAAAAGCAGTCCGGCGATTATCGGACTGTGTATCTGGATTTTGTGAGCGGAAAAGTTCATGACCTTCAGCTGGAGGATCCGGGGGATGTGGGCTTCATCATACCTCCTGATCATCTTTATGTGGGCCGGAACTTTGCCGCTTTCATCACTTTTAAGCTGGATAGGACTGATCATGCCAACAACATGTTTTATCTGCATCGTTTCAATCTGGCCACCATGCAGCTGGAAGAGAAAGTGCTATCGGTAAAAGCTGCTGATACCCATCTCCTGGGGGTTCTTGCTGACGGGAGAATAATCTTCTGGTATGAATTGAATCCCAGCGAAAAAGGTATTGGCATTGCCGGTTAAAAAGTGATCATCCGGTAAGGGAAATTGACATCAGCAAAGATCTTGAATGAAAAGCCGGCAAGAGCATTAGGAATATTAGATTTGGAAGGGATGGTGATTGGGAAGATGGAGTCCATTCCCAGGTCCATATATTGGCAGGATGGTAAAGTAATTTTGCTAGACCAGACCAGGCTGCCGTTGGAGACGGTATTCGTGGAGATTGAAAGCATGGAAGAGGTGTGGGATGCTATTAAAAGGTTGGTGGTACGGGGAGCGCCGGCCATTGGGCTGGCAGCGGCTTATGGTTTGTACTTGGGGATCCGCCACAGCGATCAAAGGAGTTTCTCCGGTTTTTTTCAGGAGCTGAAACAAAAGGCAGCCTATCTGGCGGGCTCTCGCCCCACCGCTGTGAACTTGTTCTGGGCTCTGGAAAGGATGGAGGCCTGTGCCTATCAAAACAGGGATAAAAGCATCGAGGAATTGAAAAGGCTGCTGCTGATGGAAGCGGAAAAGATGAGGAGTGAGGATGAGGCCATCTGTCGTGAGATCGGCCGGCATGGACTGAGACTGCTCCAAGACGGGATGACCCTTTTTACTCACTGCAACGCCGGCAGCTACGCCACCGCCCGTTATGGAACGGCTTTGGCTCCCATCTATTTGGCCCGGGAAAAAGGCTGGCACATCAAAGTCTTTGTGGGGGAAACCAGGCCTCTTTTGCAAGGGGCGCGTCTTACCGCCCATGAGTTAATGGCCGCCGGCATTGACGTGACTTTGATCACCGACAGCATGGTTGGTTATGTCATGTCTAAAGGATGGATTGATGCGGTTATTTTGGGATGCGATCGGATTGCGGCCAACGGCGACGTGGCCAACAAAATCGGCACTTACGGGGTGGCAGTTTTGGCAAAGGAGCACGGGGTTCCTTTCTATGTGGCCGGTCCCACTACCACCATCGATCTGTCCACTCCCACCGGAGCTGAGATCAAAATTGAGGAGCGCGGGCCGGAAGAAGTGACCGAAGGGTTTGGTAAGCGCACAGCCCCTTATGGGGTGAAGGTGTTCAATCCGGCTTTTGATGTTACGCCCCATTCCTATATTACCGCCATCGTGACGGAAAAAGGAATTATCCGGCCTCCCTTGGAGAAGGGGCTGAGGAGCCAAAATTACCTATAACCTATCAGAAAAGAAATAAATTGGGGAAAAAGAGGATTTATAGGAAAAAAAAGCGGTAAGCAGGAGTTTGGTTGATAGTAGCGTATATAAACAAAAATGATCTATCACACCAGTGTGAGTTCAGGACATTCTTCAGAGCGATTCCACATCTATCATGAATTAAGGAGCGAGGACGATTTGGCCAACATAGCTTTTGTTAACGATAAGTTCGTCCCCTTGGAGCAGGCTTATGTGCATGTGGAAGATAGGGGTTATCTGTTTGGGGACGGTGTTTACGAGGTCGTATATGCTTTTGACGGTGTCCCTTTTGCTTTTGAGGAACATATGGACAGGTTCTTTAACAGCCTGGAATTGATCAGAATCAAATCCGCCTACAGCAGAGAAGAAATTACCAAGCTGATTTTTACCGCTTTGGAAAAGGCGGGAGGTCATCATTCCCAGATTTATTATCAGATGACCCGCGGCACCAGCAGGAGAAAGCACGCTTTCCCCGATCAAAGAGTGAAGAGCAATCTGGTTATTATCGTGCGCGAGGCCGATCCCTTTCCCCAAGAACAATGGGAAAAGGGGGTTTCCGCCTTCAGCATGGAAGATCTGCGTTGGGGTCTCTGCAACATTAAGAGCGTCAATCTTCTCCCCAATGTGCTGGCAAAGCAGAAAGCCCTGGATCAAGGCGGTTTTGAGGCTGTTTTACATAAGGAAGGCCGGGTGACTGAGGGGTCCCATTCCAATGTCTTTATGGTCAAGGACGGTCGGATCAAAACGGCACCCACGGATAAGAAGATCCTCCCCGGTATTACCAGGATGCAGGTCCTCAAGCTTTGTGGGGAGCTGGGTATAGAAGCCTCTGAGCAAGCCTTTACCCTCCAAGAATTGGCTGAAGCCGAGGAGGCATTTTTGACCAGTTCCGGGATCGAGATTTTGCCTATTGTCAAGCTGGACGGTAAAGCGATTGGCCGGGGAACAGTGGGAACTATCACCAGAAAGCTTCAGCTGGCTTTAAAGCAACTGATTGCCGATACTTGCGCCCACTGGAGTCAGGAGCGCAATACCAGATAAAACAGGACAACAAAAAGATGCAGTCCAAGACAAAATCCGTGATCGATGAGGGAGAAAGGGGTTGGTAAAGTACAGTTTTATTGCCGCAAGTCGGTGATCATGAAAGCAAAATGGGGAGGTAAAATATGTTTAAAGGAAAATCATCGGTTGTGTTGGGGTTGCTTCTGATTTTGTTTCTTGTTCTGGCAGGATGTGGAGGGCAACAGCCTCCGGCAGGTGATCAGGGCGGAGAGGAAGAGGCCAAGACTGAAACCATCTTTATCAATATTGCCACTGGAGGAACCGCCGGGACCTATTATCCCCTAGGGGGCGCCATGGCGGAGATTTTCAACAAGAATATTGCCGGTGTTAATGCCAGCGCTCAAAGTACCGGGGCCTCAGTGGCCAATGTTAATCTCCTCAGAGGAAGGAGAAGTTCAGGTTGCCTTAATCCAAAACGATATTGCCTATTATGCAGCTACACGGCACTGAAATGTTTGAAGGCAACCAATATTCAGACTTGCGCGGGATGGCTTCCTTGTATCCCGAGACTATTCAAATCATTACCCTGGCTTCCAAGGGTATTGAGAGTGTGGCAGATCTGAAAGGGAAAAAAGTGGCGGTAGGGGCAGCAGGCAGCGGCACTGAGGCCAATGCCCGTCAAATTTTGGAAGCGGCGGGCATTACTTACGATGATATTACTGTTCAGTACTTGTCTTTTGGGGAAGCGGCCAGCAATCTGAAGGATGGCAATATTGACGCCGCTTTTATCACTGCCGGCTTCCCCACGGCGGCGGTTCAGGACGCGGCAGCTTCGCGGGATATCAAACTTGTTTCCTTAGACAGCGAACTGGTTGCAAAACTAATCGATACCTATCCTTTCTATACAGAGACACCAATTCCGGCCGGAGTCTACCCCAAGCAGGATGAGGAAATTCAAGCGGTTTCCGTGATGGCCATGCTGGCTACCAATACCTCTTTGGATTCGGACTCTGGTTTATGAAATGGTCAAGTCTATTTACACCAATCTGGACCGATTGGAAACAGCCCATTCGGTAGGAAAGCAAATCACCCAGGATAATGCTACTGGCAGGCATGTCCATTGACCTGCATCCGGGGGCCCAGCAGTTTTTCGAGGGTAAGTAGCCTTGGTTAATTATCCCAACAGCGAAGGCCGGATACTGTCCAGTATCCGGCTTCGCCACCATCCTCTTGATGCTATTATTCATCATAGCAGTGCTGCTCTGTTGGTTGCGGGCAAAGGCAGATCATTACCTGGAAGTTTCTGATCAAAGGGGGCAAGGTTCTCCTCACTCTACCCCTGAATAAAGGCGAAGAGTTCAGTCTGAAATATTTTCATTCCGTGCATCGCACTCCAGTGGAGGAAATATTCCGGCTTTCACCAGAAGGGGTCTTGGTTTTAACAGCTACTGAATTTAGCTCTTTTGGCGTGGGGACACCCTTTTTGCCTGAGGAAGGGGAACTAACAGAGATCAATGGCAGTCTGTTACTGAAAGGTCTGGACCGTTCCTTGCCCGAACTGAGCCTGAGGCCTTTGGCTTTTACGGAACATCAACTGGTCCATCGTGGTACAGTATACCCGCTGACCGAGTACGTTGAGAGTGGCTCCCTGATTAGACTAAAGGTACGCTAAAACTAGCTGGTAGACTGTTCTGGAACAGCAATGGACAAAGGAGGAATGATGATGGGGGATCATCCAGTTGGTGATGGCCAGGCTCAGGTAGCGGAGATGCTAGCCAAGTATGATGCGGAATCCGACTACCGTAATTTGCGGGGCTTTGCAGCGAAAGTTGTGGGGGCTATTGCCATCACTTTTTCTTTATTTCAATTATATACTGCGGCTTTCGGCGTTTTGGACGCTCATTTGCAGCGTTCTATCCACCTGGCTTTCGGTTTGTGCTTGGTCTTTTTGCTTTACCCCACCCGGAAGAGTTGGTCCCGAAACAAGCTTCATTGGTTTGACCTGTTACTGGCTATTGGCGGGGCAGCAGCCCCTCTTTATATAGTGGTTTTTTACCAGCAGTTGGTTTTGAGGGCTGGCATCGTAACCCCCATAGATTTTGTGGTGGGAATTGCATTGCCATACTTTTGGTGCTGGAAGCGGCACGGCGAGTGGTCGGACTGCCTATTCTGATTGTCTCTCTGGTTTTCCTCGGCTACGCCCTTTTGGGCCGCTATGTGCCGGGGGTTTTTGCCCATCAGGGTGCTACTTTACAACGGCTGGTGGGGCATCTTTTCTTCACAACGGAGGGGATCATGGGCATCCCTTTGGGCGTATCCTCTACTTTTATTTTTCTTTTTATCCTTTTCGGCGCTTATCTTGAAAGGACGGGCCTGGGCGCGTTTTTTATCGATCTGGCCAACGCCATCGCCGGCTGGGCTACAGGAGGGCCGGCCAAGGTGGCTGTCCTTTCCAGCGGCTTGATGGGTACCATCTCTGGCAGTTCAGTGGCCAATGTGGCTGGTACCGGTAGTTTTACCATACCGATGATGAAAAAACTGGGTTATAAACCGGAGTTTGCCGGGGCGGTGGAGGCGGCAGCTTCCACTGGAGGCCAACTGATGCCGCCGATTATGGGTGCGGCGGCTTTCCTCATGGCGGAATTTGTAGGCATTCCCTACATCGAAGTCGCCAAAGCGGCGGTTATTCCGGCCATACTGTATTTCACCGGCATCTGGATCGGAGTTCATCTGGAGGCGAAGAAAAACGGCCTGCAGTGGCTTGAGCAGGGAGCAGTTGCCAAAAATAGGCAGGATACTGCTGGACCGGGGCCACCTGGTCATTCCTTTGATCGCTATTGTCTATTTATTGGTCAACCAATATACTCCCATGCGCGCCGCTTTGTTCGGCATTGTCTGGCTATTGCGGCTTCCGTGCTGCGTAAGTCCACCAGGATTTCCTGGCAAGGAGTGCTGGAAGGTTTGGAGGCAGGAGCCAAGGGTGCCTTGGGGGTTTTGGTGGCCTGTGCCTGCGCCGGCATTATTGTGGGCGTGGTCACCTTAACCGGTTTGGGTCTGAAACTGGCTGCGGTTCTGGTGGATCTGGCCCAGGGCTTGCTGTTACCCACCATGTAATGCTGGCCATGTTCGCTTCCTTGTTGCTGGGCATGGGGATTCCCACTACCGCCAACTATGTGATCACCTCGACCATCGCTGCCCCTACTTTATTATTGCTGGGCGTGCCTCTTTTGCCGGCTCATATGTTTTGCTTTTATTTCGGGGTTATTGCGGATGTGACTCCTCCCGTGGCTTTGGCGGCTTATGCGGGTTCTGGCATTGCCCGAGGAAATCCCATGGTGACGGGAGTGAATGCCTTTAAACTGGCCATAGCCGCTTTTATCGTTCCTTATATTTTCGTTTTGTCGCCGGCCATGCTTCTTATCGATACGAACATGGCGGAAGTGATTCGCATTGTGGCCACCTCTTTAGTGGGGATGGTGGGCGTGGGTTCCGCCATGGCCGGCTTCTTCTTTGGGTAAAAACCTCCTGGCTGGAACGCATTCTTCTTTTGGCCGGCGGTTTGATGATGATCCATCCCGAAGTACAGACCGACCTGGTGGGCTTGGTTCTCATGGGGCTGGTTTTTTTCTTCCAACGGATGAAAAGCAGGGAAGTGAAGGGTTGGGGAGAGAATTATCCAGGAAATTAAGCTGGGCAAGTGGCGTTTGCTATTTTTCGGAAAGGGAAGAAGAGCGCAGCCATCATGGATAAGATTGTATCTTGCTCTTCATCACGGGGCAAGCCGGTTGGCTTGCCCCGTTTTTTAATCTGATTTTTCTAATCCTTTTCCACTTCTGCGAGCACTTGATAGGTCCTGGCTGCTGTTCTGTATTTGAACAACAAGCCCGCTGCCAGAGGCTCTACGGTTCTCAAACTTTTATCTTCCACCTGATTCGGTTGAAACCTTTTGAGCAGGTAGGGGTTCTTTTTACTTCCGGTCAGCTCTTCAATTAGACGGGCCGTTTCACCGATCTCCTCCGGAGTCAGATAACTGAGTCCCTTTTCCTCTCCCCGTTTCACCGGGACGATGGTGGTTTGAAATTGATATTGAGCAAAGCTGGGGAGGAGCCTTATGCTTTCTTCCACTTCTCTGAAATCAATTTCTTCTCCCAAAATCCTGCTGATAAAGGGACCGGGGTCCCAGCACATTCATGATCATGACCAATTGGGCCAGTCCCTCATTCCAAGACCTGCTGGAGAATGCCACTGTTCTTTCCGTTGGTCTCCAGCTGCAGCTTGAGATGTATGACTTCTTAAGTAGCGCAGCACCGCTAGAAAGTCTTCGGCCCATTGTGGGTTTCCGCCGGAAATGTGGATTCCGTCCACCCATTCCCGGTGGAGTTTTCCTAGCACTGAAAAAACCGTCCAGCTTGCTGCCGGCATGAAGATAGGCAATGGTGGCCCCGATTCCCTGGCGAATTTCTACGCCGTCTGTAAAAATGGGAAACTCGATTCCCTCCGGACCACGGTAGATAGAACTGCGGTTGGCTTTGTAGAAAGCTCTGAAATTCTTCCTTGCCATCCGACCGTACA
Source organism: Bacillota bacterium (assembly GCA_050951405.1). GTDB lineage: Bacteria > Bacillota > DULZ01 > DULZ01 > DULZ01 > JBMNIZ01. The sequence continues at coordinate 71,277 of JBMNIZ010000013.1, read as the reverse complement.
TGTCTTTCTCGGTGTAAGGAAATACCCTGTTCATCCAGAAAACTTTTCACAATCTTGCAGCGGGTACAACCGGTGGCTGTGAACAGCAGATTATTCATTTCCTACCACTCCTTCTAACAAGAAATATATACTATCCGGAGTTTTATTTCTGTAATGAGGGCTACAATCTTTTTGTTTCCCTTAAAATTCTATTTTGCGCTGATTTAACAATTTGCCGGGAATGAGTTATAATAAAAGGTAATGCCAGGTTATATCAGACTGATCCTATTATTCATGTGCAGGGGGGATGGCGGATGTATAATAAGGATGAAGAAGCTTTTTTCACGACTTCGCCCTGGTTAAAATTAAGCGGCGCAGACAGGCCCAATCTTAAAGGAAAAAGTGGATAGCTATACCAATCTGGCTATAGAGAAGACCTTTTCGCAAGGGCTCTTGCCTGATCAATGCTGGGGATGTTCTTGGGGGCGTTTATTATCTCAAAGACGGGACAGTGCAGGTGAGTCTGGTGGGCAAAAACGGGTTGGAAAAGATTTTGACCTTATCCAGTGAAGATTATTTTTTGGGTGAAGAGATCTTATTCCATCACCAGCCTGCCCTTTACAGTGCCTTTGCCCTCACCGATGTGAGAGTCTATCTCTTTCCCAAGCACACCTTTTTAAATATTTTAAGAAATGACTTCGAGGTTGCTCACTGCATCATGTATGGAATGGCCATCAGGGTCCGGGTTTTGGCCAATCAAATCGAAGACTTGTTGTTTCGCTCCACCTTTGAAAAAGTTGTCCGGACGCTTTTCTATTATTCTGTAATGGAAAATAACGATAACTTTGCTATCTCCCATAAAAATTTGGCCACCATCGTGGGCGCCCATCGAGTATCCATTACCAATGTGATTGCGGAGTTAAAAGAAGCGGGCATCGTGGAAACCCAATACGGGAAAATCATAATCAAGGACAAGATCGCCTTGAAAGAGCTGGTGTTTCAAAACCTTTAATCTTCAAGATGGGAACTTTCAACCTGTGGACAAAGCAGATCCGCAGGTTTTTGTTTTCGGATCCGGGGGACAAGGAAAGGACAGTAATAAAAATGGCAGATTGTAGTATGCATTACTTTCTTCCCAGGGGAAAAGTAGTATTCTGTTTGTGAAAACATTCTTTTGCTTGCCTGGTGGGAATTACTAATAATTAAATCAAGGGGGAAGAGAGATGACCTATCCGAGCGTTTATCCGACAGGAACCACGATTTATAATCCTGAGAAATGTTGGAACGGCTTTACTATCTTCCAAGCCAGGGAATTGGGCGCCTTATTGATCGATATGAACGGGGCGGAGATCCGGCTGTGGAAGGGGCTGCACGGCTTTCCCAATAAAATTCTGCCGGGCGGCTATGTGATGGGCCATACGGGAGAAAGAAACAATGCTTACGGCATGCAGGATCAGATCGATCTGGTGCAGGTGGACTGGGAAGGAAATATCGTTTGGAAGTTCAACCAATACGAATTTATTGAAGATCCGGGCGAAAAGCCCCAGTGGATGGCCAGGCAGCACCACGATTACCAGAGGGAAGGCAATCCGGTGGGTTACTATGTGCCGGGCATGGAGCCCCTGGTAGATCGAGGCAATACCCTCATTCTCTGCCACAAGAACGTGAGGCAATCCCAAGATTTCCGAGAAGCTCCTTTTGGATGATGCCATTATCGAAGTGACCTGGGAGGGAGAGATTGTTTGGGAGTGGAATTGCCACGAGCATTTCGATGAGTATGGTTTCAGTGAAGCAGCTAAAAACATCCTGTGCCGGGATCCCAATATGCGTCCGGCGGGAGGCGGCATGGGGGACTGGATGCATATCAACTCCATGTCGGTTTTAGGACCGAACAAATGGTACGATGCGGGCGATGAACGTTTCCACCCGGATAATATTATTTGGGATGCCCGGGAATCGAACATTCTCGCCATTATTGATAAAAAGACCGGAAAAGTTGTCTGGAAGGTGGGCCCTGATTACGATACCAGCGAGGAACTGAAGCAGGCTGGGCTGGATCATTGGACAGCACCATGCCCACATGATCCCCAGGGGCTTGCCGGGTGAGGGAAATATCCTGGTTTTTGATAATGGAGGCTGGGCCGGTTACGGTTCTGCCCAATCCCAGTTCGCCTACGGGCAGGATGAATGCCCGGAGGGATTATTCCAGGGTGCTGGAGTTTGATCCCGACCACTTTACAAGATTGTCTGGCAGTATACCCCGGTTGAGGCTGGCTATGTCCACCCTGTGGATTCTAACCGGTTCTACAGCCCTTTCATCAGCGGTGCGCAAAGGTTGCCCAACGGTAATACCCTGATCACGGAGGGCTCCGGGGGCAGGATCATCGAAGTTACTCCGGATCACGAATTAGTCTGGGAATACATCAGTCCTTACTGGGGCAGCAAGTTAAGAGCTGAATATGGTTTACAGGGCCTATCGGCTGCCCTATTCCTGGGTTCCTCAAGTGGATGCCTCCCCAAGAAGTGCCCATCGAACCTATCGATGTGACCAGCTTCAGAGTGCCCGGCGCCGCTCCCCTTGGCAGGAAAAAGGAGGCGGAGGTGGTGGTGGAAGGAGTTTTACCTTACCAGGGCGATACGGCTCTTTGTGTGGCTGCCGGAGACGAACTGGAGGATGATTGATCAAAGGGGGAAATCATCTTTCTCAATTCCGAAATAGAGATAGGGACAGCCATTGCTTCCCCCATGACCGCCTCTTTGTATAGGTTCCGTTTTCCAAATTAAATACAAAGCACTTTTATATGTGAAAGAAGGCACGTGCTCCTGGGTAATTAAACAAGAATTCTAAAGTAATTAAAGTACAGTGGCTTGAGGAAGGAGGGGAGAATTACTTTTATTGCCTGTTGCCTGGAAGATATGATGACCAAGTTTTTGGTGAAAAGGAAAGAACTCTTTTCAGCAATTTGAAGGAGGCGGGGAGGTAATGAAAAGAATCTTTTTGGTCATGTTTATTTTGACCTTGTGCTGCGGTCTGCTTTTCACAGGATGTGGTGGGCAACAATCAGGCGGAGAAGAAGCGGCAGGAGAGCCGGAGGGCAGTGCGGCAGAAGAAAAGGTATTCGAGCTAAGCTTTGTAAGCGAATACATGGATAAACACCCCACTGTCATCAATGGCTTCATGCCCTGGATTAAATCCATTGAGGAAAAAAGCGGCAACCGAATCAAAATTACCTAATTATAATCCCAACACCCTCTGTCCGCAGAAAGATACATTTGATTCAACTATCTCAGGCATGGTTGATATCGGATCCAGTTATTGTGGTTACTATCCCGGCAAATTTCCTTTGAATGAATTAATGGAACTCCCGTTAATCGTTCCAGGTGCAGAAGCAGGCAGTTTGGTTACCTGGGAACTTTACAAGAAGTATCCCCAGTGGCAAGAGGAATTTAAAGGAACAAAAATGCTGTGGCAGTGGGCCAGTGCCACCTTTCAGTTGCATACCACCCAGAAGCAGGTGAAAACCCTGGAGGACTTGAAGGGAATGAAGATTATCGGTTGGACCCCGAAAGTCCTGGAGGTGCTGAGATTGCTGGGTGCCAATCCCATTGAAATGACCGGCACGGATACTTATTTAGCTCTGGAAAGAGGCACCGCCGAGGGTGTTTTGTGCCCCCTTGCGCCGGTAAGATCATACAAAATCAGCGATGCGGCTAAATACCACACCATCGTTGACATTATGGTGGGGCCTTTCTTCGCCGTGATGAACCAGGAGAGGTTTGATGAATTGCCGGCTGACTTGCAGCAGCTTTTTGAAGAAACCACCGGGGAAAAAATGGCCCAGATCAGCGGAAAGACCCTGGATGAGGGAGCCATCAGCGACTCTCAATGGTTGAAAGAAAACGGACATGAATTTTATGTTTTACCCGAGGAAGAAAGAGCCAGATGGTTTGAGGCGGTGAAGCCCATGCATGAAAAATGGATCAGTGAGATGGAAGCTAAAGGTTATGATTTCGCCAGGGAGATTTATCATGATGCTCTCCGTTTAAGTGAAGAGATCGGTCAGAGAACAGGCCGGGGCTATCAAGAGTAAGGCGCTGAGCGGGCCTGCTGTCTTTGACTGCGGGCCCGCTACCAATAACTTGCTGGAAGGGTGAGCTAGATGGCTGTTTCCAAAAAAATCACGTCTGGCCTGATGGAAGACTTTTCAGGTGAACCTGCCTTCCTGGTAAAGTTTCTCGAAGGAGCCGCCTTGACTGTGGATAGATTTCTTTTGCCCGTCAACCACAAATTAAGCGTCCTTAGTTATACAATGGTGGGATTAATGTCACTGCCCATTATCTGTGACATTCTGTCCCGCATTATCACCAAAAAATCCCTGCCCGGCGTCATTGAAATAGAAGAATTCATGCTGGTTGCCGTGGTGTTTTTAGGGCTTGCCCAGGTGGAGGCGAATAAAGAGAACATTCGGATCGAACTGCTCTTTTCCCGTCTGCCCAAATGGCTGCAGCATGTTTTGGACAGCTTTATCTATCTTTCCGCTCTATTTCTTTTTGCTACCGTTTCTTGGCAGACAGTGCTGCAAATGGGCAAGAAGATCGGGGTGACCAGCACCGCTTTGGGCCTGCCTATTTCTATTTTTATCGGTGTTGCCGCCCTGGGGCTGACTTTGCTGACGCTAACCTTGGCAAGAAATTTTCTATATACTGCCATAGACCTGGCGCGGAGCGAAAAATGGCCTTATTTATTGTTCATCATTATTATTTGTGTTATTGTTTTTATGCTTCCCTTTTATGTCAAAGCTCTTTTCCTGAAGGTGTCGGGCTTGACGCTGGGAGGGCTGGGAGTTCTCTTGCTTTTTGTCCTGATGTTATTCGGCATGCCAATCGGTTTTGCCATGGCTTTAGTGGGTTATTTAGGGCTGCTTTTAGCCAGAGGGAATCCAACGGCCGCCTTCGGGATGATGGGGATAGCGCCCTACTATTCTACGGCTTCCTACATCCTGGCGGTAGTGCCTTTATTTATTCTCATGGGTGAACTGGCCCTGTATTCCGGCATCAGCAATGATGTTTTTGATACGGCGTATAAATGGCTGGGCAGGCTGCCGGGAGGGCTGGCCATGTCCGCCGTAGCCGGGTGTGCCGGCTTTGCCGCTGTCTGCGGTGACAGCATGGCCACGGCGGTGACCATGGGCACGGTGGCACTGCCGGAAATGAAAAAGAAAAATTACCACCCCAGCCTGGCCACCGGTTGCCTGGCGGCGGGGGGAACCCTGGGAATACTGATTCCGCCCAGCGTTGGCTTTATCTTCTATGCCATCATTACTGAGGAATCCGTGGGCAAGCTTTTTGTGGCAGGTATTGTCCCGGGCATCCTGCTCGCGTCTGCTGTTTATGGGGGCAATCTACCTGTATGCCAAGCGCAATCCGGAGAAAGTGCCCCGGGGGGAAGCATTTACTTTGAAAGAAAAGATGCGGTCTTTAAAGGGCACCATTGGAATGCTGGCCTTATTTGCCCTTATCTTAGGGGGAATTCTGGGTGGGTTCTTCAGTCCCACTGAAGGCGGTGCTGTGGGTGCCTTTGGTGCCTTCCTCATCTCTCTCCTCAGAAGGCGTTTGACCTGGCAAAACCTGATGAAATCCTTTGAGGATACTGCCAAGATTACTTGCAGATTGTTCATTATCTTGATTGGTGTGGGAGTGCTGGGGTATTTCCTGGCGGCCACCCAGCTTCCCTTCTTGTTAGCTGATCTGGTGACTGGCTTTTCCGTCAGCCGGTACGTCTATTCTGGCTGCCGTTTGTGTCCTGTATATCATCCTGGGTTGCCTGATGAACGTTATCCCGATGATTCTGCTCACCTTGCCGGCCATTTACCCGTCCGTGGTGGCCCTCGGGTTTGATCCCATTTGGTTTGGCGTCATAATCGTTATTTTGATGGAAATGGGACAGATTACTCCTCCGGTGGGTATTAACGTCTATGCCTTGAGCAGTATTGCCGGGGACATCCCCATGGAAACCATTTTTAAGGGGATTATTCCATTTTTCCTCTGCATGTGCGTTTGTATCGTTCTCTTAATCCTTTTTCCCCAGATCTCTCTCTTTCTTCCCAGTTTGATGTTTTAGCGCGGGCCTGCCGGAGGGGTGAGGAGATACAGAGACTGCTGCATTGCTTAAAAATATTGCCAATGCTGGATTGTCAATCCTTTCCATGTTACAATAGAGCAAAAGTGAAAACCATTTCCAGAGAGAACATTTTGTTCGGCTTGAGGGCTTCGATGTGCGGCAAAGAAGTACCTTTAAACGGCGCCGGGATGTGACTGAACAAATTTTCTTTTTTTAAGGAGAGATGTGGTATTGGAGAGTGCGGGTTTTTTCCGAGTGAGCAGGGAAGCAGGAAGAATTCAGCTTCAGGCCATGGTGCTACCGTCGGCAGAAGGATTGACCGTGGCCATTTACGGGGGAGATAAACCCCATGTGGGGGCAGTGGCCCTGGCGGTACCCCGCCCCAGCCTGATGGACCCTGCCAAAACCAGCGCCACTGTTTCTGTGCTGACCCTGATTGGACATAAAGATGATGAGATAGCCAAACCGGCGGCGGAAAAACTGGCCAAGGAGCTGGAACAGCCGGTGGCCTTGGTGGCAGGGGTTCATTTGGATAATCCCAGCCAGACAGAGATTGATACCGTGATCAGCTTGGCGGGCGAGATTGTAGATGAAATAGTATTACGTTTTCCTTCCAAGGGTGGATGATTTTTATTAATATATAAAGCAGTTAAAAAAGCTCCGGAAAAACCGGAGCTTTTTTCGAAGTTTATGATTGTACTTCCGCCGGTTGAGTCTCGGCAGGCTCTGCATACTTCCGGTTCCAACCGGTAATCACCGAGAAAATCAGTACGGCCAGCAAGGCCCAGGTATAGGGATTTAAAGCCGCGGCTCCTATAGAGGGCAGGGGCAGGTTCCAGCTCTGGGCGGCTGAACTCAGGGTGCTGTACCAGACTATGACCGCAATGTGCCAGGGGATAGTGAAGAAGATGGTACAGACAGCACAGTCCATCAGGTTGGCCCGTCGGGCCGGTGCCAGATTAAATCTTTCGCCCAGGGGCTTCACAAAACTTGGGCCCACCAGCAGAAGGGCGGGAGCATTGGCCGCAATGGGGATGGAAGCCAGGATAGTCACACCGATAATCGAGGCCTCGGCCTGGCGGACAGTTTTGGCAATGGTCCTTTGCGCCCAGCGCAAGATAGAATCCATCACACCGCTTTCCACCATCACCTGGGTTACCGCCAGGACCAGGAGGGCGAAGATGATGGCCCCGGTCACGCCGGAAATACCGTCTTGAATAAGCCCGCTGGTCGCGCCTCTTTCCGCCGGCAAACGAAGCACATCGGACCAAGCGATCTTTCCGTTAATCATGCCCAAAATAACGGCGGAAACATTGCCGTAAATCAAAGATTCAATAATATGCCTGCCTGCCAGCGCTGACCCCACAACCACGGCAAAACTGATGAGCATCAGCAAGCCGGCGGGAAACATGCTGGCTTCAATGGACGGAAGATCCGCAATTTGTCCTCCCCCGCCAGTGATGAGAAGGACCACGGCGCTGATGGCAGCAGCAGATAGAGCCAGTGGGGCCCGGCTCCTGACCACATCCTTCATGGTGGCTTCTTGCGTAAAGGCGGAGACGATGGTGGTATCGGATACGGGAGCCAGGTTGTCACCGAAAGCTGCCCCGGATAAGATTCCTGCGGCCAACATCACCGGATTGGCCCCTAAAAAGACTCCTGCCGGGTATAAGACCGGGATCAGTGAAAGAACCGTGCCGGTACTGGTTCCGGTACCCACGGAAAACAGCATAGCAGCGATGAATGCTAAAACAGTGAAGAGTGCGCCGGTGGCACCTGTCTCTAAACCGAACCATAAAAGTCCTTCCACGAGACCGCCCGCCACCATCAACTTACCGAAAACACCGGCAAAGAGCCAGGCGGTAACGATGACGATGCCGTTTCTGTCGCCCAGCCCTCTCATGACGCAATCGCAATAGTCCCTTTTGTTTTTGGCAAAGAAGAGACCCACCGCAATGGCCAGCCAGCCGCCGGCCCAGAAGCCTATGGGACTTCCTTTACCGGCCACGGATAGCCAGATTAAGACAATAATCAAAATGAGAAGAGGTATTATTCCGCCCCAAAGGCCGCCGTACATTTCCAGCGTCTTTTTTTCTGAATTCACGGATGCTTCACCTTCTTTCTTTATTTTATTGGTAGGTTGAAGATGCCGCCGGTATGCATCACATGGGAAACACCTCCCTTTATAAAATTCCTCCGGCAACCTTATATTATTAATCCAGAACTACCGTGGAATAAGCATAAAGGGCTGGGGACCCTCCCGTATGGATAAATAAGATGTTGTCATCTTTTTTGAAAAAGCCTTTTTTCGTCAGATCAATCAATCCCGCCATGGTTTTACCGGTATAAACCGGATCCAGAAGAATGCCTTCCGTCCTGGCCAGCAAACGAATGGCATCTACCATTTCAGGGGTGGGCAGGGAATAGCCGGGCCCCACATACTCATCAAAACAGGTCACGGCTTCCCGGGGGATTTCTCCTTTGATGCCCACATGCTTGGCCGTTTTCTGCACCAGATTATAGACAGCTTTTTCTTGCTCATCTTTCTTTCTTCTCACGTTAATGCCGATTACCGGGATGTTGCTGTTACAGCCATAGAATCCGGTGACCAGCCCGGCATGGGTACCGGCGCTGCCGCTGGCGCAGACCACGTAATCGATCTTAAGTCCCATCTCAAAAGTCTGGGCCAGTATTTCCTGGGCACAGGCCACATAACCGGTAGCTCCGATCTCGTTGGATCCGCCGCCGGGAATGATGTAAGGTTTCCGGCCTTCCCCGATCACCTCATCGGCCATGCTTTCCATTTCTTTCATCATATCGGAGCCGCCGGGCACCACCTTGACTTTTTCCACTCCCAGCAAACGGAAGAGGAAATTATTGCCGCTGGCATTCGGATCGTAGCTTTTAGGTACCCGCTCTTCCAGGACAAGCCTGCATTTTAAACCCTCTTTGACGGCTGCAGCCAAGGTGAGGCGGCAGTGGTTGGACTGGACTGCGCCGCAAGTGATGAGGGTATCGGCCCCTTGGGCCAGGGCATCCGCTACCAGGAATTCCAGCTTGCGGGTTTTGTTGCCTCCCGAGGTGAGACCTAAAAGGTCATCCCTTTTGATGTAGACATTAAATCCTCCCAATGCCTTGGAAAAATTGGGTACTTGTTCAATGGGTGTAGGTCCTACAGTGTAGCGCCTGCGTGGGAAACGTGCCAGATGCATGATGATTCCTCCTTTGATTTCCTGATTTATACTCCAGCGTTTTAGTTTAACGCCTGTTGCCCGGGAAAATACCATTACAGCGGAAAAAGTCAGCAGGGAAATTGTGTATTTTTTCTCAAGGTTAAGGAAAACATTCTCTAGTCCGAATATTCTACGTCTAGGGGAAATATCCTGCCGGTTCGTTAAAAAATAAATAAACATTCCAACAAAATTGGCAGACATGCCAAACTATAGATGATTTTAGGCCGCAATTTTTTCTAATTTCTGACAGGGATTTTGCTTTTGATATGGAATACTAACTAGCATGGGCTGCCAATAATCAAAAGAAAAGAGGGGAAAAAGTGCTGCAGATTGTAACGGATAGTTCCTGTGACCTGACGGATGAGCAGCTGGAAGAACATAATATTACCGTAGTTCCTTTGAAAGTGACCATCGATGGGCAGGAATATTTTGAAAGAGTTGACCTTTCACCGTTGGAGTTTTATGGCAGGATGGCCGAGGCCCTTCCCCGGACTTCTCAGCCTCCACCTCTGGCTTTTGCTAAAATCTTCAATGCTCTCTCCCGCAAAGGGGAGGTTCTCTGCCTGACTATTTCTTCCAAGCTCAGTGGTACATACCAATCGGCTTGTATGGGGAAGGAGATGTCCGGCGGTCCGGTTACCGTTTTTGACACTCTGGCCGGGTCTTTAGGGCACGGCTTACAGGTGTTAAAGGCGGCGGAAATGGCCTCCGCCGGTTTTTCCGTGGCGAAAATCGTGGAAAAGTTGAAGAGTTACAGGGATGAGATGAATATTCTCATCCTGCTGGATACTCTGGAGAATATCGTCCGAGGCGGCCGCCTCAGCAAATTTCAAGGCACTCTGGCCAAGGTCCTTGATATTAAGGTGATCCTGGAAGGAGTGCAGGGGGAGGTGGAGCTCAGGGAAAAGATCCGGGGTAGAAAACGTTTTCTCAACAGGGCCCTGGAACTAATCGGGGAAAGAAAGCAGGATTTCTCCCGCACCGTCTTCGGCATTACCCATGTGAACAACATGCCGGATGTGGATTACCTGGAGCAGGCTATCAAGGAAAGATTTAAGCCTGCAGGAGTCCTGGTGAACTATATGGGTTCGGTGATGAGCACTTATGCAGGGAAAAACGGGATGATCATCTCTTTTTAAGGGAAACTGTTCTGTTTATTTCTTTGATGGGTTCCCTAGTCTGCAGGATTTCCTGGCATAGAACCCTTTGGCCGAGCATACATTAGATTAACCGTATTCTTGTCAAAGGGAGGCTGGGAAATGTTTCTGGGTCCCTGGTCCAAAAAAACTTGCGGAATGATTATACTGGCCATTGCGCTCTTCATCATTGTTGCCATTGCTTTCTCATCCGGCTTCAAAGAGGTCATAGGAGGTGCCGGGAGTGATAGCGGTCAGGCCGACAGCAGACGAATGTTGGAGGAAGGGAAACAAATCTTTCGCCATGATACTTTTGGCAGTGAAGACTTTTGGGGTGGGGAGCTCCGCCTCCATGAGGCCATCAAAGGAGCCGGGCTGGGAGGAGTGGGGCCGGGTGTCAGTCCGGAGAAAGCATTGTCCTTGGGCCTAAAGGTTGATTCTCAGGCTCTTCCCCGGTCTTTAGCCAGGAAGATAAGGGACGGGAGGGTTGATTTACAGGACCCGTCCACCACGGTGGAGCTTCTGAGAAGAGATGCGGTTGTGGGAGTGAAGGGATTTTTCGACAAGCAGGGCCAGCTTGTTTCCGTAGGCATTAATTGCGCCTTATGTCATTCCACGGTGGATAATTCTCTGGCACCGGGCCTTGGCCGCCGTTTGGACGGCTGGGCAAACAGGGATTTGAACATCGGGGCCATCATCAGCATTGCTCCTAACCTAAGTCCTTTTGCCCATCTCCTACAGGTAGATGAAGAAACCGTTCGCCAGGTGCTTCTGGCCTGGGGTCCGGGTAAATTTGATGCTCAATTGATTCTGGATGGCAAGGCTTTTCGGCCTGACGGGAAGACAGCGGCAACTTTAATCCCGCCGGCTTTCGGCTTGGCCGGGGTGAATCTCCACACTTGGACGGGCTTCGGCTCTATCCCTTACTGGAATGCATTTGTGGCGGTGCTGGAGATGCATGGGCGAGGAACATTTTTCGATGAGAGACTGCGGGATCCCGCCCAATTTCCGGTGGCGGCCAGAGCGGGTCTCTGGAATGTTCGCCATGAGCCGGATCTGGTCTCTTCCAAATTACCGGCATTGCATGCTTACCAATTGTCCTTAGCGGCGCCCCCTCCTCCGGAGGGTTCCTACGATCAAGAAGCAGCCCGTCGGGGCCGGAATCTTTTCCAGGGACGGGCCGGTTGCGCCAATTGTCATGTTCCCCCTACCTTTACTGAACCCGGCTTCAACATGCATCGGCCGGAGGAAATAGGGATAGACAGCTTTCAGGCTGATCGTTCACCCGAAAAGCGTTACCGGACAGCCCCTTTAGCAGGTCTCTGGACTCACCAAAAAGGCGGCTTTTATCATGACGGCCGCTTCAAAAACTTGTTGGAAGTGGTCAACCACTATAACCGGGTCTTCAGGTTGAACCTGAGGGAAGAGGAAAAGAGGGATTTGGTGGAGTATCTGAAATCCCTCTGAAGATGGAATTGATGAAATGAAGACTATTCGGTAGCAAAGTTATCAAAATATCCCTGAATCAGCACCACGGGAGTTCCTTTATCACCACTGCCGCTGGTCAGGTCGCACAAGCTGCCTAACAGGTCGGTAAGATGCCTGGGTGTAGTACCCAGGCTTTCCTTGTTTTCTTTTTGTTCGCGTATCTTCTTTTTCAAGGCCCGGGCAGCTTCTGCCGGGGGTAGGTGCTCCAGCTCGTTATCAGCGATATATTTCAGTTTTACTTCGTGGGGGGTGCCGGAGAGGCCTGATGTATAACCGGGACAGACCACCGGGTCAGCCAGCTCCCAAATTTTACTTTGGGGATCCTTAAAAGCCCCGTCTCCGTAGACCAGCACTTCCACATGTTTTCCCGTTTTCTTTTTGATCATCTGCTGCACTTCTTCCACAAAACTCTGGCTGTCCCGAGGGAAGAGCTTGATCTTGTTCTCGCCGGCTTTATTGGAGCCCAGCAGACCGTACTCCGGATTATAGCCGCTGTTGTTTACCGGTCCTGTAAAAAGATCATCCAGTCCCAGGACACCCTTTGCACCTGCCTTTTCTAAAATTCTTTTGGTTCTCTTCCTTTCATGTACATTGGCTACTAAAATGTTCCCGGCAAACTCCAGAGCAAATTTCGGGTTATTTGACAGGTAAATAACCATCCTATTATCTTTCGCCAGATCTCTGTACATCTGCACATAGTCAATACCGGTAAAAGGGTGGGTTATTCGTTCGCCGAAAAGACGTCTGTATTCCTTTTCGCTGAGGACATCCACACAGGGGTTTATTCCCAGCTCATCCATCAGATCTACGTCCAGCAGGGAATTGCCCACTTCATCGGCAGGGTACTGCAAGATCAGGTAGATCCGCTTGCCACTTTTCACTATTCCCTCCAGAATGGGCAGGAACCTATTTCGGCTTAAAAGAGGGAAAAGGACCACAATATCTCCGGGAAATTTCCCCTTTACCTCCCAGCTGACATCCTCGATGGTGGCATAGTTGCCCTGGGCCCGGGCCAGCAGGGACTCAGTGATGCCGATGACATCCCGGTCTGCCAGTTGGTATTTTTCCGCGGCAGCGGATTGAAGGATGGAATCCACCACGATCCGGACCAGATCGTCCCCTTTTTTGACAATAGGAGTCCTGATTCCCCTGACCGTGGTGCCTACTGTTCTAACCATGCTATTCCCCTTTCTGGCCGTAGACTGGACAAATTTTCCCGGCTTAATTATTTTCCTCTTTTGGGACCACCTATTAGATTAACATCATTTACAAGTAGATTCTACTACTTTCTTTAAAATATATCCAGGTCAGCCCATTTTGTTTGCTTCAGATGCTTATCGGGTTTACAGAGAAAGGGAAATATCTGATGATGAAAGCAGAATAAATTTGGGAATACTATTGCGGACCTGGTTTAAAAAAGGCGCTGTTTTTAACGGCGCCTGTTGACTGTGCTTAATTTCCGGAAAGCTTTTTGCAGTTTTTTTTCAATATCTTCAATTTTTTTCTGATTAGATCCGCTGATATCGGTTTTTTTCAACAGTTCCTGCAGGGCTTTTCCCTGGCTGATGTATAGTAGTAGTTTTTCCTTGGCCTTTTTGTCCATTTTTTCCCTCCTCAATAGCTATTATTGGCAAAAGAAGGAGAGTTAAACCTTTCTAAAAAAATTTCCGGAGAGAAGGTTGGCCGCCTTTTGAACAGGTGGCTGCCCTGTTCCGTAGGAATGCCGCGGGGAACCCTCTTTTAGAAAATATCTGTTGTCCCAGGGCCCATTGTTTGATAAATTAGAAAGGGGCTAGATGGAGATGTGTCTTAATAATGCTGCCTGCCGGGGCAGCTTTGTTAATTTTTCCAGGAAAGGCAGGCCATGAGATGAGAAAGAAGATGCTCATTATTTTGATAATTGTTTTGGCTATAGGCAGCTTAGGCGGACTGGCTTTCTATCAGAGCCTACAAAAGGCAGGGATTCCGGTGCAGACCATACAGGTGGTTGAGGAACCTTTGCAGGTGAAGGTCTTTGCCACGGGACGGGTGAGAGCGGAAAAGGAAGATCAGATTTATGCGCCTTTTTCCGGCATCATCAAGGAAGTATTGGTGGAAGTGGGAGATCGGGTTACCAAAGGCCAGGTCCTGGCCCGTTTTGATATGAAAGAATTGGAGCGTCAGCTACGTGAAGCCAGGGCACGACTCCAGCTGGAGGAAGCCAACCTGCTGCAAGCAAAAGCCGGGGCAAGGGAAGAAGACCTGTCTAAGGCTCGGGCCCGGCTGGATCAGTCTCGTGCCGCTTTGGAACATGCTCTTTTGCAACTGGAAAGAATCACCGGCTTGGCTGAGGCCGGGGCCGTATCGGCAGAGGAGCGGGAAAGGGCCCAGCTGGAAGTAAAGAACCAACAGTTGGCAGTGTCGATTGCGGAAAATGATCTGAAGCTCCTGGAAAAAGGGGAGAGGCCGGAAGTGATCAGAGCCCTGGAAGCCCAGAAAATCCAGGCGGAACTGAAACTGAGAGAGCTGGAAGAAATGTTGGCCCAAGGCGAAGTGCGTTCCACCGGAGATGGACTGCTTTTGCAGAAGAATGTTGAAGCAGGTCAATATGTGAGCCAGGGTACCGGACTTTTTCTAGTGGGCGCTTTGGAACGACTGTTGATTGAAGCGGATGTGGCTGAGGGTGACAGCGGCCATCTGGAAAAGGGCCAGGCGGTGGAAATCACCGGCAGTTCCTTCGGTGGAAAGACCTTTCAAGGAGAAGTAATCCGGGTGGCCCCTGTAGCCAAGCTGCTGACGGGGAATCCGGTTCAGACTGTGATCCCGGTAGAAATCGCTGTGACCGCCAATCCAGCTATCAAACCGGGAGTTACCGCCGAGGTGAAAATCATCACCGTCGATCGCCCCCTGGCATTGTTGGTGCCTTACGAGGCGGTTTTTGAGGATGGGGAAGGCCGGGAATGGGTCTTTGTGGTGAAAGACGGCCAGGCGGAAAAGAGGCCTATCACTACCGGCGCCGGGAATGAGCTGTACCTGGAAGTACTTCAGGGGCTGGAACAAGGAGAACAGCTGGTCATCAATCCTCCGGATCATCTGGCAGATGGAGACCGGGTGCGGATTCTGCCTGCCCAGGGGGAAAAATCCAGATGAAACCCTTGATCAAGCTTGAAGGCATAGAAAAAATTTATCGCACAGGAGCGATCCAGGTTCGGGCCTTGACCGGGGTCTTTTTGGAAATTTTTCAGGGAGAGTTCGTGGCGGTGATGGGGCCTTCAGGTTCAGGCAAATCAACTCTGATGAATCTCATCGGCTGTCTGGATCGACCCACTGCCGGTCAATATTATCTGGATGGCGTGGAAACCAGCCAAATGGATGATACGGAATTGGCCCGGGTCAGGAATCGCAGGATCGGATTTGTTTTTCAGACTTTTAATCTGTTGCCCCGCCTTAACGCACTGCGCAATGTGGAGCTGCCGATGCTTTATGCGGGCATCAAGCCTAAAGAAAGGAAGGAGAGAGCTTGGGAAGCGCTGGAAAAGGTGGGTCTGGCCAATTGGGCCCTCCATAAGCCCAATGAGCTGTCCGGCGGCCAGCGCCAAAGGGTGGCCATTGCCCGGGCTTTGGTCAACCGCCCCTCCATTTTGTTGGCTGACGAGCCCACCGGGAATTTGGACAGCCGATCGGGAGAAGAGATCATGGCTATGTTTCAGGCCTTAAATGAAGAAGGAGCCACCATCGTCTTGGTTACCCACGAACAGGAGATCGCAGCTCATGCCCGGAGGCTGGTTACTTTTCGGGATGGAATTTTACAGACTGATGAAGAAAACCCTGAGCCTTTACAGGCTGCAGCGGTTTTGGAAAAGCTGCGGAAAAAGGAGGAGGCGGGCTTATGAATTTGGCGGAAAGTGTCCGGGTGGCCCTGGAGGGGATCTGGACCAACCGTCTCAGGTCCTTTTTGACCATGTTGGGGATTATTATCGGGGTGGCAGCGGTAATCGCCGTAGTGGCCATCGGCCAGGGAAGCAGGGCGGTAATCCTTCAGGAGATCGAAAAAATCGGTTCCAATCTTTTTGTTGTTTACATACCTTGGAACATTGAAAAGCCTCGCTCTGCCGATGATCTCACTTTGCAAGACGTGGAAATGATCGCGGAATCGGCCGCCAAGGTGAGATACGTGGCCCCCAGCAGCTTCAGCCAAGGAGTAATCGTGGGGCCGAAAGGAAAGAAAACTGCTCAGGTTCAGGGAACTACGGGTGATTATATTTTCATCAGGAATGTTGAGCTGCGCCGGGGGCGTTTTTTTACCAATGAAGATGCCAAGGCCGGTCGACCGGTGGCAGTAATCGATGAAAAGCTGGCGGAAGACTTGATCGGCCGCCAGGAAGCCCTGGGGGAAAGGATTATTGTGGCCGGCAGTCCGGTGGTGGTTATCGGGGTAACCAAAAGAGATGACTCCTTGCTGATGATGGACAAGGAAAGCAGGACTGTTTATTTGCCCATTTCGGTCTGGCAGAAAATATTTCGTTCCCGTTGGGTCGGCCAGTTGGAAGGACAGGCTGTGAGCAGGGATCAGGTGAACCAGGCGGTGGACCAGGTCATCAAAATTCTGGAAAGGCGCCATCAGAAAAAAGACTTCTATGCGGGGATCACCTTGGAATCTGAAATGCAGTTGGCGGATAGAATTATGGGTATTTTGACCCTGGTTATCGGTTCTATTGCCGGGATTTCTTTGACCGTGGGCGGTATCGGCGTGATGAATATTATGCTGGTTTCCGTAACTGAGCGCACCAGGGAAATCGGCATTCGGAAGGCTCTGGGCGCCCGCAGGAAAGATATCCTTTTCCAATTTTTGATTGAAGCGGTCACTATCTGTCTGGTAGGAGGATTGATCGGCTTGATCTTGGGCATCGGTTTGGCCCTTATTATTGCTTTGGTTGCGAACTGGCCTCCTGTGTTTTCCTGGTGGCCGATTATTTTGGCGGTCTTATTTTCTTCTGCCGTAGGCATTTTCTTTGGCCTTTATCCCGCCAGTAAGGCGGCAGCACTGGATCCCATTGAAGCTCTCCGGTACGAGTAATAGAACCCATATGGATCCGCAGTTGTTGTCAGAATTAACCGGGCGGATACTTACAATGCCCCCGTAAATTACATTAAAAACAAAAACGCAGGGGCCGATGCCCACATGGGCCCGCAGTTTTTCCCAAAAAACGAGCTGATGTGGTCATCCGCCCCTCCATTAATCCCGCGAATGATGGAAAGAAAACATGGGGCGAATGCCCCGGAAAAATCCCTTGGGAGATTACCCCAGGGGTTTTTTCTTTGGTAAAACATGCCTCGGCCTGAAATTTTCCCCATGGTCCATTGTCGACGGCTCATCTACGGCCGGAAGTTTAAAAACAGGTGGTTTTTGGAGATACTAGCCGTTAGGTCTACAAATGCTGTAGAGGAGCATAGAATGGATTGAGGTGTCAATGATGTTATCCTTGAAAAGGACAGCCATTTGGATGACGGCGGTATTCTTGGCAAGCGCTCTCATGGTCACGGGAGCTTTCGCAGCATTGAAAACGGTAGATGTGATCGACGGCGAGGAAGTAATACCGGTAACCACTTTTGCTTTGACAGTTGGGCAGGCTTTGAAGACGGCCGGTCTGGAAATACGGCCTGAAGACAAAGTAATTCCTTGTACCGCCAGCCCTTTGCAGGATGGAATGGAGATCCACATTTTGAGGGCAGAAGAGGTCCGCTTGGAAGTGGACGGAAAAGAATGGAAGGTGCTTTTGGCCTGCCCGGATCCCTTAGAGCTTTTGCAAAAAGAGCAAGTGTATACAGGGCCCTTGGACCAGCTGGAAATTAATCTGGAATCTGCAGAGGCCGGTGGCGGCTACATCAAGCTGACCCGGATCCAGGAAAAGACTGTGGAAGAGACAATTCCCTTGCCCTTTGACACTTTTCATCAACCGGATGGGCAAATGGAACGGGGACAAAGAGCAGTGCTGCAGGAGGGGAAAAATGGCTGGGCCAGGCAAGAAGTTTTGATTCTTACCGTCAACGGACAGGAGACAGAGCGAAAAGTCTTGCACACTGAGATCCTTGCCAAACCCCAGAGAAAAATTGTAGCTTACGGGATACTAGATCAAAGCAGGCCTGTGGCCCGGGGCCATCTGGTTAATGTGCATAAGGCAATGACCATGGAAGCCACTGCTTATACTCATACGGGAAATCCTACGGCTACAGGAATTTATCCCTACAGGGGGGTGATCGCCGTAGACCCCAAAGTGATTCCTTTGGGGACAAGAGTTTACGTGGAAGGGTATGGCTACGCTCAAGCCCAGGATACAGGCGGCTTGATTAAAGGAGATCGAATCGATGTTTTTATGGACACGGAGCAGGAAGCCCGTCAATGGGGGCGCCGCATAGTTCAGGTCTATCTATTGGCGGATTAAATACAAAAGCTGTATTTTTCCGCCATTTTATCCCAAAGGAATTATCCGTCCAGTGTCGAATACACATCAAGCTGACCAATCATTGCTGATCAAAACTGCCGCTCATGGCGGCATTTATGGGAGGTTGGATATGGAGGGCTGGATAAGCCGGTGGCGCCAGACCAAAGCTCTGAAAAAGTGGAACAACTTCATTTTTGGGTTGGTGGCGTTACTGGTGGTAAGCGGTGCCATTTCCGGTTATGCCTGGGCCCGCAAAGACATCCAGATAGTGGTCGATGGTGAAACCAAGCAAGTGGTCAGTTTTGCCCAAAGCGTGGGACAACTGCTGGCCGATGAGGGGGTCACTTTAAATCCCCATGATCAAGTTGAACCGGCAGTGGACGCTGCTTTGCAGGACGGCATGGAAATAATCATTACCAGGGCTTTTCAGGCATGGATTGAGGTGGACGGTCAACAGTTGGAAGTTACAACTCTACCGGATACGGTAGGGGAGATTTTGCGCAAGGCAGGAGTAGAACTGGGAGCTCAGGATCGGGTTGAACCGGAAAGGGAGAAATTTGTTGATGAGGAAACTGTCATCAAAGTCGTGAGGATCAGGGTGGAAGAGGTGGTGGAAAAGGAAGAACTGCCCTTTCAGGTTGTTCGGCAGCCGGATCATGAACTGGAACGGGGATTGGTCAAGACTGTGCAAAAAGGCAAGATAGGAATTTGTTACAATACCTACCGAATTACCTATGAAGATGGGCAGATGGTAGAAAAGGAATTGGTCAGCAAAAAGGTGGTGCAAGAGCCTGTACCTGAGAAGATCAGGGTGGGCACTTTGCAAGTAGTCTCTCGGGGCGGGATTAATTACCGCTTTAAAGAGGCGAAATCAATGATTGCCACTGCTTATGCCCCCACCGGCAATAGAACTTATACGGGTACCTGGCCGAAAATTGGATCTATAGCTGTAGATCCCCGGGTTATCCCCCTGGGAACCAGGCTTTACGTGGAGGGCTATGGACCGGGTAAGGCGGAAGATATCGGCAGCGCCATTAAGGGCAACCGCATCGATGTTTTCGTGGAAAGCGAAGAAGATGCCGCCAAGTGGGGACGGAGAAGGGTGAAGGTTTATCTCCTTGAGTAGAAAGCAGGACCGGGAAGCCGGTCTTTTTTTTTGCCGGTGATAAAAATTGTAGCCTGTGGATAAATAGGCTATAATGACTATAATAGCAGTAATCATCATTATGGCAGTCTTTTTTCTGCCAACCTTGCTTTTGAACCCATTTTTTTACGGTTCAATGCTGGATCCGTGCCAAGATGCCCCCGAAAACGGAGCTCTGCAGTTTGACGACTTTGAAGGGCGGTTTTGCCTTTGGCGGAACAGAGTTTGCTCAAAAAGACAAAAGAGCTGCTCAGCAAAAACAGGCTACAGCCGAAAAAAAGGTTGGGGCAGAATTTTTTGATTGATAGACACATTATTCACAAGATCGTGGATGCGGCCCAGCTGGGGGAAGAGGATCTGGTGGTGGAAATCGGGGCCGGATTGGGAACCATGACCGGCTTACTAGCCAAAAGGGCGGGACAGGTTCTTGCCATAGAAATCGACGGGGATCTCCTCCCGATTTTGGAAAAAAATTTGGAGGGCTTATCCAATGTGAGGATTTTGCAGCAGGATATTCTGCAGCTTGATCTGGACCGGCTGGTGGCGGCAATCTATCCGTCACGCGGCCAGAGGCGGTATCAGGTTATAGGCAACCTGCCCTATTATATCACCACCCCGATTATTATGCGACTGCTGGAGGAAAAGTACAGCATAGAACATCTGGTCATCATGATCCAAAAGGAAGTAGGGCAGCGCATCAAAGCAGGTCCGGGTAGCAAAGATTACGGGGCTCTTTCCGTGGCGGTTCAGTATTATGCCGTGCCGGAAATTATCTGCCGGGTGCCGGCCAGTGCCTTTCTGCCTGCCCCTTTGGTGGAGTCAGTGGTTCTCAATTTAAAGATCCGGGAGCAACCGGCTGTTTTGGTGGAGGATGAAAAACTGTTTTTTGCCGTGGTCAGAGCCGCTTTTGGCCAGAGACGCAAGACCCTGCTCAATGCTCTGGCCGGTTGTTTTCAGGATATTTCTAAGAAGGAACTGGCTTGTCGTTTGGTTGAGGCAGGCATCAATGGTCAAAGGAGAGGCGAAGAGCTGGATTTACAGGAATTTTCCAGAGTGGCCGGCGCTTTGTCCGGTCTGAAACATTAGAGGCTAAAGCTGGTCTGGGCCGCAGGAAAGAAGGTAGATGGACTATGGATTTTATCAGCCCTAGTAAAGGAAAACTGCCCTTGGAAGCCATGTATCTGGATATTGCCCAGTTTATGGCAACTAATCCCCAGGGCACCTACAAGCTGATCATCGGAACCGATTCCCAGGTGCGGGAGGAGACTTGTTTTGTCACGGCGGTGATTATCCATCAGGTGGGGAAAGGAGCCCGTTACTATTACTGCAAAAGTTTTCACCGCAAAATTGAAAGCCTGCGGCAGAGAATTTTTTATGAGACTTCCCTGAGCCTGGATACGGCCAGTAAATTGGCGGAAAAACTTTCCGAAAACGGCCACCATGATCTGGACGTGGAAATTCACCTGGATATCGGCCCCAATGGCTCTACGAAAGAATTGATCCGGGAGATTGTGGGGATGGTGGTGGGCAACGGATTTGAAGCCAAGATCAAACCTGATTCCGCCGGTGCATCCAAAGTAGCCGATAAATATACCAAGTAAAACTAAAAGCTGGTAAAACTGCATAAGCGGCTGCCTATCCGGAAATAATGGTAATAGGATACCTGTTTTGGAGGAGGCGGTTACCCTGTCCCGGATTCGTGCTTTAAAAAAGATCAACCGGAGAATAATCATGTATCACTTGTTTTTACGAGCAGCCAGGAAGATGCTCCAGGAAAAACAGTGCAAGAGAAGCAGCTGTTAAAAAAAGGCCCTGATGGGCCTTTTTTATCGGGCAAAAACATGATTGCCTATTCGCCAAATGATGGGCCTGGTCCAAATCCAGCTATTGGTAGCTCGAGCCGGATTCCAGTAATAAAGAGCGCCTCCAGTGGGATCAACTCCTCGGGCCGCTTCTGCTGCCGCCTGCCAGGCAGTGGCATCAGGTTCCAGGTAGAACTGGCCGTCATGGACGGCGGTAAAAGCCCAGGGCTGAAAAATTACCCCTCTGATGGTGTTGGGGAAATCGTTACTTTTCACCCGGTTGAGGACTACCGCTGCCACGGCTACCTGCCCCAAATAAGGTTCGCCCCTGGCTTCCCCATATACCACCTGTGCCAGCAGCCGCAGGTCTTCGTTGGTAATTCCCGTCGAGGAGCGAAGGGGACCGGCGCTGCGGGAGGCAGTGGTCTTGCCGTCGGGGATAATGATTATTTGTCCGGGGTGGATCAAGGAAGGATTTTTCAAGCCGTTAATTTTAATGATTTCCTCCTGGGAAACGTAGAATCTCTGGCTCAGCTTAAAAATCGTGTCTCCCGGTCTAACGGTGTACCGGAAGGATGCCGCCTCCGCTTTCAGCGGCAGCAAGATAAGTAGTAGGAGCAATCCGGTTCCAATAAGTATTAATTTCCGCATCTTCTGCAACAAAATCTCCCCTTGCCTGCGCTAATTTGTGTCAATTCTGGTTAGGATTTATTATAAAGGAGAAGGGGAGCTTTTTCATTGCCAAATCCCTGGCAGATGAGTAAGTTTTTGGACAAGCCAAGGCCGGACCATGGTCTTTTCCCGGTTTTTGGATTCTGGCTAAGGGGCTCATTTTTTCTAATGAACAACATTATATCCCATTGTGTGAAGGCGGGCTTTTATACCCGCTTTTTAGATACTCCTCCAGCAGATCCCACCTTCTTTCCGGGTGATAACCCAGCATTTCCTCCCGGCCAATAATCCGGCTCCGGGGCCTTCCTTCCGCCAGGCAAATAGCTTCCAAACAATCTCCAATAATGGTTTCGGCGATAAGCTCCCCGTGCCGGTCGTCTCTCCATGGGGATTCCAAAGCCCGGTGGGGAAGGGAAGTGGCTACCCCGATGGCCAGACCTTTTTGTTGGGCCAGAGTCAAGAGGACGGGAGGGATGGCGAATGCTTCCAAAGGGAGGGAATGGAGAAGACGGCGAGACACGGCATGGGGGCCGTGAGCAGGAGAAGCGATACCCAACTGATGAAAAAGACCCAGTTTCCGATTTAATCTGGCCCGAAAGGCAATAGTCTTGGCCGACAAGGGTTGACGGTAGGTGATATAAGGATAGCAGTTGGTCAAAGCCAGATCCCAACCTTCGTTGACAGCTTTGATGAGCTTTAATAAGTGTTCGTTGAAATTTCCCGTCATATCTCCATCAACAAAAAGAACTCCCGCTGCACCCAGATCCAGGGAGCGCTTGGCGCCTATTGAACGAGGAATATCGATGCCCAGCTTTTCAGCAAAAATCAGCAGCTCGGTTTTTTTATTCTGCGTCCCCAGCACGTCTTCTACGGTGGTATCGGTACAGCCGTTGGCAATTACCAGGATGCGATCCAGTGGCAGCAGGGTGAGGTTAGTCAGAACCCGGCCGATTCTGCCGCTTTCATTATGGGCAGGAACTACAGCCGTCCACATCTTTTTTTCCTCCAAGCTTATTTATTTAGTCAACAGCACCCTTCTTGCCAATAAAATATGAGGAAAGAAAGGGAAAAGTGTCTGGCCTCACCATTGATACCGGCCATTCATAACATAGTAAAAAGGCTGTGAACATTTCCAAGGGGGGATCCGGTTTGCAATATTTTAAACCTGGCGATATAGTAGTGAGAAAATCCTATGGGGGAGATATTTTTTTTAAAATTAAGGAGATTAGACAAGAGACGGGGGAAGCTCTTCTGGCGGGCATGGATGTACGCCTATTGGTAGATGCTCCTTTAACCGATTTGGAAAAAAAAGACGCAACGGAGATTTTTCTGTACCGCCACCAATGCATTCAGAAGCATAGTAAATGCCTGCGCAGTGTGTATGCCCGGCGGGAAATGGAAAGAAAAAAGAGCGGTTTGTACCGCAATCTGGACGGCGGAGAAAACGAATACTTTGAAGTGCCCGGCAAAGTGTTGCATCTGGACGGGGATGAGGAATATCTGGAAAAGTGTATGAGCGCCTATAGACAACTTGATATCCCGGCTTATGGCTTTAATATTCCGGAAAAGGAACAACCCGACAAAGTAGTGGAATTGGTTAAAGAGTATAATCCGGATATTTTAGTTTTGACTGGTCACGATTCCCTGAAAAAGGGCACGAGGGATTTTAGCAGCCTGGACAATTACAGGTCTTCTAAATATTTCATTGAGGGAGTGAAGAAAGTGCGCCGGCTGGTGCCGGGACGCGACGATCTGGTGATTTTTGCCGGGGCCTGCCAGTCGCATTATGAAGGGATTTTGGCGGCTGGTGCCAATTTTGCCAGTTCCCCTCGGAGAGTCCTGATTCATGCCTACGACCCCGTTTATCTAGTGGAAAAACTGGCCTATACTTCCATTAATGAAAGCGTTTCCATCAAAGATATAATCGGCACTACCATTACCGGTATTGAAGGGGTTGGGGGAATAGAGACTAAAGGCCGTTACCGGCTGGGCTATCCCAAGTCTCCTTATTAGCAGAGAACGGTTCCAAGTAAAAAGTTAATGCAAAAAAAAATTACAAACTTACAAAAACCACCTTGACATTACCTGGATCTCTCAAGTATAATAATGCATTTAATTTGACATTAACTAGATTTTATAGTACAATGTAGGAGAATCGGGAAAGAGGTGGTTTTTATGGCGGCAAAACGAGTGCTAACGGATATTAAACGTGACCTGGATAACTACGTTGGACACAAAATCAGGTTGAGAGCCAATCGAGGCC
This sequence comes from Bacillota bacterium, assembly GCA_050951405.1. Lineage (GTDB taxonomy): Bacteria > Bacillota > DULZ01 > DULZ01 > DULZ01 > JBMNIZ01. The sequence continues at coordinate 47,017 of JBMNIZ010000013.1, read as the reverse complement.
GGAAAAAGGTTGTGGAAAGAACAGGGGTTTTGGAACAGACTTATCCTAACATTTTTGTGATCATGCTGGATGAAGATCGGAATCCGGCCAGGCGAGTTTCTTTTAGTTATACGGACGTGTTAACTGAAACTGTGGAATTGAGCGTTCTCCACAGTGAGGGTGAAAAGCGAATAAGTGTTGTCAGAGGTTGAAGAACCACTGGGCTTATCAAGTCCGGTGGTTTTTTTGTGGTAAAGCAACGGGCTCCCTTGGAGGAAAAGCCGGAGCTATTTTGCACACAATCAGCTTTCCCTTTCATAGAATATAGTAAAACACAGCGAGAGCGGAAGGAGGTAGCACAATTCCAAGGCCGATGCATATATTGTGATGAAAACTACTGGAAGGGGGGTTTAATAAATAATGGGGCATCCGCATTTTCAGGTAACTAGGCGTAAAATGAAAGTGCAGCATGTGGTGGGAGAAAACACTACCCAGGTGAACTTGAGATCAGTGGTGACTTTTCCGGTGGAAGCCCGGAAAATCAAAGATGTAACGGCTGAAGTGCGGGATCTGCAGGCTACTCCTGTGGAAGATAAAGTCATCGTCGAAGGGGTTTTTCACAAGCAAATTGGCTGGGTGGCCAATGTGTCTGCCGAAGTGGGAGGTATATCCTATATTGAAGATGCAGTATATGATTTGCCGGTGGATGAGAGGTTTACTACTTTTGTAGAATTGCCGGGGGCTACGCCGGATTCGGTCATTGATGTAGATGCCAGGGTGGAATTTGTAGATCATACCAATATTCCCGATACGGTCACCGACGGCGATGAATGGCAGCAGACGGTTATCTTGGAAATCCATGTGCGCGCTACAGAGACTATGGAGCTGGAAGTGATCACCGATGTGAAAGCTCCTCCCGGTCTCAAGTTGAAGATTACCAAAGAAAAGGTCAAAGTGGAAGATGTCTTGGGAGAAGCAGAAAAACAGGTCAACATCATGAGCAATATTAATTTGCCTGCCGGCGTTCAGGCGGCAAAAATAAAAAATACCATAGCGGAAGTGCGCAATATCACCACAGAGGTGCTGCCCAACAAAATCATCGTCCAGGGAGTATTGCATAAACAAATTTTCTATATCGATGCAGAAACTCGGCAAATGTTTGAATTCAGCTTGGATGAAGATTTTACCACCTTTGTGCACCTGCCGGGTGTTGAACCGAAAACCGATGTGACAGTCAAGGCCATGTTGGAGTTTGTCAAGATAGATTTAACTTCTCCCACTAGCGCCAACCAGTCGGCCATTATCAAATTGGTGGTAAGGGCTGTAGCCACCAAAGAAATTACAGTGGTTACCGATATCAGTGGCCCCGGCATTGATGTGGTCAAAGAGATTCTCAAAGCAGAACATGTGGTAGCCGAAGGCAAGCAGCAAATAGCTCTCGAGAATACGGGCATCACTTTTGAAAGGCCGGCCAGAAAAATTGCCCGGGTGGATGCCAGGATTGACATCAACCGGTCCGAAAGCAAAATCCTGCCGAACAAGATTGTGGTTATCGGCAGCCTGCACAAACAAATTTTTTATGTGGACGTCTGTACCAATGCAGTTTGGGAAATGTCTCTGGATGAACCCTTTACCACCTTTGTAGAAGCCAAAGGCGTCAAGCCGGGCATGAATGTATCCTACATGAAACGGGTGGAACATGTGGATGTGACCAACCAAGGGCCTATTCCTGCTCCAGAAGAGGTATGCCCGCCGGCTGTCTATGTCCCCGAAAACTTTAAATGGAAGCAGACCGCCATTATTGAAATCAGAGCTCGGGTCACAGAAACCAGGGAAATCGAAGTGGTGACGGATATTCTGAGAGATGGGCAGCCGCTGCCCTGTCCCGATGAGGACGACGAAACTCCCAGCATCCGTTTTTATGTGATCCAGCCGGGGGATACCCTTTTCAAGATTGCCAAGAGATACGGCACCACCGTAGAGGCCATTTTGGAATTGAATCCGGGTCTGGATCCGGAAAACCTGCGTATCGGGCAGCAGATCAAGATCCCCTGTACCATCCCGGGAGCTAAGGGTTAAAGACTGCACAACCATGGTCCCTAAAAGACTATGGTTGTTTTTATATCCGCCGGAAGATCTTGGGGCAAGTAACATCAAAAACTATACTTCCATATTATATATTGAGTTTTCCGGGAAAAACCCATGGGGAGGTTGAAAAATGGCCAACGATTTGGAGAAATTACTAAGGGAGTTTAAGGTGCAGAATAATCAATTGGAGCGGGAAGGAGAGGCCCTGCACGTGATGCCTGCTGGCTATAGTGAAGGGACAGAAGATGCTGGAGCGGCTTTGGGGAAAAGTGGGGGGAAAGTCTTCCGCAAAAAGGCCCTTTTTTGTCTAGCCCTTCTTTTTCTGGCTTTTTGGCTGTTTCTTGATACTTAAAGTGGGGTATTCCCCAGGCGGGATCCGGTTGGGGTCAGTGGTTGGCGATGCTTTTTGGTCCTGGGCCTCTTACCGGGCCCCACATTTTAGACAGAGAATTTGGTCCACAAAAAAGGAGGTTTTTCCCGGATTGAGGAAACCTCCTTTAATTTTGCCCCAGGGCGATAACAAGTTTTATGGTTGGCTGCGCGGCGGCGATTTGAGCTCCACTGCGCTTCCGGTTTTTTCTTCCTTTTTACCGGCTTGCATCGCTTCTCTGGCGCTGGCCAGCAGGTTCATGAAATTGATGACGGCAGTAGGATTTTTTCCTAAAGCGGCCAGCAAGTCTGCCGCGCTACCCCCTCCAGGGCTTCCTTCACTTTTGCCGGCCAGTTTGCTGACCAGTTCTTCTCCATTGATACCTTGGCTTTTCAATAGTCCACTCAGAGTCTCCATCAGGTTTTCCTTGGCGCCGGCTTTTGCTAAAGCAGTGGTTTCAGGCTTCACCAAGTTGAGGATGTTGACCAGGGCATAAAGGCCTAACATAGCCATTAAATAGTTAGGCGGCAGTCTATCACCTTCCCGCACCAGATTAAAAAAGCGCGACATCAAGTCTTGCCCGGCGTCCAGGCGAGTTTCTTCCAAATGAAAAACCTCCTCTTCCCCTGGGGGATTGTTCTGTACGGCGTCAGACCTGAAGCTGGCTGTCTTCGGGCCTGGAAGGGCCTCCAAATTAAGTATATTCGGAGGAGGGGGGAAGATTGCTTGTTCACGATGAAAAAAGCTCTTTGGATCGGCGGGAAAAGGAGGTTTTATGAGTTTAAATCCCTTTCCCCCCTTTTGAACTGGCCGGTATAGTCATTATGACCGCGATTCCCTGGTCCGGACAGGAGTTTGGCGCTCTCTTCACTGGCGAGGACGAGCAAATAGAAGACCAAAAAGAGTGAATAAGGATTAGAGGCCCTGGTTTTTCCGGTGACCTCTGCTTCCTGGGTACTTCCTCCGGCCACCAGCGCCCGTAAGGATTGGAGGGCGGTTATGCCGGCCTCACTGGACAAAAGTTGAACCAGACTTTGGGTTGATTGAACTATTTCCTGCCCGGAGGGGCTCAGAAAAGGTTTGGCGCTCTCAATCAGATTTAAAACCTCCGGTTTGAATCTCAAGGTTGCGGACCCCCTTTAAAACAACTAGACGACAATATGATCCCATCGCCCTTTAATCCATTCTATGTTGCATCATGGTCCTCTGCTACCCTGAGGAGAAATGTATTTGCCGGCGGGGGCTTCCAAGAAGAACCAAGTGTATAATTAAAGTTCTTTGTACAAAATAAAAAGGATCAATGAAGGAGGTTTGAAGGTATGAGTCAGCGCAGCTGGTTTGTTCTGATGGCCGTGTTGCTGATAGTATTGTTGGGAGCTGCAATCGGCGCTCCTCTTCATCAGGGAAAAGAAAAGGCCCCTGAAACAGCGGTGGAGGAAGACCAGACCGGGGAGGACGCAATACCGGTACAGGGATTGTGGACGCTGGTCAGAAATAGTGATGAGGTCCGCCTCTTGGGCCGGTTGGTGGCCGCGGAAGCTATGGGAGAACCTTATGAGGGCCAGGTGGCTGTAGCGGCTGTACTATTGAACCGGGTAAAACACCCCTCATTCCCCAATACCATTCAGGGAGTGATCTACCAGCCTTTGGCTTTCGAGAGTGTATTAAACGGACATATCTGGAGAGTGACCAATCTGTCCCAAGCCAACCGGGCGGCCCAGGCAGCTCTAAACGGCTGGGATCCCACTTATGGCGCTCTTTATTTTTGGAATCCCTCCAAGCCTGTCAGTCCTTGGATCTGGACCAGGCGTATTGTTCGGCAAATCGGCAGCCATGTTTTTGGAATATAGCTGGAAAAGGGAAAGGGAGATGAAAAAATGCGTCGTTGGTTCACCATGTTTGTCGCAGCCATATTGCTGCTGGGCCTTTTTACTTGGGGCTATACCGAATGGACAAACCGGCAGCGCCTGGCCAATGCGCTGGAAGCCGATTATCAAAGGGAGTTTTACTCGGTGCTGGAACAAGTTGAGCAGCTGGATCCTTTATTAAGTAAAAGCCTGGTTGCTTCTTCTCCCAAACAGCAGGTTTTCTATTTGACGGAGATCTGGAGCAGGGCCACGGCCAGCCAGGGAGCTCTGGGCCAGCTTCCTTTTTTGGACATCAATCTGTCCGCCAGCCGCAAGTTCTTGGCTCAGATGGGCGATTATGCCTATTCCCTGGCCAAACAGGTGGCAGGCGGAAGGGAAATGGAAGAGGACCAGCGCAAGCAGCTGCAAAATTTCCTCCGGCAGGTGAAAGAATATACCGGAACGTTGCAGGAGACGGAAGCGACCATGGCCCAAAAGAATTTTCGCTGGACATCAGCTATTACCCGTCCTTGGACCAAAACGGCTCGAGCCGCAGCGGATGCAGATCACTTCCAAGGATTTGTTGATATGGAGCAGCGCTTCCAGGGATTGCCCGCCTTGGTTTATGACGGGCCCTATTCTGATCATTTGGAGTTGCAAAAACCAAAGGGTTTGACAGGGGCGAAAATCAGCCGCCAGGAGGCTGAGAAAAAGGCCGAGGAATTTGTCCGGCAGGGTTCCGACGGCAGCTACCGAATTGTTACCACAGATGACATTAATGGAAAAATTGAAGGCTATAGTGTGGCCCTGGACGGGAAAAACCGCCCGGGTATAATCAGGGTGGATCTGAGTACTCAAGGCGGTCATGTCCTTTCCATGCTGAACAGCCGGAAGGTGGAAACAACCTCTCTGAGCAACCGGGAAGCAGAGGAAAGGGCCAGGGGTTTTCTGGAGAAGCGAGGCTTTCGAGATTTGCTCGCCACTTATGCAAAGAACGAAGATAATACCAGAATAATTGTTTTTGTGCCCAAAGAAGGGGAAGTGAGGCTTTATCCGGACCAAATCAAGATCCAAGTAGCTCTGGATAACGGGGAAATCATCGGCTTTGACGCCGTCCCTTATCTACTGTACCATCACCGGCGGGATCTGCCGGAGCCCCAGGTCAGTCCAGAAGAAGCGGCCGCACAATTAAGGCCGGAAATCCAGCTGAAAGAAAAAAGGCTGGCCTTGATCCCGCTGCCGGGAGGCAAAGAGGTTCTTACCTATGAGCTTCTTTGCGGCTATGAGGCTCAAGACTATTTGATCTATATCAATGCTCTTACCGGCGCTGAGGAAAACATTTTAAAATTGATTAATACGGCGGGGGGACAGGTGTCGATTTAAATAAAGGCCGCTTCCAAGTTTCTGCCTCCAGTTTGGGTTGAGGGCAGGGTTTTCCCCTGCCCCTTTGATCTTTATCAAATAATTATGATACCACCGGATCAATCTCCAGCATTTCCATCACATGCTGGATTCGGTTTACTACGCTGGCGGAATCGGAGCCGGCAAAAAGCAACCCTACCGCGTAATTATCCTCGTCCAGGACTAAAGAGCCGCTGTCCCCCGGTGCAGCCATGGGGCCTGTAATAATCTGGTCATCAAACATGACGGTTTCCTGGCTGCTCAAGGCTACCCGCATCAAAGCGGAAACCACTCGCACCTGAGCCGTATTCAATCCGCTGGAACGGCCGCTTTTTTTCAGTTTGGCTCCAATTTGGGCTTCCCTTACTCCTTTGACGGTTCCTATTTCCAGGATTTCCGGCGTGATGGCATCCGGAGAAACGGGACGGGCTACAGCAGCGTCAACAAGATTCCCTTGGATGTTTTGTCTCTGTAACACCAAGCGGTAGTTGGGCTGGATTTTTTGTAGGAAAAAATTACTCCAGCGCTCCAGGGAAGCAGCCTGCGGGCAGGTGGAGGCTCCGTATTCTCTGGAGAGGGGGATAAAGCGCTCCAGGTAGCCGATCAAGTGTTCCTTTGTTCCTCCATCATGGGGTCCCGGTTGAAAGATGAGATCTCCTTTTTTGCTCCTACCATCTCGGCCGTCGGTACTGTTGGCCAGCACATGATTATTGGAAAGAACCAGGAGCTGCCCTGTGTTTCGATCCTTGACCACGGCTCCAAAGGTTCCGGCAGAAATTTGATAATGCCCGATGCTGACCCCGGGAGGAGCAGGCCGGTGATAGTCGGTTCTGCTCAGCAGGCGAATATCTCCCACCTCAAGCACATCAGTGTTTGCCTGTCCCAGAGTTTTCGGTATTCTTGCCGAACGGTGCAATTCCTGGGCGGGTATTTTTTTCTTCACCAGAACCACTACGGACATATCCCTGGTTGTTTCCCCCCTGGTCATTTTCCATCCCTTGCCTACGCCAATCACATTGGGCAAATCCATCAATTGGGCAGAATTGCGTCTTAAAATTTTATCGATGATATCCATCCTCATCTGTCTCCTTTCTTGCTGGGCGGCGCAATATTCTGCTATATAACTATTCCGGCGAAGGGACGGGAGTGATGGGGAAGCAGGGAAATTATCATCAGTGTCCTTAAAGGATCCAAGGGAGAAATGCAGGATTTAAATGGTTTTTGGCGAATATTATCCGGGGAAATATTACCAAAAAGATGCAGTGCCTTAAGAGAGGCAAACCCATGGACCTGCAAAATCCAGGGGCCGAGACAGCCAGTTTGCCTACAGTTGCTCATTTCCGGCTGAAGGGCGTCCCAATTGATGAAGGTCCCAAACCGGAGGAAGAGAAAGGAACAACTGAAGGAAAGGGGTAAGGAAATGGCGGGAATCTTGAAAAGGGACAATTCGATTGGCAAGGGAAAAAAGGAAAGGCCTCCCTCGAAAAAGAAGAAAGGCTTTTTCCAATGGTTCGTCAACATAAAGATCTTTGGGAAAATTTTTATTTTGGCCATCATTCTTTTACTTTTTTTGGCGGCGATGGGGCTTTATTCTTTATATGCGATGACGGAATTGAATAAAAATGCCGAAAATATTTATAAGGAGCAGATGACCAGGATCAGGCTTTTGGCTGAGATTCGGCATTATATGGCTTTAAACAGCCTGAGCGTGACCGAGCATACCACCACCATTGATCCGGTCCGCCTCCAATTGATCGACACAGAAATACAGGGCAACAAAGAAACCATGGACCAGTTGATCGAAGAATTCAAATCTATGGCCCAAGATGAAAACGAATTGGGGTTGATTGAAAGCTTAGAAACGGTTTTGGCCGAATACAGGGGCGAGGTCAGGGAAATATTGGAGATCAGCCGGGCCAGGCAAAAAGATGAAGCCCAGATGAAAAACCGAATGGCTATCGCCCTGAAAAACAGGACCTTCCTCGCCATTGAAGACCTGATGGATTATGATCAGCAGCTGGCTGAAAAAGCCTATCTGAATAGCCAGGAGATGTTCGCCAAGAGCACCGCCGGTTTTACCATCGCTTTGGTTACAGCTCTGATCGTCTCCCTGCTTTTGGCCCTGCTCATCGGACGCTCTCTGGGGAGGCGTTTGGGAGAGCTGGAAAAGGCGGCCGGGCGGATCGCCGGCGGAGATCTTACGGGCAGCTGGGATATGACCAGCAAGGATGAAATCGGTTCCCTTGCCGCTTCCTTGGGAACCATGTTGAATAATTTGCGGCAGCTTATCCAAAATGTGCAGGACAGTGCCAGTCAGACCGCTTCAGCGGCAGAGGAATTGAGCGCCGGTACTTTAGAGGCTCAGAAAACTGTGGAGCAGGTTACGGCTGCGATTCAGGAAGTTGCCTCCGGGGCCAATGAACAGGCCAGCAGTGCCCAGCACACGGCTGAATTGGCGGAAATGATCAAAGAAGCAACTGCCTCCAGCGACCAGATGGTGGAAGTGATGAGCAGGACGACGCAACAGGCCAAGGATTTGGTGCAAGACGGATTGCAGACTGTTGCCAATCAAAATGCCAAGATGGAAGACAATGTTCAAGCTGCAGAGAAAGTGGCTGCGGTCATCGAGGATCTGTCCAAAAGAGCGGGAGAAGTAGGCCAGATTCTGGATACTATTACCCAGTTTGCCGCCCAGACCAATCTGCTTGCCTTGAATGCGGCTATTGAAGCGGCCAGAGCCGGGGAACAAGGCCGGGGCTTTGCGGTGGTGGCGGAAGAAGTAAGAAAGTTGGCTGAGGGTTCAGCCCAGGCCGCTGATGAGATCGGGGCCATCATTGAAAAAATTCAAGTCGGTGCCAGGGAAGCAGTGGAGGAAATGGGCCGGACCATGGTGGCGGTAGAAGCCCAGCAGGAGGCAGTTCTGCTCACCGATGAGCTTTTCCGCAATATCTCCCGGTCCGTGGAGGAAATTGCGGATTCTACGGCGAAAGTTGCTGAAGCTTCAGCGAAAATCAAAGCTGATGCTCAAAATATTGCCGAAACCATTCAGAATATCGCCTCCGTAGCCGAGTCCAACGCTGCGTCTGCCGAAGAGGTATCAGCCGGCAGCCAGGAACAAAGTGCAGCCATCCAGGAAATAGCCAATTTGGCAGAATCTCTGGCCCAATTGGGGCAGGATCTCCAGGGGGCGGTCCAGCAATTCAAACTCTAGTACCTGAGAAGAAGGGGGCTTCATTGCCCCCTTCTTTATCTTCCTAAAACAAATTATCCAGAATTCCCGGGTCAAAGCCGGTCAAATCAGCCACTTGTTTGCCGGCCATTTCTCTTGACCTGGCGATGCTTTGATTGATGGCCCTCTGCAGCAGCATTTGGAGTCGCTGTTTTTTGGCAGGGTCTATGATTTCCGGCTTCAGTTCTACTTGGATTACCTCCTGGATCCCATTGATTACTATTTTGACTTCATTTTCCCCGGCGGTAATTACCAGGGTGTTTTCCGCCAACTTCTCCTTCAGTTCCGCCAGGCTTGACTTCAGTTTCCAGGCTTGTTCCCAGATTCCTTCCCAATCGTAGTTCATGTTCAGCCTCCTTTCACCAAATCTGCCTCCATCTTATGCGAATACGAAAAAAGAGTGTCCAGTAGCCTTTCTCCACCCTTCCGGCATTTCAGGAAAAAGTTGCTAAAAGATAAAAAAACAGAAAGGAAATTTCCATATAATGTCGAAATATACAATATATAGAGATTTGTGGGGGTGGAAGTTCCATATATTGATTATGGGAGGGGCGGGCATGAAGGCAGGGGACCTGAAGCGAATAATTGACAAGAAAAAAAGAGAATTGGTACAATTGGTGGCAAAAAAGCAGTCCTTTTTGGATCAGGAAGTGTACGCCAAGAGCTGTGAGCTGGATTCCTTAGTGGTTAGGTATATGAAGCTGAAGCTGAGTAATAAGTAGCGTAAAAGTTGCTTTTTTCAAGCCGTTAGCCCATAATAAAATCTATCACAGCGGCTGAACCGGAAGGGAATGATGGGATAGTGGATCCGATTGCGGTTACGATAGGACCTTTTGCCATCCATTGGTACGGAGTGTTTATTGCCTTTGCCCTTGCTTTGGGGACCTATCTGGCTTATCTGGAAGCCGGAAGGCAGGGTTTGAATCCGGAACATATCTTAAATCTGGTACTGGTAGCGGTGCCCTTGGCTTTTATCGGGGCAAGACTCTATTATGTGGTTTTTTCCTGGGAGTTGTATCAAGGCAATTTTTTGGAGATGATCAGCGTCTGGCACGGGGGTCTGGCCATCCACGGGGGATTGTTGGGAGGAATAATCGGCGGTTATCTTTATGTCCGGCGGCAGCGCTTGCATTTTTGGCAAATAGCGGATGTGGCGGCGCCCAGCATTATTCTGGGGCAGGCGATCGGGCGCTGGGGGAACTTTATTAACCAAGAAGCTCATGGAGGCCCAGTTAGCGCTGAATTTATCAGCCGTTTTCCCCCTTTTATTCAAAAAGGCATGTTGATCAACGGCCAGTACTATCATCCTACCTTTCTTTACGAATCCCTCTGGAATCTGATGGTTTTCCTTTTTCTTCTCTGGTGGAGAAGACGGAAGGGTCTGGTCCATGGGCAGGTTTTCCTAAATTATTTAATACTATATTCCCTGGGACGTTTTTTTATCGAAGGGTTACGGACTGACAGTCTCATGTTGGGGCCTTTCCGGGTAGCACAGCTGGTCAGTGTGGGGCTGATTCTGTTTGGTGCTCTTTACCAAATTTACTTGCGAAATAAAGCCGGGCAGATCCTTTCCGGCAGCTAATCGGGGAAGCAAGGATTATTCCCGGTATTTGGGGAAAAACAGGGTTTAGTGCCGGGGGCGCCGGTAATTTTGCTCTGTTGAGTAAGGGAAAGATAATCCTCTGGCCGTCCGCCGGCGGAAACGGTATAAGGGTTAAGCCGTTTCTGCCAGCGGACGGTTTTTTTATTTGGCGGGCAAGGAAGCTACAATTGACTTAACCAAAAGAAGGAGGTGAAAACATGCCGGTCATAGCTACTCCCCTTTCTTCGTCTCTGCGCCTGTTAGTTCAGGTGGGGGTGGACGGTGAGGGCAATCCTGTCAACAGATTGCGCACTTATCAGCGAGTCAAACCGGAAGCCCCGGACCAGGAGGTCTTTGAAGTAGCCCAGGCCTTAGCCGGGCTGCAGGAGCATCCCCTCAACGGGATCCAGCGGATCCTGACCAGTGACCTTCTGGAGTCTTAAGGACGGTGAGCATCTGACAGGTGCCGGGAAGGCTGGATGGTGAAGTCCCCGCTGGGAAAGGAGGTGAAATAATGCAGTCCAGAAGGCTGGAAATGATTTTTCAAAACGCCGGAGGCAGTCGTGTCACTGTTGCCGTAGTGGATCCGAAAGCGGACTTGACTGAACAGGAAGTGGAAGAAGCCATGAGTTTGATCCTGAACAACAATATCTTCGACAGCAACGGAGGCGATTTGGTGAGCCTGGTGGGAGCGCGCTTCGTGACCAGGGAGGTTGTGGAATTGAACATTGCCTAAGCCTTTTCACCAACCACGGGGTTTCCCCGTGGTTGGTGCTTTAACCTTTCTTCTTTGTTCTGCATAGACTTTTGGCAAGGGGTTAAGCTGAGCTTTTTGGCATATTCATCATGAAAGGAAGGGGCTTCAGAGTGAAAAAAATAGGAATCGATCCGGGACACGGGGGTGTTGACCCCGGGGCGGCAGGTCGTTACCTGAAAGAAAAAGATGTGAACCTGGCCATTGCTCTCAAGTTGCGGGACATCTTGGCCAGATCAGGTTTTCAATCTGTGCTGAGCAGAGACAAGGATCAGGAACTGGTTCCCCGGAATCCCCAGAACAGCAAAAGCTGGTCCGCCCAGGAACTGAGGGCCCGTGCTGACAAGTTTAACCGGGCCGGGGTGGATCTGGCTCTTTCTATTCATATTAACAGCCATACCAATTCTATGGCCAACTATCTGGCCAGTTTTGTACTGAAAACGGGTTTTCAGGCTGAGAAAGCGGCCCGCCTCTTGCAAAAAGAATTATTGGCGGCCACAGGCTTTCCCGACGGGGGCATCCGCAGTGCCAATTTCCAGATTTTACGGGAGACCAAAATGCCGGCGGTGCTGGTGGAAATTGGCTTTATCTCCCACCCGCCTACGGAAGAATGGCTGTCCCTGGAGGAAAACTTGCAAAAAGCGGCCCAGGCCCTGGGGAAGGGAATTGTTGCCTATTTTGATCAACCATTGACCAGAGAGATCTCCATTATTCTAGATGGAAAAAGGCTGAACCTGGATCCGGCCCCTTATTTACATGAGGGACGGGTTTTTGTCCCCATCCGGCCTTTGGGAGAGGCCCTGGGACTGAGTGTACATTGGGACCCGGAAGAAGAAACAGTTCATCTTTGGAGCAATAGAAGGGCTTGAATCCCTTGGCCGTTCTTCTGCCGGCAAATAGCATAAAACAAATTATTGAGATAATATGGATATTATGTTTTACATTTGTTATTATATCTGATATAATAACAAACAGATAAAGTCATCCTGAAAATAATTCGCAATCAGGAAAAAAATCGGCTTAGGCTTAAGGCCCCTCTCCCTCCGGGCATTTCTGCAAAGGAATGCCCGGTTTTTTTACCTGTGACCAAAATCACAGTTCCGGTTAGGTCTTGATCACATTATCCGGCGGAGGAAAATGCTAGAATGGGGGCAGCTAGAACCGGAAAACAATAACAAGGAGGAAGACAGTCAATGGGAAATTGCCAGACCTGTCCCAGTGCGGACAAATGTTACTCTGCTCATGCTTCGGTGAATGATATGCAGGAAAGGCTGCAGGAAATGGGAGTGGATACGGTTTTTGATCGCTACAAGCAGCAGCAGCCTCAGTGTGGCTTTGGGATGCAGGGAGTCTGTTGCCAGCTGTGCAGTCATGGACCGTGCCGGATTACGCCCAAAGCTCCCAGAGCCATTTGCGGCGCCACGGCCGATACCATCGTCGCCCGCAATTTGGTCCGGCTCACCGCTCATGGTGCGGCAGCTTATTCCCATCACCTGGAGGAACTGGCCAAAACCATTAAGGCCACCGCAGCAGGGAAGACCCCTTTTCGCTTGGAAGATGAGGCCAAATTAAAGGAAATCGCCAAAATAGTTGGTTTGGATCCGGAAAAACCGGCGGAGGAGATAGCCGTCCAACTGGCGGATACGATTTTGGCGGAGTTAAGGAAGGATGCTGAAGAACCCTTGGCCCTGTTGGAGCTTTTGGCACCGGCTAGCCGGAAGGAGGCCTGGGGCAAGTTGGGGGTTATTCCCGGCGGAGTTCATTCCGAGATTAGGGATGCTCTGACGAAAACCATGTCCAATATCAATACTGACCCTGTGGATCTATTGCTGACCGGGGTGCGATTAGCTCTGGCCACCGGTTATATGGGCTTGGTAGGCACCATCACTTTACAGGATATATTATTGGGTACACCCGAAATCACCAGCAGTGAAGCGGATTTAGGTATCATTGATCCCAATACGGTAAATATTGTTGCCCACGGGCATGTGCCTTTAATGGCTACTGCCGTGCTTCAGGCCATCCAGGATGAGGAACTGCTTGCCCTGGCTAGAGAAGCCGGCGCGGAAGGAATTAAGGTTTACGGTTCCATGTGTACGGGGCAGGAATTGATGCAGAGAAAAGGGATCAGTGCTTCCAATTTTTCCGGACAGCTGGGCAACTGGATTAGCCAGGAGCATTATGTGGCCACCGGAGCCGTGGATCTGGTGATGATGGATATGAATTGTTCCATCCCCGGCCTGAAAACGGTGGCAGATAAGTTCCACACCAAGCTGGTTTCGGTTTCCCGGATCTTGCGGATGGATGGAGTGACGGACAATGTGGATTATGAACCGGAGAAAGTGGCTGAACAGGCGAGAGAACTGGTCAAAATGGCCATTGCCGCGTACAAAAACAGGGATCGGGAGAAAATCTTCATTCCCCAAAACAAATCAGGAGCTGTAGCCGGCTTCTCGGTGGAATCGATTTTAGGAGCCCTGGGAGGCAATCTAACTCCCCTCTTGGATGCGGTTAGACAAGGCTCCATTAAAGGAATTGTGGCTGTGGTTGGATGTACGAATAACCGCAATGGACATGATGGTCAAGGGCTGACTATTATGCGGGAACTGATCAAGAACAATGTTTTGGTGATTGCCGCCGGCTGTATGAGCAGTGCGGCGGAAATTGAAAGCCTGATGTTGCCGGAAGCGGCTGCTGAAGCAGGTGACGGCTTAAAAGCAGTCTGCCAAGCTTTAGGTATTCCACCCGTTCTCAATTTCGGCTCCTGCGTGGATATTGGTAGAATTGGAGTTGCTGTAACTGCCATTGCTGATGCCTTGGGTGTGGATCCCAGCCGGCTGCCGGTGGCCGCTTCCGCTCCGGAATACTTGGAGCAAAAAGCCGTCGCCGACGGTATTTTCGCGGTGGCTTTTGGCCTGTTGACCCACCTGGGACCGGTGCCGCCGGTAACCGGCAGCCCTCTGGTGACCAGAATTCTGACGGAAGATATGGAGACTCTCACGGGAGGCAAGGTTCTGGTAGAGGAGAATCCCTACCAAGCAGCGGCCAAAATCATTGCCCATTTGGAAGAAAAGCGTCAAGCCTTGGGAATCTGATTTCAGCGAGACAGTCTGCCTTCCCTATCCGGGGAGAAGGGGCCTTGGACACGAGCCCGTTCTCTCCCTAAAAAATCTTGAGCCAGGAGGTTTGTTCCATGAAGCAGATTTTTGTGGATGTGAAGCGATGCAATGGCTGCTTGACCTGTGTGTTGGCCTGTGCTGCTGCCCACTCCTCTACAGGGAGACATTGTCGGGAGCCATGCTGGAAAAGGTGGAAGGGCGGCTGACTGTAGAGGCGGTGAACGGGCAGGCCGTTCCTTTGATGTGCCGTCATTGTCAAGAACCGGCTTGTGTGGATGCTTGTATGACCGGTGCCATGCAAAAGGATCCCGTCAGCGGTATTGTGACTAACGAAGGCAACGAGCAGGCTTGTGTGGGTTGCTGGATGTGTGTGATGGCCTGTCCCTATGGTCTGGTTTGGCCCCGGAGGTCGGATCAGCAAATTGCCTATAAGTGTGACCGCTGCGCAGGAAAAGAGATCCCGGCCTGTGTGGCGTCCTGTCCAAACAATGCCCTGTTTTTCGAAGAAGGCAACGATTTTGCCGGTCACCGGACGGCTCAGCTGGCAAAAAGTCTAGTTGAGGGGCTGGTCCGGGCGGGTTAGCTGCTTTTTACCAGTTGCAAAGGGGGTAGAGACTTTGCATTATGTAATTATCGGGAACGGAGCAGCCGGAACCCAGGCGGCTGAGACCATCCGTAAAAATGATCCTCTGGGGGAAATCACCATTATTTCCGATGAGCCTTATCCTGCTTATTCCCGTTGTCTTTTACCCGAATACCTGGCCGGGGAAAGGGCTCTGGAAGCTATGCACTTCAAGTCGTCAAAATTTTATAAAAAAAATCGAATCCGGGCCAGGTTAGGGGAGAAAGTGGTCAGCATCAGCCCGGAAGAGAAAGAGCTCCATTTGGAGAAAGGAGAAAAAATTTCCTATGATTGTCTGTTGCTGGCCACCGGCAGTTCGGCCCTGCTTCCAGCTTTTCCAGGTGTGGAAGAAGAAGGAGTTCATCTTTTCCGGAGCTTGGATGATGCCAGAAAAATCAAGGAAACGGCCAGGCACTCCCGCCGGGCCGTAGTGGTGGGCGGAGGATTTGTGGGGCTGGAAGCGGCCTATGCACTGTACAAGTGGGGATTGGAAGTGACCGTGATCGAAAAGGAGCCGCAGATTTTGCCGGGGCAATTTGATGCCAAGGCGGCGTCTATCCTGCAAAATGATATGCAGGCAGAAGGGCTGCGTATTATTACCGGAAACGGCATCAGTGAGATTATCGGTCCTTCCCGGTGGCTGCGTTTATTTGGCAATAGCGGCAAAGGCGTGATTTTGGAAAGCGGAGAGCGTCTCAAAGCAGAGCTGGTGGTGCTGGCTACCGGGATCAGGCCCAATACCTCCCTGGCAGCCCGGGCCGGGGTTGCCCTTAACCAGGGCATCATCGTCGACGGCTTTCTGGCCACCAACCTGCCTGATGTGTATGGGGCCGGGGATGTGGTGGAGACCATTGATGCGGTCAGCGGCCGGATGAGTCTTTCGCCTATCTGGCCCAATGCGGTGGTGCAAGGGAGGATTGCCGGCTTGAATATGGCGGGTAAGAGAAGATTATACTCCAAGCAGATCGGCATGCAAAATGCCGTGGAATTTCGGGAAGTTCCGGCCATGGCTATTGGCCTTACTCAGCTGCCGCCGGGCGGGGAGGAGCTGGTTGTATATCAACCCCATCATGGCTTTTATAAGAAACTGATCTTAAAGGACGATGTGCTCTTGGGCATGATTCTGGTGGGAGATGTGTCTCAAGCCGGTGTCTATGCCGCTTTGATCAAAAACAAGGTCTCTGTCAAATCCTTTAAACATCAACTGCTTAAACAAGATTTCGGATACAGCTTCCTCATCAGTTAGTACGTGGCCGGCTTGGAGGGCAGCCGCCGGCAGAAATGGGAGCGGGCAGGGTTTTTATGCCCGCCCTTTTCCCATAGAGCCGGAAGCCGGCGAGGGCCGATTATGATAAAAAAACAGGGGGACAAGCATTGATCTTCAATCAGAGAAAGGAAGACAGCGATGAAAAAATATGTCATGGCGGATATTGCCAAGATCAAGAGAAAAAAGCTTTCCGGCCAGGTTCCCTTGGAAGTGTTCCGTCTGCTGAGGCTGGTGGGCATCCGGGGCGCTTTGCCCATGGGAGGGAGGAGCATCACTGCCGTAGTGGGCAGGGAAATGGGTAAAAGCTTGGGCTGTTCTACCCTGGAAGACTTTTTCAAGCTTTTGCTTGACTTAAAAATCGGCATACCGGAACTGGCGGAAAAAAGCGAAAAGAAAATGGTGGTCCGACTTCATGATTGTATGGTTTGCGATGGGATGGAGGATGTGGGGGAGATGGTTTGCGATCTGGAAGGGGCTATTATTGAAGGGGCGCTGGCGGCCATTTTAAACAGGCCTGTGAGCGTGAAAGAAACTAAATGCAACTGTAATGGAGACGGAGTTTGTGAGTTTACGGCCACCATCAGATAGGGTGGATCTAAAAAATACATGAAAAAACCGTTTCCGGTTTTATGATATGCTCCCCTTGCAGCAGACACCTCTGCTTAAAGGGGAGTTTTTCTATGGCCGAAAGGGCCCGGATCCCCTCTTCTCCTCATTGCCAGGGATCGTCCCCCGGCAGGGGGCGGCCATTTCCCAAAACTGATCTGATTTTTTGGCGGAAGTGACGAATTCTTTTGTCTACCATCCGGCGGAACTCTCCGGCCAGGATGCGGCTGTAATTGGAGGCAGCCAGCTCTAGGGAGGCTTGGAGGGAGGCCAGGGCCAGGAGACGGGCCGCTTCCAAGTCTCCCCGGCAGCTTTTGCGGCAGATAGGGGCCAGCATCTCCTCCAGTTCCAGGAGGCGGGAACAGTTTTCCGCTATTTCCAACAGGGTCTCTGTGGCTTTCTGCAGGGCTTCTTCAATGGCCTCCTTTCCTTTCCGGGCATCTGTCCCCTGCTGCCGGAGAAGCCGATGGGCCTCAATTACCTGCAAGTAAGCTTGCACATCTCTATCGGCCAGATGGGAGAGTTCCTTGGAAATATTTTCGGCTTGAGTCCATACTTTCGACAGAGGAAGCTGGGGACTTTTTTTAGCCGTGACTTGGGCGCTCATGGAAAGGAGCGCTCCTGCCAAAGCCCCGGCCAA
Organism: Bacillota bacterium; assembly: GCA_050951405.1. Taxonomy (GTDB): domain Bacteria; phylum Bacillota; class DULZ01; order DULZ01; family DULZ01; genus JBMNIZ01. Next base: position 29,513 of record JBMNIZ010000013.1, on the reverse strand, counting down.
AGCGGCGGCACTCCCTCCCTTGGGAGAGGGGAAAGCAGGTTCGGCCATTTTTTCCAAATAGGTACGGAGAGGTAAGCCGGTGAACATGGATTTCATCCTTCCCGAGAAAAAATAATGAAGAGGGGCATATTTTCTTCTTTTCCTCTATTTTGCCTGAAAAGAGGGAAAAGGGAAAGGGCCGGGTTAGATTTTGTCGGCCAGGGGACAGCTTGCCGGTTGAATGTGGCAAAAAGATGGAATTTTATTGCCTTTTCTCGCCAATAATTACAGGAAATGACCTGATAACGGCGAATATTTTAATTTAATATTGTTTTCTCGTTAAGGTGGTGGAGCAAGTGGCGGAAGGCCCGGCAGAGGAAGGGAGCCTGGAACGGCAAATAGAAAATATTATCAGCGGAATTCGGGGCGTGAAAGGTGTCCGGGTGCAGATGGGTGAAGACCAGGAAGTGGAAGAAGTACATATTATCGCCTCCAGTGCACGGAATGCCAAACAGATTGTCCGGGATATTCAATCTTCCCTGATGGTGGAACTGAATTACCGGTTGGATCACAAAAAGATCAGCATTGTCCAAGTGGAGGAGGAAAACTGGGAAAGAGATCGGGTGGCCAGGTTGCGTTTGGTTAGTGTGGGGATGGTCAGCAAATCCCGCCAGGTGGACGTGCTGGTGGAACTGTCTTACGGAGAGGAAGTCTACTTGGGGGAGGCTACCGGGGCCAATGTGAAGAGCGGCAAGCTGCGCCTGATTGCAGAAGCAACGGCAAAAGCTATTGAAAACTATTTGCAAAGCGGAGGCAGTTTCTTTGTGGAAGATGTGGTCAAGCATCAGGTGGCCGGTAAGCCGGTGGTGACGGTGGCCCTGGCGGCTTTGCTTCCCCGGCAGGAGGAAAGGATTTTTTTCGGGACAGTCTCGGCGGAAACAGACGAAAAAGAAGCAGTGGCCAGAGCCACTTTAGGGGCCGTTAATCGCATTCTTCGGTTTTTGCCCGGCGCAAAAGGGCTTTAAGGGCCGACAATCATATGCTTTAACCTCTTAGCGGAGCGGCTATGAGCGGAGCGAATGCCTGAGTACATAGCGGGTACCAGAGCTCTCAGTTAAGGGGGTATTACAGTGCAATACAGGATTTTCCTGGTATTGATGACCTTGGCTGCCGCTATTTTAGCCGGCGGTGCAGGTTGGTCTTGGCAATAAACCGGTAACATGATTGTCGGCCTTAATGATTTTATAAAGGGGTTAAAGAAATGGCAGACGGTAGCAAAGCACTACGGCTGTATTTGATCTCCATTATCGGTATAGGCTACCTGTTTTTTGCCCTGATGCTGGTTCAATTGATTCTTGCTCCCATTTCCGGGGAAGGCTTTCTTGTTTTTTTGATTTTAACCATCGCGGCGGAAACTCTGGTAGTCTTTTTGCCCGGCCAGGGGGCTGTTTCCATCGGCTTTATTCTTTATTACGCCATGATTATTCTCTTCGGGGCGCCGGCGGCAACGGTAATTGCGGTCTTGGGCTTTACCCTGGCCAAAAGGAAGAAAAAGCTGTCTTTGGTGAAAATGGCTTTCAATCAAGGCCAGTTTGCCATTTCGGTGGGAACGGCGGGACTGGTATATGAGCGTTTTGCCATTAGCAGTCTGGATTGGAGCCCAATGTTTTTCGCGGCTCTTTTGGCGACTGTGTTCACCTTTTTTGTCCTGAACACGCTGCAAATAGCCTTTGTCATCGCTTTGAGCGAGGGAGTGCCGGTCCGGGCGGTACTCGTTGGTAATATGAAATGGGCCGTTCCCAACTTTCTTGCCCTGACCCCCATGGGGATACTACTGGCTCTGGTTTATCAGTATTTTGGCGTATTGGGCATTGTTCTGTTGGTGATTCCCCTGCTAATTGCCCGCAGTTCCTTTCAGGCCTATGTGGATATGCGGGAAATGTATTTGGATACCATCAAGAGCCTGACCGCTGCCGTGGATGCGAAAGATCCTTATACGGCTGGCCATTCCCAACGGGTGGGTTGCTATGCGAAGGAAATAGCCAAGGAGTTTAAGTTTTCTCCGGAGAAACTGGAGACCCTTGAGTATATGGCAGTTCTTCATGACATCGGCAAATTGGGTATCCCGGAAGGGATTTTAAACAAACCGGGCAGGTTGACGGCTGAGGAATACTGGATGATGCAGCAGCACAGCGTTATCGGCTATGAAATTGTGGGCCAGATCCGCCGCCTGAAGAAAGATGCGGTTTTTATCCGGCATCACCATGAATGGTGGGACGGCAGCGGATATCCCGATCATTTGCAGGGAGAGGAAATTCCGCTGGAGTCCCGTATTCTGGCTGTGGCCGATGCTTTTGACGCCATGACCATGGACAGGCCGTATCGCCGGGCCCGTACTTTTGAAGAAGCCCTGGCTGAGGTCAAGGCCGGAGCCGGTACTCAGTTTGACCCTAAGGTGGTGGAGAAATTTTTGCAGGCTGCTCCCCGCTTGAAGGAGATCTGCCTGCAGGGGGGAAAGAGCCGGGAAGACGGCCCTTTCCGCCAGTATCTGTTGGCGGAAGCGGCAGCGGTCCGGGAGGAGCTCTGGGAAGAGGGGGGCAGTTAGCTTTGTTTTTACTGGGAATAATTGTTTTGGCGATGATTTGGGGCTGGCTCAGGGGCGGTAAGCTGGCCGGTTTGGGAAGACAGGAATTACGCTGCTTTTGGCTGGCACCGCTGGCCTTTCTCCTCCAGTGGGCTTTGAATCGGACGGTGGCCGGAGGCAGTGAGCTGACCTGGTTTTGGTCTTATTCTCTTCATTTATTTTCTTATTTGCTCATGTTCTTTTTTATCTGGGTTAACCGCAGCCTGCCCGGGATAAAATTGATGTTTCTCGGCGTGTTTTGTAATTTTTTAGTAATTGCCTTGAACGGAGGGGCCATGCCGGTGAAGCCGGAAGGATTGCCTCCCTCTTTAGTTCAGGCTCTGGCTGATCAGTCTGTGGCCACACATCAGCTCTGGCAGCCTGGTACCAAGCTGCCCTTTTTGGGAGACATAATCCTGATTCCCTATCCCAGCCCGAGGCGTTTCAGCATCGGCGATTTTTTCATGGTGGCCGGTCTTTTCATTTTTATTACCAGGGCCATGACCGGGACCGGTCCCGGGGAAAAGGGGCTCCGGCAGGTGAAATAAACCCACATCCGGATCCCGTCGTCATCCCCTGCAGGCCAGGCCTTCCGGAACAGTTGGCAAAAAATAATTGCCACCCTTTGGAAATCAGGCCGTCGCTTGTGTTGAAAGCGGCGGTGTAACATGTTAGAATTAAATGATACCAAACGGATGAGGAACCTAAGGTTCCTCATCTTCATGCAGGGGGGCGAGCCGGTGCTCGGTATACTGCGCAACTTGTTGGATGATAATGCCAAGGAGATCAAGCGTTTAAGCAAAAAGGTGGAAATAATTAACAGTTTGGAAGACGAGATCCGGAAGTTATCGGATGGCGCTTTGGCCTCCAAAACTGCCGAATTCAAAGAGAGGCTGGAGAAAGGAGCCAATCTGGATGATTTGCTGCCGGAAGCCTTTGCCGTGGTCAGGGAAACAGCCCGGCGGGTTCTGAATATGAGGCACTTTGATGTGCAGCTCATGGGAGGCATCGTTCTCCATCAGGGGCGGATTGCCGAAATGAAAACCGGAGAAGGAAAAACCCTGGTGGCAACACTGTCGGCCTATCTCAATGCCTTGACCGGTAAAGGGGTGCATATTGTCACCGTGAACGATTATCTGGCCCGCCGGGATGCGGACTGGATGGGCCAAATATATCGTTTTTTGGGGTTGGAAGTGGGTTTGATTGTCCATGGCCTGGATTTTGCTGAAAGAAAAGAGGCCTATGCTGCTGATATCACTTACGGCACGAATAATGAGTTCGGCTTTGATTATTTAAGGGATAATATGGCTTTGCGCCCGGAGCAGATGGTGCAAAGGAAGCTTCATTATGCCATTATCGACGAGGTGGACAGTATTCTCATCGACGAGGCCAGGACACCCCTGATTATATCCGGCCAAGCGGATAAGCCCACCCAGACCTACTATGCAGTGGCCAAAATCATCCCTCGTTTGAAGCCGGAAGAGGATTATACCGTGGATGAGAAAGCCCGGGTAGCTACTCTTACGGAAAAGGGAATTGCCCGGGTGGAGAAAATGCTCGGGGTGGAAAATCTTTACGATGACGAGAATACGGAACTAAGCCACCATGTGAACAACGCTTTAAAGGCCCATACTCTGATGAAACGGGACCGGGATTATGTGGTGAAGGACGGGGAAGTCATCATCGTGGATGAGTTCACCGGCCGTTTGATGTTCGGACGGCGGTACAGTGACGGGCTTCACCAGGCCATTGAGGCGAAAGAGGGAGTGAAAATTGAAAGAGAATCCCAAACTCTGGCCACCATCACCTTCCAGAACTATTTTCGAATGTATGAAAAACTGGCCGGCATGACCGGTACGGCGGCCACTGAGGAAGAGGAATTCAGGAAAATCTACGGGATGGATGTGGTGGTCATTCCCACCAACAAGCCCATGATCCGGGAGGACCTGCCCGATGTGGTTTACCGTACGGAAAAAGGCAAGTTCAACGCTGTTATCGAAGAAATCGTGGAACGCCACCAAAAGGGGCAGCCGGTCCTGGTGGGTACCGTTTCCATTGAGAAGTCGGAAATGCTCAGCGATGCTTTGAAAAAACGGGGGATTCCCCACCAGGTTTTGAATGCCAAGTACCACGAGCAGGAAGCGGAGATAGTGGCCAAGGCCGGGCAGAAGGGTCAGGTTACTATTGCCACCAATATGGCGGGACGGGGTACTGATATTGTCCTGGGTCCAGGGGTAACCGAGTTGGGAGGACTCCATATTATTGGAACGGAAAGACATGAAAGCCGGCGCATCGATAACCAGCTGCGGGGACGGGCCGGCCGGCAGGGAGATCCCGGGTCCAGCCGTTTTTATGTATCCCTGGAAGATGACCTGATGCGTCTTTTCGGTTCTGACAATATTGCCGGCTTGATGGATAAGCTGGGCATGGATGATAGTACCCCCATTGACCATCCTTTGATTTCCCGTTCTATTGAAACGGCGCAAAAAAGGGTGGAGGCGCGCAACTTTGATATCCGGAAGCACGTTTTGGAATATGATGATGTGATGAATCAGCAAAGGGAAGTGATCTACGCCCAAAGACGCCGGGTTTTGGAAGGAGAAAACCTGAAAGAGAATGTGCTGGATATGATCGACATGGTCATCGACAGTGCGGTTGACCGGTTTAGCGCTGGAAGCCAGTACCCGGAAGAATGGGATTTAAAGGGACTGCTGAATTATGCGGAACAGACCTTTCTGCCGGGGCATAAAATTACTCCCGCTGATTTGATGAAGATGGAAAAAGAGGAGATCCGGGAGATGTTTCACGCCCAGGCCCGGGAGCTGTATGAAAAGCGGGAGGAAGAGTTGGGCGCCGAAACCATGCGGGAGCTGGAACGCATGGTTATCCTGCGGGTGGTGGATGCCAAATGGATGGATCATATTGATGCCATGGATCAGCTCCGCCAGGGGATTGGGCTTCGGGCTTATGGGCAGCGCGATCCCCTGATTGAATATAAATTCGAAGGTTATGAGATGTTCAATGCCATGATTGCCGCCATTCAGGAAGATGTCACCCGCTATATTTACCGGGTGCGGGTGGTGCAGGAAGAAAAAAGCGGCCCCCGGAACTTGGTGGAGAATAAATATGCGGAAGAAAAAACCCGCCAGCCGGTGCGCAAAGCCCGTCAGGTGGGGCGCAATGATCCCTGCCCTTGCGGAAGCGGAAAGAAATATAAAAAGTGCTGCGGGCGTAGTGCCTAGCGGATATGGTAATAATAGGAAAAGAATGTTGGAAAGGTGGTTAGGAAAATGTCAGCTGAAATCAAAGGGAAGCTGGCTGAACTGATCCGGAGAATTGAAGAATTGAGGGTTTCTCTTTGACCTTTCCGGGCGACAGGAAAGGATAGCGAAATTGGAAGAGGAAATGCTGGCGGAAGATTTTTGGGAGGACCGGGAGCGGGCCCAGGAAGTGATGCAAAGGCTCAGCAAGGAGAAGGGCAAGCTGGAGGCGGTCAAAAACCTGGAACAACAAGCACAGGATTTGGAAGTTCTCTACAGCCTGTCCCTGGAGGAAGAGGAGGCCGGTTTGGAGAAGGAAATCCGGCAGGGCTTGACTGTCCTGGAGGAGCAGCTTGAAAGGCTGGAGCTGGAGACCCTCTTGGCCGGTCCTTATGATCGGAATAATGCCATTATTTCCCTTCATGCCGGAGCCGGAGGTACGGAATCCCAGGATTGGACCCAGATGCTCTTCCGGATGTACACTCGTTTTGCGGAGAAGGAAGGATTTCAGGTGCAGATTCTTGATCTCCTGCCCGGGGACGAAGCTGGGATAAAAAGTGCTACTCTCCTGGTTAGGGGAGAAAATGCTTATGGTTACTTGAAGGCGGAGAAAGGAGTCCACCGGCTGGTCAGGATTTCTCCTTTCGATGCTTCCGGCCGCCGTCATACTTCTTTTGCTTCTGTGGAATGCCTGCCGGAAGTGAGCAAAGAAATGGAAGTGGAAATAGATCCGGCGGATTTGAAGGTGGACACTTACCGGGCGGGAGGCGCCGGGGGGCAGCATGTGAACAAAACGGATTCGGCGGTGCGGATTACCCACCTGCCTACGGGCATTGTTGTCCAGTGTCAGAATGAGAGGTCCCAGCACTCCAACCGTTTAACTGCCATGAAGATTTTACAGGCAAAACTTTTGGAGTTGGAGCAACAAAAAAAAGAGGAGGAATTGGCCCGGCTCCGAGGCGAGCAAAGGAAAATCGCCTGGGGCAGCCAAATTCGCAGTTATGTCTTTCATCCTTATTGCCTGGTCAAAGATCACCGGATCAACAAGGAAATAGGGGACGTGAACGGAGTCATGGACGGGGATATCATGCCCTTCATCGAAGATTATCTCAAACAACAAGCCCGAGGAAAAATCTAGAGGAAAATTGGCAGGTATGAGATGGCGCCATGCCAGGCAGAATAAGGCTTGAGAAAAGATACCGCAGCAAGGAGGAAAAGACAATGGAAGACCGATTTGGCGGGATGATGGAGATGGGCAGGAAAGCTTTCTTGCTGGGATTAGGCGCCCTCAGCATGACCAAGGAAAAAGCGGAGCAGCTGGTGCAGGAAATGGTGCAAAAAGGCGAGCTCAGTCAAAAAGAGGCCCAGGATTTTATTTCCAAGGCAATTGACCGGGGAAGGGAAGAGCAGAAGCAGATCAAAAACTGGTTCCGGGAGGAAATAAAGAGGATACTGGCGGAAGCACCGTTGGTATCCCGGGCCGAGTATGAAAAATTGGAAGCCCGCCTGGCCCGGCTGGAGGCTAAAATAGGCGGAGAGCAGGAAGACTAGGAACAAGGGACTGCCGGTGGAACCGGTGGTCCCTGGTTTTTTCCGGCCCGCATAAGAATTTTCGGGAGGCGAAAAATAAAGGCAAATCCAGCTCAAGGAGGGTAAGCCTGATGTCCTATCGCATCACTGAAGATTGTGTTTCCTGCGGGGACTGCAGCGTGGTTTGTCCGGAAAAAGCTATTGATGACGGCTATCTGCCCAGAACCGGGGATGGTACTTCTTCTGCCGCCGGTGCCGCCTGGACCGATTCTCCCTGGCGGGGTTACCGGATCAACGATTCTTGTACAAGCTGTGGGAATTGTGTGGAAGTTTGCCCCACAGGCGCCATTGTGAAAGATATTATCGAATGAGGGCTTGAGTCTGCTGCTATTTTTCGCGAAAGAGCAGGATTAATGGGGCACCATGTAGAAAGACCTGGAAGTATTCCCACAGCTTTTTATTGAGGAAAGAGGAGGGAAAATTTCAGAGTCAGCCTGGAAAAGGCAGCAGCATTGCCCTTGAGAAAGAGCAGGTGACGGCCGTGGTCCGGAAAATACTGATGAACTACGGAGGGATTACGGCGGGGAGCGGCATTACCGCTTTGGGGCTGGTCCTGTTTTTAATTCCCGGCAAAATCGCCGCCGGCGGGGTCAGCGGACTGGCTACGGTGATTTATCATCTTTTTCATCTGCCGGCAGGCCTGACCATGCTGGCCTTAAATATTCCCTTGTTCATTGCCGGATTACAGCAATTGGGCTTGGTTTTTAGTTTTAAAACCATTTACGGCACTGTTTCCTTGTCTATTTTTGTGGACCTGCTGGCCCGGTTTCTGGTTCCCCCCACCCAGGACCCACTACTTGCAGCTATTTATGGAGGATTGCTGACCGGTTTGGGCCTGGGGATTGTTTTTCGCTCCGGAGGCACAACCGGTGGTACCGACCTGGCGGCCCGGATTATTCATCGCTATTTGAAATTGAGCGTGGGGCAGGCCTTGATGGCAGTTGATGCGGTGGTCATCATGCTGGCGGGACTGGTTTTTAATCTGGAGCTGGCCTTATATGCTCTCCTGGCCCTTTTCCTCACCACCAAGGTCCTTGATTTTGTCCAGGAGGGTTTTGGCCATGCTAAGGCGGCCTTGATTATCTCGGAAAAAAATCAGGAAATAGGGAGAGCGATTTTATCTGAAATGAATCGGGGAGCCACCGCCCTGGAAGGAAGAGGTCTTTACACGGGGACCGCCAAGGAATTGCTCCTTTGTGTTGTATCCCGCGCGGAGATTACTAAATTAAAAGAGCTGGTGGTGGAAGTGGACCCTGAGGCCTTTGTGGTCCTTTCAGATGTGCGAGAGGTATTGGGGGAGGGCTTTCAGGAGATCAGGCCCCATTAGTTTCCAAGGAGAATTGGCTGGAGGTGCAGACGAGTGGGATCGGATTTAATCAGGCAGTTGGAGGATAAGGCTAAAAAAATACGCCGGAGCATTATCCGGATGCTGGGAGAGGCCGGGTCCGGACATCCCGGCGGCTCCTTATCAGCGGCAGATATTGTGACGGCACTGTATTTTTATGTGCTCCGCATCCGTCCGGAAGAGCCTTCCTGGCCGGAGCGGGACCGCTTTATTTTGTCCAAAGGACATGCCGCACCGGTACTCTATGCTGCCTTGGCTGAACGAGGTTTTTTCCCCAAGGAAGAGCTCTTGACATTAAGGAAACTGGGAAGCAGGCTGCAGGGTCATCCTGATATGACCAAGCTGCCTGGAGTGGAAATGTCCACCGGCTCCCTGGGCCAGGGTTTATCCGTAGCCAACGGGATGGCCTTGGCCGGTAAATTGGACGGGAAAGGATACCGGGTTTATGTGCTTTTGGGTGACGGGGAAGTGCAGGAAGGAATGGTTTGGGAGGCGGCCATGGCTGCTTCCCATTACAGGCTGGATAATCTGACGGCCATTTTGGACCATAACAAACTGCAGATTGACGGTCCCACCTCCCAGGTCATGTCACCTGAGCCGCTGGCGGCAAAATGGCGCGCTTTTGGCTGGCATGTTTTGGAAATATCAGGCCATGATCTAGGACAAGTATTGGATGCTTTGGAGGAAGCAAAAAAAACTAAAGGAAAGCCCACCATGATTATTGCCAATACTGTCAAGGGCAAAGGAGTATCTTTTATGGAAAACCAAGTAGATTGGCATGGAGTGGCTCCCAAGCCCGAACAGGTGGCCCGGGCTCTGGAGGAACTGGAGTAAGCTTAAGGAGGTTAGAATTCAGAAGATGAAAAAAATCGCCACTCGGGAGGCCTACGGCCAGGCCCTGGTCCGCCTGGGGGAAAGGAAGGAAAATATAGTGGTTTTGGATGCGGATCTGTCCAAATCCACAAAGACGGCGGCATTTGCGCAAAGATTCCCGGAAAGATTTTTTGAGATGGGTATTGCGGAGCAGAATATGATGGGCACTGCCGCCGGGCTGTCTTTAAGCGGTAAGATTCCTTTTGCCAGCACTTTCGCCATCTTTGCCACGGGGAGGGCTTTTGAGCAAATCCGAAACAGCATCGCTTACCCAAAATTGAATGTGAAGATTGCCGCCACCCATGCGGGCTTGACGGTTGGAGAAGACGGGGCCTCCCACCAGGCTACGGAGGATCTGGCGCTCATGCGCGCCCTGCCCAATATGACCGTATTGGTTCCGGCCGATGGGGTGGAGACGGAAAAGGCTGTTTTTGCCGCTGCCGCCCACCGGGGACCTGTTTACTTGCGCTTGGGACGGCCCTCTGTCCCCGTGCTTTATGATCATACTTATGATTTTCGCATTGGCAAGGCTGATTTGCTGCGGTCCGGTGAAGATGTGGGAATCATTGCCGCCGGCTACATGGTCTGGATTGCTCTGGAGGCGGCCGATGAATTGGCCCAGGAAGGCATCCAAGCCGCCGTGTTGAATGCCTCCACCATCAAACCCTTGGATGAAGAAGCAGTGATCAAACTGGCCCGGGAGACGGGATTGCTGGTAACGGCGGAAGAACACAACATTATCGGCGGTTTGGGCTCGGCGGTGGCAGAACTGGTTTCTGAAAAATATCCTGTCCCGGTTCACCGGGTGGGCTTGCGAGATGTTTTCGGTGAATCCGGTTCACCTGCGGAACTGCTGCAAAAATACGGGCTGGATAAAAAGGGCTTGGTGGCTTCCGTGAAAAAGACCCTGGCGGGGAAAAAAAGCTTTAGCAAGTAAAGGGAAAAGAATATTGTTCAAAAACCGGGCTGGAATGATGCGAAGCAAGCCGGGCTGATCCTTTTGCCGATCAGCCCGGCTTTTTTATCATCTTTCCTTTGAACTTATCAACAGCTGTGGACAGGCTTCCTGTGGATACGGTGGATAACTGCGGATAAACACGGGATGTAGGCTCCTTTGCTGTGGATAAACTTGTTCATATGATAACAAGGTCTATTTTAGCCTTCTTGCCGGCCTTGTTGAGACATTTTTTGACAAAGTATTTTTTGTAAAAGGATTTTTGGGGCCATTGTCGAAAGAGATACCAAACGCATAGTATTGCTGTAATGCTTTTTACCTATTGAGCTAGGCAATTGGAGTGTTTGTTTTGATTCAGTTTATCAACGTATCCAAAGTCTACGGTAATAAAGTGGTGGCGTTGCGCGACATAAACATAAAAATAGAAAAAGGAGAATTCCTTTTTTTGGTGGGACCCAGCGGCGCCGGTAAATCCACCTTTATCCGCCTATTGCTCCGGGTAGAAGAGCCCACCCGAGGTCAGATTTTGGTAGGAAACCGCAGCATCAACCGCCTGAAAAGGAAGGAAGTTGCCTTTTTAAGGCGGAATATCGGCACGGTTTTCCAAGATTTTCGCCTTCTGTCTGACCGGACGGTTTTCGAGAATGTGGCTTTTGCCCTGGAAGTCCTGGAATTTTCCCGGAAGGACATCAGGCAAAAGGTACCGGCGGTTTTGGAAATGGTGGGGCTGTCTGCCAAGAAAGATTGTTTCCCTCATCAGCTATCGGGGGGAGAGCAGCAGAGAACAGCCATTGCCAGGGCTATTGTGCACGGTCCGCGTATTCTTGTGGCTGACGAGCCCACCGGGAATTTGGATCCGGAGACCAGCGAAGGGATCATGGAGCTTTTACTGGATGTAAACAGGCTGGGGACCACTGTCATTATGGCCACCCATGCCAGCCATATTGTCAACAGTATGCGCAAAAGGGTGGTGGCCCTGGATCGAGGTCGGATGGTCAGGGACGAGGAAAGAGGGGTCTATAGTCATGAAAATTAGGACCCTGGGCTATTACTTGCGCCAATCTTTCCTATCCATGGGCCGAAACGGCTGGATGAGTATCGCCGCCGTCAGTACAGTGGCCATTGCTATTTTCATTGTGGGAATTTTTGCCCTGCTGGTGATGAATGCGGATTTTATTGCGGACAGGCTGGAATCGGAAATTGAAATCTGTGCCTTTGTGGAGCCGAAAACACCGCGGGACCAGGTGCTAGCGCTGCAGGAACAAATACGGCACCTATCCGGGGTGGCTTCAGTCAGTCTGGTTCCCAAGGAAGAGGGCCTGGCCTGGATGCATGCGAAATTTGGCCAGAACCGGGATCTTTTGGGAGCGCTGGACGGGGAAAACCCCTTGCCCGATTATTTTATAGTCAAAGCCAAGGATCCCCAGGAGGTGGGGTCTGTGGCTTCTGCCTTGGAAAGGTTTCCGCAAATTTATAAGGTTGCTTACGGGAAACAGGAAGTGGAAACTCTTTTCAGTATTTTGGGCTATGTGCGACTGGGGGGTACCGCCCTCATCTTGCTCTTGGTGGGCGCTTCTATTTTTCTCATCGCCACAACGGTGCGCTTAACGGTATTTTCCCGCCACAAGGAGATTCAGATCATGAAGCTGGTGGGAGCCACAGACTGGTTTATCCGTTGGCCCTTTCTGTTAGAAGGATTGTTTTTAGGAGCCATCGGCGCTTTTCTGGCCGCCGCCGGAGTATATTTTCTTTATGATTTTCTGGTCCAGGGGATCAGTCCCAGACTTCCTTTTTTGCCTTTGATTTCCGACTACGGGCAAATCCACCAGCTCCTCTGGAAGCTTTTGCTGGGGGGGTCTCTGGTGGGGGCAGTGGGAAGCGCCATATCCATCAGAAAGTTTTTGCGAGTTTAGCTGAGGAGTGAGGCTGATGAAGAGACTCCTGGGAATTTTGGTCATGGGGACCCTGCTGCTGGGGGCTCTGTTGCCGGTCTATGGGAATGAATTGGAAGAGCTGCGTAAACAGCAAAGGGAAATTGACAGGCAAATACGCCAGCACCGGGAAGCCATTCAGGAAAAAACCAGGGAAATAAAGTCTCTGTCCGAGCAGATGGAAAGTCTGGATCGGACCATCAAGGCTGTGGAAAATGACTTGGAAGATCTGAGGAAGCAGCTGTCCGCTGCTGTGGCCCGGGTGGAGAAGGCGGAAGAAGAGTTGGCAAGAGCGGAGAATACTCTGCGGGAAAGAATTGAAGTGTTCCGGAAACGCTTGGTGGAAATCTATCATCACGGAGGAGTCAGCTATCTGGAAGTGCTTTTTGATTCCACCAGTATGACCGATTTTTTGGTGAGAATGGAGCTTTTGCAAAAGATTGCCGAGCAGGATCTGGAGCTTTTGGATCTGATCGAGGCGCAGAAAGCGGAGATAGAGGAGCGGAAAGCTCAGCTGGAGGCTGAGCGGGACGAAATCGCACGGGTGAAGAAGCTTACGGAAGAAAAGAAAGCCAAGTTGGCCGCCCAGCAGGAAGAAAAAGCTCAGCTGGTGGAAGCCATTAAAACGGAGAAAGAGATGATCGAAAGAGCCTTGGCCGAAGAAGAAGAGGCTTCCCGGCTGCTGGCGGCAAAAATCCGCGAAATTCAAGCAAGAATGTCCGGGAACAGGGAGTTTGCCGGTGGACAGCTGGCCTGGCCCACACCGGGTTACTCCAGCATTAGTTCCGATTACGGGATGCGGCGGCATCCCATCCTGAAAAGAGATTCAATGCATACAGGCATAGATATTCGCGCTCCCATGGGAGCCAAGGTGGTGGCAGCGGAAAGCGGCCAGGTGATTTTCGTGGGTTGGTTCGGGGCTTTCGGCAATGTGGTGATTATCGATCACGGTAGCAATATCACTACCATGTACGCCCACCTTTCCGCCTTTACGGTGAAAGAGGGACAGGAAGTATTAAGAGGGGATCAAGTCGGAAAGGTAGGAAGTACCGGGCTGAGCACAGGGCCCCACCTGCATTTTGAAGTAAGGAAGAACGGGGAGCCGGTTAATCCCTGGCCTTATCTAAAATAGAAATGTTTTGCTGCCCCGGGAGGGCAGCTTTTTTTTGCCGAGGGAAAAAAGGGAAGCTTTTCTTCCTGGCGAATACTATTTTGGGGAATGCTATCATATGAATAAAGGTCATCAGGAAAAAGCTAATAGGAAGGTGTCGCCATTTTGGGGAGCCAAAGGAGTATTTTTCGCTCAATTGTAGTTCTACTGTCTCTGATCAGCATGATGATCACCGGGGTCTTGATTTTTGCCGTAGTCACCCATCTGCCTCATCTCAGTCAGGCAGCCCGGGTAATTGCCTTGGTCAAGAGCCAGGCCCTTAATGAAGTGAGCACGGCGGAGCTGATTAAAGGGGCAACGGTGGGAATGATTGAAGCTCTGGATGACCCTTACTCTGCCTACCTGGAACCGGAAAAGTTTGAAAATCTGAAAGAGCATATTCAGGGCACTTACGGGGGTGTGGGCCTGTTGATTACCGTTGATCAAGACCGGCGCCTGGTGGTGGTCTCCCCATTTAAAGGCTCTCCGGCTCATAGGGCAGGCATCAGCAGCGGTGACTGGATTTTAAAAATCGGTGACCAGGATACAAGAGAGCTGGATCTTACCGAGGCGGCCAATTTGATGCAAGGGGAGCCGGGCACTTCGGTGGTTCTGACGGTTTTGCGTCCGGAAGAGTCCGTCCCCCGGGAGTTTGAACTGGTCAGGGAAATAATTGAAATACCCACGGTCCAAGGGGAGATGCTTCCAGGAGAGGATTCCATTGCTTATGTGAATATCACCCATTTTACCGAGCAAACGGACAAAGAACTGGCCCGCACTTTAAAGGAACTGCAAAATGATGGATTTGGGGGTTTGATTCTGGACTTGCGCAGCAATCCTGGTGGTTCCCTCACCGGGGCAGCAGGTGTGGTTTCCTATTTTATTCCGGAAGGGCCGGCAGCATATATCGTGAGCAAAAGAGAAACCAAGGCGCTGAAGACCCAGAAAGGTAAATATTTGAATGTACCCCTGGTGGTTTTGGTGAATAGGGGAAGTGCCAGTGCCTCGGAAATAGTGGCCGGTGCCATCAAGGATACCGGTTCCGGGATTCTGGTGGGGGAGAACACTTTTGGTAAGGGTTTGGTCCAGACGGTCTTTCCCCTGCAGGGGGGAGCAGCGGTGAAGTTATCCACTGCCAAGTATTTAACTCCGGCTAAGCACGATATTCATGCGAAAGGCATTTCACCTCATGAGGAAATTAAACTGACCCCGGAAGAGGAGAAAGAAATCCTGATGCAGGGGCCGGATCCGGCAAAGGATCCCCAATTGAAAAGAGCCGTGGAGATTTTGCAAGGAAAAATGAATTAAAAGAAGCCAGGTGCAAAGGGGGAAAAGAGCCATGTTTCCCTGGAAGGAAATCGCTCCCATGATCGTGCAGCAGATGTTGAATATCCTTTTCAGCCCCTTCTTTTTGGTGGTTATCGGCTTGATTTCCTTGCAATTTACCAGGCTCAATCGCCTTAAAGAAAAGATGTTCAACATCAAGGGGGAACCCATCTGGCAGCAAGTGATCCAGGCCACCGGCCTTGGTTTTGCCGGGGGATTGGCAGGCAGTTTTATCATGGTGGTTATGGGGGTCTCCCTCAATAATATCGGCATCGGTTATTTATGGTTGCTGGCCCTTGCTTTGATGTTTATCAATCCCAGGTATCTTTGCTTTTCCTATGCGGGGGGCATTATTTCCCTCAGCTACTTATTATTTGGTTTTCCCCAGGTGGAGGTGCCCCAGCTGATGGGCTTGGTGGCAGTGCTGCATTTGGTGGAAAGCCTTTTGATCTTTTCCAGCGGCCATCTGGGTGCCCTGCCCGTTTACGCGGCCAGTGGCCATGGGCCGGTGGTGGGGGCTTTCAATTTGCAGCGTTTCTGGCCGATACCCATCATCGTCATGCTGGTACAACCAATACCGCCCGGGCTGGAGATAACCGATCTTATTTCCATGCCTGACTGGTGGCCCCTCATTCGTTCCCGGTACTTGGGCCCGGACAATGATGTGGTTTATACCCTTTTGCCGGTGGTGGCCGCTCTGGGCTATGGGGATTTGGCCTTGACCGCTTCTCCGGAGGATAAAAGCCGTTGGTCGGCCAGCCGCTTATTGCTCTACAGTTTCATTCTCTTGGCCTTGGCGGCTCTGGCTTCACGGCAGGACTGGGCCATGTGGCTGGCCGCCCTTTTTGGTCCACTGGGGCATGAGTATTTGATTTTAAAAGGACAACAGAAGGAAATGGAGGGGAAACCTCTCTACCTGCCGCCGCCGAAAGGAGCGATGATTCTGGATGTGCTGGTGGGCTCACCGGCGGCAGGAATGGGGT
Organism: Bacillota bacterium; assembly: GCA_050951405.1. Lineage (GTDB taxonomy): Bacteria > Bacillota > DULZ01 > DULZ01 > DULZ01 > JBMNIZ01. The sequence goes on along the minus strand of JBMNIZ010000013.1, from coordinate 13,498 downwards.
TGAAAAGCGGGGATATTATCTGGAGCATTAATCATTACCCGATAAACAGCAAATGGGACCTGGCCCAGGTTTTGGCCTTGGAAGATCCCTATCTTACGGTAGACTACGTACGCAATGGTATTATGCAGAGGGCCCAGGGGCCCCGGCCGGCAGATCGCTCTTTTGGGGTGGTCTTGGTGCCCGAGCCGGGAGATGCACCCCTGGTAGATTTCCGCGCTCCCAGTCCTTTAAAGCGCTGGTGGGAAAAGCGGCGATCCGGCCGTTAAAAAGGGGACTGGGCAGCGGGCTGGATCTTGAGTTTCCAGCAGCTGCACGTTATAATGCTAAGGAGAAAAAACCGGGGAAGGAAAAGGAAAATGAAAATCGTAGCATTGGCAGGCAGTCCCCGGCGCCGGGGCAACACGGGGCTCCTTTTGGAGGCTGCCCTGCAAGGAGTTCGGGACCGGGGATGGGAAGCGGAGCTTTTTGACCTTAATTCCCTTTCAATTAAACCTTGCCAGGGCTGTAACAGCTGTCAGAAGAGAGGAACCTGCATATATGAAGATGATATGCAAAGGCTCTATGAGGCTTTTGACCGGGCCGGGGCTTTTATTATCAGCTCACCGGTTTATTTTACTTCAGTTTCAGCCCAATTGAAGGTGGTCATCGATCGCTGCCAGGCTTATTACTGGTCTACTTACGGGAATTTCGGGCTTCCTCCGGTGGCCAGGAAGAAGCGTCCCGGGGTTTTTTTGGCCAGCTCAGGTCGTCCCCTGGAGAAGGGAGGCTCTTTTGAGCATTCCCTGGCCGTAATCGAGACTTGGGGCTTGGCCCTGGGGATGAAGATTGTGCAGAAGGTGCTGGTGCCCGACACTGACCGGATGCCGGTTACAGAGGCTTCGCTTTTTCTTGAGCAGGCTTATCAGGCAGGTAGCTATCTGGCCGATTGGCTGCGGTAGGAGGTATAATCGCCTTTTTTGCCCCATAAAATTGAAGAAGGTAGAAGTTCAGCCCGGGGGGATACGGGATGGGGGACCTGACTCCTGTTTTTTTCTTGGCCAGCCTGGCAGTAGTTGCTTTTATTGTCGAGGAAATTCTGACCAAGATGGAAAAAAAGGAATGGGCCAGAATGGTGAACCTGGGCTTGGGTATTATCGGCCTTTTGTTGTTGTTGGATATGTTGGAGAATATGATTGGCATGGTGCGAAAATTTACTAATTGGTGAGAAAGCAGTGGAGTAGGCTTATGGGTGAATTCAAATTAAAATCAACCTTCTATCCGCGGGGTGATCAGCCCAAGGCCATTCAAGCCTTGGTGAAAGGCTTGAAAGAGGGACATGTGCATCAGACCCTCCTGGGAGCTACCGGAACGGGCAAGACTTTTACTATGGCGAACGTTATTGCCGCAGTGCAGAGGCCCACTCTGGTCATGGCTCAAAATAAGACCTTGGCGGCGCAGCTCTGCAGCGAATTCAAGGAATTTTTCCCCGACAATGCAGTGGAGTACTTTGTCAGTTACTATGATTACTATCAACCGGAGGCTTATATTCCCCAGACCGATACCTATATCGAAAAGGACAGTTCCATTAACGATGAGATAGACAAGCTCCGCCACTCGGCCACGGCGGCCCTTTTTGAAAGAAGGGACGTGATTATCGTGGCCAGCGTTTCCTGTATTTACGGCCTGGGTTCACCGGAGGACTATCGGGATTTGATGCTCTCCCTGCGGGAAGGGCAGTCCTATGACCGGGATGCGATTTTGCGGAAATTGGTGGAAATCCAGTATGATCGGAACGACTATGACTTTCACCGGGGGACTTTCCGGGTCCGAGGCGATGTGATTGAGATTTTTCCTGCTTCTCAGCACGAAAAGGCCATACGGGTGGAGATGTTTGGAGATGAAATTGACCGGCTTGTGGAAATAGACACTCTCACCGGAGAAGTGCTGGGTTACAGGAAGCATGTGTCCATTTTCCCCGCCAGCCACTATGTGACCGAAGGTGAAAAGATGGCGAAGGCTTTGGTGAGCATTGAAAAGGAATTGGAGGAGCGCCTAGCGGAACTGCGAAAAATGGGCAAGCTGCTTGAAGCTCAAAGGTTGGAACAGCGCACCCGGTACGACATGGAAATGATGAGGGAAATCGGCTTTTGTCAGGGCATAGAAAATTATTCCCGGCATCTGACCGGGCGCTTGCCCGGAGAACCTCCTTATACCTTGCTCGATTATTTTCCCGATGATTTCCTGCTGATTATCGATGAGTCCCACGTGACGGTGCCCCAAATTGGCGGTATGTACGAAGGAGACCGTTCCCGGAAAACCACCTTGGTGGAGCACGGTTTTCGTTTGCCTTCCGCTTTGGACAACCGGCCTCTGAAATTCAGTGAATTTGAAGCCAAGCTGAACCAGGTCATCTATGTTTCCGCTACGCCGGGTCCTTATGAACTGGAGCACAGTACCCAGGTGGTGGAGCAAATCATCCGTCCCACCGGCTTATTGGATCCCCGGGTAGAAGTGAGACCTATGGCCAGGCAGATTGATGATCTTTTAGCTGAAATTCGGCAAAGAGTGGCCAAAAACCAGCGAGTCTTGGTGACCACTTTGACCAAACGCATGGCGGAAGACTTGACGGATTATTTCCGGGAAATGGGGGTGCGGGTCCGCTACCTGCACTCGGAAATCAAGACTCTGGAAAGAATGGAAATCATCCGGGATCTCCGTTTGGGGAAATTTGATGTGCTGGTGGGAATCAATCTGCTCCGGGAAGGGCTGGACTTGCCTGAAGTCTCCCTGGTGGCCATTTTGGATGCGGACAAGGAAGGATTCTTGCGTTCGGAGCGCTCTTTGATTCAGACCATCGGCCGGGCCGCCCGCCATGTGGAAGGAACGGTGATCATGTATGCGGATACCGTGACTTCATCCATGGAAAAGGCCATCCAGGAAACTAACCGCAGGCGGTCCATCCAGGAGGAGTTTAACCGGAAGCACGGGATTACACCGGAAACGGTGCAGAAAGCCATAAGGGATGTCATCGAGGCCACTTATGCGGCGGAAAAAAGCGAGGCTTACGTCACCAAAGAAAAGCTGGCAGGATTGTCGAAAAAAGAGCTGAAAAAGTTGATCGCCAAGCTGGAAAAAGAAATGCAGGAAGCAGCCCGGCAGTTGGAATTTGAAAGGGCGGCAGAATTGAGGGATATAATTTTTGAACTACAGGGTTAAGATGTTGAGGTGGCTTGCATGATTTATCGAAACGCTACTCTGGAAGATATAACGGCTATCTTGGAATTGCAAAAGAAGTACCATATCTCCACCATTAGGGAAGAAGACAAAGCCGATGGTTTCGTCACCACCTTCTTTACAGTGGAGCAGTTTCAGGAGCTTATCGAAAAGGAAAACGGCATTTCCATTGCCTGTGATGGGGAAAAGTTGGCTGCTTACGTGATGGCCGCTTCCTGGGATTATTGGTCAGCATGGCCTCTTTTCCAGTATATGATTAAAGAATTGCCCAAGACGGAATACCTGGGCCAAAAATTGTCAACAGAAAACTCATATCAGTATGGACCCATCTGCATTGATAAGGGCTACAGGGGAACAGAGGTGCTGCCGAAGATTTTTGAGCATTCCAAAATGCAGATGCGGAAAAGGTATCCAATTCTGATCACCTTTATTAATCAAATAAACTCCAGGTCTTACTACGCCCATACAAAAAAGCTGGGTCTGGACCTGATCAAAAGTTTCGAGTTTAATAACAATCATTACTATATGTTGGGCTGCGAGACGGCGAAGAAAGTTCCCAGTTTGTAACCCGGTTTTTCAGCAGGGTTATTGCCAAAGGGAATTGAGCCCGCTGATGACCTGAAGATTGGACGGACAGGGGAGGATGAGCTTGAAAAGGCAGGAAGTGGCTCGCTTGATTGAGCACACCATGTTAAAAGCGGAAGCCGGGCCGGCGGATATTGAAAGGTTGTGCCGTGAGGCACTGGAATACGGTTTCTACGGGGTTTGCGTCAATCCTTGGCTGGTTCCTACCGCGGTCCAGCAGCTGTCGGGTTCGGGGCTGAAGGTGGTTACGGTCATCGGTTTTCCTCTGGGAGCAAGCACCACCAGGGTCAAGGTGGAAGAGGCCCGGGAAGCCGTTGCCCAAGGAGCCCGGGAACTGGATATGGTCATCAACCTGGGCGCTCTCAAAGCCGGCTGCAAAGAGCTGGTGGTAGAGGAGATCAGACAGCTGGTGGCTGCAGTGGAGGGTAAGGCTCTGGTGAAGGCGATTATTGAAACAGGACTTTTGACCGACGAGGAGAAGGAAGAAGCCTGCCGGGCGGCGGTGGCCGGGGGAGCGGCCATGGTCAAGACTTCTACAGGCTTTGGACCGGGAGGGGCTCTTCCTTCTGATGTGAGTTTGATGCGGGCTGTGGTTGGTCCTGAGCTGGGCATCAAGGCCTCGGGGGGAATCCGAAAGCTGGCCCGCCTGAGAGAACTGGTTCAGGCGGGAGCCAGCCGGATCGGCACCAGCTCCGGTGTACAAATCATGCAGGAGTTTTCCAGAGGGGATGGTCATTGAAGGAAAAGGAAGGCCGTCCCTTTTTGTTTTCTTTTAAACCGGCGCATCTGATTTCCAATTGGTTGTGAGCGGTCTGTCTGGTAGCGCTTTTTTGAATGTGTTATAATTTTGGTGATTTAAATAAGGGGAATGAAGTTATCGTAAAAAACGAGGCGAAACAGAATGAAGAACAAAATTATCATCAAAGGTGCCAGAGAACACAACTTGAAAAATATAGATGTGGAGATTCCCAGGGATCAGTTGGTAGTAATTACCGGGTTGAGCGGTTCCGGCAAGTCTTCCCTGGCTTTTGATACTATCTATGCGGAAGGTCAGAGGCGTTACGTGGAGTCTCTGTCCGCTTATGCCCGCCAGTTTTTAGGGCAGATGGATAAACCCGATGTGGACTATATTGAGGGTTTATCGCCGGCAATTTCCATTGACCAGAAGACCACTGCCAGAAATCCCCGCTCCACCGTGGGCACTGTTACCGAGATTTATGACTACCTGCGTTTGCTCTTTGCCCGGGTGGGCAAACCTCACTGCCCTCAATGTGGGAAGCCCATCAGCCAGCAAACAATAAGCCAAATGGTAGACCAGTTGATGACCTTGCCTGCCAGGTCCAGGATACAGATTCTGGCTCCCCTGATTCGGGGCCGGAAAGGAGAACACCAGAAAATCCTGGAGGAGCTGCGCCGCCAGGGTTTGGTTCGGGTCCGGGTGGACGGAGAGGTGCGGGAACTGACGGAGGAAATCAAACTGGAGAAAAATAAAGCCCATACCTTGGAAGCGGTCATTGATCGGATTATTATCAAAGAGGGAATAGAACAAAGGCTGGCCGATTCCCTGGAAACAGCCGTGCGGATGGGAGAGGGCATAGCGGTGGTGGCCGTGGGAGAAGAAGATCTGATTTTTTCCGAGCATTTTGCTTGTGTTGATTGCGGGATCAGCCTGGAAGAAATCCACCCCAGGACTTTTTCTTTTAATAGCCCTTATGGGGCCTGCCCCCATTGCAGCGGTTTGGGTTTCATCATGGAAGTGGATCCGGATCTGGTCATTCCCGATCCTGCTCTGTCTTTGGCCCAAGGAGCGGTGGCCCCCTGGAGCCGGGGGAGCGGCACTTATTATCCCCAGATTTTGCGATGTGTCGCCAATCACTGCGGTTTCAGCATGGATACTCCGGTGAACCAATTGGAAGAATGGCAGCTGCATGCTCTCCTTTATGGTACCGGCCGGGAGAAAGTCCGCTTTCGCTATACGGATATGTACAAGCGGACTCGGACCTATGAGGTGCCCTTTGAAGGGGTGATTCCCAATCTGGAAAGGCGTTATCAGGAGTCCCAGTCCGATTCGGCCAGAAGTGAGATCCAGCTTTATATGAGCAACAATCCCTGTCCGGCCTGTAAGGGAGCAAGGCTGAAGCCGGAAGCCCTGGTCGTCTTGGTGGGCGGCTTGAACATTGCGGCAGTGACGAGCATGTCCGTGGAAGAGGCCTTGGACTTTTTTGCCAATTTGGAGCTGAGCGAGAGGGAAAAGATCATCGCCCGGCAGATTATTAAGGAGATCAAGGCCCGTCTGGGTTTTTTAGTTAATGTGGGGCTGGATTATTTGACCCTGGACCGGGCTGCCGGCACTCTTTCCGGGGGTGAAGCCCAGCGGATACGCCTGGCCACCCAAATCGGCTCAGGCTTGGTGGGGGTCCTCTACATCTTGGACGAGCCCAGTATCGGCCTGCATCCCAGGGATAATGCGCGCCTGCTGGACACCCTGAAAAAACTGCGGGACCTGGGCAACACCTTAATTGTGGTAGAACATGACGAAGAAACCATGCGGGCGGCGGACTATATCATCGATATCGGTCCGGGTGCCGGGGCCGGCGGCGGTGAGGTGGTTGCGGCCGGAAAATTGGAAGAGATCATGTCGGAGCCTCGCTCCGTCACCGGACAGTACCTGAGCGGCAAGAAAAGAATTCCCGTGCCGACCTGCAGGAGGCCCGGCAACGGCAAATGGATTGAGATCAAGGGGGCCCGGGAGCATAATCTAAAAAACCTCAACATAAAAATACCCCTGGGGACCTTTGTCTGCGTTACCGGGGTTTCCGGATCAGGAAAGAGCACTTTGATCAATGAAATTCTCTACAAGAAACTGGCCCAGGAGCTGCACCGCTCCAGAGTGAAGCCTGGGGACCACGATGGCATTGCCGGTCTGGAATATCTTGATAAGGTCATCGATATCGATCAGTCTCCCATCGGGCGCACTCCCCGTTCCAACCCGGCTACCTACACAGGGGTTTTTGATGATATCCGGGCTACCTTTTCCACCACCCGGGAAGCCAGGATGCGGGGTTATAAACCAGGCCGATTCAGTTTTAACGTGAAGGGCGGCCGCTGTGAAGCCTGCCGGGGAGACGGGATCATTAAAATAGAGATGCACTTTTTGCCGGATGTATACGTTCCCTGTGAAGTTTGCAAGGGGAAAAGATATAATCGGGAAACTTTGGAGGTAAGGTACAAGGGTAAGAATATCGCTGACGTTTTGGCCATGACCGTTGATGAAGCGGTGGAGTTTTTCGGCAATGTCCCTAAGATTCATCGCCGATTGAAAACCTTGCAGGATGTGGGCTTGGGCTATATCAGGCTGGGGCAGCCGGCCACCACCCTTTCCGGCGGCGAAGCCCAGCGGGTCAAGTTGGCGGCGGAACTTTCCCGGCGCACCAACGGCAGAACCTTGTATATCCTGGATGAACCCACTACCGGGCTGCATACGGCTGACATTCATAAGCTCCTGGAAGTATTAAATCGCTTGACTGACAACGGCGATACGGTGGTGGTCATTGAGCATAATCTGGATGTGATCAAAACAGCCGATTATTTGATTGATCTCGGTCCCGAGGGAGGAGCAAGAGGCGGGGAATTGGTGGCCGCCGGCACGCCGGAAGAAGTGGCCAAGGTGGATGCTTCTTACACGGGGCGATTTTTGCGGCGGGTATTGGAGGTTCAGGGTCATGTCCCAAAGAGATATCATCATGGAAGAGAAGCTCAAGCTGTTACCTTCTAAACCCGGTGTTTATCTGATGCGGGATGAAAAGGGGGAGATTATTTATGTGGGAAAGGCCTCCTCTTTAAAAAGCCGGGTTCGTTCTTATTTTAGTTCCCCGGAAAAACAGGGGGCGAAAGTTGCCGCCATGCTGCAGCATTTACATGACCTGGATTATATTGTGACCGATTCTGAAATCGAGGCGCTGATTCTGGAGTGCAACCTGATCAAAAAACACCGGCCCAAGTACAACATCCGGCTGCGGGACGATAAGCACTATCCTTATCTGAAAGTCACCTTGTCAGAAGAATACCCCCGTTTGTTGGTGGTCCGGTCCATGAAGAAGGATGGAGACCGTTACTTCGGGCCCTACACCAGTTCCGGGGCCATGAATGAAACGCTCAAACTTTTAAGGCGCCTTTTCCCTCTCAGGAACTGCTCGAACAGTACATTCAAAAACCGCTCCCGTCCCTGTCTGAATGCCCACATCGCCCGTTGTCTGGCTCCCTGCACCGGTCAGCTTTCCCGGGAAAAATACCAAGAAATGGTCAGTGAAGTTGTTTTATTCTTGGAAGGCAAACAGGAAGATCTGCTGGCCCGGCTCCGGAGGAAAATGGAGCAGGCGGCCCGTAATTTGGAGTTTGAAAAAGCGGCTGAATACCGCGATCAAATTCAGGCGGCGGAGCAGGTTTTGGACCGGCAGAAAATCATTTCTTCCGGACAGGAGAACCAGGATGTGATTGCCACCGCTGCCGGCCCGAGGGAGACGCTCGTTCAGGTCTTTTTTGTCAGGGAAGGGAAGTTAAACGGCCGGGAACAGTTCACTTTGGTGGGTACGGAAAATCTTCCCGTGGAAGAGGTGATAGAGGCTTTTTTCAAGCAGTATTACAGCCAGGCCCAGGAAATCCCGGGGGAGATCTTGCTTTCCCATCAGGTCAAAGAACATTCTCTTCTGGAGGCCTGGTTGAGCCAGAAGGCCGGGCGCAAGGTTCAGATCAAGGTGCCGAAAAGGGGAGAAAAATTCCGCTTGGTAAAGATGGTGGCCAAGAACGCCCGGATGGCCCTGGAGGAAGAGGAACTGTCCCGTGAAAAAGATCGACTGCTTACCAAAGAGGCTGTGCTGGAACTGCAGAAGGAATTGAATTTAGCCTCCCCTCCTCGCCGGATCGAAGGCTATGATATATCGAACCTGCAGGGGAAGAACTCAGTGGGGGCGATGGTGGTCTTTGAAGACGGGCTGGCCAAGCCCAGTCAGTACCGGCGATTTCGGATTAAGACCGTGGAGGGGCCTGACGATTATGCTTCCATCAAAGAAGTGTTGCGGCGCCGTTTTCGCCGTTATCAGGAAGAGGCCGGCGGCGGGGGGGAAGGGAAATTTGCCCAATTGCCTGACCTGGTCCTGATCGACGGCGGCAAAGGACAGTTGTCCGCAGCCAGAGAGGTGATGGATCAAATGAACCTGTCTTATATTCCGGCTTTTGGGCTGGCGGAAAAAGAGGAGCTTCTCTTCCAGGAGGGAAATCCCGCTCCCATTATTTTACCTAGGGATTCGGCAGCTCTTTATCTGGTGCAGAGAGTCCGGGATGAGGCCCATCGCTTTGCCTTAACCTATCACCGGGACCTGCGGGAAAAAGCCATGAAAAAATCTATTTTGGATGAAGTGCCCGGGGTGGGGCCGAAAAGGAAAAAAGCTCTGTTGCGGCATTTTGGCTCCGTGGCGAGGATTCGGGAAGCATCCCTGGAGGAGTTGCTGGAAATAGAGGGAATTAATAAAAAAGTGGCTTTGGCCATTAAGGAGCATTTATAAAGACTTACAGGAGAAAGGAAGGTTGGATTATGAAGAAAGCACTCCTGGTTATCGACGTCCTTAATGATTTTTGTTCACCGCAAGGCGTCTTGTCCAAAGACGTGGACGGGAATCTGTATGCAGAGAGCGCAATTCCCGTAATCTTGGAAAGAGTCAGAGAAGCTTTGGCTAATCATTGGGAATTAATTTTTATTTGCGACAGTCATGAAGAAAACGATAAAGAATTTGACAGGTTTCCTCCCCATTGTGTGCAAGGCACTTGGGGCAGTGAACTGGTGCCTTCCTTGGCGGACTTGCTGGGGAATGGAGAAAAGGGACAATTTGTGCTGAAGAATCGGTACAGCGGTTTTTACGGTACCGAGCTGGAAGAATTGCTGCAGGATGTGGATGAGGTGCATGTGGTGGGGGTTTGCACCAATATTTGCGTTCTTTATACGGTAGAGGAGCTCTGCAACCGTGATCTGAAAGTGATCGTTTATCGCCACGGAGTGGCCAGTTTTGACCCGGAAGCCCATGAATGGGCATTGAAGCAGATGGAGAGTGTCCTCGGGGCGGAAATCAGGTGAACAAGAGAGGTTGGAGCATGACGGATTTTCGCTTGGTCGCAATTGATCTGGATGGGACCTTGTTAAGAAATGATTTACAAATTTCGCCCCGGGCCAAAAGGGCCATCAGGCAGGTGAGGGAATTGGGAGTGGAGGTCACTCTTTGTACGGGGAGAATGTACGCCTCGGCCTTGCCTTATGCCCGGGAAATTGGTTTGGAGTTGCCCCTGGTGACCTACAATGGCGCCTTGGTGAAAAATACCGGTACGGGGCAGGTGATTTACCAAAGGCTTTTGCCTGAGAAGTATGCCCGGGAAATAATTGCCAAAGCAAAGGAGTATGATTTGCCCGTTAATGTTTATCACGATGACCGGCTTTTCGTGGAAAGAATTACGCCGGAAGGACGCGCCTACATGGAGAAATCCAGGATACCTGTCCAGGAGGTGGGGGATTTGTCCCGCTGGCTGGAGCAGGATCCTCTGAAAGTATTGGTGATGGGAGAGCGGGAAAAGCTTGACCGACTGGCGGAGGATTGGGTCCGGGAATGGGGCGATGCGGTATATATCACCAAGTCCTGGCCCACCTACCTGGAGTTCTTGCATCCCGAGGCCACCAAGGGCCTGGGTCTGCAAGCTTTGGCCAGGCATTTGCATGTGGAGCAGGAGCAGGTGATGGGCATCGGTGACAGTTATAATGATCTGGAGATGTTCAAATATGCGGGTTTTTCTGTAGTGATGGGGAATGCGGAGCCGGCGGTGAAAGAAGCGGCGGATTATGTAACCTTAACCAATGATGACGACGGGGTGGCAGAAGCTCTAGAGAAATTTATCATCGGAGCATGAAGGGAATGCCGGTAGCGGCAGCCTAGTGTCCGGCTCCTTTCCATCCGGGTAAGGTTTTTCCCTGGGCAGGAAGCTTTAGGGAGGAGCCTTTGGGAGAAAAATATACTATAATAGAGAGAGAAAAATATGCAGGAGGGGTAAAGATGTCTCAGACAAGGCAGCTGGTTATCGTTACCGGGATGTCGGGAGCCGGCAAGACCCAGGCGGTAAGAAGTTTGGAAGACCTGGGTTTTTTCTGTGTAGACAATCTCCCCCCTGTTTTACTGCCCCGTTTCGTGGAGCTTTTGAGTTCCCTGGAGCAGCCTGTGGAAAAGGCGGCCCTGGTCATGGATGTCCGGGGGGGAGCTTTTTTCGACGCTTTTTTTGAAGCGTTGGAATATCTCGACGAAAGCGGTTACCAGTATGAAATTCTTTTTCTGGAGGCTTCAGAAGAAGCCCTGGTTCGCCGTTTTAAAGAAACCCGCCGGAGGCATCCTCTGTCCCTGCAGGGAAGCATCTTGGAGAGTATACTCCAGGAAAGAGAGCGCCTGGCGGAGATCAAAGGGCGGGCCAGCAAAATAATTGATACTTCAGAATTGAGTACCCAGCAGCTAAAAAGCCAGATTGCCGACCTGTACGGCCCGGTCTGGGACCAACGGCTGGCGGTGACGGTGATGTCTTTTGGCTACAAGTATGGCGTACCTTTGGATGCGGATCTGGTGGTGGATGTCCGTTTTCTGCCCAATCCTTATTATGAGGAACACTTGAGGCCTTTAAGTGGTGAAGATGCTCCTGTAAAGGAATATGTGCTCCAATCAAAAGAAAGCCGGAAATTTTTGGAGAAATTTACCGATTTGCTCCTTTTTTTGCTTCCTTATTATGCCCGGGAGGGTAAGTCCCATTTAGTCATCGCCATCGGCTGCACCGGTGGACAGCACCGGTCAGTTACCCTTGCCGGGGAGATCGCCCGGGCTTTGGCGGGTCAGAATTGTCGGGTCTCTGTAGCCCACCGGGATTTGGAAAGGGAGCAGGGGGCTTGGTCATGAGGCAGAACCTGAAATGGCTTTATCCTGGCTTGAAGGTAAAAAGGTGGCTTTTCTTGGCCATTCTCGGCTTTTTCCTGCTGGGTTTGGGTTTTCTTCTGGTCACAAGAATAGCGGTTTTGGTTTTTTGGATCGCTTGGTTAAAAAACTTTATCTCGGAGTGGTTAGGCCGCTGGCCGGCCCGGCTGCTGGGCTGGTTTTTCATGCTGCTGGGAGTTTTTCTGTTAGCATTCGGCTTCAAAAAAATGCTGGAGTCTATTCTTTATGTGATTATCCCGGAGAACAACGAAAAACTGGTGGATATTATTTACAGCCGCCGCAGCCTGCAAAAGGGTCCGAAAATCGTTGCCATCGGAGGAGGCACCGGGCTGCCGGTGGTGCTGCGGGGTTTGAAACAATATACCAGCAATTTAACAGCCATCGTCAATGTGGCAGACGACGGGGGTAGTTCGGGGCGTTTAAGAGGCGAACTGGGCATACTGCCCCCCGGCGATTTGCGCAACTGTCTGGTAGCACTGGCTGATACCGAGAAAATCATGGAAGATATTCTCAGCTACCGTTTTCAGCAGGGGAGCGGTTTGACCGGACACAGTATGGGCAATCTTTTGCTGGCGGGGCTTACTGAGCTGACAGGAGATTCCCATACGGCTATCCGGGAGCTGAGTCGGGTCCTGGCCTTGAGAGGCAAGGTGCTTCCCGCAACCTTGACCCCCACTGTTTTAGGAGCGGAAATGGCCGACGGAGAGATTGTGATGGGAGAAAGCCGGATTCCTCGGCAGGGGAAACCAATTCGCCGGGTTTTTTTGGAGCCGCCCGATTGCCGGGCCTTGGAGGAAGCCTTGCTGGCCATTAAGGAAGCTGATTTGGTGGTTTTGAGCCCGGGAAGTTTATACACCAGCATTATACCCAATCTGCTGGTCAGGGAGATTGCCGCCGCCCTGGCAGAGACACCGGCTTTGGTGGTTTATGTCTGTAATGTGATGACCCAGCCGGGTGAAACAAACGGCTATACCGCCTCAGATCACCTGCAGGCGATTATTAGACATGCGGGGCGGGATGTGGTGGATTTGGTTATCGTAAACACGGCGAAGGTTTCCCCCTTAGCCCTGGGCAAGTACCGGGAGGAGGGAGCGGAACCGGTGCTTGTGGATTACCGGGAAATAGGTAAGCTGGGTGTCAAAGTGGTGGGTGAGAAACTGATTGATCATGCCGCGGTGGTTCGGCATAATCCTGATCGCTTGGCCAAAGTATTGCTTAAACTGGTTTTCGCCCGGAAAAACCGCCGGGAAAAGGTAAGTTGTAAAATTAATTGCCGCATTTAATAAAAAATAGAGACTCAAGGCTAAACCTCTGATATGTTTAAGGTAACTACGCTTAAAAACATAAAGGAGGCAAAGCACATGAGTCAACTCAATTGTACCACGACTTCCCGCCGCTTTAAACACATCACTGTAAAAGAACGCTATCAGATTGAAATTCTTCTAAAGGAGAAGAAGTCACCCAGCGAGATAGCAAAGCTGTTAGGCAAGCATAAGCGAACCATCGAACGTGAGATTGCCCGTGGAACTGTCAGGATGCTGAGAAGCGACCTGGTTTATGTTGATAGATACTGTGCAGATACAGCAGAGCGAATATACCGGGAGAGAGCTGCTAATAAGGGAGCATGCTTAAAGATCGGTCATGACCATGGACTAGCCGATTACATTGAAAAAAAGATTATCAAAGAGGGA
>JBMNIZ010000012.1:0-294318 GCA_050951405.1 Bacillota bacterium | reverse complement strand
ACATCACTGTCACCTTTGATAGAGATGCAAAACCGACCGACGTACTACAGACGGCTAACGAACTGGTGGCAGCTCTCAAGGGTGAGCTGTACTCAGCCACGCTTACCCTCAACGGCGAGGCAGAGTTTGACTTAAGTGACGAAGGTGTAGCGCCAGATAGCCCTTTACCTGCTTGAACGGGACAAGTCCGCAGAGTTCCTGAAAGGCTTGGAGACCATAGAGGCGAGCTACACGGCAGAAGCCACCAACGAGGATGGTATAACCTTCACTCTTAGAAGGTGACCTGGTATTTAAGGTGGCAGAACCGAGCCAGGAAGAGATCGACGCCGCGAAAGCCGCCTTCCTGGCGGACTTGAAGACAAAGTAAAGGATATTGACGTAGCCGCAGTAGCAATTGACGGGGAGGACATCACTGTCACCTTTGATAGAGATGCAAAACCGACCGACGTACTACAGACGGCTAACGACCTGGTGGCAGCTCTCAAGGGCGAGCTGTACTCAGCCACGCTTACCCTCAAGCGGAAGTCAGATGATGCAGAAGAAACCTTTAATTTAGCTAACGACAATGTGGCCATTGCTATAGCCGGCTTCTTGCTTGACGGGACAAGTCCGGCAGAGTTCCTGAAAGGCTTGGAGACTATAGAGGCGAGCTACACGGCAGAAGCCACCAACGAGGATGGTATAACCTTCACTCTTAGAAGGTGAGCCTGGTATTTAAGGTTGCAGAACCGAGCCAGGATGAGATCGACGCCGCGAAAGCCGCCTTCCTGGCAGACTTGAAAGACAGAGTCAAGGATATTGACGTAGCCGAAGTAGTAATTGACGGGGAGGACATCACTGTCACCTTTGATAGAGATGCAAAACCGACCGACGTACTACAGACGGCTAACGACCTGGTGGCAGCTCTCAAGGGCGAGCTGTACTCAGCCACGCTTACCCTCAAGCGGAAGTCAGATGATGCAGAAGAAACCTTTAATTTAGCTAACGACAATGTGGCCATTGCTATAGCCGGCTTCTTGCTTGACGGGACAAGTCCGGCAGAGTTCCTGAAAGGCTTGGAGACTATAGAGGCGAGCTACACGGCAGAAGCCACCAACGAGGATGGTATACCCTTCACTCTTAGAAGGTGAGCCTGGTATTTAAGGTTGCAGAACCGAGCCAGGATGAGATCGACGCCGCGAAAGCCGCCTTCCTGGCGGACTTGAAAGACAGAGTCAAGGATATTGACGTAGCCGAAGTAGTAATTGACGGGGAGGACATCACTGTCACCTTTGATAGAGATGCAAAACCGACCGACGTACTACAGACGGCTAACGACCTGGTGGCAGCTCTCAAGGGCGAGCTGTACTCAGCCACGCTTACCCTCAAGCGGAAGTCAGATGATGCAGAAGAAACCTTTAATTTAGCTAACGACAATGTGGCCATTGCTATAGCCGGCTTCTTGCTTGACGGGACAAGTCCGGCAGAGTTCCTGAAAGGCTTGGAGACTATAGAGGCGAGCTACACGGCAGAAGCCACCAACGAGGATGGTATACCCTTCACTCTTAGAAGGTGAGCCTGGTATTTAAGGTTGCAGAACCGAGCCAGGATGAGATCGACGCCGCGAAAGCCGCCTTCCTGGCGGACTTGAAAGACAGAGTCAAGGATATTGACGTAGCCGAAGTAGTAATTGACGGGGAGGACATCACTGTCACCTTTGATAGAGATGCAAAACCGACCGACGTACTACAGACGGCTAACGACCTGGTGGCAGCTCTCAAGGGCGAGCTGTACTCAGCCACGCTTACCCTCAAGCGGAAGTCAGATGATGCAGAAGAAACCTTTAATTTAGCTAACGACAATGTGGCCATTGCTATAGCCGGCTTCTTGCTTGACGGGACAAGTCCGGCAGAGTTCCTGAAAGGCTTGGAGACTATAGAGGCGAGCTACACGGCAGAAGCCACCAACGAGGATGGTATAACCTTCACTCTTAGAAGGTGAGCCTGGTATTTAAGGTAGCAGAACCGAGCCAGGAAGAGATCGACGCCGCGAAAGCCGCCTTCCTGGCAGACTTGAAAGACAGAGTCAAGGATATTGACGTAGCTGAAGTAGTAATTGACGGGGAGGACATCACTGTCACCTTTGATAGAGATGCAAAACCGACCGACGTACTACAGACGGCTAACGACCTGGTGGCAGCTCTCAAGGGCGAGCTGTACTCAGCCACGCTTACCCTCAAGCGGAAGTCAGATGATGCAGAAGAAACCTTTAATTTAGCTAACGACAATGTGGCCATTGCTATAGCCGGCTTCTTGCTTGACGGGACAAGTCCGGCAGAGTTCCTGAAAGGCTTGGAGACTATAGAGGCGAGCTACACGGCAGAAGCCACCAACGAGGATGGTATAACCTTCACTCTTAGAAGGTGAGCCTGGTATTTAAGGTAGCAGAACCGAGCCAGGAAGAGATCGACGCCGCGAAAGCCGCCTTCCTGGCAGACTTGAAAGACAGAGTCAAGGATATTGACGTAGCCGAAGTAGTAATTGACGGGGAGGACATCACTGTCACCTTTGATAGAGATGCAAAACCGACCGACGTACTACAGACGGCTAACGAACTGGTGGCAGCTCTCAAGGGTGAGCTGTACTCAGCCACGCTTACCCTCAAGCGGAAGTCAGATGATGCAGAAGAAACCTTTGACTTTAGCTGACGACAGGTGTAGCGCCATTGCTATAGCCGGCTTTACCTGCTTGAAGGGACAAGTCCGGCAAGAGTTCCTGAAAGGCTATGGAGAGCTAGTAGAGGCGAGCTACACGGCAGAAGCCACCAACGAGGATGGTATAACCTTCACTTTAGAAGGTGAGCTGGTATTTAAGGTAGCAGAACCAACCCAGGAAGAGATCGACGCCGCGAAAGCCGCCTTCCTGGCGGACTTGAAAGACAAAGTAAAGGATATTGACGTAGCCGCAGTAGCAATTGACGGGGAGGACATCACTGTCACCTTTGATAGAGATGCAGAACCGACCGACGTACTACAGACGGCTAACGAACTGGTGGCAGCTCTCAAGGGTGAGCTGTACTCAGCCACGCTTACCCTCAACGGCGAGGCAGAGTTTGACTTAAGTGACGAAGGTGTAGCCAGCTCAGATAGCCCTTTACCTGCTTGAAGGGACAAGTCCGGCAGAGTTCCTGAAAGGCTTGGAGAGCATAGAGGCGAGCTACACGGCAGAAGCCACCAACGAGGATGGTATAACCTTCACTTTAGAAGGTGAGCTGGTATTTAAGGTAGCAGAACCAACCCAGGAAGAGATCGACGCCGCGAAAGCCGCCTTCCTGGCGGACTTGAAAGACAAAGTAAAGGATATTGACGTAGCCGCAGTAGCAATTGACGGGGAAGACATCACTGTCACCTTTGATAGAGATGCAGAACCGACCGACGTACTACAGACGGCTAACGAACTGGTGGCAGCTCTCAAGGGTGAGCTGTACTCAGCCACGCTTACCCTCAACGGCGAGGCAGAGTTTGACTTAAGTGACGAAGGTGTAGCAGCTCAGATAGCCCTTTACCTGCTTGAAGGAACAAGTCCGGCAAGACTTCCTAAAAGGTAAAGAAGCAGTAGAGGCCAGCTACACGGCAGAAGCCACCAACGAGGATGGTATAACCTTCACTTTAGAAGGTGAGCTGGTATTTAAGGTAGCAGAACCAACCCAGGAAGAGATCGACGCCGCGAAAGCCGCCTTCCTGGCGGACTTGAAAGACAAAGTAAAGGATATTGACGTAGCCGCAGTAGCAATTGACGGGGAAGACATCACTGTCACCTTTGATAGAGATGCAGAACCGACCGACGTACTACAGACGGCTAACGAACTGGTGGCAGCTCTCAAGGGTGAGCTGTACTCAGCCACGCTTACCCTCAACGGCGAGGCAGAGTTTGACTTAAGTGACGAAGGTGTAGCAGCTCAGATAGCCCTTTACCTGCTTGAAGGAACAAGTCCGCAAGACTTCCTAAAAGGTAAAGAAGCAGTAGAGGCCAGCTACACGGCAGAAGCCACCAACGAGGATGGTATAACCTTCACTTTAGAAGGTGAGCTGGTATTTAAGGTAGCAGAACCAACCCAGGAAGAGATCGACGCCGCGAAAGCCGCCTTCCTGGCGGACTTGAAAGACAAAGTAAAGGATATTGACGTAGCCGCAGTAGCAATTGACGGGGAAGACATCACTGTCACCTTTGATAGAGATGCAGAACCGACCGACGTACTACAGACGGCTAACGAACTGGTGGCAGCTCTCAAGGGTGAGCTGTACTCAGCCACGCTTACCCTCAACGGCGAGGCAGAGTTTGACTTAAGTGACGAAGGTGTAGCAGCTCAGATAGCCCTTTACCTGCTTGAAGGAACAAGTCCGCAAGACTTCCTAAAAGGTAAAGAAGCAGTAGAGGCCAGCTACACGGCAGAAGCCACCAACGAGGATGGTATAACCTTCACTTTAGAAGGTGAGCTGGTATTTAAGGTAGCAGAACCAACCCAGGAAGAGATCGACGCCGCGAAAGCCGCCTTCCTGGCGGACTTGAAAGACAAAGTAAAGGATATTGACGTAGCCGCAGTAGCAATTGACGGAGAAGACATCACCGTCACCTTTGACAGGGATGCGGAACCGACCGACGTACTACAGACGGCTAACGAACTGGTGGCAGCTCTCAAGGGTGAGCTGTACTCAGCCACGCTTACCCTCAACGGCGAGGCAGAGTTTGACTTAAGTGACGAAGGTGTAGCAGCTCAGATAGCCCTTTACCTGCTTGAAGGAACAAGTCCGCAAGACTTCCTAAAAGGTAAAGAAGCAGTAGAGGCCAGCTACACGGCAGAAGCCACCAACGAGGATGGTATAACCTTCACTTTAGAAGGTGAGCTGGTATTTAAGGTAGCAGAACCAACCCAGGAAGAGATCGACGCCGCGAAAGCCGCCTTCCTGGCGGACTTGAAAGACAAAGTAAAGGATATTGACGTAGCCGCAGTAGCAATTGACGGAGAAGACATCACCGTCACCTTTGATAGAGATGCAGAACCGACCGACGTACTACAGACGGCTAACGAACTGGTGGCAGCTCTCAAGGGTGAGCTGTACTCAGCCACGCTTACCCTCAACGGCGAGGCAGAGTTTGACTTAAGTGACGAAGGTGTAGCGACACAGATAGCCCTTTACCTGCTTGGACGGTACAAGTCCGACAGAGTTCCTGAAAGGCTTGGAGACCATAGAGGCTAGCTACACGGCAGAAGCCACCAGACGAGGATGGTATACCCTTCACTCTTAGAAGGTGGCCTGGTATTCCAGGTTGCAGCCCCGAGCGAGGATGAGATCGACTGCCGCGAAAGCCGCCTTCCTGGCAGACTTGGAAGACAGAGTCAAGGATATTGACGTAGCTGAAGTAGTAATTGACGGGGAGGACATCACTGTCACCTTTGATAGAGATGCAAAACCGACCGACGTACTACAGACGGCTAACGAACTGGTGGCAGCTCTCAAGGGTGAGCTGTACTCAGCCACGCTTACCCTCAACGGCGAGGCAGAGTTTGACTTAAGTGACGAAGGTGTAGCGACACAGATAGCCCTTTACCTGCTTGGACGGTACAAGTCCGACAGAGTTCCTGAAAGGCTTGGAGACCATAGAGGCTAGCTACACGGCAGAAGCCACCAGACGAGGATGGTATACCCTTCACTCTTAGAAGGTGGCCTGGTATTCCAGGTTGCAGCCCCGAGCGAGGATGAGATCGACTGCCGCGAAAGCCGCCTTCCTGGCAGACTTGGAAGACAAAGTAAAGGATATTGACGTAGCCGCAGTAGCAATTGACGGAGAAGACATCACCGTCACCTTTGACAGGGATGCGGAACCGACCGACGTACTACAGACGGCTAACGAACTGGTGGCAGCTCTCAAGGGTGAGCTGTACTCAGCCACGCTTACCCTCAACGGCGAGGCAGAGTTTGACTTAAGTGACGAAGGTGTAGCAGCTCAGATAGCCCTTTACCTGTTGGACGGTACAAGTCCGACAGAGTTCCTGAAAGGCTTGGAGACTATAGAAGCTATCTACACGGCAGAAGCCATAGATCAGGATGGTATACCTTTCACCCTGGAAGGTGAACTGGTATTCCAGGTGGCAGAGCCGAGTGATGATGAAATAGCTGCAGCAAAAGCAGCCTTCCTGGCATACTTGGAAGACAGAGTCAAGGATATTGACGTAGCCGACGTAGTAATTGACATAGACGAAGACGGAGAAAACATCACTGTCACCTTTGACAGAGATGCAAAACCGACCGACGTACTACAGACGGCTAACGAACTGGTAGCAGCGCTTAAGGGCGAGTTATACTCAGCCACGCTTATACTCAATAACGATGAAACCAATGGCGGATTTGACTTGGCCGACGAAGGTGTAGCGGCGCAGATAGCCCTTTACCTGCTTAACGGGACAAGTCCGGCAGAGTTCCTGAAAGGCTTGGAGACTATAGAGGCGAGCTACACAGCGGAAGCCATAGACCAGGATGGCATACCCTTCACTCTTGAAGGTGGCCTGGTATTCCAGGTTGCAGAGCCGACTGATGATGAGATAGATGCTGCTAAAGCTGCCTTCATGGACAAATTAAAGAGCAAAGTAGCCGAGATAGAAGTAGCCGACGTAGAGATTGATGAAATCGACGAAAAAGAAGACATCACTGTAACCTTTGACAGAGATGCAAAACCGACCGACGTACTACAAACGGCTAACGAACTGGTGGCAGCTCTCAAGGGCGAGCTGTACTCAGCCACGCTTACCCTTAATGGCGATAAAGAGTTTGACTTAAGTGACGAAGGTGTAGCGACACAGATAGCCCTTTACCTGTTGGACGGTACAAGTCCGACAGAGTTCCTGAAAGGCTTGGAGACCATAGAAGCTATCTACACGGCAGAAGCCATAGATCAGGATGGTATACCTTTCACCCTGGAAGGTGAACTGGTATTCCAGGTGGCAGAGCCGAGTGATGATGAAATAGCTGCAGCAAAAGCAGCCTTCCTGGCATACTTGGAAGACAGAGTCAAGGATATTGACGTAGCCGACGTAGTAATTGACATAGACGAAGACGGAGAAAACATCACTGTCACCTTTGACAGAGATGCAAAACCGACCGACGTACTACAGACGGCTAACGAACTGGTAGCAGCGCTTAAGGGCGAGTTATACTCAGCCACGCTTATACTCAATAACGATGAAACCAATGGCGGATTTGACTTGGCCGACGAAGGTGTAGCGGCGCAGATAGCCCTTTACCTGCTTAACGGGACAAGTCCGGCAGAGTTCCTGAAAGGCTTGGAGACTATAGAGGCAAGCTACACAGCAGAAGCTATAGACCAGGATGGTATACCTTTCACCCTGGAAGGTGAACTGGTATTCCAGATGGCGGCACCGAGCGATGATGAGATAGCCGCGGCGAAATCTGCTTTCCTGACGTACCTGGAAGAAGAAGTAGATAAGATAGATGTAGCTGAAGTAATAATTGACGGAGAAAACATTACTGTCACCTTTGACAGGGATGCGGAACCGGTTGACGTTTTACAGGTTGCTAACGAGCTGGTAGCAGCGCTTAAGGGCGAGTTATACTCAGCCACGCTTATACTCAATAACGATGAAACCAATGGCGGATTTGACTTGGCCGAGGAAGATGTAGCGACTCAGATAGCTCTTTACCTGCTTAACGGGACAAGTGCGACAGAGTTCCTGAAAGGCTTAGAGGTTGTAGAGGCGAGCTACACAGCGGAAGCCATAGACCAGGATGGCATACCCTTCACTCTTGAAGGTGGCCTGGTATTCCAGGTTGCAGAGCCGACTGATGATGAGATAGATGCTGCTAAAGCTGCCTTCATGGCATACTTGGAAGACAGAGTCAAGGATATTGACGTAGCCGACGTAGTAATTGACATAGACGAAGACGGAGAAAACATCACTGTCACCTTTGACAGAGATGCAAAACCGACCGACGTACTACAGACGGCTAACGAACTGGTAGCAGCGCTTAAGGGCGAGTTATACTCAGCCACGCTTATACTCAATAACGATGAAACCAATGGCGGATTTGACTTGGCCGACGAAGGTGTAGCGGCGCAGATAGCCCTTTACCTGCTTAACGGGACAAGTCCGGCAGAGTTCCTGAAAGGCTTGGAGACTATAGAGGCGAGCTACACAGCGGAAGCCATAGACCAGGATGGCATACCCTTCACCCTGGCAGGTGAGTTGGTATTCCAGATGGCCGAGCTTCCTTCGTATGTTGTTATCTTTGTGGACTGGGATGGGAGCGTAATAGACACCCAGACAGTAGAATATGGTGGGAGTGCAACAGCACCCGAGGTATCTGAAAGAGAAGGTTATACCTTTACTGGCTGGGATAAAGCGTTTGATAATGTTACCGGTGATCTAACCGTAACAGCCCAGTATGAGGCAATAGATTACGCCCTAATCGTTAAATATGAGTATTCAGATGGTAGCGAAGCAGCAGCAACCTATACTGCTACCCTGAACATGGGTGATGAATACAACGTAGCTTCACCTGAAATTACAGGTCACACCCCGGATCAGGTTACCGTATCTGGAACAATGCCAGCAAAAGATGTAACCGTGACTGTGGTTTATACCGTAAACCAATACACGATTACTTTCAACAGTGCCGGTGGTAGCGCTATAGTTCCGATCACCTTAGATTACGGTGCAGTGGTGATAGCACCGGAAGATCCGACAAGAGAAGGTTATACCTTTGCAGGTTGGGAGCCTGAGCTACCGGCCACCATGCCTGCGCAGGACATTGAAGTGACAGCTCAGTGGACCATTAACAAATACACAGTAACCTTTGTGGACTGGGATGGGAGCGTAATAGACACCCAGACAGTAGAACATGGTGGGAGTGCAACTGCACCCGAAGTATCTGAAAGAGAAGGTTATACCTTTAACGGCTGGGATAAAGCGTTTGATAATGTTACCGGTGATCTAACCGTAACAGCCCAGTATACTATCAACACCTACACCTTCATCTTAAATTATGATGAAAGCGAAGGTGCTGTAGTCGGCAAAATAGACGGCAGCGATTACACATTTACCGTTGGCGAGGCTGGTAATGTTCTGCCTTTGGGAGTCACAATAGAGTTAACTGCCATGGCCGAGGAAGGCTTTACCTTTGTCGGCTGGGCGAATGCCGAGAATAAAATGATCTCTTATGATTCCACATATACCTTTGAGCTCCTTAGAGATGTTACAATCACTCCATTGTTCTACCAGGCAAATGAAGCCGAAGTCGCTCGGATTGGGGCAACGGGATACGAGACTCTGGAAGCAGCTTTGTCGGAAGCTGTGTCCGGTGATATTGTTATATTATCGCAGGACTACACCTTGGCTGGTAACGCAACGGTTCCCGGCGGTGTGTTATTACTATTGCCATGTGGTTCCGAAGATTATACTGGCTACACTGAGACAGGTTTTAACCCGGATGGAACATCAACTAGTAAAGAGGATTTATCTGTATTATATAAAACACTCACTATTCCTGAAAATGTTACGATGACAGTTGAAGGAACTATTATGGTCAATGCAGTTACAGGTCGGCCTGCAGCTGGGCACTATGACCAGGACATCACAGGCGGCTATTCTCAGATCATGCTGGAAGGCAAAATAATTGTTAAAGAAGGTGGCCTGCTTGATGTCTTTGGCAAGGTTAAAGGTCCCGGGATGATTGAAGCTCTTGACGGCGGTTCAGTTGGCGATCTGTATGTGGTCAAACACTGGCGCGGAGGCACTCAAGCCTTATTCTCTTATCTCATGGGTATTTACCCCTTCAATGAATACGAACTGCATAATATTGAGACTAATCTTAAAATAAATTCCGGTGCATCTTATTATGGCAATGTAAAGATGTACGCCGATAGTAGTTATCACTATACGCGCTTCTATCAGTTTGACCAGGCTAAGGGCTTAATCAAAATGGCTCCAGGGGCCTTTGCACTTAAAACCTACGACAGCGGCAGTGGGCAGACTACGGTTGTAATTAATGGCGGTGCTGAAGAAATTGGCGGCTCTATGATTATTTCTGGTGTTCCTGCCACCACAAGAGACTATTTCTTCCCTGTTGATGGGCATATAACGTTTGTTCTGGAAAACGGGGAATACGCTGTCAACAATATGATTAAGTTCTTGCCGGGATCGGTGCTGACAATTGGAGAAGAAGCAATACTAACAGTAAAAACGGACGCTCAACTAATTATGTATGAAGAATTTATTGATGATGGGGGTAACCTCCGTGGTACCGAATATCCACTTCGTGATCCGGCTCAATTTAATTTGGACGGTACCTTGGTCATTGAAGGGGCGTTTGGCGGCTTAATCGATGCTGGTATAAGCGCCCAAATAGTAGTTAGCAACGATGCTAATTTAGAAGTATCATCCCGAGAAGCTAAAAGGCATCAAAAACTAGAAAATGAAGTATATACCGTTACAACAAACCTAGGCATTGACTTTGCGTCTGATGTAGCTTGGTATTACTATCCAAACGGAGAAAACAGTGATGTAGCCATTCCCGTACTTGACAGCTACGAAGGTATAGACTATATCAACCTTAATTTGAATCCTGCAAGTTATCGAGGACATACCTTTATAGTCGATGAATATACCAGCATCAACTATACCTTAACCTACACCGCCGGTGCTAATGGAAGCATCTTGGGCGATGTAACGCAAACGGTGAAGCATGGAAGTGATGGAACAGCAGTTGAAGCGGTAGCTGATGAAGGTTACCATTTTGAAAAATGGAGCGACGGTTCTACCGATAATCCCCGTACTGATACCAACGTGACGGCGGATATATCAGTTGCCGCGGAATTTGCCATCAACACTTATACAGTAACCTTTTTGGACCATGATGGCAATGAATTGAAAACTGAAACGGTAGAACATGGCGGCAGCGCTACGGCGCCGACGGCTCCCGCGAGAGAGGGCTATACCTTCACCGGGTGGGACGAAGACTTTAGCAATGTTACCAGCGATCTTACCGTTACCGCCTTATATAGTTATGATGAATTGACCGGACCTGGTAAGATGTCAGCAGAAGATACAAAATTTGAAGAGGAATCGAAAGAAACAGGCACCGAACCTGACACTGTTCCTATTGACGTTGCAATTCAAGCTGCTGAAAATGCCAAGAGTGATGTTGTTGTAAGTGAAGACGGGACAGATGTGCCGGCGGGTAACTACTGGGTAAACCAAGCGGACATGGATGCCCTGGATGCTGCCATTGCTAAGGCTGAGACGGCCAGGGAGACTGCGGAAATCCAGGAGGATGTTGACGATACTGCAGCGGAATTGGAAGCAGCCATTGCAGCCTTCAATAATGCCAAGCAGGAAGCGATAGATGAGGAAGAAATAGAAGAGTCAGGACAAGGTGAAGAGCCGGCTGAAGGCGAAAAACCGGAAGAAGATGTAGAACCAGTAGAAGGTGAAGAATTAGAAGAATTAGAAGAATAGAATAAGAAACGGTTCTAAGTTCCACGCTGTGACATAGTCTGCCCTTAAAGGCAGGAGAAAACCAGCAAGTCCCGTGAGAAAGCAAGCAATTAAGCTCTCTCACGGGGCTTTTTTTTGGGTGAAAGTGAAAGAAGTATTGACATGAATATTTTTCCATGCTATAATTACGCTATAAGGCGTAAATAGTGTAAAATAAAAAGGAGGTGCTTATGTTGCGAGAACAATTTATTCGATTTGGCGATTTTATCAAACAGAAACGTCTTAATGACCCTCGGGAGTTAACCCTTAAAGACATGTCCGAAAGGCTGGGAATATCTCTAAGCTTCTTAAGCGATATCGAAAACAACCGCAGAAAGCCTTTTGACAAAGATAAGATTGAGAAGTTCGCCCAAGTGCTTAATCTTTCCGATGAGGACAAGGCTAAAATGTATGATTTAGCAGCCCGGGATCGTAGGGAAATTCCCTCCGATATAGAGGACATTATGATGTACAGTGAAATTGGGGATATGGCAAGGCTAGCCCTCAGGCAATCTAAGGCAGGGGTAATTGATGAGGAGGATTGGAAAACATTTATTAGAGACATGGAAAAGAAGAAAGGAGGAAAACAGTGATTGAATTCAGATGGAGCAAGATGGATAAACAAGATAACACCCCTATCCTAAAGGATACCGAAATTGATGAGTTGGCTGAAATGCTGCTTGCAGACTACAAACCACAGCTATTAAAAGAGCCTACACCAATCAACCACCTACATTTTTTAGAATCATATCTTGGCGCCAATATTGAATTCATGGACATCTATTATGAAGATAAACCAATCTGGGGTGCTACAGCTTTTAATGATCAAGAGTATATAAAGGTTTTTGACCGAGAAAACTGTCGAGTTGGGGTAAGAAAATTAACGAACCGAACCATCGTAATTGATAATTACGTTATGCAGGAAGGCAAAGAAGGGCTGGGACTTTTTACGGGGTTGCATGAAGGGTGTTAATGGCCATGATAAAATCGACATAAATGGTCACGAAAAACCCGCAAAACCGGTCATTTAGAAAAGGAAAAAAGCTCGTTCCCTACAACATTTTCATTGGAACCAAAACATTAAAGAAGGGAACGAGCAAAAATGACAGGAGTGTGGGAAATCGTGAACATTCAAGAATGTCGGAAAGCCGGCCTAAGTAAGACCGCCACAGCACAGCGTTTAAACCTGGACCGTGGCACCGTAGCAAAATATTGGGATGTTGAAGAGCCTTTGAAAGCACCACCGGTCTACCAGCGAAGTTCCAAAATCGATCTTTACAAAGAGTATATCACAAATCGACTGGAAAAATGGCCTGAACTGTTTGCAGAAACAATTTATGAAGAAATTAAAAAAATGGGATATAAAGGCTCCGCAAGAACCGTCCGGCGCTACGTCTCTAAGGTACGACCAAAACTTTCCCGGGAATACAAACCCTATGAAACCCTGCCAGGTGAACAAGCCCAGGTTGACTGGGGCCACTTAGGCACCATTGTCGAAAACGGCCGGCGGGTTAAGCTTTATGTCTTTGTTTTCTGCCTAAGTTGGTCAAGAGAAAGATATGCGGAGTTCATCACTTCCCTCAATATGGCCGTCTTTAACGCCTGCCTACATCGAGCTTTCGAGTATGTGGGAGGGATTCCCGAAACAATCCTCTTTGACAACGCCAAAACTGTGGTAGCGGAACGAGTAGGTACGATAGTGAGGTTTAATTCTACCCTTCTGGAACTGGCTTTAAGATATGGCTTCACACCCAAAGCATGTTGGATCAATGATCCGGAAAGCAAGGGCAAAGTAGAATCCAATGTCAAGTACTTGAAAAAGAGCTTCTACTACGGGCGGGAATTTAAGAACTTGGAAGACCTAAACCAGCAGTTGCAGGTGTGGCTTAAGGAAGTGGCCAATGCTAAAGTCCATGGCACCACCGGTAAAATACCTCAAGAACGCCTAATAGAAGAACGAAACTATCTAAAACCGTTGCCGGCAATCGAAGCACCCTTACCCGTCTATGAAACCCGGAAAGCCAGCAAAACAGCCCTTATCTCCGTAGACAACAACAAATATTCAGTCCCCGCTAAACTGGCCCGTAAAACAGTACATTTCAGGCGATACGAGGACAGGATTGAAATTCTAGATGATGAGCACGTAGTAGCTGTACATACCTTGGTAAAAGGTAAAAACCAAGTAATCATTAACGATGACCACTACCCTGAGCATCAAAAAATGAAACAAAGGCCTAAACATCCACTGCAAGCTGAGTTTGAAGCCTTGGCCCCGGTGGCCGAAGAATACCTGCAGCACCTTAGCCAACGCCGGGAAGGGCACCTTAGAGAACAGATGCAGAAGATCATCTCCCTAAAAGAAGATTACAGTGCTTCTGAAATCAATGCAGCCATGGAACGAGCTCTTAAGTTTGGAGCTATTGGTTACGCAAAGTTAAAATCAATACTGCAAAAACAATCCCAGAACCCCAATATTCTGCCTACAGTAGGTTCCAACAGAGCCAATTACAAGCTGGATAACCTTCCTTACCAAGTAGAAGTAGAACGCCGGGATACCAGCTATTACGAGGAGGTTATCCAGTGATTAGACAAATACCAACCGCCGATCGGAAAACCCTGGAACAGAATTTAAAAAGGTTAAGACTTCCCCATATTAGAAACATCCTTGACGATGTTAATGAATTGGCGCTGGAAGAAGAACCATCCTACCTGGATTTCTTAGCCTATGTTATTAACAAGGAGGTGGAACATAGAGACAAGACCCAACAAGAAAAAAGAATGAAAAGAGCCTGCTTTCCCCAGATAAAGACTTTGGAAGAATTTGATTTTAGTTTCCAAAACAGCATCACCCAACAAAGCATCTATGATCTGGCAACCCTTCAATTTATCGAAGCCAAGGAGAACATCATCTTTCTGGGTCCACCGGGAGTAGGCAAGAGCCACCTGGCCATTGCCCTGGGAGTTAAGGCAGTGCTAAAAGGTTACCAAGTCCGTTTTTACACACTCACGGACCTCATTGCCGAGCTTTATGCAGCTTTAGCCGATAACAGCCTGAACAGAAAGATTAACAATATCTTAAAAAATGACCTTATCATTCTGGACGAACTGGGCTATGTGTCCATGGATGAAACCGCATCAGACCATATTTTCCAGCTGGTCACCAAAGCTTACGAAAACCGTTCTTTGATCATTACCAGCAACCTGGATTTTGGAGAATGGGGCACTCTTTTTGTGAACATGAGTACTGCTGCAGCTATCTTAGATCGCTTACTACACCATGCCCATGTGTTTAACCTTAGGGGGAACAGTTATCGGGTAAGAAACCGATTAATACAACCAACAAATAAGATAGCGGCAACTACAGGCTAAATAAACCGGATTAAGCGAGTGCGAATTGCCTAGGAGGCGTTCCGCTACGCTCCACTGCCTCCTAGGCAATTCCTCTACCGTTATCGCAAGGATTAAATTCTGTATGACTGCTGGTTTTTCATGGCCAAAATTGCTGGTTTTTTAGTGACCAAAAATGCGGTTTTTCAAATGGCCATTGACAAAGGGGGCCATTTATGGCTTCATCCTGGTGTCTTTACTGCACCTGATAATAGTGGGCAACTTTCCCTTTTTAAAGATGAAAAGCCTAAGATTAGGCCAGTTGTATGTTGCCGCCACAATAATATCGAAAGTTTCGGGCGGAAAAAGGCGCTTGTAACATCTGAAGATTTCCGGGAACACCAAGCCGATTATTTTGCATCAGCCATAGCCATGCCAAAGTCTACCTTTATACCACTAGCTTTAGAAATACTTAATTTAAATGGTATTACTGGTGGCAGAGTAATAACCGGAATTGATTGGCAGCACGATTGGTTTGCTGAGGAGGAATTCCCAAGGTTAATAGCAGGGGTATATGGGGTATCCAAGCAAGCGGCCTTCATTAAATTGCGTAAATTTGATTTTATTGTGGCGAAGGATGATTTACAACCTTCCCTGTTTTAAGCTATATTTTTTTTACCATTCATTACGCTAGATGGCGTATATGGCGTAAAGGAAAAGTGCATATCTATAATGAATTCAAGGAAACAAAAAAGGATAAGAAAGGGGGTATGCCTTTGCTACTAAAAGAGGTTCGACATACGGTCTTCAAAAATA
Organism: Bacillota bacterium; assembly: GCA_050951405.1. Taxonomy (GTDB): domain Bacteria; phylum Bacillota; class DULZ01; order DULZ01; family DULZ01; genus JBMNIZ01. The sequence goes on along the minus strand of JBMNIZ010000012.1, from coordinate 278,649 downwards.
ATAAACGGCATAACAAACTGTTGTTTAACTTGCTAATTAAGGAAGAGGCCCTTTTTATCTCAGCAAAATGCCGAGATGTTGCCGAGCCCATAGACATAAATTTAGAATGGATTCTAGAACCATATTTGGAGCCTCAAGATGTTAAAGATCTAAGGCATATAGCAAAATCAATTTACAAAAAGAAACTAAGAAAAGTTTCCTAACAATTTAATACTTTATCAATCCCACGTGAGCTGTCTGATAGCCGGATTGAAATGAAATGTGTTTTGGGGTGATTTCCTTAGCACATATCATTTCATCTGGCTATTTTTTTGTTTTAAATACTTTTCTAAATATGAAATAGACCTGCATATTTAACATTTACTCTTTAGTCACAGAGCAAATGGAAGGGGGGTGAGAAAGCGATGGGGCCAAATGAAAGGCGGATGGAAATCATAGAAGCCTTATGCCGCAGGAGGCAAGACACTATGGCTAATCTGGCTGCTGAGTTTGGTGTAAGTGTCAGAACAATTAAAAACGACATTGACATCCTATCGCTTTCTTACCCAATAGAAACCATCCGGGGTCGTTATGGCGGAGGTGTAAGGGTAGCAGATGGCTATTATTTGCACAAGAAATATCTAAAACCTGAACAGCAAGAACTGTTGGAACGATTAAGTGCTAACCTTTCCGGCAACGACCTAATGGTGATGAATAGCATTATTAAAGATTTTGCTCTGAGTAGTTAAAGGAAAGAAGGTGGAGTCATGAGTGAACTGCATTTTGCACTAGTAGAGGAATTAGAAAGACTTGCGGCAGGATATCGTGCCTTGGCAAAAGGTGAGTTAGATCCAGATGAGATCACTCTTCAGGACATTAGCATCGTGCTCACAGAGAAAATGCAAAAAGGTAGAGTATCTGAAATTAAAACGTTACTCAAAAAATATGAGGCAGGGAAATTGGTGGAGGTAAACCCGGAAGACTATATGGCCTTTTACCAAGAAGCCAAAAAGTTGTAAAGGAGGGAAAGAAGTTGATAGATGATGTTGTTTTAAATATTGCAAAGGACCTTAGGAAGTTGGCAACTAGCATAGAAAAACTGGCAAAAGAAAAGTCAACCAAGTGCAAAGAAACAACAACTACTCTACAGGAGATTACTCTAGAGGACGTTAGAGCAAAGCTGGCGGCACTGATGCAAGAGGGCAAACAAGCAGAGGTTAAGGCGCTTTTACAAAGACATGGTGGAGAAAAGCTCTCAGACATTCCAGAAGAAAAATACCCGGCACTCCTTGAAGATGCGGAGGGAGTATAAATGGCAAGACAGAAGGTGAATTGCGCTTCAGGCGCAAGAGAGGCTGGCCTGGGCCATGCATTACTATCTGCTTCTGGCTCCGAGAAATGGCTTAATTGTCCACCCTCGGCCAAGTTGGAAGCTGAGATAGAAGAAAAGTCCAGTGAGTACGCCCAGGAAGGCACCTTTGCCCATGCTTTGGCTGAGCTTAAACTAGCCCGCTACTTAGAAAACATTACTGCTCTTAAGTATGAGAGCAAACTTAAAAAGCTAAAGCAAGACAAATTTTACAGCCAAGAACTAGAGGACGATGTGCAAACCTATGTGGACTTTGCCATTGAAAAAATCAATGAAGCAAAAGCTCGCACCAAAGACGCAGTAGTGCTTCTGGAAGCCAAACTGGATTACAGTCCCTGGGTGCGAGAGGGTTTTGGCACCGGGGATCTAGTGTTGGTGACTGATGATGTACTGGAAGTGGTAGATCTTAAGTTTGGAAGAGGGGTGCAAGTTTCAGCGGTAGATAACAGCCAAATGCGGCTTTATGCCTTAGGAGCTATAAATCATTTTTCTGTCCTCTATGACATCAATATCGTAAAAATGACCATCCACCAACCTAGGTTGGATAGTATCTCCTCTGATGAAATGGGAGTGGACGAGTTAGTTAACTGGGGAGAGAGTGTTGCCAAACCAAAAGCAGCGTTAGCCTCTAATGGTAAGGGCGAGTTTAAACCCGGCGAACATTGCCGTTTTTGTAAAGTGCGCTTCACCTGCCGAGCCAGGGCTGACGAGCATATGAAGCTCGCCCAGCATGACTTCAAAAAGCCGCCTCTTTTAACCGACGAGGAGATCATTGAAGTCATGGCAATAGCTGATGCACTACAAAGCTGGGTTAGCGATGTCCAGGCTTACGCCTTAGACCAAGCCGTAAATCATAACAAGGAATGGCCAGGATACAAGCTGATTGAGGGCCGAAGCTACCGGCGATATGAAGACGAAGCTCAAGCGGCAGAAGTTTTAATGGCGGCAGGCTTTGGTGAGGACAAGATCTATGCCAAAAAGCTGCTGGGCATTACGGCCATGGAACGGCTGGTGGGCAGGGAGCAGTTTAATGAGCTGTTGGGGCCATACATTAAAAAGCCCCCTGGGAAACCAAAGCTGGTCAGTGTGGATGATAAACGACCGGCAATAAAAAGCACAGCTGAAATTGATTTTAAGGAGGAAATATAGATGTCAACTAAAGTGATAACCGGTAAGGTTAGATTTTCATATGTGAATGTGTGGGAGCCAAAATCAGTAAACGGCAGTGACCCCAAGTATTCGGTTTCTTTAATCATTCCCAAAAGCGATAAAGAGACATTAAAAAAGATTAAGGCTGCTATTGAAATAGCTAAGAAAGAGGGGCTTGCCAAGCTTGGCGGTAAAATCCCAGCCAATCTTAAAACTCCCTTACGGGATGGAGATACCGACAGATCTGATGATGAAGCCTATGCTGACAGCTATTTTGTAAATGCCGATAGTTTCATTAAGCCTGGAATCGTAGATAAAAATGTTGAGCCTATCTTAGATCCGACTGAGTTTTATTCAGGTTGCTATGGCAGGGCCAGTATTATCTTTTATGCCTACAACGTCAACGGGAATAAAGGTATTGCCGCAGGTTTACAAAACCTACAAAAGCTCGAAGATGGTGAGCCGTTAGGCGGCAGATCCAAGCCTGAAGATGATTTTGAACTCTTGGCCGATGATGCTCTCGACATTCTCGAATAGCATGCTATCCATAGATATCGAAACCTACAGCAGCGTAGACCTCGCCAGATGTGGGGTCTACGCTTACACCCAGGCGGCGGATTTCACCATATTATTGTTTGGTTATACCTTTAATAACGACCCAGTGCAGGTTATCGATTTAGCTAATAATGAGGCCATCCCAGATGAGATTATCAGTGCTTTAACGAACTCAACTGTAATCAAAACAGCATTTAATGCTAACTTCGAGAGAACTTGTCTGGCGCAATATCTCAACATACCAATGCCACCCCAGCAGTGGTACTGCAGCCAAGCTCATGCCTTAACCTTGGGTCTACCGACAAGTTTGGAGAAGGTGGCTAAAGTGTTAAATCTATCCACTCAAAAGATGCAGGAGGGGAAGGCGCTAATCCGATACTTTTCAATGCCTTGTAAACCGACCAAGTCTAACGGTGGCAGAACTAGAAACCTTCCCCACCACGATAGGGAGAAGTGGACTTTATTTAAGGCTTACTGCAAACAAGATGTGGAAGTGGAAAGGGCCATTCGGCAAAGGCTAGAGCGCTATCCGATGCCGGAAAAGGAAATGCGGTTATGGTACCTCGACCAGCGCATTAACGACTACGGAGTTAGGGTAGACCAAAGGCTGGTGGAAAACGCCATTCAATGCGATGGAGGTTACCAGAAGAAATTGATGAAGGAAGCCACCCATTTAACCGGGCTGGAAAATCCCAATAGCCCTACCCAGTTAAAGACATGGCTTCAAGATGAACATGGTATCAAAGTGGAAAGCCTGGCCAAAGCAAATGTGGAAGAACTGCTAGCCAAAATAAGCAATCCGACAGTGAAGCGGGTGCTGGAACTCAGACAGGATATGTCCAAAACTTCTGTTAGAAAATATGAAGCGATGGAACGGGCAGTATGCAAGGATAGGCGGGTTAGAGGGTTGTTGCAATACTATGGAGCCAACCGAACGGGACGCTGGGCGGGGAGGCTGGTGCAGGTGCATAACCTTCCTAGAAACAACATGAGCGATTTGGACTTGGGCAGAAGGCTTCTCAAGGTTGGGGATTATAAAGCTCTGGAGCTATTGTTTGACAGTGTGCCTGATGTATTATCCCAACTCATTAGAACAGCTTTTATTCCCTCTCCAGGATGCCGGTTTATTATATCAGACTTTAGTGCCATTGAAGCTCGGGTTATTGCTTGGCTGGCAGGGGAGGAGTGGGTTATAGATACCTTCAAGGGGCATGGCAAGATTTATGAGATGACCGCCAGCAGGATGTTTGGGGTGCCGATGGAGCTTATTGTTCGGGGTAACCCGGAATACGAGCTGCGGCAAAAAGGTAAAATTGCTACTTTGGCCTGTGGCTACCAGGGTAGCGTTGGAGCCTTAAAGGCCATGGGAGCTTTAAGCATGGGGCTATCAGAGGATGAGCTGCCGGAAATTGTTGCAGCTTGGCGGCAGTCTAACCCGAATATCGTAAAACTCTGGTGGGACGTGGAAGAAGCAGCTATTCGAGCCGTAAAAGATAGAACAGCGGTCAATATGCGATATGGGCTTAAATTTTATTACAAAAGCGGAGTGCTATTTATCAGATTGCCCTCAGGTAGGAGTCTAGTTTATGTGAGGCCCAGGATTGAACTAGATGAACGCTTTAACAAAGATAAACTGACCTATGAAGGTGTGGAGCTGGGCAAATGGTGTCGGATCGATACCTATGGGGGGAAAATCACGGAAAATATTGTCCAGGCCATTGCTAGAGATTGTTTGGCCGAATCTCTCCTAAGGCTGGATGCCGCCGGCTATAAAATCGCATTTCATGTGCATGACGAGGTGGTGTTGGATGTGCCTTATGGCTTTGGCTCACTTAAAGAAGTGGAGGCAATCATGAGCCAACCGATTGACTGGGCACCAGGGTTACCCTTGCAGGCAGAGGGTTTTGAGAGTGATTACTATATGAAAGATTAGGAGGTTTTCATTCATGAGAGATGTGAAAATTTTTAACCATAAAGAATTTGGTGAGTTAAACATTTTAATTATCAATGGCAAAGAATACTTTCCCGCTAGCAGGTGTGCTGCCATCTTGGGATACACCAATACCAGAGATGCCATATCCCGTCACTGTCGTGGGGTCGTGAAACACGACATCATCGATAATCTAGGTCGAACACAAGTGATGAATTTTATCCCCGAAGGCGATCTTTATCGCTTGATTATCCGCTCCAATCTACCCAAAGCAGAGCAGTTTGAAAGATGGGTTTTCGATGAGGTGTTGCCTTCTATTAGAAAATACGGGTTTTATGCCACCGATGCCCTCATCGACGACATCTTAAATAATCCCGATTTGGGCATTAAGCTCTTTACAGAATACAAACAGGCTAAGGAAAAAGCTAGACAATTGGAGCTAGAGACTGCCAAGCAGAAGCAAATTATTGGTGAGCTCAGGCCCAAAGCTTCTTACTATGACCAGATTCTACAAAACAAATCCTTAGTACCTATCACTAAAATTGCCAAGGATTACGGAATGTCTGGCCGCGCTTTCAATAAGCTGCTTCATGAGCTTGGAGTACAGTACAAAATGGGAAACTGCTGGCTTTTATATCAGGAGTACGCCGATCAAGGATACACGCAGTCCAAGACTCATGCTATTGATGCAGAAAGAAGCGTAATGCACACATATTGGACACAAAAAGGAAGGCTATTTATCTATGACCTTCTTAAAAACAAGAAAGGTATATTGCCTGTAATCGAACGTGAACAAAAAAGCGCATAGGCAGGGGGTAATACCATGAGTATCAGCAAGTTTAACGCGGAAGGATATTACGACCCCACACCTTATGAAGCATTGCTTAGGATTGAGCGAGAGGCCAGGAAAGCGCCTTACAGACCGATGGTATTTATCTGCAGCCCATATGCTGGTGATATAGAACGTAATATCCGTAAGGCTCAGGGGTACTGCCGATTTGCAGTGAGCAGAAATTGCATACCTATTGCTCCGCACCTCTTGTTTCCGCAGTTTATGGATGACGATGATGAACAAATGAGAAATCTGGGATTGTTCTTTGGCATGGTATTGATGTCAAAGTGCTCAGAAGTGTGGGTATTTGGCAGAAAAATTACTAAAGGGATGTCCATTGAGATTGAGAAGGCAAAACAGCGCAGCATTCCGATCCGGTATTTTAATGAATCATGCGAGGAGGTGCGGCGTCAGTGAGCATCTCATTCCCTAAAGAATTGGCTGACCGGAAGCAATGGATATGCTGGCGTCTGGAACCAAACACAAGGGACGGGAAGAGACAGTAAAATCCCTTACAATCCCTTAACCGGTAGAAAAGCCTCAAGCACTAACCCAAACGACTGGTCGACCCTTGACGATGCGATTGCGGCAAAGGAACAATATCTCTATACCGGATTAGGTTTTGTATTCGCAAAAGGCGGAGGCTTAGTAGGAGTTGATATCGATCACTGCCGCGATAAAAATACAGGAGAATTAAACGATACCGCCAAGGCTATCCTTGAGCGGTTTCCGTCCTATACAGAAATCAGTCCCTCAGGAACCGGGCTTCATATCTTCTATAAAGGGGAGATGCCTGCCAAGGGTAATAAAAATACAAAAACCGGCGTTGAAATGTATGCCCACAGCAGATACTTCACAATGACTGGCAAGCGACTGCCCGGGACTCCTGATAGCATTGCTGGAGATAACGGAGCACTGGCCTGGATACATGAGAATTATATCAAAAGCAAGAAGCGGAGCGGGAAAAGCAAGAAAGACCGTAAGAATTTTAAGCTAGAGCCGCTTACAGATGAAGAAATTCTGGAGAAAGTCCAGACAGCCGAAAACCATAAGGAATTTAATCTGCTATGGGAAGGAAAATGGCAGGAAGCAGGGTATCCCAGCCAGTCCGAAGCCGACCTTGCCCTTTGCTGTATGCTGGCTTTCTGGTCAGGCAAAAACAAAGAGCAGATGGACAGGCTGTTTAGAAATTCCGGGTTATTTCGGGAAAAATGGGATACGGTACATCATGCAAGTGGAGCAACATATGGGCAGGAGACACTGGATAAGGCCATTGAAGTCACAGAGAACATATACAGCCGCGAAAGCGAGTCAGTTATCTTTGAACATGAGGGCAGGTATTACCGCACCAGAGGCGAAAGTGTGTATCCTATAACAAACTTTATCATTCAGCCGGTGGAGATGATTGTATCAGAAGATGAAACGCAGATGACTGCTGATCTTATTACAATCCGCGATGAAATATACCGCCAGACATTTATGACTACCGACTTCAATAACATCCAAAAGTTTAAAAATATCTTGAACCGCCGGACAATATCCTTAGGCTATTTTGGCTCAGAAGGAGATTTAGAACTGCTGAAAGGATATATATCCGAATTGGAGTGGGTACGGAAAACAGGGGTAAAGGCTCTTGGAATTTATGAGCATGGCGGGCGGATGGTCTATGTTTCAACGGATGGTGCCATTGAAGCCGGAGGCAGCATTGTTGAAGATATCGTGCAACTTGATAAGTATAAAAGCATAACAACCGATATCCTTACCTTTGAGCCATTGACAAAGGAACAGCTTATCAGGCTTGGAGAGTGGATCCTCAGCTATAACGAACCCATAAAAACGGTGTCAGTGATGGCCTGGGTAGCCGGATGCTTTATTAAGCCGCATCTTAAAAAATCAGGCATTAAGTTTCCGCACTTATTGCTTGTCGGAGAACAGGGCAGCGGAAAGAGTAATACATTGGAGCGGGTTATTCTGCCGGTATTTTCATGCAGCAAAATTAGAGCGGCTACACAGGTTACCGCATTTACATTGATGAAAGAATCTGCATCATCAAATCTGATACCACAGCTGATGGATGAGTTCAAACCTTCAAAGATAGACAAGCTAAGGCTAAATGCCTTATACAACCATCTTCGTGATGCATATGACGGGCATGAAGGTGTCCGCGGCCGGGCGGATCAAAGCGCTGTTACTTATGAGCTATTGGCTCCCATCATTGTAGCTGGTGAGGAATCGCCGGATGAAGCGGCTATCAGGGAACGAAGCATTGAATTGCTTTTCAGTAAGAAGGACTTAAAACCGGCCAGCCATAGGCAAGCATTTTATAAGTTGTGTGCAAAAGCTGATCTGCTTGGCAGCTTCGGCCGGAGCCTGTTGGATATAGCACTCAGAGTATCGGCCGCAGAGGCAGAGAAATGGTATGAGGAGGCAAAGTCAGAGATATCCGATGAGTTTCCATCCCGTATCGTCAATAACCTTGCCTGCTGTTATGCCGGATTGAGCCTAATTAACAAACTGTGTGAATTCCTTAATGTTACATGGTCTGAAGTGTTTCCTATTAACAAAGGGGCATGTATTCGATATCTTCGGAACGGTGTGCAGGAGTACTTGCTGGATGGCGGCAGCAATAATAAGACTATTGTTGAACAGACGCTGGAAATCATGGCCCGGATGAAACTGGCTCCAAACCAAGATTACACTTTTGATAAAGATAGCAAGGTTATCGGGATACGTTTTTGCGATGTATATGACCGCTATACCAAGTACAGACGCGATTATGCAATCACAGGTGAATGTCTTCCGTATAACCAGTTTCTGAAGCAGTTGCGGCAAAGTGACTTTTTTCTGGAGAGCAATAAAACGATGCGTTTCGGGAATGAAACTAAGAAAGCCTGGGCTCTTGATTTTTCAATATTAAAAGAGCGATGCGATGTGAGCGGCTTTGAGATCACAGATATTGAACCTCTCTAACCTCGAAAAAGGTAACAAGGTAACAAAAAGGTAACACTCGAAACGCTGATGAATAGCCACTTGTTACCGATGTTACCTTTGTTACCTCAACTTTATATATACGCGCGAGAGATGAAATTATTTTTTGAAAAATAAAAAATAAAAAAATATAAATATTTGTGTCTATACCTACTCCAAAAAAGAGGTAACAAGGTAACAAAATCCGCAAATGCGCTTATAAAGCGGGTTTGAGAAGTTACCTTTTTAGAAATACCGGGGTAACAAGAGGGGAAAAGGTAACAATTTTGGAGGATGAGCAGGTATGTCCGAAAAAAGTATTGTGACTAAAATCCTGCGGTACTTAAAGACAGTACCGGGGTGTTTCTGTTGGAAGGAACATGGCGGTATGTACGGGACAGCAGGAATACCAGACATTATTGCCTGTGTAAATGGGCGGTTTGTGGCTTTTGAAGTAAAAACCCCATCGGGAAAGACAACAAAACTGCAGGAAGCAACTATAAGGAAAATCCTCAATGCCGGAGGCGTGGCAGCGGTTGTCCATTCGGTAGATGAGGTGAAGGCTATTCTGGAAAAGCATGACCTTCTGCAAAGAACGAAGACATAACGAACAAGGAAACAAGCACTGCAAAGCAACGCAAAAAAGCACACTGCTTCAAAGATCGAGGTTTTTTATCTTGATTTTTTGGAGGTGCGATATGCTGATTGCATGGCAGTATTTAGATAAAAAAGCGGCTGCTGTTGAAGCATTGAAAGATTACAGCAGCATGCAGTACATTATTGAGCATAGTGATGAGGATATATATGAAGTTGAAACTCGTATGACAAGCCCGTATAGCGCAAAGATTACCGGAGTTCCGGGCAAACACAATCCCAAAAGCGGCGAAGAACGCCTTGCTGCTTGCCTTGACGAGATTGATGTGTTGAAAGAACGTTACAGACGGGCATTAGAATATATGGAGTGGTTCAAGCCTGCTTGGGAAGCCCTGTCGGAGGAAGAACAGTTTATACTGACAGAATTTTTCGTTAATGATGTGAGCAAGACAGAAGCTGTAGCAAACATAGGAGAGAAGCTGTTTCTTGAAAGAGCACAGGTGTACCGCAGAAAGGACAAGGCGCTTAATCATCTGGCGCTGCTTTTATACGGGAAGTAGTAATGAGATTTTTATGAGATGAAAATCACAGGTATCCCATATATAATGATATCGTGAAAAATGACATTAAAACGCATAAGCCCTTCGGGGCTTTTTCTTATGACATAAAACGGGAGTGAGGAAAGATGGTTGATAAATGCTTTGGCAGTAACGGAAGGGATGGCTGCAATATCCTGACTGTACACAAGTGTCAGCAAGATAAATGTTCCTTCTATAAGAGCACCCAAGATTTAGAGGAAGACAGAAAAAAAGCTTATCTTTTGCTTGCAGCTTTACCACCCGATATGCAGCGGTATATTTCGGATAAATATTATAACGGCAGGATGCCATGGGTAAATAGCAAATATGCTGTTTAGTATTTAAGATGAGATTTTTATGAGATGAAATTCATTATAAATCCAAATATAATGGTATTGTGAAAAATTATAGATAAGCCTTCATGGGATGAACCTGTGAGGGCTTTTTTATACCCGTAAAGGAGGTGGCCAGATGCCAAGAAAACCAAAAAGGCCTTGCTCCTTTCCTGGCTGTCCTGAACTGACGGACGGAAGGTACTGTGACATGCATCAAAGGCAAGAGGATGCTTATTACAACAAATACAAACGAGATCCCCAAACACGAAAACGCTACGGCAGGAGCTGGAAGCGCATCCGGGACAGATATATCTCAGAGCATCCGCTTTGCGAGGAATGTCAAAAGGCCGGAAGGCTTACACCAGCCGAAGAGGTACATCATATTATCCCTTTATCCAAAGGCGGAACCAACGAGGACGGCAATCTCATGAGCTTGTGCACAAGTTGCCACTCTTCAATCACTGCTCGCGAAGGAGAGCGGTGGGTAAGACGGTAGGGGGGTCAAAATCCCCTGTGGACATGTTTCGTGCAACGGGCGGGGGGTCACGCGCGAAAAATCGCAGTTTCAAACAGGGTATGTCCCCTGTTTATTTTTACATGAATCGAGGTGATGTGTATGGCAAAGGACGGAACCAACCGCGGCGGGGCACGTATCGGTGCAGGACAGAAGAAAAAGCCTCTGGCGGATAAGATTTTGGAAGGAAATCCCGGCAGACGAAAGCTCATGGTAATGGAGTTTACGGATGCTGCGGAACTGGAAGGAGAGAGCATGCCGCCACCGAGGGATTATCTTGCTGCAAGGCAGAAGAACGGAAAAACAACACTGGCGGTGGAAATATACGAAAAAACATGGCAGTGGCTTAAGGAACGCAGGTGTGTTCATCTTATCCCTGCGCAGCTTATAGAGCAATATGCCCAGAGTGTGGCGCGGTGGATCCAGTGCGAGGAATGTATCACTGAATTTGGCTTTCTTGCTAAGCATCCGACAACTGGTAATGCCATCCCGTCACCTTATGTGGCTATGAGTCAAAGCTTCATGAAACAGGCCAATAACCTGTGGTATCAAATTTATCAAGTCGTGCGGGAAAACTGTGCTACCGAATACAAGGGGGCTACTCCTCACGATGATGTGATGGAAAAACTCCTGACAGCCAGGAGGGGTGGCTGATGCATAAAACAAATTCAATCTTTCTTAGGGAACTAAGAAAATATAAAGACCATTTAACGAAGCAGCAGTTTAAGACTCTGCGGGGACAAATAATCAACGGAGATTGTGAGGGCGCAAAAAAAGGTCTTAAGAAAATATTGAACAGGAGAATGCAGCATGAACATACAAAAAATATCTGTTGAAAAACTTAATCCAGCAGCATACAACCCGCGCAAGGATTTAAAATCTGGCGATAAGGAATATGAAAAGCTTAAACGGTCAATAGAGGAATTTGGCTATGTGGAGCCTGTTATCTGGAACCAAAAAACAGGTAATGTGGTAGGCGGGCATCAACGCTTAAAGGTTTTGCTGGACTTGGGACAGACAGAGATAGATTGCGTCGTTGTAGATCTTGACCTGCAGAGAGAAAAAGCGCTTAATCTTGCTCTTAATAAGATTCAGGGAGAGTGGGACGAGAATAAACTGGCTGAACTGATGGCTGAGTTGGACGCAGGTGCATTTGATGTTTCGCTTACGGGGTTTGACGCTTCTGAAATAGACGAACTGCTTAACCGATGGTACTCCAAAGAGGCAATACAAGACAGCTTTGACATAGATAAAGTGCATGAGGAAATCGTGCAGCGCGAACCTGTAACGAAGCGGGGCGATATCTGGCTTCTCGGGAATCATCGCTTGATGTGCGGCGACTCTACGAGGGATGAAGATTTTGAGAAGTTAATGGACGGATGTCACGCACAGATGGCAGTGACTTCCCCTCCATATGGGGTAGGCAAAGAATATGAAAAAGCTGGGATTGATCCATGGTTCGAGACAGTACGCCCAGTGATTAGAAACTTGTGCAGGTATGCGGATATTGTCTGCTGGAACTTAGGGGATCTCTATGCTACCGGTTCCCAGTTTATTGAACCCACCAGCGTTTACAGCGTGAATATGTTTTTGGACAATGGTTACCGCCCTATCTGGATCCGCATTTGGAAGAAGCAAGGGCAAAATTTCGGCGTAGGACCCTATCATCTTGTTTCAAACAAGCCGGTTCAGCAATATGAGTATATTTCAGCCTTCAGCAATAAAGGAGAAGTTGAGGAATATAACGATCAGGAATATGTATGGCTTTCAGCCTTTGCGGGACACAGTTATAAATTTGTGAAACGGCTTACAAAGGAAGAACGCAAGAAATGGGGCTATGCTGGGATATGGGAGATGACCACTGTACGGGCAAACAAGGAGCATCCTGCAATGTTCCCTGTGGAGCTTCCATGGCGGTGCATCAAAATGCACAGCGACAAGGGCGGCATTGTGCTTGAACCGTTCTCTGGCAGCGGAACCACTATAATTGCGGCTGAACAGACCGAGCGTAAATGCTATGCAATGGAGCTATCCCCTGTTTACTGTGATTTAGCTGTTAAGCGCTGGGAGGAATTCACCGGTGAAAAAGCCATCAAACTGGAGGGTTAAGATTTATGGATATACTGAAAATACCAACAGAAAAACTAAAACCTTCTAAATATAATCCGCGGAAAGATTTAAAGCCTGGCGACCCTGAATATGAAAAATTACGTCGGTCTATTGAAGAGTTTGGGTATGTAGAGCCGGTCATATGGAATAAACGCACCGGGAACATTGTCGGAGGACATCAGCGATATAAAGTATTGACAGCCTTGGGGTATAAGGAGATCGACTGTGTTGTAGTTGATTTGGATGAACAGCGGGAAAAGGCGCTCAATGTCGCACTGAATAAAATCAGCGGCGAGTTTGATATTCCGCTTTTGACCGATCTGCTTATGGATTTAAATGAAGATGGTTTTGACGTTTCTCTTACCGGGTTTGATGCTGCAGAAATTGATGAGTTGTTCCGCGATAAGACCGCCGCCAATGTCAAAGAGGACAATTTCGATGTGGAAAAGGCAATTGCAGAGATTAAAACTCCGGTTACCAAAAAGGGCGACATATGGATGCTTGGCAGCCACCGTCTTATGTGCGGTGATAGCACCCTGCTTTCAGATGTGCAAAAGCTGATGGCTGGCCAAAAGGCGAGATTTGTTTTCACCGACCCGCCCTGGAATGTTGATTACGGTTCAGATACCAGGCATCCAAGCTGGAAGCCAAGACAAATTCTAAATGACAATATGAGCACCGAGGAATTCGGCGCTTTTTTATTGCGCGCTTTTAGCTGCATGCGGGAAGTTTCTGAAGCCGGATGCATGACCTATGTGGTAATGAGCGCCCAGGAATGGGGCAACGTTATGACCGCCCTGCGGGAGGCGGGGTACCACTGGTCAAGCACGATCATATGGAAAAAGGACAGCCTCGTGCTGTCCCGCAAGGATTACCACACCCAGTACGAGCCGATCTGGTACGGCTGGCTTGAAGGAACACGCCTTTGCTCGCTTAAAGACCGTAAACAGTCAGATGTTTGGGAGATACCCCGTCCTAAAGTATCGGAGGAACACCCGACCATGAAGCCTGTTTCGCTTGTGGCAAAGGCCATGCGCAACAGTTCCCATGCGGAAGATTTGGCGCTTGACCTGTTCGGAGGATCCGGCACCACAATGATTGCCGCGCAGCAGACCGGGCGGGTTTGTTTTATGATGGAGCTTGACCCGAAGTACTGCGATGTGATTGCAAAGCGCTATGTTTCCCAGTTCGGGGATAACGCCGCATTCCTGCTGCGCGGGGATGAAAAAATCTCTTATGCGGAAACACAGATCGCTTGAAAATGTCCTTGCTTTCCCCTTAAAACAGAGCGTTAATGTACCCCGCCAAAAGAAGAAAGGTGGGATTTTTTATGAGAATCAGAGCAAACTTAGCTTTTCCGGAGGGAGGTGTACGGAATGAGGAATAACAGCTTCCGCTTTTCACAGAAGGTTGCCGGTCAGGAGAGGAAAGTCATTGCCACAATAATCGCCGAGGCCCTTGGAGGCCAGGTGCGCTATGCCGGAGCGCCGGGCTTTGCCTACGAAGCTGATGGCTGGACGGTTGACAGGGACAGCGTGGTTCACTCACCGAAGATCAGTCTTGATGAAATAAAAACCATCCGTCCTGTTATTGACGCGTTGAATATGGCGGGCTTATCGGCAGATGGAACCATGACAATTACTCTTTCGTTGGAGGGCTTTAGCGCGATTAGCCTTGAAAACCTAAATAATATGCTGGCCAGCAAAGAGACATTGATAAAGAAGGCGATGTCGATTGAGGGGGAACTTGTAGTCTTAGCTGAAAATGGGTAAGTTGTAAAATTAATTGCCGCATTTAATAAAAAATAGAGACTCAAGGCTAAACCTCTGATATGTTTAAGGTAACTAAGCTTAAAAACATAAAGGAGGCAAAGCACATGAGTCAACTCAATTGTACCACGACTTCCCGCCGCTTTAAACACATCACTGTAAAAGAACGCTATCAGATTGAAATTCTTCTAAAGGAGAAGAAGTCACCCAGCGAGATAGCAAAGCTGTTAGGCAAGCATAAGCGAACCATCGAACGTGAGATTGCCAGTGGAACTGTCAGGATGCTGAGAAGCGACCTGGTTTATGTTGATAGATACTGTGCAGATACAGCAGAGCGAATATACCGGGAGAGAGCTGCTAATAAGGGAGCATGCTTAAAGATCGGTCATGACCATGGACTAGCCGATTACATTGAAAAAAAGATTATCAAAGAGGGATATACCCCTGACGCAGTCATTGGCGAAATCCGGGCAAAAGGCTTAAAATTTAAGACTAGTATATGCACAAAAACGCTCTATAACTATATCGACAAAGAAGTATTTGCAAATATAACAAATAAAAACCTTCCAGTAAAACGAGTACCTAAAAAAAATCGCCATAAGAGAGTACGAGTTGCCCACAACAATCTAAAAGGCAGAAGCATTGAAGAAAGACCTGCGGCAGCTAATACTCGTGAAGAAGCCGGCCATTGGGAGATGGATTGTGTTGTAAGCGGCAAAGGGAAAGGCAAAGCCGCACTCTTAGTTCTAACAGAACGCAAGTTTAGAAAAGAGATTATCCGAAAGATGCCGGAAAAGACACAGAAATCAGTGAAGAAAACGCTGGATAGGCTTGAAAGAGAGTACGGAGCACGCTTTTCAGAAGTGTTCAAAACCATTACGGTAGATAACGGAAGCGAGTTTCTTAACAGTGTAGAATTAGAGAGTTCAATCAGAAAGCCGGGCACTCATCGGACTAAAATCTATTATGCTCACCCATTCAGCGCATGGGAACGTGGATCCAATGAAAATGCTAATAAGCTAATACGTCGGTTTATTCCAAAGGGCACAGATATCAGCAAGCTTAAACAGAAAGATATTAGGCGAATTGAGAACTGGATGAATAATTACCCAAGAAAAATTCATGGATATAAATCTGCCAATGAGATGGCAAAGATGGCAGTATAATCAGAGGATGCCAAAATATGGGTGGCAATTAAACTTGCAATTCCCCGTCTCTTAGCTGAAAATGATGAGATTTCCTTCCCTTTCTGGAACGCGACCTTAAATGCCGACGAGGTGCAGACGTATATCACGCTGGCAACGCAGATGGCAGAACAGGCAAAATTACAGAAGCGAGTACTACGAAAAGAAAAACCAACAGATAATGAAAAATATGCTTTTCGCTGTTTCCTGCTTAGGTTGGGGTTTATAGGTGATAACTTCAAAACTGAACGCAAGGTGTTGCTTTCAAGGCTGTCCGGTAACGGGGCGTATCGGAAAGGCAGAGCAAAGGCGGTGGACGAAAATGAATGATTTTCATAGCACCGCCTTCTTTGTCAAGCATCCGTTTAGAATAGAGGATTTAAAAGTGCCGCATCGGTATGAGACGAGAAAACGATTTGTAGTTGTAAAAACTATCGAGCTATCAAAGATTGATTATGATAACTTCGTTGCCGACCTATGTGTTGATCGCATTTTCATTGAGGAAAATAAAGGGCTTTGTCACGTTAATGAGGATGGAGTGTGGCGTTGCCTGCTGGTTAAGCAGCGGGGACGGTCTGATGGAGTGTTGGTAATGCCGGATGGTAGGGATTACCCAAAGTATGCCGCATATTATCCTGGAGAGGAGGACGAGCTATGAGTGCAAGAGGCTTCCCTTCAAAAGAAACAGTCCTTCGCCTTAAAGAGCAGTATCCGCCGGGAACACGCGTTGAGCTTATCTGCATGGATGATCCGTACTCTAAGCTGAAACCGGGAGACCAAGGTACAGTCTCTTTCGTGGATGATATCGGTACCGTTCATATCAACTGGGACTGCGGTTCTTCTTTGGGTGCAGCTTATGGTATAGATGTGATCAGAAAGCTGTAAATGTACACAATTCAAGATGTGTAAAATTGTTCAAAATCCAGTGGAAACTCACGCAGAATTGCCTTGCTATCCTGTGTTTTCAATGGCCTAATGTACACTGCCAAAGGGCAAAAAACACAGAGAAAGCGAGGAGAAAGCGCAATGCTTACAACGAGATTTGGAATCGAGGTAGAATTGACGGGGATTACAAGAAAACAAGCGGCAAAAACTGCAGCAGCTTTTCTTGGAGGGCGGGTTGAATCCAGCGGAGATTATTACGATACCCAAAAGGTTATTGCACCGGATGGACGGATATGGAAATTCATGAGCGACGGGAGCATCCGGACTCAGAAAAAGGAAAACGGCAGGATTGTGGCGGCTGGCCGGGAATATAGCGTCGAGTTGGTAAGCCCGATACTGACATACCGCGAAGACATTGAAACCCTGCAGGAATTGATAAGGAGGCTTCGCAAGGCGGGAGGTTTTGCAAATACAAGCTGTGGAATTCATTATGACAAGAAGAACGTTATGCTGAGTCAATGGCGGCAAGCCGCATAGCATGCGGCTTAACCGTCAAATGAGGAAGTGTAAATTATTTTGTGTAAATGGATTTGTTCCTTAAAGCTTTGTTTACTGGCTTAGCATTAGTTTAACATAAATTGGGAATAATATTCATGGCTCTTACCTATCAGGGGGATAGGGCAATGCCGGAGGGCAACCCGAGCGCCTGTTAGGGTTCTCCTGAGGATAGGGGTGGCTTTTTGCTGCCCCTTTACCGATCCTTTAAATATCCTTGGGAGAACAAAAGCGATAAACTCTGGGGCGAAGCCCCAAAAGTTATATTATTAACCCTGGTTTTATTCGATCCCTGAAATAGATGGCAAACTGTGAGATACAACTCCCCCAATCTTTTAATGGCATGGTCCATTTTTTATAAATATCCATGGTAGCCAGATAGACTATTTTAATTAACGCTTCATCGTTTGGATAAGCTGTCTTGGTTTTGGTGACTTTCCTTAATTGTCGGTGATAACCTTCAATGATGTTGGTAGTGTAAATCATCTTTCGTATTTCATGGGGATATTTGAAGTAAGTAGTTAATTCTGACCAATTATTCTCCCAGGAACGAATTATAATTGGGTATTTGTTACTCCATTTTTCTTTAAATTCCCCAAAGGCAAACTCTGCTTCTTCCAAGGTTAAAGCCTGATAAACTTTTTTCAGATCCGCCATTATTTCCTTCTTGTGTTTGTAAGGTACATACTTTAATGAGTTACGGATCTGGTGGATTACGCATAATTGGAGCTCTGTTTGAGGAAAAACAGCGTTAATTGCCTCAGAAAAGCCGGCTAAACCATCTTTGCAAGCAATTAGGATATCCTCAACACCACGATTTTTCAGTTCATTGCAAACATTGAGCCAAAACTTTGCACTTTCATGTTCTCCTACCCAAATACCGAGTATTTCTTTATGACCTTCCAGGTTGATACCTAAAACGCTGTAGGCTGCCTTATTAACAATACGGCTGTCCTGGCGCACTTTAAAGTGAATGGCATCAAGGAATACTATTGGGTAGATTCGGTCCAGCGGCCGGGATTGCCACTCAGCAATCATAGGCAGTATTTTATCTGTGACCTTACTGACCATAGTAGGGGATACATCAATACCATAGATATCCTGCATGTGTTTTTCTATATCCCTGGTAGACAAACCTTTAGCATACATAGCAATAATTTGGTCTTCTAATTGGTTAGATGTGTTCTCGTATTTCTTGACAATCTGAGGCTCAAATTCCCCGTTACGATCTCTGGGAACTTCAATTTCAGTTTGTCCAAACCTTGTTTTTACCGTCTTCTTGCTGTAACCGTTTCGGCTGTTACCGCTGTTATTACCGACTGGATCATGTTTTGCGTAGCCAAGGTGCTCCTCCATTTCTGCTTCAAAGATTTGCTGCAGGGTCTCTTTAAAAAGGTCTTTTAGCTTTTCATGGATGTCATCCATACTACGGCAGCCTTTGGCTAATTCTTTTGCCAATAATGATTTGTTTTGCATAAATGGTCATCTCCTTTTATTGGATAGTATTACCATTTACACAAAACTTTTTACGCTCTCGCGACGACGATCCCGGTGTATCGCCTGAAACTATTACCGGCTGGTATACGGAAGTTTATGAGCCGGTCTTTGCTGTGGGAGGAGGCAGCGAATAATGCAGGATAATGACAGAAGCGCGATTATCAAAATCGGCGATGAAGAATATCAGCTTATTCTAACCACTAAAGCGACAAAGGAGATTGCAAAAAGGTACGGCGGTCTTGAAAACCTCGGCACAAAACTGATGAAAACCGAGAACTTCGAAATGGCTCTTGACGAAGTGGTATGGCTGATTACACTGCTGGCTAACCAGAGCATTTTGATACACAACCTCAAAAATCAGGATAAGCGTGAACTCCTGACTGAAGAGACAGTGGAACTTCTCACATCTCCTTTGGAACTGGCAGCATATAAAGACGCAATCATGGAAGCAATGTTCAAGGGTACCAAAAGAAACGTTGAAAGTGAGGATGACTTAAAAAACACACCGGCCGAGTGAGCGATGAGGAATTGTTCACTCGGCTTTTATATTACGGCACTGTCCAGCTCAACCGTTCAGAGGATGAAGTATGGCTAATGCCTATTGGGTACCTGCTTGATTTATGGGAGTGTCATAAGCAGTTTTTAGGGCTGGCCAAACCAAAGCGTATGCTTACCATTGATGATGTGATACCTTATGGGATTTAGGTATAAAAAAAGCAGGGACTTCTTCCAATCCCCGCTTTGTAAAGCTGCCGTTATTCCATTTGCAAAAACTCTGTCGCTGTCATGATCTTTGGGTTTGTAACGCCGGATTCAAGAAAATCCTTGTCCCCTGTTACAAGCACGTCGGCTTTTGCCGCAATAGCCGCCCTGAGTATTGGCCTGTCGGATGCGTCCCTTACAAGCGCTTCATCCGACACATCAACGGCGGGAGTCGGAACAACTTCAAGAACAGTAAGCGCAAGCGCCAAAAAGCGTTCGAGCGCTTGTATTTTGTGAGGAAATTTCCGGTTGTACACCCGGCGAAGCTCATCGATGTTTTGATCGCAAACCATACCATGGTTGGGGTGTGTAACGGCTTTGACGTACGCCTGATAAGGCGTTCCTTCGCTGCTCAAGGATGCGGAGATAAGGATGTTGGTGTCGATCAATACTCTCATAGTCCTTCAATCTCCGCCCGTACGTCTTTCACCAGATCCATGACGTCGTCATCACTGCGGATCCCGGCTTTTTCCGCTTCGCCCTCCATTTCCTTCTGCAGCATTTTCATGGCGTAAACAGCGGAATTCATAAGGATAACCCTGTCTTCCTCACAGATGAGGGTGACGCGGTCTCCGGTGGAAAGGCGAAGTTTGGAGCGGATATCTTTCGGCAGCGTAATCTGGCCTTTGGCCATTACCTTTGCATTATCAACTATGGGAACGTTCATGCTAAGTCCTCCTTCATTTGGATTTGAAAAGCAGGAAATTCCCTACTTTCCCTACTATTAGTATATGCCAAACCGCATTGAAATACAATAGCCTTTTATATTTTTTAATTTTTACTCGAAAGGAGGCGGTTATGTGGCAGACAATTTTGGCTTGAAGATCGGGATTGAAGGCGAAAAGGAATTTAAAAACGCCATTCGTGAGATCAACCAAAGTTTTAAGGTACTGGGTAGCGAAATGAACCTGGTCGCATCTCAGTTCGACAAGCAGGATAAGTCAGTTGAAGCTGTTACTGCAAGAAACAAGGTGCTTAACAAAGAGATCGAATTGCAGAAAGAAAAAATAGCTACTTTGGAGAAAGCGCTTGCCAATGCCGCCTCATCTTTCGGAGAAACCGACAGACGTACTCAGTCGTGGCAAATACAGCTTAATAATGCAAAAGCCGAACTGAACAAAATGGAGCGCGAGCTCGAACAGTCTGCTGAAAGTGCAGACGAGCTTGGGGACGAATTGAAGGAAAGTGGAGACAATGCCGAAAAATCCAGCTCGAAATTTGAGAAGCTGGGCAGCGTTCTTAAAGGTGTTGGCGCGGCTATGGGTGCTGCAGCGGCCGCAGCGGGCGCGGCTGCCATCAAGCTGGGAAAAGAGGTCGTGGAGCAGTTTGGTGAGCTTGAGCAGAACCTTGGCGGTTCTGAAGCTGTGTTTGGCGAATATGCTGCACGTATCCAAAAAACGGGAGAAGAAGCCTACAAGAATCTGGGCTTGTCCCAATCCGAGTACCTTGCCACCGCCAACAAAATGGGCGCACTGTTTCAGGGTGCTGGTGTCGATCAGCAAAAAAGTCTGGAACTTACCGAGAAGGCCATGCAGCGAGCGGCGGACATGGCTTCGGTTATGGGCATTGACATGCAGACTGCTATGGAATCCATCGCTGGCGCAGCCAAGGGTAACTTCACCATGATGGATAATCTGGGTGTCGCCATGAACGCCACTACCATCGAAGCTTATGCTCTTGCAAAAGGGTTGGATTTTGCCTGGAATAGCGCAACCAATGCCGAAAAGGCCGAGATCGCCATGCAGATGTTTTTTGAAAAAACCGAACAGTATGCTGGCAACTTCGCAAGAGAGTCTACCCAGACCATCAGCGGTTCCATTGGTCTTTTACAAGCCTCTCTAAGTTCGTTTATAGCAGGACTTGGCAATGCGAACGCTGATATGACGAACCTAACACAAAATCTTGTGGATGCCTTTCAGGCTGTAGTTAAAAATATCGTACCGGTTTTGAAAAATATAGTGGCCGCTCTGCCGGAGGCAACCGGTGCGATTATCTCAGCAGTCAAAGATCTGCTTCCCGTGCTGTTGCAAACTGTAACTGAATTGTTCTCTCAGGTGCTTCAAACTCTCTTGAGCCTGCTGCCGGAGCTGATCCCGGCAGCAGTAGATGCGGTCATGACCATTGTCGGAGCACTCATTGATAACCTGCCTTTACTCATTGATGCAGCGGTGCAGCTAATCACAGCGTTGGTAATGGGGCTTGGAGAAGCATTACCGGAGCTAATTCCGGCAGCGGTTCAAGCAGTGATCACCATTGTGCAAGGGCTGTTGGATAATATGGACAAAATCCTTGAAGCTGCTTTTACATTGATTCAGGGACTGGCGCAGGGACTTTTAAATGCATTGCCAGAACTTATTGAAGCACTGCCGAGGATAATTACAACAATCATTGACTTTGTGACGAACAATATGCCGAAGATCATAGAATTGGGAATTACGCTTATCGTACAGCTTGCTGCCGGGCTTGTGAAAGCCATTCCAGAACTAGTAAAGTCTTTACCTCAGATTGTTGCGGCTATTATAGAAGGTTTGGGCAAGGCGGTTGTTTCAGTGGTTGAGATTGGTAAGAACATTGTAAAAGGCATCTGGGAAGGTATTAAAAGCCTTGGTAGCTGGATTAAGGATAAGGTTTCCGGTTTCTTTTCCGGTATTGTTGATGGAGTAAAGAATTTTCTTGGAATCAGATCTCCGTCCACTGTTTTTGAAGGTATTGGCGGCAATATGGCACTGGGTATTGGTGAGGGATTTGACAAGGCTATGGCCAGAGTGGCAGACGATATGCAAAATGCAGTGCCGACAGATTTTAATATATCTCCTGATATTAATGTAAGTGGACGAGGTGGATTTAGCGGTTTAGCTTCTGGGCCGCTTGTTGTGGTGCAGCAGATGATTGTTCGTGGTGAAGAAGACATACGCAGGATTTCACAGGAGTTATATAACCTGATGCAGACAGGTTCAAGGGCGCAGGGACGTTTTATAACAGCGTAATGGAGGGAAGCATATGGGATTTATCTACAATGGAATATCGTCGCAAAGTATGAAAATACGAGCAAGACTTACCAAATGGCAGGTCTCCCCTGCCCTGCGCAATTCCTTTGAAACTGTGCCGGGCAAAGCAGGTATTGCAGATTTTGGCTGCGACGTATCAGAACGAAACATAATAATTAGCTGTAGTGTGCTTCCCCAGCGCAGTTTTGCTGAGCTTGTATCGGTTCTTGATAATGTTGCTGAATGGTTAAATCCGGAAAACGGGCTTAAACAACTTGTTATAGATGATTTGCCCGACCGATATTTCATGGCTCGCTTATCAGAAGCGGTTGACTGTGAGCGGTTACTGCGGACAGCGGGCAGCTTTGAACTTCGGTTTGTTTGTCCCGACCCGTATGCTTACGCGTTGGAAGATGAGGTATTTGTTCTTTCTGAAACAGGTCTTCATGAGCTGGAGAGGGTTAAAGGAAATGCGGATTCCAATCCGGTTTATCTCTTGAAGGGTTTGATATCAACGTCCTCATCAAGCTATATTTCGCTTATTACGAACGGCGAGGAATTGAGAATTGTTGGCTCATTATCTGAAGGTGAAACTCTGATTGTCGACTCCGGCATGGTAACAGCTAAGGTTATTGATGAAACAGGCGGAACCTTGAGAAATGGCCTTCCCAGCTTGCAGGATCTGAATTTTCCGATTCTCAGAAAAGGTGTTAATCATATTGAGATTGCCGCAGAAAATGCGACATTTACCGAGTTAAAAATACAGGCAAAAAGCAGATGGAGGTGATAACATGGCGATAAAATCAATTCTAACGAGCCAAGAGGATTTTACCGGTGAGTTTCCTGTAACATCAAGGACGTCTGCTTTATGGCGATTTAATGAAAAAACACCAGACGAAAATCTTCAGCTTATGGATTCATCGGGACATGGCAGACATTTTACCATCTCCGGCTGGTCAGGTACATCAGCAAACCTTATTGCTGGAAGATTCGGAAGATACTTTAGGCAAAATATTGTTAATCCGACTTCTGAAAAGACCCATCTTATAGCAGAAAATGATGGGAGTTTCTTTAGCAATCTGGGTGAAAAGATTGTTGTAGGCGGTTGGATTAATCCTACCACCTATTCGGTCGGCCAGACATATATACCCATATTCAATACCCGCCAAGGACCCGGTCAGCCAATTTTTTATGTTTCGCTTTATCAAGGAAGACTTAGGCTGATGTTGTATAACTCCTCCGGCACACTAATCTACGACCAGAGTGAAACAGCTACCATTACCTTGAAAAACGGCGGCTGGTATTTTATCGCCTCCATCATTGAAGTAAGCAACAAAAAGGTGCAGAACATCATATGCGATCGCAGCGACGGGGCAATCTGGGTGTCGCCTGTGCGTTCCTTTTCGGGGGAGTTGAACCGGGAATGTATAGCAGACATTATTATGGGGATGCATGCAAATACCTACTACTATGCCGGAGGCTTCGACGACTGGTTTCTGGAAACGGACTCACAGCTTACAGCAGACGATTTGCTGTTGTATTTTAAGTCGTCTTTACATGCAAACGGTGGGGATGCGGCTTCGGATGTAGATGCTTTGACAGAGCCTGGCGCAGTCACCCTAAAAGCAACAGATGGCGAGTATCCTGCAAGTGGCGTACTTTATACAAGGGCGGTTCCATGTGCTTTATCGGGCAGTGGTCGTGTAGCTGTCACAAGCGAATACACTGCAGGTGTTACGTCAGTGTCTTTAGTAGAGACCAGCACAAGCGATGATCTTGAAGAATGGTCGGCATGGCAGGCTGTGGGAACCAGCGGTGAGCTTCAATCGCCAAATCGGCAATATATAAGGTTCCGGGTTACCCTTACCAGCAGCGATCCGTTGAAGACGCCAAAACTGCTGGAAATACAGCTTCATGATATACCGAAAGCGCCTTATGAGAAGTTAGGCTTTGCCCGTCCTGTAGTTTTGGACAAAAACGGAGCATGGGAAGCTGTTCTTGAAAATGCCTTTGATATCATTGTCACTGGCGAGGTGAACGGTGCGGACACGCTGGAATTCAAACTTCCGTTCCATGATCCAAAAAGAAGCGCACTGGAAAATGAAAAGCAGGTGCAGATCGTAAATGACATTTACCGGATCCGTACCTTGACGGACAATAAAAGCGAAGATGGGCGTGTTATTACGCAAGTATATGCTGAAGCGGTGTTTTACGATCTGTCTTTCAGTGCGGAAAAAGAACCTAGAGAATTCAATGCAGATACTGCAGATGTTCCGATGCAATATGCACTTTTGGGTACAGGTTGGACAGTAGGAAATGTTACTGTCACTACGAAACGGACATGGCAGTGTACAGAAAAAAATGCCTTATCCATCCTTCGCGCCGTACAGAATATTTATGGCGGCGATCTGGTGTTTGACAGCGCCAACCGCCAGGTACACCTTTTGACTTTTAGCGGTACCGACAGCGGAGCGCTTTTTTCATATAGAAAGAACTTGAAAAGTATTCAGCGGGTAGTCGATACACGCGAATTAGTGACAAGGCTCTATGCTTATGGAAAGGACGGAATGACCTTCGCTTCAATTAATGGAGGGAATGAATACGTGGAAGATTACACTTTTTCCAGTGAAGTGAGGGTGTCAACGCTTGATTGTTCGTCGTTTACGAATCCATATCAGATGCTGGAATATGCAAAAATGCGGCTTGCAGAATATTCGAAGCCTCGCGTGTCATATGTGCTGTCTGCTATGGATTTATCTGCGCTGACCGGTTATGAGCACGAAGCATGGAAACTGGGTGATATTGTTACAGTGGACGATAAAGAACTAGGCCTTTTGGTAAAGACACGTGTTGTGCGAAGGCAGTACAACTTGCAGGAGCCTTGGAAAACAGTAATAGAGCTTTCTACCAAATTACGGGAACTCGGAGATTCTTCAGCACAGTGGGACAAGGCAGCGGATGCGCTGTCCTCAGCAGAGTTGATAAACCGTCAGGAAATTAAAGATATGGTACCATTCAACCATCTGCGCAATTCCAGGGCGGATGATGGTTTTGCCTACTGGGTAAATTCCGGTTTTGAAGTGGATACTGAAAATGGTGTTTCGGGAACTGCTTCCTTCAAGGCTGTCGGTGTACCTGGTATGACAAAGAGTCTATCACAGACGGTATACCCAGCAACACGTAAAAGTTATACATTTTCAGCGCAGATTGCTTCCGAAAACCTTGAAAAGGGCGAAAACGGCCAAGTTGGTGTTGAGATAGTCATTGAATACGAGGACGGTACAACAGAAACAAGATTTATAGACCTGATTTGAGGGTGATGATATGGCATATTTCAATCAGATTGCACACAGTATTTCTCCGAAAAGTATCAGCAGAGTCAAATCTATCACCATCAGGCTGTGCGTCACTGACTGCACCGGCACAGTGTACTTTACAGACTTATTGCTTCAGGGCGGTTCGGTTTCCACTGGATGGATCGGGCATGTATGCGAAATTCAGTGGACATTAGACGGGTAGGTGAAATGGATGCAGTTTTCAAGATTTACAGAAACCATACAACTAAAAAGCAATAAACATGTGGTGGGCGTTACTGTGATTCTCAAGATTTCCGACTGTACCGGAATAATCTATTTCACCGACATGCAGCTTCAGGATGGAGATCAGTTGACAGGCTATACCGTCCACACGAGCAAAATGCTAACGAAAATGCAGGAAAACGGGCAGCCAGTTCCGCCCCGGCATTATAACGGTGTGGTGCGAACAGCGGAGACTGTAATTTTATTCAACCTGGGTAAAACTTCTGCTGGTCTTGACTGCTATATCTATCCTATACAGGATATGGCCGCAGGAAGTATTGAAATGTCCCAAGGTATGGGCGCGCATAAGGTAAGGTTTCTTGACCCGGTTAACGCAGGCGATGAGCTGACACTCAAGGCTTCCACCCGCCAATGCCTAAAAAACGGAAGTCAGACTCCTAAGGATGGGTTTTATCAATATTCTGCGGCATGGGACAGCAAACATATGGTGAAGCTGGAAGAGAGAAAATCGGCGCGGGTGCTCTTTGAATTTCAGGAGATGCAGGAAGGCGGTGACCGGTTGTGAGGGATTTTTTAAAAGGTAAGCGGTGCATGGTGTGGAGTTTTATGGGTAATGCCCGAATGTATGAGGCGCTTAGAGACTACGGCGACCGCTTTGATACGGTAGGCATTTTTACTTTTGAGGTTGACGAAACAGGCACAATTACTGAAACCGGTACCAGCATCAGCAGCATGCTACCGTATATTCAGAAATGGCCTCATATTAAGTGGCTGCTCACAATTATGAATCATGGAATAGCCAATATTTTTACTGCACTTCGCAACAACGAAAACGGTGCAAAGGATAAGTTTCTTACTGAAATCATCCGAATCATGAACAAGTACCCATGGTGCGCTGGGGTAGATATTGACCTTGAGCGCGGTGGCGGTTATGAAAACAAGGATGCGGCGAATGCTTTATTTAGGGATATATATAATACAGTTAAGTCTTATGATGCAACAAAGCTTGTCAACATCTGCCTGCCGGGTATGACCGGCGTTCAAGGCTCGGTGGGCGGTGAAAACTGGTGTGTTTATGCCGATCTTAACGACTATTGCGATACCGCCGCCATCATGAGCTATGGCATGGCATGGGCGGGCTCTGCTCCCGGCCCAGTATCTCCTCGTGACTGGCTTGAGGGCATATATGATTATGCTGTTTCCGTTATGTCACCCGACAAGATATTCATGGGGTTGCCTGCTTATGGCTGGAACTGGAGGATTCATGATACACCTGAAAACCTTGGAATAACCTATCGAGGAGTGTCTAATACCTACTATGCGGCAAAATACTGGATGACTGGGGTTTACAATTTCACAGGCGATGCACCGCCCCAGCCGTTTATTCCAATTGTGGCTTACTGGGATGACTATAACAAAGTACCTTGGGCTCTTCCTCATGTATATGACTATATGGAAGGGTGGGATGCTATATCCTGGGAATATCCGCTGCTAAAAGGGGTTTATAACAGGCGAAGATATTTGACAAGCTATGGCAAGGAGCAGAAAGCGGAGTTCGGAACCATTTATATTGACAGGAACGGAGTTCCGGATGAATACGAAGGAAATGTCATTATTACTGATGAGATGGCCTCACTTGGAGATGACCAGGCGTCAGCAGAGTACCGTTTTGAGATAAGAGAAGCGGGATATTACGATATTGCAGTACAGCTTTGCTTTCCTTACTGGGACAAAAATGCGATTATCGTTTCCCTTGATGGTGAATCAAAGACTTTCAGCGAGAACCGTTTATGGTGGCCATACTGGAGAAGAGTTTGCTGGTTGACACTTGCAAAAGGTGTATTTCTCCAAGAGGGAACGCATGCTGTCAGCATAAGCGGTGGTGTGCCGGGAGTCCAGTTTTACGGTTTTAGGGTTTGCAGTGGATTTTCGGAGTATCCCTTTGCCGGTGAAGCCAGCTTTATGCTCTCTCCTCGTCGGTTCAAGGATGTAAATGGTGTGATGGTTGAGCCGGATCGAGGTTTTAAACTGACCTTTGAAATGTTGCGAAGAAAACCCGACTCGGCGCTTATTTGGTATGAGGATTTTCGGGACAGGAACATCCTGCCTGAAAATTACTGGACTGTGCTGGATGGCGAATGGGATGTTTGGCAGAACCCAGACAGCACAGAAAGTCGCCCATATTCCCAGCTCGAGGGATATGGCAAACTTGCATGGAAATACGACGGGTTTTCCGATATTCATATCCGGGCAAGGCTGGCTTTCCCTCAAAATAGCAGTGGACGGGCTGGGGTGTTCCTTGGAGATATTTTCTGCTGCTTAAATTATGACACGCAAAGAGTCGAGCTTTATCAAGGTAATTCCTTGCTTGGTAGCTATTCCACCAGTTTCTCAAAAACTGCAGATGCCGATCTTCGTGCTAATCCGAATATGTATACTATAGAAATGCGAAAACGCGGCAATAAGGTAAGAGTATATTCAGGTGCAGCTTCAACCCTGCGCTTCACAGTGAATGTAACCGGTGGTAGTGGTTATGTAGGTTACTGCTCGGACAACCGGACGGTATGCGAGCTGCTGCGACTGGGCGATGCATGGGTATATGAACCATACGAGCGTTTTGATGTGGAACTTCCGGATGGAAATATAACCAGCTTTGGCAGGCTTGCTCGCACTGGTGTCACGTGGGATGATGAATTTCAGGTGTTTTCAGTAAATAGCGATGTGGAGGAATCGGCAACTCGCAATGAGGACATTTCGATGGACTATGATTTTTTTCACTCGCAGCTTTTGACGCTTTCCTGCGGTAATGACTATGAAGTAAAAATTATACCAAAAGACATCAATATCTGGATATCCCGTCTCTTCCTCGGAGATGCAGATGGTTTTTCTATTCTGTATTATCAGGATGTGGACAGCCTTGTTTACTGGGCAAACGAAGCGGCTTATCGATGGAGACTGCGAGGTATAGCCATCTGGTCGCTTGGGCAGGAGGATATGCGGCTGTGGGAGGCGCTTCCGAAGCAAATATAGATTAGAAGTTTTAATTTTCAGCGCTTTGCTTTAAGGCAGGGCGCTTTTTTATATGCAAAATTCAAGTTGAACGGAGGGTTAAGACAATGAAAACGGTATGGAACTGGGTACAGGCGGTTTTTACTGCTATTGGCGGATTTCTTGGCTGGTTTCTTGGAGGGCTGGATGGATTTTTATATGCGCTCATCGCTTTTGTGGCCATTGACTATGTGACCGGTGTGATGTGTGCCATTGTAGACAGAAAGCTTTCGAGTGAAGTCGGAGCCAAGGGCATCTTTAAGAAGGTACTTATTTTTGTACTTGTGGGTGTGGGACACATCATCGACAGCCAGGTGCTCGGCAACGGCGGGGCAATCCGGACAGCGGTGATTTTCTTTTACCTGAGTAACGAGGGCATTTCAATTCTTGAAAATGCAGCACATATAGGACTGCCCATTCCTGAAAAGCTGAAGAACGCGTTGGAACAACTGCATGGCCGCTCAAATGAGGAGGATGAAAAGAAATGAAGCTTTTTACTAAATACATGACGCGAAACGATTGCTATACAGCAGGCCGCAAAATCACGCCTAAAGGAATCATGGTACATTCGACGGCTGTGCCGGGTGTAATGGCGGCTGAGTGGTTTTCCCGTTGGAACAAATCTTACAAGGCCGGCGAAATAAATAGGCAGGTATGTGTTCACGCTTTTGTAGACGATAAAGAGGTTTGGCAATACCTGCCTTGGGATCATCGCGGGTGGCATGCGGGAGGAGCAGCCAACAATACCCATATTGGCTTTGAAATCTGTGAGCCTGCTGGGTTTTCGTATAAATCCGGGTCGGTAATGGTGGGTTATGATGCAGCAAAGCAAGAAGATTATTTCCGCAAAGCATGGCAGAACGCCGTTGAACTCTGCGTTATGCTCTGCAAGAAGTACAGCCTTAATGAAAATGACATCATCTGCCACTCCGAGGGATATAAGCTCGGTATTGCCAGCAACCATGCTGATGTGATGCACTGGTTTCCCAAGCATGGGGAGAATATGGACACTTTCCGTAAAGCAGTAAAAAAAGCGCTGGAGAACAGTACAGATACCAATACTGATATTGGAATTGGAGATATGGTGGAGTTTAAGGTCAGTGTAAAGAATTACTACCCCGGCAGTGTGGAAGTTCCAACGTGGGTCAAAAATGACTATTACCACAGGGTCACACAGACTTTATACAAAGGCAAGCCGGTCATAAAAGGCGGCAAAGAATGTGTTTTGCTTGGCAAAAAGGTTAAGAAATCCGGCGGTCAAGAGATTGCAGGCATAAACACTTGGGTAGCGGTAAGTTGTAAAATTAATTGCCGCATTTAATAAAAAATAGAGACTCAAGGCTAAACCTCTGATATGTTTAAGGTAACTACGCTTAAAAACATAAAGGAGGCAAAGCACATGAGTCAACTCAATTGTACCACGACTTCCCGCCGCTTTAAACACATCACTGTAAAAGAACGCTATCAGATTGAAATTCTTCTAAAGGAGAAGAAGTCACCCAGCGAGATAGCAAAGCTGTTAGGCAAGCATAAGCGAACCATCGAACGTGAGATTGCCCGTGGAACTGTCAGGATGCTGAGAAGCGACCTGGTTTATGTTGATAGATACTGTGCAGATACAGCAGAGCGAATATACCGGGAGAGAGCTGCTAATAAGGGAGCATGCTTAAAGATCGGTCATGACCATGGACTAGCCGATTACATTGAAAAAAAGATTATCAAAGAGGGATATACCCCTGACGCAGTCATTGGCGAAATCCGGGCAAAAGGCTTAAAATTTAAGACTAGTATATGCACAAAAACGCTCTATAACTATATCGACAAAGAAGTATTTGCAAATATAACAAATAAAAACCTTCCAGTAAAACGAGTACCTAAAAAAAATCGCCATAAGAGGGTACGAGTTGCCCACAACAATCTAAAAGGCAGAAGCATTGAAGAAAGACCTGCGGCAGCTAATACTCGTGAAGAAGCCGGCCATTGGGAGATGGATTGTGTTGTAAGCGGCAAAGGGAAAGGCAAAGCCGCACTCTTAGTTCTAACAGAACGCAAGTTTAGAAAAGAGATTATCCGAAAGATGCCGGAAAAGACACAGAAATCAGTGAAGAAAACGCTGGATAGGCTTGAAAGAGAGTACGGAGCACGCTTTTCAGAAGTGTTCAAAACCATTACGGTAGATAACGGAAGCGAGTTTCTTAATAGTGTAGAATTAGAGAGTTCAATCAGAAAGCCGGGCACTCATCGGACTAAAATCTATTACGCTCACCCATTCAGCGCATGGGAACGTGGGTCCAATGAAAATGCTAATAAGCTAATACGTCGGTTTATTCCAAAGGGCACAGATATCAGCAAGCTTAAACAGAAAGATATTAGGCGAATTGAGAACTGGATGAATAATTACCCAAGAAAAATTCATGGATATAAATCTGCCAATGAGATGGCAAAGATGGCAGTATAATCAGAGGATGCCAAAATATGGGTGGCAATTAAACTTGCAATTCCCCGAAGATACGCTTAAAGAGAAAATTGTAGAAGCCATCAATGTTGCGGCTAGCGGAAAAAACTCCTTTCTGGCCATACTGAAGAAGAATATTAAAACCGTATTAAGCGAGGATTTGGATGAAAGTACAGCAGATATTGATAAAAGGCTGGAAGAACTCCAAACCGAGTTGATCCAAAAGGCAAATTCAAAGGAAGCATACGATAATATTGTCAACGAGATTTACCGCTTACGAGATTTAAAGCAGGAAACACTTTCAAGAAACGCTCTCCGCCAAGATAAACGGGATCGGATTGCTGAGATGACTGACTTTCTTAACACGCAAACGGGTGATATTGCGGAGTTCGATGATAAACTGGTCAGAAAACTGATTGAAAAAGTGATTGTATATGATGACAGGATAGTGGTTGATTTTAAGTCGGGGCTGGAAATAGAAGTGAAACTATAGGATTGCAATGAGATTGACGCCAATCGAGAAAAATTCTTGATTGGATTACTTTAAAATAGTTATTGAAATATTTCGGAATCGGGGTATAATCCCGACTTTTACAGCAAACCACCAAAAAAAGAGCCGCAAACTCTTGCCACACAAGAGCTAGCGGCTTTTCGAATTTATCACAAAGATGTAGGGGAAAAGCTCATTTTTTGACCTGAACCAAAATTTTTTGAGAGCGTAAAAAGTTTTGTGTAAATGGTAATACTATCCAATAAAAGGAGATGACCATTTATGCAAAACAAATCATTATTGGCAAAAGAATTAGCCAAAGGCTGCCGTAGTATGGATGACATCCATGAAAAGCTAAAAGACCTTTTTAAAGAGACCCTGCAGCAAATCTTTGAAGCAGAAATGGAGGAGCACCTTGGCTACGCAAAACATGATCCAGTCGGTAATAACAGCGGTAACAGCCGGAAGCGAAACGGTTACAGCAAGAAGACGGTAAAAACAAGGTTTGGACAAACTGAAATTGAAGTTCCCAGAGATCGTAACGGGGAATTTGAGCCTCAGATTGTCAAGAAATACGAGAACACATCTAACCAATTAGAAGACCAAATTATTGCTATGTATGCTAAAGGTTTGTCTACCAGGGATATAGAAAAACACATGCAGGATATCTATGGTATTGATGTATCCCCTACTATGGTCAGTAAGGTCACAGATAAAATACTGCCTATGATTGCTGAGTGGCAATCCCGGCCGCTGGACCGAATCTACCCAATAGTATT
Organism: Bacillota bacterium; assembly: GCA_050951405.1. GTDB lineage: Bacteria > Bacillota > DULZ01 > DULZ01 > DULZ01 > JBMNIZ01. The sequence continues at coordinate 245,788 of JBMNIZ010000012.1, read as the reverse complement.
CCTTGATGCCATTCACTTTAAAGTGCGCCAGGACAGCCGTATTGTTAATAAGGCAGCCTACAGCGTTTTAGGTATCAACCTGGAAGGTCATAAAGAAATACTCGGTATTTGGGTAGGAGAACATGAAAGTGCAAAGTTTTGGCTCAATGTTTGCAATGAACTGAAAAATCGTGGTGTTGAGGATATCCTAATTGCTTGCAAAGATGGTTTAGCCGGCTTTTCTGAGGCAATTAACGCTGTTTTTCCTCAAACAGAGCTCCAATTATGCGTAATCCACCAGATCCGTAACTCATTAAAGTATGTACCTTACAAACACAAGAAGGAAATAATGGCGGATCTGAAAAAAGTTTATCAGGCTTTAACCTTGGAAGAAGCAGAGTTTGCCTTTGGGGAATTTAAAGAAAAATGGAGTAACAAATACCCAATTATAATTCGTTCCTGGGAGAATAATTGGTCAGAATTAACTACTTACTTCAAATATCCCCATGAAATACGAAAGATGATTTACACTACCAACATCATTGAAGGTTATCACCGACAATTAAGGAAAGTCACCAAAACCAAGACAGCTTATCCAAACGATGAAGCGTTAATTAAAATAGTCTATCTGGCTACCATGGATATTTATAAAAAATGGACCATGCCATTAAAAGATTGGGGGAGTTGTATCTCACAGTTTGCCATCTATTTCAGGGATCGAATAAAACCAGGGTTAATAATATAACTTTTGGGGCTTCGCCCCAGAGTTTATCGCTTTTGTTCTCCCAAGGATATTTAAAGGATCGGTAAAGGGGCAGCAAAAAGCCACCCCTATCCTCAGGAGAACCCTAACAGGCGCTCGGGTTGCCCTCCGGCATTGCCCTATCCCCCTGATAGGTAAGAGCCATGAATATTATTCCCAATTTATGTTAAACTAATGCTAAGCCAGTAAACAAAGCTTTAAGGAACAAATCCATTTACACAAAATAATTTACACTTCCAATTTTTTTAATGTCCCCAAGACGAAGCCTCTTGTTGGTAAAATCAATCCCCAAGGCCTTCCCAATAGCATCGGAAACTTCAGTTCTGTAATCGAACAAATAAACATTTTCATGCTCCTTTGAGCAAGAAATCCTATGAAGACACTCAATAATCTGTTCCGCAGAATAAACATTGCCCGTTTTTCTTTGCATAATCCTCATAATCGTAAGCGCGATGAAGCAAATCAAAAAATGAGCATTAATATGATCCTGAAGAGATACATACACCGGGCGGGTCTCCAAAACCCCCTTAGTAATCCGGAAAGTCTCCTCAATCTTCCACAAACCCCGGTAAGTATCAATTATTTCAACATCAGACATATCCAATTCACTGGTGACAATCGCATAGTAGCCATCATACTTGGCCTCTTCCCTAACCCTTTCCCAGTCCACAACCGGACGCTCCTTAACCGCAAGAACCTCTCCCGTCTTCTCATCAAACTTAAGATTCTTCACATACCTGGCCGCCCCATAAGAAGTAGCCTTATTGTAGCTCTGAGGATTAGCCGCCAAATCAAAAGCCTTTTTTAAAAGCTCTTCCCGTTCAGCCTGAGCCTTTAAAGCATATTTTCTTCCCCAGAAAGCCACCTGCTTTTCATACACCGTTTTCCTTGTCTTTTTTCCACTAGGCAACGTTACATTGATTTACCTGGCAATGACCCTGCTTTTCATCTTGAAATCAGCATTTTCATCGGCAGGCTTGCCATTTTGATCTACGTAACCCTCATCAGAAAGGACATACTCCTTAAACTCTTGAGTGCCGCCCCTGACCGAAAAACTGAACACATAACCGTTAAAATTCCTTCCCTTCTCCTTACCCTGAAGATAAAAAATATTATCCCCCGTAATAATCCCCATATCAGCAACAACAATAATCCTGCCCGTATCATAATTTCTTCTTACTTCCCCGATAACCGGCCGAAAGGTCTCCTTATCAACCGTATTACCAGGAAACAAATCATAATGAAGAGGTATCCCATCAGCATCCATAGCCAATCCCATCTGCACAATAGGATTCCGACGGTTTTCCTTTGACAACCCGAACTTACGGAACTCATCCCCCTCATCAATCTCAAAATAGAAATTGGTCACATCATAATAGATGGTCTTAGTATTACGCCCATACTTCTCACTGATCTGAGCATTCAAATACCTTTGAAACTCCTTGGCAATCTTCGAAAAATGAGAGAGGGACCGGTAAACATCCGCCAAAGAAAAATGAAAACGCTCAAAATACCGCCCTTTTTCCTCAAAAGCCTTTTTCTTGGAGCCGGGAGAAAGGAGCCTGGAGATAACCAAAAGCATCATGATGGAATTCGTATTGAACTTAAAATTCTCATGCCTGGACTTATTCTTGAAAAACACATCCAAACCCAATTCATGATAAATCTTTAAAATTGCCGCATAGCCAAAATTCTTTCTGTTATCAGTATTAGGAGCAAGTTTTTCCTCCATATTGATGGACAAAGTCAACTTCTTTTGGGCATTTTCCTCTTCAGTCATTTTCCGGGCAAGCTCTTTGAAGTGGGCGATAGGGTCATCGTATATTTTCTCCAGTTCGTCAAGGTAACCAAGGGATTTAACAGTACGGTCAGTGGAAATACCTGTCTCTGGATCCCTGTATTTCTGAGCGATAGAAAGATAAGTCCTCCCCGTGTCTTTTCGATAAGATTTTTTAGGTACACATTAAGAACCTCCGTCTCTGAGTGTCGATATTTATTTAATTATACCACATTATGCCAAATAATGCCACGGAAAAATGACAAAAATTCATAAAAAATTCCCCCTTAAGGCCTTATGCCGCAAGGGGTTTAGAATTCGCATCTCTAAATCAGGTGTAAAAGAAACGGGAAAAACCCGAGATAGAGATAATTTTTGTGGATGAATTGATTCCGCTGTGATGATTAGGTATAATACACATGGTATTTATCTCAACCCTTGCTAGGTTAAACGATCCTCCAACGTTTTACTTGGCCGGGGGGATTCCATAATTAAAAGGAGGTGAAGGCTGTGGCTTTGGATGCAGAAACTAAACAGCAGATAATCGATGAGTTCAAGATCCACGATGGGGATACAGGTTCTCCGGAAGTACAGATAGCCATTTTAACCAGCCGCATCAATCAACTAACGGAACATTTGAAAATCCATAAAAAGGACCATCATTCCAGGCGCGGTTTGTTGAAGATGGTTGGTCAGCGCCGGGGTTTACTGAATTATCTTTTGAAAAAAGATGTGGAGCGTTACCGGCGGGTTATTGAGAAACTCGGCTTGAGGAGATAGGAAGACTACCCTGAGAGCGATGGTTCGCTCTTTTTTTTTGGTGCGGATCCGCCCAGGGGAAAGCTGAAAATTAGTATTTTTTGTGTATAATGAAGGAAATAATAGCTAATGCGGAGAATTGCTACACGATAAATGATTATTCAGAGATGAGGAGGTTTTCATGATTTGAGTTCTGGTTCTGCTAGGATTTTACGCAAGTCTATTTTTTTTGAAGGTCAGGAAATGACCTTGGAAGCCGGGCGTTTAGCTCAGCAGGCCGGCGGTTCTGTTCTTATTCGTTACGGGGATACGGTTGTTCTTTGCACGGCTACGGCTTCCCAGGAAGCCCGGGAAGGCATTGATTTTTTCCCGTTAACAGTTGATTATGAGGAAAGGCTATACGCAGTGGGGAAAATACCGGGCGGTTTCATCAAGAGGGAAGGGCGTCCCAGTGAAAAGGCCATTTTGTCGGCCCGTTTGATCGACAGACCCATTCGTCCCCTGTTTCCTAAGGGATTTCGCAACGATGTCCATATTGTAGCCACGGTATTATCGGTGGATCAGGACAATCCTCCGGAGGTAGCCGCCATGGTGGGAGTGTCTGCCGCTTTGAGCATTTCCGACATTCCATTTCATTCCCCTACAGCGGCGGTATTGGTAGGATACGTTGACGGCAGTCTGGTGGTAAGTCCTAGTCTGGACCAGATGGAAAAAAGCGATTTGCATCTGGTGGTGGCCGGTACGAAAGAGGCTATCATGATGGTGGAAGCCGGTGCGGCAGAAGTGACGGAGGAAGTGATGCTGGAAGCCATCATGTTGGCCCATGAAAAGATTAAGGAACTGATCAATTTCATTGAAGATTTTACGGCGGAAGCCCGGGAGATAGGGCTAGCCAAAGAGAAAATGCAGATTGACGAGCCGGCGCTGCCGGAGATCATTAACGTTAATTTCCGGGAATTTGCTCAGCCGCGGATGAAAGAAGCCATTTATCAGATTGCCCGGCAGGGCTTGTGGAAAAAAGAGCGGGAAAGCGCTATCCAGGCTGTCAAGGATGAGACCATGGAGGAGTTTTTGCAGGAGAATCCTGGCCTGATTGAGGAACAGGAAGAAGTTGCTAAAGCCTGTGCAGAGGTGCTGGATGAACTGGAGAAATCGTTGCTTCGCAAAATGGTTCTGGAAGACAAGCTTAGAATTGACGGGAGGAAACCGGATCAAATCCGCCCCATCTACTGCGAGGTAGGTGTATTGCCGAGGACACACGGCTCAGGCCTTTTTACCAGAGGTGAGACACAGGTCTTAACTGTGGCCACCTTGGGGGCGGTCAGCGATGAACAAATATTAGATGGTTTAGGCGTAGAGGAATCAAAAAGGTATATGCATCATTATAACTTTCCTCCTTATAGTGTAGGGGAAGCTCGTCCGATAAGAGGTCCAGGCCGGCGGGAAATCGGACATGGTGCTTTGGCGGAAAGAGCTCTTGAGCCGGTTTTACCCGCCGAAGATGAGTTTCCTTATACGATCCGGCTGGTATCCGAAGTAATCGGTTCCAACGGTTCCACATCCATGGGCAGTGTCTGTGGGAGCACCCTTGCTCTGATGGATGCAGGTGTGCCTATCAAAGCTCCTGTGGCCGGGGTAGCTATGGGAATGATCAAAGAGGAAGAAGAAGTCGCTATCCTGACTGATATCCAGGGAGTTGAGGATGCCCTTGGCGATATGGACTTTAAAGTGGCGGGAACTCAAAAGGGCATCACTGCCCTGCAAATGGACATCAAGACCACCGGTATTGACCGGGAAACTCTGTCTGCCGCCCTGGAACAAGCCAAAAAAGGCAGGTTGTATATTCTGGAAAAGATGCGGGAAGCTATTGCCGAACCGAGACCTGAACTGTCCCCGTTTGCGCCAAGAATTATCCAGACTTATGTTGATCCCGATAAAATCAGGGATATTATCGGTCCCGGCGGAAAAATTATCAAAAAAATTATTGAGGAGACCGGTGCAGAAATCGACATTGAAGACGACGGCCGGGTCTTTATCGCTGCTGCCAACAGTGATGCCGGCGATCGGGCCTTGCATATTATTGAAACCTTGACTCAAGAGGTGGAAGTGGGGCGTATTTATGTAGGAAAAGTAACCCGGATTACTGATTTTGGGGCTTTTGTGGAGGTTATTCCCGGCGTTCTGGGAGTTCAAGGTAAAGAGGGCCTGGTGCACATTTCACAATTGGCGGAGAACAGAGTGGAAAGAGTGGAGGATGTGGTTAAGCACGGAGATGAGATCCTGGTCAAGGCTGTTGGTTTTGATCAGCAGGGGCGTTTAAAGCTGTCCCGCAAAGAAGCCCTCCGCGAAAGAAGAAACCACAAAAAGAGGGAAAAACCGTAAACTTTAAAGTTTATGGTTTTTTTATTGGTTTTTCTTTTTAGTGCATAAAAGCCGGGGAGGAAGGAATATATTCTCTTGACTACTCTTTTCGAGGAGGGATAAAGTGAGGATATATTTCTGGAGCTACCGGCAAATAATCACAGGCGGCCTAGTGCTCTTACTTCTAATAATAGCCGGCACCATCAGCTATGGGCGCATCAATGCGGAGGTTACTGTGTTACAGGGGAAGAGTCCCTGGCAGCCCATTTATCAGGGCAATTCTGACTCCCCAAAAATGGCCTTGACTTTTAATGTGGACTGGGGAGAGGAATACTTGCCGGAAATTCTGGATCAGTTGAAAGAATACCGGGTCAAATGCACTTTCTTTCTTACAGGAAGATGGGCCCAGAAGTTTCCCGCTGTGGCAAAACTGATTGCCCAAGATGGCCATGAAATTGGCAATCACGGCTATTCCCATCCCCATCCGGATCGGCTCAGTAAAAAACGAGAATCAGGAGGAGATCTTTCGTACTGAAAAAGCGCTTCTGGAAATAACCGGGCAGAAGACCAGTTTATTTGCGCCTCCCTACGGAGAACATGGTTCTCAGGTTTTAGAAGCGGCAGAAGAATTGGGTTATCGGACCATCCTGTGGACCATTGATACCATAGACTGGGATAGCAACCGCTCTCCCGAAATGATTTTCGCCAAAGTGAAAGAGAAGGCTCAAAAAGGGGCCATTGTCTTGATGCATCCAACGGAGCGCACTGTGCAGGCCTTGCCATTAATTCTTAAATACCTGCAGCAAGAAGGTTATGCCCTGGTAACAGTATCACAAGTTCTCAATTAAGAAACATGGAAAAAGGCTATAATTTGGGCCTGGGCCAGCCATAATAAAGTCATAATAAAGTTAAGCTGAAGAACAAGAGGTGACAGTTTTCTGATTAAGAGTAGAATCATTATGGTAACGGCCTCATTTTTTTTCCTCTTGCTTAGTGTGTTTGACTGGGAGGAAGTGCAGGCCCAGCCCAGGATTACTGCTGACAGTTATATTTTGATGGAAGCCTGGACAGGCCAGGTACTCTTGGCAAAAGATGAGAAGACCTTGCGCCAGCCAGCCAGTACGACTAAAGTTTTAACCGCTATTGTGGCTATCGAGCTGGGGGAGCTGGATGAGCTTGTTACTGTGAGCAAAAAGGCGGCCAGGGTGGGTGAAGCCTCTCTCCACCTGAGGCCTGATGAAGTATTCACATTGGGTGATCTGGTAAAAGGCGCCTTGATCAAATCCGGAAATGATGCTACAGTAGCCATAGCGGAACAGCTGGCCGGAGACGAGAGACTTTACCTGGACCTTCTTAACCGTAAAGCCCGTCTTTTGGGTGCTTGGCAGACCTATTTTCAAAATCCCCATGGATTACCCCATCAGGACCATTTAACCACAGCTTACGATTTGGCCCTGCTTGCCCGGTATGCCTTAAAAAATCCTATTTTTGCCAGTATCGTGGGAACCCAAGAGGAGCTGATCTCCTCCTTGAATACCGGGCGCATTATTTATCTGAGAAATACCAATCGCCTCCTTTGGGAAGGACCCCATTATCTTGGAGTGAAAACCGGCACTACGGTAAAAGCCGGTAAATGCCTGATAGGTGCTGCCAGGATGGAAGGGCGCACCCTGATCAGCGTAGTATTGCACAGCGATGACCGGTTTGGTGATACCAAAAAACTGATGGATTATGGAATGACGGATTTTCAGCTGCGGAAAATAGTCGACAGCAGTCAGCATTTGACTGTTAGATTGGCAGATGGAAAATTTTTTCTTACTCTAGCCCCGGAGGAAGATTTTTTTTACTCCGTCAGGAAAGGTCAGCAATTGAGCAGGCGTTATATTCTGCCGGGCAAGATCCAGGCCTCTATCCGGGCAGGTGAACCGGTGGGCAGCCTTGACCTATTTCTGGACGGGAAGAAGATTAAAAAGGTCCGGTTGATTGCTCTGGAGGATATCCGCATCATTCCCTGGACGAGATAAGATGGATGAAGGTACCTTTTTCTCCCAATGGAGCTTTTATACATGAAGTTTTCCTCTTATTGCAGCAGGATTTCCGCTTCATGACGAGAATGTAAACTTTTTAGGGAGAAGGAGGGTTTCAATGTACCAAAAGCATATCTTGAAAAATGGGGTGAGGGTAGTCATCGAAGAAATACCCCATGCTCACTCTGCGGTTATAGGCCTCTGGGTTCGGACCGGTTCTCGCTATGAAAACGATCGGAACCGGGGGGTTTCTCACTTTATCGAACATCTTTTATTTAAGGGAACAGCCAATCGCACAGCCAAGCAAATTGCTGAAGAACTGGAAGTTTTGGGTGGATCTCTGAATGCCTTTACGGCCAAAGAATATACCTGTTTTTATGCCCGGGTTCTGGGAGAGCATCTGCCAAAGGCTGTTGACCTGATAACGGATATGTTTTTTCATTCAAATTTCGCGCCCGAGGACATCGAAAAGGAAAGAAAAGTAATTTTAGAAGAAATAAAAATGTATGAAGATTCTCCTGAAGAACTCATTCATGATCTTTTCGCCACTACGGTTTGGCAAAAACACTCCCTGGGTTACCCTATCCTGGGTACTACCGATTCCGTGCAGGGAATTAATGAGGAAATTATCCGTGATTATTTTCAAAAATACTATACCCCGGAAAGAGTTGTTATTGCGGTGGCTGGCAAGGTTCGCTCAGAGGAAATCCTGGCTATGTTGGAGGAGCGATATGGGGACTGGCAGCCGAATGAAAGGAAAGAGAACGCCGGTGAGAAACCGATAGCCCACGCAGAGGTTGTTTTCAACGAGAAGGATACAGAACAAGTGCATTTGTGTATAGGCACACCCGGCCTTGCCCAGAACGATGCCAGAATGTATGCGATGATGATTTTGAATAATATTATCGGCGGTGGGCTCAGCTCTCGTTTGTTTCAAGAGATTCGCGAAGAAAGGGGTCTGGTTTACTCCATTTATTCTTATCATGCTTCTTATCAGGATACAGGCCTTTTTACCATATATGCAGGAACAAGTCCCTCCAATGTGATGGAAGTGATTGAATTGATTCTGAAGGAATTGCGGCGGGTTTAAAACAGTCAGTATTACCAAACAAGAGCTTTTCAAAACCAAGGAACAGATTAAGGGTAATATTCTGCTCTCCATGGAAAGCATTAGCCACCGGATGAGCCGCCTTGGGCGTACGGAGACTTGTTTTGGGCGAGTTATTACCGGTGAGGAAATCGTTGCCGGCATCAAGGGCACCAAGCTTGATGATGTGCTGCAGCTGGCTGGAGATCTTTTTCAAAAGAACCAGCTGACCATGACCTCTATCGGTCCTTTTGATAAATTTTATAACCTGGATGAGGTCAGAGAGGCAATTCAGATATTGTAATTGGGAAAAAGGAGCTGATCAATTGGGGCGCCGTTTTGCTGTGGTTTCAACTTACGCAGACCGGGGGATAAATCTGCCAAAACGCAAAACCAGCGGCAGTGCCGGCTACGACTTGGAATCAGCTGCCACCATCAAAGTGGGGCCCGGGGAAACAGTATTGGTTCCCACGGGTCTAAAAGCCTATATGGAGCAGGATGAAGTCTTGCAGGTCTTTATCAGGAGCAGCCTTTCCATTAAATATGGACTGAGACTGGCCAACGGAACGGGTATCATTGATGCGGATTATGTGGATAACCCCGACAATGAGGGTCATATCCTCTTGGCCGTCTGGAACAATTCTCCACAAGAAGTGACCATTGAAAAAGGGCAAGCCATTGCCCAAGGTATTTTTCTCAAATATTTGACCATAGATGAGGATGCCGCCAGTGGTCGGAGAATCGGCGGTTTTGGCAGTACGGATCGCAAGTAAAGTCTCCGGGAATTTTTCCCGGAGACTTTTGCATATTACAGCAGTTGAACACATAATCTTTTAAGGAGAGGGGGCTGGAAAAATGTGGGGTAAAAGTATACTTCTTTTGCTCATCTTGATTTCCTTGTACTTGTCCATACGGCAGAGAATAATTTTGCAAAAAAAAGAGAAAGGCTTTTGAACATCTGCCTGATGAGCCCCATCAAGACTCTGTTTTCGGAAGCCCTGGCTCAATTGGTGGGAGTGGCCGGCGGTATTTACCTTTCCTTGATTATGCTTGTTTCTTTTCTGGATTTAGATCTGCCGGAAAAGGTGACCATAGCGGGAATCTCCATGCAGCCTCTTGCTCTGGCGGCTTTGCTTCTGGCCATATTGCAGCCTTTGCTGATGACTCTCTACGATAAATGGAAGGAGCAAAAACAGCTTTGAGGAGGGTAAAGGAAGATGAAACTGAGTGAATTGATCGGCAAAGAAATAGTAAATCTCTATGATGGGGGCTAGGCTGGGCACAGTAAATGAATCCGATTTGGTCATTGATTCTCTTTCGGGGCAGGTTGAATCCATTCTCCTGCCAGGCAGAAGGGGTTTAGTCAGCTTCCGGGGCAGGAGAGGTCCGGTGGTTATTCCCTGGCAGGCAGTTTGCAAGATAGGCTCCGAGGTGATTGTGGTTGACCTGGAATGGGGACAAAGAAGGCGGAGTTATCTCTTCTAGTAATTAAAGAAAATTAATGCTGTCAATAACTTATGAAAATGTCACCCCAAAAGATAGTTAATTATCGTTAGAAAATGTCATCTTTAACCTGGCTATTGGGATGATAGCTGGCTGCCTGGCAACGTCAAGGGTCAAGATGAACTCGCTAAAGCTCGCCCTTGACGTTGCCAGGCAGCCAGCAGAGTAATAGTTAGCCAGGTTAAAACAACGTGTTTTAAGCCATTTTTGAGAGAAATATTTCTTCGAGCATCGCGAGTATTTCTTGATCACTTTCGGTAAAGGCCAGTTTTTTCACAAGTCTATGACCGTACTTGTAGTAATGGCTGTCCGGTGGTGACCATTTCTTTCTCTCTTTTGCAGGAGCCTTGTCCTGTATCTTCTTTGACTTAACGAACGGCATTGTATCGTATATAGCACCCTTATAGGCCACTTTAATACCGAAATGAGGGCTAGTAAGTACATCTATGCGGGCACTTTTGGGTAGTGGAGGAAGTTCCTTGGACTGAATAATCTTAAAATGTTTACTGTATGTTAATGGCCATGATAAAATCGACATAAATGGTCACGAAAAACCCGCAAAACCGGTCATTTAGAAAAGGAAAAAAGCTCGTTCCCTAAAACATTTTCATTGGAACCAAAACATTAAAGAAGGGAACGAGCAAAAATGACAGGAGTGTGGGAAATCGTGAACATTCAAGAATGTCGGAAAGCCGGCCTAAGTAAGACCGCCACAGCACAGCGTTTAAACCTGGACCGTGGCACCGTAGCAAAATATTGGGATGTTGAAGATCCTTTGAAAGCACCACCGGTCTACCAGCGAAGTTCCAAAATCGATCTTTACAAAGAGTATATCACAAATCGACTGGAAAAATGGCCTGAACTGTTTGCAGAAACAATTTATGAAGAAATTAAAAAAATGGGATATAAAGGCTCCGCAAGAACCGTCCGGCGCTATGTCTCTAAGGTACGACCAAAACTTTCCCGGGAGTACAAACCCTATGAAACCCTGCCAGGTGAACAAGCCCAGGTTGACTGGGGCCACTTAGGCACCATTGTCGAAAACGGCCGGCGGGTCAAGCTTTATGTCTTTGTTTTCTGCCTAAGTTGGTCAAGAGAAAGATATGCGGAGTTCATCACTTCCCTCAATATGGCCGTATTTAACGCCTGCCTACATCGAGCTTTCGAATATGTGGGAGGGATTCCCGAAACAATCCTCTTTGACAACGCCAAAACTGTGGTAGCAGAACGAGTAGGTACGATAGTGAGATTTAATTCTACCCTTCTGGATCTGGCTTTAAGATATGGCTTCACACCCAAAGCATGTTGGATAAATGATCCTGAAAGTAAAGGCAAAGTAGAATCCAATGTCAAGTACTTGAAAAAGAGCTTCTACTACGGGCGGGAATTTAAGAACTTGGAAGACCTAAACCAGCAGTTGCAGGTGTGGCTTAAGGAAGTGGCCAATGCCAAAGTGCATGGTACCACCGGTGAAATCCCGGAAGAACGCCTAATTGAAGAACGTAAATATCTTAAAACCATTACCGGCGGCAATCAAAGCCCCCTTACCCGTTTACGAAACCCGTAAAGCCGGCAAAACAGCCCTTATCTCCGTAGACAACAACAAATATTCAGTCCCCGCTAAACTGGCCCGTAAAACAGTACATTTCAGGCGATACGAGGACAGGATTGAAATTCTAGATGATGAGCACGTAGTAGCTGTACATACCTTGGTAAAAGGTAAAAACCAAGTAATCATTAACGATGACCACTACCCTGAGCATCAAAAAATGAAACAAAGGCCCAAACATCCACTGCAAGCTGAGTTTGAAGCCCTGGCCCCGGTGGCCGAAGAATACCTGCAGCACCTTAGCCAACGCCGGGAAGGGCACCTTAGAGAACAGATGCAGAAGATCATCTCCCTAAAAGAAGATTACAGTGCTTCTGAAATCAATGCAGCCATGGAACGAGCTCTTAAGTTTGGAGCTATTGGTTACGCAAAGTTAAAATCAATACTGCAAAAACAATCCCAGAACCCCAATATTCTGCCTACAGTAGGTTCCAACAGAGCCAATTACAAGCTGGATAACCTTCCTTACCAAGTAGAAGTAGAACGCCGGGATACCAGCTATTACGAGGAGGTTATCCAGTGATTAGACAAATACCAACCGCCGATCGGAAAACCCTGGAACAGAATTTAAAAAGGTTAAGACTTCCCCATATTAGAAACATCCTTGACGATGTTAATGAATTGGCGCTGGAAGAAGAACCATCCTACCTGGATTTCTTAGCCTATGTTGTTAACAAGGAGGTGGAACATAGAGACAAGACCCAACAAGAAAAAAGAATGAAAAGAGCCTGCTTTCCCCAGATAAAGACTTTGGAAGAATTTGATTTTAGTTTCCAAAACAGCATCACCCAACAAAGCATCTATGATCTGGCAACCCTTCAATTTATCGAAGCCAAGGAGAACATCATCTTTCTGGGTCCACCGGGAGTAGGCAAGAGCCACCTGGCCATTGCCCTGGGAGTTAAGGCAGTGCTAAAAGGTTACCAAGTCCGTTTTTACACACTCACGGACCTCATTGCCGAGCTTTATGCAGCTTTAGCCGATAACAGCCTGAACAGAAAGATTAACAATATCTTGAAAAATGACCTTATCATTCTGGACGAACTGGGCTATGTGTCCATGGATGAAACCGCATCAGACCATATTTTCCAGCTGGTCACCAAAGCTTACGAAAACCGTTCTTTGATCATTACCAGCAACCTGGATTTTGGAGAATGGGGCACTCTTTTTGTGAACATGAGTACTGCTGCAGCTATCTTAGATCGCTTACTACACCATGCCCATGTGTTTAACCTTAGGGGGAACAGTTATCGGGTAAGAAACCGATTAATACAACCAACAAATAAGATAGCGGCAACTACAGGCTAAATAAACCGGATTAAGCGAGTGCGAATTGCCTAGGAGGCGTTCCGCTACGCTCCACTGCCTCCTAGGCAATTCCTCTACCGTTATCGCAAGGATTAAATTCTGTATGACTGCTGGTTTTTCATGGCCAAAATTGCTGGTTTTTTAGTGACCAAAAATGCGGTTTTTCAAATGGCCATTGACACTGTAAAAGGAAAATACTCCACCATTGTCAAATGTACGCTGCTTAACGATGCAAAGGATGTGGTCTATGCACAGGTTTGAAGGTACGGGTCTGAAAGCACATTCGGTATTTTCAGGCTCTACCGCAAACCGCTTATTAAACTTGTATATGTACTTTGCTAAAAAGGCATTAGCCTCATCCAAAGTGTTGATGTTGTTACGCTTAAACTCGACCGGCAGTCTACTTTGCAGCGTTTCCCACAGACGTTCCACACGGCCCTTTGCTTGAGGTGAACGTGCGGTAATAATGGTTACACCCATCTCTTCCATAGCACGGCCAAACTGGGTTGGTTTTGTTCTTTTACCTGCCAACTGTTCTTCAATAGACAGTTTATCCTTTAAAGGTGATTTGAAAATGGTATGGCTGTCGGAATAGATACTAACCGGGATGCCGAAATTTTCAAACATAAAGCGCATAACTTCAAAGTACCCCTGGAGGCATTCATTCTTAGCCAGGTATAAGGCTACCACTTTGCCTGTAGCATCATCAATACCACCATGCAGGCTAAACTTTTCGCTGGTACCAAACCATTCATAGGGCGTAGCATCCATCTGGATTAAAAGCCCTTCCTGGGGTTTACGCTTTCTAGTGCGATGGGGCTTAAACCTCCTACGTTTTTTCGGGCTTTCAAAGCCCGACTTCTTTAGCAGCTTGTAAAGCGCTGAATAGCTGATATTAATTTGTTCATGCTCTGCCAGCATTTCCTGAAAGTGCAAGAAATTAGCGTTTTTGTAGGTATCTGACTTTTTAAGGTTAATAATTGTCTGGGCAGTTTGATCCGGGATGGCATGATAAGGTTTTTTGCCTTTGTTTTTATGGACTAGGAAAGACGCCCCCTGTTCTTGCACTCCTTTCTTGAGGCGGAGTATTTGTCTTTCGCAAAGTCCAAGGCTCTCAGATGCTTCTTTGACTGTGATATGCCCTTCGATGAGTTTGGTAATTACTAAAAACCTATTAAGTTGTTTTTGGGACATAAGATAATACACCTCGTTATCCATAGTGACATTTTATCAAGATAATTAACAAGATGACATTATCATAAGATAACAACAAAATTTTCCCTTTAATTATTGACCTTGAACAGTAATTTTGGTATAATCCCGACTTTTACAGCAAACCACCAAAAAAAGAGCCGCAAACTCTTGCCACACAAGAGCTAGCGGCTTTTTGAATTTATCACAAAGATGTAGGGGAAAAGCTCATTTTTTGACCTGACCCAAAATTTTTTTAATGTCCCCAAGACGAAGCCTCTTGTTGGTAAAATCAATCCCCAAGGCCTTCCCAATAGCATCGGAAACCTCAGTTCTGTAATCGAACAAATAAACATTTTCATGCTCCTTTGAGCAAGAAATCCTATGAAGACACTCAATAATCTGTTCCGCAGAATAAACATTACCCGTTTTTCTTTGCATAATCCTCATAATCGTAAGCGCGATGAAGCAAATCAAAAAATGAGCATTAATATGATCCTGAAGAGATACATACACCGGGCGGGTCTCCAAAACCCCCTTAGTAATCCGGAAAGTCTCCTCAATCTTCCACAAACCCCGGTAAGTATCAATTATTTCAACATCAGACATATCCAATTCACTGGTGACAATCGCATAGTAGCCATCATACTTGGCCTCTTCCCTAACCCTTTCCCAGTCCACAACCGGACGCTCCTTAACCGCAAGAACCTCTCCCGTCTTCTCATCAAACTTAAGATTCTTCACATACCTGGCCGCCCCATAAGAAGTAGCCTTATTGTAGCTCTGAGGATTAGCCGCCAAATCAAAAGCCTTTTTTAAAAGCTCTTCCCGTTCAGCCTGAGCCTTTAAAGCATATTTTCTTCCCCAGAAAGCCACCTGCTTTTCATACACCGTTTTCCTTGTCTTTTTTCCACTAGGCAACGTTACATTGATTTCCCTGGCAATGACCCTGCTTTTCATCTTGAAATCAGCATTTTCATCGGCAGGCTTGCCATTTTGATCTACGTAACCCTCATCAGAAAGGACATACTCCTTAAACTCTTGAGTGCCGCCCCTGACCGAAAAACTGAACACATAACCGTTAAAATTCCTTCCCTTCTCCTTACCCTGAAGATAAAAAATATTATCCCCCGTAATAATCCCCATATCAGCAACAACAATAATCCTGCCCGTATCATAATTTCTTCTTACTTCCCCGATAACCGGCCGAAAGGTCTCCTTATCAACCGTATTACCAGGAAACAAATCATAATGAAGAGGTATCCCATCAGCATCCATAGCCAATCCCATCTGCACAATAGGATTCCGACGGTTTTCCTTTGACAACCCGAACTTACGGAACTCATCCCCCTCATCAATCTCAAAATAGAAATTGGTCACATCATAATAGATGGTCTTAGTATTACGCCCATACTTCTCACTGATCTGAGCATTCAAATACCTTTGAAACTCCTTGGCAATCTTCGAAAAATGAGAGAGGGACCGGTAAACATCCGCCAAAGAAAAATGAAAACGCTCAAAATACCGCCCTTTTTCCTCAAAAGCCTTTTTCTTGGATCCGGGAGAAAGGAGCCTGGAGATAACCAAAAGCATCATGATGGAATTCGTATTGAACTTAAAATTCTCATGCCTGGACTTATTCTTGAAAAACACATCCAAACCCAATTCATGATAAATCTTTAAAATTGCCGCATAGCCAAAATTCTTTCTGTTATCAGTATTAGGAGCAAGTTTTTCCTCCATATTGATGGACAAAGTCAACTTCTTTTGGGCATTTTCCTCTTCAGTCATTTTCCGGGCAAGCTCTTTGAAGTGGGCGATAGGGTCATCGTATATTTTCTCCAGTTCGTCAAGGTAACCAAGGGATTTAACAGTACGGTCAGTGGAAATACCTGTCTCTGGATCCCTGTATTTCTGAGCGATAGAAAGATAAGTCCTCCCCGTGTCTTTTCAATAAGATTTTTTTAGGTACACATTAAGAACCTCCGTCTCTGAGTGTCGATATTTATTTAATTATACCACATTATGCCAAATAATGCCACGGAAAAATGACAAAAATTCATAAAAAATTCCCCCTTAAGGCCTTATGCCGCAAGGGGTTTAGAATTCGCATCTCTAAATCAGGTGTAAAAGAAACGGGTAATTACTAAAAACCTATTAAGTTGTTTTTGGGACATAAGATAATACACCTCGTTATCCATAGTGACATTTTATCAAGATAATTAACAAGATGACATTATCATAAGATAACAACACAATTTTCCCTTTAATTATTGACCTTGAACAGTAATTTTGGTATAATCACAATGTCTCCACAAACCATATTATGCGGCAGTGGCGGAATTGGCAGACGCGCTAGATTCAGGTTCTAGTCCTGATTTAGCAGGGTGGGGGTTCAAGTCCCTTCTGCCGCACCACAAAAACCCTTGTAAATCAAGGGTTTTTTCTTTTTTGATCCTGTTGGTATGACCCGGGAAATACTATCATTTCTCCTCCAATTCCCGTACCTTATTTAAAAACCAAGCAGCATGAAAATCCTCATCAATCAAATTCGACCACAGCAGATCAAATAGCTCAGGGTCATGGCCAACTTTTAAGATAAAGCTCTTATAATCAGCCATGGCCTTTTCTTCAAGGCTGATATTGGCTTTCAGCATTGGAATTACACCAGTGAAAGCGGTCAAATTACCTCCCATCTTGCCGAGGAGGGGAGCTATCACATCTCCCATTACAGTTGGTTTACCGCACAGATCCTTGATCTTTTCTGCAATATTATCCACATGTTGTTGTTCAATATAGGCGGCCCGTTCCAGGGCCTTTTTGATATAGATGTCGCTTATTATTTTGCTCTGCGCCAGATAAAGATCTACCTGGTTCAACTCAAGGCTGTAGAACCAGTTTAGTCTGTTTAAGATTTGCTCCCTGTCCAAAGATACAACCCCCAAAGAAGAAGGTCTGTTTAGTCTTATCGTTACCAACGGCTGCAGCAAATATTTGTCATTCTCCCCAAAATATTTTTACCGGCCGGAGCTTAAAAAGGTTTTCAATAATCAACGCCGAATATAATATACTGATTGTACTCACGGTCACTTGCTCCCAGGAAAACAGGAGGCCTGTGCAATTGAAGCGTTACCTGCCTTTTATTGCGGCCATTATTGCTTTTATTATCATTCACGAGGGAACTCACGCTCTCACCTCTTTCTTCTTCGGTGAGTACAAAGCATTTCATGTGCATTTTTTTGGATTTGAAGTTGTTTATCAAACGGCAGTGGAAGATAGAGCTGGCATAAAGTGGGGATATATTGCCGGATTGAGCAATATAATCACCCTGTTAATTGGCTATCTTTTGTTTCTTTTCAGAAAAGAACTGATCAAGACAAAAAACGCATTCTTCCGTGATATGGGTTACTGGGCGATTTTTGTTTTTATGCTGTTTGATCCATGCAATTTATCCCTCATTCCTTTCTTTTTCGGCGGGGATATTGGTGGAATAGTAGTGGGCTTTGGTGTGAATCGGATCTTGCTGCAAACTTTTTTCTTTGTAGTTTTGTTGGTAAACAGGGAGCTGATCATTCATAAAATATTTCCACTATATGGCATCAAAACTAGGCATATCCTCTTTCGACCGATAATCACCTGCGCCGGCAAGCCTAGCTGTTCTTCAAGATAGGATCATTGAATACTCCTTCTAATTTGTTATAATAATGGTAACTCCTCCCTGGCAGGAAACTGCTCGATATCCATAAAAGGGTATCTTCACCGCCACGCCTTAAGGGAGTTGTCAATGGGACATTTGCATTAATCATCCCCTATCTTTAGGGGTTAAATTATGCTTGCAGCAGTTTTTCCACAAAATTTTTGTTATCTTGGACCAAGGAGGTGAATACAGCATATCTGCTGTCAAATGATGAACAAGACTTATCACGCTGGAATTGATATTGGATCGACAACTATAAAGGTTGTTATTTTAGATAGCGCCAAGGAACTGGTCTACAGTAAATATGAAAGGCATTATGCCGATATCAAACAAAAACTCCAGCAAGTACTTCATGATATTCACAGCATTTTCAAAAACATAGAAATGACTGTAATGATTACCGGCTCCGGCGGAATGGGCATTGCTAGAGGTTTAGGCATTTCTTTTACTCAAGAGGTCATTTCCGCCACCAAAGCGATCAAAACCTTCCATCCTGACACGGATGTTGCTATCGAGCTTGGAGGAGAAGATGCCAAGATCACTTACTTCAAGGATGGCATGGAACAAAGGATGAACGGCATTTGCGCCGGGGGGACAGGTTCCTTTATAGACCAGATGGCCTCTTTGCTCAAGGTGGATGCGGCCGGGTTAAATGAACTGGCCAAGAACTATGACGTAATTTATCCAATCGCAGCGAGATGCGGCGTCTTCGCCAAAACCGATGTCCAACCTCTTCTCAATGAGGGAGTAGCAAAAGAAAATATTGCCGCTTCGGTACTGCAGGCGGTGGTCATCCAAACCATCAGCGGTTTAGCCTGCGGAAGGCCCATCAGGGGAAAAGTGGCCTTTTTAGGAGGACCGTTGTATTTTCTTTCTGAATTGCGAAAGCGATTTATTGAAACCCTGGAATTGAAAGAGGATCAAATAATCTTCCCCGAACACTCCCAACTCTTTGTAGCCATTGGAGCTGCACTGGCCTCTGAAACAGAACAGCCAATAAACTTAAATTCTTTGATCAAGAAAGTTGAACGGCTGGAAAAAGGTTCCCTGGATGAAGCGTTGAGATTGGCGCCGCTATTTGCAGATAAAGAGGAATATGAAAAATTTAAGGCAAGGCACAAGCTAAACTCTGTGAAAAAAAAGGACCTGTCCAGCTTTGCAGGAGAGTGTTTTTTAGGCATAGATGCCGGCTCCACTACTACAAAAATAGCTCTGATCGATAGTGAGGGAACACTCCTTCACACTTATTATGGGAGCAATGAAGGGAGCCCTTTAAATTCTACGATCAAAGCCCTCAAAGAACTATATGATCTCCTGCCGCCAAAAGCCAGAATAGTAAATTCCACAGTTACTGGATACGGAGAAGGCTTGATCAAGGCAGCTCTAAGAGTTGATATTGGTGAAGTCGAAACCATCGCCCATTATAAAGCTGCGGAGTTCTTCTGCCCGGGAGTGGATTTTATCCTGGATATTGGCGGCCAGGATATGAAGTGCCTGAAAATCAAGGATGGTATCATTGAGCATATCCTTCTCAACGAAGCTTGTTCTTCCGGATGTGGATCCTTTTTAGATACATTTGCCAATTCCCTTGATCTGAGCATTGAAGAATTTGCCGCAAAAGCTCTCTTTGCTAAAAATCCGGTGGATCTCGGTTCCAGATGTACGGTATTTATGAACTCCCGGGTAAAACAAGCCCAAAAGGAAGGCGCCAGTATAGGCGATATTTCGGCGGGATTATCTTACTCAGTAGTCAAGAATGCGTTATTTAAAGTAATCAAGTTGAAAAATCCTGATGAGCTGGGAGAAAAAATCGTCCTCCAGGGAGGAACCTTTTACAATGATGCAGTGCTCCGGTGTTTTGAGTTATTGGCGGAAAGGGAAGCAGTACGGCCGGATATAGCCGGTATTATGGGGGCTTTTGGCGCTGCTCTCATCGCCAGAGAAAGATATGAAGAAAACCATGAATCAACCTTATTAAACCGAGACCAGTTAAATGAATTTGAAATCAAAACCACTATATCCCGTTGTAAGCTCTGCGCAAATAAATGTTTGCTCACTATTAATGAATTTCAGGACGGAGAAAGATTCATCTCGGGTAATCGCTGTGAAAAAGGATCGGGCAAATGGGAAAAGAACAGTCAATTGCCCAACCTTTTCCAATACAAATATCGCCGCCTTTTTCAATATAAACCCCTTTCAGCCAAGGAAGCAAAAAGGGGCACAGTGGGCCTGCCCAGGGCTCTAAACATTTATGAAAATTATCCTTTCTGGTTTACATTTTTTACCGAGCTGGGCTTTCGGGTACAATTGTCAGATCGATCTTCAACGAAAATTTACGAAAAAGGAATTGAAACCATACCCTCGGAATCTGTCTGCTATCCAGGAAAACTGGTTCACGGCCATATCATGAGCCTGATTGAGAAGGGTATCCGGTTCATTTTTTATCCATGTATTACCTACGAGCATAAAGAGCAAGAGGAGGCAGACAACCATTTCAACTGCCCGATCGTCATCTCCTACCCTGAGGTGATTAAAAATAATGTTGATGCTTTAAAGGAAAAAGGCATTTTGTACATGAAACCTTTTTTGCCTTATCATCACCCAAAAAGATTGATCCAAAGACTTTATGAGGAATTAAAAATATTTAACATCAGCAAAAGCGAAATACGAAAAAGCGTTTATAAAGCCAGCCAAGAGCAAGAAAACTTTAAAAAAGATATTCAACGAGCAGGCGAAAATGCCTTAAAGTTTATCCGAGAAAAGGGAATCAAAGGAATAGTACTGGCCGGCAGGCCTTATCATATCGATCCAGAGATTAATCACGGTATCCCCGAGCTGATCAACTCCCTGGGCATGGCGGTTCTCACCGAAGACTCCGTCTCCCATTTAGGAAAAGTGGAAAGGCCTCTCCGGGTAGTAGATCAGTGGGCTTATCATTCGCGTCTTTATGCGGCAGCCAGCTTTGTAGCGATGCAAGAGAACCTGGAACTGGTGCAACTGAATTCCTTTGGCTGCGGTATTGATGCCATTACCACAGACCAGGTGCAAGAAATCTTGCACGAACACTCAAAAGTCTACACCGTGCTGAAAATCGATGAAGGAAACAATCTGGGAGCGGCGAGAATCCGACTGCGTTCTCTTAAAGCGGTCATGTGGGAAAGGGAAAGAAACAACTTCAAACCCCGTAAAACAGGAAACAAATTTCAGAGAATCATTTTTACCCCGGAAATGAAAGAGAGGCATACAATCCTGGCTCCGGAGATGTCTCCCATCCATTTTCAGTTTTTAGAGGAGGCATTCCGGCTGTCGGGTTATAATGTGGAAGTGCTTCCTTCCGTAGATAAAAAGGCCATAGACGTGGGGTTAAAGTACGTGAACAACGATGCCTGTTACCCGGCCATAATCGTCATCGGGCAGTTAATCGAAGCACTGCAGTCAGGAAAATACGATGTGAATAACACATCGGTCATCATGACACAAACCGGTGGAGGATGCAGAGCAACCAACTACATCTCTCTGTTGCGAAAGGCTTTAAAAGATGCGGGCTTTGGACAGGTACCGGTCATATCCCTCAACGCGAAGGGATTGGAAAAAAATCCGGGCTTTAAATATACCCGTGAGCTGCTCCATAGAGGTATGCAGGCCCTGGTTTATGGCGATGTGCTCATGAATGTGCTGTATCGAGTGAGGCCCTACGAAAAATTTGAGGGTTCGGCCAACCGGCTTTACGAAAAATGGGTTGAAATCTGCCTCAAATCATTAAAGGATGCAGACAAACCTACTTTTGAAAGAAACGTTCGGACCATCGTGAAAGAATTTGATGAATTGGAAATCAACAATATTAAAAAACCCAAAGTAGGACTGGTGGGAGAAATACTGGTAAAATTTCATCCCACAGCGAATAATGAAGTGGTCAAGATCGTGGAAAATGAAGGCGGAGAAGCGGTCATGCCCAACCTGACTGATTTTCTCGTTTATTGTCTTTACTATTATAACTTTAGCTATAGATACTTGGCGGGAAGCAAGTTTTCCCAGCTGCTGGCCAGAGCAGTCATCAAACTGATGGAAACTTACCGCATCACCTACCGGGAAGCTCTCCGTAACAGCAAGAGGTTCCTGGCTCCTGCACCCATAGATGAAATGGCCAGAGAAGCTTCCAAAATTTTATCCTTGGGCCATCAAACGGGAGAAGGTTGGTTTTTAACCGGTGAGATGGTGGAACTCATTCAAAGCGGAGTAAAAAACATTATCTGTATGCAGCCCTTTGCCTGTTTGCCCAACCATGTCACAGGCAAAGGCATGATCAAAGAGTTGAGAAGAGTTTATCCTGGAGCCAATATCGTGGCCATCGATTATGATCCCGGTGCCAGTGAAGTAAATCAATTAAATAGAATTAAGCTGATGATCTCCACAGCCTTTGAGAAATTGAAACGACAGGAGACCGAAAGGGACCGGGATTACCTGATTCCGGAATATAAACCGGCCGTGAACTTAACTGATGCATGCGTCAAAGCATGTGTTTCCTCCAATCCAAAACATTTCTGAATTTAAAAGACCGGTTCTTTTATGGACCGGTCGCTTGTTTTCTCCCCGGATGAAGATCCACGTTTTCAGCCTCTGCAGGAACTTTTCCAGAGCAGAAAACGTCATATTCTGTAATGAAGGGATTTTTTCTCATCTGAAAAGGGGTGGTAAAAGAGTGAAAAAAATTTTAGCATGCGTCGTTCTGTGCCTGGCTAGTGTTTTCTTCTTGACAGCATGTCATCAGCAGGATACTTTACCGAAGCGAGTACCGGACCAAGAAATATTTGAGCCGGCTCAGCCTTCGGAACTGGGAAAGAGGAATTATTGGGAAATAGCCAAGACCTTTGATCTGTTATCCAGGGAGTTCATCCTGGCGGTGGACAAGGGAGATGAGGAAACTCTGACCAGCATACTGCATCCGCAAAAAAGGTTTTCGGTTCCTGAGGCAATTTTTTCCACTGAAATAACTCACATTCAGCAGCAATCGGTAAGGCTCTACGAAAACAACGAATTCATGAATATTATGCAAGTGGGCACAGCCACAGATCCATACCGTTATCTGCATATCTTTTTTGAACCCTGGGAAGGGGAATGGAAAGTAATTGATGTGCAAATAGACGCTTAATCATCAAAAATAATGTAAAAAAACAAGTTCCCAGCCCATCTGGGAACTTCAGACTGTAGACAAAGTCTTATGAAATGCAAACCTTGGCCGATCCTTGGTTTGCATTTTCATTTATAATTCATAATTGCCGTGCGCAAAAAATCTTTGGCAAAAGTGTAAAAAAGCCAGTAATTGCAGGCATTTTCAGCCCTTTTAACGAAATTATATTATGGGAAAAACCAATAGCCGGGGTGATAAAATGCTTGCGAAAAAAGACCGTGAAGCTGTTAACCAAATGGAAATTGTTTGCATAGACAGCCTGGTTCCGGAAAACCATCTGCTTAGAGCCGTCCAGGAGAGTATTGACTTTAGCTTCATCTATGATGAAGTAAAAGACCTGTATTCAGAAAACCATGGCCGTCCCAGTGTAGATCCGGTTGTTCTAATTAAGCTGTTGATCCTGCAGGCACTCTATGGCATCCGTTCAATGCGGCAGACCATAGAAGAGGTAAAAGTAAACGTCGCTTACCGCTGGTTTCTGGGATATGGCTTGCAGGAGCAGATCCCTCACTTCTCTACCTTTGGCAAGAATTACGTGAGACGGTTTCAGGAAAGCGACATTTTTGAAAAAATTTTTGCGCGTGTTCTCGAAGAAGCCATTAACTGCGGGTTTCTCAACACCAGCGCCATTTTCATTGATGCCACTCATGTCAAAGCCAGCGCCAATAAGAAGAAGTACATCAAAAAAATGGTCAGGCATCGTGTACATAAATACAAACGTGATTTGCTTTATGAAATTAACGAGGATAGGAAATCCCATGGCAAGGAACCGTTTGCTGATGATGAAGACGAAGGCAATGATTCCGGAGATGAAGGAGGCACCCCGGCTGACGGCGGCAAAAAACGAGAAATCATAGAAAGTACAACAGACCCGGAAAGCGGCATGTTCTACAAGAGTGAAAAGGAGAAATGCTTTGCCTATACTGTAACCGTTGCCTGTGATATGAATAATTTTGTCTTGGGATTAAAAGCAGCTCCCGGCAATGTTCACGACAGCCAGGTTTTCTCCGATGTTTTCCAGCAAGTCATTGAACAGCACCCCGAAGTCGAGTCTGTAGTTACAGATTCTGCATACAAAACCCCGGCCATCTGCCGGGAGATAGTCGAAGCTGGCAAAGATCCTATCATGCCGTACAAGCGCCCTATGACAAAGAAGGGCTATTTCAGAAAACGTGATTATGTTTATGATGAATACTACGATTGCTACATTTGCCCCAATAACCAGATTTTAAAGTACAGCACCACCAACCGGGATGGTTACCGTGAATACAAGAGTGATCCTAAAATTTGCATCGGCTGTGAGCATAGAATGAAGTGCACACAGAGCAAAAATTTTACCAAGGTTATCACCCGTCATTTATGGGAGCCTTATGTGGAAATAGCTGAAGATCTTAGGTACACCGATCGAGGCAAAGAACTTTATCGTAAGCGCGGCGAGACAATTGAGCGTGTTTTTGCCGATGCCAAAGAAAAACATGGGATGCGCTACACGCAGCTTCGAGGCTTGAGAAAAGTGCAGCACTATCTCACGCTTCTTTTTGCATGCATGAATCTGAAAAAGCTGGCCATGTGGAAGCGGAAACAACGGACATTACCGCCCACAACCTCCCCGCTGCAGGAGGTGCTCTCTAATATTTCAGCAATTTTATGTTTAAAAAGAATTTGGCCTTTAGGTTTTGCTTCCTAAAGGCCATTTTTGTCTACAGTCTGAAGTTCCCAGCCCATCTGGGAACTTATTTTTTTTGTTGGCTGGGGCGGCTGGATTCGAACCAACGAGATGGCGAATCCAAAGTCCGCTGCCTTACCGCTTGGCTACGCCCCAAAAAAATGGTGGAGAGGACTGGATTCGAACCAGTGAAGGCGGTGCCAGCAGATTTACAGTCTGCCCCCTTTGGCCAACTCGGGAACCTCTCCAAAAAACAATGGAGCCGACGATGGGACTCGAACCCGCAACCTGCTGATTACAAGTCAGCTGCTCTACCAATTGAGCTACGTCGGCATGGTGGCGGAGCTGACGGGATTCGAACCCGCGATCTCCGGCGTGACAGGCCGGCATGTTAAACCGCTACACTACAGCTCCGCAAATATGGCAACCCATGGTATCTAATTATTTATGATAAAACACATGCATTGGTCGGGGCGGAGGGATTTGAACCCCCGGCCCCTTGGTCCCAAACCAAGTGCGCTACCAAACTGCGCTACGCCCCGCGACGCAATAGTATTATAGCGAAAAACATTCATCCCGTCAACCTGCCATGGCAGGCGGCAGGCTTTTTTGAGAAAAATATTCCTTTTCTTGTCATAATCTTTCCCGGACAAGAATAACCTCCATAAAAGAAGGATATTATTGATGAGGTGATCAAATTGTCCTTAAAGAAAGAAAATCATGAACTGGAACAGCAAATTCTTCAATTGACCGATTTGCTGATAGAAGCCACTATTACCTACAGCATTCTGGAAGGATCAGCCCGAGAAGCCCAAATGGAAGAAGCCGGCGCCACTGTGAGCAAAATAGCTCATTTGTTGATTCAATACTTGGGAGGCCATGAGGAGCATTTGCCGGAACTCCTTCGCCAACTGACCCGGCAGAAACTGCCAGACGAGAGTGTTCTGGAAAGCTTTGAGGGATTTAATGCCAATCTGGATCAAATTATCGATTACGGGCTGCGCCTTTTCCAAGAAAAGGCCCTTTTGGAGTACACCGATTGGCAGGAGCCAACAGAAAAAGAAGAGACGAAAGAGGAGATCAACCATCTTCCAGATACTTTTCCTGAAAGCTCCGGTAAAAAAGAAGTTGAAGCCCACATTGCCGAGGACAGTGTTTTAAGCACAGGGGATACGGCGGCTCCAGGCATCACCAACCTTGAACAGGAATATAAACAAATCGATCAAGATTTGGCTGTGTCTTCGCCAAACTTAATTACCCAGGAAGAAATGGATAATCAAGAACATCTGGTGGAAGAGGAAAATGCTTTACAGCAAGAGGAGATGGCTAAACCGGATTATTTGGAAATGGCCCTGAGAAGGCTTTTCCCCGGAAAAGAAATTGTCAGGGATTATATCCTAAAAGACCACAAGTTGTCTTATTTCATTCCGGAGTTATCTTTGGCGGTTGATACCTCTCCAGGGGATGCTCCATCGGAAATCTGGAAAGATTATCACTGCCGGGAAAGAAACATCAAGCTCATTCGCTTGCCTGCTGTCACTTCTGCCCATCAAAGACAGCTGAGCCGGATCCTAAAAAGACATTTGGCAGGCAGCAAAGATCAATCTTTATAATTCAGCGGAAAAATATATTGTCAATAACTTATGAAAATGTCACCCCAAAAGATAGTTAATTATCGTTAGAAAATGTCATCTTTAACCTGGCTATTGGGATGATAGCTGGCTGTCTGGCAACGTCAAGGGTCAAGATGAACTCGCTAAAGCTCGCCCTTGACGTTGCCAGGCAGCCAGCAGAGTAATAGTTAGCCAGGTTAAAACAACGTGTTTTAAGCCATTTTTGAGAGAAATATTTCTTCGAGCATCGCGAGTATTTCTTGATCACTTTCGGTAAAGGCCAGTTTTTTCACAAGTCTATGACCGTACTTGTAGTAATGGCTGTCCGGTGGTGACCATTTCTTTCTCTCTTTTGCAGGAGCCTTGTCCTGTATCTTCTTTGACTTAACGAACGGCATTGTATCGTATATAGCACCCTTATAGGCCACTTTAATACCGAAATGAGGGCTAGTAAGTACATCTATGCGGGCACTTTTGGGTAGTGGAGGAAGTTCCTTGGACTGAATAATCTTAAAATGTTTACTGTAAAAGGAAAATACTCCACCATTGTCAAATGTACGCTGCTTAACGATGCAAAGGATGTGGTCTATGCACAGGTTTGAAGGTACGGGTCTGAAAGCACATTCGGTATTTTCAGGCTCTACCGCAAACCGCTTATTAAACTTGTATATGTACTTTGCTAAAAAGGCATTAGCCTCATCCAAAGTGTTGATGTTGTTACGCTTAAACTCGACCGGCAGTCTACTTTGCAGCGTTTCCCACAGACGTTCCACACGGCCCTTTGCTTGAGGTGAACGTGCGGTAATAATGGTTACACCCATCTCTTCCATAGCACGGCCAAACTGGGTTGGTTTTGTTCTTTTACCTGCCAACTGTTCTTCAATAGACAGTTTATCCTTTAAAGGTGATTTGAAAATGGTATGGCTGTCGGAATAGATACTAACCGGGATGCCGAAATTTTCAAACATAAAGCGCATAACTTCAAAGTACCCCTGGAGGCATTCATTCTTAGCCAGGTATAAGGCTACCACTTTGCCTGTAGCATCATCAATACCACCATGCAGGCTAAACTTTTCGCTGGTACCAAACCATTCATAGGGCGTAGCATCCATCTGGATTAAAAGCCCTTCCTGGGGTTTACGCTTTCTAGTGCGATGGGGCTTAAACCTCCTACGTTTTTTCGGGCTTTCAAAGCCCGACTTCTTTAGCAGCTTGTAAAGCGCTGAATAGCTGATATTAATTTGTTCATGCTCTGCCAGCATTTCCTGAAAGTGCAAGAAATTAGCGTTTCTGTAGGTATCTGACTTTTTAAGGTTAATAATTGTCTGGGCAGTTTGATCCGGGATGGCATGATAAGGTTTTTTGCCTTTGTTTTTATGGACTAGGAAAGACGCCCCCTGTTCTTGCACTCCTTTCTTGAGGCGGAGTATTTGTCTTTCGCAAAGTCCAAGGCTCTCAGATGCTTCTTTGACTGTGATATGCCCTTCGATGAGTTTGGTAATTACTAAAAACCTATTAAGTTGTTTTTGGGACATAAGATAATACACCTCGTTATCCATAGTACATTTTATCAAGATAATTAACAAGATGACATTATCACAAGATAACAACAATCAGGACGGAAAAATATAGTTGACCGCCGGCATTCACTGACCTGCTATTATCCCGACTTTTACAGCAAACCACCAAAAAAAGAGCCGCAAACTCTTGCCACACAAGAGCTAGCGGCTTTTCGAATTTATCACAAAGATGTAGGGGAAAAGCTCATTTTTTGACCTGACCCAAAATTTTTTTAATGTCCCCAAGACGAAGCCTCTTGTTGGTAAAATCAATCCCCAAGGCCTTCCCAATAGCATCGGAAACCTCAGTTCTGTAATCGAACAAATAAACATTTTCATGCTCCTTTGAGCAAGAAATCCTATGAAGACACTCAATAATCTGCTCCGCAGAATAAACATTACCCGTTTTTCTTTGCATAATCCTCATAATCGTAAGCGCGATGAAGCAAATCAAAAAATGAGCATTAATATGATCCTGAAGAGATACATACACCGGGCGGGTCTCCAAAACCCCCTTAGTAATCCGGAAAGTCTCCTCAATCTTCCACAAACCCCGGTAAGTATCAATTATTTCAACATCAGACATATCCAATTCACTGGTGACAATCGCATAGTAGCCATCATACTTGGCCTCTTCCCTAACCCTTTCCCAGTCCACAACCGGACGCTCCTTAACCGCAAGAACCTCTCCCGTCTTCTCATCAAACTTAAGATTCTTCACATACCTGGCCGCCCCATAAGAAGTAGCCTTATTGTAGCTCTGAGGATTAGCCGCCAAATCAAAAGCCTTTTTTAAAAGCTCTTCCCGTTCAGCCTGAGCCTTTAAAGCATATTTTCTTCCCAGAAAACCACCTGCTTTTCATACACCGTTTTCCGTGTCTTTTTTCCACTAGGCAACGTTACATTGATTTCCTTGGCAATGACCCTGCTTTTCATCTTGAAATCAGCATTTTCATCGGCAGGCTTGCCATTTTGATCTACGTAACCCTCATCAGAAAGGACATACTCCTTAAACTCTTGAGTGCCGCCCCTGACTCCGAATGTCAACGAATATTTGATCCACCTGACCACGAATTTTTGATCCACCGTGATAACCAAAAAGTGATCCACTTGGTTACCGGTTAATCAATTTCATATTAGCTTCTTTTAAGCAATAAAAGTGATGAATTAATAAATTAACTTAACCATGTTCCATCCGGTAGGACGGATTATTCATGTTTAGAATATGGGATCGAAAGGTGAGCCGATCCACTAATGCTGCAACCAAGGTAGGATTTTCGAATAGCTCTGTCCACCGAGAAAACTCCAGATTAGTACTGATGATCACACTGCTTTTTTCCGCCCGGTCGGAGATGACCTTGAAAAGCAGTTCAGACTGATGGCGGTTAAAGCTCAGATAGGACAGTTCATCAATAATCAGTAGATCTGCTTTTTGAAGCTGGCGTTCCAGTTTTAGGAGTTCTCTTGTTTCTTTTGCCTCCACAAGGGTGGTTGCCAGAGTTGCGGCAGTGGTAAACTTAACCCTAAATCCTGCTTGGCAGGCACGTAATCCCAAGGCAATGCTCAAGTGGGTCTTCCCACTGCCGGGGTTGCCAATCATTAATACATTTTGCCGGTTACGGATAAAATCGCAGCTTGCTAATTGATGTATGTAGGCCTCTTCAACGTGCTTAAGCCTTTTAAAGTCGAATTCTTCCAGGCTTTTTTCATTGGGAAATCCAGCCTGTTTAATACGTCTTTTTTGTTGATTAAGGTTACGGGAAGCCAGTTCCTGCTTCATCACTGAAAGAAGGAAATCCTCATAGCTTAGCTGCTTCTGCTGGCGTAATACTTCTTGATACTGTGTAAAGCTAGGGATTTTAAGCTGTTTGGCATAAAGTGCAATTAGTTCATTTTTAGGGTTCATGGTGCCACCGCCAGATACTTACGATCATAGCCGGACAGGTCAATGGTACTAACAGGGATATCTTTAGCGGTATCCAGTTTCACAGGAATATGTGGTTCCAACTCATTTTGTACCAAGCCAATAGTGGGAGTGATGCCGGCCGGTAATGCATCTTTAATAGCAAGAATTCTTTCGAGGCCATATTCCACGCTGAATTTTAGTAATTTGACTGTGTCTTTGGCACCACCGGGAAACATTTTGCCCCACTCTAAAAGTTCATTGGTTGCTGTTTGACGAACCGGTTTGGCATGAAACACAGAACGAGGTTTTTGTTCCAGTAGTGGTATGTAGTGAGCTAATTCAAATACTGTTTCCCCACGGCTGTAAAAACGTTGATGTTTGGCTATCTCGTCTCCCTGATGGTAACAGGCCAGGTGATTACCGTAGGCCTTGATGCTAACCGTTTTGCCAACTAATGAAACAGGAACAGAGTACTGATTTCCTTCAAAGCGAATTAGCCCGTTATCGGCTACCCGAACAGTTGTGCTTTTGCCGGTATCAAATACGAATTTAGGTAGTGGAGTTAAGCTGTATTTCTCTGTCGCAAATTGCTCTCCTACGGTCTGGCCCCGGCCTTGGATTTGATGTTTTCGGTATTGTAGGCAGGCGGAGATTAGAGTTTCATTCAGTTCATCTATACTGTTTACCCGGGGAACCGGCACAAGCACATTGCGTCTAACCCAGCCGACCAGATTTTCCACTAAGCCTTTTTCGTTCCCGCTATTGATATTGGTAAAGTGCATTTCAAAGGCGTAATGGGCACTTAGGGCCTGGTAGGCAGCCTGAGGCTTGGCATATAGGCCAAAACCTTCTTTGACGGCTACCCGAGCATTATCAAAGATAATTTTCTTGGGAATACCATTGCCGTGGGTAAAAGCAGCTACGTGCCCTTCAAGAAAAGATTCTTGATTCTGTCGAAAGAAAGCTTTAACGAATATGTCGGCGCTATAGCATAACCGATAGCAGAAGAGTTGGATCTTGGTTTTTTCGCCGTTGAGATAGATAGTGGCCTCGCCCCAATCAACTTGGGCTGCTTCGCCTGGGTCAAATTCCAGGGGCATAAAGGCTTCTTTAACGGGCTGTTTCATCTCCCGGACTACCCGTCTAATGGTGGATTCAGCTCCGGTAAAGCCTTTTTCATCTACTAAGCGTTTATAGATCCGTCTGGCAGTATGGCTTTGTTTTGGAATATTTTCGGCCTTATCTTCGGCAAAGCATTGGAGGATGAATTCACGAACTTCCTTTGTAACAATCGGTGATTCCCGATGGTAGGGCTGTCGTTCCCAGGGTACATGTTCACCCCCGCAATATTTTTTTACTGTGTTGCGGGAAATGCCAAGTTCTTTAGCAATTGCTCTTTGAGACATTTGTTGTTGAACATACATGTATCTAATTTTGCCATAAAGATCCACGTCAATGATCACGCCTTTCATCCTCCTGCCAATTGATGTCTTATCATCGATTGTACAGGAATTTACTCAAAGTGGATCAAATATTCGTTATCACAGATGCCGGATCGATTGCGCAGGTGGATCACTTTTTCGTAATCATTGACTGGCTTTTTGGATCACTTTTATGTTAGCACACACACCTGACCGAAAAACTGAACACATAACCGTTAAAATTCCTTCCCTTCTCCTTACCCTGAAGATAAAAAATATTATCCCCCGTAATAATCCCCATATCAGCAACAACAATAATCCTGCCCGTATCATAATTTCTTCTTACTTCCCCGATAACCGGCCGAAAGGTCTCCTTATCAACCGTATTACCAGGAAACAAATCATAATGAAGAGGTATCCCATCAGCATCCATAGCCAATCCCATCTGCACAATAGGATTCCGACGGTTTTCCTTTGACAACCCGAACTTACGGAACTCATCCCCCTCATCAATCTCAAAATAGAAATTGGTCACATCATAATAGATGGTCTTAGTATTACGCCCATACTTCTCACTGATCTGAGCATTCAAATACCTTTGAAACTCCTTGGCAATCTTCGAAAAATGAGAGAGGGACCGGTAAACATCCGCCAAAGAAAAATGAAAACGCTCAAAATACCGCCCTTTTTCCTCAAAAGCCTTTTTCTTGGAGCCGGGAGAAAGGAGCCTGGAGATAACCAAAAGCATCATGATGGAATTCGTATTGAACTTAAAATTCTCATGCCTGGACTTATTCTTGAAAAACACATCCAAACCCAATTCATGATAAATCTTTAAAATTGCCGCATAGCCAAAATTCTTTCTGTTATCAGTATTAGGAGCAAGTTTTTCCTCCATATTGATGGACAAAGTCAACTTCTTTTGGGCATTTTCCTCTTCAGTCATTTTCCGGGCAAGCTCTTTGAAGTGGGCGATAGGGTCATCGTATATTTTCTCCAGTTCGTCAAGGTAACCAAGGGATTTAACAGTACGGTCAGTGGAAATACCTGTCTCTGGATCCCTGTATTTCTGAGCGATAGAAAGATAAGTCCTCCCCGTGTCTTTTCGATAAGATTTTTTTAGGTACACATTAAGAACCTCCGTCTCTGAGTATCGATATTTATTTAATTATACCACATTATGCCAAATAATGCCACGGAAAAATGACAAAAATTCATAAAAAAATTCCCCCTTAAGGCCTTATGCCGCAAGGGGTTTAGAATTCGCATTTCTAAATCAGGTGTAAAAGAAACGAGAAACATCAAGCTCATTCGCTTGCCTGCTGTCACTTCTGCCCATCAAAGACAGCTGAGCCGGATCCTAAAAAGACATTTGGCAGGCAGCAAAGATCAATCTTTATAATTCAGCGGGTAAGTTGTAAAATTAATTGCCGCATTTAATAAAAAATAGAGACTCAAGGCTAAACCTCTGATATGTTTAAGGTAACTAAGCTTAAAAACATAAAGGAGGCAAAGCACATGAGTCAACTCAATTGTACCACGACTTCCCGCCGCTTTAAACACATCACTGTAAAAGAACGCTATCAGATTGAAATTCTTCTAAAGGAGAAGAAGTCACCCAGCGAGATAGCAAAGCTGTTAGGCAAGCATAAGCGAACCATCGAACGTGAGATTGCCCGTGGAACTGTCAGGATGCTGAGAAGCGACCTGGTTTATGTTGATAGATACTGTGCAGATACAGCAGAGCGAATATACCGGGAGAGAGCTGCTAATAAGGGAGCATGCTTAAAGATCGGTCATGACCATGGACTAGCCGATTACATTGAAAAAAAGATTATCAAAGAGGGATATACCCCTGACGCAGTCATTGGCGAAATCCGGGCAAAAGGCTTAAAATTTAAGACTAGTATATGCACAAAAACGCTCTATAACTATATCGACAAAGAAGTATTTGCAAATATAACAAATAAAAACCTTCCAGTAAAACGAGTACCTAAAAAAAATCGCCATAAGAGGGTACGAGTTGCCCACAACAATCTAAAAGGCAGAAGCATTGAAGAAAGACCTGCGGCAGCTAATACTCGTGAAGAAGCCGGCCATTGGGAGATGGATTGTGTTGTAAGCGGCAAAGGGAAAGGCAAAGCCGCACTCTTAGTTCTAACAGAACGCAAGTTTAGAAAAGAGATTATCCGAAAGATGCCGGAAAAGACACAGAAATCAGTGAAGAAAACGCTGGATAGGCTTGAAAGAGAGTACGGAGCACGCTTTTCAGAAGTGTTCAAAACCATTACGGTAGATAACGGAAGCGAGTTTCTTAATAGTGTAGAATTAGAGAGTTCAATCAGAAAGCCGGGCACTCATCGGACTAAAATCTATTATGCTCACCCATTCAGCGCATGGGAACGTGGGTCCAATGAAAATGCTAATAAGCTAATACGTCGGTTTATTCCAAAGGGCACAGATATCAGCAAGCTTAAACAGAAAGATATTAGGCGAATTGAGAACTGGATGAATAATTACCCAAGAAAAATTCATGGATATAAATCTGCCAATGAGATGGCAAAGATGGCAGTATAATCAATCAGAGGATGCCAAAATATGGGTGGCAATTAAACTTGCAATTCCCCTTTTATAATTCAGCGGAAAAATATATTTGACGATGCATTCCTGACCTGCTATAATTACAGGCAATGATAAATAATTAGAGAAAAACAATGCAGGGGAAGAATAGATGTTGCTGTCTTCCAAGAGAGCTGGTGGCCGGTGCAAACCAGCAAGACAGGCATCCAACGCCACCCCGAAGTTGCAGGCCGAAATGTCAGTAAGCCTTGCCGGAAATCCCGTTAAAGATGGCAAGATCTCAGTATCTTGCGCTGAGTCTGGGCCTTACGGCCAAGCAGGGTGGTACCGCGGGTAAGCCTCTCGTCCCTTATTTGGGATGAGAGGCTTTTTAATTACTATGATAATTTTTTGAAGGAGTGCTGAAGGAAATGGCGCTAAAAATTGAAGACATGATCTCTCCAGTGGTCAAATCTTTACCTCCCTCCGGAATTCGCAAGTTTTTTGATCTGGTGGCCAATAGCCAGGGTATTATTTCTCTGGGAGTAGGGGAACCCGACTTTGCCACTCCCCAACATATC
Organism: Bacillota bacterium; assembly: GCA_050951405.1. Lineage (GTDB taxonomy): Bacteria > Bacillota > DULZ01 > DULZ01 > DULZ01 > JBMNIZ01. The sequence continues at coordinate 211,234 of JBMNIZ010000012.1, read as the reverse complement.
AGAAAGGCCTCCATTACGGCAATCAATCGTGGAAAAACTTCCTATACCTCTAATCGAGGTACTCTGCAGCTAAGAACCGCAATTGCGGAATATTTATCGCTTCAGTATGGAATAAATTATGATCCTGAAGAGGAAATTTTGATTACTATCGGCGCCAGCGAAGCAGTTGACCTGGCCTTGAGAGCTGTCATTTGTCCCGGTGACGAAATCATTGTCGTTGAACCCTCTTACGTTTCCTATAAACCCTGCACTATTTTGGCCGGGGGGCATCCAATCTCCATCTTCACCAAAGCAGAAGACAGTTTTAAGTTGATGCCGAAAGATCTGGAAGAAGCCATCACCCCCAGAACAAAGTTGCTTATCTTGTCTTACCCGAACAATCCCACCGGGGCGGTGATGACAGAAGAAGATTTGAAGCCCATAGCCAAAATCGTCAACAAACACAATCTATTGGTTTTAACTGATGAAATCTACAGCGAGCTGACTTATGGCTCCAAACATACCAGTATTGCCTCTTTACCGGGAATGCGCGAGCGGACAATCTTGCTCAGCGGCTTTTCCAAAGCTTTTGCAATGACTGGATGGCGGATCGGTTATGTGGCTGCTCCGGCACCCCTCCTTGATGCTATGGTCAAAATCCACCAGTATACTATTTTATGCGCTCCCATCATGGCTCAAGAAGCGGCGCTGGAAGGACTGAAAAACGGACGGCAAGAAGTGCTGAAGATGGTCGCAGAATATAATTCTCGCCGTGAATTTGTCTACAGGGAATTGACCGAGATGGGGCTGGCAAGTTTTGAACCCAAAGGCGCTTTCTATATTTTCCCTTCGATAAAAAATACAGGCATGAGTGATGAGCTTTTTGCCGAATTGCTTTTGCGGGAAGAAAAAGTGGCCGTAGTTCCAGGCAGCGCTTTTGGTCCTTCCGGTCAAGGGCATATTCGCATCTCTTACGCCACCTCCATGGAGAATCTGAAGGAAGCCATGCAAAGAATGAGCTTTTTCGTCAAAAAGCACCTATAGACGAAAATGTCCTGATAGGGCAGGATTTAACCTCTTCGCCAGCGAATATAAATATTAAGCTTAGTTCGGCTGGCACAGAAAGAGGTGGCAAAAACCTTGAAGATTACTTTTTATGGAGCAGCCAGAACAACAACCGGTGCCTGTTATCTGGTGGATACCGGTGAGCAAAGGCTGCTCATTGATTGTGGGTTATTTCAAGGAGCGAAAAATATAAAGGAGAGGAACTATGGTTCCTTTCCCTTTGATCCCGGTTCGATAGACTTTTTGCTGCTTACCCATGCCCACATTGACCATTCCGGTTTGATCCCAAAACTGTACAAACACGGCTATCAAGGACCTGTTATCTGCACTTCCGCCACATTTGAGCTTTGCTCGGTACTACTGCAAGACAGCGGCTACATCCAGGAAATGGAGGTGGAACGGAAAAACCGAAAACTGCGCCGATCCGGGCAGCCCCTTTTGGAGCCCATTTATACCTCGCTGGATGCCCAAAACTGCCTGAAGTATTTCCATCCCATCAACTACGATGAATTTTGGGAGATTTACCCCGGGATTACCATCAGGTTTCGCGATGCAGGGCACATTCTAGGCTCATCCATTATCGAACTATGGATTGCCTCCAAAGAAGGAAACTGCAAATTTGTTTTTTCCGGTGACCTGGGCAATAAGGACCAGCCGCTGGTCAATGACCCCACTCCCATCGACTTTGCTGATTTTCTCATCATTGAGTCCACTTATGGTGCCCGTCATCATTCCGAAAAAATAGATCGTCTGGAGGCCCTGAAGCAGGTTATCCATGAAACTTTTCAAAAAGGCGGCAACCTGATCATTCCCGCCTTTGCCGTGGAAAGAACCCAGGACCTATTATACGATCTACACCGATTGATCGAAAGAGGCGACATTAAAGGGCAGGATATATACATCGACAGTCCCCTGGCAATTTCAGCCACGGAAATCTTTTGCCGTAACTACGACTATTTCGATGCCGAGGCCACTGAATTGCGCCGCTCCAAAGGAGGTACCTGCCCCCTTTACCTGCCCGGACTTCGTTTTTGCCGAACTGTGGAAGAATCCATAGCCCTAAACAAAATACAAAGTGGAGCCATTATTATCTCCGCCAGCGGAATGGCAGATGCCGGTCGCATTAAACACCACTTGAAGCATAACCTCTGGAGACCGGAATCAACAGTTCTTTTTGTAGGTTTTCAAGCAGAAGGAACTCTTGGCCGACGCTTGCTGGAAGGAGAAAAAATCGTTCGCATCCACGGAGAAGAAATCATGGTCAAGGCAGATATCCGCAATCTGGACGGTTTTTCCGCGCATGCCGACCAGACAGGCTTGCTCAAATGGGCCAAGCAATTTAAGGTGCCCCCGCGAAAAATATTTATCACACATGGGGAAGAAAAAGGTTCCATAGCACTGGCCGGCATTTTGGCAGAACATCTAAATACAGAAGTGATAGTTCCTCACTGGCTGGAAGAGTTTGATCTGACCGGCGATTTGAGAAAAGAGATTCCTCTGGAGACAGAAATCAACGCGGAAGTACTTCGTCAGTTAAGTCAACAGGTGCAAGAAAAGCTTAATCGTCTCATCGCTGGGGATATTGATATGGAGAAGTCCTGCGAAATATTTAATTTATTGAAACGCCTCCAAAGCGAACTGAATGAGGTGTCCTAACAGAATAGGCCTTTGCCAAAAAGCAGAGGCCTATTTTAAGCTTTTATCTGGGTTTTTTTCATCAATAATAATTCTGCGAAGAAAGATATTGACCTTTATCACGTGAAGTGCGGTCATGTGTTCCACGGCATCCTTGATCGCTTTTTGCGCAGCTCTCAATAATGGCGGCAGGGGGCCTTCCATTTTGATAATCAAATCCAAGCTCAGACAGGCCCCGGAAGAATTGCTGTCCATCTGAATGTGCTGCACTTTAACAATTGAAGGAAAGGAATGCAAACTGCCCTCAACAATATGTTTTATAGCCAGATCGGAGATAAAAAATTTGCCGTAAAAATTGAAAGTGGGCCTGACTACTGTTTGATTAATCCATAAATGCCGTGCTTTGCCTGGTTGCGGGTATTTCTTTTTCAAAAAGGTCTGGAGAGGGTCAGCCAGAGTACCAGACAGTCTTCGCTTCACCTCCACTGAGGGAGCCGGGATCACATGCTTCCCATAATTCTCTCGCATTTTTTGCGCTTTGCTGATTTCACCGGGGGAAGCCACCTCTTCAATGTTCAGGTAAAGCTCAGGAGATGGTAGTTTCAACCTGCTGGTGATCCTATCCACCATGGCAACTGAAGTGCCCAAAACAAGCAAGCATTCAGGCCGGTCTTTCTTGAGCAAATTCATAATCTCTGCCGCATGGCTGTCGCTGGTGAAAAGAGCCGTCTTAATGGCGCCGATGGCTGTAGCCTGTTTTTTGGCTGAGATACCGGCAACTATCCTGCCTTTTTTGATGAGAAGACCGTCATCAATTATGGCATCGGCTCCATATTCGTGGGCTACCAAGAGAGCCCGGTGGCTTTTACCGGTACCACTTGATCCAACTAAAGCGATCACCCTCATCCATACTTCCCCTCAATCCTACAGAAAGATCTCTTTATTATTATAGTACAAAATGATATGATTGTTTAAGACCAAACAACTGGTATGGGGGTCGATTGCCCTGTGCGCGCCATTATAATCGGAGCAGGTAAAGTAGGATATAGTATTGCCCAGATGCTCTCACTGGAAAACCATGATGTAGTTCTCATCGAGAAAAATGAGGAAAGGCGCCGCATCGTTGATCAAAACCTGGACGTGCAAACCCTTGGCGGAAACGGAGCCAGTATTAAAGTCTTGAAGCAGGCCGGGGTAGCCGAAGCTGATTTAGTGATTGCAGTAACTGAAGCGGATGAGTTGAATCTGATCGCCTGTTTGATTGCCAAAAGCTTTGGCGTATCAAGGACCATAGCCAGGGTAAGAAATCCGGAATATATGGAAATCACAGAGGAAAAGGCCTTGGATACTTTTGGTGTAGACCTGATTATTAATCCGGAACGAGTTGCCGCCCAAACAATAGCCAAATTGGTCAAGTTTCCGGAAGCCGCCAATGTGGAGTATTACGCCCAGGGTAAGGTCCAATTGTTGGAACTGCGCTTGTCGGAAAAGGCTCCTGTGGCCTATACCAAATTAAGAAATCTCCGATTGCCCCATCCTTTCTTAATCGTCGCCATCTTGCGTAACGAAAAAATGATTATTCCCCGGGGTGACGATATTCTTTATCCGGAAGACCTCATTTTCGTTATTGCCAAGACCACGGAAATGTTGGACATTGAAAAACTACTGGGAACTACCCACACAGACATTAAATCGGTAATCATTCTTGGCGGCGGCCGTCTCGGGATTTATCTGGCAAGCCTCCTTGAAAAGAAAAACCTCTCAGTGAAAATAATAGATAAAGATCTGAACCAATGCCGCCGTTGCGTGGAGAGCCTGCAAAATGTCTTGGTCATCAATGGAGACGGCACAGACCTTACTCTACTCGAAGAAGAAGATACCGGTTCCACCGATCTTTTTGTAGCAGCTACAGGGGATGATAAAGTTAATTTATTAGTCTCCTTATTGGCCAAACATCTGGGGGCCAAGAAAACAATTGCCCAAATCAGACGTTCCGACTATGCCTCTTTAGTAGAAAAAGTAGGAGTGGATATTACCATCAGCCCACGAGTTTTGACTGCCGAAACAATTCTCAAATTCATCCGGAAAGGTGATATTGTCTCAGTCAGCCTGTTAGGAGGGGCTAAGGCAGAAATGTTGGAATTCATCGCTCCGGAGAACTCTATCATTGTCAACAAACCCCTACGGACACTAAAATTCCCCGTGGGAGCCATCATCGGTGCCATTAGCAGACAAGAAAAAGTGATTATTCCTTCCGGGGATGATTTGATTCTAACCGGAGACCATGTTATTGTCTTTGCCCTGCCTGAAGCCATCAAAAAAGTGGAAACCTTCTTTCTGGAAGCCTGAAGGGGATATTTAATCGGTCTACCTGCTACCGCTATTTTTCAAAGGGGGTTAATCATGGCACGAAACAATATTTTGGCCCGATTTGCTGCTGATTTGGCAACGGACGGCGCCATTAACCTGCCTTTTCTCTTGCTCAAACACTATAGGGATCTCCAACTAAATGAAACGGAAATGCTTCTAATTCTCCAGCTATGGCGTTTTAAACAGGAGGAACAGAACAGTTTTCCTTCCCCTGAGGATATTTCCAGCTACATGACCATCAACAGCACCGAAGTACAAGGGCTCTTGGCCGGCTTAATGGAAAAAAAGATTATTTCCGTTGATCATTATTATGATCATCAAAGCAAAACCTGGACTGATCAATTTTCTTTTACCGGACTTTTTGACAAGCTGGCAGAAATTTGGGCTTGCCTCAAGGTAAAGCAAATACAGAAAGGGGAGAAGATCGCTAGCCAAAAACCGCCGGCCAGGGATGAAGTTTTTAAAAACCTCATTCAAGCTTTCGAAAAAGAATTTGCCAGGCTGCTCTCACCTTTTGAAAGCAACCAAATCATGGAATGGTACTATGAGGACGGTTACCAGCCTTCCTTGATACTGGAAGCTCTCAAAAGAGCAAGTTTACGTGGCATTAGAAACTTTAGGTATATGGATTCTATTCTTGCGGATTGGGCACGTCACGATATTAGGACTTTAAAGCAACTGGATCAATATGAAAAAGAATTTCGAGAGCAAAACGAGCCGAAAAGAGGTTTGGCCAAACGGCTGCAAAGAAAAGCTATGGAAACAAAAAAAAGAAGCGGCAAATATAAAGACGTTTATTTAAGCTAAGGATGTATGCATGATGAACAACAACAAAAAGTGCAACTTATGCCAAGACCGGGGGGTTATAGTAAAAGACGGTATGGGCTATCGCTGTCCCTGTATGAGGCAAAAAGCCTTAGCTAATCGATTTCGCTATGCCAACCTTGGCGGCTTGCTGCGAAGCTATACTTTTGATAAATTTTCCTTGGACTATTACCCCAAAGATAAAACCCCCGGGAATGATACCAATCTCACTTATTTTGAAAGTGCGCGCAGGGCTTATCAAGCGGCAAAGGAATTTGTTACAGAGTTTTCCAAGGGAAAATATCGAGGTCAAGGACTGCTTTTTACTGGGTCGGTAGGAAGCGGGAAAACTTTTCTTGCCGGGGCGATTGCTAACGCAGTCCTAGCCCAGGGGCATCAGGTCTTGTTTGCTGTGGTTCCTGACTTGCTGGACGAAATCAAAGCCACCTATTCCCGCACCGGAGATCCTGGCGTTGATGAGCTGACTTTGCTTGAATCCGCCAGAACGGTGGAACTGCTGGTTTTGGATGATTTGGGTGTTCACAATTACACAGATTGGACGGTGAATAAAATCTATTCAATCCTGAACTACCGGGCCAATCACCAATTGCCCATCATCATCACCACCAACCACGACTTGGAAGAATTGGAAGCCTACCTGGGAGAAAGAACGACTTCTCGTATCCTGCAGCTATGTAAAATTTACAGGCTTTCTGCGGATCAAGATATTCGATTTATCATTTCCCAGAAGAAGGGAGCCAGGTTTTCCTAAACGTCGCTCTTTTTTGATCCAGCGAACTCTTGCTGAATTGTTTCCTATCTTGGTAAGTTGTAAAATTAATTGCCGCATTTAATAAAAAATAGAGACTCATGGCTAAACCTCTGATATGTTTAAGGTAACTACGCTTAAAAACATAAAGGAGGCAAAGCACATGAGTCAACTCAATTGTACCACGACTTCCCGCCGTTTTAAACACATCACTGTAAAAGAACGCTATCAGATTGAAATTCTTCTAAAGGAGAAGAAGTCACCCAGCGAGATAGCAAAGCTGTTAGGCAAGCATAAGCGAACCATCGAACGTGAGATTGCCCGTGGAACTGTCAGGATGCTGAGAAGCGACCTGGTTTATGTTGATAGATACTGTGCAGATACAGCAGAGCGAATATACCGCGAGAGAGCTGCTAATAAGGGAGCATGCTTAAAGATCGGTCATGACCATAAACTAGCCGATTACATTGAAAAAAAGATTATCAAAGAGGGATATACCCCTGACGCAGTCATTGGCGAAATCCGGGCAAAAGGCTTAAAATTTAAGACTAGTATATGCACAAAAACGCTCTATAACTATATCGACAAAGAAGTATTTGCAAATATAACAAATAAAAACCTTCCAGTAAAACGAGTACCTAAAAAAAATCGCCATAAGAGGGTACGAGTTGCCCACAACAATCTAAAAGGCAGAAGCATTGAAGAAAGACCTGCGGCAGCTAATACTCGTGAAGAAGCCGGCCATTGGGAGATGGATTGTGTTGTAAGCGGCAAAGGGAAAGGCAAAGCCGCACTCTTAGTTCTAACAGAACGCAAGTTTAGAAAAGAGATTATCCGAAAGATGCCGGAAAAGACACAGAAATCAGTGAAGAAAACGCTGGATAGGCTTGAAAGAGAGTACGGAGCACGCTTTTCAGAAGTGTTCAAAACCATTACGGTAGATAACGGAAGCGAGTTTCTTAATAGTGTAGAATTAGAGAGGGAAGTGTAAATTATTTTGTGTAAATGGATTTGTTCCTTAAAGCTTTGTTTACTGGCTTAGCATTAGTTTAACATAAATTGGGAATAATATTCATGGCTCTTACCTATCAGGGGGATAGGGCAATGCCGGAGGGCAACCCGAGCGCCTGTTAGGGTTCTCCTGAGGATAGGGGTGGCTTTTTGCTGCCCCTTTACCGATCCTTTAAATATCCTTGGGAGAACAAAAGCGATAAACTCTGGGGCGAAGCCCCAAAAGTTATATTATTAACCCTGGTTTTATTCGATCCCTGAAATAGATGGCAAACTGTGAGATACAACTCCCCCAATCTTTTAATGGCATGGTCCATTTTTTATAAATATCCATGGTAGCCAGATAGACTATTTTAATTAACGCTTCATCGTTTGGATAAGCTGTCTTGGTTTTGGTGACTTTCCTTAATTGTCGGTGATAACCTTCAATGATGTTGGTAGTGTAAATCATCTTTCGTATTTCATGGGGATATTTGAAGTAAGTAGTTAATTCTGACCAATTATTCTCCCAGGAACGAATTATAATTGGGTATTTGTTACTCCATTTTTCTTTAAATTCCCCAAAGGCAAACTCTGCTTCTTCCAAGGTTAAAGCCTGATAAACTTTTTTCAGATCCGCCATTATTTCCTTCTTGTGTTTGTAAGGTACATACTTTAATGAGTTACGGATCTGGTGGATTACGCATAATTGGAGCTCTGTTTGAGGAAAAACAGCGTTAATTGCCTCAGAAAAGCCGGCTAAACCATCTTTGCAAGCAATTAGGATATCCTCAACACCACGATTTTTCAGTTCATTGCAAACATTGAGCCAAAACTTTGCACTTTCATGTTCTCCTACCCAAATACCGAGTATTTCTTTATGACCTTCCAGGTTGATACCTAAAACGCTGTAGGCTGCCTTATTAACAATACGGCTGTCCTGGCGCACTTTAAAGTGAATGGCATCAAGGAATACTATTGGGTAGATTCGGTCCAGCGGCCGGGATTGCCACTCAGCAATCATAGGCAGTATTTTATCTGTGACCTTACTGACCATAGTAGGGGATACATCAATACCATAGATATCCTGCATGTGTTTTTCTATATCCCTGGTAGACAAACCTTTAGCATACATAGCAATAATTTGGTCTTCTAATTGGTTAGATGTGTTCTCGTATTTCTTGACAATCTGAGGCTCAAATTCCCCGTTACGATCTCTGGGGAACTTCAATTTCAGTTTGTCCAAACCTTGTTTTTACCGTCTTCTTGCTGTAACCGTTTCGGCTGTTACCGCTGTTATTACCGACTGGATCATGTTTTGCGTAGCCAAGGTGCTCCTCCATTTCTGCTTCAAAGATTTGCTGCAGGGTCTCTTTAAAAAGGTCTTTTAGCTTTTCATGGATGTCATCCATACTACGGCAGCCTTTGGCTAATTCTTTTGCCAATAATGATTTGTTTTGCATAAATGGTCATCTCCTTTTATTGGATAGTATTACCATTTACACAAAACTTTTTACGCTCTCCCAAAATATGGGTGGCAATTAAACTTGCAATTCCCCATTGTTTCCTATCTTTTCCGTAAGTATTGCTTCTTAGGGCAAGAGGTAGTATAATGACTATGAATGGTGGAACTTGCCCGCTGAATGGTAAACGAACCTGGTTCGTTGGTGAAGTGAGAGGAGGAAAACCGTGAGTGCAAAAAATGTCAGACTGGAGGTGCCAGTCGGTGTTTCCAACCGGCATGTGCATCTTTCTCAAGAACATCTAGAACAATTATTTGGATCCGGCTACGAACTTGTCTCAATAAAAGACCTGGGGCAACCTGGACAGTTTGCTTGTAAAGAAACCGTAACCGTAGTTGGAACTAAAGGTGCCATTGAAAATGTGAGAGTTCTGGGACCTGTTCGGAAAAATTCCCAAGTGGAAATTTCCCGGACTGACGCCTTTAAATTAGGCTTGAAAGCTCCCATCAGGGATTCAGGCGACCACACCGGCACCCCCGGTTGTGTGTTGGTCGGACCTCGGGGTGTGGTCACTTTAGAGCGGGGAGTGATTATCGCCGCCAGACATATTCACATGACACCGGCTATGGCGAATCAGTACGGTTTAAAAGACAAAGATCTGGTCAGCGTCATCGTTGATGGTGAACGGGGTCTAATCTTTAACAATGTGCTTATCCGAGTGCGGGAGGATTTCGCCTTGGAAATTCATTTGGATACTGATGAAGCTAACGCCGCTCTGCTTAATAACGGCGATAAAGTAATTATGTTAACTAACAAGCAGGACGCTCTCAGTCTGGTAGGGTAACCCCAAACCCCGGTTTTTGCCGGGGTTTTCTTTACTTCACCGGCAACTTGTGTTATATAAAAGCTGGAACCGGACGAAAACAAGGGGAGTGATGCTTCCGGTGAAGATCCCGGTCTGCGATTCCTGCAAGAAAAAAAATGTAGAGGGAACTTTGTGCCGCCATTGTGACAATTTTTATTGCTATGATTGTCTCGATTTGAACAAAGCCAACTTGCGCCTTTGCTCCACTTGTGGGGAATTCATTTGCGAAGAATGTTATGAAGGAATGATGCAATGTGATTATCAGAGAAGAAGGTAACTAAATGCAACTGCAAACCAAAAAGGGCCGCCAGGCCCTTTTTCTCTAATAAAATAGTGGCGCGCCCGACAGGATTCGAACCTGTGACCTCCGGACTCGGATTCCGTTACTCTATCCTGCTGAGCTACGGGCGCAGTTTTCAATACTAATTATACTCCATAAGAAGCCGTTAGTCCAAAAAATAATTAAAACCTGTTGTTATCTGGGGAATTGCAAGTTTAATTGCCACCCATATTTTGGCATCCTCTGATTGATTATACTGCCATCTTTGCCATCTCATTGGCAGATTTATATCCATGAATTTTTCTTGGGTAATTATTCATCCAGTTCTCAATTCGCCTAATATCTTTCTGTTTAAGCTTGCTGATATCTGTGCCCTTTGGAATAAACCGACGTATATTAGCTTATTAGCATTTTCATTGGACCCACGTTCCCATGCGCTGAATGGGTGAGCATAATAGATTTTAGTCCGATGAGTGCCCGGCTTTCTGATTGAACTCTCTAATTCGAGAGCGTAAAAAGTTTTGTGTAAATGGTAATACTATCCAATAAAAGGAGATGACCATTTATGCAAAACAAATCATTATTGGCAAAAGAATTAGCCAAAGGCTGCCGTAGTATGGATGACATCCATGAAAAGCTAAAAGACCTTTTTAAAGAGACCCTGCAGCAAATCTTTGAAGCAGAAATGGAGGAGCACCTTGGCTACGCAAAACATGATCCAGTCGGTAATAACAGCGGTAACAGCCGAAACGGTTACAGCAAGAAGACGGTAAAAACAAGGTTTGGACAAACTGAAATTGAAGTTCCCAGAGATCGTAACGGGGAATTTGAGCCTCAGATTGTCAAGAAATACGAGAACACATCTAACCAATTAGAAGACCAAATTATTGCTATGTATGCTAAAGGTTTGTCTACCAGGGATATAGAAAAACACATGCAGGATATCTATGGTATTGATGTATCCCCTACTATGGTCAGTAAGGTCACAGATAAAATACTGCCTATGATTGCTGAGTGGCAATCCCGGCCGCTGGACCGAATCTACCCAATAGTATTCCTTGATGCCATTCACTTTAAAGTGCGCCAGGACAGCCGTATTGTTAATAAGGCAGCCTACAGCGTTTTAGGTATCAACCTGGAAGGTCATAAAGAAATACTCGGTATTTGGGTAGGAGAACATGAAAGTGCAAAGTTTTGGCTCAATGTTTGCAATGAACTGAAAAATCGTGGTGTTGAGGATATCCTAATTGCTTGCAAAGATGGTTTAGCCGGCTTTTCTGAGGCAATTAACGCTGTTTTTCCTCAAACAGAGCTCCAATTATGCGTAATCCACCAGATCCGTAACTCATTAAAGTATGTACCTTACAAACACAAGAAGGAAATAATGGCGGATCTGAAAAAAGTTTATCAGGCTTTAACCTTGGAAGAAGCAGAGTTTGCCTTTGGGGAATTTAAAGAAAAATGGAGTAACAAATACCCAATTATAATTCGTTCCTGGGAGAATAATTGGTCAGAATTAACTACTTACTTCAAATATCCCCATGAAATACGAAAGATGATTTACACTACCAACATCATTGAAGGTTATCACCGACAATTAAGGAAAGTCACCAAAACCAAGACAGCTTATCCAAACGATGAAGCGTTAATTAAAATAGTCTATCTGGCTACCATGGATATTTATAAAAAATGGACCATGCCATTAAAAGATTGGGGGAGTTGTATCTCACAGTTTGCCATCTATTTCAGGGATCGAATAAAACCAGGGTTAATAATATAACTTTTGGGGCTTCGCCCCAGAGTTTATCGCTTTTGTTCTCCCAAGGATATTTAAAGGATCGGTAAAGGGGCAGCAAAAAGCCACCCCTATCCTCAGGAGAACCCTAACAGGCGCTCGGGTTGCCCTCCGGCATTGCCCTATCCCCCTGATAGGTAAGAGCCATGAATATTATTCCCAATTTATGTTAAACTAATGCTAAGCCAGTAAACAAAGCTTTAAGGAACAAATCCATTTACACAAAATAATTTACACTTCCGGTATATTCGCTCTGCTGTATCTGCACAGTATCTATCAACATAAACCAGGTCGCTTCTCAGCATCCTGACAGTTCCACGGGCAATCTCACGTTCGATGGTTCGCTTATGCTTGCCTAACAGCTTTGCTATCTCGCTGGGTGACTTCTTCTCCTTTAGAAGAATTTCAATCTGATAGCGTTCTTTTACAGTGATGTGTTTAAAGCGGCGGGAAGTCGTGGTACAATTGAGTTGACTCATGTGCTTTGCCTCCTTTATGTTTTTAAGCGTAGTTACCTTAAACATATCAGAGGTTTAGCCTTGAGTCTCTATTTTTTATTAAATGCGGCAATTAATTTTACAACTTACCTCCCGCAAACGATTCATAATCAACTTGTAACCATCCGCCCCGTAATTCAAAGCCCTCTTGACCCGACTGATGGTAGCGGTACTGGCCCCGGTAGCCTCAGCGATAGCAGTATAAGTACAATCTTTCTCCAACATTTTAGCCACGGCCAGCCTCTGGGCCAGGGACTTCAATTCGGCTACGGTACAGATGTCCTCAAAGAAACGATAACATTCCTCTTCGTTTTCCAGTAAAAGCACAGCCTCAAATAATGCGTCAAGAAGCGGATCTTTTAATTTGCTCTGATAGCCCACTATTCATCCCTCCGACCTGGATTGCTGTTTATTAATGTTTTATTTCGCTAAAGGGCAGCAGTTTCCTTGTTTCCCTCGCAGGAGACAGGACAAAAAAAATACTGTCAATAACTTATGAAAATGTCACCCCAAAAGATAGTTAATTATCGTTAGAAAATGTCATCTTTAACCTGGCTATTGGGATGATAGCTGGCTGTCTGGCAACGTCAAGGGTCAAGATGAACTCGCTAAAGCTCGCCCTTGACGTTGCCAGGCAGCCAGCAGAGTAATAGTTAGCCAGGTTAAAACAACGTGTTTTAAGCCATTTTTGAGAGAAATATTTCTTCGAGCATCGCGAGTATTTCTTGATCACTTTCGGTAAAGGCCAGTTTTTTCACAAGTCTATGACCGTACTTGTAGTAATAGCTGTCCGGTGGTGACCATTTCTTTCTCTCTTTTGCAGGAGCCTTGTCCTGTATCTTCTTTGACTTAACGAACGGCATTGTATCGTATATAGCACCCTTATAGGCCACTTTAATACCGAAATGAGGGCTAGTAAGTACATCTATGCGGGCACTTTTGGGTAGTGGAGGAAGTTCCTTGGACTGAATAATCTTAAAATGTTTACTGTAAAAGGAAAATACTCCACCATTGTCAAATGTACGCTGCTTAACGATGCAAAGGATGTGGTCTATGCACAGGTTTGAAGGTACGGGTCTGAAAGCACATTCGGTATTTTCAGGCTCTACCGCAAACCGCTTATTAAACTTGTATATGTACTTTGCTAAAAAGGCATTAGCCTCATCCAAAGTGTTGATGTTGTTACGCTTAAACTCGACCGGCAGTCTACTTTGCAGCGTTTCCCACAGACGGGAAGTGTAAATTATTTTGTGTAAATGGATTTGTTTGAGTATTCCTGCGCCATCCGGCCAGCCCTCTCGCCGTATCCGGGCACTAATCCTGTGACATCCGGGCAGGATTCCTGTCACATCCGGCCGCGATTCCTGCGACATTCGGCCACTGTTCCTGCTTTATCCGGCCAATAAACCGGCACCTCCAAAATCTATCCTGTACAATGTAGGTAACTACGTGTACAGGGGGAAGAAAGATGAGGTGCGTAGAGCCCGTGAAAGTCATTGAAATCCTAAGACTGACGGAACAGGGATACTCTCAAAGAGAAATTGCCCGTAGCGTGAAATGCGGTAAATCCACCGTCGCCGATGTCCAAAAACGTTGCCGGGAATGTAATCTTCAATACCATAAAGCAGCCCAAATGACTGACGAAGAAATCAAAAAATTGCTTTACTCCAATAGTTTTGGCCAGCCCAAAAAGGATGATCCCGATTGGCCAGTTATTCATGAACGACTGCAGTCCAATAAGAGGCTCAATCTGCAGTATCTTTGGGAAGAATACCGGGCCGAAAACAGCCAGGGTCTAAGCTACAGCCGTTTTTGCCGGCGCTACGCCGACTGGAAGAATGAAACCGGCAAGAACGTTATCATGGCTCAAAACCGGGAACCGGGAAAAGAACTGTTTGTCGACTGGATGGGTGATACTCTTGATTGTGTCATCGACAGTGTTACCGGAGAAGTGAAGAGAGCATACTTTTTCGTGGCCACCCTGGGAGACAGTTCTTACCCCTATGTGGAAGCATTTCCCGATCAAAAGCTGGATAAGTGGCTATTAGCCCATGTCAACTGTCTAAACTACCTTGGCGGTGTACCCAAGGTAATTGTGCCGGACAACTGCAAAACCGCAATCACAAGGCCCAGCTACTATGATCCGGCCATCAACCGGGCTTACTGGGACTTGGCCAAGCACTATGAAGTAGCTGTCTTACCGGCCAGGATTCGCGAACCCAAGGATAAGGCACCGGTAGAAAACAGCATTGGCTGGCTGGAAACCTGGCTTTTAGGATGGCTGCGTGGGAAACAGTTCTTCAGTTTCACCGCCTTAAACGCAGAGATACGAGAACGGATCAAAGAGTTGGCGCAAAGGCCCTTTCAAAAGCGCAAGGGCAGCAGGCAAAGTGTTTTTGAAGCGGTAGATAAACCGGCTCTAAGGCCGTTACCGTACACCCAATATGAGTATGCCGACTACGTAACGCGCAGGGTTCCCGCCAATTACCATGTGGAATATGATGACTACCACTATTCGGTACCCCATGAGCTGTACAAACAATTAGTTACCATCAGAGCCACAGCCAGAACCATCGAAATCCTGAATGAGAACAGAGATCGAGTGGCACTGCATCAAAGGCGTTACACAGGACCCCGGTATGTTACCAACATCAACCATATGCCGCCTCACCACCGTCACCAGCACCGGATTAACTGCCTGGATGGCACCGGCTACCGGGAATGGGCCAAAAGTATCGGGGAACAGACTTATGCTGCTATTGACTCCCTTCTCACCTCCCAAGTGATTGAAGAGCAAGCTTTCCGAGCTTGCCTGGGGATCTTGCGGTGTGCCGAAAAATACGGTCATGGGCGGCTTAACGCAGCCTGTGCCAAAGCAATTGCCATGAATTCCTGTACTTACTCCACGATAACTACCATCTTGAAAAACGGTCAGGACAAAGTATCCCTTGCCCAAAAGGATTTACCCACTCCCCTGCATGAAAACTTGCGCGGTTCTGCGGCCTATGTTTAGGGGGGTGGATGGACCATGATTAACCAAACGCTGAACAAGCTTCACAGTATGAACCTCAAGGCCATGGAAGAGGAATACCGGCGCCAGCTTGAGTTAAGCATAAGCAATTCCCTCTCCTTTGATGAACGGCTGGCCATGATGGTGGATGCCCAGTGGCTGGCCAAAGCTAACAGCCGTCTCAAAAGGTTACTAAGAGAAGCTAATCTAGGAAACCCCTCGGCCAGCTTGGAAGATCTCAACTATGATCCGAAGCGGAATCTGGACAAAGCCACTATAGCCCGCCTATCCGATTGTACCTGGATTAAAGAAGGGAAAAATCTCATTATCACGGGGGCTACCGGCACGGGCAAAACTTACCTGATCAGTGCTTTCGGCCATGCTGCTTGTAGGAAAGGTTTAAAGGTTCGCTCCTACAAGGTAAACAGGCTGTTAGTTGATTTGGCTATCAGCCGGGGAGACGGTTCCTACAACCGATTGCTTGGTGAGCTAAAGAAACCGGATTTGTTAATCTTGGATGATTTCGGCATGGCCCCTCTTTCCCCTAGTGCTTGCCGGGACTTTCTGGAGGTCATCGATGACCGCCATGACAAGAAATCCATCGCCATCTCCGCCCAACTGCCGGTGGCCAAATGGCATGCCCAGTTTGAGGATGCTACTATTGCGGATGCTGTACTGGATAGGTTAATTAACAATGCGTACCGCATTGAGTTAAAAGGGCCAAGTTTAAGGGCGACTGCTCACAAAAATGGAGGGGGTGGTACCAGAGTTTAATTATCTATGTTAAACTTCAGACATAAGGTGCCGGCTGTTGGCCGAATCATACGATAATGGTGGCCGGATGCCGCAGGAACGGTGTCCGGATATTTCAGGAATGCTTGGCCGGATGTTATAGGAACGCTGGTCTGAATTGACGAGAATAAGCATTTGTTCCTTAAAGCTTTGTTTACTGGCTTAGCATTAGTTTAACATAAATTGGGAATAATATTCATGGCTCTTACCTATCAGGGGGATAGGGCAATGCCGGAGGGCAACCCGAGCGCCTGTTAGGGTTCTCCTGAGGATAGGGGTGGCTTTTTGCTGCCCCTTTACCGATCCTTTAAATATCCTTGGGAGAACAAAAGCGATAAACTCTGGGGCGAAGCCCCAAAAGTTATATTATTAACCCTGGTTTTATTCGATCCCTGAAATAGATGGCAAACTGTGAGATACAACTCCCCCAATCTTTTAATGGCATGGTCCATTTTTTATAAATATCCATGGTAGCCAGATAGACTATTTTAATTAACGCTTCATCGTTTGGATAAGCTGTCTTGGTTTTGGTGACTTTCCTTAATTGTCGGTGATAACCTTCAATGATGTTGGTAGTGTAAATCATCTTTCGTATTTCATGGGGATATTTGAAGTAAGTAGTTAATTCTGACCAATTATTCTCCCAGGAACGAATTATAATTGGGTATTTGTTACTCCATTTTTCTTTAAATTCCCCAAAGGCAAACTCTGCTTCTTCCAAGGTTAAAGCCTGATAAACTTTTTTCAGATCCGCCATTATTTCCTTCTTGTGTTTGTAAGGTACATACTTTAATGAGTTACGGATCTGGTGGATTACGCATAATTGGAGCTCTGTTTGAGGAAAAACAGCGTTAATTGCCTCAGAAAAGCCGGCTAAACCATCTTTGCAAGCAATTAGGATATCCTCAACACCACGATTTTTCAGTTCATTGCAAACATTGAGCCAAAACTTTGCACTTTTATGTTCTCCTACCCAAATACCGAGTATTTCTTTATGACCTTCCAGGTTGATACCTAAAACGCTGTAGGCTGCCTTATTAACAATACGGCTGTCCTGGCGCACTTTAAAGTGAATGGCATCAAGGAATACTATTGGGTAGATTCGGTCCAGCGGCCGGGATTGCCACTCAGCAATCATAGGCAGTATTTTATCTGTGACCTTACTGACCATAGTAGGGGATACATCAATACCATAGATATCCTGCATGTGTTTTTCTATATCCCTGGTAGACAAACCTTTAGCATACATAGCAATAATTTGGTCTTCTAATTGGTTAGATGTGTTCTCGTATTTCTTGACAATCTGAGGCTCAAATTCCCCGTTACGATCTCTGGGAACTTCAATTTCAGTTTGTCCAAACCTTGTTTTTACCGTCTTCTTGCTGTAACCGTTTCGGCTGTTACCGCTGTTATTACCGACTGGATCATGTTTTGCGTAGCCAAGGTGCTCCTCCATTTCTGCTTCAAAGATTTGCTGCAGGGTCTCTTTAAAAAGGTCTTTTAGCTTTTCATGGATGTCATCCATACTACGGCAGCCTTTGGCTAATTCTTTTGCCAATAATGATTTGTTTTGCATAAATGGTCATCTCCTTTTATTGGATAGTATTACCATTTACACAAAACTTTTTACGCTCTCTATAACCGGAAGTGTAAATTATTTTGTGTAAATGGATTTGTTCCTTAAAGCTTTGTTTACTGGCTTAGCATTAGTTTAACATAAATTGGGAATAATATTCATGGCTCTTACCTATCAGGGGGATAGGGCAATGCCGGAGGGCAACCCGAGCGCCTGTTAGGGTTCTCCTGAGGATAGGGGTGGCTTTTTGCTGCCCCTTTACCGATCCTTTAAATATCCTTGGGAGAACAAAAGCGATAAACTCTGGGGCGAAGCCCCAAAAGTTATATTATTAACCCTGGTTTTATTCGATCCCTGAAATAGATGGCAAACTGTGAGATACAACTCCCCCAATCTTTTAATGGCATGGTCCATTTTTTATAAATATCCATGGTAGCCAGATAGACTATTTTAATTAACGCTTCATCGTTTGGATAAGCTGTCTTGGTTTTGGTGACTTTCCTTAATTGTCGGTGATAACCTTCAATGATGTTGGTAGTGTAAATCATCTTTCGTATTTCATGGGGATATTTGAAGTAAGTAGTTAATTCTGACCAATTATTCTCCCAGGAACGAATTATAATTGGGTATTTGTTACTCCATTTTTCTTTAAATTCCCCAAAGGCAAACTCTGCTTCTTCCAAGGTTAAAGCCTGATAAACTTTTTTCAGATCCGCCATTATTTCCTTCTTGTGTTTGTAAGGTACATACTTTAATGAGTTACGGATCTGGTGGATTACGCATAATTGGAGCTCTGTTTGAGGAAAAACAGCGTTAATTGCCTCAGAAAAGCCGGCTAAACCATCTTTGCAAGCAATTAGGATATCCTCAACACCACGATTTTTCAGTTCATTGCAAACATTGAGCCAAAACTTTGCACTTTCATGTTCTCCTACCCAAATACCGAGTATTTCTTTATGACCTTCCAGGTTGATACCTAAAACGCTGTAGGCTGCCTTATTAACAATACGGCTGTCCTGGCGCACTTTAAAGTGAATGGCATCAAGGAATACTATTGGGTAGATTCGGTCCAGCGGCCGGGATTGCCACTCAGCAATCATAGGCAGTATTTTATCTGTGACCTTACTGACCATAGTAGGGGATACATCAATACCATAGATATCCTGCATGTGTTTTTCTATATCCCTGGTAGACAAACCTTTAGCATACATAGCAATAATTTGGTCTTCTAATTGGTTAGATGTGTTCTCGTATTTCTTGACAATCTGAGGCTCAAATTCCCCGTTACGATCTCTGGGAACTTCAATTTCAGTTTGTCCAAACCTTGTTTTTACCGTCTTCTTGCTGTAACCGTTTCGGCTGTTACCGCTGTTATTACCGACTGGATCATGTTTTGCGTAGCCAAGGTGCTCCTCCATTTCTGCTTCAAAGATTTGCTGCAGGGTCTCTTTAAAAAGGTCTTTTAGCTTTTCATGGATGTCATCCATACTACGGCAGCCTTTGGCTAATTCTTTTGCCAATAATGATTTGTTTTGCATAAATGGTCATCTCCTTTTATTGGATAGTATTACCATTTACACAAAACTTTTTACGCTCTCAATATACCGGGAGAGAGCTGCTAATAAGGGAGCATGCTTAAAGATCGGTCATGACCATAAACTAGCCGATTACATTGAAAAAAAAATTATCAAAGAGGGATATACCCCTGACGCAGTCATTGGCGAAATCCGGGCAAAAGGCTTAAAATTTAAGACTAGTATATGCACAAAAACGCTCTATAACTATATCGACAAAGAAGTATTTGCAAATATAACAAATAAAAACCTTCCAGTAAAACGAGTACCTAAAAAAAATCGCCATAAGAGAGTACGAGTTGCCCACAACAATCTAAAAGGCAGAAGCATTGAAGAAAGACCTGCGGCAGCTAATACTCGTGAAGAAGCCGGCCATTGGGAGATGGATTGTGTTGTAAGCGGCAAAGGGAAAGGCAAAGCCGCACTCTTAGTTCTAACAGAACGCAAGTTTAGAAAAGAGATTATCCGAAAGATGCCGGAAAAGACACAGAAATCAGTGAAGAAAACGCTGGATAGGCTTGAAAGAGAGTACGGAGCACGCTTTTCAGAAGTGTTCAAAACCATTACGGTAGATAACGGAAGCGAGTTTCTTAATAGTGTAGAATTAGAGAGTTCAATCAGAAAGCCGGGCACTCATCGGACTAAAATCTATTATGCTCACCCATTCAGCGCATGGGAACGTGGGTCCAATGAAAATGCTAATAAGCTAATACGTCGGTTTATTCCAAAGGGCACAGATATCAGCAAGCTTAAACAGAAAGATATTAGGCGAATTGAGAACTGGATGAATAATTACCCAAGAAAAATTCATGGATATAAATCTGCCAATGAGATGGCAAAGATGGCAGTATAATCAGAGGATGCCAAAATATGGGTGGCAATTAAACTTGCAATTCCCCGGAATCGTTTGCGGGAGAAAAAAGGCCTTGACAGCACTCTTTAAACCATGGTAACATTGCGTTAATATTTTAACCTATTAAAGTAGAGGTGCTGAAGGTGGTTAATTCTGTTCCCACTTGGCAGATTCCACTGGGAGTCAAGGATGTTTTACCGGAAGAAGCCTGGTCCAGGCGGCGTCTGGAAAACAGGCTGTCTGCTCTTTTTGAATCCTGGTCTTACCGGGAAATTATCCCCCCTAGTCTGGAGTATTACGAGATCCTTAAAGATGAGAGCACCGAAGCTCAGCTTTTTAAAATCATTGACCGCAGCGGCAGAATTTTGGCTTTACGGCCGGATTTAACCACCCCGATTGCCAGGATGGCGGCCACCCACTTGCAGGGGGCCTCTTTACCCCAGCGGCTCTATTATATTGGCAACGTTTTCAGATATGAGGATGTGCAAACCGGAAAGCAGAGAGAATTTCGGCAGGCCGGTGTTGAATTGATAGGTGCGGCCGGTACTGCAGCCGATGCGGAAGTGATCATTTTGGGAGTGGAGGCGCTGAAGGCTTGTGGCTTGACGGATTTTCAAGTGGGTATCGGGCAAGTCTCTCTGATGCACGGCCTTTTACAGGAAGCCGGTATTCCCAAAAGAGAGTTGGGGCAAGTAAAAAACCTTCTCTTAGCGAAAGACTATGTGGCCCTGGAAGAAAAACTGGAGAAAGTGGGCTTGGGGGCTTCAGGACGTCGTTTGATTACCAATACTTTCAGTCAACGGGGCGGCGGAGAGATTCTGGCCAAAGTCAGATCCTTGATTAAGTCTCCCTTTTTGCGGGAGGCGGTGGATAACCTGGAAGAAGTATATGATTCTCTAGAGGCGGCTGGCCTGGCCGGCCATGTGTTTTTTGACATGAGCATTTTACGGGACTTTGAATATTATACCGGTATCGTTTTTGAGGGATATGCCCTGGGTTTGGGCCACCCCGTTTGTGGCGGGGGACGCTATGACGGTCTTTTGGGGAAGTTTGGCTGGCCAGTACCAGCTACGGGATTTGCCCTGGGAGTGGAAAGAGCCTTAGCCGCCGTGGGGAAAGGGAAACCGCCAGCCGTTCCCGACTGTATTTTGACCGGCAAGAATGTTCCCGCGCTCTTTTTGGAAGCGGCACGTCTGCGGGAAAAGGGAATGATCGTGGAGATTGACGTTTTATTGAGATCAAAAAAGGAAGTGGAGGAACTGGCCCGAAAAAGAGGGATTCGCCGGGTGATTGATTTGGGAGAGGTTGAGGGGAATGAGTAGTGGCATCATTACCATAGCTTTACCCAAAGGAAAACTGGGAGAGGAAGCGGTGTCCGTACTGGCGGCCGCCGGTCTGCCTGTGCATGGGGTGGAAACCGATTCCCGGCAGCTGCTTTTCGACTTTCCCCAGGAATGCTACCGCTATCTCATTTGCAGGCCCACAGATATTCCCGTCTATGTGGAATACGGGGCAGCGGATTTGGGGATCGTGGGAAAAGACACTATTGTTGAGGCCGGGGCGGATGTTTTTGAACTGGTGGATTTGCAATTTGGCAAGTGCAAGTTTGTAGTAGCGCTGCCTGAGGAGACGGCGGCGCTGATCAGTGTGGATGGAGTGCCGGATTTGCGCACTCTGAACCGCAAAAGAGTTGCCACCAAGTTTCCCCGGGTGGCCCAGAACTTTTTTGCCTCCCAGGGAATGCAGATGGAGATCATTAAACTCCATGGCAACATCGAGCTGGCTCCGCAAGTTGGCTTGGCAGAAATGATCGTGGATATCGTCTCCACCGGCCGGACTTTAAAGGAAAACCGGCTGGTGGCGGTGAAAGATATTTTTCAATCTACGGCCCGGTTGATTGCCAATCGGGTTAGCTATCGGATGGAGTACGAAAGGCTTGGGCCGGTAGTTGATCAGACTGAGAAAGTGCCGTGAAGAATGGGGGATGGGGATGCTGAGGATTATGGGGGCCGGCGACTCCGCTCTGGATGGCTTTCTGCGGCGGGCCGGTATCCGGTCTGGAGAAGGTTACCGAGCGAGGTGGCGCCCATTATTCATCAGGTGCGGGAAAAAGGGCGACCGGGCCCTGGTGGAGTTCACCCGGCGTTACGACGGTGCTGGAAATCGGTGTCGGGGACTTGCAGGTAGAGAAGAAGCTGAAATCGAAGAAGCCTACCAGCTGGTAGAGCCGGAGTTCCTGGCGGCTCTCAGGCAAATCCATGAAT
Organism: Bacillota bacterium; assembly: GCA_050951405.1. GTDB lineage: Bacteria > Bacillota > DULZ01 > DULZ01 > DULZ01 > JBMNIZ01. The sequence goes on along the minus strand of JBMNIZ010000012.1, from coordinate 188,653 downwards.
CAATATCAAGGAGTTCCACCTAAAACAGCTGCCCAAGTCCTGGTGGGATCTGGATGACGAGGGCAATGTAGCTGGGTCAGCTTTACCGGCCCTTAAAAAGAGTGGGCCTGTATATTCCCGGGGGGAGGGCTTCGCTTATCCTTCCTCCGTGTTGATGACCGCAGTGCCGGGAAGGGTGGCCGGTGTGGAAGAGCTGGTGATGGTGTCCCCCCCGGACCGGGAAGGCCGTTTAAATCCGTATACTCTGGTGGCTGCTTCCGAGGCCGGCGTGCAGTCAATTTTCAAAGTGGGAGGAGCCCAGGCTATTGCCGCTCTGGCATATGGCACTGAGAGCATCCGCCCGGTGGATAAAATTGTCGGCCCGGGGAACATTTATGTTACGGCTGCAAAGAAACTGGTTTATGGTCAGGTGGACATTGACATGCTGGCGGGGCCCAGCGAGATACTCATCGTAGCTGATGAGTTCCGCGGATCCTGTCTTTCTGGCGGCGGACCTTCTTGCCCAGGCGGAACATGATCCCCTGGCGGCTGCTGTTCTGGTCACGCCGGATCAGGCCCTGGCGGGAAGGGTAGTCAGTGAGGTAGGGAAGCAGCTGGAATTGCTTCCCCGGCGGGAAATTGCCCGGCAAGCTCTGGCACAGGCCGGAGGAGTGATTCATCACCCGTGATCTGGAGGAGGCCATGGAACGTGGCCAACGATTTTGCCCCGGAGCATTTGGAGTTGTGCCTGGCGGACCCCTTTCTTATGGCTGGGCAGGGTAAAAAATGCCGGCGCCATTTTTCTGGGGCATCATTCGCCGGAAGCGCTGGGAGACTATTATGCGGGCCCCAATCATGTTCTGCCTACCGGCGGTACGGCCCGTTATTTTTCTCCCTTAAATGTGGAGATGTACCTGAAGAAATCCAGCCTTATCAGCTATACGCCAAAGGGGCTGGCCCGAGGCCGCCCAGGCAGTGGTGAAAATAGCTGCGGTGGAAGGGCTGGAAGGACATGCCAACTCCATTCGTGTCAGACTAGAATCGCAGAGGAACGGGAGGTGGGAGACGGTGCCCAGAACAGGCAGGATTGAAAGAGAGACCCTGGAGACGAAGATCAGGCTGGCGTTGGTGCTGGACGGGGACGGCCATTTTCGCGGTTCCAGCGGGATCGGGTTTTTTGACCACATGCTCCGGCTCTGGGCGAGGCACGGGGGGTTCGATCTGTTGTTGGAAGTACGGAGGGAGACCTGGAAGTTGACGGCCACCATACGGTGGAAGATGTGGGGATCTGCCTGGGGCAGGCCCTCGGCCCGGGCTTTGGAGGATAAGAAAAGGAATAAAACGCTATGGGAGCAGCCTGGGTGCCCATGGATGAGGCTTTGGTGCTGGCGGTGGTGGATGTGAGCAACCGCCCCTACTTGCAGTATCCAGCTGCACCTTGGCAGTCCCCGGGTGGGTGACTTGGAAACGGAACTGGTGGAAGAGTTTTGGCGGGCTTTCACTCTACACGGAGGGGTAACCCTACATTTAAAACAGGAAGCGGGCAGGAATACTCACCATATTTTGGAAGCTGTCTTCAAGGCCACAGGAAGGGCTTTGAAAGAGGCGGTTGCGTTTGATCCCCGGGAAAATGGAATTCCGTCTACCAAAGGCATTCTGTGAAAACCCGGGATGGATTACCTGTGCCTGGAAGAAGCGGCAGCCAGCAACAGAAGGATGAGGAGGGGAGATTGCAAGTGTTAGTCATACCGGCTATCGATCTGCGGGAAGGTCAGTGCGTACGTTTAATCCAGGGCAGACTGGAAGAAACTACTGTCTTTTCCGATGACCCGGTGGCCACTGCGCAAAGATGGGAGGAACTGGGTGCTCAGCTTTTGCATCTGGTGGATTTGGATGGGGCCTTTGTCGGTGCGCCGCAAAACCTGGAGGTAGTGAGCGAAATAGTAAAACAGTTGCGGATTCCCGTGCAATTGGGAGGAGGAATACGGACTCTGGCCAATATCCGCCAGATCCTGGACCTGGGAGTAGAACGGGTTATTTTGGGGACGGCGGCTATTGCCGATCCTGAACTGGTGCAGAAAGCTTGTGCCCTCTATGGGGAGCGAATAGCAGTGGGCATTGACAGCAAAGATGGATTTGTGGCCGTTGAGGGCTGGGAGGCTACCGTAGGAAAGACTTTCGTCGAGTTGGGGCTGGAGATGAAATCTTTGGGAGTGAAGAGAATCATCTTTACCGATACTCGGCGAGACGGAACCATGCGGGGACCGAATAAAGAAAGTACGCGCCTGATCGCGCAAAAAACAGGCCTGAAGGTTATTGCCTCCGGTGGTGTGGCCGGGCTGGAAGATTTGCTGTCATTAAAAGAATTGGCGGAATATGGAGTAGAAGGAGTTATTGTGGGGAAGGCCCTGTACATGGGAAAGGTGAAATTGGATGAGGCTATCAGTCTTTTATCCAGTTGATGAGAAAAAATAATAGGAGTGGGAAGATGGAAAAAAGAATTATCCCCTGCCTGGATATTGACCGGGGACGGGTGGTTAAGGGAATCAATTTTCTCAATCTGCAAGAGACCGGCGATCCAAAAGAGTTGGCCCGGGCCTATGATGAAGCCGGTGCCGATGAACTGGTCATGTTAAATATTACCGGTTCAAGGGAGCATTTGCCCTCATTCATAGAGCTTGTCCGGCAGGTGTGCAAAGATATTTCCACACCGGTGATTGCCGGTGGGGGATTAAACTGTCTTGGCGATGTGGAGCTCCTCTTACAGGCAGGGTCCTCCCGGGTATCCCTGAATACGGCCGCCGTCCGCTATCCGGAACTGGTGAAAGAAGCGGCAGAGGCTTTTGGCAGCAGTTCGGTCATGGTGGCTGTTGATGCAAAAAAAACCCGGGAGAATTATTGGGAAGTGTGCATTCAGGGAGGGAAAAAAGTCACCGGCAGAAATGTGCTGGAATGGGTGAAAGAAGTGGAGGACTTGGGAGCCGGTGAAATCCTGCTCACCAGCGTGGATCGGGATGGCAGCCAGGACGGCTATGATTTGGAATTGACCAGGCGGGTGAAAGAGGCGGTAAAGATACCGGTGATTGCTTCCGGAGGTGCGGGTGAGCTGGAACATCTTTACCAGGTTTTTACCCAGGGAAAGGCGGATGCGGCTTTGGCAGCCTCCATTTTTCACTTTGGCCGCTTGAGCATCGAAGAAGTCAAGAAATACCTGGCCCAAAAAGGAGTGAAAGTGCGCCGTTGAAATTTCCAGTGGAAGCTGATTTTATCAGTAAACTTCGATTTGACAAAGAGGGTTTGATCCCGGTGATCGTCCAGGAGTGGGGATCGGGGGAAGTATTAATGCTCGCTTATCAGAATAGAGAAGCTTTAGAACATACTTTGGCCACCGGTTCCACTTGGTTTTTCAGCCGGAGTCGGCAGGAACTCTGGCATAAAGGAGCCACTTCTGGACACTACCAGAAAGTGAAGGCCATTTATTATGATTGTGACGCTGATACTCTTCTGATCCAGGTGGTGCAGCAAGGCCGTGCCTGTCATGAAAATTTCCACAGCTGTTTTCATTACCGGGTGGACAGGGAAAAAGGCACCACCATGGAAGAAGATTCCCGGGAGCAGGGTCAGGCCAGGCATTTGGGTCATACCATGGGATCTTTGCGCGAAATCGTTGCACAAAGGCAAAAGGAGCTGCCTGAAGGTTCTTATACCACATATCTTTTTCGGCAAGGTCTGGATAAAATCCTGAAAAAATTCGGCGAAGAGGCAACGGAAGTGATCATCGCCGCAAAAAACCAGGACCAGGAAGAATTGGTTTATGAAACGGCGGATTTGTTGTATCATTTAATAGTACTCCTCACAGCAAAAGGAGTCTCTCTGGAAAGGATCAGGAGAGAATTGGATAAGAGAAGAAAATAAAAAAGCTGGATATGGGCGGGAAGCTTTTTTAGGTTGGAGGAGAAGCATAATCATCTTTTTTCATTTTCCCCCTATTATTGCATAAGATAAGGACTGAAAGGAAACTAATCCGAATTGGGGTGAAAGAATTGGGGAAACGTTTACGTGTTCTGCTCTTATTTGGCGGCCGGTCAGGGGAGCATGAGGTTTCTTTGCAGTCGGCGGCTTCGGTTTTCCATGCCCTGGATAAGAACAAATATGATGTTGTGCCGGTAGGGATTACCAAAGAGGGCCGTTGGCTGGCCGGCCTTACCCCTGATGAGGTGCTGGAGAGGGGATTTGGGGCTTCTTCCTGTCCGGTGGTTCTCCAGCCCGAACCTACCCGTTCCGGGTTGTTGCTTCTGGATGAAAAGAAAGCTGCTCTCTGTCAGGGATTGGAAGAACCTATCCAGGTGGTTTTTCCCGTTCTGCACGGTACTTTTGGCGAGGACGGCTGTGTCCAGGGCTTGCTGGAGTTGGCCGGCCTTCCTTATGTGGGCAGCGGGGTTTTGGGTTCGGCTTTAGCCATGGATAAAATACTGATGAAAACAGTATTTGCCAGACACGGTTTTCCCCAAGCCCGTTTCATTGGGCTCATGCGCTGGGAGTGGCAGCAGGCAGCCGCTGAAGTCATCTCCCGTTTGGAAGAGGAAATAGGTTATCCTTGTTTTGTCAAACCTGCCAATCTTGGTTCCAGTGTGGGGGTTTCCAAAGCTCGTAACCGGGAAGAGTTGAGCCGGGCCTTGGGTGAGGCGGCTCTGTATGACCGAAAGATCATCGTGGAGGAAAATATTGAAGGTCGGGAGATCGAACTGAGCGTTTTGGGTAATAATTTGCCTGAAGTATCGGTACCGGGCGAGATTATTCCCAGTAATGAGTTTTATGATTACGAAGCTAAATACCTGTCCGGCTCTTCCCAGCTGATTATACCGGCGGATTTACCTGATCCCGTGGTGGCCAGACTCCAAGAATTGGCCAAGGAGGCTTTTTTGGCCTTGGATTGTGCAGGCATGGTCCGGGCGGATTTTTTCGTGCGCCGATCCGATAACCAGGTTTTTATTAACGAGGTCAACACCATTCCGGGTTTCACTAAAATCAGCATGTATCCCAAATTGTGGGAGGCGTCCGGCCTCAAGTATCTTGACCTCTTAGACCGCCTAATCCAACTGGCCCTGGAACGCCACGAGGAGAAGAAACGCAATCTTTATACTTACCACAGATTGAAGGGATGAGGGAAGAAACCGGGACGGTCGTACCCGGTTTCTTTCTTTGGCGGTCATGAAAGAGCGGATTTCAAGAGCTGCCGGCGGTCATCCGGAAAGAGCATAATATGGAGGAAAAGTGCTGAAGGGGGCATTTTTTTGTGATAAGATAAGGCGAGATGGGATGTTTCTAAGGAGGCTGTAATTTGGAAGTGTTGGAAGGGCTTAATCCTTCGCAAAAGGAAGCAGTGACTGTTACCGAAGGCCCTGTATTGGTTCTTGCCGGTGCAGGGAGCGGTAAAACCAGGGTATTAACGCACCGGATTGCTTATTTGTTGAAAGAAAAAGCTGTGGATCCGGAGAGCATTTTGGCCATCACCTTTACGAACAAGGCGGCCGGAGAGATGAAAGAACGATTGCAAGCCCTGATCGGGCCTGTATCTCGCTGGCTCTGGGTCAACACTTTCCATGCTGCTTGTGTCAGAATTCTCCGCCAGGAGATTGCCCCCCTGGGCTATCGTTCCAATTTCGTCATTTACGATACGGCTGACCAGCTGTCTTTGATCAAGAATTGCTTGAAAGAGCTAAATCTGGATGACAAAAAATTTCCACCAAGCAGCATTCTCAATATCATCAGCAAGGCCAAAAATCGCCTTTTGGATTCGGAAGGCTTGGCGCAAGAAGCGGACAATTTGCTTCTGGGGAAAGCAGCCCAAGTGTATGGCAAATACCAAGCGCATTTAAAAGAACTGAACGGATTGGATTTTGATGATTTGTTGATGTTGACGGTGGAATTGTTTAAGAAATATCCGCAAATTTTGCGCCGCTATCAACAACGGTTTCGGTATATTTTGGTGGATGAATACCAGGATACCAACCATGCTCAATATGTGCTGATTCGCCAGCTGGCTGCAGGGCACCGGAATTTATTTGTGGTGGGAGATCCGGATCAATCCATCTACGGTTGGCGGGGTGCCAATTTACAAAATATCCTGGATTTCCAAAATGATTACCCGGAAGCCCGGGTCATCAAACTGGAACAGAACTACCGATCTACGCAGATTATTTTGGAAGCGGCCAATCAAGTTATCAGCCACAACTTGGATCGGAAACCGAAGGCCCTCTGGACTAAGAATCCGCGGGGCAAGCCCCTTTTGATGGTTACAGGGGAAACCGAGCTGGATGAGGCTGCTTTTGTGGCAGGGGAGATTTATCAGCAAGTTCAGCAGTTGGGCCGTTCTTATAGGGATTTTGCAGTGCTCTACCGGACCAATGCCCAATCCCGGGTTTTGGAAGAAGCTTTTATCAAAACGGGGATACCCTATGAGATCATCGGCGGTATCAAGTTCTATGAGAGAAAAGAGATCAAGGATATTCTGGCTTACTTGAAAGTGCTTTATAATCCTTTGGATGCTATCAGTTTGCGCAGGATTATCAACATACCTCGGCGGGGCATTGGAGAGGCTACCTGGGCCTCATTGGAAAAATTTGGAGCAGAAAAAGGGCTGACCATGTACGAAACTGTCCACAGGGCTCGGGAAATACCCGGACTTTCTTCCCGTTTCGTTCGGGCGGTGGAAAGCTTTGCCCGTCTGATGGACAGCCTGGAGGAGATGGTTGATCGGGTGCCGGTGACTGAGCTGGTGGAGAATATTTTAGAGAAAAGCGGTTACCTGGAGGAATTAAAAAGGGAAAATACATTAGACGCTGCAGCTCGCCTGGAAAACCTGCAGGAATTTCTTTCCGTTACTTATGACTACGACCGTTTCAGCGAAGAGAAAAGCCTGGAAGGCTTTTTGGCCCAAGTATCTTTGGTATCCGAGCTGGACGAATATGAAGAAAATGATGATAAAGTGGTTTTGATGACTCTTCACTCTGCCAAGGGCTTGGAGTTTCCTGTGGTGTTTCTGACCGGATTGGAGGAAGGCATATTCCCCCATGCACGTTCTTTATTGGAAGAGGATGAATTGGAGGAAGAGAGGCGCCTTTGTTATGTAGGGATGACCCGGGCCCGGGAGGAATTGTTTTTAAGCAGGGCTTGGCAGAGAACTTTGTATGGGGCACCCGCCAACAATCCCCCTTCCCGTTTCTTGGCGGAAATACCCGCTGAGTTGGTTGTTGAGGTGAGAGAGGGTGCTTACAGTCTTGAGCAGGAGTACCGAACGGTAAAGGCCCCAGAGAAAGGACCGGAAAGGAAAAGTGCTTGGCAGCTGGGGGACAAAGTCAATCATCCAAAATGGGGCGTGGGCGTGATTGTGAAAATAGGAGGCGAAGCGGATGATCCCCAGTTAAGCGTTGCTTTTCCCAATCAAGGGATTAAGGTCCTTCTGGCCAGATTTGCTCCCTTGAGCAGAGTCTAATCATTTGCCGGCAAGGTGTACCAGTCTTTTTGGGTGGAAATAATAGGGAAAAGGAGGTAGGATCTTTTTGGAAAAGGCGAAAGAAAGGCTTGACTATTTAAAAAAGGAACTGGCCAAGCATAATTACGCTTATTACGTGCTCGATGCCCCCCTGATTTCTGATCGGGAATACGATCTGCTGATGCAGGAACTGTTGGCTTTGGAAGAAAAGTACCCGGAGCTGGTTACTCCGGATTCCCCCAGCCAGCGGGTGGGGGGAGAACCTCTCAAGTCTTTTGCCCAGGTAACCCATCCCAAGCCTCTTTTGAGCCTGGCCAATGCTTTTCACTCTGGAGACCTGCGGGATTTTCATAAGCGAATTCAGACAGCCGGCTTCGGGGAGATGGAATATGTGGTGGAACCCAAGATTGACGGTCTTTCGGTGGCTTTGATCTATGAACAAGGAAATTTGGTATCCGGGGCTACCAGGGGGGATGGAATAATTGGGGAGGATATTACGCAAAATTTGAAAACCATACCGTTTATTCCCCTGCGGATCAAAGAGGATGTTTCCTTCTTAGCTGTGCGGGGAGAGGCTTTTATGCCCAAAAAGGCCTTTGTTCGGCTAAATGAAGAAAGAAGCAGGCAAGGCATTTCTCTTTTTGCCAATCCCCGCAATGCGGCTGCCGGCTCATTACGGCAGTTGGATCCGAAAGTGGCCGCTTCCCGTTCTTTGAGCGCGTTTTTTTATGAGATTATCCAAGTGGAAGGCCGGGAGCTCAAAACCCATTGGCAAGCTTTGCAACTATTGGAGGAATTGGGGCTTCCGGTCAACCCGGATCGGAAGCTCTGCCGGAATATTGATGAAGTGATTGATTACTGTCAGGAATGGGCGGAAAAGAGGGCTTCTCTTCCTTTTGAGATTGACGGTATGGTGATTAAAGTAAATGATTTAAGTGTGCAGGAAGCCCTGGGCAGTACATCGAAAAACCCTCGCTGGGCCATTGCTTATAAATTTCCTGCAGAGCAAGCCACCACCACAATCAAGGACATTGTGGTCAAAGTAGGCCGGACCGGAGTTCTCACCCCAACGGCCATTCTCCAGCCGGTCAGGTTGGCGGGGACTACCGTCAGCCGCGCCAGCTTGCACAATGAAGATATGATCAAAGAGAAAGACATTCAGCTGGGAGACACAGTGGTGGTGCAAAAAGCGGGAGAAATCATTCCCGAAGTGGTGGCAGTTTTGCCGGAGAAGAGGACCGGCAGGGAACGGCCGTTTCGGCTGCCTACTAGCTGCCCCGAGTGCGGCTCCCGGGTAGTACGATTAGAGGGAGAGGCCGCCCACCGCTGTACCGGGGGGCTGGCCTGTCCTGCCCAGGTCAGGGAGGGGATTATCCACTTTGCTTCCCGGGAAGCAATGGATATTGAAGGATTGGGGCCGAAAGTGGTGGAGCAGCTACTGGCGGCCGGTCTGATTCGCGATGCTGCCGATCTTTATTACCTGAAATACGAGGATTTGATCGATCTGGAGCGTTTTGGAGATCAATCGGCAAGGAATTTGCTGACGGCCATTGAGAATAGCAAACAACGACCTCTGAACCGCTTGCTTTTTGCCCTGGGTATCCGCCATGTGGGCAGTAGGGCGGGAAAAATTTTGGCAGAACATTTTCCTTCTATAGATGCTCTGCAGAATGCGTCCCAGGAGGAACTGCAGCAGATCCCTGAGATCGGCCCCCGCATTGCGGAGAGCATTCAATCCTTTTTCCATGAACCAGTGAATAGGCGCGTGCTGGAAAAACTGGCGGAAGCCGGGATTAAAATGGAAAGGGAAAAAGCGGTTTCCAAGCCGCAACCCTTGGCCGGCCTGCAATTTGTTTTGACGGGAACCCTGGATAGTTTCTCCCGGAAAGAAGCCCAGAAGTTGATCGAAGAAAAAGGAGGCCGGGTTTCCGGCAGTGTGAGCAAAAACACGGATTACCTGATTGCCGGGGCCAACCCGGGCTCAAAATACAACAAAGCTTTAGCTTTAAATGTACCGATTCTCAGCGAAAAAGATTTTCTGGAAATGATCAATGAGTAAAGAGGATCTGCTTCTTGCCGGTGGAAAGGAAGGATGATTTTTCAATTGTTTCCTTGGCTACCCCCGGAAATACGGCCCTCTTTCCGACTATTATATGGGACGAGAAATACGATGAGGAGGGCGTTTGGATGTTCCGAGGAAAGAAGTTGCTATCTGTTTTGCTTTCAGTCCTGCTGGTGATGGGTGCGTTGGTGCCGGTGGCTCTGGCTGATCCTCCAGCTTTTTCCCAAATCAAAAAGGTGCAGGTCAAAAAGGAACCGGAGATAAAAGACATCAAAGGACACTGGGCTGAGAGTGTCATGATGGAGATGTATGCCAAAGGTTTTATTCGCGGATATGAAGATTTTTCTTTTCGACCCAGTAACGTGGTCAGCAATCTGGAGACGGTGGTCATGCTGATCCGGGCCTTAGGTTGGGAGGAAGAGGCCAAAAAGACCGCCTTGACAGCTGATTTTAAACATGGGAAGCAGATTCCTTCTTGGGCGCAAGGATATGTGCAAGTAGCCTATGAAAAAGGTCTTTTGCAGGAAAGGGACTTGAAGTCTTTTCGCCCTCAGCAGGGAACCAAAAGAATTGAAGCGGCTGTCTATTTAGCCCGGGCCTTGGGCATGGATCCAGAAGGGGAGAAGGACGGGGTTTTAAGTTTTTTTGACATCCGGGATCTGGCCCAGGAGTTTAGAGAAATAATCTCGGCCATGGTCAAGAAAGGGATTATGCAAGGTATGCCCGGGAAGCAATTTCAGCCGAACAAGCCAATCACGCGGGCGGAAATGGCGGTTTTGCTGGACCGAATTGACGGTAAAATAAGAAATGTTCATCCGCTGGAAATCAGCGGAGTGATTGTCGCTGTCGGCAGTGAGAGCATTTCTCTGAAGACGGGGAGTTTCACCCAGAAATTCCTACTGGACCCAAAGGTCACGGTTTATTTGGACGGCAGCTTGGCTGACAGAGATGACTTGGATGTGGGTAACCGGGCCAAGTTGGTTTTTGGGGACGGTGGAAGAGTAGTATACATTAAAGCTTACAGCAGCAAAGAAGAACAGGCTTATCGAGGGCAAATTATTCAGATGGTTTTGGGCCTGGATGCGAGTATTACCATAGATGACGGAAAGAAAACCAAGAAATTTAAAGTAAATCCCGATACGGAAGTAGAAGTGGATGGAAAAGAAGTCTTTTTCACGGATTTGCAGATTGGGCAGGAGGTCACCGTCATCGCTCAAGGAGATCTGGCCTTGGTGATCAGCTCCGCTGAAACAAGGGAAAAGTCGGTGAAGGGCGTGCTGGCGGAACTGAACCTGGGTAAAAGCAATATCATTAAAGTCCAGGCTGAAGATGGAAAAGAAATCAGATTGCAGGTTACGGATGAAACCAGAATTTCTCTTGATGGGAAACCCATTACCGACCTGAACGATTTAAAGCCGGGCTATCCGGTAACCGTTCAATATGTGGGAGAGAAGGCTCTCCGCATTCAAGCGGAGACACCTGCGGAAAAAGAATACAGCGGTGAGATCGTCAGGATTTCCAAAGGAAAAGAACCGGCTGTTCGTTTACGGATAAGTAGCAAAAAGGATTACGATTTCAAGGTTACTTCCACCACGCGGATTTACTTGGACGGAGACCGGGTAAGACTGGATGAATTGAAGCCGGGCTTTTGGGCAAGAGTGCTAGCCCGGGCTGATGATGCCTTGAGAATAGATGCTGAAAGTGCTTTCAGGCAAAGGTATAGGGGGAAAATTGTGGGTTTGGTCTTCGGCGCCAGCTCTTCATTGACCATTGAGACTGATCAAGGACGCGTCTATACATTTGTAATAGATCAGGAAACGGAAATCTATGCGGACGAAGATAGAAAGGGAAGCTTATCGGATTTGGAATTGGGGCAGGAAGTGCAGATAGAAGTCTTTGGTGAACAGGTCCTCAGGATAAACATAGTGTAGACTGAAAAAAATCAGACCGCTTAGCGGTCTGATTTTTTGTTGGCTGATTTCCTTTACCTTCTCAATTCTTCCGGTACGGTGGGTTGGTAGTGCCAAATGATGCTGGCTGAAGCGGCACTTATATTGGCGAGCAGGGTTAAGAGAGCAACAGCGCCGAACAAGGAAAGTTTAACCAATTTTTTCATGCTTCCAACCTCCTTTCAGAATATTTTGACCAAGAATCGGTCAATGAAAGCGATTATCTGACAGCCAACAGGAGATATGGCAAAAGCAAACCAGAGCAGACCCAGTGAACCTGCCCATAAAATGGACGGGTTCGCTTGAAAGCAGTACATCAGCAATAATACAGCGCAGGTGAAGAAGGAGACCATTAAGGAATTTTTCCGGAGCTTTTTTTGGTAGTTCTGACTAAATGGTTTTTCCGGGGTAATGAAAGGAGCCCAAAAGTAGGTAGCGAGGAGAGTAACAATAATGGCAGCAGGTATCAGCGCCGACAGGAGCTGAAGATGTTCTTTACTTCCATAAAGTGCAAGCTTACCTAAGAAAATAAAGCTTGTTGCCGTAAGGAAAGCACAACGCCCCGGGGAGCTGCAGTGGGCTCCTCCGGCAAATCCCTTCGGGGCGGCAGAAAAAAGCATAAGCCAAAATACTTCCCGGAAAACACCGAAAAGATAGGCCAGGAGCAAAGTAAGGCCTATGCTCAAAAGACCGGAGTAGAGAACTTCAAGCCCGAAAGAAATGATATTCTTTTGGGCGGGGTCCAGTTGAAGTTGTTTTTCCAGATAATCTGGTATTGATTTAAAAAGACTTGCCATAGCTGGATCTCCGTTTTTTGTTGATGAACAGGCCGGTGGCCAGAGTAAAAATGACCTGAGGCAGGCCGGAGAGTGTCCACAGCCACTTATCCGACTGAAGCTGTGCCGGGGAAATGTCCAGGATGCTGAGAAACAGTTCGGAGAAAATGATTTCCCACAAGCCCAGAACCAGGACCGCCAATACTGTCCCGATAATTGCCTTCGAAACTTTTACCCGATAGACCTTCCAGCAAGCTATAGCCATGACCAAGATCCAAACGGTGGTATGGGCGCCAAAGCTCAAGGACAAAAGACGCACCGAAAAAATCGTGATTGTACCGATGAAGGCTAAGAGAAGGACCAATTTAGGGCGCAAAGCTTGCCCAACCAAAGCGGTCTGGCAAACGATGACGGCAATATTTTCTGGGAAAGTTTGTAGAATTAAAGTTAAAAAAGGAATCGGCTTCATAAACATTTCGCCCCAATTGCAAATGGTGATGTACAATATCGCTTCTTTATTCGTTAAAAAGAGTAAAATTCCTCTATTTTTATCAAACTTTTCCGTATCATGTATGGGACTGCTTTTTGCCCAGGACCGGGATGCTTCCACCAAAAAAGGAGCCGGGCTTGACGGTTAAAAAAAAGAATGCTATAATGCTGTGCAGATACATTGGTTAAGTACAATTAAATAAATTAAATGTTTGACCTTCGGGGAGAGGTGAAATTCCTTACCGGCGGTAAAGCCCGCGAGCCGCTTTGCGGTTGATCCGGTGAGATTCCGGGGCCGACAGTGAAAGTCTGGATGGGAGAAGGGATTGTGCCGTATGGCTTTAGAGGCGTGCGGATTAAACATGTACCCCGGAGGACTATTTCTCGGGGTTTTTATTTTTTCATTTATTTATGACAGGGGGATGTTTATGTGTAGCAAGAAAATGGTACAAATTGCTTTTTTAGCCGGAGTAGCTTTCTTACTCATGTTTACAGTGGAATTTCCCTTTCCTTTTCTGCCACCCTTTCTGAAATACGACCCCAGTGAGGTTCCTGCCTTGATAGCGGCTTTTGCTTGGGGATCCTGGACAGGTCTGATAGTGGAGCTGATCAAAAACGTCCTGTTTTTTGCTTCCGGCAAGGCAACTTCGGGGTTTATCGGTTTTCTGGGGGCTTTCATTGCCGGTGGTTCTTATGTAGTTACTGCGGGAGCGGTTTACCGGCGGTGGAGAACCAAAACCGGAGCAGTGGTCTCCCTGGTGACAGCCACTGGTGTTCTGGTTATCGTCATGGCGGTGGCCAATTATTTTATCCTGTTGCCTCTCTGGGGGATACCTACCGAGCAGGTGGGAGGATTAATTGTTTCAGCAGTGCTTCCCTTTAACCTGGCCAAAGGCCTTTTAAGTGCGGTGATTACTTTTATTATTTATAAGAGAGTGCGCTTTTTTCTGGGTGAGAGCGTGAAGGAAAGCCCTGTCATCAGAAGTATCCCTAAAATGCCAAGAAGTTGAAGCAGATGAAAGAAGGTATGGGACGGGATGGATAGAGCCAGAATGCGACAGGCCATGGAACTGGCCAGCCGGGGATGGGGACGCACCAGTCCCAATCCGATGGTGGGTGCCATTATCGTGAAGAATGTTTCCCTTGTGGGTTCAGGTTACCATGAGAGAGCGGGAGCTCCCCATGCGGAAATTCTGGCCTTGAGACAGGCCGGCGAGGATGCCCGAGGAGCCACTTTATATGTGAATTTGGAACCCTGTTGTCATCAGGGGAGAACAGCTCCCTGCACCGAGGCCATCATTCAAGCCGGTATCAAAAGGGTGGTTGTGGCCCTTTTGGATCCCAATCCCCTGGTGGCGGGGAAGGGAGTAGAGCGTTTAAGGCAAGCGGGAATAGAGGTGACAACCGGAGTTCTGGAAAAGGAAGCCGGTCGCCTGAATGAGGTTTTTGTGAAGTACATTACTACCGGTAAGCCTTTTGGCGTGCTTAAAATGGCCATGACTCTCGACGGCAAAATCGCCACCGTTAACGGTGACAGCCGTTGGATCACCGGTCCGGAGGCGAGAGCGGTGGTTCACCGCTTGCGGGGTGGTTACGACGCTATCATGGTGGGGATTAACACCATTATCCGTGACGATCCCCTGTTGACCACTCGTCTGGCGGACGGCCAACCCGGTCGAGATCCCATCAGAATTATCCTGGATAGCAGATTGCGGATTTCACCCCAGGCCAGGGTGTGTACCTTGGAATCCGAGGCTCCCACGATTGTGGCCACCACTTCTTTTCATGACCCGGTCAGAAGGAAGGAATTGGAGTCCATGGGTATTGAAGTGCTGGTGCTGGAAGGGGATGAGAAACAGGTTGATTTGCATCGCTTGATGGAGGTCCTGGGGAAAAGAGAAGTGACCAGCGTTTTGATTGAAGGGGGAGCCCAGCTGGCATATAGCTCCTTGGAGGCGGGGATAGTGGACAAACTTCATTGGTTTATTGCTCCAAAGATAGTGGGAGGCCGGGAAGCGCCGGGTCCGGTGGGAGGAAAGGGAAAGACCTCATTATCTCAAGCTTGGGTATATGAGGAAGTGGAGATAGAAAAATGCGGCCAAGATGTAATGATCACCATCTATCCGCAAAGGAAAGGTGATTAATAATGTTTACAGGTCTGGTGGAGGAAATTGGGGTCGTCAAGGAAGTCATCCGGGGACCCAAATCGGCCAAGCTGGTGATTCAGGCAAAAACTGTATTAGCAGACAGCCGTATCGGAGACAGCATTGCGGTCAACGGAGCATGCTTGACTCTTGTGGATTTGACGGCTCAAAGTTTTACTGTTGAGGTGATGGAGGAGAGTCTAAAAAGAACCACTCTGGGAGAACTGAAAAAAGGAGATCAAGTGAATTTGGAAAGGGCCTTGCAGCTGGGAGGTCGCCTGGGAGGCCATTTGGTTACAGGACATATTGATGGAGTGGGTGTGATTATGGAGCAAAAGGCTGTGGATATTGCATTATTGACCAAAATATCGTGTCCCACAGAGCTTAAGCCTTATCTGGTGGAAAAAGGTTCAGTGGCTCTTGACGGGGTGAGCTTGACTGTGGTGCTAGTGGGGGAGGATTGGTTTACCGTGTCCATCATCCCCCATACGGCGGAGAGAACCACTCTGGGCCAAAAGGGGCCCGGACAGAAGCTGAACCTGGAGTGTGATCTCCTCGGCAAATATGTTTGGCAGATGCTGGAGGAAAGGGAAAGCCGGAGAAAAAGGAGAAGCATTGACTATGGTTTTTTAGAAAAACACGGTTTTATTTAAATCGGTCGCAAAAAGAAAATGCCGCACAAATTTTTATCCGGCAATTAAAGGGGGAGGCAGAATGTTGTCTGATCAAGGCTCCAACGAGGCTTTTAATTCTATTGAGGAAGCCATTGAGGATATCCGAAGAGGGAAAATGATCATAGTGGTGGACGATCCCCACCGGGAAAATGAAGGTGATTTGGTGATGGCTGCAGAAAAGGTCACACCGGAGGCCATCAATTTTATGACCCGGTATGCCAGAGGGCTGGTTTGCGTTCCTTTGAACGGGGAAAGGGTGGAAGAGTTGGATCTGCAGCCCATGGTGGTCCATAGCACTGACAACCTGAACACGGCCTTTACCGTTTCAGTTGATGCTGTGGAGACCACCACCGGGATATCCGCCCATGAAAGGGCGATGACGGTAAAAAAACTGATTGATCCCGAAGCAAAACCGGAGGATCTGCGCAGGCCGGGGCATATTTTCCCCTTAAAAGCCAGAAAAGGAGGGGTATTGAGAAGGGCAGGGCACACTGAAGCAGCTGTAGATCTGGCCAAGCTGGCAGGTTTAAAACCGGCCGGGGTTATTTGTGAGATTATGAATGAAGACGGTACCATGGCCCGGGTGCCTGAGCTGATGGCTTTTGCCGCTAAACATGGGCTGAAGATTATTACCATTGCCGATCTGATCAAATACCGGCGCAGACATGAGAGGTTGATCAAGAAAATCGTAGAGACGGATTTGCCCACCAGGTATGGGGACTACCGGGCCGTGGCTTATGAGGATTTGCTGGAAGGAAAGACCCACCTGGCCTTGGTCAAGGGAGACATTAGGGCGGAGGAGCCTGTTCTGGTGAGAGTACATTCCGAGTGCTTGACGGGGGATGTCTTCGGCTCAAGACGCTGTGACTGTGGGGAGCAATTGGCCACAGCCATGAAGATGATCGACAAAGCGGGCCGGGGAGTTGTATTATATTTGCGCCAGGAAGGGCGGGGCATTGGACTTTTGAACAAGCTGAAGGCCTACCGGCTTCAGGATGAGGGAAAAGACACGGTAGAGGCTAACGAGGCGCTGGGTTTTCCCCCTGATTTGCGGGATTATGGCCTAGGAGCCCAGATTTTGGTAGATTTAGGCCTGAAAAAGATTTGCCTTTTAACCAATAATCCAAGAAAAATTGCTGGAATTAAAGGGTACGGGCTGGAAATCGTGGACAGGGTTCCCATCGAGATTTGTCCCAACGAGCGGAACAAGGAATACCTGGCTACGAAAAAGAAAAAGTTGGGGCACTGGTTAAACTATGAAACGGAATGAGGAGGGAAGAAGATGGGCAGAGTATTTGAAGGCCAGCTGCTGGGGCAGGGACTGAGGTTTGGTGTGGTGGTCAGCCGTTTCAATGAGTTTATTACCGGCAAGCTGCTCACCGGATGCCTGGACGCTTTGAAACGCCACGGGGTGGCAGATACCGACATTGACATTGTCTGGGTACCGGGAGCTTTCGAAATACCTTTAGCTGCGAAGAAGCTGGCGGGGAAGGATTACGCGGCCGTCATCTGCTCTGGGAGCGGTGATCCGGGGGGCCACCCCTCATTTTGACTATGTGGCTTCGGAGGTGGCCAAAGGTATTGCCCAGACTGCTTTGGAAAAAGAGCTTCCCGTCAGCTTCGGGATCATCACCGCCGATAATCTGGAGCAGGCCATCGAAAGGGCCGGCAGCAAGGTGGGGAATAAAGGCTTTGATGCGGCTTTAACCGCCTTGGAAATGGCGAATTTGTTTGATGTATTGGAAAGGCAAAGCTGCTGATTTTTCTTTTGACGACGGGTTTGGAAATGAGCTCAATTGGGAAAGCAGAAAAAAGACCCTTTTTTGGGGTCTTTTCCTGCATATGTGCTTATTATTCAGCGGCGATAATTGCTTTCAGAGGGCCCTCTCCACTTTGCCTGAGCGCAGGCAGCGGGTGCAAACAACGATGCGTCTAGGACTGCCGTCAACGATGGCTTTAACTTTTTTTAAGTTGGGCGCCCAAGTTCGCTTCGTTTTAACATTGGAGTGACTGGCCCGGTTGCCGGCCACAACTCGTTTATCGCAGATGGCGCATTTTGCCATAACTACACCTCCTTAACGCTGAATGAAGAGCATGGTCTTTGCCGAACAAATCCTCGTTCATTGTAGCAGAACTAAAACTCTTTCGCAAGCTCATTCTGCGGCTGCTGTTGTTATTGGGGAATTGCAAGTTTAATTGCCACCCATATTTTGGCATCCTCTGATTATACTGCCATCTTTGCCATCTCATTGGCAGATTTATATCCATGAATTTTTCTTGGGTAATTATTCATCCAGTTCTCAATTCGCCTAATATCTTTCTGTTTAAGCTTGCTGATATCTGTGCCCTTTGGAATAAACCGACGTATTAGCTTATTAGCATTTTCATTGGACCCACGTTCCCATGCGCTGAATGGGTGAGCATAATAGATTTTAGTCCGATGAGTGCCCGGCTTTCTGATTGAACTCTCTAATTCTACACTGTTAAGAAACTCGCTTCCGTTATCTACCGTAATGGTTTTGAACACTTCTGAAAAGCGTGCTCCGTACTCTCTTTCAAGCCTATCCAGCGTTTTCTTCACTGATTTCTGTGTCTTTTCCGGCATCTTTCGGATAATCTCTTTTCTAAACTTGCGTTCTGTTAGAACTAAGAGTGCGGCTTTGCCTTTCCCTTTGCCGCTTACAACACAATCCATCTCCCAATGGCCGGCTTCTTCACGAGTATTAGCTGCCGCAGGTCTTTCTTCAATGCTTCTGCCTTTTAGATTGTTGTGGGCAACTCGTACCCTCTTATGGCGATTTTTTTAGGTACTCGTTTTACTGGAAGGTTTTTATTTGTTATATTTGCAAATACTTCTTTGTCGATATAGTTATAGAGCGTTTTTGTGCATATACTAGTCTTAAATTTTAAGCCTTTTGCCCGGATTTCGCCAATGACTGCGTCAGGGGTATATCCCTCTTTGATAATCTTTTTTTCAATGTAATCGGCTAGTCCATGGTCATGACCGATCTTTAAGCATGCTCCCTTATTAGCAGCTCTCTCCCGGTATATTCGCTCTGCTGTATCTGCACAGTATCTATCAACATAAACCAGGTCGCTTCTCAGCATCCTGACAGTTCCACGGGCAATCTCACGTTCGATGGTTCGCTTATGCTTGCCTAACAGCTTTGCTATCTCGCTGGGTGACTTCTTCTCCTTTAGAAGAATTTCAATCTGATAGCGTTCTTTTACAGTGATGTGTTTAAAGCGGCGGGAAGTCGTGGTACAATTGAGTTGACTCATGTGCTTTGCCTCCTTTATGTTTTTAAGCGTAGTTACCTTAAACATATCAGAGGTTTAGCCTTGAGTCTCTATTTTTTATTAAATGCGGCAATTAATTTTACAACTTACCAATTTTTCCTATTCACTTCTTTATTATTGAATTAAATATATGGAATTATGAAAGACTAAACTATTTACAAACGCAAAATTTCATGATATGTTCAAAATGGACGGAGAGTCATAAATAATACCGAATAGGTTTAATAAAGAACCGGGAGGACGCATTAAAGACCACTCAGCCAGCGAAGGGGTTGATCACTATCTCTATTTCACGTAAGGAATTAGAAAAAAATTTCAACCGGAACCTGATTGGGGATGCAGCTAAAAAACTGTTTTCCGATAATTTATTTGAAAATGTGACTGTAGAGGATATTGCCAGGGCAGCGGAGTTCGGCAAAGGAACTTTATACCAGTATTTTGAAAGTAAAGAAGAGATTTTAGTATTTGTTCTCTGCCGGGGGATGGAAGAACTGTGTGATAAGATCCGATCTATGTGTCTGGAGGAAAAAGACATTATTAAATCCATCCGGGAACTGGTGCGGGTAGATTATGAGTTTTTGGCTGCTTATAAAAACCTTTTTATTTCTTTTGCTCGCTGGCAAATTGAAGGTTCCTTGCCTGCTCACTTGGTGGAGATGGTCACCAAATTGTATCAGGAGAAAATGGGCCTTATGGGGCAAGTAGTGGAAAGGGGGATCGAAGAAGGTGCGCTGTTGGATATGGAAAGCAAACTGTTGGTGCGCTTTATAGAGCGCTGTATCAATGGTTTCCACCTTTCCTTTATGACAGCAGGCGGCGATGTATCTGATCAAGGAAAAATTATTGAGTTTATTGAGGAGCTAATATTTAACGGGATTTTGCAGGAAAAAAGAGGGTGACCGAAATGGCAAAAATGAAAATGGCCCTCAATGAGGTTTTCGTTTGCTATCTTCGCCACAAGAATTGCTAGCAGCTTTCCTATTGAGGTGACGAGATGGCTAAAAGGGACTTTAAGGACAAAGTGGCAGTGATTACCGGGGCAGCCGGCGGTATTGGCAAAGCTTTGTGTAAGCGTTTCGCAGCAGGAGGAGCAAAAGTAGTAGCTTTGGATATTGATGAGCATGCCTTGCATGAACTAAAGAAAGAGCTGGAGGAAGCCGGAGTAGAGCTGGCAGCGTATCCATGTGATGTGACCAGCGAAAAAAACTGTCAAGATGCAATAAACTACGCTTTGTCTAAATTTGGCCGGATAGACCTTCTTTGCAACAATGCAGGCATTTCTCATCGAAGTGCTTTAATTCATACCAATACTGCAGTAATAAAAAAAGTTATGGAAGTAAACTTTTATGGTGCTCTGTACTGTACTAAAGCCGCACTGGAAAGCCTCATCGAAAATAAAGGGATGATCGTTGTTATGTCCAGTATAGCGGGATTTGCTCCCCTGATCGCCCGGACCGGATATTCCGCCAGTAAGCACGCATTGCATGGTTTCTTCGAAAGCTTGCGCGCGGAGCTGAAGGATGAAGGAGTGCAGGTGATAATTGTCTGCCCGTCCTTCGTTAAAAC
This sequence comes from Bacillota bacterium, assembly GCA_050951405.1. Classification (GTDB taxonomy): domain Bacteria; phylum Bacillota; class DULZ01; order DULZ01; family DULZ01; genus JBMNIZ01. Next base: position 168,219 of record JBMNIZ010000012.1, on the reverse strand, counting down.
CGGTATTGAGCAAAGGGCCCTGGGGGGAGATGGAAAACCAGCCGGCCGGCCCAGACAGCATTTGGGGAGAGTTGGATTACCGGAAGAACTGGCAGAAACAATCTTCCAGGCAGCCTGCCAGAATAAGAGGTTGCTATTACCCAGTACCATCTCAAAACTGTCCTACTGGATTTATAAATTTTGCCCCGGATTTTATTTAAAAAACATGGTTGGTAGGTTAAAAAAGGAAATGGAAGCAATTTAATTCATTGCCATCCAAGGAGGTGAAACTCTTTAATTAAGTTGAGATCGGGAGAATGCAGGCAGTGAATTAAATTAATAAAAAAATAGAGGGGAATGAAAAGATGTCACAGGAAGCCATTAAACAATTGGAAAAGAGATTGGATCCGCAAAAAACTTCCGGTATCAACGGCGTATACCAATTTGAATTAACCGGGGATGACTGCAAGCAATTTTTTGTTAGTTTTATCGATGGGAAAGCCAGCTTTGGTGAAGGTATCAATGAGGATGCCGATATTACTTTGACTGTCAGCACTGATAATTTTGCTCAAATCCTGGAAGGCAAGCTTAATCCTAACCTGGCCTTTATCACCGGCAAATTGAAGATCAAAGGAGATATGCAATTGGCATTGAAGCTTCAGGCTATCTTGGGATAAGTCAAGTTTGATAGCAAAAGGAAAGGGACGATTAAAAATGAAAGTTTCAGTCATCGGAGCGGGAGTCATGGGTCCAGGAATTGTCCAATCCTGGCTTCAGGCTGGTTACCGGATTGATCTTTGTGACATTGACGAAAAGGCCTTGAGCAGGGCCAGGGCATCTATCAGAAAAAGCTTGGCATTAATGCGAGATAAAAGCTTGTTAGAGAAAGATGTTGATCAATATTTATCTTTTCTGAACACTACAACCTCTTTGGAAAAAGCGGTAGAAGGCGCACAACTTGTCATCGAAGCTGTATCGGAAAACCCCCAGGTGAAAGAAAAGGTTTATAGCCAACTGGATAAGTATTGTGCCAAAGACACAATTATTGTCAGCAATACCTCTTCACTACCTCTTCCTGATATGTTTCCCCATTTTAGGCCTGATAAATTCTTTATTTGCCATTACTTTAATCCTCCGGAAATAATACCTCTGGTGGAGCTGGTGAAAAATGAGCAGACTGATGAAAAAGCCGTGGACTGGCTGAAGGAAAAACTGGAGGCATGCGGCAAAAAACCAATTGTTCTTAACGGGTATAAAATGGGTTTTTTAGTGAACCGCCTCCAAATCGCCATGATCCGAGAAGCACTGGCCCTAGTGAGTGCGGGAATAGTCAAGCCGGAAGATGTTGATACGGCAGTGAAAGTGGGAATTGGCTTTAAACAGGCCTGGCAGGGACTCTTTGATACCATGGATTATATCGGCCTGGATACGGTTGCCATGGCCTATAATTTTATCTGTCAAGACCTCTACAGCGGCACTGATATACCGGCCATAATTGCCGATAAAATTGAAAAAGGTGAACTGGGCGTGAAAACTGGTCGGGGCTTCTTTGATTATTCAGATGAGGCCGGTCAAAAGGCTTTGGAGAAAAGGACGAAGGTACTTCTTGAGCAATTGATACTATGGAAAAAAGCAATGGCGGATAAGGTTGATTAACAAATGGAGGTGGCGATTATATGTCCAGTCAGGAATATAACGGGGGAGAATTTGCTGCGGAAGTGCTTAAAAAAGAAGGGATCAGGTACATCTTTGGCTTGCCCGGGGGACATATTTACCCCTTGATCGAGGGCTGTGAAGACAGGGGCATTAAATATATCGGAGTCCGGCACGAGATGACCGCGGCTTTCATGGCGGAAGGATGGGCCTTGGCCACAGGGCAAGTGGGAGTATGCACGGGCACGGCAGGGCCCGGGTTTTACCAACTCTGATTACAGGACTTGGCCAACTCTGATCGAGGGGGTATTCCCGTACTTGTGCCTGGCGGGGAAAGGCCCGGGTGACTGAAAACGATCGGAACGCCTTGCAGGATTTTAATCAGATCGACCTGATGGTAAAGCAGATGACCAGGCACGCCCGGGTCGGTGCTGGAAGCCCCAGCGGATACCCGAGTATGTGGGGAGGGCTATTTCTTATGCCGCCACCGGCAGTCCGGGGCCGGTATACCTGGAAATCCCCAGGGATATCATGGAGGCCAAAGTGGATGCCGCTACAGGTGGAATTCCAGAATATTTACCGGACTGCAAGCACTGCGATGGGCTGTCCGGAAGACATTCAAGGCGGCGGTGGAGCTGATCGAGAAAGGCGGAGAAACCCCTGGTGGTGGCCGGAGGTGAGGAGTATGGTGGTCCCAGGCCCAAAAAGAGCTGAAGGATTTTGTGGAAAAGTCCGGGATACCCTTATTTACCCGAAATGCCGCCAGGGGAACGGTTCCCGATAGCCATCCCTCTGCACATGGGTATTGCGGCACACATGCATCCCCTGTTCAATGCTGCCCTTTCAGAGGCGGATTGCGTGATTATTGTCGGGACCAGACCGGGGTATACGCTGGACAAAAAAGTCTTTATCCACTGCTCACAAGATTATCAGAGTGGATATTGACCCCGCTGAATTGACCAACCAGCTGGATATTGACGTGGGAATAGTGGGAGACGCCAAAAATGTGCTGAGGCAGCTCACCGATGCCATTGAGAAAACAGAGTATCCGGAGTGGGTTGAATTCATCCAGATGATGAATGAGAACATGATGATCGTTATTTGCTCCCATGGCTTCTTCCCAGGATGAACCCATCAATCCGATGCGTCTTGTCTCTGAAATTGCCAATAGGGTGGATCAGGAGACCATTGTGGTTATTGATGGTGGGGATGCAGCCAAATGGGGCAATTTGGTGATACCTGCCGCCGGCCCCGGTCAATACCTGAGTATTGCCGGCACCAGTTTTGGGCCTCTGGGTGTGGGTATCCCTTATGCTATGGCTGCCAAACTGGCCCACCCGGATAAGAAAGGTTACTTCTGCTCACCGGCGACGGTGCCTTTGGCTATGGCGCCATGGAGTACGACACAGCCATGCGCTACAACATACCGTTTACCACAGTCATCTTAAATGACCGGTGCTGGGGAATGATCAAAAGAAGTGAAGCCAGCAAAAGTTCCTCTGATAAAGAATTTATCGGTTTGGATTTATGTCTCGTAAGGTATGAAAAAATTGTGGAAGTCTTTGGTGGTCACGGGGAATTTGTGACCAGACCCCAGGATATCGGCGGAAGCACTGGACAGGGCGTTAGCATCGGGCAAACCGGCCTGCGTCAATGTGGTGACCGATGTGAATGTGGGCCCTCCCTCAGCTTAATATCTTGTTGCAGCTTGTTTTGCCATGGTTGAGGGGCTCCTCGGGCCATGGCTTATTTTCTGGAGGGGAGGGGAGAGCATCTTGGCTGCCTATTGGGGTAAAATTCTATGGATTGATCTAGATGGTTTTACCAGCCGCGTGGAGGAGCTTTCACCGGATGTTTTTCGGCAGTATTTGGGTGGATATGGATTGGGCTTAAAAATACTTTGCGACAATCAGCCGGCCGGAGCGGATCCCTTCGGCCCCAACAATATTCTAGCCTTTACTCCCGGTTTATTGTCCGGCACCAGAGCTTTTTTTTCGGGTCGGTATATGGTTGTGGGCAAATCACCTTTAACAGGGGGATGGGGGGATGCCAACTGTGGAGGCAGCTTGTCTCCAGCTATAAAGGCTACCGGTTATGACGGTATTTTTATTCGCGGCTGTTCCCCTAAACCCGTTTGCATTTATGTTACGGAGAGCACAGTGAAAATTAAGAGCGCAGAGCACTTATGGGGATTGGATACCTACGAAACGGAAGACCGGTTGACGGCTGAGTTAGGCCCCGGCACCCAAATAGCTTCCATCGGGCCTGGAGGAGAAAATCTGGCGCTGATTGCAGGGATTTTTCATGAAAAAGGCCGTACTGCCGCCCGTTCGGGTTTGGGAGCCGTAATGGGTGCCAAAAAGCTAAAAGCTGTGGCAGTCCGGGGCAGAAAAAAAGTGCCGGTGGCAGATCCTGCTCTTCTCAGCCAGGTGAACAAATCTATTGCCTTGCCCCTTCAATTTAAACTCCACCGGATAGAAAAAGTTGTCGGAGATGCTGTAAAGCAATGGGTTTTGCCTTCCCTGCTGCGCAATAAAATTGATTTTAATCCGACGGTTAAGATGATCGTCAGTTCATTAAGAGAACATGGAACCGGAGCTGCCACTGCGATCTCGGTGGAAAGCGGGGATGCGCCGGTTAAAAATTGGAAAGGTATAGGCATCATCGACTTTCCTTGGAAATATTCCAGCAAGATCAGCGACAAATCTACTGAACCTTATGTCACCGGAAAATATAGATGTGCAAATTGTCCTCTCGGCTGTGGGGCCCTGGTATCGGTTCGAGACGGAAGGTATGCCACCAAACTAAGTCACCGGCCTGAATACGAGACAGCTGCCGCTTTTGGCAGCAACATTCTCAATGATAACTACGAAGCCATTATTAAGGCCAATGATTTATGCAACCGACTGGGCCTGGATACCATATCCACCGGCGCAGTCGTAGCATTTGCCATGGAATGCTATGAAAGAGGCGTTATTACCGCCGAAGATACGGGAGGACTGCCCCTGACCTGGGGAAATGTGGATGCTGCTCTCCAGCTAATTAATGATATAGCATGCCGGCGGGGTTTAGGGGAGATCCTGGCTGACGGAGTGGCCAGGGCTGCGGAAAAATTGGGACTTGGCAATGGGGAGTATGCCATCCATGCTGGAGGGCAAGAGCTGCCCATGCATGATCCCAGATTTCAGCCCTCCTATGGTATCACCTATGTGGTTGATGCCACCCCGGGCCGGCATACGGCCGGAGCCAATAACCACCCGGACCTATCGACAGAACCCCTTTTCGGCCGCTTTAAATTAAAAAAACTAAAAAAATATCAATACAGCGGTAAAGGTGAAAGGCAAGCCTTTTTTGCCAAACAGTTCCAGATATTAAATTGTCTTGGCTTGTGTAATTTCTCCAAATTTTTAGGGACTCTGCCTTATGAGGGCATGATCAATGCCGCCACCGGTTGGGCTATGACCGAAGAAGAGCTCATGGAAATAGGAGAGAGGATTCTGATTATGAGGCAGTTATTCAATTTAAGAGAAGGGATCTCTCCGGTCCTCATCTCTTTACCGGAGCGAAGCCAAGGCAAGCCTCCTCTGCTGTTGGGTCCTACAGCTGGTATTACCATAGATCTTGAAACTATGAGGCAGGAGTATTACCAGGCTTTGGGCTGGGATGAAAATGGCGTACCTGCCCAAAACCGCTGTCGGGAATTGGGCATCAGTATTTTGCTGTAAGGAGTATCAGAGAAGATGGCATGTTTTTACTATAGCCTGAAAACTTATTCAGCAGAAGGCTCCTTTAATATCGAAGGAAAGTTGGTACTTCCTGTGCAGGACATCACCCTGGAAGATTTCCTGAAGGAAATATCAAAAAAATTAGGTGAAGATCTAAACCTTGTTTCAGCCGATCATGGTGATCATCTCATTCTGGTGAATAAGATGCGAGTTGATTGGGAAAGGGAGAAAAAGATGCTCCTATTTGACGGGGACCAACTGGTCTGGATCGCTCCTCCTTTTGGAGGATAAGGGGGCAAATGAGCAGGATTTCAATCGATTGCTTCGTATTTCTGGAGAAGATGGATCAGGGATTATTGTCAATAACTTATGAAAATGTCACCCCAAAAGATAGTTAATTATCGTTAGAAAATGTCATCTTTAACCTGGCTATTGGGATGATAGCTGGCTGTCTGGCAACGTCAAGGGTCAAGATGAACTCGCTAAAGCTCGCCCTTGACGTTGCCAGGCAGCCAGCAGAGTAATAGTTAGCCAGGTTAAAACAACGTGTTTTAAGCCATTTTTGAGAGAAATATTTCTTCGAGCATCGCGAGTATTTCTTGATCACTTTCGGTAAAGGCCAGTTTTTTCACAAGTCTATGACCGTACTTGTAGTAATGGCTGTCCGGTGGTGACCATTTCTTTCTCTCTTTTGCAGGAGCCTTGTCCTGTATCTTCTTTGACTTAACGAACGGCATTGTATCGTATATAGCACCCTTATAGGCCACTTTAATACCGAAATGAGGGCTAGTAAGCACATCTATGCGGGCACTTTTGGGTAGTGGAGGAAGTTCCTTGGACTGAATAATCTTAAAATGTTTACTGTAAAAGGAAAATACTCCACCATTGTCAAATGTACGCTGCTTAACGATGCAAAGGATGTGGTCTATGCACAGGTTTGAAGGTACGGGTCTGAAAGCACATTCGGTATTTTCATGCTCTACCGCAAACCGCTTATTAAACTTGTATATGTACTTTGCTAAAAAGGCATTAGCCTCATCCAAAGTGTTGATGTTGTTACGCTTAAACTCGACCGGCAGTCTACTTTGCAGCGTTTCCCACAGACGTTCCACACGGCCCTTTGCTTGAGGTGAACGTGCGGTAATAATGGTTACACCCATCTCTTCCATAGCACGGCCAAACTGGGTTGGTTTTGTTCTTTTACCTGCCAACTGTTCTTCAATAGACAGTTTATCCTTTAAAGGTGATTTGAAAATGGTATGGCTGTCGGAATAGATACTAACCGGGATGCCGAAATTTTCAAACATAAAGCGCATAACTTCAAAGTACCCCTGGAGGCATTCATTCTTAGCCAGGTATAAGGCTACCACTTTGCCTGTAGCATCATCAATACCACCATGCAGGCTAAACTTTTCGCTGGTACCAAACCATTCATAGGGCGTAGCATCCATCTGGATTAAAAGCCCTTCCTGGGGTTTACGCTTTCTAGTGCGATGGGGCTTAAACCTCCTACGTTTTTTCGGGCTTTCAAAGCCCGACTTCTTTAGCAGCTTGTAAAGCGCTGAATAGCTGATATTAATTTGTTCATGCTCTGCCAGCATTTCCTGAAAGTGCAAGAAATTAGCGTTTTTGTAGGTATCTGACTTTTTAAGGTTAATAATTGTCTGGGCAGTTTGATCCGGGATGGCATGATAAGGTTTTTTGCCTTTGTTTTTATGGACTAGGAAAGACGCCCCCTGTTCTTGCACTCCTTTCTTGAGGCGGAGTATTTGTCTTTCGCAAAGTCCAAGGCTCTCAGATGCTTCTTTGACTGTGATATGCCCTTCGATGAGTTTGGTAATTACTAAAAACCTATTAAGTTGTTTTTGGGACATAAGATAATACACCTCGTTATCCATAGTGACATTTTATCAAGATAATTAACAAGATGACATTATCATAAGATAACAACACCCAGGGTAAGTTGTAAAATTAATTGCCGCATTTAATTAATAAAAATAGAGACTCATGGCTAAACCTCTGATATGTTTAAGGTAACTACGCTTAAAAACATAAAGGAGGCAAAGCACATGAGTCAACTCAATTGTACCACGACTTCCCGCCGTTTTAAACACATCACTGTAAAAGAACGCTATCAGATTGAAATTCTTCTAAAGGAGAAGAAGTCACCCAGCGAGATAGCAAAGCTGTTAGGCAAGCATAAGCGAACCATCGAACGTGAGATTGCCCGTGGAACTGTCAGGATGCTGAGAAGCGACCTGGTTTATGTTGATAGATACTGTGCAGATACAGCAGAGCGAATATACCGCGAGAGAGCTGCTAATAAGGGAGCATGCTTAAAGATCGGTCATGACCATAAACTAGCCGATTACATTGAAAAAAAATTATCAAAGAGGGATATACCCCTGACGCAGTCATTGGCGAAATCCGGGCAAAAGGCTTAAAATTTAAGACTAGTATATGCACAAAAACGCTCTATAACTATATCGACAAAGAAGTATTTGCAAATATAACAAATAAAAACCTTCCAGTAAAACGAGTACCTAAAAAAAATCGCCATAAGAGAGTACGAGTTGCCCACAACAATCTAAAAGGCAGAAGCATTGAAGAAAGACCTGCGGCAGCTAATACTCGTGAAGAAGCCGGCCATTGGGAGATGGATTGTGTTGTAAGCGGCAAAGGGAAAGGCAAAGCCGCACTCTTAGTTCTAACAGAACGCAAGTTTAGAAAAGAGATTATCCGAAAGATGCCGGAAAAGACACAGAAATCAGTGAAGAAAACGCTGGATAGGCTTGAAAGAGAGTACGGAGCACGCTTTTCAGAAGTGTTCAAAACCATTACGGTAGATAACGGAAGCGAGTTTCTTAATAGTGTAGAATTAGAGAGTTCAATCAGAAAGCCGGGCACTCATCGGACTAAAATCTATTATGCTCACCCATTCAGCGCATGGGAACGTGGGTCCAATGAAAATGCTAATAAGCTAATACGTCGGTTTATTCCAAAGGGCACAGATATCAGCAAGCTTAAACAGAAAGATATTAGGCGAATTGAGAACTGGATGAATAATTACCCAAGAAAAATTCATGGATATAAATCTGCCAATGAGATGGCAAAGATGGCAGTATAATCAGAGGATGCCAAAATATGGGTGACAATTAAACTTGCAATTCCCCTAACAACAAGATGGATCAGGGATTATTTGACATCATTTTTGTGTTTTTGTATAATTAAGGAAGCAATTTGGCGAATATCCCATAAATAACCTTTTCATAAAGAACAGGCCCTTTTGACATTTTAACCGGTTTTAGAAAATGCCGGCAGCAGGGTGGTACCAGATGGTACTTTTCCCGTCCCTGACAGAAGTGTCAGGACGGGTTTTTTCGTGAACAATTCTTAGGGCAAAACGGATTAAAGGAGTTGGATCGACTTGCTTACCGGGAACGAAATCAGAGCCAAATTTCTTCGATTTTTTGAGAGTAAGGGACATCAAATTGTTCCCAGCGCCTCTTTAGTTCCTCATGATGACCCTACTTTACTCTTTACCAATGCCGGCATGGTCCAGTTCAAAGACGTATTTTTGGGACTGGACAAGAGACCGTATAACCGGGCTGCCACTGCGCAGAAATGCGTGCGGGCAGGAGGAAAACACAATGACCTGGAAACTGTGGGAAGGACCGCCAGGCACCACACATTTTTTGAAATGCTAGGGAATTTTTCTTTTGGTGATTATTTTAAGAGAGACGCCATTATCTATGCCTGGGAGTTTTTAACAGAGGTGCTGGGTCTTCCCCAGGAGTGCCTTTGGGTGACCATATATCAAGATGATGAGGAAGCCTATCAACTGTGGCAGGAATTAACCCCTGTTCCCGCAGAAAGAATCATTCGCTTGGGAGAAGAAGATAATTTTTGGGCTATGGGTGAAACCGGTCCCTGCGGTCCCTGTAGTGAGATAATCATGGACCGGGGTGCAGAATATAGATGTTCCGCGCCTGAGTGTGCCATTGGCAAATGCGATTGTGACCGGTGGTTGGAAATATGGAATCTGGTTTTTATGCAGTACGAAAGGGATGAGCAAGGAGCTTTAACTCCTTTGCCCCATCCCAGCATTGATACGGGAATGGGGCTGGAACGGATTGCTTCTGTGCTGCAGAATGTCAACAGCAATTACGAAACCGATTTGCTCCGTCCTTTAATCGATGAAGTGGAAAGAATTACCGGCAAATCCTACAGCAGCGATGAAAAGGGATTTCCATTCCGGGTGATCGCCGATCATGTTCGGGCCTGCACTTTTTTAATCGGCGATGGGGTGCTTCCCGCCAACGAAGGGCGAGGTTACGTTTTGAGAAGAATCCTCCGGAGGGCTATTCGCTTTGGTAAAGTTTTGGGGATGGAAAAACCCTTTCTACATGGCATGGTTTCCTTAGTGGCCTCCATCATGAAGGAAGCCTATCCGGAATTGAAGGAACAGGAGGCTTCCATTGCTAAAATTATCCGGATAGAGGAAGAGCGTTTTCAGGAAACCCTTAACGAAGGAACCAAGGTGGCCAATGAAATTATCCGTCGGATCAAAGAAGAGAACCGTGATACCATCAGTGGGAAAGAAGCATTTTTGCTGTATGACACTTACGGTTTTCCCTTTGACCTTACGGAAGATATTGCGGAAGAAAACGGGCTGCGAGTAGATAAGCAGGGATTTAATGAGGCTATGGAGGAGCAAAGAAGGCGGGCCCGGGAGGCCCGGGAAGATGTGAAGGCCTGGGATTTTGAGGCATCTTTTGCTCCTTTGCTGGGGAAGATAGAGGGAGAGACTCCTTTTACCGGCTATCAGCGTTTGGAGGAAGAAGCAAAAATAATTTCCATCATCAAAGAATCCGAAGAGCAAGATCGATTGGAAGCGGGAAGTGAGGGCTGGATCCTCCTGGAAAAAACTCCTTTTTACGGGGAAAGCGGTGGTCAGGTAGGAGATGAGGGCGTCCTAAACAGCGCCACCGGCAATGGTTTTATTCTGGATACCAAAAAGTTGCCGGACGGTAAAATTATTCATCGGACAAGGGTAGAGAAAGGCTTTTTGGAAAAAGGGTCTTCCGTGCAGGTCCAAGTGGACAGGGAGAGAAGAGAGTCCATCGCCCGGAACCATTCTGCTACACATTTACTCCATCAAGCCTTGAAAGACGTATTGGGAAAACATGTGAACCAGGCCGGTTCCTTAGTGGCACCCGATCGGCTGCGCTTTGATTTTACCCATTTTGCCCCTCCGGAAGAAGAAGAGTTAAATCAGATCGAATCCCTCGTCAATAGGCATATTCTTGCTGATCTGAAAGTGGAGTCTTACGAGACCAGTTTTGAGAAAGCAAAAAGGCAGGGAGTTATTGCCTTGTTTGGTGAGAAGTATGGTGACCAGGTACGAGTGGTCAAGATGGGAGAATACAGTGCTGAATTATGTGGTGGTACCCATGTGACCAGTACCGGATCTATAGGACCCTTTAAAATCATCACTGAAACAGGCATTGGTGCCGGATTGCGCCGGATTGAAGCGGTGACCGGGACCGCCGCCCTGTTTTATTTCCATGAGCAGGCCCAAATCCTGGATCAGCTTTCCCATCTGCTCAAATCTCCGGTACAACATTTGCCCCAAAAGATCGAAGGGCTGCTCCAGGAAATCAAGGAAAAAGATCGAGAGCTGGAAAGACTTAACCAAAAACTGGTTTTCTCTCAGGTTGATGGGCTCTTGAACCAGGTACGGCAGGTGGAAAACATTCCGATCCTGGCTGTAAAAGTGCAGGTCTCAGACATGGAGAACCTCCGTTCCCTGGCTGATCTGTTGAAATCCAAAATGGGATCAGGGGTAATCTTGCTGGCCGCTGTGATGGAGGAGAAAGTGAATTTTGTGGCCACTATTACTAAGGATTTGCTGGCCAAGGGACTTCATGCCGGGAATCTGGTCAAGGAAGTAGCCAAAATTACTTCCGGCGGCGGCGGGGGCAGGCCGGACATGGCCCAGGCCGGCGGTAAAAATCCCGCCAAGCTGGAGGAAGCCCTGGCGCAAGTCTATGGTTTGGTGAAAAAACAGTTGGGCCACTAAATAAGTTGCTTCAAATTTATAAAGTTTTTTAGAAAGCTTGATCAGAAAAAAGGTATTATTTTAGCTTTGACGAATAGTGCAGTATAAAGAAGCTGCCGGGGGGTGGAATTGTGACTAAAGGTAACCTGGAAAACACGGTCATGTTTCGAGTGAATAAGGAAGAGAAACCCCAGGCCAAGGACGTTTTATTAGCGGCTTACCGGGCCCTGGAGGAAAAAGGTTACAACCCAATTAACCAGCTGGTGGGTTACCTGCTGTCGGGAGACCCAGCCTACATTACCAGTCACAACAATGCCCGCAACCTGATGAGGAAATTGGAACGGGATGAGCTGCTGGAGGAGCTTTTACGTCACTATCTTAAAGTTGACTGATTTCCTGTCCTCATACTTTGTATGAGGCTTTTTATTTCAGAAAAACTCGGGAGAAATACAGGTGAAAAAATGCGTATTCTGGGTCTGGATGTGGGTGATCGTACCATCGGAATTGCCGTTAGTGACACTTTGGGTATAACCGCCCAGCCTTTAACTACTCTGAAGAGAGCCACTCTGGAAAAAGATCTTGTCTTTTTGGGTAAAATAATTGAGGAGTGGGAGATCGGCCAGATTGTGGTAGGGCTTCCCTTGAATATGAACGGTAGTTTGGGGCCCCAGGGGAAAAAAGCTGTTTCGTTTAAGGAGAAGCTGGAAAAAGCCACCAACTTGCCCGTCGTTTGTTGGGATGAAAGGCTTTCTAGCGCAGCAGCCGAAAAAATCCTGCTGGAAGGGAACCTTTCTCGCGCCAAACGAAAAAAAAATATTGATAAAATTGCGGCTGCCATCATCTTGCAAAGTTTTCTCGAAAGCAGAGGGAGTTGAAAGAATGTGTTTGACAAGGCTGCGAGGGTAAGCTATGATCCCGACTTTTACAGCAAACCACCAAAAAAAGAGCCGCAAACTCTTGCCACACAAGAGCTAGCGGCTTTTCGAATTTATCACAAAGATGTAGGGGAAAAGCTCATTTTTTGACCTGACCCAAAATTTTTTTAATGTCCCCAAGACGAAGCCTCTTGTTGGTAAAATCAATCCCCAAGGCCTTCCCAATAGCATCGGAAACTTCAGTTCTGTAATCGAACAAATAAACATTTTCATGCTCCTTTGAGCAAGAAATCCTATGAAGACACTCAATAATCTGTTCCGCAGAATAAACATTGCCCGTTTTTCTTTGCATAATCCTCATAATCGTAAGCGCGATGAAGCAAATCAAAAAATGAGCATTAATATGATCCTGAAGAGATACATACACCGGGCGGGTCTCCAAAACCCCCTTAGTAATCCGGAAAGTCTCCTCAATCTTCCACAAACCCCGGTAAGTATCAATTATTTCAACATCAGACATATCCAATTCACTGGTGACAATCGCATAGTAGCCATCATACTTGGCCTCTTCCCTAACCCTCTCCCAGTCCACAACCGGACGCTCCTTAACCGCAAGAACCTCTCCTGTCTTCTCATCAAACTTAAGATTCTTCACATACCTGGCCGCCCCATAAGAAGTAGCCTTATTGTAGCTCTGAGGATTAGCCGCCAAATCAAAAGCCTTTTTTAAAAGCTCTTCCCGTTCAGCCTGAGCCTTTAAAGCATATTTTCTTCCCCAGAAAGCCACCTGCTTTTCATACACCGTTTTCCTTGTCTTTTTTCCACTAGGCAACGTTACATTGATTTCCCTGGCAATGACCCTGCTTTTCATCTTGAAATCAGCATTTTCATCGGCAGGCTTGCCATTTTGATCTACGTAACCCTCATCAGAAAGGAGATACTCCTTAAACTCTTGAGTGCCGCCCCTGGACTCCGAATGTCAACGAATATTTGATCCACCTGACCACGAATTTTTGATCCACCGTGATAACCAAAAAGTGATCCACTTGGTTACCGGTTAATCAATTTCATATTAGCTTCTTTTAAGCAATAAAAGTGATGAATTAATAAATTAACTTAACCATGTTCCATCCGGTAGGACGGATTATTCATGTTTAGAATATGGGATCGAAAGGTGAGCCGATCCACTAATGCTGCAACCAAGGTAGGATTTTCGAATAGCTCTGTCCACCGAGAAAACTCCAGATTAGTACTGATGATCACACTGCTTTTTTCCGCCCGGTCGGAGATGACCTTGAAAAGCAGTTCAGACTGATGGCGGTTAAAGCTCAGATAGGACAGTTCATCAATAATCAGTAGATCTGCTTTTTGAAGCTGGCGTTCCAGTTTTAGGAGTTCTCTTGTTTCTTTTGCCTCCACAAGGGTGGTTGCCAGAGTTGCGGCAGTGGTAAACTTAACCCTAAATCCTGCTTGGCAGGCACGTAATCCCAAGGCAATGCTCAAGTGGGTCTTCCCACTGCCGGGGTTGCCAATCATTAATACATTTTGCCGGTTACGGATAAAATCGCAGCTTGCTAATTGATGTATGTAGGCCTCTTCAACGTGCTTAAGCCTTTTAAAGTCGAATTCTTCCAGGCTTTTTTCATTGGGAAATCCAGCCTGTTTAATACGTCTTTTTTGTTGATTAAGGTTACGGGAAGCCAGTTCCTGCTTCATCACTGAAAGAAGGAAATCCTCATAGCTTAGCTGCTTCTGCTGGCGTAATACTTCTTGATACTGTGTAAAGCTAGGGATTTTAAGCTGTTTGGCATAAAGTGCAATTAGTGTCAATGGCCATTTGAAAAACCGCATTTTTGGTCACTAAAAAACCAGCAATTTTGGCCATGAAAAACCAGCAGTCATACAGAATTTAATCCTTGCGATAACGGTAGAGGAATTGCCTAGGAGGCAGTGGAGCGTAGCGGAACGCCTCCTAGGCAATTCGCACTCGCTTAATCCGGTTTATTTAGCCTGTAGTTGCCGCTATCTTATTTGTTGGTTGTATTAATCGGTTTCTTACCCGATAACTGTTCCCCCTAAGGTTAAACACATGGGCATGGTGTAGTAAGCGATCTAAGATAGCTGCAGCAGTACTCATGTTCACAAAAAGAGTGCCCCATTCTCCAAAATCCAGGTTGCTGGTAATGATCAAAGAACGGTTTTCGTAAGCTTTGGTGACCAGCTGGAAAATATGGTCTGATGCGGTTTCATCCATGGACACATAGCCCAGTTCGTCCAGAATGATAAGGTCATTTTTTAAGATATTGTTAATCTTTCTGTTCAGGCTGTTATCGGCTAAAGCTGCATAAAGCTCGGCAATGAGGTCCGTGAGTGTGTAAAAACGGACTTGGTAACCTTTTAGCACTGCCTTAACTCCCAGGGCAATGGCCAGGTGGCTCTTGCCTACTCCCGGTGGACCCAGAAAGATGATGTTCTCCTTGGCTTCGATAAATTGAAGGGTTGCCAGATCATAGATGCTTTGTTGGGTGATGCTGTTTTGGAAACTAAAATCAAATTCTTCCAAAGTCTTTATCTGGGGAAAGCAGGCTCTTTTCATTCTTTTTTCTTGTTGGGTCTTGTCTCTATGTTCCACCTCCTTGTTAATAACATAGGCTAAGAAATCCAGGTAGGATGGTTCTTCTTCCAGCGCCAATTCATTAACATCGTCAAGGATGTTTCTAATATGGGGAAGTCTTAACCTTTTTAAATTCTGTTCCAGGGTTTTCCGATCGGCGGTTGGTATTTGTCTAATCACTGGATAACCTCCTCGTAATAGCTGGTATCCCGGCGTTCTACTTCTACTTGGTAAGGAAGGTTATCCAGCTTGTAATTGGCTCTGTTGGAACCTACTGTAGGCAGAATATTGGGGTTCTGGGATTGTTTTTGCAGTATTGATTTTAACTTTGCGTAACCAATAGCTCCAAACTTAAGAGCTCGTTCCATGGCTGCATTGATTTCAGAAGCACTGTAATCTTCTTTTAGGGAGATGATCTTCTGCATCTGTTCTCTAAGGTGCCCTTCCCGGCGTTGGCTAAGGTGCTGCAGGTATTCTTCGGCCACCGGGGCCAAGGCTTCAAACTCAGCTTGCAGTGGATGTTTAGGCCTTTGTTTCATTTTTTGATGCTCAGGGTAGTGGTCATCGTTAATGATTACTTGGTTTTTACCTTTTACCAAGGTATGTACAGCTACTACGTGCTCATCATCTAGAATTTCAATCCTGTCCTCGTATCGCCTGAAATGTACTGTTTTACGGGCCAGTTTAGCGGGGACTGAATATTTGTTGTTGTCTACGGAGATAAGGGCTGTTTTGCTGGCTTTCCGGGTTTCATAGACGGGTAAGGGTGCTTCGATTGCCGGCAACGGTTTTAGATAGTTTCGTTCTTCTATTAGGCGTTCTTGAGGTATTTTACCGGTGGTGCCATGGACTTTAGCATTGGCCACTTCCTTAAGCCACACCTGCAACTGCTGGTTTAGGTCTTCCAAGTTCTTAAATTCCCGCCCGTAGTAGAAGCTCTTTTTCAAGTACTTGACATTGGATTCTACTTTGCCCTTGCTTTCCGGATCATTGATCCAACATGCTTTGGGTGTGAAGCCATATCTTAAAGCCAGTTCCAGAAGGGTAGAATTAAACCTCACTATCGTACCTACTCGTTCCGCTACCACAGTTTTGGCGTTGTCAAAGAGGATTGTTTCGGGAATCCCTCCCACATACTCGAAAGCTCGATGTAGGCAGGCGTTAAAGACGGCCATATTGAGGGAAGTGATGAACTCCGCATATCTTTCTCTTGACCAACTTAGGCAGAAAACAAAGACATAAAGCTTAACCCGCCGGCCGTTTTCGACAATGGTGCCTAAGTGGCCCCAGTCAACCTGGGCTTGTTCACCTGGCAGGGTTTCATAGGGTTTGTATTCCCGGGAAAGTTTTGGTCGTACCTTAGAGACGTAGCGCCGGACGGTTCTTGCGGAGCCTTTATATCCCATTTTTTTAATTTCTTCATAAATTGTTTCTGCAAACAGTTCAGGCCATTTTTCCAGTCGATTTGTGATATACTCTTTGTAAAGATCGATTTTGGAACTTCGCTGGTAGACCGGTGGTGCTTTCAAAGGCTCTTCAACATCCCAATATTTTGCTACGGTGCCACGGTCCAGGTTTAAACGCTGTGCTGTGGCGGTCTTACTTAGGCCGGCTTTCCGACATTCTTGAATGTTCACGATTTCCCACACTCCTGTCATTTTTGCTCGTTCCCTTCTTTAATGTTTTGGTTCCAATGAAAATGTTGTAGGGAACGAGCTTTTTTCCTTTTCTAAATGACCGGTTTTGCGGGTTTTTCGTGACCATTTATGTCGATTTTATCATGGCCATTAACAATTAGTTCATTTTTAGGGTTCATGGTGCCACCGCCAGATACTTACGATCATAGCCGGACAGGTCAATGGTACTAACAGGGATATCTTTAGCGGTATCCAGTTTCACAGGAATATGTGGTTCCAACTCATTTTGTACCAAGCCAATAGTGGGAGTGATGCCGGCCGGTAATGCATCTTTAATAGCAAGAATTCTTTCGAGGCCATATTCCACGCTGAATTTTAGTAATTTGACTGTGTCTTTGGCACCACCGGGAAACATTTTGCCCCACTCTAAAAGTTCATTGGTTGCTGTTTGACGAACCGGTTTGGCATGAAACACAGAACGAGGTTTTTGTTCCAGTAGTGGTATGTAGTGAGCTAATTCAAATACTGTTTCCCCACGGCTGTAAAAACGTTGATGTTTGGCTATCTCGTCTCCCTGATGGTAACAGGCCAGGTGATTACCGTAGGCCTTGATGCTAACCGTTTTGCCAACTAATGAAACAGGAACAGAGTACTGATTTCCTTCAAAGCGAATTAGCCCGTTATCGGCTACCCGAACAGTTGTGCTTTTGCCGGTATCAAATACGAATTTAGGTAGTGGAGTTAAGCTGTATTTCTCTGTCGCAAATTGCTCTCCTACGGTCTGGCCCCGGCCTTGGATTTGATGTTTTCGGTATTGTAGGCAGGCGGAGATTAGAGTTTCATTCAGTTCATCTATACTGTTTACCCGGGGAACCGGCACAAGCACATTGCGTCTAACCCAGCCGACCAGATTTTCCACTAAGCCTTTTTCGTTCCCGCTATTGATATTGGTAAAGTGCATTTCAAAGGCGTAATGGGCACTTAGGGCCTGGTAGGCAGCCTGAGGCTTGGCATATAGGCCAAAACCTTCTTTGACGGCTACCCGAGCATTATCAAAGATAATTTTCTTGGGAATACCATTGCCGTGGGTAAAAGCAGCTACGTGCCCTTCAAGAAAAGATTCTTGATTCTGTCGAAAGAAAGCTTTAACGAATATGTCGGCGCTATAGCATAACCGATAGCAGAAGAGTTGGATCTTGGTTTTTTCGCCGTTGAGATAGATAGTGGCCTCGCCCCAATCAACTTGGGCTGCTTCGCCTGGGTCAAATTCCAGGGGCATAAAGGCTTCTTTAACGGGCTGTTTCATCTCCCGGACTACCCGTCTAATGGTGGATTCAGCTCCGGTAAAGCCTTTTTCATCTACTAAGCGTTTATAGATCCGTCTGGCAGTATGGCTTTGTTTTGGAATATTTTCGGCCTTATCTTCGGCAAAGCATTGGAGGATGAATTCACGAACTTCCTTTGTAACAATCGGTGATTCCCGATGGTAGGGCTGTCGTTCCCAGGGTACATGTTCACCCCCGCAATATTTTTTTACTGTGTTGCGGGAAATGCCAAGTTCTTTAGCAATTGCTCTTTGAGACATTTGTTGTTGAACATACATGTATCTAATTTTGCCATAAAGATCCACGTCAATGATCACGCCTTTCATCCTCCTGCCAATTGATGTCTTATCATCGATTGTACAGGAATTTACTCAAAGTGGATCAAATATTCGTTATCACAGATGCCGGATCGATTGCGCAGGTGGATCACTTTTTCGTAATCATTGACTGGCTTTTTGGATCACTTTTATGTTAGCACACACACCTGACCGAAAAACTGAACACATAACCGTTAAAATTCCTTCCCTTCTCCTTACCCTGAAGATAAAAAATATTATCCCCCGTAATAATCCCCATATCAGCAACAACAATAATCCTGCCCGTATCATAATTTCTTCTTACTTCCCCGATAACCGGCCGAAAGGTCTCCTTATCAACCGTATTACCAGGAAACAAATCATAATGAAGAGGTATCCCATCAGCATCCATAGCCAATCCCATTTGCACAATAGGATTCCGACGGTTTTCCTTTGACAACCCGAACTTACGGAACTCATCCCCCTCATCAATCTCAAAATAGAAATTGGTCACATCATAATAGATGGTCTTAGTATTACGCCCATACTTCTCACTGATCTGAGCATTCAAATACCTTTGAAACTCCTTGGCAATCTTCGAAAAATGAGAGAGGGACCGGTAAACATCCGCCAAAGAAAAATGAAAACGCTCAAAATACCGCCCTTTTTCCTCAAAAGCCTTTTTCTTGGAGCCGGGAGAAAGGAGCCTGGAGATAACCAAAAGCATCATGATGGAATTCGTATTGAACTTAAAATTCTCATGCCTGGACTTATTCTTGAAAAACACATCCAAACCCAATTCATGATAAATCTTTAAAATTGCCGCATAGCCAAAATTCTTTCTGTTATCAGTATTAGGAGCAAGTTTTTCCTCCATATTGATGGACAAAGTCAACTTCTTTTGGACATTTTCCTCTTCAGTCATTTTCCGGGCAAGCTCTTTGAAGTGGGCGATAGGGTCATCGTATATTTTTTCCAGTTCGTCAAGGTAACCAAGGGATTTAACAGTACGGTCAGTGGAAATACCTGTCTCTGGATCCCTGTATTTCTGAGCGATAGAAAGATAAGTCCTCCCCGTGTCTTTTCGATAAGATTTTTTTAGGTACACATTAAGAACCTCCGTCTCTGAGTATCGATATTTATTTAATTATACCACATTATGCCAAATAATGCCACGGAAAAATGACAAAAATTCATAAAAAATTCCCCCTTAAGGCCTTATGCCGCAAGGGGTTTAGAATTCGCATCTCTAAATCAGGTGTAAAAGAAACGAGGGAGTTGAAAGAATGTGTTTGACAAGGCTGCGAGGGTAAGCTATGATTAGCCTATAAAAAAGAGGTGAAACAGATGCCCGAAGCTTCGGATTTGATTGAACTGGTTGATGAGGAGGGGAAGCAGTTTCAGTTCAGGCTGATAGATGCCCTGGAAATCGATGAAAAAAAATATGCCATTTTGCTTCCTCTGGATCAGATTGACGGAGAAGCCCTGGTTTTGCGCCTGGAAAAGGGAGAAGATGGAGAGGAACTTCTGGTGGAAATTGAAGACGATGAAGAATGGGAAATGGTCTCCCAGGCATGGAATCAGGTACAGGTAATGGAAGAAGAAGAAGACTTGGAATAAAAGCAAAAGGCCGCTGTGGAAGCGGCTTTTCTTTATGGTCTTTATGGGAAGATGCTTTGCCGGAGATAATTACTTGTCGCGCTCCAGAATATAATTTACTGAAGTTCTCCTAAAGGAGTGAGCAAATGTCTTCCCGGAACTATTGTCGCTGGACCTGCCTTTTTCTTTTCGGCATAATTTTTGTACTCTTGCTTGCTTATTTGGCTTCATGGTCCCTTTTTCCTTATATTCTGCCCCGTCTCACTATCCAGGGAGAACCGGTAGGGTGTCATTCCTGGGATCAGGCATTGGCCAGATTGAAACACAAAGAAGCC
The DNA here is from genome assembly GCA_050951405.1 of Bacillota bacterium. Taxonomy (GTDB): domain Bacteria; phylum Bacillota; class DULZ01; order DULZ01; family DULZ01; genus JBMNIZ01. Next base: position 148,120 of record JBMNIZ010000012.1, on the reverse strand, counting down.
CTCTTTGCAGAAGAAATCGTATGGTTGGAGGCGCCTGGAGAAGAGATGAGCTGGACATTCTCGACCAAGGAGTTGGGACTTTCCTTGGACTTGGCAGAATCCGTCAAAAGGGCCATGGATTACGGTAAAGGATTCCGCGTACAGGCCGTGAGGGAATTGTTTTCTCTGCTGAGAAATAAAATTGAATTGCCCTTGCTGGTCACTTTTGATGCAGAAGAGGCTTCCCGGGCCATTGAAAAAATAGGTCAATCATTGTTAAAGAAACCACGGAATGCCCAGTTGGAAATAACGGCTGATGATCAGGTGGAGATCAGTCCTGCCATCTGGGGGAGAAAACTGGACGAAGAATTCCTCTTGGAACGACTGGCTTTACTCACTTACCAGGACATTCAAGAAAGGAAAGCCCTTGTTGTCAAGACGGTACCGATGAGACCGGAAATCACTACAGAAGATATACAAGGTTGGAAAATCACCGGCAGGATTGCTATGGCCGCTACCAACTTTAATGCGCAAAATAAACCCAGAACCCACAATATACATCTGGCCGCCGAAAAAATTCACCAGTATCTATTAGCGCCCCAGGCGGTTTTTTCTTTCAATGAAGTGGTTGGACCCCGAAGTAAAGAAGCAGGCTATCAGGAAGCTTTGATCATCATGGAAAACGAGTTCGAGCCCGGTCTGGGCGGAGGAGTCTGCCAAGTATCCTCCACCCTTTATAATGCCGTATTGAAAGCCAACCTTCCTATTTTGGAAAGACGCCGTCACAGCCGCCTGGTTGATTATGTCCCTCCGGGACTGGATGCCACCGTAGCTTACGACTATATTGATTTTCAGTTCATTAATAATACGGAAGGTTTTCTCCTTTTCCATGCTTTGGTGGACAGCGGAATGCTGGTAGTGAAAATTTTTGGGAACCAGGAGAATATACCGGAAGTAGAAATCCTGCGCCGAGTGGTGAAAGTTCTTTTTCCCAAGCGTATCAGCCAGAAAGACCCGACTCTCGCTCCAGGAGAAAGAGTCACCGTGCAAAAAGGATCCCCTGGCTATGAAGTCCAGGTGGTTCGTCGAATCAGGGTGGAAGGAGAAACCGTCATGGATGAAATAATCTCCTACGATACTTATCCTCCTGTACCGGAAATTGTCAAAATCGGCCCTTAGCGGAAATTAAAGGCGAAAACATTGTTTAATTGGTAGAAAAGATCTATAATATAGTGAAGAATCAATCAGAGGTAAGGAGCAAACCGACTTGAGCACGTTACCACCGAACAGTGCCCCAATCTTTGAGCGGACAAGGGTAAAGCGGGTTCGTTTCTGGAAAACAGGGTTATTAATCACCATCCTTTTTTTTATATTTGTCGTCTTTGCCGGGATCTCAGTGGTGCACAGTTATCTGGCCCCTTGCTCGGAAATTTCGCATGCGGTTCATGTTTCGATTCCAGCCGGTAGTACGACGAAAGAAATAGGGGATTTGCTGACCGAAAAAGGCTTGATCAAAAACTCTCTTTTCTTCCAGTCATATACCAGGTTTTTGCAGTTGGATCAGAATCTAAAAGCAGGGGACTATACCTTGGATCCATCCTGGGATCTGGAAAAAATTGTTGATACTTTAACCAAGGGACAGGTTTCCTACCTGACCTTTACTATTCCCGAAGGCTACAATTTAAAACAAATTGCAAAAAAGGTGGAGGAAAAGGGATTGGCCAGCCAGGAGGAATTTTTTCGGACTCTGAAAGAAGGCAGCTTCAATTATGAATTCCTGTCGGACCCTGGACTGGAAAACAATTCCTTGGAAGGCTTTCTATTTCCGGATACTTATAAAATCAGGAAAAATGCTTCCGCCCACGAGATTATTCACATGATGCTCAAGCGTTTTGACGAAATATATACCGATGATTATCGGTTAAGAGCTCAGGAGTTGGGCTTGTCCACCTTACAGGTGGTCACCTTGGCTTCCATTATTGAAAAAGAGGCCAAGCTGGATCATGAGAGGCCGATTATTTCAGGGGTTTTCCATAACCGGCTGCGAAAAAATTGGCGTTTAGAATCCTGTGCCACCGTTCAATATCTTCTGGACGAACCTAAGGAAGAATTGCTGCTCCAGGATTTGCAAATCGAATCACCTTATAACACTTATCGGCATTCAGGATTGCCTCCCGGGCCTATTGCATCTCCTGGCAAGGCTTCTTTAGAAGCGGCCCTTTTTCCGGCGGAAGTGGACTACCTTTTCTTTGTAGCCAGGAAAGATGGTTCTCATGTTTTTTCCCGCACCCTTGCGGAGCATAATCAAGCGAAAAGATTGATCGCCATGGGCAAATTATAGGGAAAATCCATCAGTACTAGGAGTTGATTTTTTGGTTAAACCGGAAATACTAGCACCAGCAGGGAATTTAGAAAAACTGAAGATAGCCCTCCTCTACGGTGCTGATGCGGTCTATCTGGGGGGGCACCAGTTCGGATTACGCTCTGCGGCCGGGAGTTTTACTCGGGAAGAAATGGAAACAGGAGTCCGGTTTGCCCACCAGCAGGGGAAAAAGGTTTATGTGACAGTTAATATATTTGCCCATAATCGGGATTTACCTACTTTGCCCTCTTATCTGCAGATCCTTGCGTCTCTGGGAGTTGATGGTATCATCGTTTCTGACCCAGGAGTTTTCCAGATAGCTCGGAGAACCGTACCTGAGCTGCCCGTTCATATCAGCACCCAGGCCAATGTGACCAACCTGGCCGCCGTTCGATTTTGGGAAGAGCTGGGTGCGGCTAGAGTAATCTTGGGGCGAGAGCTGTCCTTGGAAGAAATTAAGGAAATCCGGTTATCATCCGACCTGGAACTGGAATCCTTTGTCCATGGTGCCATGTGTCTAGCCTATTCCGGCCGCTGTTTTCTCAGCAGTTACCTAACCGGGCGCAGCGCTAACCGGGGATACTGCACTCATCCCTGCCGCTGGCAGTATTATTTGTTAGAGGAAAAAAGGCCTGGCGAGTATTTTCCTGTGCTGGAAGACAACCGGGGAACTGCCATTATGAGTTCGCGGGATTTATGCCTGATCCGGCATATACCGGAATTGATCGATGCTGGCTTAACCAGTTGGAAAATCGAAGGTAGGATGCGGAGCATCCATTATGTGGCTACCGTCACTAAAACTTACCGGCAGGCCCTGGATCTGTACTGGGAAGATCCGGAAAATTATTCCTTCCAGGAAAGCTGGTGGGGCGAATTGGAAAAAACTAGTGACAGGGGTTTTACCAGCGGCTTTTTTTTCGGTCAGCCGGAGATGGAAACAGAGCGGAGAGAAGAGCAGCAATGGGAATTTGCCGGGGTGATCCTTTCTTATGACCGCCAGCGGCAAAAAGCGCTGGTTGAACAAAGAAATCGCTTTTCCCAGAAAGATATGCTGGAAATTTTTGGACCAAATACACCCGGCAAAGTTTTTATCCTGGACTATCTGGAAAATGAGCAGGGGGAGAGAATATCCAGCGCACCTCATCCACAACAGAAAGTCTGGATCCATGTTCCTATGGAGGTGGAACCATTTTCTTTAATCCGCCGTCTGAAGTCGATTGAATAATAATGCCTGCCTTTTGCTACACTATAATTAACATGTCTGGCAAAAGGTGGTTATTGAAATTGAAAAAACAATTGATCTGGCGTACCAGCTTTCTTCTGGTGTTTTTTCTTATAGCCTTTCTTTTCCTTGGGGCCAAACTGATTTATTGGCAACTGCTACAAGGGCAGGAGTTTGTTACCGAAATCCGCTGTTCCCCGACAATTTCCAGACAGGATATCATCCCAGGAGGAAAACCAGATTGACAGTGGAAAAATTTCCAATTTGAATCAATTTTCTTGCAGCAAAGAGTAGAAATTATAGCATTTTTTTCCTGTTGTGCTGCAGGCTTGTCTTTTGTTATATAATCTTAATATACCAAAGCTTCCTGGGGGAGGGGAAAAAATGGATGACCGGATCCAAACCCTTTTGACCAAATATTTTCAAAATATAGCCCTTGCCACCGGAAAAGAAAATGATAATGTCCGGGCGAAAGTGGCATGGAGTCTTGCCCAGGAGTTTCTCAACCGGTTCCCAGGACTGCCTGTGAGTTTCCCTGACATGCGGTCTTCTTTCCGACGCTTTTTTGCTGAACAATTTCCTTTTGCAGACAGTATTGAGCTGAAAGAAGTGGATGCTAACTTGATCGAGGTAAAGATCCTGCGTTGCTGTTTTCGGGATGCCAATTGGATTTTGAATAATGAATACGGCCTGACCATCTGCCCGGTCAGCCCCATTTTCGTTTTCGCTTTCAGCCGCGGCTTTAATACCAGTTCCAATTTGATTTCTGCTCAAGAAACGGATACTGGCTGCATCATGCAGTTCAGCATCGGCTTAGATAGATGCAGCTGTGACTGTGCCTTTTAGTTCCATGGGAAGCTCATATTTTTGCTTCTTTTCTCCTCGTCTATACCTTGCTTGGAGCAGGGTGTTTTTTTATATTTTATTTTGGATTGAATCCCGACTTTTACAGCAAACCACCAAAAAAAGAGCCGCAAACTCTTGCCACACAAGAGCTAGCGGCTTTTCGAATTTATCACAAAGATGTAGGGGAAAAGCTCATTTTTTGACCTGACCCAAAATTTTTTTAATGTCCCCAAGACGAAGCCTCTTGTTGGTAAAATCAATCCCCAAGGCCTTCCCAATAGCATCGGAAACCTCAGTTCTGTAATCGAACAAATAAACATTTTCATGCTCCTTTGAGCAAGAAATCCTATGAAGACACTCAATAATCTGCTCCGCAGAATAAACATTGCCCGTTTTTCTTTGCATAATCCTCATAATCGTAAGCGCGATGAAGCAAATCAAAAAATGAGCATTAATATGATCCTGAAGAGATACATACACCGGGCGGGTCTCCAAAACCCCCTTAGTAATCCGGAAAGTCTCCTCAATCTTCCACAAACCCCGGTAAGTATCAATTATTTCAACATCAGACATATCCAATTCACTGGTGACAATCGCATAGTAGCCATCATACTTGGCCTCTTCCCTAACCCTCTCCCAGTCCACAACCGGACGCTCCTTAACCGCAAGAACCTCTCCCGTCTTCTCATCAAACTTAAGATTCTTCACATACCTGGCCGCCCCATAAGAAGTAGCCTTATTGTAGCTCTGAGGATTAGCCGCCAAATCAAAAGCCTTTTTTAAAAGCTCTTCCCGTTCAGCCTGAGCCTTTAAAGCATATTTTCTTCCCCAGAAAACCACCTGCTTTTCATACACCGTTTTCCTTGTCTTTTTTCCACTAGGCAACGTTACATTGATTTCCCTGGCAATGACCCTGCTTTTCATCTTGAAATCAGCATTTTCATCGGCAGGCTTGCCATTTTGATCTACGTAACCCTCATCAGAAAGGACATGCTCCTTAAACTCTTGAGTGCCGCCCCTGACCGAAAAACTGAACACATAACCGTTAAAATTCCTTCCCTTCTCCTTACCCTGAAGATAAAAAATATTATCCCCCGTAATAATCCCCATATCAGCAACAACAATAATCCTGCCCGTATCATAATTTCTTCTTACTTCCCCGATAACCGGCCGAAAGGTCTCCTTATCAACCGTATTACCAGGAAACAAATCATAATGAAGAGGTATCCCATCAGCATCCATAGCCAATCCCATCTGCACAATAGGATTCCGACGGTTTTCCTTTGACAACCCGAACTTACGGAACTCATCCCCCTCATCAATCTCAAAATAGAAATTGGTCACATCATAATAGATGGTCTTAGTATTACGCCCATACTTCTCACTGATCTGAGCATTCAAATACCTTTGAAACTCCTTGGCAATCTTCGAAAAATGAGAGAGGGACCGGTAAACATCCGCCAAAGAAAAATGAAAACGCTCAAAATACCGCCCTTTTTCCTCAAAAGCCTTTTTCTTGGAGCCGGGAGAAAGGAGCCTGGAGATAACCAAAAGCATCATGATGGAATTCGTATTGAACTTAAAATTCTCATGCCTGGACTTATTCTTGAAAAACACATCCAAACCCAATTCATGATAAATCTTTAAAATTGCCGCATAGCCAAAATTCTTTCTGTTATCAGTATTAGGAGCAAGTTTTTCCTCCATATTGATGGACAAAGTCAACTTCTTTTGGGCATTTTCCTCTTCAGTCATTTTCCGGGCAAGCTCTTTGAAGTGGGCGATAGGGTCATCGTATATTTTCTCCAGTTCGTCAAGGTAACCAAGGGATTTAACAGTACGGTCAGTGGAAATACCTGTCTCTGGATCCCTGTATTTCTGAGCGATAGAAAGATAAGTCCTCCCCGTGTCTTTTCGATAAGATTTTTTTAGGTACACATTAAGAACCTCCGTCTCTGAGTGTCGATATTTATTTAATTATACCACATTATGCCAAATAATGCCACGGAAAAATGACAAAAATTCATAAAAAATTCCCCCTTAAGGCCTTATGCCGCAAGGGGTTTAGAATTCGCATCTCTAAATCAGGTGTAAAAGAAACGATGGGAAGCTCATATTTTTGCTTCTTTTCTCCTCGTCTATACCTTGCTTGGAGCAGGGTGTTTTTTTATATTTTATTTTGGATTGAATTTCGCCAAATACATTGACAGGAAATATTATCCCATAGTAAAATAGAAAAAACTGAGAAGGAGGGAGAAGATCATGCTTAGGATCAAGATTACGGAAGCTGCTGCCGCCTACCTCAAAGAGAAAACTGACGTTATCACGGTGAAAATAGTGAGGGCCGACGGTGGCTGAGCCTGCAACGTGAGATTTCCTGCCGTGTATGCAGGTAAACCGGACAATGTTGCTGAATATAGCAGCGTTAAGACCGGCGGCTTCCAAGTTTATGTGGAAAAAAGTTTGCCCACTGGTCCGGAAGGATTAATAATAGATTTAAAAGGCTTCGGTATTTTCAAAAGACTATCTGTAGAAGGCGTTTATCTGTAACCAATGAACCTCTATCCCTCTTGTTCGGTGGAGAATGGTCCCCGGACGAGTCACAGGAAGGAGCGTTATGTCCTTGCACCGGAAAATCATTCTTTTTTGTGGGGTCATTCTTACGGTAGCGGTTTTGACAGTATTTCTAATGCGTCCGCCAGCTCCGGGCGGAACCAATAGGTTTTCTGTGACCCCGGATCCTACCGAAAAACTACTGGCTGCTCTGGAAACAAACAGACCTGTCTTTATTAATTTCTATTCTTCCCGCTGACTGGTTTGCAGGGAAATGGAGCCCGTGATTATGGCTCTCCAAAAAAGGTATGGTCATCAGATCCAGTTTATCATTGCCGATATTGATAGTACCGGATCTTTCCTGGCCGGAAAATTTAGGGTTGCGTACATTCCTTATTATATTTTTATCGATTCCTCCGGGAAAAGAGTAGTTAATGATTTGGCAGGTTACCTGCCAGAAGAAAAACTGGCAGAAATGCTGGAACGGCTTCTGGAGAATTGAAAGGGCGGAGGGATGAGATTGGAACACTTTTTAACGGAGATAATCCCCCAAGCCTTGGCTGGCAGCTGGCTGCCGGCGATTTTTCTCTTATTTCTGGCAGGTGTTTTTACTAGCTTCAGTCCCTGTGTCTTGTCCATGCTGCCAGTGCTCATCGGCTATATCGGAGGTTATGGAGAGACTACCCGCCTGCGGGGTCTCTCCCTGTCCCTCATGTTTGTCCTGGGTCTGGGAGTAACTTTTGCAGTACTGGGTATAGCCGCCGCTGCTTTTGGCTGGATTTTTGGAAACGTCGGCCGCCACTGGTATCTCATCATGGGGGTGGTGGCCCTTTTGATGGGTTTGCAGCTTGTGGGCCTAGTCAGGATCAGATTGCCCGGATTAAAAACCATTCCCATCCGGGCAAAAGGGCTTTTGGGGAGTTTTCTGATGGGATTTTTTTTCGGACTGGTAGCTTCTCCGTGCGCCACACCCGTATTGGCAGTACTGATCACCTATATTGCCTCCCGTCAGAACCTGGCTTATGGAGGGGCATTGTTATTTGCCTACGGCTTCGGCCAGGGAATGCCTCTCTTAGTGGTGGGCACCTTTACCGCCGCCCTGAAAAACCTGCTCTTTTTCCGGCGTTACAGTTGGTTCATCAGCTATGCCAGTGCGGGCATATTGATCTTTTTAGGGGTCTATCTTTTGCGGCTGGTCTTTTAATTGGGCCTAGATTTTCCGGGGAAATAACCTTCCGAAATGATTTCACTTTTTACCGGCGCCGGTTATCTTCTTTGGGCCTGTTTTCTGCATTCAGCTCTTTAATCAGCTTTTCAATGGCTTTTTTTTCGATACGGGAAACATAAGAACGAGAAATACCCAGTTTTTTGGCAATTTCCCGCTGAGTCTTGCGGAGATTGTTCCAGAGACCATAACGAAGTTCCAGCACTTTCTTTTCCCTGCTGGTGAGGGTGTTAACCTTTTCCAATACTCTTCTTTGTTCCTGGTGGTTCTCCACCGTGTCAGCCACAATGTCGTGATCTGTACCCAGCACATCGATGAGGGTGATCTCATTTCCTTCTTTATCAATGCCAATAGGGTCATATAAAGATACTTCTCCCTTGACCTTTTTCATGGCTCTTAAATGCATCAATATTTCATTTTCAATACAACGGGCCGCATAGGTGGCCAGCCTGGTTCCTTTCGCTGGATCAAAAGTGTTGATGGCTTTGATAAGGCCGATGGTGCCGATAGAGATTAGATCATCATTATCTTCTCCCGTCCCCTCAAATTTTTTGATAATATGAGCTACCAAGCGAAGGTTATGTTCAATAAGGATATTCCTGGCTATTTCATCGCCTGTTTGCATTAAACGCAGACAATTTGCTTCTTCTTCCTCAGTCAGCGGCTGGGGGAAAGCATTATTACTGATGTAAGAAATCAGCAAAGCAATACCTTTAATGATGGACAGGACCAGAGCTCCCAGCAAGACGGAATTCATCTCTTGCCACCTCCGGTTAGGCGGTTACCCTATAGTATATTGGGAAAACAACTATTCAGTGCCAGTACATCTGTAAATAGCCGGAAGGAAAATGTTAGTATTGGTGGAAATACTCCCAGGTATTCCGAGAAATATTTTCGGTTCGGGTGATAAATTATGTTATAATAAAGCAGAATCAACACCAAGGATAGGAGCCATTAAAATGCTGGATATTCTGAAACCCGATTTATATGTGAATCAGCTACAGGATGTGCCTCTCCAAAAGTTAATTCGTGCCGGGATTAAGGGCATTATTATAGATTTGGATAATACCATTACAGCCTGGAACAGTTCCGAGATCACCGAAGACATTTTGAATTGGTTTCAGGAAATAAAGAAACATAGATTTCGGGTCTGTCTTGTCTCCAATAATGGCAAAGCGCGGGTGGCTGTGGTTGCGGAAAAACTGGACATCCCTTTTATTTTCAAAGCCAACAAGCCCCGTCGCCGTTCTTTTCGCCAGGCGATGGAAGTTCTGGAAACAAAACCCCAAGAGACAGCAGTTATTGGTGATCAGGTCTTTACCGATGTTCTGGGAGGGAACCGCCTTAATCTTTACACCATCCTGGTGGTACCTTTGAATAAAAGAGAATTCATCGGTACCCGCCTCATGCGGCGGTTGGAAAATATCGTTCTCAAGGCTGTGGTAGGGCAAAAAATGGGTGAAAGCGATGCCTGAGTTTTTCGGTGTCTCCAAGCTGTTTGGTATCATCGGTTACCCCCTTGCTCACACTTTATCACCCCTAATGCACCGGGCAGCTTTTCTCCACCTGAATCTGAAATATGACTATATTCCCTTTCAGGTTCAGCCCGGGGATCTGCCTCAAGCAGTGGAGGGTGCCCGGGCCCTGGGCTTAGCCGGTTTCAATGTGACCATTCCTTTCAAGGAAACTATTCTGCCTTTGTTGGATGAACTAAGCGAAGAAGCTGCCCTGATGGGAGCGGTAAACACGGTGGTGAACCGGTCCGGAAAACTGCTGGGCTACAATACTGACGGAAAAGGCTTCCTTCTTGCCCTGGAAAATGAGCTGGGCTTAATAGTGCAAGGGAAGGAAGTTCTGCTTCTGGGTGCCGGAGGAGGAGCACGAGCCGTTGCTTTTGCTCTGGCCGGGGAGAAGATTTCCCGCCTGATCATTGCCAATCGCACCGAGACTAAGGCCGTGAAATTGGCACGCTCTCTTTCCTCCCGGACAGGTATTCCAGTGGAGGTTTGTGGGCTGGATGAAAGGGATCTGGCCCGTTTTTTGCCGACAGCCCATTTGCTCATAAATACTTCTCCTTTGGGCATGTATCCTAATATCGACATTCTTCCACCGGTGCCGGTTAAACTTCTCCAGCCGCCACTGGTGGTTTGCGATCTGATCTATAATCCTCTGCAAACCCGTCTCCTGGAGATTGCCTCCCGAAATGGATGCCGGACCCTGAACGGCTTAGGGATGCTGGCCTATCAGGGTGCCGAAGCATTTCAACTTTGGACCGGGCTGCCAGGTCCGGTTGAGATTATGAAAGGTGCTGTGGAAAAAGCCTTGAATATATGCCGGCCCTCCTTCCCTCAGTTTAAATAAGGCAAGTAAGATGTGAAGCTGGAAGCAGTTGTCACATCTTCATTTTTTTTGGGGGAAAAAAGGAAAAATTTTTGGCAGGAATTTACATGCTGGTAGAAAATAATATATGAGGAAAAAGGGGGAGGAAAATGATGGCAGAGAAACTGAGCATTCAACAGGTCAGCAATATACTCCAGGTGGAAGTGAGCACTTTGCGTTTTTGGGAAAAGGAATTTGCAGAGTTTCTAAAAACAAAAGAGACTAAAGGCAAAAGAAAACGATACGGCCAGGACCAACTGGAGACTTTCAGTCAGATTAAAGAACTGCTCCAGACGGAGATGTATACCATCAAAGGCGCCAAAAGAAAATTGGAGTTGGAAAAAACCCTTGCCGGTGCCTTAGGTATTGAACATAATCTGAAGACCACAGTCTTTTTCATGTTTTCAGCCATTATGGAAGAGCTGGCTAAAACCAGGGAGGAAAGCAAGCGACTGGCTGATGAGGTGATGCAGCTCCGGATGCAAAAGGAAAACATGGAATTAAAACTCCTGCAGGAGCAGGATAAAAGCCTTCTGGAATTCTTGAAAGACAAGCTCCAAGCGAAAAAAAGCAGTGAAGTGAGCTGAAGGTAAGAAACTAACCTTGGCTTTTCCTTTTTTCCTGGTATAAAATTACCCTACGGAAGCAGCCGAAAAAACTTGGAAGCAGGAGGAGCTGGGGAATTGCTTTTTTTTATTTTCTTGCTGGGATGTCTGATCGGTTCCTTTCTCAATGTCTGTATCTGCCGGCTACCGCAGGAGGAAAACATCTCCTGGGCATTATCCCGCTGCCCCCGGTGTGGCACCCGTCTTCAACCTGGGGACTTGGTACCGGTGGTCAGCTATCTTTTGTTGAAAGGAAAATGCCGCATCTGCCAGGGAAAAATCAGCCCTCGCTATCCGTTGGTGGAACTTTTGACCGGAGGGCTTTTTCTCTTGACTTTTTTCCAGCTGGGCTTCTCTCCTCATCTGGTCAAACATCTTTTTCTCTTCGCCTGTCTGCTGGTGGTCAGTTTCGTTGACCTGGAACATCAGATTATCCCTGACAAGCTGGTGGTGACCATCTTTCTCTGGGGGGGTATTTGGCAGCTTTTTTCCCCTCAGATCTCTTACCTGCAATCTCTGGCCGGCGCATTTCTGGGAGGAGGATTCCTTTTTCTGGTGGCTCGTCTCAGCAAAGGTGGCATGGGAGGGGGCGATATAAAACTGATGCTGGCCGCAGGTTTTTACCTGGGTGGATCCTTAACTATACTGGCCCTTTTCCTGGCTTTCCTTACCGGTTCAGTCGTAGGAATAATTCTCCTTGTTTTTCAAATAAAGGGGAGAAAAGAACCGATTCCTTTCGGGCCTTTTCTGGCCCAGGGCATCTTCGCCAGTGTCCTTTGGGGTGAGGAAATTCTGAATTTCTACTTTCAAACCTGGCTTTTTTAGTGAAAAAAACTGCTGAAAGTGTCTAAAAAGCTCCTCTCGCCGGTATAACAACTGGTAGAAAGACAAATTTTTAAAAAAAATCAACCGGGGGGAGGATTATGTATCCATTACTCAGAAAAGGCTTCATAAATCGCAAAGGCTTTACGTTGGTGGAATTGATGGTGGTGGTTGTCATCATCGGGATATTGGTGGCCATTGCCATGCCGGTGTATAATAGGACACAGGAAAGTGCAAAAGCAAGGGCAGATGAGGCCAGCATTAGAACACTCAATGGAGCTACACAAGCATGGGCCTTAGATCAAAGCCCGCCAAAAGAACTTAGCTCGATTACATCGTCGGAGATGACAGATAATGGGGCCAGTTTAAAAGAAGCGGGTTATCTCAAAGAGATAGTCACCCCACAGAGTGCGGGCAAAACGAGATTTGTTTGGAATCAAATTGATATGACTTGGGAAGCCAGGGGAGATGATTCTTGATTAGAATGCCCAAGATGGCAGGGCAGCTAGAATATAATATATTCTGATCTTGGCCTTTGTTGTGAAAGACAGCAGAGGCTTATTTTTTGAGTGGCATCAGGAATGTCCCAAGCAATGAAGCAAAATATTCGCAAAATTTGCATAATTATGGTATAGTGGACGATAGAAAACAATCGAAAGAAAAGACTGTCGAAGGAAATAGAAAGGGAAAAAGGCCCGGGTGTGGCATAGCTAAGGCCAGGGGGTGGATGAATTGCAAAGAAATTCAGAGAAGGATGAGCTGGAAAGAAGTGCGGTTTCGTATCTGGAGAAGAATAATGAAGCCGCTCTGCAGTCGTTGGTGGAGGCGGCAGGCGGGTTAATATTTCATTTTGCCAGGATCTATTCAGGGGGAAGGCCGGGAGAAGATGCCATTCAAGCCGGTTACGAAGGACTCTTAAAAGCTTTGAGGAATTACGATCCTTCGCGGAATGTCCGTTTTATCACCTATGCTTCCCATTGGATTATAGGAGAAATCCGCCGCGAGTTGTGGAAGGAAGTTACTTTTTACATTCCCGGTTGGATGGTAGAACTGCGGACGAAGATTCATCAGACCGCCGACGCCCTGCGCCAAACCATGGGAGAAGAACCTTCTTTCCAGTCAATCGCCAAAGCCGTCAATGTCCAGGAGGATGCAATTATTCAGGCCATGTCGGCCGAGAGAGTACCCCTCAAAGAAGCCGATCTGTGGCAAGTGAAGACTGCCGGCTATGAAAGCTTCTCCCTCTCCGTTGAAGATAAAGTTGCCATAGATCATGCCTTGGAGAAGCTCAGTGAACTGCAAAAAAAAGTAGTTTGTTTGATTTATTACCGGGGGATGACCCAGAGCAAAACTGCCAGTTTGCTGGGAATCAGCCAGAGAAGGGTTTCCCGACTCTTGAAAAAAGCTTTGGAGAAAATGGCCTTCCATCTTGCCTATTAGTTAGATGGTTAAAGACTTTTCCTTACCGGCTGCCCCTGCCAAAGCTCCGTTCTGACTCTTCCTGGCCTTTTTCGTATATTCAAGAGGATTTCAGCCAAGCTACTAGAATAGAATATAGAATATCTTTTAGAAATTTTTCCCGGAATATAAGTCGGAGATGAAGGCATATGATTAGATTTTTTACTGCCGGCGAATCTCATGGGCCCCAGCTTACCGCCATTGTGGAAGGAATGCCGGCAGGAATTACGATTAAAACTGAAAAGATTAATTCTTTTTTAGAAAGAAGGCAGCAAGGTTACGGACGGGGCGGACGGATGGCCATAGAAAAAGACCGGGTTCAGCTGGTTTCCGGAGTACGGGGTGAAAAAACTCTGGGCAGTCCTATAACTTTACTGGTGAAAAACAAGGACTGGGCTAACTGGCAGGAAATTATGGATCCGGGCCCCAGGGCCTTACTGGATAAAAAGCAAGTAAGTAAACCCAGACCGGGACATGCTGATTTGTCGGGAGCTATCAAATACTGTCACCGAGATTTGCGGAATGTTTTGGAAAGGGCCAGTGCCAGGGAGACAGCCGCCAGGGTGGCTGTAGGCGCCCTGGTCATGCAATTCCTGGAAATCCTTGGCATTAGAGTGACTTCTCATGTGGTTTCCATCGGAGGCATCACTATGAGCTCATCCTACCAAGCTTCAGAAGATGATGCTGGGTCTGTTCCCTCCCCGGTCTTTTGTCCTGACCGGGAAAGCAGCCGGAAAATGGTGGAGGCAATTGAAAAAGCCCGGAGAAAAGGGGATACTTTGGGAGGCATTTTTGAAATTCAGATCATGAATGTGCCTCCGGGTTTGGGCAGTTATGTCCACTGGGATCGTAGGTTGGATGGACAGCTGGCCCAGGTGTTGATGAGCATTCCCGGTGTCAAAGGGGTAGAAATAGGATTGGGCTTTACCAGCGCTGAACTACCGGGCTCTCAGGTTCACGACGGAATTCACTATTCTGAGGCGAGAGGCTTTTACCGCTTGTCCAACCGAGCCGGGGGCTTGGAGGGAGGTATGTCCAACGGGGAGACCATCGTTTTGCGCGCAGCTATGAAGCCCATTCCCACCCTGATGAAGCCCTTGCCCAGCGTAGATCTGGAAACAAAAAAAACAGAGGAAGCTTCTATTGAAAGATCCGATGTTTGTGCCGTGCCGGCGGCTTCCGTGGTGGGAGAAGCGGTGGTGGCCCCGGTGCTGGCCAATGCCATTCTGGAGAAATTCGGCGGGGACAGTATGGAAGGGATTTTATTCGCTTGGAATGAATATCTGAAGCATGTGAGGGAATTTTAATGAAATCCAACATAGTTTTGATCGGCTTTATGGGAGTAGGGAAAACAAGCATTGGCCGGAGAGTGGCGGATACATTAAAAAAAGAATTTATTGATACTGACCAGGAAATTGAAAAGATTACGGGTCTGTCCATTATGGAGATTTTTAATAAATACGGCGAAATCCGCTTTCGTTCGGAAGAAAAGCTGGTCATTGCTAAAACTGCCGAAAAGACCAATTGCGTCATTTCCACGGGAGGAGGAGCCATCTTGGACGCTGAAAATGTGCAGGCCCTTAAACGTCACGGGATCTTTATTTATCTAAAGGCCTCACCGGAAAAGATTCAAGCGCGAGTAAAAAAAAGAGGCGGCCGGCCCTTGTTGCAAAGAAATAAATCGGTAGAATATATTCAAGAGCTGCTGGATCAAAGGGAACAATACTATTCCCTTTATGCTGATCATGTGGTGGATACCACCAATTTAAGTATTCAGGAAACAGTGGAAGAAATACTGGCCCTGGTGAGGAGAAATGGGGGAGAAAATGCCGACAGTAAAGGTCAACGCTAAGAGCCGCCCCTATACGATTTATATCGGTGGCGGTATCCTGGATGAACTGGGGCAATGCCTGGCCAGGCATCCTTATTCTAATAATTGCTTGATTATTTCCAACTCTCTGGTTTTCTCTCTGTACGGGGACCGGGTGGAGAAAAGCTTGCAAGAAAACGGTTTTCAGGTTTACCGGGCCTTGATTCCGGATGGTGAGGAGGCCAAGTCCCTGGCCGTTGCCCATGGACTTTATGATTTGATGATCAAAAAAGGCCTTGATCGGAGCTCTCCCGTAATCGCCCTTGGTGGCGGCGTGGTAGGGGATCTGGCCGGCTTCGTGGCTTCTACTTACTTGCGGGGAGTTCCCTATATCCAAGTTCCCACCACCTTGCTTTCACAGGTGGACAGCAGTGTGGGAGGTAAAGTAGCTGTTAATCACCCGGCGGGGAAAAACCTGATCGGCTCTTTTTATCAGCCTGAACTGGTCTGGGCAGATGTGGAGACCCTCGCCACGCTTCCTCTCCGGGAGTTGAGATCGGGTATGGCGGAAGTTGTCAAGTACGGAGTGATCTGGGACGAGGATTTTTTCTCGTTTTTGGAAAGCATTGGAATGACCTTGACCGCTAACCAGACCAAAAGCTTGGAGACCATCGTGCAAAGGTCCTGTACCATTAAGGGAGAAGTGGTGAGCCAGGATGAAAAAGAAGTCGGGCTCCGCAGCATTCTAAATTTTGGACATACCTTCGGCCATGCTCTGGAAACCATCACCGGCTACCGTGTTTATCGACACGGGGAGGCGGTGGCGTTAGGTATGATTGCGGCTACAAAGCTTTCTATAGAGCTGGGACGCTGTGCCAGTGAAAGTGTTCTGGCCAGGCTGGAGGCACTGCTGAGTTCTTTTGGGCTGGCGACAGAATGGCCGGCAGACCTGGATCCTGAACAGCTGATCAAAATTATCCTTCATGATAAAAAAAAGAAATCCGGCCAGTTGCATTTTGTCTTAGTCTGCAAGCTGGGGAAAGTGGCCTTGGAGCAGGTAGATATTCCCACAGTCAGGCAATTCCTGCTTCGGGGCATATCTTGAGTGCCGCCGTTTTGAGGTGATTCCATGAGGAGGAAGAGATTAGGAGAACTCCTGATGGAGAAAGGCTTAATTACTGAAGAGCAGTTGCTCCAAGCCCTTCAGGTTCAAAAAGAGAATGGAGGCCAGCCCCGTCTAGGGAAGATTTTGGTCAATTTAGGCTTTGTTACTGAACTGAGCATCACCGAGGCATTATCTCTTCAGCTGGGGGTACCCCTCCTCAATCTCTTTGAGCATCCGGTGAATCAGGATATCTTCCGTTTGGTGCCGGAAGCACTGGTCCGAAGACACAAGGCTATCCCGTTTCAAAGAACGGGTGACAGTCTGACTGTTGCCATGGAGGACCCTTTAAATGTGCTGGCCATTGATGATTTGCAGTTGGCCACTGGATTGGAAATTGATCCGGCTATTGCTCCGGAAAGTGAGATTGAACATTTTATTAGCCAAAACTTCGGATTACGGGAGCTGGTTGAAGAACTGCTGCCTGAACCCGGCCAGCCGGTTTCAGGCCTGGATACAGTTGATGTTACAGAAATAGCTGACGAAGAAGCGCTGATCATCAGAATTGTCAATTCATTAATTCGCCAGGCCATTCAAGTAAAGGCCAGCGATATTCACCTGGAGCCCTACCAGAATGAAATCAGGGTGCGCTTCCGCATTGATGGACTGCTACGACAGGTGATGGCATTGCCGCCGGGACTCCTGCCTCCTTTAGTTTCCCGGATTAAGATTCTGGCAGGTATGGATATAGCGGAAAAAAGACTGCCCCAGGATGGGAGGATGCAGTTAAGAATCGAAGACAGATCCGTAAATTTGCGCGTAGCGACCTGGCCAATTCTCACGGGAGAAAAAGTAGTGATCCGGATTTTGGACAAACCCAATCTGCTCATCAAACTGGACGAACTGGGATTTTCCCAAGACAGCCTGGACAGATATCAAAAGCTGATCAGAAACAGTTTTGGCATGATCCTGGTGACTGGTCCCACCGGAAGCGGTAAATCAACCACCCTCTATGCTACTTTAAATGAAATCAACACGCCGGAGAAAAATATTGTCACTATTGAAGACCCGGTGGAATGTGTCCTGCCTGGTATTAATCAAATGCAGGTGAATTACAAGGCCGGCCTGACTTTCCCCAGGGGTTTGCGGTCGGTGATCCGACAGGATCCCGATATTATCATGATCGGGGAAATACGGGATCAAGAAACGGCCTCCATTGCCACCCGGGCTGCCATTACCGGGCATTTGGTTTTCAGCACTTTACATACTAATGATGCTGCCGGGGCCGTTACTCGTCTGCTGGATATGGGGATCGAGCCATTTCTAGTGGCTTCCACAGTCAGAGGCATTGTGGCGCAAAGGCTGGTCCGCCGCATTTGTCTTTACTGCCGGGAGAGTTATCAGCCGGAACCGGGCTCACCAGAGGCTCTTTTCCTCCAAGGCTTTCAATTTGGTCATCGGGTTTTGGTCAGAGGGCGGGGCTGCCCCCGGTGCGACTCCACCGGCTATAGCGGTCGCCTGGCCATCCTGGAAATTCTCCCTGTGGAGAAAAACCTGCGGCAAAAAATCGTCAATAAATGTTCCACTGACCATTTACGAGAGGCGGCTCTGGCTTCAGGCATGATCAGCCTGCAGGAAGATGGGTTAAGAAAAGCATTGCAGGGTTTGACTACCATCAGCGAGGTCTTGAGGGTGGCTTATACCGACGGGGAATAAAATAGCCAGAATAGTTGATCAAGTCTGGCAAAGCTTGTTTTGCTTTGGGGAAGGGGGCTTTATCCTTGGTGCAGGTGAATATGAAACTGACCGGTCAAGTGGCGGTGATTACCGGTTCCACGAAAGGAATCGGTTATGGCATTGCTTCCGCGCTAGGGGCTGAGGGAGCAAATATTGTGGTCACCGGCAGGAAACAAGAAGACTGTTACCGGGCAGCAGAGGAGATCCAAGCCAAATACGGGGTCAAAGTGCTGGCGCAGGCGGCGGATCTTGCCAATTACCAGGATATTGACCATCTGGTGAATAAAATACTGTCCACCTTCGGACGGATAGACATCCTGGTCAATAATGCGGGTACTGCCATCACCAAAAGGGCGGAAGACATCACAGCAGAGGAATGGGATCAAGTCCTGAACGTTAATTTAAAGGGAGCATTCTTTTGCGCCCAAGCCTGCGGCCGGGAAATGATCCGGCGCAAATACGGCAAAATCATCAATGTGGCTTCCATCCTGGGGCTGGTGGCTGCTAAGCAAGTCCTCCCTTATTGTGTGGCCAAAGGAGGAATGATCCAGATGACCAAGGCCCTGGCCCTGG
This sequence comes from Bacillota bacterium, assembly GCA_050951405.1. Classification (GTDB taxonomy): domain Bacteria; phylum Bacillota; class DULZ01; order DULZ01; family DULZ01; genus JBMNIZ01. Next base: position 129,447 of record JBMNIZ010000012.1, on the reverse strand, counting down.
AATGGGCCCGGTATAATATCCGGGTTAATGCCCTTTGTCCAGGATATGTACGCACTACCTTGAATGAAGCTCAACTTAAGCAGGAAAAAGTATGCAAGCGGATTGTCAGCAGGATTCCTCTGGGACGTCTGGGGGAAATCAATGATTTGGTTGGCGCTTCTGTATTTCTTGCTTCCCAAGCATCTGACTACATGACCGGACAGGTTATAACTGTAGATGGGGGCTGGACGGCTGAATAAGATCATCATTTGACCGGCGACCCGGACGGTAAGAAAGCAATGAAGGAAAAATAATAATCCTTCTCTTTCGGCAGGATTTTTATGTTATATGGAGAATTTTATCCAAACATTGCTGATATTGGTCTATTATGTTATTTTTTTAATGTGATGTAAAGGAGTTAATCCTGATTGTGTTCACTTATGTCTATCGGGCTCGAGATTGGCAGGGTAAGTTGGTGAGCGGTACCGTCAAGGCAGAAAGCCTACAGCAAGCCGTTCAACGGATCAGGGACAAAGAATATTTTCTGATCGAGATTAAAGAAAGATCTGATTCCAGAATAATCAGAAATGTATGGAATATAGGATACGGATCCTCCGTAAAGACAAGAGAACTCTCTGTTTTTTGCAGGCAAATGGCTACCTTGTTGAAAGCGGGCTTACCCCTCTTAACATCCCTGCAAATCCTCAAAGGGCAAACCAGCGGCAAGGTTTTTCAGCTGGCTTTGGCAGGAGTGGAGCAATCTCTCCAGGAAGGATCCAATTTTTCAGACGCCCTGCAACAATACCCAGGTGTCTTTCCCCGCCTAATGGCCAGCATGGTGGAGGCAGGGGAACTGGTTGGACTTTTGGATAAAATACTCGAACAGTTGGCAGAACATTTTGAAAATGAGCTGAAGTTAAGAGAAAAGATCGTAGGAGCGATTACTTACCCCTTGATAGTTCTCATGTTATCCTTTTTCCTGCTGCTCTTTCTTTTTTATTTTCTTTTGCCGGTTTTTGCCAATATGTTGCACAATCTGCAGCTTCCTTTACCTTTTGCTACGGAAGCAGTCCTGCAGATGGGAAACTTTCTCCAAAATTATTGGTACGTTTTCCCACTTGCAGTCACCCTGCTTATTTTTGGCGGAATAAAAGCATTGAAAACACCGGAAGGAGGTTTGTGGGGGGAAAAATTCTTTTTGCTCACCCCTGTTCTTGGGCCTCTGGCAAGAAAGATAATCATTGTCCGCTTTTGCCGGATCTTGGGACTGCTCTTACAAGGAGGAGTGCCCCTTTTACAATCGCTGCAGATGGCTCACAAATCCAGTTCCAGCAGGATCCTGGCAGAAGCCTTTGAGGCAGTCCAAAGCAGCATCCGCGGCGGCAGCAAGCTGGCTGACCCTTTAAGGATAACAGGAATTTTTCCTTCCCTGGTGTTGGAGATGATTGCTATTGGAGAAGAAACCGGTTCCTTGGAAGATTTTCTTGCGAAAATCAGCGAACTATATGAGCAAGAAGTGTCGTCTTCCCTTGACCGTTTGTCCACCCTTTTGGAGCCGATATTAATTCTTTTGGTGGGGGTCATCCTGGGTTTTGTTATCGTGTCCATTTTTCTGCCCATTTTGACGCTACTGAACGGGCTTTAACACTTGGCAAAAGGAAAAACAATTCCAGTGAGAGCAGAGAAAGGGGTCAGATCTTGCCTAAGGCGGATAAGGGCTTTACTTTGGTTGAACTAATTATTGCTGTTTTGATTATAGGCTTGCTTTTTGGTGTGGCAGTGCCTCAATTTACCGGAGTGCTGGCAGATTATCGCCTGAAAAGTGATGCCTTGCGGCTGGCCGCTGAAATCAGAAAGGTACAGCAGGAATCCGTTTACGGAAAAGCCGGGTCTTTTAAGATAAGGTTTTTAAAAAATAACGGTCAGTACCGAATCGAGGAGAGAGTTCGGATTCTGGAGACATACGAGCTGTCGCCAGGCGTAAGGATGGTTGAAGTTGTTCTAGGCGCCAATCCGCTAACTTTTACCATTGATGGGGCTCCGGCTGGAGGCGGTGGGCGTATTGTCCTGGAGAATGACCGGGGACAGCGCTATTATGTATACATTATGGGGGCCACCGGCCGAGTCAGGGCGAGCAGGACGGCCGGCGAAGATTATTAAGGAAAAAAGGCGTGGCAGAGATGGGCAATCAAAAGGGTTATTTGCTGTTGGAAATAATCGTCAGTCTTTTCATCATCACCCTGGTTTTAATACCTTTTCTCGGTCTTCTGATGAATGGGGCTATTTACTACAGCTCAGCCGGGGAAACCACAATGTTGGTAAACTTGGCACAGGCGCAAATGGAACTGCTTTTGGACACTCCTTTTCCTGGGATGATATCAACAGAGGGTTTTCAAACCTGTTCCATTCACGATGATTACGAATATGTAGCCAATGTTAGCTTTTATGAGTTGAGCAATCTGAAGAAAATCATTCTAGAGGTGAGGGCCAGGGATAATCCTGCAAAAAAGATGAGATTAGTCACCTTATGGGCCGACCAATGATGAATTTATCACCAAGAAAAAACAATGAAGGGTTTACGCTGGCAGAAGTGCTGGTTGCCTTTACCATTTTATTGATACTCTTGGGCGTGCTTTATCTTATTTTACACCAAGGGCTGAAAATTTACCGGCATACAGAAGAAAAAATCGATATCCAGCAAAACATGCGGATCGGTTTAGATCGAATAGCCAGGGATTTTCGCTACAGTCGTGGATTGGTGGAAAAGAGCGGATCAGTTTCTCTAAATGAAGAAAATCTGCTTTTAGAAAGAAATGACGGAAGTATAGCCTGGTACTATCTGAGCGGCACCAACTTGAGGCTGGCAGTGAAAAAAGCTGGAGCGGCGCAATTCACAGGTCATAATCCCCTGGTCATGCATATCTATTCCCTTCAATTTATCTATCATGGCCGCCCGATTTCTTCCAGTACCCTAATCACGATCAATATGGAAGGAAAGGATACAAGAGGTCAATCCTATTGTTTGACTACCTCCGTTAATCATCGGATCAGGTGAGGGAGATGGCAATGGTGCCCCATGGAAACCGGGTTTTCGGGGAGGCAGGTATCAGCCTGATCTCCACAATAATGATTACCGCCATTCTGTTGGCCTGTGGTTTTTCCGTTATGGGCCTATCCATAACCGAAAAAAAAATCGCTTGGAATCAGAAAAGAGCCGTTCAGGCCCTTTACCTGGCTGAAGCAGGTGTCCAGAGGGTTTTGAGTCAGCTGAGAATAGACCCTGACTGGAACTCCGGCCTGGAAAACGAACCCCTCGGAGAGGGCTGGATCCGGCAGGTTGAAGTAAAGGACTGGGGCGACAGGGTTGAGATTCTATCCACGGGGGAGGTGGACGGAATAAAAAGACGGCTGCGGGTGGAACTGATCAAAACAAACCTGGTTTCGCCCTACGCAGTGCAGACCAATAACTTAACAACTCTAACTGGATCCAGTCAGCTCCTTTCCGTTACCGGGGATATGGTCGTCTATGGCGATTTCATCACAGGCAGTTCCTTTGTCCTGGAAGGCAGGCTTCTGGTCCAGGGTAATACCCGGATCGAAGGAGGTAGTTTGTCGGGATCCATCACCGGTTTAGGACCGGTGGCAATCAGTCCAGGGGCAACAGTCAGGGCTCATGTGTTCAGCGGAGAGGCCATCACCGGCGGTTCCCTGGTCGAAAAAGGCTATCTTGTTCTTGACCGTTTGCCTCTATCACTGCCCAGGGCTCCTGAACCTCCTGACTTTGACTGGTACCAATCCAGGGCGGACCTGACTCTGGAAGAGGATAGGCTTGCAATAGAAAATCTCCCTTCCGGTGTCTATTACGTTCCAGAGAATCTTAATTTATTTGCTGCCAAAGCCTTCCAAGGTCGGTTCATCATTATCTCTCCTAATCAGGTGCAAATTGCAGCCAATCTGGTCCCTCAAGATCCGGCGGTGGATTCTTTGATTATCATTGCCAGGGAAATTGAAATGGCTGCAGGGGTGGAGGAAATTCATGGTGCCTTTCTTGCTTCTGATACTTTTCAGGCCAAAGGCCTGACAGAAGATAAATATATTTTCGGCACAATTCAGTCCCGGCAGCTGGTCTTATCGCCTAAAAACATACGGATCTCTTATCGGCCCTGTTTTGTCCCTGGTTTGGCTCCTGGGAATCAGACCGTTCTCTATCATATTTCCCACTGGCAGGAGATAGCTGTTCTTTAGCTTTTACCGGGGTGATTGGTCATGTTCAGCAAATTTCAATTAAAAAACAGGCCACTTTTGGGAGTATGTCTGGATGGTGACCAGATCTATTTTGCAGAAATGCAGACAGGAAAAAACGGGTACAGATTTAAAACCGGCTCTGAATCCATACCGGCGGAGGCTGTTGATGAGGGTTGGCCGAACCATCAGTCCTTGTTGGAGAGAGCGTTGCGAGATCTATGCCAGAAACACAGCTGGCAGCGGAAAAGGATGGTGGCTTCTTTGGCGGCTAAACAAATTGTTCTCCGTCATCTGACCTTACCTCTTATGCCTGATCAAGAATTGAAAAAAGCAGTTGCTTGGGAAGCGGAAAAATATCTTCCCCGAAGCAGGCAGGATTACTCCTTTGACTATCAAGTTCTGAGAAGAGATAAAGGAGAGGGCAGGATGGTGGAAGTCCTCCTGGCCGCCCTGCCCCGGGAGCTGGCCCGGCAGTACTGGTCTGTTTTTCAAAAGGCCGGATGCAGGCTTGAAGTCATTGACATTGTCCCCTTGGCCCTGGAAAGGTTCTTGCGCTATGGCGAAAAGGTGGATTTGAAAGAAAAACCCCTTCTTCTCCTCCACTTGGGGAATGATTGCAGCACCGTGGCCGTCATACAAAAGGGAAAGCTCTCTTTTACCCGTATTCTTTCTTTCGGGGCAAAAACTTCGGGGCCTCAGTCTTTGGCTGGTTTGATTGCTGAAATTGAGAGATCCTTGCATTATTTTCGGCTGGAATACCGGAGCCTTCCTCCGGACCGAGCCATCATTAGCGGTCCTTTACGCAACTGGCCCTCCAAAACACTGGAATATCTGGAACAACGATTATCTCTAACCATTGAAATATCCATGCCGGGCCAAGCTTTCATGGTGGATGGGGTATCCGGGCCTGAACATGCCGTGGCCATGGGACTGGCCCTTCGGGGAGGGTGGAATTGAAACATGGCCATTAATTTACTTCCGGAAGAACTGCGGGGAAAATCTTCCGGTTACCGGTTTCATTTGCTTCCTGGTTTACTCTGCCTTGGCTTCCTCTTAGGCGCAAGCAGCATCCTCTTCCTTTTTGGCCAAATCATTTTGCTGGAAATAGAGCAGCAGGAACTGGAAAATGCGCTGGCAGAAATGAGGGCACGGACGGCTGTGGAAAAAAATAAGGGTGAGGACTTGGCTCAACTGGAAAAAGAAAGGCTGGTCCTCTTAGCTGCACTCTCCCGGAATCAAGTTTTTCCCACATTAAGAGCTGTATCCGAAGCCATTAACCCTCATCTACGCCTTCTCTCCATAGATATTGATCCATCCGGTGAGACCAGAATTACCGGGAAAGGAAACTCCTTGGGTCGGATTGCGGAAATGATCCAACGATTGGATAATTCTGACCAGTTTGCCGCGGTAAAGCTCAGGTCAGTGAAAAAAGGGGAAAACAACGAACAGCACATTTTTCAAGTTGAGTTGATCTTGAACAGGTAATATATGAGGAGTATTATGCTTAAATTTCCTTTGCTCAAAAACAGATTCTTCTTGTTTTTTTGCACTCTGCTCATCTTCTTGGCCTGGTATCAGGTTTACTGGAGCACCCTTTGGCCTCGTTACCAGGGTTTAAAGACAAGTCTTGCTTTCGCCCGCCAGCAGAAAGAAAAGGTGATCCAGCCAGAGAAAGAAGACCGGGCATGGGCAGACCATTTTCAGTTGACTAAAGAAGTGGAAGCATTGCGCCGTCATCTCTGGTCGGGCACTGACAACATTTCTCCTTACACCTTTTTGGAAAAAATGGCAGGAGAATTGGTGGAAATAACGGGAGTGTATCCCTCGGATGAGGAAAAGGAGGATTACTACTGGATTTTGCCTATTCGACTTACTTTAAAGGGACATTACTCGCCGTTGTTAGCCTTTATAAAGTCCTTAGAGGAGGCGGAAACAATCATTGAACTTACCGGTCTTAGCCTTCATCCTCTGGCAGAGGAATCCCATATGTTGGAAGCTGAGCTGTTCATCAAATTTTATGCCTTGCCCGGCAGTCTGACCCAGAAAAAGGCTTTGCTTCCCCTGGGAAATGAAGAGATTATGCTGGATCCTTTTTCCCAAGCTTCTCCCTCTCGTCGCCAGGTTTTGGAAAAAGATGAGAACATAAAACAGCGGGAAATGGAGTTTTTTGGGGGAAACCGGATCATAGTGGAAAACCCTTTCCTGGAACCTTATACTTTTCCTGAACGATAAGGAGGCCAAAAATGTGCCAAAGAGCGAAAGTTTATTTGATGGTAATTCTATTGTTGTCCTATGCCAGTGGGGCCGCAGCTTTTGCCGGCAATAATTTACAGGAAATGAAAGTTCTCTATCGAGAGATTAAAGTATTGATCAATGGCAAAGAATTAAAGAGTTCGGTACAACCCTTCATGATTGAAAATTCGGGGACCGTAATGGTTCCCCTCCGGGCTATGGCCGAGGCTTTACAGCAGGAGGTAATCTGGCGGGGTGATCAAGGTATCGTTGAGATAAAATCAAAAACCAATCTTCGCCAAAACGACCTTCCGTCGGAAAAAACCGGCGTCTATCTGGAGGAGCTACCGGTGTTAAGAAATGTGGGCCCTTTCTTTCAGTTAAAGAGCAGGAATATTGCTATTGCCTCCCGTGAGTTCAATCACGGCCTGATCCTGGAATTGCAAGGAAGCCCAGCCGGGCAAGACAAATCCGATCTTGTTGATGGAGAGGCCGTTATAGACTTAAAAGGAAAATATTCCAAATTGGCAGGATATTTGGGGATAGATGATGAAACTAGAAACAGTCGGGGGGCATACAAACTCCTGGTTTTCTGTGATGGAATACTAACATATGAGTCTCACGTGATTAAGCCTGCTGATTATCCCTACTATTTGGAAATAGACCTGGGCAATGCAAAGAGAATGTCTATACAAGTAAAATGGATCAATCAATACACCGGTGATTACGATCGAATCTGGGCGGCGCTGGCCAACTGGCGTTTCCTACCCTGAATACTCCTAAGATCAAAGTAGAAAGTCTTTCCAAAGAAGGAATATTACCACTCAGCTTGAATAATACTAGGAACTGGGGTAAAAAGAGGTGATTATGATCAATGCTGGACAAAAACCAGCTGGAAAAAATACTTTCCAGAGCACTGAGCAATGGCGGAGATTTTGCCGAAATATTTATTGAACGCCGGTGGAACAGCGGCATCAGCTGTGAAGAGAATCAGATTGAAAGAATTATCAGCGGTTTGGATGCCGGTGCAGGAATTAGGATTATATCGGGAGAAAGTACCGCTTACGGGTTTACCAATGACCTATCCTTTGAGGGGATTTTAGCGGTGGCGGAAGTAGTGGCCAAAGCTTGCCTGATGGGTAAAAAAGATATTATCCTTGACCTGCGAAAACTGGAACCCCGCGTTACCTTTCCGGTAGAAAAAAGGCCGGATCAGGTTCCTGTAGATGATAAGGTTTCACTGGTGATGAAAGCCAACGAGGCTGCCCGCAAGCTGGATCATCGGATTAGGCAGGTGACGGTTGGTTATGGAGACGTGATCCAGGTAGTTTCCATCGCCAACAGCGAAGGCCGTTTCGTGGAAGACCGGAGAATACGAACCAGATTGGCAATTAATGCTGTGGCTGTGGAAAAAGATATTATCCAGACCGGCTACGAATCTGCAGGAGGCAACGTGGGATATGAACTTTTTCAAAAGATCAATCCGGTAGAATTGGGAGAAAAAGCCGCCAAACGCGCTCTTCTCATGCTGTCCGCCAGGCCCGCTCCTGCCGGTAGAATGACGGTGGTCATGGCAGGGGAAGCTGGCGGAACGATGATTCATGAGGCTTGTGGACATGGTTTGGAGGCTGACCTGGTGCAAAAACAGCTTTCAGTTTACGCAAATAAGAAAGGACAAAAAGTTGCGTCAGAGCTGATTACGGTTATTGATGATGCTACCTTGCCCGGAAAATATGGCTCTTTTAGTTTTGATGACGAAGGCAATTATAGTCAACAAACTGTCTTGATTGAAAAAGGCGTTTTGAAGGATTATCTTTATGATTATTTAACCGCAAAAAAAGAAAACAGGGCCTCAACGGGAAATGGACGGAGGGAATCTTACCAGCATCGGCCGCTTCCCCGGATGACTAATACCTTCATCGCGCCCGGGGATACCGATCCGGAAGAAATTATCAGTTCTACAAAGAAGGGGCTCTTTGTCAAAAAAATGGGGGGAGGCCAGGTCAATACTACAACTGGCGATTTTGTTTTTGATGTAACGGAAGGCTATTTGATCGAAAATGGGATAATTACTTCTCCTGTGCGAGGGGCCACCCTGACAGGGAACGGACCGGAAGTATTGTTAAAAGTTGATATGGTCGGCAACGACTTGGGATTTGCCATCGGTACCTGTGGGAAAGACGGTCAAGGAGTGCCTGTTGCTGATGCCCAGCCCACCATTCGGATCCCGGAATTGATTGTGGGAGGTTTGTTAGATTGAGGAGGCGTAGCCGTGGTTGATTATAAAGAAATAGCCGGTGTTTTGGTTGAGAAAGCCGAGAAAGCCGGTGCGGATCAGTCGGAAGTTTTTTATTCCAGCAGCAAAGAACTGACCATCGAAGTGAGAAATGGCCAGGTGGATACGTTAAAAAATTCCAGGCAACATGGTATCGGTATCCGGGTATTGGTGGGTAATCGCCTGGGATATGCATATACTACTGACTTATCTTCTCATGCTTTGGATACTGCTTTGATTCAGGCTATGGCCAACGCAGAGAAGAACACTCCAGACCCTTATTTGGGGCTCCCTTCACCGGAGCAGTCATATGAACAGCTGGAACTCTACGATGAAGAAATCGGCCGGGTTCCCGTTGAGGAGAAGATAGATCTGGCCAAATCCCTGGAGAGTGCGGCCAAAGGTTTTGATCCCAGGGTCAAGATCACCGAAAGCTGTACTTATCAAGATGCGGAATATGAAATAAGCCTGGTCAATTCCCGTGGGATTAAGGAAAGCTACCGGGGTGCTTATTGCGGCGCCTTTGTCTATGTGGTGGCGGAAGATGCCGGTGATACTCAGACCGGCTTTGGACTTCAATTTTGTCTCAAATTCAAAGACCTGCTTCCTGCCCAGGTGGGAAGGGATGCGGGCTGGAAAGCGGTGAGAATGCTGGGTGCGAAAAGCATTAAAACGCAAAAAGCACCCGTGGTCTTTGATCCGTACGTGGCTTCCGGTTTCTTGGGAGTGCTTGCTCCTGCTTTATCAGCGGAATCCATTCAAAAGGGGAAATCGTTTTTTGCCGGCAAATTAGGCAGTCAAGTTTTTTCACCTCTGGTCACGCTCATCGATGATGGAGCCATGGAAAAAGGTTTGCTATCGGCTCCCTTTGATGGGGAAGGGATGAAAACGGGGAAAACGACCTTGATTGACCAAGGTATCCTGACAGGCTACTTACATAATACCTATACGGCCAACAAAGATGGGGTTGTTTCCACAGGAAATGCAGTACGGAGTTCCTTTAAAAGCACTCCCGAAGTGGGGACTACCAATTTTTACATTCAACAGGGAACCACCGAAAAAGAGAAATTGTTGCAAGGAATTCGCCGGGGCTTGTACATCACCGATGTGATGGGCCTGCATACGGCCAATCCCATTTCTGGAGATTTTTCCCTAGGAGCTGCCGGCATCTTGATCGAAAACGGGGAATTAACCACTCCAGTGCGCGGAGTGGCTATAGCAGGCAATTTGTTAAATGTTTTCAAAAATATTGACGGTGTAGCTAATGATTTGGTCTTTTTTATCGGCCGGGGATCTCCCAGTATCCGGGTTGCGGAGATGACCATCAGCGGTATTTAGAAAATGCTATCCAAGGCCTTTGAATTATGGTAAAATGCTTCCAGGTGGAAGGAAGGAGATGCCGGGGATGAAGTTTTTGATTATTAACGGCCCAAATCTCAATCTCCTGGGGAAACGTCAACCGGAGATTTACGGTAGGGTCTCTTTAGATGAGATTAATCAGCAGTTAAAGTCCCTGGCGGCAGAATACCGGGTAGCATTGGAATTTTTTCAATCCAACTCCGAGGGGGAAATTATTGATGTGCTGCATCGGGCCGGTACCGATAAAACCGACATAGACTGCATTATCCTCAATCCGGGGGCGCTGACTCATTATAGTTATGCCTTGGCCGATGCAGTAGCTGCCATCTCCATTCCCGTGATTGAAGTGCATTTGTCCAACATTTACGGCCGGGAAAAGTTTCGCCGTGAATCGGTGGTTGCGTCTGTTGCTACCGGCCAAATTACCGGTTTTGGTCCAGCCAGTTACATAGCTGCTTTCTATGCGGCCTTATATTTATTGGGCAAGGAAATGAGAAGGATATAAATGGAACAGATCAATACTTATTCTCTCCGCCGGTCAAGATTACTGAACATCTTGCGCAAGGAAAAGCTGGACGGACTGCTCATCATGAAACCGGTTAACAGGTATTACTTGAGCGGCTTTCGAGGTTCGGCGGGAATGATTGTTTTCACTGGGGAACGGGCTCTTTTATTAACTGATTTCCGCTATGAAGAACAAGCCCGGCAACAGGCAAGTGACTGGGAAATTGTCCGGTATCAAGGTGATCCGCTGGAAACTCTGCGGAATGTGCTGCAGGAGATGAAAGTGACCAGGTTGGGCTTTGAAGAGGACTACGTGACCTGTGGTCAGCTGAAAACCTTTATAGCCAAATTGGACCAGGTTTCCTTCATTGGCTTGGAAGATCCCGTAGGACTCTTGCGGGCAGTAAAAGATCCCGACGAAATTATGTATATTAAGCAGGCCGCTTTTATCAGCGATCAGGCTTTCCTGCATATTCTGGATATAATCCGGCCCGGTTTGAAAGAAATAGACATAGCTGCTGAGTTGGAATACCTGATGCGGAAGCTGGGTTCGGAGGGTCCTGCCTTTGAGACCATAGTGGCTTCAGGATTTCGTTCCTCTTTACCCCATGGTGCTGCCTCGGAAAAGAGGTTGGCTGAGGGGGACATGATCGTTATGGATTTTGGCGCCGTTTACCAGGGCTATCATTCTGATCTGACTAGAACGGTGGTATTGGGGAAGGCAACTTCTGAACAAAAAAGGATATATCAGCTGGTATTGCGTGCCCAAGAAGCCGGGCTCCAATCAGTGATGGCAGGGGCTTCTTGCAATGAAATAGATGCTTTGGCTAGGGGCATTATTGCGGGAGAAGGCTACGGACCATACTTCGGCCATAGTCTGGGGCATGGAGTGGGTTTAGAGATCCATGAACATCCCCGGTTGACGGAGAAAAACGAAAAAAAATTGCAGGCAGGAATGATTGTTACGGTAGAACCGGGTATTTATTTGCCCGATTGGGGCGGAGTGCGTATTGAAGACCTGGTACTGGTAAAAGAAAAAGGCTGCCAGGTTCTTTCGCAAGCTCCCAAGGAGCTGATTGAGTTGGCCTGAGAGGGTCTTGTTCTCATCTAAAACGGGGGAACTGGCACAGGGGAAATCTAGCTGGAGGAGGATTTGGAAGATGATTTCAACCAACGATTTTCGTACCGGTTTAACCATTGAATTGGAAGGAGATGTCTATACGGTCGTTGATTTTCAGCATGTCAAACCGGGAAAAGGGGCTGCTTTTGTCCGGTCAAAGCTGAAAAACAGGCGCACCGGTGCGGTCATAGAGAAGACGTTTCGTGCCGGGGAAAAAGTAGCCCGGGCCCACGTGGAGAGAAGAGAAATGCAATATTTGTATACAGACGGCAGCAGCTATGTTTTTATGGATACAGATAACTACGAACAGATTTCTCTATCTGCCGAACAGCTGGAAGATGCCTTAAAATTTTTAAAAGAAAATATGCTCATCCATGTTTTATTTTATAAAGGTCAATCCTTTGGCGTGGAATTACCCCATACAGTGGAATTATCCGTGGTGGAAACGGAACCGGGTGTGAGGGGGGATACGGCCACCGGGGCCACCAAAGCAGCGGTTCTGGAGACAGGAGCTGTTGTTCAGGTACCTCTGTTTGTAGACGTAGGAGATGTGTTGATTATTGATACCCGCACTGGAGAGTATGTGCAAAGGGCTTGACGAAATTTGTCTTCGATTCCAGTTTGAAGATTTGGCTTCGCGGAAATACTAGAAGGTATATAAGGAAAAGGGGGGTTCAAGGTGGTAGATTTGCAGAAAAAAGTGGCCTATTTGCAAGGACTGATGGAAGGTTTGGACCTGGAGGACAGCAAGGAAAAACGGATTTTAAAGCAAGTCCTGGATATTTTAGAAGACGTGACCGATGCTTTACAGGAACTCAAACAAGGGCAGACAGATTTGGAGGATTACATTGAGAGTGTAGATGAAGACCTGTTCGATTTGGAAGATGAAATTTATGATGACGATGATGACGATGACGATGATGATTATCGATGCGACTGTGATGAAGACGGTGAATACGTAGAAGTGGAGTGTCCCAAATGCCACGACCTGGTGGTCTTCGATGCCAGCATTATGGAAGATGATGATCTGATCGAAGTCACTTGCCCCAACTGTGATGAGGTTGTTTTTGTTAATGATGCCTACTCTGACCAGGAAGGGGAAGAAAGCCAGGAAGAAGAAGATAAAAACACTGAAGACATCTGACGATTATATCGTCAAATTAAAGAGGGCTCTTATTACCCCGCTCACGGAGCGGGGTTTTTTTATTTGGGTTATTTTTCTCTCATTTTGCATAATAATGGAAATCGGTAATATCTTTATTAGTAAGCGGAGGTGGGACAACTTTGCGCAAAAAACAGGATCTGAATCTGAATGGCTTTTGTGATCGCCTGAAAATCGCTGCCAAACCGGATGGCTTCATGGATGAAATTCTTCCCTATATTCCTCAACCTTTAAAAGATTATCTCGCCAGATTAACCATGCCTGATATTGTCGGATTGCAGGAAATCCGGCTGCGCATAGGTAAGCCTGTCATCTTGGAAACGGATGGGGGGAGCTACTTTTTAACTGGGGAGGGATTGGCCTCTTCTTTGCGGCATCATGATCCAATTATCGTTGATGAGATTTTAGTGAATAAAACCTTGCAGCTGATCAGCAGCAGCTCTTTCTATGCATTAGAAGAAGAGATGCGATATGGCTTTCTGACGCTGAAAGGGGGACATCGGGTTGGTTTTACTGGAGAAGCAATTGTGGAACAGAGCCGATTAAAGGCGCTGAAAAATATTTCCAGTCTAAATTTTCGCATCAGCCGGGAAATTCTCGGGGCTGCTGATAGGTTGATGGAGTTCTTAGTTGAAGCTCGTACACGGCAGCCTCTACACACTCTGATCATCTCACCCCCTGCTTGCGGCAAAACCACTCTTTTGCGGGATATTATCCGGCAGCTGTCCGACGGTATTCCTTCTCTAGGCTTTACCGGAGTAACCGTTGGTCTGGTTGATGAACGTTCAGAAATAGCCGGGTCCAGGGGAGGGGTTCCTCAGAAAAACATTGGCTGTAGAACCGATGTCCTGGATCGTTGTCCGAAAGCGGAAGGAATGATGCTTCTTTTGCGTTCCATGTCCCCTCGGGTCATTGCTTCTGATGAGCTGGGCCGGCCGGAAGATGTGGCAGCAATTATGGAGATAATCAATGCCGGAGTAACCGTGCTGGCCACGGCCCATGGGCGGGATATGTTTGAAATCAAACAACGTCCTATCATTAGGCAATTGCTACAGCAAGGAGTTTTTGAAAGGATCATTGTCCTGAGCCGTCGTTTTGGGCCGGGAACAGTAGAAGGCATTTTAGATTGCAGATCAGGGGTGAATTTGCTGTGACAATAAAAGGGGGTGGCGGCAGCTGTGCTCAAAGTTCTGGGTGCTTGTTTACTGGTTTTTTCCAGCAGCTTTTTTGGCAACCTCATTGCCAGGAACCTGGCCGCAAGGCCCGAGCAGTTGCGTAAACTGAGGACCTCCCTGGTCATGCTCGAAACGGAGATCAATTATTCCTCCACTCCCTTGCCGGCAGCCTTAGATAAAATCGCCGCAAATGCAGAAAGCCCGATTAATATACTTTTGCGAGAAACTTCCCACCGGCTGAGAAGGGGTGAAGGTCTTACGGCGGAAGAAGCTTGGGCGGAGGCTTTGCTTCTTTTTCGGGCAAAAGCCGCCCTGAACAGCCAGGACCTGAGCATTTTAAGGGATTTTGGCGTGGGATTGGGCCAATCGGATAAAAAGGAACAGCTGAAAAAACTGCGTTTAATCCGGGAACAGCTTTATGTTCAAGAAAACCAGGCCGAGATGGAACGGGAGAAAAACCAACGTATGTGGCAGACCATGGGAGTGCTTATCGGCTTGGCCGTGGTGGTTTTACTTTATTAAAGGAGGCATTAATTATGTTGGCAGTCCCAGAGGTAAGTTTGATTTTTAAAATCGCCAGTATTGCCATCATCATCTCCATTTTTTATTCATTTTTGCGGCAGGCAGGACGGGACGAATATGCCTATATGATTCTGTTGGCCGGTTTAGCGGTGGTTTTTATGTTGGCCATCCCTGCCATCATGGATTTATTTCAAGCGGTAGAACGGGTCTTTAACCTGTATTAAGCAAAGGGTGTATGCAGTAATGGAGATCATGCAGTATGTGGCCCTGGCCTTGGTGGCTGCTCTCATCGCCGTATTCCTGCGGCAAGCCCAGTCGTCTTTGTATGCCATGCTGGTCAGCGTTTTAGCGGGAACCATCCTTTTCGTGGCGGTTTTGGGCAAAATAGCTTACATTATCAATATTTTGGAAGAGCTGGCCCACCGGGCCCAAGTGAATCAGTTTTACCTGGCCATTATTTTGAAAATCATCGGCATCGCTTATATCGCTGAATTCGGAGCTCAGGTCTGCCGGGACGCAGGGGAAACAGCAATTGCTTCCAGAGTTGAATTTGCGGCCAAGGTCTTGATCATTGTCTTGGCTATTCCCATTGTGGTGGCCATTTTAGAGACTATTATCCGGCTGTTACCATAAGGTGGAATGTCATGTATAAGTTTTATGCCACCCTTATCCTTTTGCTTTTGATCTGGAGTACAATTCTATTTCCCGCTCAAGCACAAGACCGGTTGGCAGCTGAAGCAATGGTCAATCAATTGGAAGAACTGGATCTGGAAGATCTGGAGACTTTCCTTCGGCAGCTTGATCGTGATCTGAGCGCGGATTTGCCCGGCCTGGAAATCAGCAAAATTTATGAAAACCTAAAATCCGGCCAGCTTTCCTTGGACCTGATTTCTATTTTACAGAACCTGGCAACTTTCTTTTTTAAGGAATTGATGGCCAATTCCTCTCTACTGGGCAAGCTCATCATCTTAGCAATAATAGCCGGTATCTTGCAAAATATCCAAGCGGCTTTTGAAGAAGGAACCACGGGGAAAATGGCTTATGCGGTTACTTATTTAGCCCTGATCTCTATTGCTCTGGCTTCCTTCAGCCTGGCTATCACTATCGGGAAAAATGCTGTGCAGCAAATGGTCACTTTTATCCAATCATTGCTTCCGGTTCTACTCACCCTGATGGCTGCTGTAGGAGGGTTCACCACGGTGGCCCTGTTGCATCCCCTTGTCATTACGGCGGTGAGCCTTCTGAGCACTTTAACTCTAAATGTGATTATTCCCCTAATCTACTTTTCAGCAGTTTTAGCCATTGTCAACCATATTTCGGATAAATTTCAAGTGAGCCGCCTTGCTGATCTGTTGAGAGATTTAACTCTGGGATTATTGGGGGTGTTTCTTACAGTATTCATCGGTATTTTGACCATTCAAGGGGTGGCCGGAGCAGTGTCTGATGGAATTGCTTTGCGGACTGCCAAATTCATGACCGGAAGCTTTGTACCAGTAGTGGGAAAACTTTTTGCTGATGCAGTGGAAGCGGTAGCCGGTACTTCCCTATTTTTAAAAAACGCAGTGAGTTTAGTGGGTGTCATGGTCATTGTGCTGATAGTCCTTCTCCCCGCGGTGAAGATTCTTACCTTAGTAATTATTTACCGGCTGGCTGCTGCTTTAATTCAACCTTTTGGCGAGGGACCTATTGCCGCAATGTTGCAAAGCCTGGCCGGATCTTTATTATTGGTTTTCGGCGCTGTCAGTTCCGTGGGGCTGATGTTTTTCATCGCTTTGGCCATTATCGCCGGTTTGGGCAATTTGACCGTACTCTTGCGTTAGGAGGAAAGACTTGAAGGTTGGTGGAAACATTGATCTCTTTATTACAGGAAATAGTTCGTAACATTGTCCTCATCGTTATTTTGGCCTGCTTCATGGAACTGCTGGCTGCCAAAGGGGAAATGGCCAAATACATTAGACTGGTTATGGGGCTTTTCATCATCGTGGCTGTTCTCCAGCCGGTATTAAAGATCTTTCACACGGGATTTGCACTGGAATCCATTTCCCTATCCTCCATAAGAGGAGATAATGAAATCCATTCTATTCTGACAAGGGCGGACCGCCTCTCACAACAGCATCAAAATTTGGTTGCCGAAGAACTCAAGGAAAAAACAGAACAGCAAATCGAAGCTGTAACAAGTTTGGTAGCAGGAGTGAAGGAGGCAGAAGCAAGGGTGGAGTTCGCTGCGGCAAAAGCTGATTTTTTAGATATTTCTTTTGTGGAGATTATTGTTCAACTGGATCACAGGGAGGGAGATCCGGTCCAGAGTATACCGCAGGTAAGAAGGGTACAAGTGACCCTTAATGAACATGAATACCGGCCTTTTCCCCTAAATGAAGAAGAACAGTTTACTGCTTCTGGGAATGAGGCCGTTTCGCAAAAAATCACTCAGGTGATCAGCGATTTTTTTGGCATCCAAAGGGAGCGTATCCGGGTAACAATTGGAACTGCTCGGTAAATTTTATGAATGATCCGGAGGTGAGATGGAGTGTCAGAAGCCAGCGGCCGGAATAAATTTTTCAATCTTAATGCCAGCCAATTGCCACTGGCACTGTGGCTTGCGGCAGCTGCTTTCATCGGCATCGTCCTCATTGGTATCGACAACCTGGCTACAACTGGAATTGATGAAGATCAGCCGGCTCTGGAAATGCCTTTGGCTCCGGCAGAATCCGAAATCTCCAAGATGGAACAAGAAATCGAAAGGCGTTTAGAGACTATCTTGTGTCAAATCGAAGGAGCAGGGGAAGTATCAGTGTCTGTTTTTTTAGGTTCAGGCACCAGATATGAATATGCAGTCAATGTTAGTTCAACCAATCGGACTATTAATGAAAAAGATCAAGGAGGCGGATCGCGGGGTACCACTGAAGTCAACTCTACCGGTCAATTGGTATTAGTTAAGTCGGGACAGACGGGTAAAGAACAGCCGGTGATAGTAAGGGAGGAAAGGCCCGCCATTCAAGGTGTTCTGGTGGTCGCCGACGGGGCAAGAGATCCCCTGGTTCATCGGAAACTCCTCCGGGCGGTGGAAACAGTCCTTGATTTGGATGCCCATAGGATCAGTGTTTTTTCCAGGAAAGGAAGGTAACTGTCATGACCATTATTACTTCTCGACGTGCAGTCATGTTGCTTTTAGCAGGCTTGCTGGTAGTTTTTCTCTATCTGGGTTACACGGATGCCCAGAGAAAACAAAAAGCGGATCTTTCTGCGACTCAACTTCCCGAGAGCGAAGACTTGGCCATCCTCAGCAGCGAAAGCGGGGATAATTCCCCCGGCAGTCTTTCTCAACCAGGGGAAATTAACGGAGGCGGAGATGATTTTTTTATTGAATACCGCTTGGAAAGAGACCGGCAGCGGGCTAAAGAGATTGAACTACTTCAGTCTCTTATCAACGATCCCAATTCTGCTGCTGAAATCAAACAGGAGGCTCAGGCCAAGCTGCTGCAAATCACCAGCTCCCTTAACCAGGAATCAACTCTGGAGGCCTTGATCATGGCCAAAGGATATGCAGACGCTATAGTGGTAGTGCAACAAGGGCAGGTGACCATTATCGTCCGCCATCAGAACTTTACGGAAGATGATTCAATTAGGATTGCTGAGTTGGTCAGCCGGAACACTGGATACCCCCTGGCCAAAATTACCATATCGCACAGGAGTTGATCTCTGATAAGGAATTATGTATACATCTCCCCAAAGTATTGATTCTGGAAAGAGTGAATTCTATAATGGTCACTAACGGTGATGGTTTTGTTTCCCCTCGGGATAGCCGCCTGGGGGTTTATTTTTGGGAGGAAGAGAAGATGACTAGACCGGTTAAAACTAACTGATACAACTTTACGAGATGCCCACCAGAGTCTTTGGGCCACCAGGATGAGAATTAAGGATATACTGCCTGTTTTGGAAATGCTTGGACAATGCTGGGATACCATTCCTTGGAGGTCTGGGGGGGCGCCACTTTTGATGTGTGCATGCGGTACCTGGAAGAAGATCCCTGGGACCGTTTACGCCTGATCCGTCAAAAAGTGAAGAAAAACCAGCCTGCAGATGTTGTTAAGGGGACAGTCTCTTGTGGGTTATCAGCACTATCCCGATGATGTGGTTAAGTCCTTTCATCGGTAAAGCTGTTGAAAATGGTATTGATATTATAAGGATTTTTGATGCTCTCAATGACCCCCGCAATATGGAAGTTCCTATTGAAGCAGCCAAAAAGGAGGGGGCCCATGTCCAGGGAACGGTGGTTTATACCATCAGTCCGGTGCATACCACTGAACACTTTCTTACAGACGGCTCTCCAACTGGAACAAATGGGAGCTGACTCTATCTGCATTAAAGATATGGCAGGCCTTTTGGCTCCTTTTCAAGCTTATGAACTGGTGCTGCTCTTTAAAGAAAAACTGCAGGTTCCCATCCAGCTGCACAGCCACTATATTGGGGGGCTGGCCATGGGCACCTATTTAATGGCCGCCCAAGCGGGAGTGGATGTGGTGGATACTGCATCGGTACCTCTTGCCTTTGGCGCTTCCCAACCACCGGTGGAGACATTGGTCCGGGCTCTGTCCGGCACTCCCTACGACACGGGACTGGATCTGGGTCAACTTTTTGAAATAGCCAAATACTTCGAGGATTTACGGAAAAAAATGGGTTTTGAAAGGGGAGTAACCAGAATCACCGATATGTGGGTTTTTAAACACCAGGTGCCAGGAGGAATGATCACCAACTTGGTTTCCCAGCTGGAAGAGCAAAAAGCCGCTCATCGGCTGCCGGAGGTGCTGGCGGAAATACCCCGAGTTAGGAAGGAGCTGGGCTATCCTCCCTTGGTGACCCCCACCAGTCAAATTGTCGGTACCCAGGCAGTGCTTAATATCTTAACTGGCAGCAGATATAAACTGGTACCCGGTGAAGTCAAATCCTACATTAAAGGATCCTACGGACGTTCGCCGGGGCCCATTGATCCGGCGCTGATCAAGAAGATTATAGGAAATGAGCAAATCATTGACTGCAGGCCTGCTGACTTGCTGGAACCAAGGTTGGCAGAAGCAAGAAAGGAAATTGAGGGATTGGCCCAAAGCGAGGAGGACTTGATTTCTTACTGCCTGTTTCCTCAGATAGCCTTGAAATTTTTCCAGATTCGTAACAAAAAAAAGCTTGGGCAAGAAACAGACGGGGAACAGGAAATTAAAGCAGAAAGAATACAAGGAGGGCAGAGCAAGATGAACATAAATGAGATCAAAGAGCTGGTTGAAATTATGGATACCTCCGGTCTCTCGGAGCTTAAACTGGAGATGGGAAACATGAAGTTGGCTCTGAAAAGGCATAATGGAAATGGGAATAACCAGGAGAATGAGGCGGTAAATCAGGCAACTGAAAGGGTCCTACCCCAAACCAGTGAAGAGATTACCGCTGCAAAAGCCCATGTCATCAAATCGCCCATGGTGGGGACTTTTTACCGGTCCCCCTCCCCCGACGCTCCGCCATTCGTTGAGCTGGGTGCCACAGTGGAAAAAGGGCCAGACCGTATGCATTATTGAAGCTATGAAGCTGATGAATGAAATTGAAGCGGAGGTAAGCGGGAGAGTTGTGCAGATATTGGTGGAAAACGGCGAGCCTGTAGAATATGGACAGGAGCTTTTCCTGATTGAAGAGGAGTAAGCAAATGGTTTTTGCCAAAATCTTGATCGCCAACAGAGGAGAAATTGCTGTCAGAATAATTCGCGCCTGCCGGGAATTGGGCATAAGCCCCGTGGCTGTCTACTCAGAAGCGGATCGAGATTCTTTGCACGTGCGCTTAGCTGATGAAGCCGTCTGCATCGGTCCCTCTCCTGCCAGCCGCAGTTATTTAAACATGCATAATATCATCAGTGCAGCCAAAATAACGGGAGCAGAAGCTATTCATCCCGGTTATGGATTTCTTGCCGAAAACCCGCATTTTGCCGAAATGTGCGCAGCAGCCGATCTCACTTTTATCGGCCCTCCGGCCTCCGCAATGAAAAGAATGGGGGCCAAGGCCAGTGCCCGAGAAACCATGCAGCAGGCTGGGGTTCCAATCATACCAGGGTCACCGGGGGTGGTAAAGAGCTGGTCTGAGGCCTCTTCTTTAGCCAGAGAAATTGGTTTTCCCATTATGGTGAAAGCTTCCACCGGCGGTGGCGGTCGAGGCATGAGAATCGCTCACCATGAGAATGATCTGAAAAAGGCCATCCAGTTGGCGCAAAAAGAAGCGGGTGTCACTTTTGGGGACGAAAGGGTATACCTGGAAAAATACCTGGAAGAGCCAAGGCATATTGAGATGCAAATCGTGGCGGATAAAGAGGGTCGGGTGGTATACCTGGGTGAAAGAGATTGTTCTGTCCAGCGGCGCCACCAGAAGATTCTGGAGGAAGCACCTTCTGTCAGTCTTAGCCCTGAGTTAAGAGAAAAAATGGGGAAGGCAGCGGTTGCCGCCGCTAAGGCAGTCAATTATCACAACCTGGGAACGGTTGAGTTCTTACTGGACCGGAACAATCAGTTTTATTTTATGGAAATGAATACCCGCCTCCAGGTGGAGCATCCCGTAACCGAGATGGTCACCGGTATTGATCTGGGCCAGGAACAAATCAAGCTGGCTGCCGGCATCCCTTTGGCTTATCGGCAGGAAGACATTATCATTAATGGGTGGGCTATTGAATGCCGCATCAACGCAGAAGATCCGGAAAAGGATTTTTTGCCAGCCCCGGGTACCGTTACTGCATATTTGCCCCCAGGAGGTTTTGGGATTCGAGTGGATAGCTGCCTTTATCCAGGTTATACTGTTCCCTCTCAATATGACTCCCTCCTGGGAAAATTGATCGCTTGGGGAGAAACGCGAAACCATGCCATAGAGCGGATGAAGAGAGCCCTGGAGGAATTTGTCATTGAAGGAGTACCGACCACCATCCCCTTTCACCTGGAAATACTGGATAATGCTTTTTATCGCAAAGGAGAAATATATACCAACTTTATCCAAAGAAGAATGGGCAATAAAACCAGGGCTTATTAGCGGCTTCCCTGGTTTCTCTGTTTTTTTGCAGGCAGTTGACAAATGGGAGGCCTCTTTTCATTGTCAAGGGAGCTCATAATTTGGTATACTAAGGTAGTGTAATTACTTAGTGGTGAAATAAATGCATAGAAAGTGAGGGATATCTATGGTTGATGCAGGCCGGCCGGAAGAAAACAAAATTCATACGGATATCGGTTCCATCAAAATCGCCGATGAAGTGGTGGCAGTAATTGCCGGATTGGCAGCTACAGAAGTGCCGGGAGTGGCCGGCATGAGCGGCGGAATTGCCGGAGGCATTGTGGAGATGCTTGGCCGGAAAAACCTGGCTAAAGGAGTTAAAGTGGAAGTGGGAGAAAAAGAAACCGCTGTTGATATTCACATCATTGTGGAATTTGGTGTGCGTATTCCCGACGTTGCTCTGAACATACAGCAAAACGTAAAGCAGGCCATAGAAAACATGACCGGCTTGAAAGTCGTGGAAACCAATGTGCATGTACAGGGGGTTTCTTTTCCCCAAATGGATCATCCGGAAGAAGAACAACAGCGGGTGAAGTGAACGGAAAGGAGCCCTGCTCGATGAAGCTATATGAGCGCATCTTTTTTATTATCTATAGCTTGATTATCATCGCCTTTTCTTTCCTGTTAATGTTGATCGCTTTCGGTTGGCAGGAGCCCCTGGTTTCTTTTCAGTCTCTGTTGGAGGGAAACCAGACCCGCTGGCTACTAGCTCTGGGGGCAGGCCTGACCATGATCATCTCCTTATTCCTATTTTTTTCTGGCTTTCGTCGTGAGCCCGGTGGAAGAGCTCTGGTTGAGGTGGGCGAATTAGGTGAGGTTTTAATCAGCGTAGTCGCCATTGAACAAATGGTAAAAAAAGCAGCTATGAAGATTAAAGGGGTTCGGGAGGTTAAGCCGAAAATTCGCTGTGTTCCGGAAGGGGTGGCAGTCTTTTTACAGGTACAGGTAGCAGCTGATATCAACATTCCCCAAGCTACTGCGGAGATTCAACAAGAAATACGGGGCTATCTGGAAAATACGGCGGGACTGCATCTATTGGAAGCAAAGGTCTTGGTCGATCATATCACTAGAGATCTCAAGAATCGAGTGGAATAGTCGAGGTGAATCCCATGGATTGGGAATTACTGATTCGCGAGCTTTGGCAAAACCATCGGGGTAAATGTGTGGGAGTGGCCTTGGGACTTGTTTTCGGGCTTCTATCTGCCATTTTCGGTTTCTGGAAAGCCCTGTTTATTGCTATTTGTATAGCTGTTGGTTACCTGGTGGGCAAAAGAGCAGATGAGAGGGGCAATCTACGCAGCTTAATTGAACGACTATTTGGTGAGTGAATACCAGGGGTGAATGGTGTTGCAAAGGCGTTTAGCCAGGGAAAAAGCTATGCAAACCTTGTTTCAAATCGATGTAGGCAGGCATCGGCCAGAGAAAGCTATCACTTTCATCACTGAAAACCGGGAATTGACGGAAGGGGGAAAAGAATTTGCCCGCCGGTTGGTTCTTGGTGCTATTGAGAATTTAAAAACAATTGACAGCCTGATAGATAAGTATTCCGGGGAATGGGACTTACAGCGCTTGGCAAATGTTGACCGAAATATTTTGCGGCTGGCAACCTATGAGATGCTTTTTGAAAAAGATATCCCCTTTAGCGTCTCCATCAATGAAGCTGTCGAATTGGCAAAAACCTTTGGCAGCGATGAGTCCGGCTCTTTTGTCAACGGCATCCTGGATAGTGTCGGTCAGGAAATAGAAACTGAAGGCCTCAGCGAGAAGGGGGATGAAAGTGAAACTGGTCCTGGGTATTGACACCAGCTGCTATACCACCTCCGTGGCCGCGGTAGACTTGGAGAATAATTTAATCGGGGAGCACCGCCAACTGCTGAAGGTACCTGCCGGAGAACGAGGATTACAGCAGTCCCAGGCGGTGTTTCAACATATCCAGAACCTGCCTGAAGCGATTTCTAAGCTACTAACCCAATTGCCGGAGGCGGGAATCGCAGCCGTTGCTGCCAGCACCCGGCCCCGGCCTTGGGAAGGATCCTATATGCCCGTATTCATCGTATCCGGTTCCCAAGGAAGGATCCTAGCTCAAATTCTGCGAGTGCCTTTTTGGGAAAGCTCCCACCAAGAAGGACACCTATTAGCTGGCCTTTGGTCCTGTGGAAAGAAGATACCGGATCAATTTCTGGCGGTACATCTTTCTGGAGGCACCTCGGAGATACTGCGGGTCACTTATCTTTCTACCAGCGCCCAATTGGAATTGGAAATCCTGGGCGGAACCAAGGATCTCCATGCCGGACAGTTCATCGATCGGATTGGAGTACAGATGGGATTAGCTTTTCCGGCTGGACCATCTTTAGAAAAGCTGGCTCAAAGTGCCAAGGGAAAGGAGGTGCGTATTCCCTCCAGCGTGGATGGATCTGATTTCAGTTTCTCCGGCAGTGAAACCCATGCCCGGCGGCTGCTGGAACAGGGAACCCCGGCCCAAGAGGTGGCCCGGGCCGTAGAAATCTGCATTGCCAAGACTCTGGAAAAGGCCCTACGCCATGCTATGGAGAATACCGGTCTTAAAGGAAATTTTACTTGTTGGCGGAGTAGCTGCCAACAGATTTTTACGAGAAAGACTCTGTCACCGTCTGGAACACCGGGCAGTTGGCGCCAGCCTGTCCTTTGCTAATCCTAAATACAGCACTGATAACGCGGTGGGTATAGCCCTGGCAGGTGTGCTGGCCTGGAAGAAAGGTCTCTTATCTTGATTTTCAAGGTGGAAAAAATTATTACCAGGAATTTCTCGTGATGATTCCAGCAGGTAAAGTTAGATAGGGGGAAGTGGAAATTGTACGAAATTTGTCGAGAAAAAAATTCTGGCTCCCGGCATCAAATTGATGGATATCAAGGCACCGGATATAGCCCGTAAAGTGCAAGCAGGGCAATTCATTATCCTGCGCATTAATGAACACGGCGAGCGTATTCCTCTGACAGTAGCTGATTATGACAGGGAAAATGGTCTTATTACAATCATCTTTCAGGAAGTGGGCTATTCCACCCAAGAACTGGGTAAAATGAAAGAAGGTCAATTCCTGTTGGATTTTGTCGGACCTTTGGGACAAGCTACAGAAATCAGGAATTATGGGACTGTGGTCTGTGTTGGCGGGGGTGTGGGCATAGCCCCTGTCTACCCCATTGCCAGGGCCTTGAAAAAGGCGGGGAATAAAGTGATCTCGATTATCGGCGCCAGGAGCAAGGATCTGCTGATCCTGGAGGAAGAGATGAAGGCAGTGAGCGGTGAACTCCTTGATTGCCACTGATGACGGCTCCTACGGCCATCATGGTTTTGTCACGGACCTTCTCAAGGAGGTGACTGGACCAGGGGGACATCCAGCGGATTTGGGGTATCGGGCCTGTAATGATGATGAGGGCAGTAGCGGAGACGACACGCGAGCCAGCAAGATCACCTACCCTGGTGAGCATGAACCCGATTATGGTTGACGGCACCGGCATGTGCGGCGCCTGCCGCCTGCAGTGTGGGCGATGAAACCAAGTTTGCCTGTGTGGATGGCCCGGAATTCGACGGGCACTTGGTTGATTGGGAATTAGCGATCCGGCGCAGCGCCATGTTTCAAGAAGAAGAGAAAATAGCTCTGGAAAAGGGAAAACGCGGGGGTGGATGTGGATGCCATTGATCAAAGAGAAAACGCCGATGCCGGCCCAGGATGCGCAAGAGAGAGTCAAGAAACTTCAATGAGGTGGCTCTAGGTTACTCCGAAGCAGATGCTTTGCAAGAAGCAGAGCGCTGTATTAGCTGTAGAAAACCTGCCTGCCGCCGGGGCTGTCCCGTTGAAATTGATATTCCGGCCTTTATAGGGAGAATCCGGGAGAAGAGATTTCTTGGGGGCAGCAGCCAGTATCAAGGAATATAACAACCTGCCTGCTATTTGCGGTCGGGTCTGTCCACAAGAAAACCAATGCGAAAAATACTGTGTTATCGGCAAAAAGGGTGAGCCGGTAGCCATCGGCCGCCTGGAGAGATTTGCCGCCGATTACCAAATGGCCAGCGATACAAGTCCAAGCCGGAGAAGCCTGCCTTCCAACGGAAGAAGAGTTGCCGTTGTCGGGGCAGGGCCGGCAGGGCTTGACCTGTGCCGGGGACTTAAGGAAGATGGGTTACGAAGTGACCATGTCTTCGAGGCGTTACACGTGCCCGGAGGGGTTTTGATGTACGGGATTCCCGAATTCCGCCTTCCCAAGGACATTGTCCAAAAGGAGATCGAAACCATCAAGAGATCTGGGGGTGGAAATCCGGGTGAACAGCGTCATCGGCAAAGTTGACAATGTCAACGAACTGCTGGCCCAGGGCTATGATGCGGTGTTTATCGGCACCGGTGCGGGCCTGCCATATTTCCTCAACATTCCCGGGGAGAACTATAACGGCGTTTATTCGGCCAATGAGTTTTTGACCAGAACCAACCTGATGAAGGGCTACCTGTTTCCCCAATATGCGACTCCCATCAAGATAGGAAAACGAGTAGCGGTTTGCGGAGCGGGCAACGTGGCCATGGATGCAGCCAGGACTGCCCTTCGTCTCGGAGCGGAAGAATCCTTTATCGTTTACCGCCGCTCCCAGGCGGAAATTCCCGCCCGGCAGGAAGAATTGGAGCACGCCATTGAAGAGGGTGTGCAACTGGTCCTCCTGACCAGCCCGGTGGAAATCCACGGTGACGAAAAGGGATGGGTGACCGGGATGACCTGCCTGAAGTATGAATTGGGAGAACCGGATGAGTCCGGGCGCCGGAGGCCGGTACCTATTCCCGGTTCCGAATTCCTGATGGAAGTGGACACGGTGGTGATGGCCATCGGCCAGGGCCCCAATCCTCTTAGTACCGTCCACCACCAAAGGTCTGGAACTGACCAAGTGGGGGAATATCAAGGCGGATGAAGAGACCGGCCAGACTTCCTTGGAAGGTGTATTTGCGGGCGGTGACATTGTTACCGGGGCGGCAACAGTAATCTTGGCTATGGGCGCAGGAAAAAGAGCAGCCAAAGCTATCGATGCATATATCAAAGAAAAATTTAGTAATAATTAAAAGGTAAATTATAGTTTTAGTAGAACTATATTAGTAAATGCTGCCGTGAGCTCAAAATAATTCATGAGGAGGTATGTCATGTCTAACTTAATTGACGGTAGGGCCATTGCATCTGTTATCCGGGAAGAAGTTAAGGCGGAGACAAGCAGGCTGAGGGAAAAAGGCATTGTTCCCAAGTTGGCTGTGATTTTGGTAGGCGATGATCCTGCCTCAGTGGTTTACGCTAAATCAAAAGAAAAAGCTGCCGGAAAAGTTGGGATTGACTATAAGCTGTTTAACTTGCCCGGAACCACCAAAGATAAGGAGTTATTGGAGCTTATCCATCAACTGAACAATGATCCCAAAGTCCACGGGATTATGATAGAACTTCCTTTGCCTCCACAACTTTCCAAGGAAAAATTAATGGAAGCGGTTAATCCCTTGAAAGATGTGGACGGTGTTCACCCCATTAACCGGGGATATATTTTAAGCGGTCAAGAAGGGCTGTTTCCAGCCACCCCTCAAAGCTGTGTGGAAATCTTGCTCAGAGCCGGAGTAGAGCTGAAAGGCAAACATGCGGTTATCGTCGGTCGGGGTGAGACGGTAGGAAAACCTCTGGTATTCCTGCTCCTGAAACATCATCCCTTCCATTACCATCTGCCATTCCAGAACTCCCTGACCTGGGTTACCATACCAGGCAGGCGGATATTCTGATCGCTGCCGTGGGGCAAGCCCGGCATCATCACCGCCGACATGATCAAGCCGGGAGCCGTGGTGGTGGACGCCGGCATCAACGAGGTGGAAGGTGGCATTACCGGGGATGTTGACTTTCGAAAAGGCCAAGGAAGTGGCCGGCCTGATCACCCCTGTGCCGGGCGGCGTAGGTTCCCTCACCACTGCCTTACTTTTTAAGAACGTCTTGAAAGGGAATTGAACTCCAGAGCCGTAGTCAATAATTCATTTGAGACGGGAGGTTTTGCGATGAGTGAAATCTTTGATTGGCCCTTGCGGAAAGTGATCGAAGCCTCGGCTTCTGATGCTCCTACACCGGGCGGGGGCAGCGTATCGGCCATGGTGGGCTGCTTTCGGGGTGGCGATGATTTCCATGGTGGGCAACCTGACCGTAGGCAAAGAGAAATACCGGGATGTGGAAGCGCAGGCGGAAAAAATCTCTGGAGCAGGACGAGAACAACTGCTGGGCCGAGTTGGAGAGAACTGGTAGTCAGCCGACATGGATGCCTTTGGCAACTTTATGAAAGTCCTGCGCATGCCTAAAGATTCCGAGGAAGCAGAAGGCGGAGAGGGCTCGCCTGATGCAGGAAGCATTGAAAAAAGCCACCGACACTCCCTCTGGAGATCGCCAGAGTCTGCTTGCAAGGCCTGGAGCTGGCCCATGAGCTGTCCTCCATTGGTAACAAGGGGGCGATCAGTGACGTGGGTGTTGGGGCTTATGTATGGGGAAGCTGCTCTGAACAGCGTCCTGTTAAGCGTGGATATTAATGTGCCCAGCATTAAAGATACGGCTCTATGTTGAAAAAGTCCTGGAAGAGAAGGAGCAGCTTATTGCCAGGGCCCGGGAGCTGCGGGCGCAAGCCGTGGCAGAGGTCCAGGCCAGGATGTAACTATGGGCAGACGCCTCTGACCATATCAGATGCTGGAGTGTCAGCGAGCTGAACCGCCATCTGAAAGAACTTCTGGAAGGGAATCCTTTTCTGGTCAACCTGTGGGTCGAAGGGGAGAAGTCTCCAATCTCAGGCAGCCCGGCTCCGGTCATCTTTACTTCACTTTAAAGGACTCTCGGCAGCTCGGTGCGGTGCATCATGTTCAGATCTCGGGCCATGCCAACTCTGCTCTTCAGGCTGCAGGAAGGAATGCAGGTGATGCTGCAGGGTTCCCTTTCCGTTTATGAAAGGGATGGGATCTACCAACTGAACGTACAGGAAGTCCATGCCCTAGGTGCCGGGGATTTGTTTCTAGGCTTTCCTGCAGCTGAAGGACAGACTGGCCCGGGAAGGTCTGTTCAGTGCAGGAGCGCAAAATGGCCGATACCGGTTTTGCCTGGCAAAATCGGTATCGTCACCTCTCTCACCGGAGCAGCGTTAAAAGACATGCTGTCCATTCTACACCGGCGCCATCCCCATGGGCAAGTAATCATTGCCCCGGCCCTGGTGCAAGGAGTGGAGGCTCCCCAATCTATTGCTTCGGCTCTGGCGGCACTGAACCGTCACGGTCAGGCCCAGGTTATCATCTTAGGCCGCGGCGGGGGCTCTTTGGAGGAATTATGGGCTTTTAATACGGAAGAAGTGGCCCGGGCCATTGCAGCTTCAAAGATTCCCGTTGTTTCGGCTGTCGGTCATGAAACTGACTATACCATTGCTGATTTGGCCGCCGATTTGCGAGCGCCAACTCCTTCAGCAGCAGCAGCCATGGTGGTGCCTGACCTGCAGGAGGAGCTCTTGTTACTCCATCAGATTTTAGAACGAAGCAAGAAAGCCTTGAAAGCTAAACTGCTGGCCTGTGGGCATCGGGTGGACAGCCTGTACTGTTATTCCAGCCTTTCCAGGCCCCAATACTTGTTTAACTCCCAGCACCAACACCTGGAATTTACGGAAAAAAGATTGTTTGAGGCCTGGAACAATAATTTTAAAGACCAGTTCAATAAGCTGCAGCAGACGGCAAAAAAACTGGATTCCCTGAGTCCTTTAAAAACCTTAAAGCGTGGATTTGCTTTTTGCCAGGATGTGCATGGAAATGTAGTTTCCAAAGCCTCCCAGGTTACCCCCGGGGACCTGCTGGGAGTTCGTTTTATCGACGGGGACTTGTTGTGCCTGGTGCAAGAGGTGAAATATGATGAAAAACAATAATTCCGGCGAGATTGTGGATTTGACTTATGAACAGGCCATGGAAAAGCTGGAACAGTTGGTGCAATTAATAGAAGGAGGCAACCTGACTCTGGAAGAATCCCTTTCCACCTTTGAAAAAGCAGTAAATTTAGTTAACTACTGCCGGCGATTATTAATAGATGTGGAAAAACGGATATCTGTTTTAACGGCGAAGGAAGACGGTCAATTGATGGAAATCCCTTGGGGGGAGGGGCAAAAAAATGAAGATTGAACAGTATTTAAAGGAAAAAAAAACTTTAATAGAACAAGCCTTGGAGAAATACCTGCCCCCGAAAGAACAGTCTCCATCTCTCATTCACCAGGCTCTTCATTATAGTGTTTTTTCCGGTGGGAAAAGGCTGCGTCCCATTCTGGTCCTGGCTGCCGCCGAAGCGGTAGACGGCGATCTGGAAGGGCTTCTGCCTGCGGCCTGTGCTATTGAATGTATTCATACTTATTCTCTTATTCATGATGATTTGCCGGCTATGGATAATGATGACTTTCGCCGGGGAAAACCCACCTGCCATAAAGTTTTTGGAGAAGGAATTGCCATCTTGGCCGGAGATGCTCTTTTAACTTACGCTTTTCAATTGCTGAGCAGCGTAGCCATGAAGCTGGCTGGTACGGAACTGCGCGTATTGCAAGTGATCCAAGAAGTAAGCAATGCCTGTGGTACCACCGGCCTCATCGGCGGCCAAGTGCTGGATCTGCAATCAGAAAATCAAATTGTTGATGAAGATACTTTAAGATTCATTCACAGGAAAAAGACAGGAGCTCTTTTTGCCGCTTCTGTCCGCACAGGAGCCCTTTTGGCCGGAGCAAATCAGGAACAATTGGAGGACTTGACCAAATATGCTGATTATTTGGGATTGGCATTCCAAATTACTGATGATATACTAGATATTGAAGGAGAGGCGTCCATCCTGGGAAAACCCACAGGAAGTGATCTGAGAAACCGCAAGGCCACTTATCCTCACCTACTGGGTCTGGACCGATCTCGTTCTTTAGTTCAGGAATGTATTGAAAAGGCTCTCCAATCCATTGCTTCTTTCGACCGGAAAGCGGACCCTTTAAGGGAATTGGTCAGCTACATCGGAGGGAGAAGCAATTAGTAGGACAAGGGGAAGGAAATTGTCTAAACATTATCAATGTTAATCAGATCAAAAGAAGCTTTTCCGGGGTCGGTCTGGAAAGAGATGTCTTTTGATTTTTTTATACGCTTGCCCCTTGCTTTCAACTGGTTTCAATGTTAGAATCGATAACTGCTAATGAGTGGTATTGTGAGTGGCGCAGTATTCTAGTCAGAACGGCCAATTTTGAAGACGGGCCTAAAAATCCGTTGAGGGCACATCGATGAAGTTCCTGGTGCTGGCTGCCGACGCCCAGTCGGGGGTTGGTGCTGGGAGTTAAGGGGGATGGGGCGATCTGCAATGGCATGCAGGCGTTGACCCCGCTCCCGTGGAGACCCAAGTGCGTGGTACATGCTGTCTTTTGGCAGCACGCCACGGCTTGGGATAGAACCTGCATGGCGGTACACATAGGTGCTGGCTGCAGTGTAGCCTGCCTTGAGTGGTGTTGGCGGATTATGGGTATCCATACCCCTTAGTTTAGGGCCATAAACTATCGGGTATGCTATATGAAACCTTCACTGCAAAAGAGGCTAGAAATTGGCACGTCTGCCGAGGAAAGCTCCTAGACTGTTTACCTGCCGGTAAAGTTTAACGGGGATTAAAGTGTGTCCTAAGTGGCAATCCAGCCCTGTCTGACGGCGACAAGGCAGAGCATTTCTTCAAGGGAAACCGCCGGCATGGCGACATGCCGGTGAAATGCTGGGAAATCCTGCTGGACCTAAGACGCAAAGTTTACCCGTTAAACTGCCACTCACAATCTTTTTATTATATTTGGTTTAAAAATCTTCAATTTTTTCACTAAAGGGATGAAATTTCTCTGATGTCTTCTGCAAACAACCGCCTTTTCGCTGCCGCCAGACAGGCCTTTTTTATTGGTCTGGGTGCTTTTTTTTTAGCCATTGCTTTAAGTTTTTTTTCGCAGAGTCTGCTCGCCGGCATTACTACTACTTTATCAGCCTTTGCATTATTGATTATAATTATTCTCATAGGCATATTTTTCGACATAATCGGCACTGCAGTCACCAAAGCATCGGAAAAGTTTCTCCACGCGAAGGCTGCCCGGCGGATCTTCGGTGCGAAAACAGCCATCAAACTGGTTAGAAACGCTGCTCGGGTGGCCAACTTTTGCAATGACGTGGTGGGGGATATTAGCGGCACTTTGAGCGGGGCCATCGGAGCAGCTATAGTTCTTAATCTGGATTTTAGTTCCTTTCATATATCCAAGATCATGCTGGGAACTTTGATGACGGCTTCCATTGCCGGTTTGACTATTGGCGGTAAAGCTTTAGGAAAGAATTTCGCCCTGAGGGAAGCTGATGAAATCATTTTTCAAACCGGTCGGCTATTGGCAGCTTTAGAAGAATTGCTTCCCTGGAATATCATTCGTGGCAGGCCTAAAAGGGGGAAACGGTAGTGCGTTTGGAAGATATCACCGATCCGCAGCAGTTAAAAAGGTTGACCCCTCGAGAGTTAGATCGCCTGGCTGGGCAAATTCGGCGGAAAATGGTGGATGTGGTAGCCAAAACAGGCGGACATCTGGCACCAAGTCTTGGTGTAGTGGAATTGACCCTGGCCTTACACAGTGTTTTTAATTCTCCTGTGGACAAGATTATCTGGGATGTGGGTCACCAGTCTTACGCGCATAAAATTATCACCGGACGCTTACAGTCTTTTTCCTCTTTAAGACAGTACGGAGGTCTAAGCGGCTTTCCGAAAAGAGGGGAAAGTGTCCACGATGCTTTTGGAACCGGACACAGCAGCACTTCAATTTCAGCGGCTTTGGGCATGGCCTTGGCCCGAGATTTAAGAGGAGAGAAAAACCAGGTTGTTGCCGTTATTGGGGACGGTGCCATGACCGGAGGCATGGCTTTTGAAGCTTTAAATCATGCCGGCCACTTGGGAACCCACCTGATTATTATTCTCAACGATAATGAAATGTCCATTGCCAACAATGTGGGAGCCCTTTCCTCTTATTTGAGTCGGATCCGGACTGATCCCATGTATTATAAAGGAAAAGAAGAAATAGAAAATATGCTCAAGCGCTTACCTGCTATCGGGCCAAGGGTTATCAAACTGATCGATCGCATCAAGGACAGTCTAAAATACCTGGTGGTCCCTGGCATGATTTTTGAAGAATTGGGTTTTACCTATCTGGGCCCTATTGACGGGCACCACATCGGCAACATGATGTCTGTTTTTGAAAGGGCAAAATGGATCAAAGGGCCGGTTCTGGTACATGTGGTCACGAAAAAAGGCAAGGGTTATCAACCGGCGGAAGCAAATCCTGATTCGTTTCATGGCATAGGGCCCTTTGAGGCCGGTACAGGTGCGGTGAACTCATCAAAAGGTCCACCCAGCTACACCGAGGTTTTCGGCCACTCTTTGGTCAAGTTGGCGGAAAAGGATGAAAGAATAGTCGGCATCACGGCTGCCATGCCTGACGGTACCGGATTAAAATACTTGGCCAAATCTTTTCCGGAAAGGTTTTTCGATGTGGGCATTGCTGAGCAACATGCAGTGACCATGGCAGCCGGCTTAGCTGCCAATGGTTACCGACCGGTGGTGGCTATCTATTCCACATTTTTGCAAAGAGGATATGACCAGGTTATTCATGATGTCTGTCTGCAAAAGCTGCCAGTGATCCTGGCCTTGGACCGGGCCGGTTTGGTGGGCGAGGACGGGGAGACCCATCACGGCTTATTTGATTTGGCGTTTCTACGGATCATACCCAATCTGACCATCATGGTCCCCAAGGATGAGTTGGAGCTGAGCCAGATGCTCACCACCGCCTTTACTGTGGAAGGTCCGGTGGCCATCAGATACCCTCGCGGGAAGGGGATAGGCAGATGTCTGGAGAAAGCCTATGAGCGTTTGCCCCTGGGAAAAAGCGAAATCTTACGCTGGGGTAATGATCTGGCTATTATCGGAGTGGGTCCCATCGTCTATGAAGGGATGAAGGCTGCTGAGCTATTAGCGGACAAAGGCATTGAATGTGCAGTAATCAACGCTCGCTTCGTGAAACCCCTGGATGAAGAAACTCTTATTCAATTTGCCAAGAGAGGGAAAAAAATAGTAACCCTGGAAGAGCATGTGGTGACGGGTGGTTTTGGGAGTGCCGTCCTGGAGATGCTCCACCGGCATCAAATCAACGACTGCCGGATAATTAACATCGGTTTACCTGATGAATTTGCTAAGCATGGAAAAAGCGACTTGTTGAGAGAAAAATATGGTCTGACTTTTACCGCCATTGAAGAGAGAGTGCTAAAACAATTCTACCCACGGGCAAGGCTGGGAAAATACCCAGTTGAAAAGTAAAACCTATGGCCTCATTTGAGAGGCCTCTTTTTTCCGGGCGGGGGATGAAAGGAGAATACTAGAAAAGAAGTGAACAAGAAGCGCCTGGATATTCTGCTGGTGGAAAAAGGTTATTTCCCCAGCCGCCAAAAAGCGAAGACATCCATCATGGCGGGAGAGATCCTGGTTGACGGGCAGAGGGTGGACAAAGCCAGCACCATGGTTTCAACAGGGGCGAAAATCGATATTAAAGGAGATCGCCTGCCTTTTGTGAGCCGGGGAGGCCTTAAACTTAAAAAAGCCATCGAGGTATTCGGTATTGATTTTCAGGGAAAAGTAGTCATTGATGTAGGTGCCTCCACGGGCGGTTTCACTGATTGTGCGCTACAGCATGGAGCTTTGAAGGTCATTGCCATCGACGTGGGTTATGGTCAATTGGCCTGGAAATTGCGTCAAGACCCAAGAGTTGTCTTGTTGGAAAGGACTAATATCCGCTTTGTCACCCCTGCTCTCCTTGGAGGGCTGCAGGCCGACATCATTACCGTGGACGTATCCTTTATTTCTCTCCGCTTAGTGCTGCCCGTACTTATCCAACTGCTCAAGGCAAAAGGTTCTCTGATTCTCCTGGTTAAGCCTCAGTTCGAAGCCGGTCGGGAGAAAGTGGGCAAAAAAGGGGTAGTGCGGAACCCGGCGGTGCACCGGGAAGTATTGCAAGAAATCATTCGGGCCAGTCAGAGCTTGAACCTAGGGGTCAAGGGTTTGGATTATTCCCCCATCAAGGGACCGGAGGGAAATATAGAATATTTGCTCTGGCTGACCCAGGAGGATTCCAGCTTGTTTTTCCCCGAGAGGGTGGAAGAAGTGGTCCAAAAAGCCCACCACGACTTGGGTTAAGATTATGCTTCCCTCTCCTTGGATAGAGGAAATTTTGGGAAATATGTAGAATAAGTGGCTCAGAAGAGCTTGCCCAAGAGCCTGTCATGTATGGGCTTTGGATAATAACCATGGGAGATTGAAAAGGAGAAAATGCTGAGAATCGGATTAATGATTAATCAAGAAAAGCCCAGTGCCAGTAAAGTAGCCCATGAGATAATGAGTTGGGCGAATGAGAGAGGGCTGGAGATAGTTCCGCCTAAAGAAATGGCTTTCTGTTTACAGAGGGCCTGGCAGGAGGAAAGGAGCATTTCCCTGGATTATGTTCTGGTTTTAGGTGGAGACGGTACCCTGCTCAACGCCGCCCGTAAATTGGCACCTTTTGGCATTCCCATCTTGGGCATAAATCTGGGGCACCTGGGGTTCCTCACCGAAATAGAGCTATCGAATCTGGATGAAGGTCTTCAAGCCTTGACCAGGGGGGACCTGCTCATCGAAGAGAGGCTGATGCTTTCTGCTGAGCTTAAACAAGGACTGCAAAAGCGGGCCGGTTTCTATGCTCTCAATGATGTGGTCGTCAGCAAGGGATCCTTTTCCCGCATGATCAAATTGTCTATCAATGTCTCC
The DNA here is from genome assembly GCA_050951405.1 of Bacillota bacterium. Taxonomy (GTDB): domain Bacteria; phylum Bacillota; class DULZ01; order DULZ01; family DULZ01; genus JBMNIZ01. The sequence continues at coordinate 93,942 of JBMNIZ010000012.1, read as the reverse complement.
GGTGAATACGTGGAAACATATCCGGCCGACGGACTCATCATTTCCTCCCCTACGGGCTCTACCGCTTACTGTCTCTCAGCAGGCGGGCCTATCGTCAGTCCCGAAATTCAGGCCATGATCCTTACTCCTATTTGCCCCCATACCCTTTATTCCCGACCCTTGGTCATTTCCCCGGATGAAGAAGTGGAAGTCTTTGTAGAAGCCTCGGCGGCAGAAGCTATGCTAACTGTTGACGGGCAACAAGGAGTAAAACTGGAGCCAGATCATCGCATTTTAGTGAAAAAGGCTCCTTTTGCGGCCAAGTTGGTCCGCCTGAAAGGCAGGAATTTTTTTGCAGTGTTGAGGGAAAAGCTGCGGGAGGGTAGGGATAATGCCAACTAGGATCTTTGCCGGTGCAGTATCCATCTCCCACCAGTGGGTTGCGCAAGTTCTCAAAGCCGGGATGACAGCCGTTGATGCCACTGCTGGGAACGGCCGGGATACTCTCTTCTTGGCTCGCTTAGTGGGAAATAATGGGAAAGTATACGCCTTTGACATCCAGGAAGAAGCTCTCAGAAAAACTAAACTGCTGCTGGAAAACAATGGAGTGGCCGACCGGGTCCAATTAATCAGGGATAGTCATGAAAATCTTAGTACATACATCGATGAAAAAGCGGCAGTGGTTATGTTCAATCTGGGCTATCTTCCGGGAGGAGACAAGAGTATAGTAACCAGACCGGAATCAACTTTGCATGCTTTGCAAGAAGGAATGAAGGTGCTCGCCTCCGGTGGTTTAATCGTGCTCACTGTTTATACAGGTCACAGTGGGGGTGAGGAGGAATGGAAAGCTTTGCAAAAATTCTTATGGAAACTTCCCCGTCAAAACTGGGATGTGGCACGCCTGAGCTTTCTGAACCGGGGCCCTCATCCCCCTTTTTGCGTCGGGCTACAGAAATTACCATAAGACTTTCAAGGTGGTGTCGGATTTGAAAAATGCCAGACAGCGGAAAATTCTCGAGATTGTCGCCCAACAGGTAATCGGCACCCAGGAAGAAATTGCTCGTCTTTTAAGGGAAAAGGGCTATCCTGTTACGCAGGCCACAGTCTCCAGGGATATAAAAGAGCTTGGCTTGATCAAGATCCCCATTGGACAGGACCAATACCGCTATGCTATTCCGCAAGAGCCGCAAGAAAAAAATATTTTTTCCCGTTTGCAACGATTCTTTCGCGATTCAGTCATTCATCTGGATTACAGTGAAAACCTAATCGTGATCAAAACTCTGACGGGTAATGCACATGCTGTGGCTTCCTGTATTGATCAGACCAAATGGGACGAGATTATCGGTACCGTTGCCGGCGATGATACCATTCTTGTCATTGTCAAACCCAAGAGTGCCGTGTTAAAAGTTTTAAAAAAATTTAACAGTCTCCTGGAATAGGCTTGAAGAGAGGAGGCTTGAATTTGCTCACGCAAATACGCATGAATAATTTTGTTTTGGTGGAAAGCCTGGAACTGGATCTGAGCCCCGGCCTGAATGTTTTAACCGGTGAAACCGGGGCAGGAAAGTCCTTGGTGGTGGATGCCATCAGCCTGCTATTGGGTGCTCGAGCTTCCACCCAATATATTCGAACCGGAGCGGAAAAAGCGGTAGTTGAGGGATTCTTTCAAGGTAAAAACCCTCTCATCGATCAGTCTTTGGCCGAAATGGGCTTACAGCCTGAAGCAGAGGGTCTTTTGCTCTCCAGGGAAATAGCACAAAACGGCAAAAATGTCTCCCGCATTAATGGAAAGATTTTTCCTTTGAGCATGTATCAGATACTGGGGAATCTGCTGGTGGACATTCATGGACAACACGAGCAGCAGTCCTTGCTTTCTCCGCAAAAACAACTAGAACTGCTTGACCGGAGAGGAACTGATACCCTTTCAACCATCAAAGAAACACTGGCTGCCATTTACGATGAACTGGAACAGGTCCAAATGGAACTGGATGAATTGCAAGGAGATCCCGTTTCCCGGGAACGGCAAAAGGACTTATACCGTTATCAATTGCAGGAAATAGAGCTGGCCAGGCTTCGAGAAAAAGAAGAAGAGGAGTTATTGTATCGGCGAAACCTTTTAGCCAACGCAGAGAAACTGCTCAGCGGTGTGGAGGAAACATGTGATTTGTTGTTCAGGGGATCCAGGGGAAACTCCGCTTATGACCAATTGAGCCAATGCATCAATCGCTTGGAATCCCTTCTTGACTATGATGATAGCTTAAAAGGACCTCTTGTCCTGATGGAGAGTGCACTTTACCAGCTGGAGGAAGCAGTGCGGGAATTGCAGGGATATGCAGACAGAATAGAATTTGAACCCAAGGAAAGGGAGCAAATCGAACAGCGCTTGGAGCTGATTAACAACTTGAAACGCAAGTACGGCCCTAGCATCAAAGATATCCTGCAGTATGGGCAGGAAGCGGCTTCAGCTCTGGAAAGGCTTGAGCAAAGTGAAGAGCTGGTCCAACGGCTCATGAATAGGAAAACCCAATTAATCCATTCCTACGAAAAAGTTGCCGGTGAGCTGACCGATCTCCGCCGGCAACTGGCCCGGGAACTGGAAAAAGAAGTGCAGCTGGCACTTCAGGAACTGCAGATGAAAGGAGCCCGTTTCCAAATTCAGTTCTCCGTCCACGATTCCCCTCGAAGGAAAGGTCTAGATGAAGTGGAATACCTCATCAGCCCTAATCCGGGAGAACCTTTGAAACCCTTGAGCAAAATCGCCTCAGGCGGAGAAATCGCCAGGATTATGTTAGCCTTAAAATCCATTTTGGCGCAAGTGGATGATGTGGAGACAGTGGTCTTTGATGAAGCGGATTCCGGCATCGGCGGATTGGCTGCGGCTTCCGTGGCCCAAAAGATCTTTGAGATAGCCAGGACAAGGCAAGTCATCTGCATCACCCATTCCCCCCAAATCGCCAGCTTTGCCGATAGTCATTTCGTTATTTTCAAGGAAAGAAGCAAGGGGCGGACTTATACCAGGGTAAAAAGACTGTCCCAGGAAGAAAGGATACGGGAACTGGCGCGAATGTTGGGCGGTTCCGCCAATTGGGAGACGGCTGTGGAACACGCCAAAGAATTGCTCCATTTTGCTTCACGACAAAAAAGCTAGGATTGATAATCCACAGACAGAGTTGCCATGGCTGAAAAGCAATTGGAAAAGGAAGTGGCGAAATTGGATGTGAGTATTTTCGAAATAGTAGGGCCCATAATGATCGGGCCTTCCAGCTCACATACTGCAGGAATGGCGCGAATTGGCCGAATGGCAAAAGACATCATCGGAGCTGACCTGAAAAGAATACAGATCGCTTTACATCCACAAATTAAATCTACTTTCAAAGGACATGAAACCGATGTGGCTATTGTTGGAGGACTATTAGGAATGCGAGAAGATGATGAATCAATTAAAGACGCCCTGAAAATTGCTGAGAAAAAGAACATCGATACCATGGTAAGCTTTTTGCCGTCAACATATCAAAATCCGAACACAGTTGTGCTGACAGTCGAAAGTGATCACGGTATTATATCAATTACCGGTATTTCTATTGGGGGCGGCAGCTTTAAGATAACTGATATTGATGGGAAAAAAGTCAGTTTTACAGGCAAAACCAATTATTTGTTCGTCAACTATACCAAAAAAGAGACGGAAAACAAAATCATAAAAACATTGGAAGCAGATAAAGCCTTGCAAGAAAAGCAATTAGGTTACGGGGCTATTCAGACAAGAAATAATTACCTTTTCTGGTTGAGCTTTTTAAACAGTATGCCAGGAAATATACTAAGAGAGATTAGGAAGCTTGATGGCGTAATCGATGCCCGAATAAGCCCTCCGATACTTTCCTTTGGATTGAGCAAGCAGCCCCACCGACCACTATTTAAAAGTATAAGGGAATTAATGGAGCTGGCACGGGAACAGGGTTCTTTGTTTGAAGCGGTTTTAAAATACGAAACAAACAGGTCCGGTAGAACTGCCAAAGAAATCATAGATTTAATGGGGACACATTTGGAGATCATGCAAAAGGCTGTTGATCAAGGACTGAAAGAGGAAATTACTTTAGTAACCGGTTTAGCTAGCGGAATTGACGGAAAGCTTTTGGCGAGATCCGTTGAAAACGGCAATTCCATCAGCGGTGATGTATTACCTACCGCGATTTCACGTGCTTTAGCTGTAATGGAAGTAAACGGCTCAATGGGCACAGTGGTTGCAGCACCAACAGCAGGCTCTTGCGGTATTATCCCAGGTTGCTTATTAACCGTTAAAGATAAGAAAAATCTATCTGATTTTGATGTGATACGTGCCCTGATTGTGGCAGGCGGTATTGGGGTCACCTTTGCCCACGCCGGGGTCTCGTTTTCTGGGGCTGTTGGCGGTTGTCAAAGTGAAGTGGGTGTTTCCTCCGCCTTGGCCGCCTCGGCTTTAGTGGAATTGGTTGGAGGAAATCCAATGCAAGTTGCACATGCTGCTGCTCTTGCCATAAAAAACATGCTCGGATTAGTGTGTGACCCTCTTGGCGGTCCGGTGGAAGTACCTTGTATCAAGCGAAACGCCATAGGAGTGGCTAATGCTTTTGCCGCAGCGGAAATGGCCTTAGCCGGAATTAAAAGTGTAATCCCTCCGGATGAAGTTCTCCTTGCCTTGAAAAATGTCCAGAGCTTATTACCATCTGAGCTTAAAGGTTCAGCCATGGGAGGATTGGCTTGCACACCCACCGCGAGGAAATTTAGAGGGGAGAGCGATTTGTGCTGTGTTCTAGATAGCTGATGGGCAGCTTTAGCCAAGAACTGCTTCCGGAGACTATTAAGTCAGAACCATAGCTGGTAAAGATAAACCATGAAGATTGCGCCTAGAGCTACTTTTAACAAACCCTGTTCAAAATAAGCCAGGATGAGCGCCATGATGGTACCGGCAGCAGAGGAGTAAATATTGCCGGTAGAATAGAGAATCTGAGGGAAGGTCATAGCCCCCAACACGGCAAATGGCACGTAATACAGGAATGAGCGAAGGAATCTGGACTGTAATTTGCCTTGAAAAGCAACAAGGGGAAAAACTCGAGGTAAATAGGTAACCACTGCCATCAGGAGCACGGCCAGGAGTATCTTATCCAAGGTCATCACCCTTTCTGGGGAATAAAACGGCCCCGGCTGTGGATGCGATGATGGTGGCAATGATAATATTCCAACCTCCGGAAAGCTTTTCAAAATATGAGGCCCAGGCGAAAAGAGAGCTGATGCTCACCGCAATCATGGTCACTGCTAAAGCTGCCAGTGATTTTTTGGCAGCGGGAACCAAAAGGGCTATAAACATAGCATAAAGGGCAATGCCCATGGAGTTTTGCCAGATGGGGGGCAGTACAGAGCAAATGAAAGCTCCCCAGGCTGTACCCAGAGCCCAACCGGCATAAGGACAGGCTATCAGCCCCACCATATACGGGAAAGTGATTTCCCTGTGTTCCAAAGAAGCGATGGCAAAGGTTTCATCGGTGATGCCAAAAGCCAGAATATATCTTTCCAAAGCCGGCATTTTTGGCATGATCTTTTGCGACAAGGATAAAGACATGAGTAAATAGCGAATATTAATGACAAAAGTAGTTAAGGCAATTTCCATTAGTGATGCATTAGCGATGATCAGGTTGGTACCGGCAAATTGCCCGGCGGAAGTAAAATTGGTCAATGAGATGAGAATGGCCACCGAAATCGGTATGCCCCCTTTCACTGCCAAAATGCCAAAAGTAAAAGCTACCGGAAAATAACCTAAGGCAATAGGGATTCCCTGTTTCAACCCATAAAGAAATTCAGGAAGATTTCTTATCGACCGGTTTGCTTTTTGTAAATACTCCCTCAACAAGTACACCCTTCCTGATGACTTTCAGTCAGTTTTTTTATGCCTGCCGAAACCCGCCTTGTCTATTTTACCTGATAATTTCCTTGAAGAGGATATTTTTTTTGCAACGAAAAACAAAAAAATCCCATCAGGAGCAAAAGAGACGGCGAGCCTGCTTTTTCATTGTTGGGAGGATTTTTTAAAAAAAATCCGGCATAAAAAAATCTATCTGGGACACTTTAAAAACGTCGTCGAGTTGCATGATTGGACCCGTGCCAACCAACTTTACGCTGCTTGTCCATAAGTTGGTTTTTTCTTCCTAAGAGGAGGTGAGATCCCGCGAAGACATTTGTTTTGATTATAATAGGAGCGTGAAACTTGCATGCAGAGAAAATACAGATCGTGGATGGGAATAATCCTGGCAAGTCTTGTAGTATTGATCAGTATCAGTCCTCCCATGCGGAGTTTTTATGCTCTTCCGGCCGCTTTCAAAGTCAATGTGGGTGAACAATTTGGCCTGGATCTGCAGCTGCCTCAATGCCTGTTAAACAGCTTTAATGTGGAAATTAAAACAGTTCCGGAAAATCTTTTGAATATTGACAAAAAAGGCACCAATTCCCTGGGCAGTTTTCTCCAAGGGGAGGATCGTCCTCGAATAAACAAGCCCGGTCAAATCAACTTGAAACTCAAACTTTTTGGTTTAATCCCTCTTAAGAAGCTGCAGGTTGATGCAGTGGATGAAATCAAACTCTATCCCGGCGGCCATTCCATTGGAGTGTTGCTGAAAACTCAAGGAGTGATAATTACCGGCTATTCACCGGTAGTTGACCAGGGGCGGAGTTATCTGCCAGCCAAAGAGGCCGGGCTGGAAATAGGGGATATCATCAAAGAAATCAACAACTATCCCATCAGCTCCGATGAAGAAACATTGCGGCTTATCCATGAGCTGGGTCAGAAAGGTGCCCCTATTGTTTTGCTTATTCAAAGAAATCGACAGCAAATTGAAATTCCGGTAAGTCCTGCATACTGCCGCGAAACGGGCAGGTACCGAGTCGGTCTTTATATTCGGGACAGTGCAGCAGGCGTGGGAACATTGACCTTTTTTGAACCAAATACCCTTATTTACGGGGCATTGGGTCATGTTATTGCCGATGCGGAAACCAGCCAGCAAATCGCTCAAGGGGAAGGGAAAATAATCAATGCTTCTATCCAGGGAATTCAACAAGCCCGGCGAGGCCAACCGGGAGAAAAAATAGGCATCTTTACTGACTCCCAAATAATCCTGGGAGACATTCAAAAGAATACGCAGGCAGGTATTTTTGGGGTGCTGAAGAGCCGTCTGGACAACGAATTGTATCCTCATCCTTTGCCTGTGGCTTTTGCCCATCAGGTGGAGACCGGTCCAGCTAGGATGTTAACAGTGGTGGATCAGGAAAAAATAGAATCTTTTGCTATTGAAATCACTAAAATCGTTCCCCAGCGGTTACCCAGCGGAAAAAATCTGGTGATCCAGATCACCGATCCCAGATTATTAAGCCTCACAGGCGGCATCGTCCAGGGAATGAGCGGAAGCCCCATTATTCAGAAGAACCGCTTGGTGGGGGCGGTTACCCATGTTTTTGTTAACGAACCGACGAAAGGATACGGCATTCTGGCCGAATGGATGCTGATGGAAACAGACCTGTTGCAGCTAGAAGAGAAAAATAAAGGAGCGGCTTAGCTCCTTTATTATATTCTAAAAACTGCGATTTTTTGATTGAATTTCCATAAGAAGGAAGGATAATCACCTGCCCATGTCGAAACCCTATTCACCTAAAAATTTACAGGTACATTTTGACGGGGGGTAGAGAGGTTGAACGTTGGGCAGAAAATAAGCGTATTAATTGCTGATGATAACCGGGAATTTTGCGAAATCCTGCAGGAGTATTTAGCTTCCAATGAGGAATTTGAGGTAACCGGCATTGCTTACAATGGACATGAAACTCTCAAATTGATCCGGGAAAAGGAGCCGGATGTGGTGGTTTTGGATATCATCATGCCCCACTTGGATGGAATAGGTGTTTTAGAAAAGCTGAGCGGCCTGGAATTGAGCTTTCGCCCTAAAGTCATTATTCTCACCACTCTGGGACAGGAATTCATGACGCAAAGGACTGTTGAGTTAGGTGCGGATTATTATATCCTAAAACCCTTTGATTTGGAAGTACTGGGCACCAGAATCCGTCAGCTGGCCAATGGACAATCCACCACTGTCCAAGCTCCGGTCAAGTCTAAGAATTTGGATGTGGAAGTAACCAAGATCATTCATCAAATGGGAGTACCGGCCCACATCAAGGGTTACCAATACTTAAGAGATGCCATTCTTCTAGTTATTGAAGAAATCAGTCTTTTAGGAGCTATCACCAAAGAGCTTTACCCCATGATTGCCCAAAAGTACCAAACCACCCCCAGCCGGGTGGAAAGAGCCATCAGGCATGCTATTGAATTAGCCTGGGATCGGGGAAATGTGGAAATGATGAACCGGTTCTTTGGTTATACCATTAATGTGGAACGAGGGAAACCCACCAACTCAGAATTCATCGCCATGGTGGCTGATAAGTTGAGAATGCAAGTAAAAATCAATTGAAGGAAATGAAAGCCTGCGCCAAAAGCAGGCTTTTGCATTTCCCCACATCAAAATTAACATACTAAAAGAAGCAAATGTAAAGAGTTTGGTGGTTTTTTATGAACATTCAAGGTCCTTGCCGGTTGGACCCAAAAACCAAAAACCTGATCAAAAGACTTCGGCCTGGAGACATAGCGATTATCAATCATCTCAATCTGGATGAAGTGGCGGCCGATGCCTTGATAGCACGAAAAGTAAGGGCAGTGATCAATGCTGCCAGTTCAATTTCCGGTCATTATCCGGTTTTGGGAGCCGAGAAAATTTTGAAGGCCGGGATTCCTATTCTGGATAATGTGGATGTTCGCATCATGGAAGTGGTGGAAGAGGGAGAAAAAGGTGAACTGGTGGGAAACACTTTTCGGACCGGAAGTGAGAGTTTTTCCGGTCAATTATTGACGAAAAGTATTGTTGGAGAGCGGCTTCTCAAAGCCGAACAAAATTTCAAAAATGAACTGAAAAGATTTGCTCTCAACACTGTTGATTATGCTTTGAAGGAAATGGATACGATTTTCCAGCCCCTTTCCATCCCTCCTCTCAGAGTTCCTATCAAAGGTAAACATGTCCTGATGGTGGTGCGGGGGCCGACTTATAAAGAAGACTTGGCTGCCATTCTTCCTTATATCCACGAAATGAAGCCGGTCTTGATCGGAGTGGACGGGGGAGCTGATGCTCTCTTGGAATTCGGCTTTAGGCCCCATTTGATTATTGGAGACATGGACAGTATCTCCGATACCGCTTTGCGCACAGGTTCGCAGATTTTTCTTCATGCCTACCGCAATGGTCAGGCTCCAGGAGAAAAACGTCTCCAAGAGCTGGGAGTAGAATACCAACTGCTTCCCGCACCGGGTACCAGCGAAGATGCAGCGATGCTTCTTAGCTATCAGGAGGGAGCAGAGTTAATAGTAGCGGTGGGAGCCCACTCCCATATCATCGACTTCCTGGGGAAAGGAAGACCGGGCATGGCAAGCACTTTTTTGGTCAGATTGAAAGTGGGATCTATTCTTGTGGATGCTAAAGGGGTCAGCAGACTCTATCGCCAAAGACTAAAATGGGGCCATTTGGCTCAGCTGGTGGGAGCAGCATTGTTGCCGTTCGCCTTGCTTGTCCTTATCTCACCGACCATGTATCAGCTAGTTCGCTTAATTTCCATGCGAGCCCGGCTTCTTTTAGGCTTTTAATGGAGAAAGGAAGAAATCAATTCTGCGATTGTTTTTTCCGGCGGCATGGATTTGAACCAACCGATCAATTCTCCCAACTTGCCATGGAAGAACAGCCTGTTTTTTTTCACATAAATTTCCACGGTTTACCCGGACCTCCCACTCCTTATATAATGGTGATAGATGAGGTTTTTTTTCTATTCTTACGCTGGAAAGATCAATTTATGCAGAGGAGGCACGGCCTTGGAGGAAAAGACTCTGAAATCGATCCGAATCTATGACGGTCAAATTATCAGTCTCCGGGTAGATGAAGTAATTTGTACTAACGGGAGGAGGGCAAAGAGGGAAATAGTCGAACACCGAGGTGCAGTGGCGGTAATCCCCGTGAACAATCAGGAAGAAATACTTTTAGTTCAACAATTCCGTAAACCGGTGGAAAAATATTTGTGGGAGATACCGGCAGGAAAATTGGAAGCGGGGGAGGACCCTCTGGACTGCGCCAGGAGGGAGCTGCTGGAAGAAACGGGCCTGAAGGCAAAAGAACTAAAATTTCTGACCAAATTTTTTACCTCTCCCGGTTTCAGCAATGAGTTGGTCTACCTGTATCTGGCCCGGGTCCAAGGAAGAGAAGGACAACCTCTGGATCAGGAGGAAATTACCGGACTGAAGTGGGTAAGTTGGGAAAGACTTCAGGAAATGGTTTCCTCTGGCAATCTATTGGATGGCAAAACCCTGCTGGCCGTTTCCTATGTTCTTTCTTTGTCCGGCCCTTTGGCCAGCAAAAAGGAGGGGTTTATATCTGGCAGCCGATAATCAATTGTTCCGTCGATGCTTCAGGTGCCCGGCAGGCTGCCAGCCAGGGGCATGTGGTGGTTATCGTGGATATCATCGATATGTCCACTACTTTGGAGGCCGCCCTGGAGGCAGGAGCGCGGAAAGTTTACGGGGCCAGCCCTGACGGCGTCATTGTTCCCGTTGACGTGAAGCCGGAAGTTATTGGCTTGGAGGCGGGGAAAAAGCTTTACAGCATAATTGTCCGGTAATAGTCGTGGCCGAGCCCCGTTGGGACGATCGGGAAAGTCGGATCAGGTCTTGTGCCCCGGTTCTGCGAGGTCTGAAAAAGGCAGGAATCAAGGAGTACTGCCTTCTCCCCAACCTGGGGGCCAGCACTGTCAAGTTGGCAGATTTTCAAAATACTGTTGTTGTGGCCGTAACCAACTCGGGAGGGGTGGCTTTTGATGCGGCCTTTCAGGCAGGGGGAACCGTATTGACTGCTACCGTGGCCCGGACTTTTGGCAAAAAGGGTTTGGAGACTGCTCGAGAAGGAGCAAAAAGAGCTCTGGATCAGGCCTGCTTGCTGACGAAAAATATAACTTTTGTGGCGGCCAGCGGCAATTCCGTGGAAGATATCCTGGCTTCCCAATATCTGGCCCAAATGGCCTTATCCATGACCAGACACCCTTAGAAAAAAGTGGTTATAAAAGCTGTTCCTGCCCCATAAATATAGAAACAGCATTGTAGGGAGGAACAGCTGTGTTTGTTTATAAACTGATGGAACTTTGGAAAAATCACTGCCAGGACAACCTTCGCCTCTATTTCGCCGCTGTCTTTTTCCTGATCCTGGGAATCGTCCTGGGTGCTCTGACTGTAAAAACCCTTTCTTATGAAGAAAACAGCGAACTGGCGGAATATATCAATATCTTTCTTTCCGGCCTACCGGATACAGAACTGGACAACTTCCTCTTAACCCAAAAGTCCCTCACCATCAACTTGAGGATCATTTTCCTCATCTGGTTTCTTGGGTTAACAGTTGTGGGTGCTCCCTTGATCATGGTGGTTCTGTCTTTAAAAGGATTTATCCTGGGCTTTACGGTTGGCTTTTTTATTCAGGAAAGGGGCCTGCAAGGTATCTTATTGTCCATTTTTTCTTTTACTCCCCCCAATCTTCTGATTTTACCCGCTTTAATTACTGCCGCCGTGCTGGGGATATCTTTCTCCTCCTGGCTTTTCCGCGGTCATTTTCGTAGCGGTAGGTGGAACTTAACCCAGCAATTTATGGCCTATTCTTTTGCGACTGTCATTCTCAGTACAGCTATTCTGGGAGGAGCCTTTATTGAGGCTTATTTTTCACCATTAATGCTAAAACTGCTGATAGCTTATTTTTAGCATCAACAGACCCTTTTTCCGGGCTTTTTCTTTTGCCGAGAACAGGAAAAATCAACCTTTCGTTGAATATGTAAAAAGGCGGAAAGAGGGTGAGGAAATGCTAAACCATTATATTGATGGTTTTATTCAATACCTGGCCGTGGAAAGGGGCCTGGCGGAAAATACTCTGGATTCCTACTACCGGGATTTAAAGCAGTTACAGGATTTTTTACATCGCTCGGGAGTAAAACAATTGGGAGAAATTGATGAGAATTCTTTATCCCTCTATCTGTTATACTTGAAAAAACAGGGCAAAGCTACTGCAACAGTGTCCAGACATCTGGCCGCCATCAAAAGCTTTTATCGTTTTCTCCTAGGAGAAAACTTGGTCCAGAATGATCCCACGGCCAATTTGGATTCACCAAAAATGAGCCACAAGTTGCCCCGGATAATGAATGTGGATGAAGTAAACCGCCTTTTACAGCAGCCCAGAATGGACAAGCCAGCCGGTTTGCGGGATCGGGCCATGTTGGAACTCCTTTATGCTACAGGGTTGCGTGTCTCCGAACTTGTTTCTTTGGAAATGAACCAGATTAATCTGGAGGCAGGATATCTTCGGTGTACAGGCAAAGGGTCCAAGGAAAGAATAGTGCCCATTGGATCGACGGCAGCTAAATATTTGAGGGAATATCTGGACCGGAGTCGCCCCAAACTGGCTAAGCGGCCTGGAGTATCAACCACTTTTTTAAATTATTTGGGATTGCCCTTGACCAGACAGGGTTTTTGGAAGATTATCAAGAAGTATGCAAAAAAAGCGGGCATCAAAAAGAATATAACACCCCATACCCTGCGTCACTCTTTTGCCACCCACTTGCTGGAAAACGGGGCTGACTTGAGGGCAGTACAGGAAATGTTGGGTCATGCGGATATTGCTACAACTCAAATTTATACACAGGTAACCCAAACCCGCTTAAAAGAGATTTATAATAAAACCCATCCTCGAGCGTAGGTGAGAAAGGATTATCCATGATTAGTCGCATTATTTGCATCGTCTTGGACAGTATGGGCATCGGTGCAGCACCTGATGCCGCCAAATATGGGGACGAAGGAAGCAATACCTTGGCCAACACGGCCAGGGCGGTAAACGGATTATTTATCCCAAACTTGGCCCGGCTGGGACTGGGCAATCTAACCCCGATTCTGGGAGTTGATCCGGTGCCAGAAGCTGCGGGCGCTTATGGAAAAATGGGGCAATTGTCAGCAGGCAAAGATACAACCACCGGCCATTGGGAAATGGCGGGGATCATTCTGGATAAGCCTTTTCCCACTTATCCGCAAGGCTTTCCGCCGGAGATCATCGATTCTTTCCAAAAGGCCATTGGTCGCCGAATTTTGGGGAACAAAGCGGCTTCAGGCACTGTGATCATCGAAGAATTGGGAGAAGAACATCTCCGGACGGGGAAACCCATAGTTTATACTTCAGCCGACAGTGTCTTCCAGGTGGCTGCTCACGAACAAGTGATATCGGTGGAAGAACTATATTGGATTTGCCGTCAAGCCAGGGAGTTGCTGCAGGGGGATCATGGAGTGGGCAGGGTTATTGCCCGTCCTTTCATCGGACAGCCGGGAAATTTTCAACGTACGGCCAACAGGCGTGATTTTACCTTAAAACCTCCTCGCCCCACCTTGCTCAATGCCATTCAAGAGGCAGGCTATCCGGTCATTTCAGTGGGGAAAATAAATGATATTTTTGCCGGAGAAGGGATTACAGATACCTTTCCCATCAAAGACAACGATGATGGAGTGAGAAAAACCCTGGATGCCATGGAAAAATATTCTCAGGGGCTAATTTTTGTCAACCTGCTGGATTTTGATTCTAAATACGGTCATCGAAACGACCCCCAGGGCTACGCCAAGGCCCTGGAACAATTTGACGGACAACTTCCCCTTTTCTTTTCCCGCCTGCAGAACAAAGACGTACTGATCCTAACCGCAGATCACGGCTGCGATCCCACCACACCCAGTACCGATCACTCTCGGGAATATGTCCCTTTGCTGATTGCCGGGAACAAAATTAAAAAAGGCGAGAATCTGGGGGTGAGGAGATCCTTCAGCGACCTGGGTAAAACCATCTCCGATCTCTTAGGAATTGAAACTGACCTGCCAGGCGAAAGCATGCTGCCAGTTCTACTTGAATAGAGGTGAGCTGAAGTTGGATTTAATGGCCAAACTGAAGGAGACTACCAACTATTTAAAAAAATATCTGGACACACCATGTGACCTGGGCTTGATTCTGGGTTCCGGTCTGGGTGAAATGACTGATCGGCTCCAGAACTCTTTTTCCATTCCCTATGAGGAAATACCTCATTTTCCCATCTCAACGGTGGAAGGACATGCCGGGCGCCTGGTTGTGGGATCTCTGGCCAAGAAAAGGCTTTTTGCCCTGCGAGGGCGTTTTCACTATTACGAAGGATATACTATGGAGGAAGTTACTTATCCGGTAAGAGTAATGCAGCAGCTGGGAATAAATGTTTTGATCGTGAGTAATGCTGCCGGCGGCATTAGCGATAAGTTGAAACCTGGGGACGTAATGTTAATTGAAGACCATCTTAATTTAATGGGAGATAATCCCCTACGGGGAAAGAATTATGCTGCGCTGGGACCTCGCTTTCCTGATCTGTCCCAGCCTTATGATCGAAAATTGAGGGAAATAGCCCACCAGGCCGCAGAGCAATTGGGCATTGAATTAAAAGAGGGCGTCTATGCGGCTGTTTCCGGTCCCAGTTATGAAACAAAAGCAGAAATCCGTTTTTTGCAAAAGATCGGTGCCGATGCGGTAGGAATGTCTACTGTGCCCGAAATAATCGTGGCCAACCATGGGGGAATGAAAGTACTGGCTGTTTCCTGCATTACCAATTTGGCTGCCGGTATGTCAAAGGAACCCCTAAGCCATGAGGAGGTCGTTCAGGTGGCCTCCCGGATGCATGCTAACTTTTTTGCCCTGTTGCAGAATATTATTGCCCTCCTGTAATCCGGAAGTTGAAATTGAGTCTGGAGAAGACATAGGCAGGACAGGCGGAAAAGTTACGCCGGAGGAGGAATAAGTTGCGTACGGTTGATCTCATTCAGAAGAAACGGGACGGCTTCACTCTTTCCCGTAGTGAAATCGAATACTTAATTCAAGATTACACAGCAGGAAGGATCCCCGATTACCAGATAGCCGCTCTGGCCATGGCCATTTATTATCAAGGACTAAGTCCGGAAGAGACGGTGGATTTAACTCGGGCCATGGTTAATTCGGGTGAGACTATGGATTTAAGCCAAATAGAAGGTGTCGTTGTGGATAAGCACAGCACGGGAGGAGTGGGGGATACGACCAGTTTAATTCTTACTCCCCTGCTGGCAGCCGCCGGCTTGAAGGTGGCAAAAATGTCCGGTCGGGGTCTGGGCCATACCGGCGGTACCATCGATAAACTGGAGGCCATTCCGGGGCTGAAAACGGAACTGACCATTGCCGATTTTATTCATCAGGTGAATAGGATCGGGCTGGCTATTATCGCCCAGACAGGCAACCTGGTTCCTGCTGATAAAAAACTTTATGCTTTGCGTGACGTGACCGCCACTGTAGACAGTCTGCCCCTGATCGCCGCTAGTATCATGAGCAAAAAGATCGCCGCAGGTGCCCATATTATCGTTCTGGACATTAAAGTGGGTGACGGGGCTTTCATGAAGACCACTGACGATGCCTTTTCGCTGGCCAAGTTGATGGTGGACATAGGCTGCAGCGTGGGGCGCCCAACGGCTGCGCTGATTACGGACATGAATCAGCCTCTGGGCCATGCCGTGGGCAATGCTCTGGAGATCAAAGAAGCTATCCAGTCTCTGAAGGGGCAAGGACCGGCAGACCTGCTTCAACTTTGTCTGACTTTGGGGGCGCAGCTTCTGAAACTGGCCGGCCGGGTGAAAGAAATTGAAGAGGGACAGGATTTCCTGCAAGAGATCCTGGCCAAGGGGCTTGCCTTGGAGAAATTTGCCCAAATGATTGAAGCCCAAGGCGGTAGGAAAGAAGTCATTGATGATTCATCTCTCTTGCCCGGTGCCGGCTTTATCTTGGAAGCCAAAGCTCCTGCCACCGGTTATGTTAAAAACATTCTCTGTGCAGAAGTGGGCAGGACGGCCATGGATTTGGGGGCAGGGAGACAAACCCTGGACGATGCTATCGACCCGGCGGTGGGCTTGGTTTTAAACAAAAAAGTGGGAGATGAGGTCATAGAAGGCGAACCTTTGGCCTGTATTCATGCCAATTGCCGGGAAAAAGGGGAGCGAGCTGTCAACCGGATCCTGTCTTCTTATCAAATAGCCCCTTCTCCTCCAGAACTGCCGCCCTTGATTTACGGACTGATTCCGGAAGAGTAAAAGCTTAAAACAATAAATTCCAAACTGCCTGGTATGATCGTCGGTAGCTCAGGGTATAATAAGACCAGCAAATTTAGGAGGTTGGTCCATGATGTGGAAGCGTCTGGCTATCCTGATTTCTTTTGCTGGTCTGTTGTTTTTTGCTTTCCCTTTTCCCGCCTTGGCAGCGGATTTTTCTTTAGAAGCTAAAGGCGCTATTTTAATGGATGCGGCAACAGGTCAGGTGCTTTTTGAGCAAAATGCCGATGAAAAATGGTATCCAGCCAGCATGACCAAAATCATGACTCTGGGATTGGCTTTGGAAGCCATCCACCAGGAGAAAGCTCAACTGGCGGACCAGGTTCTTACCAGTGAAAATGCTGCCGGTTACGGAGGCTCCCAAGTCTATTTGGCACCGGGAGAAATATTTACCTTGGAAGAAATGCTTATCGCCATTTCCGTCGGTTCAGCCAATGATGCCAGCGTAGCGGTAGCCGAACACCTGGCTGGCTCGGAAGAAAATTTTGTTCGGCTGATGAATGAAAAAGCGCAGCAATTGGGGGCGGTGAACACTCATTTTACTAACTCCCATGGTCTTCATGATGATGAGCATTATACCACGCCAAGAGATATGGCCTTGATTTCCCAATGGGCCTTAAAGCTGCCCAAAATGAAAGAATTGACCACCATTAAAGAGTATACATTTCGCGGTGAGCCCAGGCCCCTAATCCTATATAACACCAATAAATTGCTGTGGTGGTACCCGGGAGTGACCGGTTTAAAAACCGGGACCACTTCGGCGGCGAAAAGAAACCTGGCCGCTTCCGTGGAAAAAGACGGCCTGGAATTAATCGGCGTAGTGATGGGCGTTGACCGGAAGAACGGTCATTTTGCTGAGACCATGAAGCTTTTTAATTGGGGTTTTGCCAATTTCATTTACGAAAAAATATTTGATCAGCACCAGACTGTGGAGGAAGTCAAGGTCAGTAAAGGGCAAAAAGACCGGCTTGCAGTAATCACGGCAGAAGCTGCCGGAGCTCTGCTGGCCAAAAGCGAAGAAAAAGAGCTGGATACCTTGATTGAGTTGCCCCACTATCTGCCAGCCCCCATTAACAGAGGAGAAAAAGTTGGTAGCCTGATCATCCGGAACAAGGGCCAGGAAATACGCCGCATTGATCTTCTGGCGGGGGAAAACATTGCCAGAGTCAGCTTCTGGGGCATGTTTACCAAATCATGGAACAGAGTAGTAACCCTTGGCCAACAGTAGCCTATTTTTCCGGACTTTTCTGGACACTATTCTTGAAAGAGTAACCGGCAGCCGGCCGGTTATTTCTTTATTTTTTCCATAATTTAGAAGGAAAATAGATGTTGGTGCCGAAAATATTTATGGAATGGTTTGCAGACTGGAGGGAAAAAATTGCAGTTACAGACTATCACCGAAAATAACTTTTTGATTGTACGAATTAGTGGGGAATTGGACTTGTTGACAGCGGAAACCTTCCGCAACCTCATTGAAAGAGAATTGTTTCAACAAAAAACCAAGAACCTGATCCTCAATCTGGAGCAAGTGAATTTTATCGACAGCTCCGGCCTTGGTGTCATCCTGGGCCGCTATAAAAGGATCCGGGAACAGGGTGGGGTGGTGGCTATCGTGGGAGCTCAACCCCATGTGAAGCGGGTATTGGAACTTTCCGGCATCTTACGAATTATTGGACTCTACGATTCGGAAGAACAGGCGAAAGTGCAAAGCAGTACCGGGAAAACAGTCTGAAAGCAGTCCAGGTTTACAGGTTTTATAACTCATATCAAACGAGGAGAGTAAATTATGGCGCAAAGTCTGAATTCAATGAAACTTGATGTGCAAAGTCTCCCTGAAAATATCGCCCTGGCCAGAATCGCCGTAGCTGCTTTTGCCGCTCAAGTAGATATGACTGTTGATGAATTGGAAGAAATTAAAGTAGCAGTGTCAGAGGCCGTGTCCAATGCGATTATTCACGGCTACGAAAACAAGAAGAAAGAATTTATTGAAATTGAGGCTATTCGTTTTCAAGAGTACTTTCAATTTAGCGTGACAGATTACGGGAAGGGAATCGAAAATCTGGAACAAGCCATGCAGCCTGCCTATTCCACCGATGAAGAACGGATGGGGCTGGGCTTTGTCTTCATGCAGTCTTTTATGGATGAAGTAAAGGTGGAAACAAAACCGGGGAAAGGGACTAAAGTTATTTTGATTAAACGACTTCGACCGCTGGCGGATCCTCCCAATTAAGGAGGAAGGGCCATGGTCAGCCGTCTGTCTGAAATGAACCTGCCTCGTTACCCCCTCCTGTCTGACCAAGAAATAATGGATTTATTAAAAAAAGCCCAAGCCGGTGACGGGGCGGCCAGGGAAAAACTGATCAACTGCAATCTGAAGCTGGTGTTTAACCTGGTCCAGCGTTTTGAAAACAGGGGATATGAATTGGAGGACCTTTTCCAAATCGGTACCATTGGCTTGATCAAGGCAATTGATAAATTTGACTTTGCTTACGGCGTCAAGTTTTCCACTTATGCGGTCCCCATGATCGTCGGAGAAATCAAAAGGTTTTTGCGGGATGACAACCCCATTAAAGTCAGCCGTTCTTTAAAGGAGACGGCCTTTAAGGCCCATCGCGTCAAAGAAGAATTGCAAAAAAAGCTGGCCAGGGAGCCCAGTATCAATGAGATAGCAGAGGCTCTGGCCATGGATCGGGAAGAGATTATCAGCGCTATGGAAGCCGCTCAGTATCCCTGCTCCATCCACGAAACCCTGTACCAGGATGAAGGAGATCCTATTTATCTGCTGGATCAGCTGACCGATGTGGAAGCGAATGAAATGTGGTTTGACAAAATTGCTCTCAGGGAAATTCTGATGAGATTGCCGGAAAAGCACCGGCAGATAATTTTGATGCGATTTTTTCAGGATAAAACCCAATCAGAGGTGGCAGAAATCGTCGGCCTGTCTCAGGTTCAGATCTCCCGCATTGAACGACAGGCTCTAAAACGTATTCGCGAGTTCATCACCGCCGACAAAAAAGCGTAAGAAAAAGTTCTTGCGTTTTTTTTATTTAGGCTCCCTTTTCCTCGATACATATTTGCAGACAGAAGAGAAATAATAATGTTGCAGACATTTTTGCTCAGAAAAAGGAGGTGTATCCCACCAGTGTACGTTAAAGTTGTAGAATTGGTCGGCGAATCCAAAAGCAGCTGGCGGGAGGCTGTTGAAAATGCCGTGAAACAAGCATCTCAAGACGTGCCCAACGTAACAGGAGTGGAGGTTTATAATTTAACTGCCAATGTGGAGAACGGCAGATTAAGTGAGTTTAAAGCCAATGTCAAAATCGCCTACGCGGAAAAAAGAGCGGATTTTTAATTCAGCACCTTTTAAAACCTATTATCAATGGTTGAAAGACCGGTCACCACCCGGTGACAATTTATTCTCCAGCCGGTGCGGGCCGGCTTTTCAATTTTACAATCGAAGCCTTGGAGAATCCAAGCAGGAAGGAGATAATTGGGTCATGGCGGCGGAGAAAGGATTACAGGAGCAAATCCAGCAGGAAACAAAAGCGTACCAGGAAAAGAAATACCAAGCACTGGTAGAGCAGATTAAACCCAAACCGGATCTTCGTCGGAACATGCTAGGAGCTTTTCTGGTAGGAGGGCTGATCTGCCTCATCGGCCAGATTTTTGTCAGCTTTTTTCTTGGCAGAGGTTTGTCCCAGGAAGACGCTTTTTCTGCCACCGCCGCGGTCATGATTTTTTTCGGTGCTTTGCTCACCGGTCTGGGGATCTATGACAATATTGCTAAGTTTGCCGGAGCCGGCTCCATTGTTCCCATCACGGGTTTTGCCAACTCCATCGTCTCACCAGCCCTGGAATTTAAAAAAGAAGGATTTGTTTTCGGCCTGGCGTCTAAGCTTTTTGTCATCGCAGGCCCCGTCTTAGCTTATGGCTTCATCATTTCAGTTTTAATCGGTCTTCTCTACTACCTGCTCCAGTAGCCGGGGTGATGATTTATGTCCTTAAGCGCCAAAAAAAGAAGCGGAAAGCAAACAGTTGTTCTGGCTAATCCTCCTGTCATCATTTCTGAGGCCACGGTGGTGGGTCCTTTGGAAGGGCAGGGGCCTCTAGCCGATTACTATGATCTTTGCACCGAGGACAGCTATTTTGGAGAAAATACTTGGGAAAAAGCTGAACGAAAGTACCTCTTGACGTCTTTAAAAATGGCATTGGAAAAAGCTAATTTGACCCCTGACGATATTCATTACCTGCTGGCAGGAGATCTTCTCAACCAGATCATCTCTGCCAATTTCTCCGCCCGGGAACTGCAGATTCCCTTTTTCGGCTTGTATGGAGCTTGTTCCACCATGTATGAAAGCCTTTCCCTGGGTGCCATGCTCCTGGACGGGGCTTTCGCCGATTATATTCTCACGGCAACCAGTAGCCATTATTCTACAGCAGAAAAACAGTTTCGCTTTCCCACCGAACAGGGGATCCAAAAACCCTTGACATCCCAGCGGACCGTAACCGGTGCTGCAGCTCTCGTTCTTGCCGCAGCGGGAAATGGGCCTCGGATTACTCATATAACCACTGGCAAGGTCATTGACATGGGCATCAAAGACAGCAATGATATGGGATCGGCCATGGCTCCTGCTGCCGTTGATACATTGGTCGCCCATTTTCAAGATACGGGAAGAAGTCCTGATTACTATGACCTGATCGTTACCGGGGATCTGGCCGCTGTAGGCAAAGAATTGACTATCATCCTGGCCGGTAGGCAAGGTCTCGATCTGACTAAGAACTATACTGATTGCGGTCTACTTGTTTATGATGCGTCCCAAAACGTATACGCGGGAGGGAGCGGCTGCGCTTGCTCCGGTGTAGTCACCGCGGGCTATCTGTTAAAGGAAATGAAACAAGGACGGTACAAGAAAATTCTCGGCATCGGGACAGGAGCCTTGCTCAGCCCGTTAACAGCCCAGCAGGGAGATTCCATCCCCTGCATTGCCCATGCGGTGGCCATAGAGTATTAAAAAGATAGGAAGGAAAGGAAAATGCAGTTTCTGATGGCGTTTGTTATCGGAGGGTTGATTTGCCTTCTTGCCCAGTTGATTATGGATCTAACCCCATTTAAGGTTACTCCTGCCCACATATTGGTGGGTCTCGTCTGTGGAGGAGCTCTGCTCAGCGCCCTGGGCTTGTACCAGCCCCTGGTGGACTTGGCCGGTGCGGGAGCAACCGTTCCCCTTAGCGGCTTTGGTCATGCTCTGGCACAAGGGGCCATTGACAGTGCGAAGACCGACGGGCTGCTGGGCGTCTTTGCCGGGGGCATCCAGGCCACCGCCGTTGGCATTTCGGTGGCAGTGGTTTCCGGCTATGTGATCGCGGTTATTTTCCATCCCCAAGGATAACAATTCAATTTCTCTGTGTTATAGCAGTCCCGGACCAGGGCAATAATAGAAAATAAATGAGGAGTTTGGCATGAATAGAGCGCGCATCGGTATACCCAGAGCCTTATTTTATTATTATTATTTTCCCCTTTGGCAAAGCTTTTTTCAAAATCTTAGCCTGGAAGTGATTCCTTCCCCCAAAACTGATAAAGAACTGGTGGATTTGGGAGTGCAAAAAACAGTAGACGAAGTATGTTTTCCGGTGAAAATCTTTTTTGGGCATACGATTCTTCTCGCCAGTAAGGTAGACTATCTTTTTGTGCCCAGATTGATCAGCGTGGAACCCAAAAAATATATCTGCCCCAAGTTCATGGGACTGCCCGATATGATCAGAAGCAGCCTGTCCCATTTGCCGGAAATCATCGATATCACCATTGATGCCAGCAGGAATCCCGATGGAATACGGGAAGCCATGGAAAAAGCGGGACAGCTTTTTTCTCGGAACAAAAATATAATCGCCAAGGCCTGGCAAAAATCCCTTATGGCCCAGAAGTCCTTTGAAAAAGCTCAACAAAAGGGCCTGCACACTTCTACTCTTCTGGAAGACAAACGATCCGGGTTTAACAGCCAGGCAGCTCACGAAGCCACCATCGTTTTGCTGGGTCACGGCTACAATCTTTATGACGCCTTTGCCGGGATGGATATTATCGGTAAACTGACCAAGAAAAACGTGAAGGTCTTTACTGCGGAAATGCTTCCGGAAAAGACAATAGAAAAAGCCGTTGGTGTTTTACCGAAACGCCCTTTTTGGACCTTGGGTCAAAAAGTTATGGGCAGTGTCCTCTATTGGCTGGATGATCCCAACGTGGATGGTTTTATCCACGTGGCTTCTTTTGGCTGCGGCCCGGATTCCCTCATCGGTGAGCTGGCGGCGAGATATGTGCGGCGAGAAAGGGAAAAACCCTTTCTGGCTCTGACCATTGATGAGCATACAGGAGAAGCAGGGCTGGAAACCAGGCTGGAGGCATTTTTGGATATGGTTAAACGGAGGAAAGCATCATGAAAGTAACCTTTCCTCACATGGGCCACTTGGCCGTCACCGCCAAGACAGTTCTGGAAGGCCTGGGTCTGGAAGTAATAGTCCCTCCTCCCTGCACCAAAAGGACCATGAGTCTGGGTGTGCTTCATTCCCCGGAATTTGCCTGCTTACCCTTAAAAATCAATCTGGGCAATTACCTGGAAGCATTGGAATTGGGGGCTGATACTGCCATCATGGTGGGAGGGATCGGTCCCTGCCGGATCGGATACTACGCCCAGGTGCAACAAGAAATCCTCCAAGATCTGGGAGTTAAGATGAAAATAGTGGTACTGGAACCACCGGACGCCCATTTCCGAGAACTCTGGGATAAAATAGCCTCCCTGAAACAAAACCCCTGGTCCAAAATCATGGCTGCGCTTTATTTGAGCTGGCAAAAAGCCAGGGCCATGGATCTTCTGGAACAAAAGGTGCATCAAATCAGGCCGCGGGAGACGATGCCGGGAGCTGCCGATGAAGTTTTCCACCAAGCCTATGAAAAAATCAACTCCTCTCGGCAGACCAAGGAAGTCCGTCAGATCCTGTCCTCCAGTATGGACGCCCTGGATCAAATACCGCAAAAAGACCAAAATCCTCCCTTGAAAATCGCCATAGTGGGCGAGATTTACACTGTTTTAGAGCCATTCGTTAATTTCAATCTGGAAAAGCATTTGGGAACCATGGGAGTGGAAGTGGTGCGCTCTCTATACCTAAGCAGCTGGATTAACGAACATCTCCTGGGAGGTATCATGAGAATCGGCGGAACCAAGAAGGCCAGAAAATTAGCCGCCCCTTTTCTCAATTCCTTTGTAGGGGGACACGGCCGGGAAAGTATCGGCAGTGCGGTGGAATATGCCAGGCAGGGAGTGGACGGCATTATTCAGATTGCACCCTTGACCTGCATGCCGGAAATCGTGGCCCATTCCGTTCTGCCTGCAGTGAGCCAACATTATGCACTCCCCACTTTAACTATTTATGTTGACGAACAGACAGGGGAAGCAGGCTTGCTGACCCGTCTGGAAGCTTTTGTTGATATGCTTAAACGCCAAAAGCTGGCAAAAAAAGAGGTGTGTATGTGATGGAAACTTTTTTTCTTGGAGTAGACGTAGGGTCAGTCAGCACCAATGTGGTCTTGATAGATGCGGCTAATCATCTGGTGGATCGAATCTATCTGCGAACCAAGGGACAGCCCATTAACGCGCTTCAACAGGCCTTAGGCCAACTGGGGGAGCGCTGGGCCAAAACATCTCTGATCGGCGGAGTAGGAACTACCGGCAGTGCTCGGTATCTGGCTTCCCTGCTGGTTGGAGCCGATATTGTGAAAAATGAAATTACCGCCCATAGCGTGGCCGCTTCTGAACTGGTGCCCGGTGTGCAAACTATACTGGAAATAGGCGGACAAGACTCAAAACTCATTGTGTTAAGAGGCGGGGTGGTTACGGATTTTGCCATGAACACCGTCTGTGCCGCCGGTACCGGCTCTTTTTTAGATCAGCAAGCCGGCCGCCTGGGAATACCCATCGAAGAATTTGGCTCTCTGGCCTTAAAAGGCACTGCTCCCGTAAGAATTGCCGGACGCTGTACTGTTTTTGCCGAATCCGATATGATCCACAAACAGCAATTGGGACATAAGCTGGAAGACATCCTGGCCGGCCTTTGCGAAGCCTTGGTCAGGAATTTTTTAAGCAACTTGGGAAAAGGTAAGGAATTGTTGGAACCCATTGTTTTTCAGGGAGGAGTGGCGGCCAATGTGGGAATGAAGGAAGCTTTTGCCCGTGCTCTACAAAAAGAAATTATTGTTCCCAGGCATTATGATGTGATGGGAGCCATTGGAGCGGCTATTCTGGCCAGGGAAACGGCGGAACAAGGAAAAACGACTTCTTTCAAGGGTTTCCACATTGCCACAGCCAACTTCTTTCAATCCAGTTTTGAATGCAAAGGATGCGCCAACAGCTGTGAGATCGCCCAGATTTATGAAGAAAAATGTCTCTTAGCCCGCTGGGGAGACCGCTGCGGCAAATGGTCGGCCAAACAGGCCTTCCAGTCCGGTGCATAATATCCTTTATCCCTGACTAAAAAACCATATAAAAAAACGGCTTGATGCAGCCGTCTTAGGTATGCTTTTTAAGGCCGGTCTCCTCGGGCTAAAATCAATTCAGCAAATATTTTTTGCGATTTTGCCGCCTCATTGGCTGCATTTGCAACGAGCTTACGTAAGGTTTCATCAAGAATTTCCGTTTGAATGACGGAATAGGCCACCACTGCCATGCGGGCATCTTTCTCATAGTCCTGTAGCATATCCATATCCGTAAATCTCATGGCGATCACTCCTTTGTCATGCTCTCAAAATATTCCTGGAGGGCGTGGGCTGCTTTGACTAATTTTTTGCTCTCCTGCTTGAATACCTCCGCTATTTCCTGGTCCTCACAGATTCCGGCATAGTAATTACATTTACGGGCGGTGATCTGGGTTTCACTGATGATTTTTGTCAAATACATACCTTCTTTTATCCTCTGTATGGTGGTGGGATCAAATTCTCTCAGTTGCGGCTTGTGTCTGTTGAGGAGTTTCATCAGATTAATCATGCTTTTATCCATCCTTTGCTATCAATACTAGTTTTAAATTAACCAGTTTCGGTAAAAATTATTACAGTTTTCTTTAGTACAATCCCGAACTTTTTAAGCCGCAAGTTTTTCGCGAGGGTTTTACTCCAGTGCACAATATAGGGATTAAAATATTTGCAAAGGTAAGTTGTAAAATTAATTGCCGCATTTAATAAAAAATAGAGACTCAAGGCTAAACCTCTGATATGTTTAAGGTAACTACGCTTAAAAACATAAAGGAGGCAAAGCACATGAGTCAACTCAATTGTACCACGACTTCCCGCCGCTTTAAACACATCACTGTAAAAGAACGCTATCAGATTGAAATTCTTCTAAAGGAGAAGAAGTCACCCAGCGAGATAGCAAAGCTGTTAGGCAAGCATAAGCGAACCATCGAACGTGAGATTGCCCGTGGAACTGTCAGGATGCTGAGAAGCGACCTGGTTTATGTTGATAGATACTGTGCAGATACAGCAGAGCGAATATACCGGGAAAGAGCAGCTAATAAGGGAGCATGCATAAAGATCGGTCATGACCATAAACTAGCCGATTATATTGAAAAAAAGATTATCAAAGAGGAATATACCCCTGACGCAGTCATTGGCGAAATCCGGGCAAAAGGCTTAAAATTTAAGACTAGTATATGCAAAAAAAACGCTCTATAACTATATCGACAAAGAAGTATTTGCAAATATAACAAATAAAGACCTTCCAGTAAAACGAGTACCTAAAAAAAATCGCCATAAGAGGGTACGAGTTGCCCACAACAATCTAAAAGGCAGAAGCATTGAAAAAAAGACCTGCGGCAGCTAATACTCGTGAAGAAGCCGGCCATTGGGAGATGGATTGTGTTGTAAGCGGCAAAGGGAAAGGCAAAGCCGCACTCTTAGTTCTAACAGAACGCAAGTTTAGAAAAGAGATTATCCGAAAGATGCCGGAAAAGACACAGAAATCAGTGAAGAAAACGCTGGATAGGCTTGAAAAAGAGTACGGAGCACGCTTTTCAGAGGTGTTCAAAACCATTACGGTAGATAACGGAAGCGAGTTTCTTAACAGTGTAGAATTAGAGAGTTCAATCAGAAAGCCGGGCACTCATCGGACTAAAATCTATTATGCTCATCCATTCAGCGCATGGGAACGTGGGTCCAATGAAAATGCTAATAAGCTAATACGTCGGTTTATTCCAAAGGGCACAGATATCAGCAAGCTTAAACAGAAAGATATCAGGCGAATTGAGAACTGGATGAATAATTACCCAAGAAAAATTCATGGATATAAATCTGCCAATGAGATGGCAAAGATGGCAGTATAATCAGAGGATGCCAAAATATGGGTGGCAATTAAACTTGCAATTCCCCCTAAATATTTGCAAACAGTAATTTTTTTGACAAGAGCAGGTTAATGTGTTATACTTGATCCAAACTAAATAGTTGTAAGCCTCATCTCTATAGAGGTGAGGTAGAGGTGCGAACGGCTAAGAGTATCAGCATGGATGAAGGGGTAAAGATGAAGTGTTGAGAAAGGGGCCTTCGCCGAAGTCCGGAGGATCTCCTCAGGCCTCGGGGCTGGGCTTACATCGAACAGGTGTAAGACTGTCAGACGGGATTGTCCTGGATCCCGGATGGAGCACTATCTCACAAACAGGAAGAGATGAGTGGTTTTCTGCGATTTAGGCGACTGGAGAACTGCTCCCGTCGTCTTTATTTTTCATAGGGGAGTTGTTTATGATGAGATTTCACGGCACGATGGCAATCAATCACAAAGGGCATCTGGAGATCGGTGGCTGCGATACTGTGGATCTGGTACGTAATTTTGGTACGCCTCTGATCGTTCTCGATGAAATGCTGATCAGGGAGACCTGCCGCAAATTCTACCGCTCATTTGTGGAGAAATATGGACATGCCCAAGTTATTTATGCCAATAAGGCTTTTTCTGCACCAGCCCTGTGCCGGATTATTAACGAAGAAAAGCTGGGATTGGATGTGGTATCGGGCGGTGAGCTTTATACTGCCTTGCAAGCTGATTTTCCCCCGGAGCACATTTATTTCCACGGGAATAATAAAAGCCCTGCGGAGATCCGCATGTCCTTGGAAGCCGGAGTGGCGCGTATTGTGGTGGACAATTTCCATGAAATGAACCTGGTTAATGAAATCTCCGCTTCCCTGGGAAAGAAAGCAGACATTCTCTTGCGGATTACCCCCGGTATTGAGGCTCACAGCCACGAATATATCAAAACCGGGCAAATCGATTCTAAATTCGGTTTTACCTTGCCCAACGGGCAGGCCCTGGAAGCAGTAGTTAAAACTCTGGATTGTTCGCATCTGCGGTTCAAGGGGCTTCATTGTCACATTGGCTCCCAAGTTTTTGAATTAGAATCCTATGTGCATACTGTGCAGGTCATGTTTGATTTTATGGACCTTATTCGCCGCAAGACAGGTCTGGTTTGCGAAGAATTAAACTTAGGCGGCGGTTTTGGCATTTACTATACGGAAGAAGATAGGCCGGCCAGCATTGAAACTTACGCAGATACCGTCATGGAAGCAGTGAGAGAAGAAGCCCGGAACAGGGAGTATCCCTTGCCCCTGGTAATTGTTGAACCCGGACGGGCAATCATCGGTCCGGCCGGAACCACTTTGTATACCATTGGAGCCACCAAAGATATTCCCGGGGTCCGTAAGTATGTTTCCACCGACGGAGGCATGGCAGATAATATCCGGCCTGCCCTCTATCAAGCAAAATATGAGGCCGCTTTGGCCAACAAAATTGCAGAAGCCCCGGAAGAAAAGGTGTCCATCACCGGCAAGTGTTGTGAATCGGGAGATATGCTGATCTGGGATATTATGCTTCCCAAGGTGGAAGCAGGCGATATTCTGGCCGTTTCTTGCACCGGTGCTTACAGTTATGCCATGTCCAGCAATTATAATTCCCTGGGTAGGCCGGAAGTGATCTTAGTGCAAAACGGGATGGCAGATGTGATTATCCGGCGGGAAAGCTATGAAGACATGCTGCGCAACCATGTCATACCCAAGAGGCTGAAAAAGGAAGCCGGATTGGATCTTGTGTCCATCCTTTAAAAGTCCTGTTTGTGAAAATTCCTTCCTCGAGTATTGGTGAGGAAGGAATTCTTTTATATAATAAGGAATGGCCGCTTTTATTGAAGATACCGAGATATTCGTGCTATAATCAAGAGAATGCAGATTGACCTAGGATCCGGCGAGGTGCTGATTGTGCAGGTTATTTGCTCCCATGAAAATCTTGATTTCGATGGCCTGGCTTCCCTGGTGGGGGCGGGAAAGCTCTACCCGAAAGCCCGCCTTTTGCTTCCGCAAAAACTCAGCCATCCTGTACGGGAGTATCTGGCCATCTACAAGGATATTTTCCCCTTGGAAAGGATCAAAGACCTGGACGATCCCGGCCGGATTAAAAGACTGATCGTCGTCGATACCAATCAGATCCAACGTCTTGGCAAAATTGGGGAAATCATTCCGGCAAATGCAGAAATAATTGTTTACGATCATCACCCCGATGAGGACCAGGATCTGCCAAACCAGGTCCGGCTGGTGGAACCTGTAGGCGCCACTTCCACCCTGATCGTGGAAGAATTGCAAAAAACAAATCAAACCATCCAGCCCATGGAAGCCACTCTCCTGGCCCTGGGAATTTACCAGGATACCGGATCTCTGCGCTATCCTTCCACCACCTACCGAGATGTGCAGGCAGTTGCGTATCTTTTGAAGGCTGGTGCCAATTTGGGAGTCATCAACACTTTTCTCGACCGTCCTTTAAGTCCCCAACAGCAGAAGGTCTACAATGAACTGGTCAACAGCGCGGAGGAAAGGTGGATCAAGGGCACCAGTGTATTGGTGAGCACGGCCCGTACAGATAATTATGTGCCAGGCCTGGGTTTTATCTGCGAAAAACTGGGGGACCTTTTCAACTCGGATGTGGTCCTGCTAGTTGTTTCCTGCTGCAAACAGGTGGATGTAATCGCCAGAAGCAAAGTTGACTGGGTGAGGGTGCATGAGCTGATCCAAGAGCTGGGCGGCGGAGGTCATCCCAGGGCCGCCTCGGCAAAAATCAGGAATGCCTCCCTGGAACAGGTATTAGTAAAACTCTCCCATCTTCTCCAGTCCCACATCCAACCGCCGGTGACTGCTCAGGATGTGATGTCCAGTCCGGTGAAAACTCTTTCTGCCGATCAAACCGTTGACGAAGCAGCCCGGCTTTTACAGCGGTATGGGCATTCGGGAATACCGGTCATGGAAAAAGACCGGCTGGTAGGGATTATATCCCGGCGTGACATAGACAAGGCCATTCACCACCGGTTGGGACATGCTCCAATTAAAGCCTACATGAGCCGCAATGTGAAACATGTTGATCCTCATACCTCCTTATCTGTCATCCGCGACCTGATGATTAAACACGACATTGGACGATTACCGGTTTTGGAGAAGGGAAACTTGGTTGGAATTGTCACCCGGACCGATGTATTGCGTATCTTACATGAAGGATATGCCTGCCGCCTCCGGATTGACCCAGGTCAAATCAATTGTCCGGTCACCATCAACGTGGAGCAGATCTTGCGGCAAAGACTTGACCAGGAATTGATGGGCATTTGCCGGAAAATAGGAGAAATAGCTGGCCGCATGGGGCAAAAAGTCTTTCTGGTGGGCGGCTTTGTGCGGGATCTATTGATCGGCCGCCCCAACCACGATATTGACCTGGTGGTGGAGGGAAATGCCCTGGAACTGGCCGCTAAACTGGCTGCAGAACTGGGAGGACAGTACCGCACCCACAAACCCTTTCAGACAGCGGTATTATGGCTTCCTGGTGGCTATAAGCTGGATCTGGCCACAGCCCGGAATGAATTCTACGCTTATCCGGCAGCACTTCCTTCTATTGAAACGGCAAAACTGCGGGAAGATCTTTACCGTCGAGATTTTTCTGTGAACGCCATGGCTATTTCTTTAAACCCTGATCACTATGGTACTTTGCTGGACTTTTTCTGCGGTTTTCAAGATCTCCAGAAAGGAATTATTCGCATCTTGCACAACCTGAGCTTTGTGGAAGATCCCACCCGGGCCATTCGCGCTTTCCGCTTTGTGGCCGCCTATAATTGGAGGATAGCAGGGGAGACTAAGAACCTATTGCTCAGGGCCCTGAAAGAGCGCAGGCTGGAAAAAGCATCCCCATTTCGCCTCTGGCAGGAACTCAAACTAATCTGCCAGGATGAAAAGCCTATCACGGCTTTGCACCTCTTGCAGAAGACAGGGGCGGGGCAGCAAATCATTCCCGGCGGAAAGTGGGATGACCGGTTCATTGTTCTGGCACAAGAGGCCCATCAATTAATCAAATCAATAAAGGTGCCACCCGGGATACAGCCCTGGCGGGTATATTTCTCCCTCATTCTTCGTGATTCCCCGCCGGAATACCTCAAGCAGATAGCTCAGCAGTTCGCGCTCAATCGGCAGGACCGGCTTTTTTTGCAGGAAGTTTCGGCAGCCCGACAAGAATTCCTCTGCCGCACCGATGAAGCCTTTTCTGCCGGAAAATGGCACCGGTATTTTCAATCCAAATTTGTGGAAACGGTAATCGCTTTCGGCGTCCTATCCAATCAAAAAGAAATAATGGACAGAGCTCGTATTTATCTACAGCTTCGCCAGGAAAGACAGCCAGCCATTTCCGGACATGATTTGCTTGACTTGGGACTGACTGAAGGCCCTGAACTGGGCAGGATACTTGAAGAAGTTCAAATTGCTTCCCTGGAAGGAAGGGTGGCGGGGAGGGCGGAGGAAATCTCCCTGGCCCGTAAACTTATCTCCGGAGGTAAGAAAGATGAACCTTGTTAATTATATTACTTTTATCCCGGCCATTTTGGTGGCGATTACTTTTCATGAATACGCCCACGGTAAAACAGCAGCCTTGTTAGGAGATCCAACTCCAGGCAGCCAGGGACGCTTGACTTTGAACCCCTTGGCTCACCTGGATTTTCTAGGCACACTGATGCTGCTGACCGTGCACTTTGGCTGGGCTAAACCGGTCCAGGTCAATCCTGTTTATTTTCGCGGTGATCGGCGGAAGGGTTTGTTATTGGTGAGCCTATCCGGACCGCTGATGAACCTGGTCCTGGCCTATCTGGCCGCTTTTGCCTGGCGCTTGACGCCATCTTCCAGCCCCATGTTGGCGACTTTCTTTGCCCAGCTTCTCTGGATTAATGTGGCTCTGGCACTTTTTAACTTAATCCCGGTACCACCTTTGGATGGATCGAAAATCCTCGCCAACCTCTTACCCCGGAGTTCAGCCATGTTCTTCTATCAATTGGAATCTTACGGACCACTCATTCTCTTACTATTACTGGTCACCGGTTTGGTGGGCAAAATCCTCGCCCCGGCTATCGATTTTACGTTGGAGGCTATTACTACTCTTGCCGGTATCTAAATGAGGCAGATAAATGAAAGGAAGGGACTAATACAGTGAAAGGTAGAATTTTTAGCGGGATGCGCCCTACAGGGAAACTCCATATTGGGCATTTAAGTGTTCTAAACGATTGGGTAAAACTGCAAGATGAGTATAAATGCTTTTTTGGGATAGTGGATTGGCATGCTATGACCACTGCTTTTGACAGTCCCCAGTCGGTAAAAGAAAATATTATGGAAATGGCCATTGACTGGCTTAGTGCTGGTATTGACCCGGCAAAAAGTGCCATCTTTATCCAATCCCAGGTTAAGGAGCATGGTGAACTGCACCTGCTTTTTTCCATGATTGTACCCTTATCCTGGTTGGAAAGAGTGCCCACATATAAGGACCAGGTCCGGCAGTTTAAAAAAGAAGGGAAGGATATTGCCACTTATGGTTTTTTGGGCTATCCTCTTCTCATGGCAGCGGATATCTTGATCTACCGCGCAGATACTGTACCGGTAGGAGTGGACCAATTGCCCCATATTGAACTCTGCCGTGAAGTGGCCAGGCGGTTTAATTATCTTTACCAGGTATCTCTCTTCCCCGAACCCCAAGCCAAACTTTCCCAGGCAGCAGTATTGCCCGGCACCGATGGGAGGAAAATGTCTAAAAGCTATGGCAATCATATTGCCATTGATGCCGATCCGCAGGAAGTAACGGCCAAGGTCCGTCAAATGGTTACCGACCCGGCTCGGATCCGCAAAAATGATCCCGGTCATCCCGAGGTCTGCGTGGTTTACACTTATCATCGCTTTTATTCTCCTCAGAAGTATGAAGAGATCGGTTCTAGCTGCCGCCAGGGTCAAGTCGGCTGTGTGGACTGTAAAAAACTGCTAATTTCTCGTCTCAATGAAGTGCTGGCGCCTATCAGAGAAAAACGCCAAAAGTTGATTGAGAAGCCTGATGAAGTGATGGACATCCTGCGCGAAGGACAAAAAAAAGCTGCCCAGGAAGCGGCAGAAACCATATCCCTAGTCAGAAAAGCCATGTTTTTGGATCATTTTTAAAAGGCTTTCTCAAAGTGGGGGAAAAAGATGTCCTATAATTTTAAACTGCAGGTTTTTGAAGGGCCGCTTGATTTGCTGCTGCATTTAATTCAAAAACAGGAAATCGATATTTACGATATACCTGTGGCTGAAATCACCGACCAATATCTGTCACATTTATGGGCTATGGAACAACTTGATCTGGAAGTAACCAGCGAATTTCTGGTGATGGCTGCTACCTTATTATCAATCAAGGCCAAAATGCTCTTGCCCAAACCTCCCCTCCAAGATGAGAATGCGGAGGAAACAATCGATCCCCGGGAAGAACTGGTTCTCCGTCTCCTGGAATACAAGAGGTATAAAGAAGCGGCAGAAAAATTTCGTCAAATGGAAAAAGAACAGAGTCGTGTTTTCTTTCGTCCTATTGATCTGGACAATTTATCAAAATACTATTCATCCGTCAATCCCCTGGAGGAAGTCCATCTCCAGGATCTGCTGGACTATTTTCAACAAGCGGTGAGCAGAACGCCTGCTCCGGAACCTGTGCATGAAATCCCGCAGGAAGAAATCACGGTGAGCCAGCAGATGAATTTAATAATGGATTCGCTTAATTTCCGGCAGGGCGGTTTGAAGTTTTTTGACCTGTTCCCTCCGTCAGCCGGCCGGGGATGGATCGTGGTCACTTTTTTGGCACTTTTGGAGCTGATGCGGCTGCGGAAAGTATTGGTTTACCAACAGAAAGTCTTTTCCGAAATTATTATCTTTCCTTATTCCGAAGCTCTGCGAGAAGGTGAAGACAGTGCGGTTTGCCCATAAACATAAGCAAATTGTCGAATGTCTTCTCTTCGTTTCCAATCGGCCTCTGACTCCGGAAGTAGTGAGTAATGTTGTGGAAATTGACAGTACTGAAGCCAAAGCCCTTCTCCAGGAACTAAAAAAAGAATATGAGCTGCAGAACCGGGGCATCCAGATCGTGGCTGTTGCAGGCGGCTATCGGATGTGTACCAAGCCAGAATTTGCCGCCTATGTGGAAAAACTGTATCGACCGCAAATTTCCCCATTGTCGAAGGCAGCCCTGGAAACTCTGGCTATCGTGGCTTACCGGCAGCCGATAACCCGGGCTGAGATCGAATCAATCCGAGGCGTGAAAACCGAAGGAGTGCTAACTAACTTGATGGAACGAAAACTAATCCAGGAAGTAGGGCGAAAAGAAGGGCCGGGGCGGCCGATTCTATATGGAACAACTGAGGACTTCCTGCAGTATTTAGGATTAAATGGGTTACACGAGCTGCCTTCCCTGGAACAAGCTCCGAAGAACCTGGAAAGTTGAGTATTAAACTGGTAAAGATGGGGCAACTTAACAATGTCTAATTATGAAAACACAGGAATGGAGCGCTCTAATGGCATACTTTTTTACCGTGGCGCTGCTCATTATTATTGTCACTACCTTAATCGTTATGTTGCCTCTACGACTGGATGTCATTTACAAAAAGGTGTGCAAAAATGATTTGCTGCAAATCGACATGGGGATTTCAGGTTTTCCCATACTCAGGCTGCGAATTCCCTCCTTGGGATTTCACCCGAAAACGGCGGATCAACTATTGGGTTTTCCCGCTCAGCTGCAGCTGGGGAGGAAGATTACCTTATGGGAAAGGTACTATTCCCTGGGTCAGCCATTAGAACTCCTGGAAGCTGCGAACAGTTTTTTTTCCGGCAAGACAGGCCGTATTCTCCTTAAAAGTTTCCCGGATCTCCGCAAAATATTAAGGCAATTTCTAAAAAATGTAACCTGCAATCGTCTGGTTTGGGCCACAAAAATCGGCTCCGATGATGCTTTCCTCACCGGCTATGGCGCCGGCCTGCTTTGGTGGATTAAATTTTCCCTCTATCGTCTGCTCTCCCGGAATGTGAAACTGGCTTTTTCCCGCCCTTACTTCCAAGTGATTCCCGATTTTGAAAAGAGAGTGCTGGACCTTAAATTAAATTGCATATTTGAAGTGTCCATCGGTCATATTATTATTGCCGGATTAAAAACTTTATGGATTATCCTTCGCTTTTTAGTTAGGGGGTGAACCCTTGAGCGATCATCCAATCGAAGCCTTGATGCAGACAGCCATGGAGAGCATCAAAGATATGGTGGATGTGAATACCGTGGTGGGTGAACCGGTGGAAACCAATGATGGAAGCGTGATCATTCCTGTCTCCCGGGTGAGCTGTGGCTTTGCTGCCGGCGGCAGTGAATACCCTGCTTCAAGCTCTGAGAAGACCGGCAAAGATGAAAGCAACAAACTTCCCTTTGGCGGGGGAAGCGGGGCTGGCGTTTCAGTACAACCGGTAGGTTTTCTGGTGGTGGCAAAAGATGAAATCCGCTTCCTACCTGTGGTGGGCAATGTTTTCGTTGATCGCCTAATTGACTTGGCTCCAAAGCTTTTAAATCAAATGCAGGGAATGCTTGAGAAAAAAGATCAAAAAGAACTGGAGATTAAATCAAATCTGTAGACGGCAATTGATCAGCTGACTAAAAACACTCTTTCAAGGGTGTTTTTTTATTTTGCGGCAGTACGTTCTAAATATTTCTATTTATTCATAAATCTTCTAACAAAGGAGGCATAGGCTAAATATGGTCAATTTTATCTGGCTCCTTCTTTTGGTTTCGGGCATCCTAGTGGCGGGAATCAACGGGAGAATTGAGGTGGTTACCGGAGCAGCGTTAAAGTCTTCTCAGACCGCTGTGACCATCGCCTTGGAATTAATCGGCTTGATGTCCCTGTGGTTGGGGCTTTTAAAAATTGCTGAAGCAGCCGGAATGGTCAGTTTTCTGGCCCGTTTAACCCGACCTCTGGTTACCTTTCTCTTCCCCAGCATTCCGAAAAATCACCCGGCAATTGGAGCCATTATGATGAATCTCAGCGCCAACTTGTTGGGACTGGGTAATGCGGCAACTCCTTTTGGTTTGAAAGCCATGCAGCAATTGCAGACACTTAATAAACGGCCGGAAGAAGCCTCTGAAGCCATGTGCACCTTTTTGGCTTTGAACACATCTTGCATCACTTTGATCCCGGCAACTATTATCGGTATTCGCACTGCCGCCGGCTCAGCTGATCCGACGGAAATTGTGGGTACCACAATTTTTGCCACTGCTATCGGGATGACTGCAGCCATCGTCGCCGACAGAATCCTGCGGGAGCGCTACCGCCGTTCCATGAAAGAATAAGCTAATCAATTTTTTTGGGGGATTGCCATGATTACCTGGTTGATCAACACCATATCTTCCTGGGCCATTCCCATTCTGCTGCTGTTTATTCCTCTGACGGCCTATTTGCGAGGAGTTAAAGTCTACGAAGCTTTTGTCACCGGTGCGGAGGAAGGCTTCCGCACAGCAGTAAAAATAATACCCTATCTAGTGGGTATGTTGGTGGCTATCAGCGTCTTTCGTGCCTCCGGTGCCATGGACTTGTTCATCCAGTTGATTAATCCCGTCATGGCACTTTTTCATGCCCCGGCGGAAATCCTGCCTTTAGCCATTATGCGCCCCCTTTCGGGAGGGGGGGCTTTGGGCCTGGCCACTGAAATAATCAGCACCTATGGGCCTGATTCCTATTTGGGGCGCCTGGCTTCCACCATGCAGGGAAGCACAGATACCACGTTCTATGTGCTCACGGTTTACTTCGGTTCCGTTGGCATCAGCAAATACCGTTATGCTCTTGCTCTGGGGCTGATTGCTGATGTGACCAGTTTAGCCGCAGCCATTTTTGTCTGTAACCTGGTTTTCAAATAGCAAAAAAGCAAGACCTATAAATCCCAGGCAAAAGTGATTGCAGGACGTTCACTGGATTGATAATATGGGAATAGGGTAAGGAGGAGTATTTAATGGAAGAACGTCTGCAAAAATATCTGAGCCGGATGGGAGTTGCTTCCAGACGGGCTTGCGAATCCCTTATTTTAGAAGGAAAGGTGCAAGTCAACGGAAAAACCGTTACTGTGCTGGGCACAAAAATAAACCCTCAGCTAGACCTGGTTCAGGTGGAAGGAAGGGTTATTGCCCAAAAAGAGCCGAAAATATACCTGATGCTGAATAAACCTCCCGGCTATGTGACCACGGTAAAGGACGATCGGGGTCGCCCTACGGTGATGGATTTAATCGGACCTGTAGAGAGGAGAATCTATCCTGTCGGTCGATTGGACTACCAGACAAGGGGACTGCTAATCCTGACCAATGATGGAGACCTGGCCTATATCCTAACGCATCCCAAATATGAAATAAAAAAAACTTATTTGGCCTTGGTCAAAGGACAACCCCAGGAAAAAGACCTGGACCGGCTGCGCAAAGGTATCATGTTGGACGGAAGAAAAACGGCCCCTGCTTCCATTCGATTTCTCCGCCGGGTGGGCCATAATTCCCTTGTGGAAATTATCCTCCATGAAGGACGGAATAGGCAAGTTCGCCGGATGTTCCACCGGATCAAACATCCGGTTTTAGAGCTGGAGAGAACCAGAATCGGTTCTTTAGATATGGGGCAATTACCCTTGGGCGCTTACCGCCCCTTAACAAGAGAAGAAATCCAATCCCTTTTTCGGCTTGTGAACAGGAATCTTGATGGCTGCCTCGGAAATCTTGCCGGCATAAATTCATTTAATAGGTAAATAATATAGGGAAAGAACAAAGGAAAGGATGTCCAGCATGCCCCAATGCCTGGCCTGCGGAAATACCTCCCATTTTGTCAGCAGCCACGTACCTGCTTTGTTTCCTTGGAATTCCACCGGTTCCGGACTGGCTGGTTCCTTTGATGCTAACGGCAACATACTCAACTTGGAAAACAGCGCCACCGGCGGGGACATGATGCTTTCCGCCTGGGAAAGGCCTTTTGTTCATTTTGACAGGTGCGGTCGCTGCGGCTCTGCCAGGATCCAGTGGCCTTGATCATTTCTTGAAAGGATTTTTGCAGCTTAAGCAGAATAAATAATAGCAGAAAAAAATTAGCCCCGGTCCACCGGGGATATTTTTCATTGGTCAGGGGGAAAAGAAATGGGAGCTAAACTATCATCAGGACTGATTCAGGTTTATACTGGGGACGGGAAAGGAAAAAGCACGGCGGCTTTCGGACTGGCCTTACGCGCATTAGGTCAGGGGTTGAAAGTGCTAATCATCCAGTTCATGAAACCGGGCCAAGGCTATGGAGAAGTCCCATCGTTAAAAAAATTTGAACCTGACCTGGAAATATATTCTTTTGGTAGGCAGGGCTTCATCAAAAAAGGCAGGTCTCGGGAAGAAGATTGTCAATTGGCTGCGGAAGCCCTCTCTCTGGCTCGTGAGAAAATGGCCAGTGGGGAATATGATTTGATTATTCTGGATGAAATAAACAACGCCCTTTATTTCGATTTGCTGTCTCCGGAAGAAGTGCTGCAGTTTATGCGTGCCAAACCCCATCATACAGAGTTAGTTTTAACAGGTCGCAATGCGCCGGAGGAAATCCTGGCTGAGGCCCATTTGGTCACGGAAATGAAAAAAATCAAGCACCCTTATGACCTAGGGATTGGCAGCCGGGCAGGAATTGAATACTAGCAGGATAATGACTTTTATTGCCGAATTTTAACATTGAGAAAGGAGGCGGCTCCATGAAAGTACCTGTTGGCGAGAAAAATCCCAAACATCATATTCAGGTCAGACTCAGATTGGATTTCCGTGGTGAAACTCAGACTCGCTTTTTTTTTGGAGGAAGAAACGGAGTGAAAGCGGCGGAAGAAATCCGAGAGCAAAAGGCAGCTTTGCTGAAAAACGTGCCTTTCCAGGGCATTCATTTGGAAGACATAGATACCACTCTGGAAATTTATTCTGTTTACGATGAAAACACTGGCGAAGAAATTGCGTACGCTCCCCTGGTAATCACCCTTTGGGCGGATTCCGTGGAAGACCTGATGCGGTTTGTCATCAAAG
This sequence comes from Bacillota bacterium, assembly GCA_050951405.1. Lineage (GTDB taxonomy): Bacteria > Bacillota > DULZ01 > DULZ01 > DULZ01 > JBMNIZ01. The sequence goes on along the minus strand of JBMNIZ010000012.1, from coordinate 55,281 downwards.
ATGAGTTCAGAAAAATTGATATTATCCAGCCAACCGATTTTACTATTAGCGGGCAGGAACTGGAGAGAATTCTATTTAAAATCAATGAAGAAATGAATAATTATCGGACAAACCTGGAAAAAAGATTTGCCCGCAAATAAAAATTTTACCGGAAGCCGGCAGGATATTGCGGGAAAACTTAGAAATAGAACAGGCAGACAAATCAAGGAGGTATCTGCTAATGCTGAAAGTTTACTACGATTCCGATGCCGATCTGAGTATCCTTCAAGGAAAGACTATTGCTATTCTCGGTTATGGCAGTCAGGGACATGCCCAAGCCCAAAACCTTAAAGATAGCGGTCTCAATGTGATCGTTGGTCTCCGCCGGGAAAGCAAGTCCTGGTCCAAGGCGGAAGAAGACGGATTGAAAGTGATGGCTACCGGGGAAGCAGTGAAAAATGCCGATCTGATTCAGGTCCTACTGCCCGATGAAACACAGGCCGCCGTTTACCGGCAGGACATCCTGCCCAATCTGGAAAGCGGCGATGCCTTGGTCTTTGCTCATGGCTTTAATATTCATTTCAAGCAAATCATACCGCCGGAAAATATCGATGTATTGATGATCGCTCCCAAGAGTCCCGGACACATGGTCAGAAGAATGTATCAGCAGGGGGTAGGCGTTCCTTCTTTGTTGGCTGTATATCAGGACTACACCGGCAAGGCCAAGGACTTGGGGCTGGCCTTTGCTAAAGGAATCGGGTCAACGAAAGCGGGAGTCATTGAGACAACTTTTCGGGAAGAAACGGAAACGGATCTTTTTGGCGAACAGGCTGTTCTCTGCGGCGGCATTACTGCTTTGGTTAAAGCGGGATTTGACATTTTGGTGGAAGCTGGCTACCAACCGGAAATGGCCTATTTCGAATGCCTTCATGAATTAAAATTGATCGTGGACTTAATGTATGAGGGCGGGCTGAACTGGATGCGCTACTCGGTGAGCGATACGGCCCAATACGGTGATATGACCCGGGGTCCCAGAATTATCAACGAAAACACTAAGAACGAGATGAGAAAGATCCTGCAGGAAATTCAGTCCGGTCAATTTGCCAGGGAATGGATTTTAGAAAATCAGGCAAATCGCCCCCAGTTCAACGCTCTGGATGCCATGGAGAGAAATCACCCCATCGAAGAAGTGGGGGCCAGGCTAAGAAAAATGATGCCCTGGTTAAAGAAAGGCTAGAAAACCAGATGCAGGAAGATCCTATTGTAGTGGTTGGCGGCGGCGCTGCCGGTATATTTGCTGCCATTGGGGCTGCCGAAAAGGGAGCCCCTGTTCTTTTATTGGAGAAAAAGGCTCGTTTAGGAATGAAGCTTCGGATCACCGGAAAAGGGCGTTGTAATCTGACAAATATGGCTCCCCTGGAGCGCTTCCTCGAGAACATCCCGGGAAATGGGCGCTTTCTTTACGGAGCTCTTTCCGCTTTCTCCAATCATGACTTAATTTCTTACCTTAACAAGCTGGGCATACAAACGAAAGTGGAAAGAGGCGGCAGAGTCTTTCCTGTTTCCGATGAAGCTGGGGAAGTGGTCAAGCTTTTGGAGAACCACTTGCGGAAACTGCAGGTTACCATCCTTTTCCGCCATCCGGTGACCGGTCTTCTGCACACAAGTACTCGGCTAACAGGTGTGCAGGTGGGATATAAGTCTTTCCCGGCGAAAGCAGTGATCTTGGCTACCGGCGGATTATCGTATCCAACTACAGGTTCCACGGGAGATGGCTATCTGCTGGCACAAAAGTTAGGACATCAGGTGACCCCTTTACGGCCTTCTTTGGTGCCTTTAGAGCTTGCCGAAAGCTGGGTCGGAAAATTAAAGGGTCTGTCCTTAAAAAACGTCAAATTAACAGTCTACAGTAGGGAAGAGAAGATCGATGAAGCTTTTGGGGAAATGCTTTTTACGGACTTTGGCATTTCCGGTCCCATTGTGTTAACCCTGAGCAGGGAAATAAGCAGAGCTTTGGAACAGGATGCAGTGAAACTAAAGCTGAATCTTAAACCAGCCCTGGACCAACATACTCTAGATCAGAGATTGCTGCGGGATTTTCAGAAATACTCCAACAAGTATTTAAAAAATGCCTTAAAGGATCTCCTCCCTCAAGCTTTAATTCTTCCCGTAATCCATTTCAGCAATCTAAGACCCGACCGGCCGGTACACCAAATCACCAAAAAGGAGCGCCGTCAATTGGTGTCCATCCTTCAAGGTCTTCCCATGACAGTGGTTAAAACCCGCCCCATTGAAGAAGCCATCATTACCTCCGGCGGCATCTGCATCAAGGAGGTCAATCCCAAAACCATGGGGTCCAAAATCATGGAGAATCTGTTTTTCGCGGGAGAGATTTTGGATGTGGACGGATATACCGGAGGATTCAATCTGCAGGCTGCCTTTTCCACCGGTTACCTGGCAGGAAAGACAGCGGCAGAGCTATGCTGTACTACCGGTAAAAAAGGAGGGGTTTAAATGGGAAGCAAAAGAGTTGCTGCTGCCGCAGTGCGGATGGCCCTTTCGGAAAGCAGGGAGGAGGAAAGCAGATTAAAAAAAGAATTTTTTAAACAAGGGATAAAAACAACCGCTGTAGATTACGGAGGAGAATATGTTACATCCGCCATTAAAATCGTGGAAAGAGCCATCGTGGCCGCCAAAAGGGAAGGGGTTATTAAAGATACCCATGCGGAGGAAGGGGCTGTAGCCGGCGCCACCCGGGAAGCCCTTTCCCAAATCATGCCGAAAGGATTGGGATTTAATATCGGGGGAAAAATCGGCATCGCCAGACAGGCGGACCATGTGGGTGTAGCTTTGTTTTTTGGTATTGGATTGGTGCACCTGGATGAAGTGGCCATCGGATTGGGACATCGGGCAGTGCCTTAAGGAGGTTGAAAAAGCAAGATGACAATGAATACAAAGGTAAGAGGTATCCGGGGAGCGATTTCCGTAGAGGAAAATACAAAAGAAGCCATCTGGAAAGCCACCCGCCAACTGCTCTTGGCCATGGTTCAAGCAAACCAAGTATCGACGGACGATATTGCCAGCATTTTCTTTGCCATAACAAAGGATCTCAATCAAGCTTTTCCTGCTAGAGCTGCCCGGCAGCTCGGATGGCACCATGTACCTCTATTGGATGTACAGGAAGCGGCAGCGCCTGACCTGCCCCGCATTATTCGCGTAATGATGCATGTGAACACCAGCAAATCCCAGGATGAAATAGTTCATGTGTATCTGGGCGAAGCAATAAAACTGAGACCGGACCTGGCGGAAAGTAAGCAATGAGTTATTTATAATACAAGAAAACCCGGTGACCAACCCCCTGCCAAAGCTTGCTAGGGTTTCCCCCATATGGTATGATTTCGTTAATCTATAGGATGACGAAGGAGGTAGGACGGTAGGATGGTAGAAATCAAGGGGAAGAAAAGCTTGTCTAGTGAGTGGGTTTTTTATTATGTTCCCGTATTCCGGTATGCTTACTAACTAACAGCCAAGTGAAAAACAATCAAGGAGGTTCTAAAGATGATTGTTGTTATGCAACACTGGGCCGGACAGCGGGAAACTGAGGCGGTACTGGAAAGATTATCAAAAGAAGGATTCCAGGTTCACTTGTCTCAAGGGGTAAAAAGAACCATTATCGGCGTAATTGGCGAGAATACCAAAATGCGCCTAGCCAGCCTGGGCATTGAAGCCATGCCGGGTGTTGAAAAGGTAGTGCCTATTCTCCACCCCTTTAAACTGGCCGGCTGTGAATTTAAGCCAGAACGCACTTTGATCCAGGTAGGGGATGTGACCATCGGCGGAAAGGAACTGCAGATCATCGCAGGTCCCTGTGCCGTAGAAAGCGAAGAATTACTTATCGAAATCGCCCGCCAGGTGAAGGAAGCCGGAGCTACTTTTTTGCGAGGAGGAGCTTTTAAACCAAGGACTTCCCCCTATTCCTTCCAAGGTTTGGAAGAAACAGGCTTGAAATACCTGGCGCGAGCCCGGGAAATCACAGGTTTGAAAATAGTTACCGAGGTCATTGATGCGCAGCATGTTCCTTTAGTGGCTTCCTATGCAGATATCCTGCAAGTGGGGGCTCGCAACATGCAAAACTTCCAACTCCTTAAAGCTTTGGGTAAGGCGGAGCGTCCGGTTCTACTGAAAAGGGGCCCCAGCGCCACCTTCGAGGAATGGATTTTAGCTGCCGAGTACATTATGACCGAGGGCAACTTTCAGGTTATTCTTTGCGAAAGAGGCATCAGAACATTTGAAACATATACTCGCAACACTCTGGACTTGAGCAGCGTGCCGGTGATCAAGCAACTGACCCACCTGCCGATAATCGTGGATCCCAGCCATGGTACGGGAAAATGGCAGCTGGTTACACCCATGTCCCAGGCGGCGATTGCTGCCGGGGCCGATGGCCTAATTATTGAGGTCCATAGCTGCCCCAGCGAAGCTCTGTCCGATGGTCCACAATCTCTCACGCCGGAGAATTTTCGCCAGCTCATGGTCCAAATAGGAAAAATAGCTTCGGCAGTAGGAAGGAGTCTGCGACTTTCTCCATCATGTTAAAAGTCGGCTATCTTGGGCCCGCAGGAACTTTTTCCGAAAAAGCGGCGTATCAATGGTTAAAAAAAAAATGGCTATCATGATTATCAGCTGCTCCCAGCGGATAATATTTCCCAATTGTTCAAAGATTTGTCTTCCGGGCAGCTGCAGGCCATCATCGTGCCTGTGGAAAATTCTACGGAAGGAGCTGTAAACGCTAGTTTGGACCTGCTGGCCTCCATGCCGGACCTTGCCGTAAGAGGCGAAATCAACCTACCTGTTGAGCACTGTTTGCTGGTAGCCCAACCGATCAAAATGGAGGAAATTCTGGAAGTATACTCGCACCCGCAGGCCCTGGCCCAATGCTATCACTATTTACAAAAACAATTGAAAAACGCGTCTTTCAGGCAAACTGCCAGTACGGCAGAAGCAGCCAGCATTGTCAGCGAAAAAAAAGGAGAAATAGCCGCCATCAGTTCCCAGGAAGCGGCCGATAAATATAATTTGCTGATCATCGCCAGGGGTATCCAAGACCATCAGGGCAATAAAACCAAATTTTGGATCCTAACGAAAAAAGAAATTTGGGCAGATGGCTCATTGGAGATAACCAGCAGCCTTTATAAAACCTCAATCATCACGGCTTTGCCCTATAATAAACCGGGAGGTCTTTATGAGGTTCTGCGGGAATTTGCCTTGGCGCAAATCGATCTGACCAGGATAGAATCCCGTCCCACCAAAAAAGAGCTGGGTGAATATCTCTTCTTCATTGATTTTGCAGGGAAAGCGACGGAGCCCACCATTTCTCTGGTCCTGAACAAATTGCAGCAGAAGACTGTCATGCTGAAAATCCTGGGCTCCTATCCCGTTTATATGTGACTGCGCGCTTATTAAATAATGGAGGACAATTTCATGGATGTTGTTATTCAGCCTGCAGAAAAAATAGAAGGGGAAATAAACGTCCCGGGTGACAAGTCCATTTCCCACCGTGCAGCAATTCTAGGGGCCGCTGCTTCCGGCCGGACCTTGATCGAAGGTTTTTTAGAAGGGGAAGACTGCCTTTCCACTCTGGATTGCTTGCAACTTTTGGGAGTTGCCGTAACAAGAACAGGCAGGGGACATTACCTTTTAGACAGCCCCGGTCTGAAAGGATTAAAAGAACCTGAGACAATACTTGACGTAGGCAATTCCGGCACCACCATCCGTTTGCTCAGCGGCCTTCTAGCAGGCAGGCCTTTCGTCAGTTTTTTGACAGGGGACGAATCCATCCGCCGTCGGCCGATGGATCGGATCATTCAGCCACTGACCCTGATGGGGGCTCGTATTACTGGGCGGGCAGGTAATACCCGTGCCCCTTTATGTATTCAAGGAGGATATTTACAACCAATTTATTACCAAACACCTGTAGCCAGTGCCCAGATAAAAAGCGCCATTCTCCTGGCAGGCCTGTCTGCAGGTGGCGAGACCCGGATCAAGGAACCTTTGCCCTCAAGAGACCATACGGAGAGAATGTTTAAAGCCTTTGGCATACCAATAAAGGTAGATGGCTTGGAAATTACAATAAGAGGGCCTGCCTTTTTTACCGGGCAAAAGTTGCAAGTCCCAGGCGATATTTCCTCAGCTGCTTATCTTCTTGCAGCCGCCAGCCTGGTTCCCGATTCGGAACTGCTCATCAGAAAGGTGGGCATCAACCCCACCAGGAATAAGATTATCCATATTTTAAAAGCGATGGGGGCCAATATTCGGATCATGAACCGGCAGGAGTTTGCCGGAGAACCGGTTGCCGACTTATTGGTGAAATCCGCTCCCTTAAAGGGAGTGGATGTGCCCCCTGAGTGGATTCCCGGACTCATCGATGAAATCCCCATTTTAGCTGTGGCCGGGGCTGCGGCCCAAGGGGTAACCAGGATTCGACAGGCTGGGGAATTAAGATATAAAGAAACAGATCGCCTACGAGTTTTGAATGAGGAATTGACCAAATTCGGCGTAGAAATCCAAGAATTGACGGATGGGCTGATCATCAAAGGAAAAACCCCTCTCAGGGGAGCAGTTTGCCATAGCCACGGTGATCACAGGATCGCTATGGCCTTGGGCATCCTGGGTTTGATCAGTCAAGGAGAGACTGTGATCAAACAAGCTGAAGCGGCCCGGATTTCTTTTCCGGGATTCTTTTCCCTGATCCGTTCCTTGAGCAAATAAGGAATGTAAAGGAACCTCATTGGGAGGTAAATTATGCGGCCAAACATTGCCATTGATGGACCGGCTGGTGCCGGAAAAAGTACGGTTGCCCGGTTAGCGGCAAAAAAATTAGGACTTGTTTATGTTGATACGGGAGCCATGTACCGGGCCCTGACCTGGAAAGCTCTGGAAACATCTACCCCTTTAGATCAAGGACAAGCCTTGGCCGAACTATTTCGCCAAATGAAAATTGAATTTGTTCAAGAGGCGCCTGGAGCGGAACAAAAAATATATTGCGATGGGAAAGACATTAGCGAAGCTATCCGCCATCCTTTGGTGTCCAAGGGGGTTTCCCAAGTAGCCGCCCATTATCTGGTGAGAAAAGAGCTCCTGAAGGCCCAGCGATATCTTGCCTCTCAAGGCGGGGTAGTTATGGATGGTCGGGATATCGGCACTTTTGTTTTACCAGAAGCACCTTTTAAGTTTTTTTTGACTGCCTCTTTAGAAACTAGAAGCAAGCGACGTTTTCTGGAATTGAGGGAGAAAGGAATTAAAACAACACTGCAAGAAGTGGAAAAGGAGATCAAGAAAAGGGATTATCTCGATCAAAGCCGGGACCATGCTCCATTGCACGCTGCGCCGGATGCTGAAATAATCGATACTACTGAGCTGACGGTGGAAGAAGTTGCAGCAAAGATCGTTAATAGGTATTTGGGGAGGACATGATAGTGTTTTACCGTTTTGCTTGGTTTTTCTTCTTGTTACTGCTGCGGGTTTTTAACCGCTTAGAAGTCATAGGCAAGGAAAATATCCCTCTTTCCGGCCAATTGATCGTAGCTTGTAATCATATCAGCGTCCTGGATCCGATTGTGGTAGGTGTGAGTTTACCTCGCCCTGTACGTTTCATGGCCAAAAAAGAATTGTTTGAACATCCCCTTTTGAAGTGGCCTGTTAAAGCTCTGGGAGCCTTCCCAGTTGATCGAAGTAAGAATGATGTGCAGGCAGTTAAGTGGGCTTTTAAAATTTTGGCCAATCAGGAGGTTCTGGGCATATTCCCGGAGGGAACCAGAAGAAAAAGTGACTCCATTTCTTTCCGGTCGGGCACCGCCGGTATCGCTTTAAGAGCTCGCTGTAGAATTCTCCCTGTTGGCTTGATCGGTACTGACCGTATTTTAAAAGGACGCATCTTTTCCAAAGTTCGCCTAGCCATCGGCGCACCTATTGACTGGCCGGCTGGCTATCAGGGAAAACCGCGGGAAGAAGATATCTTAAAATTAACAATAGAACTGCAAAATGCAGTTGAAAACCTGATAAAATCATTGAACTCAGCATAAGTTGTCCGGCTCCTTACTATTCTTGCAGGATTTTGCTAATTTCTCACGAAAGATAATAATGTTGCTTCAAAGGTATAAACTATAAGATGGCTGGCACAAGGACAAGGAACAAGCAGGTGAAGATGATTGCAGATTATCGTTGCCAAAAGCGCGGGATTTTGTTTTGGCGTGAAAAGGGCCATCGAAATTGCCTCCAAGTTTGACGTGAACAAAAACGGAAAAGTATTTACCCTAGGTCCCTTGATCCATAATCATCAAGTAGTGGACCGTCTGGCTGCTAAAGGTATTCAGCCGGTAGAGGACCTGGAAGAGATTAAGGAAGGGAAAGTAATTGTCCGCTCCCATGGAGTAGGACCAAAAACCCTGGATTACCTAAAAGAACGGGGCATCGAAACAGTAGATGCTACCTGCCCCTTTGTGAAAAAAGCACAAAGAATCGCTTGGAAATTGCAAAATGAAGGATTTCAAGTAGTTATTTTGGGAGATCTGGAACATCCCGAGGTTCAAGGAATTATGGAATGGGCCGGCGGCAAGTCGATTGTTGTCAAAGATCTGGAAGAAGCGGCTGAACTTCCTTTCTACCCGCAAATTGGATTGTTAGCCCAGACAACCCAGCAGGTAGAAACTCTAGAAAAAGTGGCGTCTATCATTGAAAAAAAATGTTCTAAATTGGCTGTATTTAATACGGTATGCAGCGCCACTAAAGTCAGACAGGAGGAAGCCTTTCAACTTTCCCGCGAAGTCGATCTTATGCTAGTTGTTGGGGGAAGGCATAGCGCCAATACTAATAAACTTGCAAGCATTTGCCGGAGGGCAGGGACGCCGGTTTATCATATTGAAGATGCCGGCGAGCTGGACCCTCTCTGGTTTAATAATGCTTTTAGGGTAGGAGTTACAGCCGGTGCTTCTACTCCAGATTGGATTATTGAGGAGGTAGTTCAAAGAATGACAGGTCTCAGTGAAGAAAAAATGAAAAACCTTGAGGAGGTTCCAGAAGAACAGACCTCGGAAAACGTGGAGGCGTTAGAAACCTCAGGGCAGGTCCTGGAAGAGGCGCAAAAAGAGCAAGCCTCTGCAAATGGAGAGGAAGTCGAAGCGGCAGAACCAGTCCCGGTAGGAGTGCCTGAAGAGCAGCCCTCTATTAGTATGGAGGAGAATGAAGCTTCTATCAAACCTGATAAAGAAGAAAAAACCGAAGAGGTTGATTTAAGCATAGCCGGCAAATTGCAGGAGCTGCATAAAGGCGATATTGTCGAGGGCGTTGTAGTTCAAATCAAAGATAACGAAGTTATGGTGGATGTTGGCGGCAAATCAGAAGGAATTATTCCCATCAGTGAGATTTCGCACCGCCCGGTGGAAAACCCCAAAGATCTGCTCCAAGTGGGCGATAAGATACATGTCTATGTGTTGCGGGTTGAAAATGAAGAAGGGCATCCCATTCTTTCCAAAAAGCGAGCGGACCGGCAGCTGGCATGGGAAAAACTGGAGAATTCCCTTGCTACTGGTGAAGAGCTGCGGGCACCGGTGATTGAAGTGGTCAAAGGAGGCTTGCTGGTTGATGTAGGGGTAAGAGGTTTTGTGCCCGCATCCCTCGTTGAAAGAGGCTATGTGGAAGACCTGAATCAATACCTGGGTAAAGAACTCCGTTTAAGAGTAATAGAGCTGGACCGAGGGAAAAACAAAGCCGTCCTCTCACAAAAGGCCATTCTGGATGAAGAATACCAACAGTTGAGGGAAAAAACTTGGAACACCCTGGAAGTTGGCCAGGTAATTAACGGTATTGTCAGGCGTCTGACCAACTTTGGCGCTTTTGTTGATATAGGAGGAATTGACGGTTTGCTGCATGTTTCCGAGCTCTCCTGGGGGCGGGTGGAACACCCCCGCGATGTCTTAAGTGAAGGTGAGGAAATTAAAGTCAAGGTTCTGGGCATTGACCGGGAAGCAGAAAAAGTCTCCTTGGGATTGAAACAACTTCTTCCTAATCCTTGGGACACAGCCGAAGAACGTTATGCTGTCGGCTCCATTGTGGAAGGGAAAGTCCTCCGGATAGCGCCCTTCGGGGCTTTTGTGGAAGTGGAACCGGGCATCGAAGGTTTAGTCCATATTTCACAACTGGCTGATTATCATGTGGCCAAAACGGAAGACGTGGTCTCAGTAGGAGATGTAATTCCGGTTAAGGTTCTCAGTGTGGACCAGACTTCTCACCGAATGAGTTTAAGTTTACGAGAAGCAAGAGGCAAACATGAAGTGCAGGAAACACCGAAAATTGCCCAGGAGGAAGAGAATAATTCCGGTGTAACATTAGGGGATTTATTTGGTGAACTTTTTGAAGAAGAAAAATAAACCATAGATCTTATTTAACTTATCTTAAGAATAATACTCTAAGGCCGTTTTCACGGCCTTTCAGACTGTAGACAAAAATGGCCTTTAGGAAGCAAAACCTAAAGGCCAAATTCTTTTTAAACATAAAATTGCTGAAATATTAGAGAGCACCTCCTGCAGCGGGGAGGTTGTGGGCGGTAATGTCCGTTGTTTCCGCTTCCACATGGCCAGCTTTTTCAGATTCATGCATGCAAAAAGAAGCGTGAGATAGTGCTGCACTTTTCTCAAGCCTCGAAGCTGCGTGTAGCGCATCCCATGTTTTTCTTTGGCATCGGCAAAAACACGCTCAATTGTCTCGCCGCGCTTACGATAAAGTTCTTTGCCTCGATCGGTGTACCTAAGATCTTCAGCTATTTCCACATAAGGCTCCCATAAATGACGGGTGATAACCTTGGTAAAATTTTTGCTCTGTGTGCACTTCATTCTATGCTCACAGCCGATGCAAATTTTAGGATCACTCTTGTATTCACGGTAACCATCCCGGTTGGTGGTGCTGTACTTTAAAATCTGGTTATTGGGGCAAATGTAGCAATCGTAGTATTCATCATAAACATAATCACGTTTTCTGAAATAGCCCTTCTTTGTCATAGGGCGCTTGTACGGCATGATAGGATCTTTGCCGGCTTCGACTATCTCCCGGCAGATGGCCGGGGTTTTGTATGCAGAATCTGTAACTACAGACTCGACTTCGGGGTGCTGTTCAATGACTTGCTGGAAAACATCGGAGAAAACCTGGCTGTCGTGAACATTGCCGGGAGCTGCTTTTAATCCCAAGACAAAATTATTCATATCACAGGCAACGGTTACAGTATAGGCAAAGCATTTCTCCTTTTCACTCTTGTAGAACATGCCGCTTTCCGGGTCTGTTGTACTTTCTATGACTTCTCGTTCCTTGCCGCCGTCAGCCGGGGTGCCTCCTTCATCTCCGGAATCATTGCCTTCGTCTTCATCATCAGCAAACGGTTCCTTGCCATGGGATTTCCGATCCTCGTTAATTTCATAAAGCAAATCACGTTTGTATTTATGTACACGATGCCTGACCATTTTTTTGATGTACTTCTTCTTATTGGCGCTGGCTTTGACATGAGTGGCATCAATGAAAATGGCGCTGGTGTTGAGAAACCCGCAGTTAATGGCTTCTTCGAGAACACGCGCAAAAATTTTTTCAAAAATGTCGCTTTCCTGAAACCGTCTCACGTAATTCTTGCCAAAGGTAGAGAAGTGAGGGATCTGCTCCTGCAAGCCATATCCCAGAAACCAGCGGTAAGCGACGTTTACTTTTACCTCTTCTATGGTCTGCCGCATTGAACGGATGCCATAGAGTGCCTGCAGGATCAACAGCTTAATTAGAACAACCGGATCTACACTGGGACGGCCATGGTTTTCTGAATACAGGTCTTTTACTTCATCATAGATGAAGCTAAAGTCAATACTCTCCTGGACGGCTCTAAGCAGATGGTTTTCCGGAACCAGGCTGTCTATGCAAACAATTTCCATTTGGTTAACAGCTTCACGGTCTTTTTTCGCAAGCATTTTATCACCCCGGCTATTGGCTTTTCCCATAATATAATTTCGTTAAAAGGGCTGAAAATGCCTGCAATTACTGGCTTTTTTACACTTTTGCCAAAGATTTTTTGCGCACGGCAATTATGAATTATAAATGAAAATGCAAACCAAGGATCGGCCAAGGTTTGCATTTCATAAGACTTTGTCTACAGTCTGTAAGGCCGTTTTCACGGCCTTTTTTGCATATTTGAATTGGGGAGGGGCAATCTAAATATTGATGGATTACAAGAAAAAGGAGTAGGGCAGGCTTATGACTGGATATCCAATAGGCACCATCTTATTGATCATTATCTCCATCCTCATCTACTTCGGATTGGCCCACCGAGTTCTTGACCGATTACAGCTTTCTGACAAAACCGCCCTTATCATCATAGCAGCCATCATTGCCGGCAGTTTTATTGATATCCCTTTACTGCAGGCCCCTCTCAACTTGTCGGTCAATGTGGGGGGCGCCCTGGTACCTGTGGGCTTGGCCATTTATCTTCTGATCAAAGCCGGATCAACCAAAGAATGGATCCGCGCTTTAATAGCCACTACTATTACCGGACTGACGATTTTTCTAGTGAATACTTATCTCCTGGCTGCCGATCCTTGGGAAACAGGTAGGGATTTTTTGGATCCTTTGTATACTTATCCTCTTATCGCTGCTTCCATCGGTTACCTGGCGGGCAGATCCAGGCGGTCTTCCTTCATCGCCGCTACTCTGGGCGTCATCAGCCTTGATGTCATTGACTTTCTTAGACTGCTCAGGGCCAACATACCCGGAAGAGTGGCCATCGGCGGGGCAGGCGCTTTCGATGCCATTATTCTGGCTGGAATTGCCGCCGTTTTACTGGCAGAAATTGTGGGAGAAAGCAGGGAAAGGCTTCAAGGTGGCCCGGAAACTGAAGGGCGTCCCGCCCCATTGTTAAAGGCCTTAGATGGTGTCCGGCCCAAAACTGCCAGGAAACCAGAAAATTACCAAGAGGGGAAAGAACAAGATGAATAAAAGATCATTCCTGGGCTTAGCTGCCATCCTTACCGGATTGTTCGCTCTGACAATACTGGGGAAAGGAATAGACCTTCCCTTCCAGGCAAGGAGCGCTTCTTCCTTGCCGCTGGACATCCCGGAACTGGGTTTATGGGAAGAAGAGAGAACCGATGGTAGCTATTTTACCATTGTGGATGAGAAGGATCGGATACTTGACAAGACAGCCCGAACTATTTATCCGGGAGATGAATTTATTGCTCAAGATAACAGGCATTATCGAGTTGAAAGGGTGGAAGAAAACCGGGCTTTGGCCATACTCATTAGCGACAACGCTTTGCAGGAAAGTAGCCGAGCATTGTCCCCGGTGGAAGCCATTCCGATCCAAACCAAAAACAATGCCAACAAAGCAATTGCCCTTTACCATACCCATTCGGATGAATCTTATTTGCCCACGGAAGGTACGGAAAGCATTCCCGGCGAGGGAGGTATTTTTAAAGTGGGCGAGAAATTAGCAGCCAAACTGGAGGAAAAAGGGATCCGGGTCATTCACGATACAACGCCTCATGAGCCCCATGATGCAGGGGCTTATCGTCGGTCAAGACGAACCGCCCTCAATCTGCTCAAAGAGGGACCCGCCGCCATTATTGATATTCACCGAGACGGGGTGCCCGACCCGGATTTTTATCATGAACAGGTAACGGGAGTGGATGTGGCGCAAATCCGAATGGTGGTAGGACGGCAAAATGCCAATATGCAGTCCAACCTTGATTTTGCCAAAAAGATCAAGGCAGAACTGGACGAGTACTATCCGGGTTTGATCAAAGGGATTTTCCTGGCCAAAGGCAACTACAACCAGGATCTTTCTCCCCGGTCAATCTTATTGGAGGTAGGGACTTACACTAATGACCGCCGTCTAGCAGAAAAAGGCATCCACCTTTTTGGTGATGCCATTCCAGTGGTGCTGGGTATTACGGGAGGAAAGGCGAGCTCTCCGCCGGATGCGGGCGGCACTCAAGCTGACTGGTCCAGCCTGTGGATACTTTTGGGGTTGGCTTTGGTAGGAGGGGGGCTTTTTCTTCTGGTCAGTACGGGAAGCCTAAAAGGCTCCCTGCAAAAGCTGAAACAGCTGTCATCTTCAGAATGGAAGGATCTTCTGGGAGCTCCTTCCCGCAAAGGAGCCCCCCTTACCACTGATGGACCGGAAGACAAAAAGGAAGGCAATGATGAAGAAGCCGGGTAAAGAACAGATTCTCATCCGAGATGGCGTCGTTGCCGTAGCGACCCCAACTCCGTTACAAATTTTGCAGGGCCGGTAAGCAATGTTTAAACAGGCGATGGAAAACGTTGAAAACAGGGGATAACCCCTGTTTTTAAAATTAAAGAAAGTATGGTAAAAATGACTCATGCCGGGAAAGATCCAAACAGTCCCCCGATGACGGCTTGACTTGACGCCTATTAGATTATGTTGGATAATGTTGGTGATAAGAGGTGTTGCTATTTGGCTGATTTTCGGGGAATGATTATTCAAGAAGTAGCCCCCGGCAGTTTGGGCGAAGGCTTGGGTTTAATGTCGGGGGATCGTCTTATTTCCATTAACGGAAAACCAATTAAAGACTTGATTGATTATAAATTGCATATTACCGAAGAATTTGTCGAAATGCTAGTGCAAAAGGACGATGGCTCTTTTGCCACTTATCAGATTGACAAGGAGTATGATCAAGACCTGGGACTAGCTTTTCGCGAAATGACTTCTGATGGAATCAAACAGTGCCGGAATCGGTGCCTTTTTTGTTTTGTTGATCAAATGCCTCCAGGCATGAGAAAAAGTCTCTATGTCAAAGACGACGATTACAGACACTCCTTTCTGGCCGGAAATTTCATCAGTCTGACCAACCTTGATCGAAAAGATTTGGATCGGATTATTTCTCTGCGTTTGAGCCCTCTTTATGTTTCTGTTCATACCACCGACCCGGATTTAAGAATAGTCTTAATGGGAAATAAGAAGGCCGGAGGCATTTTGCAACAACTGCAGTTTTTAACCGAACAGGGTATTGTCATCCATGCTCAAATTGTCCTTTGCCCGGGAATTAACGATGGCGGGAGACTGGAAAAAACCATCCAGGATCTGGCTGCATTGTGGCCCCAGGTCCAGTCCGTGGCTGTAGTCCCGGTGGGCCTGACCAAATATCGGGCAGGACTTCCCAAGCTCCGCAGAGCAACAGGAGCAGAAGCATCGCAAATCCTGCAAATCATTGAAGGTTTTCAGCAAAAATATCTGGCCACCTTTGGCTCCCGTTTTGTTTTTCCCGCTGATGAGTTTTATTTGCTGGCGGAAAAGGAGTTGCCCTCAGGAGATGCCTATGAAGAATACCCCCAATTGGAAAATGGCGTGGGTATCGTCAGGTTGTTTTTGGATGAATACACATCCTTCCGCCGTACTTTACCGGACCGTCATCCCCAATCCTTGGCGGAAAACTTTTTGTTGGGTACGGGAAAATCAGCTGTTCGGTTTTTGGAAATGATAGCCGATGATTTAAACCGCCTCTTGGGAAGCAATCGGCTGAAAATAGTCCCCATTGAGAATCATTTTTTCGGTCCGGATGTGACTGTCACCGGATTAATCACGGGAAAAGATCTGATTGACGGCCTTCAACCTTTGTTGGCGTTAAAAGGGAAGAAACCGACTGTTCTGCTTTCCGAAATAATGTTTAATGCAGACGGTATGACTTTGGACAACCTGACTGTGGAAGAAATAGAATATCAGCTGAAAACACCAATCAAAGTTTTGCCCAATTCCGGTTCCAGCTTGGCCGGGTATATTTTGGGCCTGGAAAAAAGCCGATAGACGGTTTTTCCGGAGGAGGGATATCAATGTCTCAGCCAATTGTAGCCGTTGTGGGAAGGCCCAATGTGGGCAAGTCCACTCTTTTTAATCGGATTGTTGGCGGGCGGGTATCTATTGTTGAAGATACCCCAGGTGTTACCAGGGATCGCATTTACAAAGAGGCCGAATGGCTGGGAAAATATTTTCTCCTGGTAGATACCGGTGGAATCTTGGAAGAGGTTGATGAAGGCAGCATCGAAGAGCAGGTTCGCCTGCAAGCCCAACTGGCCATAGAAGAAGCTGATGTGATTCTTTTCGTGGTGGATGCCAAAACCGGTTTGCTGCCCGATGATCTGGCCGTGGCTGACCTCTTGAGGAAAACCGCCAAACCAGTAATACTGGTGGCCAATAAGGTGGAGCAATTCATAGATAACTTCAATTTTGCTGAATTTTATTCTTTAGGTCTGGGAGATCCCATCCCCATCTCAGCCGCCCACGGAATGAACACGGGGGACCTGCTGGATACCATTTTGAAATACCTGCCTCCACCAAATGATTACCGGGAAGAAGAGGAAATCACCAAGGTGGCCGTCATTGGCAAACCTAATGTGGGTAAATCTTCCCTGGTTAATTATCTACTAGGGGAAAACCGTGCTATTGTCACGAACATTCCCGGCACTACCCGGGATGCCTTGGATACACGTTTAACCAGGGAAGGGAGCAATTACGTGCTGATTGATACAGCCGGATTGCGGCGACAAGGGAAAATTCGTCACAGCACGGAAAGATACAGTGTTTTTCGTACTCTGCGGGCAGTGGACCGGTGCCATGTGGCTCTGATTTTACTGGATGCCCTGGAAGGAGTAACCAGCCAAGACAAAAGAATTGCCGCTATACCCCATGAAGCAGGGAAAGGCTCTATTCTTGTGATTAATAAATGGGATCTTCTCAGGAAAGAACAAAAGAATATTGACCAATTTAATGAAGTCATTCGCAAAGAGCTGGCTTTTCTTTCTTATGCACCGATCATTTCTATCTCTGCCGTCAGCGGTCAAAGAGTGGGCAAACTTTTGAAGATAGTAGACCGAGTGGCAGAACAAGCAAAACAAAGAGTGGAAACCGGTCTCCTGAATAAATACCTGGAAGAAGTAATTGCTCTCAATCCGCCTCCTGCATATAAAGGGCAGAGTGTTAAGTTTTTTTATGGTTCGCAAACGGGGATCCAGCCTCCCACTTTTGTCTTTTTCGTCAATCGTTCGGACCTGATTCATTTCTCTTATAAGCGGTACCTAGAAAATAAAATCCGGGAAGCCTTCGGTTTCGAGGGCAATCCTTTGAGACTATTATTCCGGGATCGGAGCTGAATTCTCTTGCTCGAGGGGGTAGCAATATTGAAACTGCTTTTGGCGATCATCCTGGGCTATATTCTTGGATCCATCCCCATTGGTTTTCTGGTGGCTCGTTATTGGGGAAAAATCGATATTCGTCAATACGGAAGTGGTAATATTGGGACTACCAATGTGTTCCGGACTCTCGGCTTATACCCTGGCTGCATAGTTTTAATCGGAGATATCGGAAAGGGCGTCACCGCTGCCTTACTGGGAAAATGGCTGGGAGGAGAACAAGCCGCTCTGTTGGGAGGCCTGGCTGCCATCATCGGTCACAGCTGGTCCCTCTTCCTGAGCTTTCAAGGGGGCCGGGGTGTGGCAACCGGAGCTGGAGTTTTCCTGGCCTTAACTCCGAAAGTGATCCTGATCGCCGCCCTGATCTGGATCCTAGTCATCGCCCTCACCCGTTATGTATCGTTGGGCTCCATCATTGCAGCAGCTTCGCTGCCTATCTTAATGCTAATTTTCCGAGAATCCGCTCTTCTTCTGTTTATTGCCTGTATTGCAGCATTTTTCGTTATTTACCGGCATCGGCCCAATATCAGACGATTATTGGCTGGTACCGAACATAAATTTCGGATCAAAGCTATGAAATAGGGAGAGGATTGTGATGCCGCTCAGCGTTGCTATTTTGGGAGCGGGTAGTTGGGGGACTGCCTTAGCAATCCACCTGACCTTAAAGGAATTGCCGGTCACTCTATGGGCCCGTTCTCCGGAAAAAGCCCAGAAAATCCGCCGCGAAAAAATGAATCGCCATTATCTGCCTGATGTAATATTGCCGGCGTCTTTAAACATCACTTCAGATTTATCTAAAGCGGTCAAAAATGCCTCTGTTGTCGTTTTAGCGGTTCCGTCCCAGGCAGTTCGTTCCCTGTGCCGAGCTTGTTTTCCGCTTTTATCGCCAGAGACAATCGTTGTGAATACGGCTAAGGGTTTTGAAGAAAAAAGCCTCTTGCGGCTCACCCAGGTCATGGCTGCGGAAGCATCGGGCACCCTACAGGAAAGATTGGCTGTGCTTTCCGGACCCAGTCACGCAGAAGAAGTTGCCCGCCGATTACCCACAGCAGTGGTAGTAGCCGCAAAACACAAAGATATTGCCGAAAAAATCCAAGATCTTTTTATGGATTCCGTACTCCGGGTCTATACCAATCCGGATGTCATCGGAGTGGAACTGGGTGGAGCTTTAAAAAACGTGATCGCTCTGGCTACGGGAATCTCCGATGGTTTGGGCTTTGGCGATAACACCAGGGCGGCCTTAATGACCAGAGGCCTGGCTGAAATAGCCCGACTAGGTATCAAAATGGGTGCAGATGTTTCCACTTTTGCCGGGCTTACCGGCATCGGAGATTTGATCGTAACCTGCAACAGCATGCACAGCCGTAACCGCCGGGCCGGAATTCAATTAGGAAAAGGTGTACCATTGCCTCAAGTATTGGCTGAAATGGGCATGGTTGTGGAGGGAATTACTACGACTAAGACGGCTTTTTACTTGTCAAAAAAGTTGAAAGTACCCATGCCCATTGCCGAAGAGATTTATCAAGTCTTGTACCGCGGTAAAGAACCGCTGGCCAGCGTCAGACATTTAATGGAAAGAAGAAAAACTCATGAAATCGAAGAAATAGTATCGCGGAATAAATGGTAAGAGCTGAGTAGTGCCTTCAAGGGCACTTTTTTTTCTTATAAGGGTAATATTCCCAAGGACAAATAATATATATGTAATGTTAATAGATAGCAGAATTTGGGCTTTCCTTGATGAAAACGCCTTCATCTTTCTAGCTAACGGATACGGCAAGGAGGGGATAAAGAACAAAGGTAAAAATTGCGAACTCGCAGAGCTCAGCTATTCAAAGGAGGGATAGAAAATTGGAAAAACCGGACATTTTTAGAGATATTGCCGAACGGACAGGTGGCGATATTTACCTGGGTTTTCCGGGACCCGTGCGTACAGGGAAATCCACCTTGATCAAACGCATGATGGAACTTCTGGTCTTGCCCAATATTAAAAATCCCAATGAAAGAGATCGGGCCCGGGATGAACTACCCCAAAGCGGTGCAGGCCGTACAATCAGCACTACAGAGCCTAAATTCATACCCAACGAAGCGGTGGAAATCACTATTAAACAGGGACTGAACCTGAAAGTAAGAATGGTGGACTGCGTCGGTTATCAAGTGGAAGGAGCGATCGGTTACGAAGATGAAGGACTGCCTCGCATGGTTCGGACCCCCTGGTTTGAAGAAGCCATTCCCTTCCAAGAGGCGGCGGAGATAGGAACGCGGAAAGTAATCAATGACCATTCCACTTTAGGGATTGCCGTGTTCACCGATGGCAGCATCGGAGATATACCCAGAGAAAACTACTTGGATGCAGAAGAAAGGGTTATTTATGAATTAAAGGAAAGCAAAAAGCCCTTTATCGTTGTCCTCAATTCTCTTCATCCGGACTGGGAAGAAACTATTGAATTGGCCCACAGCCTGGAAGACCAATATGATGTGCCGGTCTTACCATTAAATGTGGCTGAGCTGACAACAGATGACATCATACATATCTTGGAAGAAGCCCTTTATGAGTTCCCAGTAACCGAGGTCAATGTTAACCTTCCCAAATGGATTGAAGAGCTGGAGACGGATTATTGGTTGAGGGAATCCTTCGAAACTGCCGTCCGCCAGGCCATCAGCAAAGTAAGCCGTTTGCGCGATATTGATCAAGTAATTGAAGAACTTTCACAAAATGATCAGGTAGACAAAGTAACCTTGCTCAATGTTGATTTGGGCACCGGAAGTACCACTATTGAAATGAGCGCCAAAGAAGTTTTGTTCTATGAGGCCTTGGAAGATCTCACCGGATTCGATATCAGAGGCAGTCATCATTTATTTAAGTATATGGTTGAATTGAGTAAAGTCAAAAGAGAGTATGATAAGGTGGCGGCCGGCCTGCAGGAAGTGAGAAACATCGGTTACGGATTAGTATCTCCAACAGTGGAGGACATGGAACTGGCTGAGCCGCAGCTGATCAAACAGGGAGGAAGATTCGGGGTCAAGCTCAAAGCAACGGCACCGTCCATTCACCTGATCAGAGCCAACATTTCTACGGAAATCACGCCTCTCATTGGTACCGAAAAGCAATGTGAAGATTTGATCAACTATATTATGGAAGAATTCCAAGATAATCCGGAAAAAATATGGGATACCAATGTTTTCGGGAAAACTCTCAGTGAATTGGTCAAGGAAGGAATTCAGGGGAAACTCTACCAGATGCCGGAAAATGCCCAGATAAAACTGCAGGAAACCCTGGAACGCATCGTCAACGACGGGAGTGGGGGACTTATCTGCATCATCATTTAAGTCGGTTCTCACCGGCTTTTTTCTTTTCAGCAGTATTTTAGGTCTGTCAATAACTTATGAAAATGTCACCCCAAAAGATAGTTAATTATCGTTAGAAAATGTCATCTTTAACCTGGCTATTGGGATGATAGCTGGCTGTCTGGCAACGTCAAGGGTCAAGATGAACTCGCTAAAGCTCGCCCTTGACGTTGCCAGGCAGCCAGCAGAGTAATAGTTAGCCAGGTTAAAACAACGTGTTTTAAGCCATTTTTGAGAGAAATATTTCTTCGAGCATCGCGAGTATTTCTTGATCACTTTCGGTAAAGGCCAGTTTTTTCACAAGTCTATGACCGTACTTGTAGTAATGGCTGTCCGGTGGTGACCATTTCTTTCTCTCTTTTGCAGGAGCCTTGTCCTGTATCTTCTTTGACTTAACGAACGGCATTGTATCGTATATAGCACCCTTATAGGCCACTTTAATACCGAAATGAGGGCTAGTAAGTACATCTATGCGGGCACTTTTGGGTAGTGGAGGAAGTTCCTTGGACTGAATAATCTTAAAATGTTTACTGTAAAAGGAAAATACTCCACCATTGTCAAATGTACGCTGCTTAACGATGCAAAGGATGTGGTCTATGCACAGGTTTGAAGGTACGGGTCTGAAAGCACATTCGGTATTTTCAGGCTCTACCGCAAACCGCTTATTAAACTTGTATATGTACTTTGCTAAAAAGGCATTAGCCTCATCCAAAGTGTTGATGTTGTTACGCTTAAACTCGACCGGCAGTCTACTTTGCAGCGTTTCCCACAGACGTTCCACACGGCCCTTTGCTTGAGGTGAACGTGCGGTAATAATGGTTACACCCATCTCTTCCATAGCACGGCCAAACTGGGTTGGTTTTGTTCTTTTACCTGCCAACTGTTCTTCATCAATAGACAGTTTATCCTTTAAAGGTGATTTGAAAATGGTATGGCTGTCGGAATAGATACTAACCGGGATGCCGAAATTTTCAAACATAAAGCGCATAACTTCAAAGTACCCCTGGAGGCATTCATTCTTAGCCAGGTATAAGGCTACCACTTTGCCTGTAGCATCATCAATACCACCATGCAGGCTAAACTTTTCGCTGGTACCAAACCATTCATAGGGCGTAGCATCCATCTGGATTAAAAGTCCTTCCTGGGGTTTACGCTTTCTAGTGCGATGGGGCTTAAACCTCCTACGTTTTTTCGGGCTTTCAAAGCCCGACTTCTTTAGCAGCTTGTAAAGCGCTGAATAGCTGATATTAATTTGTTCATGCTCTGCCAGCATTTCCTGAAAGTGCAAGAAATTAGCGTTTTTGTAGGTATCTGACTTTTTAAGGTTAATAATTGTCTGGGCAGTTTGATCCGGGATGGCATGATAAGGTTTTTTGCCTTTGTTTTTATGGACTAGGAAAGACGCCCCCTGTTCTTGCACTCCTTTCTTGAGGCGGAGTATTTGTCTTTCGCAAAGTCCAAGGCTCTCAGATGCTTCTTTGACTGTGATATGCCCTTCGATGAGTTTGGTAATTACTAAAAACCTATTAAGTTGTTTTTGGGACATAAGATAATACACCTCGTTATCCATAGTGACATTTTATCAAGATAATTAACAAGATGACATTATCATAAGATAACAACACAGCAGGATTTTAGGTCTTGACAACTTTGCAATCAAACTATATAGTTGTAAACAAAATTTAATAAGGTTCACTCTTATCCAGAGAGGTGGAGGGACGGGCCCAATGAAACCCGGCAACCATCCCACAGCGGAAAGGTGCCAATTCCTGCAGGATTATTTCCTGGAAGATGAGAGAGGACTTAAACCTTTTTTGGTTTTCCAACCTCTTCCACCAGGAAGAGGTTTATTTTTATCATACTCGAGAAAGGAAGAGGAACATGGCAGAAAAGAAATGGAAATTTGACACCTTGGCCATCCGCGGAGGACAACAAGCAGATCCCACTACCGGTGCTGTAGCAGCACCCATTTATCAGACCACCTCCTATCAGTTCCAAAATCCGGAACACGCAGCCCGCCTCTTTTCTCTGGAAGAAGAAGGCAATATTTATACCCGGATCATGAACCCCACCACAGATATATTGGAAAAGCGACTTTCCTTGTTGGAGGGCGGTATGGGGGCCTTGGCCACTGCTTCCGGACAGGCGGCCATCAGCCTGGCCATTTGCAACTTGGCCCGGCAGGGAGACAATATTGTCGCCAGCAGTTCCCTCTATGGTGGAACTGTTAATCTATTTACCCATACTCTGCCCAAATGGGGTATCCAGGTAAAATGGGCTGATCCTTTAAATCCGGAAGACTTTCGTCAAAAAATTGACAAAAAAACAAAGGCTTTTTATGTCGAAACCATCGGCAATCCTGGACTTGACATTCCAAATCTGGAAAAACTGGCCGAGACAGCCCTTCAAGCAGGCCTTCCTTTAATAGTCGATAATACTTTTGCCTCTCCTTACCTTTGTCAACCTTTCCGCTGGGGAGCGGATATAATAATTCATTCCACCACCAAATACATTGGTGGCCACGGTAATTCCTTGGGGGGAATAATTGTTGATGGAGGCAGATTCCTGTGGAACAAAGAAAGATTTCCTGAGTTTAACCAGCCTGACCCCAGCTATCATGGAATTATTTACCAGGAAGAATTTCAATCCGCCGCCTTCATCAACAAAGCTCGTCTGCAACTCTTAAGGGATTTAGGACCTACTCTCAGTCCTTTCAACGCTTTCTTGCTGCTCCAGGGACTGGAGACCCTGCCGTTGAGAATGCAGCGGCACTGTGATAATGCCATGAAAGTGGCCCTATACCTGGCAGACCATCCTAAAGTCAGTTGGGTCAATTACCCAGGGCTGGTTGACCATCCCGGCCACTTACAAGCAAAGAAATATTTGCAACACGGCTTTGGTGGTATTTTAACCTTCGGAGTTAAAAATGGCTTTGAAGCGGCGAAAAGAGTGATTAAGGCTACCAGACTTTTCCTTCTGGTTGCAAATGTGGGCGACGCTCGTTCCTTGATCATTCATCCGGCCAGCACTACCCATCAGCAATTGACGGAACAACAGCTGGCCGCCTGCGGTGTTACCCCTGACTTGATCAGGATCTCCGTTGGCCTGGAAGATATTGAGGATTTATTAGAAGATTTGGAACAAGCTCTGGAACAGATCTAATTTTCAAAATCACTGGTCAAAGATTTTTCGGAAAGGGAAGAAAATGAGTAATGTGGGACTGGTCAAAACTGAATATATTTCCTTGACGGATCAGGAACAGCCTTTCTGCTTAGAAAGCGGTTATTCTTTTAAAGAGTTAACAGTGGCTTTTGAAACTTACGGGAAACTTAACCATGCCGGCGACAATTGCATTCTGGTCATTCACGCCTTGACCGGCAGTGCCCATGCCGCCGGGAAACACAGCCCGGATGACTCCTTGCCTGGCTGGTGGGATCCTTTGATCGGTCCCGGCAAAGCCCTGGATACAGATAGATATTTTGTTGTTTGCCCTAACGTTTTGGGAAGCTGTTACGGTACCACCGGACCGGCTTCCCTAGACCCGGAGACCGGTAGACCTTACGGAATGTCCTTCCCTGTATTTAATATCCGCGATATGGTTCGCCTGCAAAAAAGGCTGTTAGACAAGTTGGGAATCAAAAGACTAGTCACCGCCATCGGTGGCTCCATGGGAGGAATGCAGGTTTTAGAATGGCTCATCAATTATCCTGAGTTTCTCCATTCGGGAATTAGTATAGCCGCATCAGGGCGCCTGTCCGCTCAAACCATTGCCTATAATCAGGTGCAGAGGGAAGCAATTTGTCTTGACCCGGCCTGGAACCAAGGTGACTATTACGCCGGCCCGGGACCCCAAAAAGGCTTGGCCCTGGCCAGAATGATCGGCACAATTACTTACAAAGGAAGAAACTCTTTCGATCAAAGATTCGGCAGGGCCTTTTCCGGTCTGACTAGCAGTGATTATTATCAACTGGATTCCACCTTTGAGGTAGAAAATTATCTGAAATACCAGGGAGATAAACTGGTAAAACGCTTCGATGCCAACTGTTATTTGTATTTAACCAAAGCAATGGATTTACACGATATTGGATTTTTTTTCAATACCTATGAAGAAGCCTTTAATAAAATCAAATCTCCGATCCTTGCCATCGGCATTGACAGCGATATTCTGTTTCCTGTTTACCAGCAGAAAGAAATTGTGAATTTAGTGCAATTACACGGGGGCACTGCCTTCTATCGAGAAATCTCCTCTCCACATGGACACGACGCTTTTCTCATTGAATTTGAACAGCTGGAGAAAATAATCGCCGATTTTCTAGCCAGCTTGTCTTGAAACGCAAAGTCAGCCGTATTTGCCCGCAAAAGAAGCTCTTGCTCCCGCTCGGCCTACAATGTTATAATGTCTACGGTGTATGGTCACTTGTCCTCCTGGTAAGAACAAGGAGTGATGCCCAATGAAACAAAAAGAACAGTATTACCTGGTCAGCAGTTCCGCACTGCCGAAAACTATGCGCAAAGTAATCCAGGCCAGGGAACTCTTGTCCAATGGTGAAGCTAAAACCGTCAATGAAGCAGCGGGAAAAGTTGGCATCAGCCGCAGCACTTTTTATAAATACAAGAATGACATCTTTCCTTTTTCTAAAAGAGCAGAAGAAGGAGTTTTAACTCTAGCGCTGCTTTTAGCTCACCAGCCGGGTACTTTGTCCAAAGTAATCAATGCCATCGCGGCCAAAGGGGGAAATATTAAAACTATTAACCAAAATATGCCCATCCGAGGAACGGCCAGCGTTTGCTATTTCTTTTGAAACCACAGGTTTGCAAATCAAACGGAGAGGAATTAATTCACATAGCCTCAACTCCATCGAGGGAGTGAAACAGGTAGAGATAGTAAGCTGAATGATAAGGAGGAGTTTCATGTTGGCTATAGCCTATCGGTATTATGGGCTGCGGCACGGTAGGAACCGGGGTAATCAAGCTGCTAACAAAAAATGCACCTGACATTTCCCGTAAATGCGGGAACGAATTATACATAAAAAAGGTACTGGTCAAAAACCTGCAAAAGGAAAGGCAGGTTAACTCTACCAGCGGAGGTCTTCACCCTCGACCCCGAGGAAATCCTGGAAGACCCGGAGATCAAGATTGTGGTGGAAGTGATGGGGGGCATCGAACCTGCTAAAACTTATATTCTACGCGCCCTGGAAAACGGAAAGAACGTGGTCACCGCTAACAAAGATGTTCTGGCAGCCCATGGCAAGGAACTGTTTCAGGCCTCGGAGAATCACAACGCTGACTTGATGTTTGAAGCCAGCGTAGCCGGTGGCATACCGGTGATCCTGCCCTTAAAAGAATCCCTGGCCGGTAACAAAATCCAGCAGGTTCTGGGCATTGTCAATGGCACCACCAACTACATTTTGTCTAAGATGGAGTAGTGAGAGGAATGGAGTTTTCCGAAGCCCTGGCCGAGGCGCAAGCTTTGGGTTACGCGGAAGGGGATCCCACCGCAGACATTGAGGGTTTGGATGCGGCCAGAAAGATCGCTATTTTAGCTTCCATTGCTTTTCAAACCAGGGTCACTGCAAACGATGTTTATGTGGAAGGCATTACGAATATTTCGGCCCGGGATATCCTCTATGCCAGAGAATTGGGCTTTGTCATCAAACTACTGGGCATCGCCCGTGAAATCGAAGGTGAGATCGATGTCCGGGTCCATCCCGTCTTTCTGCCCGCCAAGCCATCCACTGGCCTCTGTCCAGGACGTTTATAATGCGGTTTTTATCGAAGGAGACGCGGTGGGGCAAACCATGTTTTACGGGCCCGGGGCCGGGGAAATGCCCACGGCCAGTTCCGTAGTAGGGGATCTGATGGCTATCGCCCGGGACATCGGCCTGCAGGTCACGGGAAGAATAGCGCCCTGCACCTGCTATAAAAATAAGACCTTTCCGTCCCATCGGCGAAACAGTGAGCTGCTATTACTTGCGGTTGATTGTCAAAGACGAGCCTGGTGTCCTGGGTAGTATAGCAGGGATTCTGGGGGAGAAGACGGTCAGCTTGGCCTCGGTAATCCAAAAACGTACCTTGGGAGAGGCGGCGGAGATTGTCCTGATTACCCATCGGGTGAAGGAATCCTACTTACATGAAGCCCTGTCCGCCATCAGGGAGTTGGCCGCTGTGAAGAGCATCGACAATATCATCAGAGTGGAAGGCAGATAGGAAATCTAAACGTTTCGTCCCAAGCAATAGGCTCCGTGGCTGAAACGAAAAATGGGGGAAAAGCAGTGGTTCGAGTAAGAGTGCCGGCAACAACAGCCAATCTGGGCCCGGGATTTGATACCCTGGGTTTGGCTTTAAACCTTTATAACATTGTTGAAATGGAACTGGCCCCTGGCCAAGCTGGAAATTGTCGTAACGGGACAGGGTTCTGGATCAATTCCCTACAACGGAGGAAAACATAGTCTTTCAAGCTGCTTTGCAGCTTTGGCGGCAGGTGGGTTTCTCTTGTCCCGGAGTACGGATCAAGCTGACTCAATCACATCCCCGTAGCCAGCGGTTTGGGGAGCAGCGCCGCCGCCATTGCGGGAGGTATGGTCGCTGCCAACCACCTGGCCGGAAGCCCTCTCAGTCCTGGATGGGCTGCTCCAATTGGCAGCGGAATTTGACGGCCATCCGGATAACGTGGCCCCAGCTCATGTTGGGCGGACTGGTCATCTGCGTTAAAGAAGGTGACCAAGACATTTACTATCATAAGAGTAGAGCTGGATCGGAGATTTAAAGATAGGGGCGGTTACTCCCCATTTTCCCCTGGCAACCAAGGCGGCCCGGCAGGTCCTCCCGGAGACAGTGCCTCTGACTGACGCGGTTTTCAATCTGGGAAGAGTGTCTTTGCTCATTGCCGCCCTCACCAGCAAGAAATACGAGCTTCTGAAAATTGCCATGATGGATAGGCTGCACCAGCCTTATCGGGCACAGCTGAATCCTACTATGGAAAAAGCTTTTGCCGAATGCTTTGAAAGCAGGAGCCCTGGGGGTAGCCTTGAGCGGTTCAGGGCCAACTTTGATCGCTCTGGCTCAGGAAAAGCTCGATGATATTTGCCAGGCAATGCAGGAGGTTTTCGCCGAACAAAAGATCGACTCCACAGTTATGCACTTGCTGCCTGACAATCGCGGAGTTCAATTAGTATGACGGAGGAAGAAGAGCATGAGTTTAATCGTCCAAAAATTCGGCGGCTCATCGGTAGCCAGCCCGGAAAAGATCAAGAAAGTTGCCAGGCGGATTGTGGAACTGCAAAAAAGAGGGCCACCAGGTGATCACGGTACTTTCCGCCATGGGCGACACCACCGATGACTTGATTGAACTGGCTTACCAGAGTCAGCGATAATCCCTTCACCGAGGGAAATGGATATGCTGCTTTCCACCGGTGAACAGAGTCTCCATCGCCTTACTGGCCATGGCCATTGAACAGCTTGGCTTTCCGGTAGTTTCATTAACTGCCGGGCAGGTGGGGATCAGAACTGACAATGTGCACAGCAAGGCGAAAATTCTAGAAATCGATACCGGTCGGATTACAGCGGGAATTGTCTCAAAACAAAATTGTCATTGTGGCCGGTTTCCAGGGGGTTTCCGCTGAGAACGACATTACCACCCTGGGCAGAGGCGGTTCCGATACCACCGCCGTTGCTTTGGCGGCGGCCTTAAAGGCTGATGTCTGTGAGATTTTTACTGATGTGGAAGGCATTTTTACTACGGATCCCCGGATTGTGCCCAAGGCTTCTAAGCTGCCCTCCATTTCCTTTGACGAAATGTTGGAATTGGCCAGTCTGGGTGCCCTGGTGCTGCAGCCGCGGGCCGTTGAATTTGCCAAACAGTTCAAGGTCAGGCTCCATGTACGTTCCAGTCTGAATTATAATGAAGGCACCATTGTCCAGGAGGTTAACGGTATGGAAAAGGAACTGATCGTCAGCGGGGTTGCGCTGGACAAAAACGTGGCTAAAATAGCTCTATTCGATGTTCCAGATAGGCCCGGAATTGCCTACAAACTGTTCAACGCTCTAGCAGAAGAGAATATCAACGTGGACATGATCATTCAAAGCCACGAACGAAACGACATCAACGACATTTCTTTCACCGTGGCCAGAGACGATGTGAAGAAGGCCGTGGCCACGGCAGAAAAAATCTGCCGGGAAATCGGCGCCAAAAAAGTCGTTTTCAATGATCGGGTGGCAAAAGTCAGTATCGTAGGGGCGGGGATGAAAACCAATCCCGGAATAGCGGCCATGATGTTTGAGGCGCTGTACAGTCTTAATATCAACATTCAGATGATCGCCACTTCGGAAATAAAGGTTTCTTGTATCATAGCGGAAGAAGAGGCAGAAGCCGCAGTAAAAGCTCTCCACAAAAGATTTAAC
Organism: Bacillota bacterium; assembly: GCA_050951405.1. Classification (GTDB taxonomy): domain Bacteria; phylum Bacillota; class DULZ01; order DULZ01; family DULZ01; genus JBMNIZ01. Next base: position 26,331 of record JBMNIZ010000012.1, on the reverse strand, counting down.
CTGGAGAATTTAGATCTATCGGCGGCCAATGCTTCTTAACCCTTAAGACACAATGAAGAAAATGGCCTGTGAAATCGAAAGCCTCCCCGTGGATCTTGACATAAGGGACAAAAAAGGGTAGAATGAACCATGTCGGGGCGTGGCTCAGCTTGGTAGAGCGCTACCTTGGGGTGGTAGAGGTCGCTGGTTCAAATCCAGTCGCTCCGACCATTTTTTATCCTTAATCTATCGCACCAATAATTAACCCTTATCCAGCCATAATTGACGGATAAGGGTTTTTGATTTTGGCAGTAAAGCTTCCATATTTAAGTATTTGCAGCAGACCCAAAGTCTCAGTTAGGGTTAAACTTACATTGACTTACCTGGGCCGGTTAATTAATTAAAGCTTCGCTGGCACTTTCAGTTGCTTGCATTCTCTCTTCCCATTTCTCTAAAGTTTCATGATCCGGAGTTGTCAACAGGCTAACCACGGGCAAGACAGCTGCACTGCAGTGCTTCTATATATTGTTAAGTTCTCGAGAATTAGTTTAAATCCTTTTATGATTTCTTGAGCTGTTTTTGTTTATTTTTCAGAAACCGGTTAATCCCCTGCTATGAGTATAATAAAAAAGGGTTAAGCTATGAGGAGGAAAACTGAGATTCCAAGGTAAACATCGGTGGCCCAAAAGAGAGGATTTCAGGAGGTCTCCATGGATAAAATCAAAGTACTCCATCTTGCTCGACCCATGGACGGAGGGATGAGGAAACATGTGCTGGACCTGATGGATGGTTTAAATCCGCATCTATTTTCCTTATACTTGATTGCCCCCAGGAGCAACTATCAGGCCAATAGCACAAAACAATATACTTTCCATCCAATGGAAATAACGGATAAAATAGGTTTGAGACAGGATTATCAAATTATACGCGCCCTGAGCAAATATTTAAAAAACGAAGGAATTGAAATCCTGCATACTCACGGCGTGAAAGCGGCTTTTCTCGGGCAAATCGCCGCATTTTTGGCGGGTACTCCCGGGTAATTCATACCTTTCATAACCTGATTTATGATCGGCCCTATCCTTTTTGGAAGAAATGGATTTATATTTGGGCCAACCGTTTCTTACATCTCCGGGCCGACGGCATCATTGCCGTATCCTTTGCTTTAAAGAAACAGCTTATCAAAGTAGAAAAAATCCCCGAGAGCAAAATCAAGGTAATCTATAACGGATTGTCTCCGCACCGTTTCATGCCGCTGGTGGATGTGAAAAGAAAAAAGAAAAGCTTGCAGTTGGAAGACGGAAAACCCGTCATTGGAGTTGTTGCCCGTCTTGTACCGGAAAAAGGAGTGGATTTATTCTTAGATTGCATAGATCTGATTGCCAAGCAGAGAAAAGGAACCCAATTCCTAATTATCGGCGATGGGCCTCAACGACCCTTGTTGGAACAAAAATGCCGTCAGCTGAATTTGGGGCAAAAATTGCAAATGCTGGGTTTCCGCAGGGATGTGGCTGAAATATTGCCCATTCTCAATGTGGTAGTCATCCCTTCCCGTAGCGAAGGCCTTTCCATAACCGCTTTAGAAGCCATGGCCTGCCGGCGGCCCATCGTGGCCTTTGCCGCCGGAGCACTACCGGAACTGATCCATCCCTGCAAAACCGGCATCCTGGTCCCACAAAATCAGATACAGGAATTGGCGCAGGCAGTCCTCTTTTTGCTGGATAACCCCAAAATAGCAGAACGACTGGGGAAAAATGCTTGTGAATTCGTGCAGGCTCATTTTTCCCTAGAAAAAATGATCAGGGAAACGGAACTGAACTACTTGGAAATCCTCAAGGGAAAAACAAAAAAAGAGCAAGAAATCCGTTTTGATTTGGTTACCGATTGAATTAATGCTCAAATTATATCCCCCTGGGCGGTTTATGCCCTGTTGGTAAGTTGTAAAATTAATTGCCGCATTTAATAAAAAATAGAGACTCAAGGCTAAACCTCTGATATGTTTAAGGTAACTAAGCTTAAAAACATAAAGGAGGCAAAGCACATGAGTCAACTCAATTGTACCACGACTTCCCGCCGCTTTAAACACATCACTGTAAAAGAACGCTATCAGATTGAAATTCTTCTAAAGGAGAAGAAGTCACCCAGCGAGATAGCAAAGCTGTTAGGCAAGCATAAGCGAACCATCGAACGTGAGATTGCCCGTGGAACTGTCAGGATGCTGAGAAGCGACCTGGTTTATGTTGATAGATACTGTGCAGATACAGCAGAGCGAATATACCGGGAGAGAGCTGCTAATAAGGGAGCATGCTTAAAGATCGGTCATGACCATGGACTAGCCGATTACATTGAAAAAAAGATTATCAAAGAGGGATATACCCCTGACGCAGTCATTGGCGAAATCCGGGCAAAAGGCTTAAAATTTAAGACTAGTATATGCACAAAAACGCTCTATAACTATATCGACAAAGAAGTATTTGCAAATATAACAAATAAAAACCTTCCAGTAAAACGAGTACCTAAAAAAAATCGCCATAAGAGGGTACGAGTTGCCCCACAACAATCTAAAAGGCAGAAGCATTGAAGAAAGACCTGCGGCAGCTAATACTCGTGAAGAAGCCGGCCATTGGGAGATGGATTGTGTTGTAAGCGGCAAAGGGAAAGGCAAAGCCGCACTCTTAGTTCTAACAGAACGCAAGTTTAGAAAAGAGATTATCCGAAAGATGCCGGAAAAGACACAGAAATCAGTGAAGAAAACGCTGGATAGGCTTGAAAGAGAGTACGGAGCACGCTTTTCAGAAGTGTTCAAAACCATTACGGTAGATAACGGAAGCGAGTTTCTTAATAGTGTAGAATTAGAGAGTTCAATCAGAAAGCCGGGCACTCATCGGACTAAAATCTATTATGCTCACCCATTCAGCGCATGGGAACGTGGGTCCAATGAAAATGCTAATAAGCTAATACGTCGGTTTATTCCAAAAGGCACAGATATCAGCAAGCTTAAACAGAAAGATATTAGGCGAATTGAGAACTGGATGAATAATTACCCAAGAAAAATTCATGGATATAAATCTGCCAATGAGATGGCAAAGATGGCAGTATAATCAGAGGATGCCAAAATATGGGTGGCAATTAAACTTGCAATTCCCGATAACAACACTGTTGGATTCTTTTTATTGACAAACCTACATAATGTGTTTAAAATTGAATTTGATTAACATCAAGAGCAAGTCCAGAGGGGGAATGATAATTGAAAGCTTTGGGCCGTCATGTTTTAGTTGAAATTTATGGATGCAAATTCTCTATCCTCAATGATCTAAAAAAAATTGAGGAAATTATGGTTAATGCGGCGCTGGAAGCGGGAGCCGAAGTACGAGAATTTGTCTTCCATAAATTTAGCCCCCAAGGGGTAAGCGGCGTGGTGGTCATCTCAGAATCACATTTAGCGATTCATACGTGGCCCGAACTTGGTTATGCAGCGGTGGATGTGTTTACTTGTGGGGAGAAAGTCGATCCCTGGCATGCCTGTAAGTATTTAACGGAAAAATTCGAAGCCCAACAAGTTGACGCAAAAGAGGTAGAGCGGGGGTTGGGCATACCTCCTCACCGGCAAGCGGTAAATTTATAGGAGGGATATTTATTTTAGTAAAGTCAAAAAATAAGCCTTAAGATGAGCCTTGCAGTACTAAGATGGTATTGTAAGGCTTATATTTTTAAAGGCTCCTCTTTCGAGTCCGAGAAGGAATTTCGACTTTAGACTAGAATAACTAGAGAGACAAATTATTTGTTATTATTTTCTGAAGATTAGGAGGCATTGTGGTTGGATGCTATTTTTTTGGAGCTAATTAAGCCCATTGAGAGCCAGTTAAAGTCCGTAGAGCAATTGTTGGAGAAAGACATGTATTTGAAAGCAGGCCATATATCTAATTTCATCCAACTGGATTTGGATATATGGGATAAATATATGCATCCGGCTGTGCTGTTGTTATCGGCAGCCATGTTCAGATGTTCCCAACCCTTTGTGACCGCCATGGCCTGTGTCATGCAACTGATCCATATAGCCACTGCGGTTCATTACCGGAAATACAGCCAGAAGGGTGAAATGTCCATTCTCATTGGCGACTACCTCTATACTAAATCCTATAGCTATTTGTGCAATCATTCTCTGCATCAATGGCTGTCGGCCATCGCTTGGATTATTTGTCAGATTCATGAAGCTGGGGTGCGCAAAAAGGAATTGGAGAGCGTGAACCGGCTGGACCTGGAAAGCTATTTGGATATAGTACGGAAGCAGTCCGGCCTCCTTCTGGGAGAATGCAGTGCTTTCGGAGCAGTGGCTTCAGGGGCTGATCCGAAAGTCCGGAATGCTGCCCGAGCCTTGGGCGTTGATCTGGGCGTTGCTTGGGCTTTGACCAAAGACGCTTGTTTTCTCCCCGCTGAAGAAGCCCTGTGGCGGGCTGAGTGTCAGCTGGACTTTTTGCCGGCCGGACAGGAAAGAGATATTTTCAAGGATTTAATTCAATTGTTTCACCGTAGGCTGAGGATTCAATTACAAGAAGCCGTAGGATAACCACTTTAAATTGATAGGAGCTGTAATGAAAATATCTACACAAGGCTGTTCTAATGAAGACTGCGTGCACCAAATGTTTTCCTCTATTGCAGATAAATATGATTGGATGAACCGGGTCATGACTTTTGGTCTGGACAATTCCTGGCGTCGTTTTGCCGTGGAAAAAGCTCAGCTGCCGGCGGGAGGATGTGCCTTGGATGTCTGCTGTGGAACCGGTAAAATTACCTTGGAGCTGGCCAAAAAAGCTGGAAAAGAAGGAAAGGTCATCGGCCTGGATTTTTGCGAAGAAATGCTGAAAGTAGCCCAAGTCAATTTATCCGGTCATCCATTGAAAGATAGAATAGAACTGGTGCAGGGAAATGCCATCGCCTTGCCCTTTTCGGATAATAGCTTTGACTGCGCTACCATTGGCTTCGCTTTGCGCAATGTACCTGACCTGGTCAAAACCCTGCAGGAAATGATTCGGGTCGTCAAACCGGGGGGCAGGGTGGTCTCTCTGGAACTGGCCAAGCCCTCCTGGCCTGTTTTTAAACAAATCTATTGGCTATACTTTGACAAACTGGTACCCCTGATGGGAAAATTCCGGGTGGGAATTGAAGGCCCCTATAGTTACTTGCCCAACTCGGTAAAACTATTTCCTCATCAAAAAGAGATCGCCAGTCTTTTTTCTCGGCTGGGGCTCCAACAGGTGGCCTGTTATGAACTGACAGGAGGCATTGTGGCTGTTCACGTGGGGATTAAACCCAACAACGAGAATTTCTAAACACAGAAGAAGTGACATGAACCGTTAAAGGCTCAAAAAAATTAGAATTCCAACGGAGGAAATAATGAAAATAAGAAAAGCTGTCATTCCTGCTGCCGGTTTGGGCACCCGTTTCTTGCCGGCAACCAAGGCCCAGCCCAAAGAAATGCTTCCCATAGTAGATAAACCGGCAATTCAATACATTGTGGAAGAAGCGGTCGCTTCCGGCATTGAAGCCATCTTGATTGTCACCGGTCGCAACAAGAGGGCCATTGAAGATCATTTCGACCATTCGGTGGAGTTGGAGCAAATGCTGACGCAAAAAGGCGAATGGGAGCAGCTGGAGAAAATAAAAAAGATTACGGATCTGGCCGATATTCATTACGTCAGGCAAAAAGAGACAAAAGGTCTGGGGCATGCCATCTACTGTGCCCGCAAGTTTGTGGGGAAAGAACCTTTTGCGGTTCTTTTGGGAGACGATATAGTTGTCCACGAAGAGCCTTGTTTAAAACAGATGCTGGCAGTTTTCGAAGCATATCAAAGCAATGTCATCGCCATCAGGCAAGTCCCTTGGGAGCAGGTCAACCGTTACGGCATTATATCAGGTCGTCCCCTTGCGCCTCGCTTGCAAATTGTTGAAGAACTGATTGAAAAACCCGACCCCAAAAAGGCCCCGTCCAATTATGCGGTTATGGGACGTTACTTGATCCAGCCTGAGATATTTGAAATTCTTAGAGACCTGCCGCCGGGTGCCGGGGGAGAAATCCAGCTTACCGATGCTTTATGCCAACTTGGCCTGACCCAGAAAATCCTTGCCTATGAATTTTCCGGACGGCGTTATGACATAGGCAACAAAATTGGTTACTTGATGGCCACTGTTGAATGCGCTTTAAACAATCCGGAAATTACCCGGGACTTCTATGAGTACTTGCTGGAAGTGACCAGCTCCTGGTCCTCGCAGCTATTACAAAAATCCCAGCTGGAAAGGGGGGAAGATGAGCATGGTTCAGATTAAGTTTCATGGGCATGCCTGCTTTGAACTTGTATCAGACAAATACCGCCTGCTGATCGATCCGTGGTTTAAGGATAACCCTCTGGCGGTTGTCGGCCCTGATCAGGTTGCAGCCGATTATATCTTAGTATCCCATGGACACTATGACCATTTTGGTGATGCTGTTCCAATTGCAAAAAGAACCGGAGCCACTATTATTGGCGTGGCGGAGTTGGCTACCTACTGCAGCCGGCAAGGGGCAAAAGCCCACGGGATGCATATAGGAGGTTCACATGCCTTTCCTTTCGGAAAAGTCCAGCTCACTCCGGCCTGGCACGGTTCGTCCCTCTTAGATAAAGATAATCTCTATTTGGGCAACCCGTGTGGTTTTGTTATTGAATTGGAAGGCAAATATATTTACCACGCCGGAGATACGGGGCTTTTTGGTGACATGGGCTTGATCGGATCAAAATATGCCCTGGATGTGGCATTGCTCCCCATCGGAGATAATTATGTCATGGGTCCCGAGGATGCTCTGCAAGCGGTAAAATATCTTCAGCCCAAGACAGTTGTACCCATGCATTACAATACCTTTGACCTGATTCGCCAGGATGCCGGCGCCTTTAAGAAAGAAGTGGAAAGCAATACTGCCAGCCGGTGTCTGATCCTGGAACCGGGTCAATCAATAGAGATATAAGAGATTTAAAAGAAACCCCGAGAACCTGTCGGGATCGGGGTTTCCCTTGTTCTTTTCGCCGCCGCAAGTCACCACTGTGTAAGAAACATAGTTTTCCCATTATTATGACTATGTTGAACAGGCGGATTATTCACAATTGTTAGGAAAGGGGCTTGTTACGTGGATCTGGAAAAAAATTATTATTTTATCCGCAAACTTCATTCTTTTTTCGGCATAGTGCCTATCGGTCTGTTTTTAACCGAACATCTTCTGGTTAACAGTTCCAGCCTTTGGGGTCCTAATGCTTACAACCAGGCTGTCGCCTTATTGCAAAAAATACCTTTACTGATTCTGGTGGAACTGTTCATCATTATTCTTCCCATTGTTTTCCATGCTCTTTACGGTATATGGATAGTCTATGTGGCCAAAAACAATGTACTGCAATATCGCTACTACCGGAACTGGCTTTTCTATTTGCAGAGAGTAACGGCCATAATCACCCTCATTTACGTTGTTTATCACGTCTATACATTGCGCGTCGCCAAATCCCTTTTCGGATTGGAAATCAGCTTTCAAACCATGTCCGCAGTGCTTTCCAATCCCTGGGTTTTTGCTTTTTATATTATTGGCCTGGTGGCTTCCGTTTATCATTTCGCCAATGGACTGGCCACTTTTTTGATCACCTGGGGTATTACCGTTGGTCCTTTTTCCCAAAGGGCAGCTGTAGTTATGTCCGGAATTATTTTCGTCGCTTTATCTTTTCTGGGAATACAATCTCTCATTGCTTTCACGTAGGAGGAGGAAGAAATGGCTGAGCAAAGTGTTATTGTGGTCGGCGGCGGTCTGGCCGGTTTAATGGCAACGCTAAAAATCGCAGAAAAGGGGTACAAAGTGAAATTATTTTCTTTAGTACCCGTCAAGCGTTCCCATTCCCTATGCGCCCAAGGGGGGATTAACGCCGCCTTGGATACAAAAGGGGAGGGAGACTCAACTTGGGAGCATTTCTACGACACCATTTACGGCGGGGATTTTCTGGCGGACCAGACGCCGGTAAAGCAAATGTGCGAAGCTGCTCCCGGCATCATTTATTTATATGATCGCATGGGAGTGGTGTTCAGCAGAACGCCGGAGGGACTGATCGACCTCAGGCTCTTCGGCGGTGTAAAAAAACGCCGGACGGCCTTTGCCGGCGGTACCACTGGACAACAGCTCTTATATGGGTTGGATTCTCAGGTGCGCAGATATGAAGCCTTGGGGCTGGTGTCTAAATTTGAAGGATGGGAGTTCCTCTCCGCCGTCATCGATGATCAAGGTGTCTGCCGGGGCATCATTGCCCAGAATCTGACCACCATGGATATCCGATCTTTCTCTGCCGATGCGGTTCTTCTGGCTACGGGAGGAGCGGGGATGATTTACGGCCGGAGCACTAATTCCGTCATTTGCACTGGAAGCGCCGCCAGTATCGTCTATCAGCAGGGCGTAGAGTATGCCAATGGGGAATTTGTCCAATTCCACCCCACGGCCATGTTGGGAGACGACAAAACGCGCTTAATGTCTGAAGCTTCCCGGGGTGAAGGAGGAAGAATCTGGACCTATAAAGACAATAAGCCTTGGTACTTTTTGGAGGAATGGTACCCTGCTTATGGAAACCTGGTCCCCAGGGACATTGCTTCCAGAGCTATTTACAAAGTATGCGTAGAAATGGGGCTGGGTATAGACGGGAAAAACCAGGTCTATCTGGACCTGACTCATTTAGATGCAGATTTCCTGGAAAATCGCCTGGGTGGAATACTGGAAATATACAGGCAATTCACCGGGGAAGATCCAGTGAAAGTACCCATGAAGATTTTTCCGGCACCCCACTACTTTATGGGCGGCATTTACGTGGATTGGAATCACATGACCTCCATTCCCGGTTTATTTGCGGCCGGGGAATGCGATTATATGTACCACGGCGCCAATCGTTTAGGAGCCAATTCCCTGCTCTCAGCCAGCTATAGTGGCTATCTGGTAGGGTCCAAAATCATCGACTACGTTCGCGGCCTGGGGCGTCCCTCCTCTGAAACAGCCGCAGAGCTTTTCAACAATGCAGTGAAGAAACAGGAAGAAATGACTGAAGCCATCTACAAAATGGATGGACCGGAGGACCCCTATTTATTACACCAGGAGCTGGGGGAAATAATGAACACTTACGTTGGCGTAGTCAGGTATAATGATAAACTCAAATTGGCCCGGGAAAAGATCCAAGAACTGAAGGAAAGATACCGCCGCATCGGGTTGACCGATACCAGCCCTTGGGCCAACCAAACCGTATCTTTTACCAGACAGTTGTGGAATATGCTGGAGCTGGCCCTGGTGATTACCGTGGGAGCTTTGAACCGAAACGAGAGCAGAGGTTCCCATTACAAACCTGAATACCCCGATCGCAACGATGAGGAGTGGCTGAAGACAACTCTGGCCAAATGGACTCCTGATGGACCGGAATTCAGCTATGCCAGCGTGGACACTTCCTTAGTAGAACCGCGCCAAAGGCGATATGACGTGGCAGGGGGTGGAAAATAATGGCCGAATATGTCCATCTAAGAATTAGACGTCGGGAAGGACCCGATCAGCCCTCTCGGTGGGAAGAATTCAAAGTACCATATAAGCCCAATATGAACGTGGTTTCCGCCCTGTTGGAGATTCGTAAAAATCCTATAAATATACAGGGCTTGAAAACTTCTCCCGTTGTTTGGGATTGTACTTGTCTGGAGGAAGTATGCGGGGCCTGTACCATGATCATTAACGGGGTGCCACGCCAGGCTTGTGCAGCATTGATCGACCAGTTAAAGCAGCCCGTAATCCTGGAGCCATTAACTAAGTTCCCCGTTATTCGGGATTTAATGGTGGACCGGCAAATCATGTTTGAGCATCTGCTGAAAGTAAAGGCATGGGTTAATATTGATGGTCCCTGGGATCTGGGTAGGGGACCACGCATGCGAGAACAGGATCGCAAACTGGCTTATGAATTATCCCGCTGCATGACTTGCGGCTGTTGCATGGAAGCCTGTCCAAATGTCAATAACCGGGCTGATTTCATAGGTCCGGCGCCCCTAGCTCAAGTACGTCTTTTCAATATCCATCCCTTGGGCCGGGCGGATAGGGAGGAAAGGCTGGAGACCATCATGGGCAGGGGAGGAATTGTAGATTGCGGTAATGCCCAAAACTGTGTGGAAGTCTGCCCCAAATCCATCCCGTTAACCACTTCCATTGCCGATTTAAACAGGCAAACTACGATTTACAGTTTTTCCAAATGGTTTAATAAATGATGAAAGAGAGCTATGGGATAAAGAATTCTCATAGCTCTTTCTCATTTTCTTCCCCGCCTTAAGGATTTCAAAAGTATTGCAGGAATTGAAGAAAAAAAGCAGAATACTTCTTTGATAATGTAAAAGCAGCGCTCGGCTTCTTTGAGCAGGTGAAATGATGATTGGTCTATCGTTACTTGAAGATATCCAAAAAGATTTGCAGTTGATGGAACAGGAACTGGATAACCATGTCCACACCACATCTCCTTTACTTACCCGCGCTTCTCTGCATCTCTTTAAAGCAGGTGGTAAACGTCTGAGACCTGCTTTTGCTTTGTTAGCCGGAAAATGCTGTGGAAGCTCCACAAAAAATCTTTTGCCTCTTGCTACAGCCTTGGAGCTTATCCACATGGCGACACTGGTCCATGATGATGTCATTGACAACTCCTTAACCCGCAGGGGCAAACCGACAGTCAAAGCCAAATGGGGCGACCAGATTTCCCTCCATACGGGGGACTATCTTTTTGCCAAATCTCTGGTCTTGCTCGCCCGATACAATAATGCTCGCATGGCCCAAATACTGGCGGATATTAGCGTTGAAATGTGTCAGGGGGAAATACAACAAATTGCCACTGCTTACGACCTAAAGCAGACTGTGCGGGATTATTTTTACCGCATCAAAAGAAAAACCGCTTTACTCATTGCCGCTAGCTGCCAGCTGGGAGCTGTTGCCAGTAACGCCCCCCCTAGTTTAGAAAAAGCCCTGACCCAATACGGGTATAATCTGGGGATGGCTTTTCAAATCACTGATGATATACTAGATATGATCGCTGAAGAAGAAGAACTGGGTAAACCGGTGGGAGGGGATCTGCAGCAAGGGATAATTACTTTGCCAACCATTTATGCGCTGCAGCACAGCAAAGAAAAAGAACGCCTGGCTCAATTAATTATAAATAAAGAAAAAACACCGGAAGATCTGGCCCAGGCCATTGATATCATTAAGGAAAGCGGAGGTATTAGCTACTCTTTTGCTGTAGCCAGCGCCTTTATTGAAAAAGCCAAGAAGCAATTGGAGGCCATCCCTGAGGAAAAATATCGCCGCAGCTTGGCTCGGATTGCAGATTTTATCCAGATAAGAAAATATTGATTGTTTTTGAGAATGTGGAGGCAATCTCGAATTGTCTCTTTTGCAGGATCGGCCCTTTTTTCTACTGGCCCCAGATTTTTTTCATTATCTAATTTACGGGGGAATTCCATGTTTGCCATATCTTTAAAAATCGAAGACAGGCCCTGTTTGGTAGTCGGTGGGGGTAAAGTAGCAGAGCGAAAGATCTTGTCCCTTCTGGCAGCTGGTGCGAAGGTTAAAGTGGTCAGTCCGAAGCTCACCCCACAGCTGAAATCCCTGGCGGAAAAGGGTGCCATTAAACACCTGCCCCGGGGCTATTGCCCGGCAGATTTGACGGACGTGGATTTGGTAATTTGTGCTACCAATGATGAAAATTTAAATCGCTCTGTAGCTTTTGACTGCAAAAAGGAAAGACTATGGATTAATGTAGTTGATAATCCGAAATTGTCTACTTTTTTCCTGCCGGCCGTTTTGCAGCGAGGAGACTTGAGTATTGCTGTTTCCACTAAAGGCAAAAGCCCTCTTTTGGCTAGGAAAATCAAAGAAAAGCTGGCGACCCAATACGGACCCGAATACGCTGAATTAGTGAACTTGTTGGGAGAAGCACGGATTCAATTGATGCAAAGCTGTCCCGACCAGCGAAAACGAAAGGTAATTCTAGAGAAAATGCTCGATCTTGACCTGTTCGGGATAATTAAGCGAGGCGAGCAGCGGAGGTTAAAGGAGTGGATAGCCCGGTGTATCTCATCGCAGTAGGTTTGAACCACAGAACAGCTCCTCTGGAGGTTAGAGAAAAACTGTCCTACAGCCCGGCAGATTACCCGAGACTTTTAACCAAATTACGGGCACAAAACCATGTGCAGGGTTGCGGGCTGCTGTCTACTTGCAATAGAACCGAAGTCTATGTGGCCGCTACAGATATTGACGCCGGCTATAATGCCATTCTGGATTTTCTATCATCTTCCTCCCAGATGCCTTTAAACCGATTCCGGGATTTTCTTTATACTCATATTCTTTATGATGCCGTCAGGCATTTGTTCAGGGTGGCATCAGGCCTTGACTCTATGGTTTTGGGAGAAACGGAGATCCTCGGACAGGTGAGAGAAGCCTACCGCTTAAGTTCCGAGGCCAAGGGAACCAATGTGATTATTAATACTCTTTTCCAGCAGGCCATTTCCGTGGGAAAGAAAGTCCGGACCATGACGAAAATCGATCAAAATCCGATTTCCGTCAGCTACATTGCCATTGAGTTAGCCAAACAAAAATTGGGTGATCTTGCCCATTACAATGCTCTTGTTATTGGCGCCGGCACCATGAGCTCTTTGACGGTGAAATATTTGGCCGATAATCAAGTAAAAAACATCGAAATTCTCAATCGATCCGTGGACAAAGCGGAAGCCCTGTCCAAAATCAGCCAGGCTAAGGCTTATGGATTTGAAGAAAAGGAGGCCTGCTTAAAAAGAGCAGATCTGGTAATATGTTGTACCTCCGCGGAGGATTATGTACTGACCGAGGAGGATCTGCTTCCCGTTTTGGCAGCTACGGAGGGCAAGAGGATCACTTTTATTGATTGATATCGCCGTTCCCAGGGACGTGGACCCCACTGTACGGGAGCTGGAAGGCATGTACCCTGTTCAATATCGATGATCTGCAGGAAGTCATCGATGACAACCTACAGGCACGCCTGGAAGCGGCCCGGGAAGCGGAGCAAATAATCGATAAGGAAGTTGACGATTTCTTTAAATGGCTGAGTTCTCTTTTTGTGGTTCCTACCATAGTGGCCTTGAAGGAGAAAGGGGAGACTATCAAAGAAAAAGAATTACGGAGAGCTTTGAACCGTCTGGGGAGGCTCTGTGACCGAACGGGAGAAAAAAAGTGATCGGTTCTTTAGCCAATTCCATTGTCAACCAGATACTCCATGCTCCCATCAGTCAATCTGAAAGCCTATGCCCTGACCCACGAGGGGCACCTGTACACCCAAATACTCCAGAACCTTTTTGATCTGGAAGTGGAAGAAGAAGAGTTCTCCTTCTCTAGAATCCCTTGCCCCGGGCGACTGGTCGAATAAGATTGTGCCGCGACGGAGGCTCCATCGATGAAAAAAGTTGTAACTGTGGGTACGAGAGAGAGCGACCCTGGCCCGGTGGCAGACCGAGTTGGGTGGTCACCCAACTGGAAGAGGCATTTCCTGATATTTCCTTCCAGAGTCATACCCGTCAAGACCAAGGGCGACAAAATACTGGATGTGGCCCTGGCTAGAATCGGGGACAAGGGCCTTTTCACCAAGGAGTTGGAAGTAGCGATTCTGAACCGAGGAAATTGATTTTGCTGTCCACAGCATGAAGGATTTGCCCACCAGCTTGCCCGACGGGTTGGCTATTGGTGCCATCACTCAGAGAGTGGATCCTTGCGATGTGCTGGTTTCTCTGTAAAGGATTCACCCTGGCCACCTTGCCGGAAAAAGCCAGAGTTGGTACCAGCAGTTTGCGGAGAAAGGCACAATTGCTCTACTTGCGTCAAGATTTCCAGATCTGTGATTTGCGGGGAAATTTGCACACCCGGCTACGGAAAATGGAGGAGTTGGATCTTGATGCCATTCTTCTGGCCGCTGCCGGTGTAGACCGGCTTGGCTGGGAAAACCGAATCGGAGAAGACTGCCCTCCCATTTATTCTTGCCGGCTGTAGGTCAAGGAGCCATCGGTATTGAAATCAGAGCCGGAGATCAAGAAATTCAGTCCATAGTGAAGACTCTCCATCATGGAAACAGTGCCTTGGAAATCTCGGCAGAAAGATCACTTCTGTCCTATCTGGAAGGTGGTTGTCAGATTCCCATCGGAGCCCTGGGTGTGATCGAAAATAATGTACTTTCCCTGGATGGATTGGTAGCTGATCTGGACGGCAAAAAAATGGTGAGAAGCAAAGTTTCCGGCCCACCGGCCGATGCTGAAAAGCTAGGCGTAGATCTGGCCCAGAGATTGCTGGAGCTAGGTGGGGATGAAATTCTAAGACAAGTGAGGCAAAAATATGACCAAGAGACTATTTCCTTTTCCTAAAAACCCAGTATATCTTGTGGGAGCCGGTCCGGGAGACCCCAAGCTCCTTACCCTGAAAGGCCGGGAATGTCTAGCCCAGGCTGATGTGGTTGTATTTGACCGGCTGGTCAATCATAGCCTGCTCAATCATGTTCGAAAAGATGCAGAGCTGATCTACGCCGGCAAATGCCCGGATAACCATATTCTGGAACAGGATCAAATCAACGCTACACTAGCAGCCCATGCCAGACAGGGTAAAGTAGTAGTCAGATTGAAAGGGGGAGACCCTTTTCTTTTTGGTAGGGGAGGAGAGGAAGCAGAATATCTGGAAGAACAAGGGATTCCTTATGAAGTCGTTCCCGGAGTGACATCTGCTATCGCTGTTCCTGCCTATGCAGGTATCCCGGTTACTCACCGTGACATCACCTCTGCATTGAGCATTATCACCGGCAACGAAAAGCCCAACCAAAAAGATTCAAAAATAAACTGGCAATGCCTGGTAGACGAAAACAAGACACTTGTCTTTCTGATGGGCAGGCGGAATTTACCTTTAATAGTCGCCAAACTACTATCCATGGGTATGCCAAAAGAGATTCCAGCGGCCATTATTAGTTGGGGAACCACTCCGGAGCAAAAAACAGTGGTAGGTGAATTGGATAATATTGTTGGACAGGGCTGATGAAGCGGAAATCACCCACCCGGCCATCATTGTTATTGGCCAGGTGGTTAAATTGCGGGAAAAACTGCAATGGTTTGAGAAAAAGCCCCTTTTCGGGAAAAGAATAGTGGTAACCAGACCAAGAGAGCAGGCGGAGGAACTATCCAACCGTTTGGCAGACCTGGGTGGCGAACCTGTAATCGTTCCCACCATTGCCATCGCTCCCCCGGAAGACTATTCTCTTTTCGACCAAGCCCTGGCCAATATCAAAACCTATGACTGGGTTATTTTTACCAGCGTCAACGGGGTGAAAGCTTTTTTCCAGCGGATGGGTGTTAAGGGCTACGATATTCGCAAGCTTTTCGGACTGAAAATCGCCGCCATCGGACCGGTAACCAGGCGAGAACTGGAAAACTACAGGCTTCTTGTTGATTACGTGCCAACTGAATACAGAGCTGAGGCCATGATCGAAGACTGGAAGAATCACGACCTGTCAGGAAAACGCTTTTTGCTTCCCAGAGCTGACATCGGGCGGAGCCTATTACCTGATTTTCTCCGGAGTAAAGGAGCTGTTGTCCATGATGTGGCAGCTTACCGAACAATAAAAGCCAAAACGGATTATTCCTTTCTCTATGAACTTTTGCATAAGGGGAAAATACACCTGGTTACTTTTACCAGTTCCTCCACGGTGAAGCATTTTTTAGATGCTTTTTCTAATCCCAATGAAAAAGCGCTACTCAAGGAACTGGAAGTTGCTTGTATCGGGCCTGTAACCGCCGCTACTGCCAGGCAAGCAGGGCTCAATGTGCAAGCGGTAGCAGAAGAATATACCATTGATGGTCTGGTTAATGCCATCCTTGCTTACTATTATCCCCAAGAATTCTAGGAGGTGATTTTGTGACTTTTGCCCGATTACGAAGATTAAGAAGTTCCTCTGTATTAAGAGATATGGTCCGAGAACACCACTTACAGGTTAACGACTTGATTTATCCAATGTTTGTCATCTACGGCCATAACATTAAAAACCCCATTTCTTCCATGCCGGGGGTATACCAGCTTTCGGTGGATAGGCTGCTACAGGAAGTTAGTCGAGTTGTTGATCTGGGAATACCTGCAGTGATTTTATTTGGTATTCCTGAGCATAAGGATCCTGTTGGTTCAGGAGCTTACGACGAAAACGGTATCATCCAGGAAGCAGTACGGGCGGTAAAAAAAGAATTCCCAAACCTGCTGGTCATTACCGATGTGTGCCTGTGCGAGTATACCAGTCACGGGCACTGTGGAGTCATCGAAAACAGCCAGATACTGAATGATCCAACTTTAGAACTCCTAGTCCAGGACCGCTCTCTCCCATGTCCGGGCCGGGGCCGACCTGGTAGCTCCTTCCGATATGATGGATGGGCGGATCCAAGCTATCCGAAAAGAGCTGGATAATCACGGTTATCTTCATGTGCCCATTATGTCCTACTCGGCCAAATACGCATCGGCTTTTTACGGTCCTTTCAGGGATGCTGCTGGCTCAGCTCCTCAATTCGGTGACCGTTCCAGCTATCAAATGGATCCAGCCAACGGTGATGAAGCTTTACGAGAAGTAGCTGCAGACCTGGCCGAGGGGGCTGACCTGGTCATGGTCAAGCCTGCCCTGGCCTATCTAGATGTGATCAGGAGGGTAAAAGAACGCTTTGGAGTGCCTCTGGCTACCTATAACGTCAGTGGTGAATACTCCCTGGTTAAAGGGGCGGCAGCCAATGGATGGATTGATGAGAAACGAGTGGTCATGGAACTGCTAGTTGGCATGAAAAGGGCCGGAGCCGATCTGATCATTACTTATCATGCTCTGGACGTAGCCCAATGGCTAAAAGAGTAATGGCTATACAGAGCTAGGAGGCTTAAGCATTTGATTATTTCCTGGAATACAACCAACCAGTGTAATATGTACTGCAGACCACTGCTACAGGGATGCCGGAGCCAAAGCATCTGATGAGCTTTCCACCGATGAGGCCAAGAATCTTTTGGAAGAAATAGCTGGAGTTGGTTTTAAGATAATGATATTCAGCGGTGGCGAGCCTTTAATGCGGCCAGACATTTTTGAGCTGGTGAAATATGCTTGTTCCCTTGGGTTGAGACCAGTTTTCGGTACCAACGGCACTCTCATCAACCGGGAAGTGGCACTTCGCCTCAAAGAAGCAGGAACCATGGGAGTGGGGATCAGTCTGGATAGCATGGATCCGGCCAGGCACGATGAACTCAGGCAATACCAAGGAGCCTGGGACCAGGCAGTGGCCGGGATGGACAACTGTCGCGCTGTTGACTTACCTTTTCAAATCCACACAACAATTTTTGAGTGGAATGACCATGAGGTAGAGAAAATTACTGATTTCGCCGTAGAAAAAGGGGCCGTGGCCCATCATCTGTTTTTTCTGGTGCCTACAGGGAGGGCAGCCAATATAGAAACAGAATCCCTAAGGGCGGAGCAATATGAGAATTTGCTAAAAAGGATATTGCAAAAGCAGCAAGAAGTCGACATTGAACTAAAACCTACCTGCGCACCCCAGTTCATGCGCATTGCCAGGCAAATGGGCATGGATCTGCGTTTTGCCAGGGGATGTCTGGCAGGTACTCACTACTGCATTATCAGCCCTAAAGGAGAAGTGCAACCCTGTGCTTACTTAAATATTCCTTTGGGCAATGTCCGGGAAACCCCCTTTAGCAAAATCTGGTCGGAAAACCCCATCCTGCAGGAACTTCGCACCCTGAATTATAAAGGGGGCTGCGGCAGTCTGTAATTACAAGAAAATCTGCGGCGGTTGCCGGGCCCGAGCCTACCTCTATCACGATGGGGATTACATGGCAGAAGAACCATGGTGCCTGTATCATGGTCGAAAGGGTTACTGATTTGTCTTTGCGTTAAACACCCAAATAATCAATCCCACAGAGGAGTGGTCTCATGTTTAAAGGATTGGAAACCTCCCGGGAACTATTTGCCGAAGCCCAGCAGTACCTTCCCGGTGGCGTCAATAGTCCTGTAAGGGCCTACAAAGCAGTGGGCCTCAATCCCCCCTTTATTGTGAAAGGGGAAGGATCCAAAATCATCGATGCCGATGGCAATGTCTATATTGACTACGTGGGCTCCTGGGGACCTCTAATACTTGGACACCGCCATCCCCGGGTGATAGAAGCTCTCAAAGAATGTTTGGAAATAGGTACCAGCTTCGGAGCTCCCACCCAATTGGAAACGGAAGTGGCCAGATTCCTGGTGGAAACCTTTCCTTCCATGGACCTGGTGCGGATGGTGAACTCGGGCACGGAAGCTACAATGAGTGCTCTCCGACTGGCCAGGGCCTATACCAAACGAGACAATATTATCAAGTTTGAAGGCTGCTATCATGGCCATGCAGATTACCTGCTCATCAAAGCCGGTTCCGGAGCCCTTACTTTAGGGGTGCCTACCAGTCCCGGTGTCCCTGCTAATATTGCTTCAAACACCATCACAGCACCATATAACGATCTTAGCACCCTGGAAGAAATTTTCCGGTTGGAAGGCGGAAAGTATTGCGGCCGTAATTCTGGAACCGGTAGCCGGAAACATGGGCTGTGTCCCTCCCGAACCCGGTTTCTTGACCGGTCTCCGGGAACTGACCCAGCGATATGGAACCCTGTTGATCTTTGATGAAGTCATGACCGGCTTCCGGGTGGCTTTTGGGGGAGCCCAACTTCTTTATGATATAGAGCCGGATTTGACTTGTCTCGGAAAAATCATTGGAGGCGGCTTGCCAGTAGGGGCTTATGGGGGTAAAAAAGAAATTATGGAGCAAATTGCTCCTGCCGGCCCGGTTTACCAAGCTGGCACCCTGTCAGGCAATCCGGTAGCCATGACCGCGGGACTAGCTACCCTGCAGCTGTTAAAAGATCCTTCCGTCTATCAAGAACTGGAAGACAAATCCGCATTATTAGAGAAAGGTTTGAAGGAGGCAGCCGCTAACGCAGGTATTCCTACCAGCATGAACCGGGTGGGTTCCATGTTTTCTACCTTCTTTACCAACGTTAAGGTAAAGGATTATGCCACAGCCACTTCTTCCGATACTAAGTTATTTGCCAGTTACTTTGAACAGATGCTAAAACAAGGGATCTATTTTGCACCCTCTCAATTTGAAGCCGGTTTCATGTCACTAGCCCATACTACCGAAGACATTGAAAAGACCGTCGAGGCAGCCGCCAAGGCTTTTCAGTCATTAAGTTAAGCAGTATCAACATGTAAACATTCATCAAGGCCGGGTCTCCCCGGCCTTGATTGATAATTGTCAGGAAGCAGCCGGCCACTGATGCTACCCCGATCCAGCAAACAAGATGCTTGTCAAATAAAATCTGTAGCCCTGCAAATACCAGCATCCCGGCAACTACAGACCAGATCATACTCCTGGTTATAATGGCCACAAAAAAAGTAGGAATTGCCGCCAATAAGAACAAATTATCAATAGAAAAATCCCAGAACCCTTCCGGTCGGAAAATAGCCGGCGCCAGAAGAGCAGCCAAGACTGCCGCCGGGACATAAGCCAACCAGCGAAGAAGAGTTGGCGGCAAATCAATCCGGGCAAATAAAAACAGGGGCAGAGCCCGGGGCAGATAGGTAACCAGTGCCATACCCAGTATCAAGTAAGTAATATTTACTTCCATTTCTCTAACAGCACTCCCACTGAGGCAGCTACCAAGGCAGCCAGTAAAATATGCCAGTTCCCCGGGAAGAAGCTTCCAGCCAAAAGGGAAATACCTCCGGCAGTGACTGCCGTTGTCATCGCTGCCTTGTTTTTGATTTGTCCGACTAAAAGAGCGATAAACATAGCCGGTAATGCAAAACGCAAACCCAGCCGTTCCGGCTGGGCAACCAGAGTCCCAATGCCAGCTCCCAACCATGAACTGGCTATCCAGGTAGCATGGCTGGTCATGTTTAATCCTAGCTGGAAGATATGGGAAGGTCGTTGAGTGGCATGATAATTAGATCCTACTACGAAAGTCTCATCAGTGATTTGAAAAGCAACCAGCCCCAGGGTGGTACGAGAAATGCCCTTAAGATAGGGTTGAAGGGCCGTACTCATCAACAAATGCCGAATATTGACCAAAAAAGTAGTAGCCAAAATGGTCCCGGCATCCACACCTGCTCCAATCAAACCTACTGCAATAAATTGAGCCGCTCCGGCAAAAACCAGGGTGGACATCAGCACTATATCTAATACTGTCAAGCCAGCTTCCCGCCCCATCATACCAAAAGCAAAACCCAAAGGAAAATAGCCAAGGACTATGGGTAGGGAGTGCTTCATCCCCAGCCAAAACTTCTGCCGAAACATTTGATCACCCACTAACAAGATATGTAAAAACAGCTATAGGAAATTATAACAAGGCAGAGCATGAGGGTCAATGATGAAAGGAATTTCCCGATATTGGTCGAAATAGAAATATGTAGTGTAGGGGAGGGGAATCCAAGGAAGGGGGATAAACATCGTGCAATCCAACTGCATTTTTGCGTTAGACATAGGCACCAGGAGTGTAGTGGGCATCATCGCCTCCAGGGCTACTGAATCAGAAACTCTGGAAATCATTGACGTGGAAATGTTGGAACACCAGGAAAGATCCATGATTGGTGGCCAGATTCATGATATTCCCAAAGTAGCCGGAACCGTTTCCCGAATCAAGCGGACCTTTGAAGAAAAACATAACACTGAACTGAAAGAGGTTGCCGTGGCAGCAGCCGGGCGATCCTTATTGACTTCTTATGGACGAGCTGAATTGAGTTTCCCTAT
Source organism: Bacillota bacterium (assembly GCA_050951405.1). Taxonomy (GTDB): domain Bacteria; phylum Bacillota; class DULZ01; order DULZ01; family DULZ01; genus JBMNIZ01. The sequence continues at coordinate 5,481 of JBMNIZ010000012.1, read as the reverse complement.
TCCCCAACACATCTCGGTGGAAATGACTCATGGTCTCCATCTGGAGGCAGTACAATCCGCCCAACGCCAAATGGGGCAAGTATCTAAAGCTGATGATTACCATTGTGTGGGCTACAGTATTCTGCACCAGTACCTGGATGAGCACCTAATTGGCAACTTGGTGGGACAGTCGGGGAAACAAGCCGCTGTGGAGGTCATTGCCAGTTTTCTTCCCAGAGTAGTTATTGACTCCCTGTCTGCGGTCCTGGAAGAAGCAGATCTGGAAATGGCCTATTTGACCCTGGAACCAATAGCTGCCATGAATATGGCTGTACCGGAAAGCATGCGGCAGCTTAACCTGGCCCTGGTAGATATTGGCGCCGGCACTTCCGACATTGCCATTTCCAATCGGGGTACAGTCACCGGTTATGCCATGGTACCCATGGCCGGAGACCAGATCACTGAAACTCTTTCAACTAAATACCTGCTAGATTTTCCTGCGGCGGAAGAACTGAAACGCCAACTGGAAAAATCCGTTGAACATTTGACCTTCCGTGACATCATGGGTTTGGAATACCGTCACCAAAAAGTTGATCTTATTGCCGGCCTAGAGGAAATAATTAACGATTTGGCTGGTAAAATCGCTGAAGCCATCATTAAGCTTAACGGCCATCCGCCCCAAGCCGTTCTCTGTATTGGAGGAGGCAGTCTCACCCCTAACCTTACAAACAAAATCGCTGCCTGCTTGGATCTACCGGAAAACAGAGTGGCTGTTACCGGTTACGAACAGGCTGCAGAATTAATAAAACATTCAACAAACTCATGCCTCCCCAAGCAATAACGCCATTGGGAATTGCCAAGGACGCTCTTTTTTAACAGGGTTCTCAAGCTGATCACCGTCAAGGTTAATGATCGAACCGTGAGACTTTTTCAGGGGCAGGATTCCTCTGTAGGGGACGCCCTCATCCATGCCGGCATCAACCCCAATCAGTATTTTGGTAAAATCGGCCCGGCTCTGGCAGTGGAAGTCAACGGAGAAACCAAGTTTTTAAAAGGGCAACCTGGGAAACAGGGAAAAATCACCGTCAATGGTCGGAAAGCCCGGCTTACTTCTCCTGTCCGTGAAGGTGACCAGATAAAATTCGTTCCCGGCAGCGATGGCATACCGGGGCAGGGAACGGTTGCCGATGTCTTGCCGGCAGATTCGCTGGAACAACCGATCCTGGTTAATGGAAACCAGCACCCGCTAATCCACTCCATCACAGTTGATGGAAAACCGGCCGATCCGCACACTGAATTAAACGAAGGTTCTATCATCCAGTACAAAGCATTACATACCATCAGTGACCTTTTAAATCACCTAAAATTTCAGCTTCAAGACCAGCTGGAAATCATCCTAAACGGAAGACCCGTCTCAGACCAGAGGACACCCCTGACCCCGGGGGATTGCCTGGAAATCAGAAAAAGATGCCAGTCCCCATTAATACGGAATCGATCAATATAACCTTTAACGGCAGAAAATTGAGTATTCCTCGCCCCTCACAAGGTGATTTGATCCTGAGCGATATCTTCGGCGTAGTTGACTTTGATACAAGACAATCAAAAGATCATCAATTGGTCATGAAAATAAACAATGAAAAATCGGCTTTACCAGTGTAGTGAAAGAGGGGGACTCCGTTGAGATCTACTGGAAAAAGTCATCCGACCGGTAAGGCCCGTGACCGTTTTTGGTAAGTTGTAAAATTAATTGCCGCATTTAATTAATAAAAAATAGAGACTCATGGCTAAACCTCTGATATGTTTAAGGTAACTACGCTTAAAAACATAAAGGAGGCAAAGCACATGAGTCAACTCAATTGTACCACGACTTCCCGCCGCTTTAAACACATCACTGTAAAAGAACGCTATCAGATTGAAATTCTTCTAAAGGAGAAGAAGTCACCCAGCGAGATAGCAAAGCTGTTAGGCAAGCATAAGCGAACCATCGAACGTGAGATTGCCCGTGGAACTGTCAGGATGCTGAGAAGCGACCTGGTTTATGTTGATAGATACTGTGCAGATACAGCAGAGCGAATATACCGGGAGAGAGCTGCTAATAAGGGAACATGCTTAAAGATCGGTCATGACCATGGACTAGCCGATTACATTGAAAAAAAAATTATCAAAGAGGGATATACCCCTGACGCAGTCATTGGCGAAATCCGGGCAAAAGGCTTAAAATTTAAGACTAGTATATGCACAAAAACGCTCTATAACTATATCGACAAAGAAGTATTTGCAATATAACAAATAAAAACCTTCCAGTAAAACGAGTACCTAAAAAAAATCGCCATAAGAGGGTACGAGTTGCCCACAACAATCTAAAAGGCAGAAGCATTGAAGAAAGACCTGCGGCAGCTAATACTCGTGAAGAAGCCGGCCATTGGGAGATGGATTGTGTTGTAAGCGGCAAAGGGAAAGGCAAAGCCGCACTCTTAGTTCTAACAGAACGCAAGTTTAGAAAAGAGATTATCCGAAAGATGCCGGAAAAGACACAGAAATCAGTGAAGAAAACGCTGGATAGGCTTGAAAGAGAGTACGGAGCACGCTTTTCAGAAGTGTTCAAAACCATTACGGTAGATAACGGAAGAGAGTTTCTTAATAGTGTAGAATTAGAGAGTTCAATCAGAAAGCCGGGCACTCATCGGACTAAAATCTATTATGCTCACCCATTCAGCGCATGGGAACGTGGGTCCAATGAAAATGCTAATAAGCTAATACGTCGGTTTATTCCAAAGGGCACAGATATCAGCAAGCTTAAACAGAAAGATATTAGGCGAATTGAGAACTGGATGAATAATTACCCAAGAAAAATTCATGGATATAAATCTGCCAATGAGATGGCAAAGATGGCAGTATAATCAGAGGATGCCAAAATATGGGTGGCAATTAAACTTGCAATTCCCGATAACAACATAAAGAAATTAATGCTTGTCAACTACGTTGAAATGTATTATACTGGTAAAAAAATATTGCATGCCTCATCTCCCAGGGATGAGGTAGGGGTGCGGGAGGTTAAGAGTAGACCGGTGACGCGGGGAGGATGATCCGGATTGAAAGGAACCACCGCCGAAGCGCTGGAATTCCCCCAGGGTCCAGTGCTGGGACTGCACTGAAGAAGTGTAGTACTGTCATCATGAGGTATTCCTGGTCTCATGATGGAGCACTATCTCGTATCCAGGAGAGTATAGGCATCAAGTCGCTATAAATGGCTTGGATGATGCTTATCCGGCCTTTTTCATTTAGTTTTCTCTCGGGGTGATTAGCAATGACCGGCCAGTATCGAGTGGTAGTAACAGGTGCTTGTGGTAAAGTGGGTCGGGTAGTGACCCAGGCTATTGTGAAATCGCCGGAACTGATGCTGGTGGGAGCTGTAGATATTGTTCATCTTGGCCAGGATATTGGTGATGTTTTAGAAATAGGCAAGAAGGGCATTTTGGTATCGCCGAATCTGGAAAAAGTGATCAAAGACACTTCGCCGGATGTTTTAGTAGATTTTACCAATGCCAAGGCCGGAGGGGAGCATATCAAGACAGCACTGAAATATGGTGTAGCAGTGGTTTCGGGTACCACAGGGTTTTTCCGGGAGCAAATCAAAGAGATTGCCCGCATGGCCAGGAAATTGAAAATTGGTGCTGTGATTGCCCCGAATTTCGCCCTGGGAGCAATTCTCATGATGCGTTTTGCGCAGGAGGCAGCCCGCTGGTTCTCCAAGGCGGAAATTATTGAATTGCATCACCAAGAAAAGCTGGATGTCCCTTCGGGGACGGCTCTGCGTACTGCTCGCCTAATTTGCCAAGAATGGGAGGCAAGAGCTGTCTTGCCGAAGAGCAGAGAAAAGAAAGAGGAAAGAGCGCGAGGCCATCAGGATTTGGAGGTGCCCGTACATAGTGTGAGGCTTCCAGCCTGATCGCCCATCAAGAGGTAATTTTTGGTCTGGAGGGACAAATATTGACTATCCGACATGATTCCTTTTCCCGGGAATCTTTTGTTCCCGGAGTAATGTTGGCCATTCGCCGGGTCAAGTCTTTAAATGAAGCGTATTCGGCTTGGAGAATCTTCTTGCTTAAGAACAACCAATACTGCACTTCCGGAAAAGAGTATTCATATATTGGTAATAGTCCACAGACAGACAAGACCGCAGGATAATATTGCCCTAGTTTTATCCGCAGCTTTTTTAAGAGCAGCTTAACTTTGAGGCGAATACTCTTTGGGAGGTGACTGGGTGGTTTTGCATGGGTTACAGATCGGCTTTGCTTTAACCGGTTCCTATTGTACTTTGGAAAGGTTCTGCCGCAGGTTGAAGAATTGGTGCAGATGGGGGCCGAAGTGTTTCCCATTGTTTCATCTTCGATCAGTTCCTCCAGGACCAGGTTTGGAGAGCCCGCTTACTGGCTAAATCGGTTACGGGAAATCACTAAGAAAAAGGAAATATCCACCATCGCGGAAGCTGAACCCATCGGTCCGAAAAGCTACCTGGATATTATTGTAGTGGCTCCCTGTACCGGAACACCTTGGCCAAATTGGCCCATGGTATTGCGATAGTCCCGTATTGATGGCGTTAAAGGCCCAATTGCGCAATCAAAAGCCTGTTGTGTTAGCGATTTCACCAACGATGGTCTAAGCATGAATGCCAGGAACCTGGGACTGCTGCTCAATACACGGAATATATATTTTGTTCCTTTTGGACAGGATAATCCGGAGAAAAGCAAAATTCTTTGGTGGCCCACATGGATCGAATTCCGGATACAATAATTGCTGCCTTAGAGGGGAGACAGCTTCAGCCACTACTGGTAGAATATAAATAAAAAATGTTCTGGCGGTTTCACCAACAGAACCGAGGAGGTAATACAGATTGAAACAATATAATGTAGCAGTTGTGGGAGCAGGGGTAGTGGGGAAGACCATTCTGGAAATTCTGGAAGAAAGAAAGTTTCCGGTAAAGTCTTTGAAGTTATTGGCCACCAGCCGTTCTGCGGGCCGAAGGATGCAATTTCGAGGTGAGGAGTATACTATTGAGGAAACTACTCCCCAATCATTCTCCGGAGTTGATCTGGCCTTTTTTGCGGGGGGAGGAGCCAGCAAATTATTTGCCCACGAGGCGGTGCAGCAGGGGGCAGTGGTCATTGATAACAGCAGCGCCTTTCGCCTGGATCCAGCTGTACCTCTGATCGTGCCGGAGGTGAATCCGGAGGACATTAAAAATCACCGGGAATAATGCCAACCCCAATTGTTCCACCATTCAAATGGTAGTGGCTTTAAAACCTTTGGATGATGCGGCCGGCTTGAAAAGAGTAGTGGTATCCACTTATCAATCCGTGTCAGGGGCCGGTCAGGAAGCGATGGATGAGCTTTTGCAGCAGACTAAAGAATTGGCGGAAGGGTTGGAACCCAGTCCTCAGGCTTTTCCTATGTTATTGCTTACAATTTAATACCTCACATCGATGTTTTTCTTGAGAACGG
>JBMNIZ010000011.1:0-24684 GCA_050951405.1 Bacillota bacterium | reverse complement strand
ATTTAATCTCAAAACTTTAAAACCCTTTTTCGCAGAAAAATATTTTCTAAACAAAATCTGTAATTCTTCTTATGCGGCAGAATTCCTGGCCATGATGTAAGAACTTTTGGCCTTGATGATAGCTTTTCATGATTTTTGCAATCTATTCCTGTAAATCTATTTATATCCAAAGAGTATGCTTATTGTTCCTAAGTCAGGTGTACCGGGCATAAGCATTTAATGAGGTGATTTGGATCAAATGCTCGGGAGTTTCCTGCAGGGAACGCTGATTCTGTTGGTCAGCTCCTTTACCACACGAGTCCTTGGTTTTATTTATAGAGGTCTACATTGTGCGGCTCATGGGAGCGGAAGGTATAGGCTTGTATGAAATGGTTTTTCCCAGTGATTAACTCTGGGTCCTTGGTGGCCACCACCGCAGGCCTCCCTGTTGCCGTATCAAAACTGGTGGCGGACAAGGTATTGCTCTGGGGCGGGAACAAGAAGCCAGGAGGATTTTCCGGCTGGCCCTTTGTTTTTTAACAGGCTCCGGGATCATCATTTCCTTCGTTGCTGATTCGGTTGTCACCTTACTTGATTTCCCGGTTGTATGCCGATGGAAGGGTTTACTGGGCCTTCCTGGTCCTGATCCCGGCCATATTGTTGGTCTCGGTGGCCTCCGCTTTTTCGCGGGATACTACCAGGGACGCAATCAGATGTTGCCTCCGGCAGTGAGCCAGTTAGCGGAGCAGTTGACACGCGGATCACCGTGGGCATTCGCTTTGCCACCTGGCTATTGCCCTACGGGATTGAATTCGCCGCCGCCGGCCTGGCTCTGGGCACCGTTTGCGGGGAAGCTGTCGGCTTACTGGACTCTGGTCAGCTTTTGGCCCAGATGGCAAAAGGTGATCTGTCACTACAGTGGACGGGACCAAAACTGCAATAACACGGCTGCGGGAAATTCTGTCCCTGGCCACACCCGGTACCTCTGACCCGTTTGGTAGCCGGCTTTGTGTATTCAGTGTGGAATGCAGTTTTGATACCCTGCCTCGGCTGCAGGCTGCCGGAGTCAATCTAAGGGCTGCCACGGAGATCTACGGCACTTTTTCCGGTATGGCCGTCTCCCTGGTCCGGTTTTCCCAGCGTTTTTACCATCTCCCTTGCTGTTTCTCTGGTGCCCGCCATTTCCGATGCTTTAGCCCGCTAGCCAAAGAAATACTCATCGCCGGCAGAATCAATCAAGCCTTTATACTTGACCATGGTCGCCGCACTGCCTTTCGCCGTTTTGTTTTTTACCTTGCCCTGAGACATTTACCTATGTATTTTTCCACAACCGGGAAGCGGCCGCTCCCCTGAAAGCTCCTGTCGCTGGGCTGCCTTCTTTCTCTATTTACCAGCATACCAGCACTGGCATCTTACAGCGGTTTGGGCAGGATGAAGAACATCTCTCAAGAATGCCCTCCTGGGCAATTGCCTCCTTACTCGCAGGAGTTTATTTCCTAACCGGGCTGGTCCACGCTTGGGCATTAAAGGGTACGGCTCTCTGGCGGTGTGCCTGGGGGCTGTGGTTGTTTGCTCCTTGAATATCCTGGACATCCTCCGGGTCACCGGCATCCGACCTTAATTGGAAAAGGCTGTTCATTTCGCCGCTGATGCAGTGCTGGGGTGATGGCAGGTATTTGCTCATTATTTGCGTTTCAAATGCGAAGTGCCATTTCTCGAGACCTGGGCCGGGCTTTTTCTGGGTGAGAGTCTTTGTGCCATTTCCCTCTATCTTCTTGTGCTCCTGGCTCACGGGAGCTGTATACGTCGGTCAGATTTCACCAGGTGATTCCTACGGTGTTAATGCGCATTTCCCAGTCCTTGAATCTGCTGGATCACGGAGTAGTTGGTCAAATCATAATGAAGGGGAGTAATTGAAATATATTGTTGTCTAACCGCGGACAGATCCGTATCATCTTCGGGAATGTCTTCAATATCTCCCTCCCAGCCAGTAGTATTCCCGGCCCCTGGGGTCGGTGCGTTCTTCCACTGAATTGACATAGCGCCTCAGCCCCAGCTTGGTGGCCTTCACGCCCTTGATCTCATCCTTTTTCCAGGTCAGGTACGTTGACATTGAGGAGGGTGTTCTGCGGTATTGGCTGTTCAAGCATAAGGGCAGCCAGTTTGGTGGCAAAATCGGCAGCTGTCTTGAAGTTGCCCAGGACATCAAAATCCAAAGAAATGGCTATGGAAGGAATTCCGTTGATAATAGCCTCTAAAGCGGCTGACACGGTTCCGGAATACAGAACATCTGTCCCTAGATTGCTGCCCTTGTTGATACCTGAAATGACCAGGTCAGGGCGTTCCGGCAATAATTTTTCCAGGGCCAGTTTGACGCAATCAGCAGGGGTGCCCGATACTGCATAGCCCACAGTTTTATTCCCGAAATGCTTTTTTTCTACCCGTAAAGGCTTATGCATGGTGATGCCATGACCGGTGGCACTTCTTTCCCGGTCCGGAGCAACCAGATAAACCTGGGTCATCGGTTCAAAAGCCAAACGCAATTCCTGAATACCTGGAGCAGTGATACCATCGTCGTTGGTGAGCAAGATCAGCATGTAATCACCTGCTTTACTGAGACAATCAGTTGGCAAGAACATCAGTCAGTATCATAAATGGAAATAGTCATAGTGTCCTTGTCTTTGTCTTTGGTTAGCCCAAATATCAGATTATGCGATTTGAGAGACTTATTTAGAAAGTCCACCACAATATATAATTCTTGGTTGGAGCTAACTGCTTTGGTGGCAATTAATTCAAGTTTTCCTTTTTTTTGTTCACTCAATGGCCTGATCTCCTTTGCTTTTAGGATATTTCTGACTCGGCAGAAACGCTATCTTCCCATTTTCCACAGCGCCCACCCCAGCGGGCAATGACTTTTCCATCCATGAGGATATTGATTATTTCACAGAGATTGGCACAGCCGCTGCATTCAAAACTGGATGCTTGGTAATTGGCTGAGCTGACAGCAAAACCCTTAAAGCGGCTGCGTCTTTTCTTTTGGTAATGATTACGGGCTAAAATAGCTACGCCGATGGCCCCCATGACTGCAAAATGCTCCGGGACAATGATTTCCATGCCTAATTCTTTTTCAAAAGCAGCTTTGATGCCGCGATTTGCTGCCACTCCTCCTTGAAAGACCACCGGTGGTTGAATGTCTTTACCTTTTCCCACGTTATTCAAATAATTTCTGACCAAAGCCTCGCATAAGCCAGCAATAATGTCTTCGATGTTATGTCCTGTTTGCTGTTTGTGCACCATGTCTGATTCAGCGAAGACAGTACAGCGGCCGGCGATTCTGACAGGGTTTTTGGCTTTTAAGGCATAATTGCCGAATTCAGAAATTGGTATATTCAGTCTGGCTGCCTGCTGATCTAAAAAAGAGCCTGTACCGGCTGCGCAAACGGTATTCATGGAAAAATCCGTCACAATCCCATTGCGGAGAATAATCATTTTCGAATCCTGACCACCGATTTCCAAAACAGTTTGCACGCCCGGCACCAGCATGGAAGCGGCGACAGCATGAGCAGTGATTTCATTCTTGACCACATCAGCTCCCACTATTACACCGGCTAAAATGCGACCGCTGCCGGTAGTCCCCACCCCTAAAACTTGGAAATTACTGGGCAGCGTTTCCTGCAGCTCCCGTAACCCCTGTTGAATGACTTTGATTGGTTGTCCCATGGTTCTTAAATATAAGCTTTCCAACAAATTTAGTTCCTGATCAATGGCGATGATGTTGGTGCTCACTGAGCCCACATCAATTCCCAAGAAGCCCTGCATAGGCCATGCCTCCAGTATGTCTTTTTTGCAGTAATAAGCCAACAAAAGCTTCTAAACGAGTTTGCAGTCCGGCTTTTGCCGTTTGTTCATCAATGGTTAAATATAAGATCGGGATGTCCAAATCCCTGCTTACTCTTCGGCAGGATGCCTTTGGCGACGATTTCAGGAATACAGGTAAAAGGTGCAATCTGGACTAACCCCGTCAAATTGATTTTTTGCATAAAGTATGGTTTCGCCGATGCTGTTGACTCCATGTCCTCCGATCATTCTCTGGCAGGTAAGGGTAAGCGACTCTCTCGAATGGATCCTTCCGTATTGATACGATTGCATTCTGCCGGGTCCACTGGGTGAGATAGATGGATCGATGGGTGGCCACTCCCATTTCCCCCAGGGTGATTTCCACATCCAGATTCATGAATGGTTCCAGTACCACGTATATCTCCCCGATGATGCCTATTTTGAGAGGTTCATGGGAGGTCTTACGGGGTATACCTGTGAGCATGCGGGTGCAGGTGGCCTTGGCATCTCTGGATTTCCTCTCTGGTCTGGGCCTGATCAATGATTCTCAGGCACTCCCGAAAGACTTTTCGTTGTCTCACCCTTTTTTTAGCTCATAGGGCCTGACTTCGGTGGGAAAGGATCTCGATGTCGTCCAGTACATTTAGCTTTTCCCAGGCCGTACGGAACTCAAACCAGAACTGACGCCAGGAAAGACCGTTTCCCTTGACGACGTTCTTGATCTTGCCCAAGAAATCCCTCAGTCCGTGGAGAGGAGGCTCAAAGACAATCATTTCAAAATCGTACCCCAAATCCTCCAGGATACGTTTCTGGAGCATGGCGTAGATACCTGCCCGGCACGGGCCCACCCCGCCTGTGGTTAGAATGGTATTTCAGCTCCTGCTTCCAGCACCTCCACATAGGTTCCCAGAAGGACCTTAAAGGGGATGCAGGCAAATTCCGGGGAGTAACGGACCCCCAGGTCCAGAGTCTTGCTGGTTGGAGGGGGAGGAGAGATAACCTCATATCCCAGGTTTTTCAGCAAGTGCTTGATGGCGATGTGGGAAGTACCCATATGGGGGAAAGAAATCCTCATGTCTGTTTCCTCCTGAACTTGATCATATCCACGAAGGCTTCCAGACGGGTACGAATGCCTGCTTCTCCCGAGTGCTCGTCAATGGTCAGGGACATGAAGGGTATGTGGTCGTGCTTTTTCATTTCCAATTCCATCAGCTTATCCACCATGGCATCGGGACCACAGGCAAATGCCGTTACATGGATGATCCCATCGATCTGGGGCTGCTTCAAATAGTAGTAGAGGGACCAAATCACCAGATTTGAATAATGCCAAAAAAGATTCTTGGGTAGGACTTTGGTATAAGGAACCAGCTTTTTTTTCGGTACCATCTCCATTGTCCAAACCCGTACATCCAGCTCTTCCAAATATTTGAGCATATTCACACTGATATAAGGATCATAGATTTGGTATGGGTAGCCCAACACGGCGATATTGAGGGAACGTTTCTTGGGCAAGATTTCCTTGCCGCCTTCCCAGAGCAATTTCATGGCCTCTATAGGGAAAAAACCACGCTGGAGAAGGGCGAGATATTTTTGATGGGCTTGTATTGCTGCCCAATAGGCTTTCAGTGTTGTGGATAATTTGCAGCCAGCTTTGCGGGCCAGTTTCCGGCAGACTTTCCAAAGGGCAAAAAAATTTTTCTTCAAATCAATGGTGGGGGCGATAATTTCCGGAAGTTTTTCAGTGGTTGCTTTGATCATGTCGGGTAAGCCCAGAAATTTGGGACAAAAAGTAGCCATCTTATCTACACTAACCAGGCGCGGTATGAAAAGGCAATCAACTTTCTCTTTAAGAGAAAGAATGTGTCCATGGTAAAGCTTAATTGGAACGCAGGCATCAGTAATAGTAACTCGAATACCATCATCCAGTATCTCCTTGGTGGTCAAAGGAGAAAAAATCACTTCGTCCCCGATGCCTTCAAGAAATGCCCGCCAGAAAGGAGCATAGGTAAAATAAAAAAGCGTTGCTGGGAACCCTACTTTTCGTTTCATCTAAGAAAATGCCTCCAGATTAAACTGATAGTCCTTGTTTTCCACGTTGAATATTCGACAACTTTAAAGAAAAACCTTTTATCTGCCAGCCCAAACATGCTTTTCAGGCTTTTTAGTCATATCTATTACTTTATGGCATATAAACTAGAGAAAGCTATTTTGGGGAGGTGCCTGGCATGTCCAACAAGGAACAGTCATGGTTGGAGCAGCCGCTGCTGAAGGGTTTTTTCTCTGCTTTGCTGATTTCCCTTTTTCTTAATCTATGTTGCTGGCGCTGGTTTTCTATTTCAGCCCGATTGTCTGAGAGTCATTTGTCCAGCATGGCGCCTCATCGTATTAATTGTGAGCGTCTTTCGGCGGGGGAATAACTGCCGCTCGATTGGCTGAAGCGAGAGCGTATTTCTGTTTTACGGTTGGGGTGTTGGATCTGGCTTATCTTTTCTTTGCATGCTCCTGGTTTCCATTTTGAGCGGGGTCAGTTTCGCCGCCGGTCCCTTTTTGAGCAAAACTGCTCTACTGCTCCCTTGGTGGGATGGCCGGCGGTATCGCCGGCGCCTTTCTAAAGCAGACTTGAGGAGAGTGGCCGAGCTACTCTCCTCAAGTTCTGTTTCAAGATCCTTTTAAAAACTTTTTTTCAGAGAAACCTGGTAGAGGGAGAAAATAGACTCTCATGGTTGGATGCGACCACCCCTTCCTGCGCTTTGGAAAAGTGCTTGCTACGGCTATTATATTAGCCTCCGAAGGGCCGGCGTGATATCTTTCTTGGCAGATTAGGAACTGCCTGCTTTTACCAGGTGGGATAGGCCTCTCCCAGCCATAGGCGGTTCAGGAAACAGAGTATCAGGCCAGGATAAGAGGGTAGTTTGGAAATGTTGTGTCTGTTATTCAGTACCCAAAAGTAACATGAGGCCGGACAGCAAGAGGGTTGAATGTTTGATCCACTGCTTCCGCCGGGTTAAGAGGAAGGCGCTGATATTGAAGGCCAGGAGCAATTGAAAGCAATTCCGGCAAGACTACCGCCAATGATCCTATCAACAAGGTCCAGCGCTTCCAAAAAGGGGAACTTTTTCCTGCACTTAGGAGAAGACAAAACAGGCCCGGCCAGAGGGCCATGGAACTTCCTGGTAGGATCAGTTGGATGAGATGGAAAAAAAGACCAGACCTGATCATATTTGCACAAAAAATAAGCATACCGGTTTCCAAGTCCCAAATCCGGACTAACTGGCTCAAAGACTGAAGGCTTAAGTATTGAAGCTCTTCCCTGTTGTATCCGATCAGGATTCCCCAAACCTGTTCCGGGCTGAGTTTCCCATAGAAATAAGCTGCTGCCATGACGCAGACGGCTATGATCACAATTGTTTTTCGGCCCTCTTTCCCGTTTCTTTGTTAATATATACATATACTTGAGATAATAAAATATGCCTGAAAAGTACGGCTTTGTTTTCTTTGAAAGAAATGCCCGCCTAGAGGAGGCGGGCTTGGCACTATTTTTTCAACATTTCTTTTGCTTTTTCCGCAATCAAATCCGGATCCACTTTCAGTCTGGCCACTCCTGAATCCTGGGCAGCCTTGGCCACAGCTTTGGCCACAGCGGGAGCCACCCTTTCATCAAAGGGATTAGGGATAACATAATCGGGATTTAATTTATCTTCAGGGATCAATTCGGCAATGGCATAAGCCGCTGCCAATTTCATTTCCTCATTGATATCCGTTGCCCTCACATCCAGGGTCCCCGCGAAAGACGCCTGGGAAGGCCAGGACATTATTGACCTGGTTGGGAAAATCCGAACGACCTGTGCAGACCACCCGGGCACCTCCGGCCAGGGCTTCTTCCGGCATGATTTCCGGGACAGGATTGGCCATGGCCATGATGACGGGCTCCTCGCATGGAGGCTGACCATTTCCCGGGTGACGAGTGCCGGGAGCCGGAGACACCGATAAAAACGTCTGCATCCTTGGAATAACCTGGAGCCAGGGAACCGGCTTGTTTTTGGTGGTTTGTGAGGGACGCTATTTCCTCTTTGGCCGGGTTCATCCCTTGGTGAGCGCCCGCTGTATACTGCTCCGTGCCGGTCGCAGAGAATGACTTCTTTCACGCCCAAGGTGACCAGCAGTTTGGTGATGGCTATCCCTGCGGCTCCGGCTCCGTTGACGACGATTTTGATGGAGGACAGTTCCTTATGCCAACAATCTTCAAGGCGTTGATTAAGCCGGCGGTAGCCACCACTGTTGTGCCATGCTGATCGTCATGAAAAATGGGAATAGACATTTCTTCTTTTAGTCTTTTTTCAATGATAAAACAATTAGGAGCGGCAATGTCTTCCAGATTGATGCCGCCAAAAGTAGGCTCCAGCAATTTGACAGTTTCCACAATTTTATCTATGTCCTTAGTATTGAGGCAAATGGGAAAAGCATCCACTCCGGCAAACGCCTTAAACAAGAGCGCTTTGCCCTCCATCACAGGGTAAGCCGCTTCCGGGCCAATGTCTCCCAATCCTAAAACCGCTGAACCGTCAGTGACAACAGCCACCATATTGCCCTTAGCGGTATATTCATAGACCAGTTCGCGGTTCCGATGAATTTCTTTACAGGGTTCTGCCACGCCGGGAGTATAAGCGATGCTTAAATCAAAAGCGTTGACCAGGGGAACCTTGCTTGTTATTTCGATTTTGCCTATGTTTTCCCGGTGTAAGCGTAATGCCGCTTCTTTAACAGACATTTTCAATAATCCACCTCCAAATTCAGATCTGCCTGTACCTCTGAACACCTTCTTCATAAAGATCTCCGCCCCAGCAATCGTTAACCACCGTAACCGGGAGATTTTCTACTTCCAGCATATGGATTGCTTCCGGGCCAAGGTCTGCATAAGCCACCACCTGTGCTTTCTTTACGCATTTTGCCATCAGGGCGGCAGCACCTCCTACGGCGGCAAAGTAAACAGCCTTGTATTTTTTAATAGCTTCTTTGACCTCTCGGGACCGAGATCCCTTACCGATCATGCCTTTTAGTCCCTGTTCCAGTAAAGGGGGAGTATAAGCATCCATCCGGTAACTGGTGGTGGGACCTGCGGAGCCAATGACCGCACCAAGCTTCGCCGGACTAGGGCCGACATAGTAGATGATTTGTCCGGTCAAGTTAATGGGCAATTTCTCTCCTTTTTGCAAAAGGCCGATCAATCTGGCGTGAGCGGCGTCTCTTGCCGTATAAATGATGCCGGACAAATAAACCTGGTCGCCAGCTCTTAAATTGACAATATCTTCCTCGTGCAAGGGAGAAGTTATTTGTTTCCTTGTCACTTTCATCACCTCCTACAGGACAATAGACCGGTGCCGGGCGGCATGACAGTTGAGATTTACTGCCACTGGTAGGCTGGCAATATGGCAAGGATAGGTGTTTATGTGCACTGCCAATGCAGTGGTTCTTCCGCCGAAGCCCTGCGGCCCAATGCCAAGTTTATTTACCGTTTCCAATACTTCTTGTTCCAAGGCGGCGATGTCCTCATCTGAGCTGGGTGTGCCCACTGGACGTAAAAGGGCTTCTTTGGCCATGAGAGCAGCTTTTTCGAAGTTTCCGCCGATGCCTACTCCCACGACAATGGGAGGACATGGATTTGCTCCTGCCTTTCTGACTGTTTCTACAATAAAATTGATGATCCCCCGGCGGCCGGCAGAAGGAGGCAACATTTTGATCGCGCTCATGTTTTCGCTGCCCCCTCCTTTGGGGGCTACGGTGATTTTTAAGTTTTCACCCGGGACTATTTTGGTATGTATAATAGCGGGAGTATTGTCATTGGTATTTTTTCTAATCAGGGGATGGTTGACCACGGATTTTCTCAAATATCCTTTTGTGTAGCCGGCAGCGACTCCCTGATTGATTGCTTCTTCCAATTCTCCTCCTACAATACGCAAGTTTTGGCCAATTTCCAGGAAGACTACTGCCAGGCCCGTATCCTGGCACATGGGTACCTGTTCTTCATAGGCGATGCGGGCATTGACCAACAGTTGCTCCAGTACTTCTTTTCCCGTTGGTGACACTTCCGTTTCTGTTGCTTTTTTCAGGGACAGGAGCACATCCTCCCCCAGCTTGTAATTGGCATCCTGACAGAGTTCTGCCACTTTTTCCGTTATTTCCTGACAGTGGATTTCCCGCATGCGGCATACCTCCAAACAATTATTGATTCTTCACATGACTGTATTATTTTAGCACCGTCAACAAAATGCCCGCCGCCACTGCCGAACCGATAACCCCGGCCACGTTGGGTCCCATGGCATGCATCAAGAGATAATTATTAGGGTTGGCTTCCCTACCCACTTTTTGTACCACCCGGGCGGCCATGGGCACGGCCGAAACCCCTGCTGCACCGATCAAGGGATTTACTTTACCCCGGCTGGCCCAGTACATGACCTTCCCGAAGAGAACACCTCCTGCTGTGCCCAAAGAAAAGGCCACCAGTCCCAAGAGGATAATTTTCAATGTGGCCGGTTGGAGAAAACGCTCCGCCGAGGCGGTGGCTCCCACGGTCAGGGCCAAAAAGATGGTGACAATATTGATCAGTTCGTTTTGGGCCGTTTTGGAGAGGCGATCCACTACCCCGCTTTCCCGGAATAGATTGCCCAGCATGAGCATCCCGATCAGGGCTGCGGAGGCAGGCAGGAGTAAAACGCTGATCACGGTGACGGTTATGGGAAAGAGGATTTTTTCCAGGCGGGAGACTTCCCGCAGTTGTTCCATGACCACCTTCCGTTCTTTTTCGGTGGTTAAGAGTTTCATGATGGGGGGCTGAATAATGGGTACCAGGGCCATATAGGAGTAAGCAGCAATAGCCACAGCGGGCAGGAGATCGATGGCCAGGATGCTGGTGGTAAAGATGGCCGTGGGACCGTCTGCTCCGCCGATAATGCCAATGGCTCCTGCTTCCTGGGGGGTAAAACCCAAGTATAAGGCGCCCAGGAAGGTAAGGAAGATGCCCAGCTGGGCCGCCGCTCCCAGGAGGATGGTTTTAGGATTGGCCAGTAAAGGGCCAAAGTCGGTCATGGCACCAATTCCCAGGAAAATCAGGGGCGGGTAGATGCCCAGTTCCACTCCCCGGTAGAGCCACCAGAGCAATCCCCCTTCTTCCATGAGGCCGGTGGCGGGGATGTTGGCCAGGAGCATGCCGAAGGCAATGGGTAATAGGAGCAATGGTTCATATTGTTTGGCAATGGCCAGATAGATCAGGATAAAAGAAATACCGAGCATGACCAACTGCTGCCAGCTTAAAAGGGCAAAACCGGATGCTTGCGCCAGTTTGATAAGGCTTTCTAGGAACAAAAGTTTTGACCTCCTTATTCGATGGTGAGCAGGGTATCGCCGGTATTGACATTTTGCCCCTGGCTGACCATGATCTGGCCGATTATACCCTCTTTGGGTGCGGTGATTTCGTTTTCCATTTTCATGGCTTCAAGGATGAGAACGGTTTCGTTGGCGTTCACTTTTTGCCCTTTGGTCACCGGTATTTTAAGGACCGTGCCCGGCAAGGGGGCAAGGACAGCAGTCTGCCCGGGGGAAGCGTTGTTTTTTGGCAAGGTCCCTTCTTCTTTTGGGGGTATGGGGGCGGCTTCGGTTTGGGGGACGCTTTGGACGGCAGTGTTTTTTTCTCGAACCGGGCTTTCCCCTGTTATTTCTTCTACCTGTACTTGGTATTCTTCGTTATTGATGGTGATTCTAAAGGTCCTGAGCATCAGTGCTGGCCTCCTTTGTTGGTATAGTTGATGCGCTTAGTGATGATTTCAGTCCTGCCGGCAAAGCTCCAAGGGTTGCCGGGTTTTTCTTTTTCCAGGCGCCGGATGCTGATGAGGCGGTATTTTTGTTCTTCGCCCATGACCGCCGCCAAAGAGGCGGCGATGACAGCGATTTTTTCGGGGCTGAGTTTTTTGTCCGCTACCGTCGGGCTTGTTCGTTTTGTTTTTGGAGGTAAGTCACCGCTTTTGCTGCCTCCGTAGGCGGTTTTGGGTTTGGTTTTTTGGAGCAGTCTTTCCACAGCCTGATGTTCTGCCTCCATCACCAGTTGGAGGAGGATGAGGACGGTAAAGACCACTCCCACGCCCAGAGCAGCCAGGTTTATTCCTAAGAGAAGTTTATCCATTTTGTTTCACACCCTTTTAGACGGGGAAGTTGCCGTGTTTTTTGCCGGGACGGCTTTCTCTTTTGGTGACCAGTGCGTTTAAGGCCTGGATGAGGCTGGGCCTGGTTTCCGCCGGGTCCAGGACTTGATCGATATAGCCCCGGCCTGCGGCCACGTAGGGGTTGGCAAAGCGCCGGCGGTATTCTTCGATTTTTTGCTGCCGCATTTTTTGGGGATCGGCGGCGCTTTCGATTTCCTGCCGAAAGATGATGTTGGCTGCTCCTTCCGGACCCATAACGGCTATTTCGGCACTGGGCCAGGCCAAAACCTGGTCTGCTCCCAGGGAGCGGGAACACATGGCCAGGTATGCCCCCCCGTACGCTTTTCTTAGGATGAGGGTGATTTTGGGTACAGTGGCTTCTGAGTAGGCGTAGAGGAGTTTGGCTCCGTGTCTGATAATACCCCCGTACTCTTGTTCTACTCCGGGCAAGTAGCCGGGGGTGTCCACCAGGGTGAGTAAGGGGATGTTGAAGGCGTCAGAAAAGCGGACGAAACGGGCTCCTTTGTCGGAGGCGTTGATGTCCAAACATCCGGCCAGTATTTTGGGTTGATTGGCGATCACGGCCACGGTCCTCCCTTCCAGTCTCCCGTAGCCGATGACCAGGTTTTGGGCGTAGTGTTCTTGGATTTCGAAGAATTCGCCGTTGTCTAAGATGTACTTTAAAATGTCCCGTACGTCGTAGGGCCGGTTTGGCTCCGGGGGGATGATTTCCCGTAAAGCAGGTTCAAGACGCCCTGCCGGGTCCTGGTTTTTGATTACAGGCGGGTCCATGAGGTTGTTAGAGGGCAGGTAATGAAGCAATTTTTTTACTTTTTGCATGCATTCTTCTTCAGTCCTGGCTTGAAAATGGGCCACGCCGCTTTTTTGGTTATGGGTCCTTGCTCCCCCCAGTTCCTGGGCGCTGACTTCTTCACCGGTGACAGCTTTGATGACTTGGGGGCCGGTGATAAACATTTGGCTGATGTTTTCAACCATGAAGATAAAGTCGGTTAAAGCGGGAGAGTAGACGGCTCCGCCGGCGGAGGGGCCTAAAATAACTGAAATCTGGGGGATGACGCCGGAGGCCAGGGTGTTTCTTTTGAAGATTTCTCCGTAGCCGTTTAAGGCGTCCACCCCTTCTTGGATGCGGGCGCCTCCGGAGTCGTTGATGCCGATTAAAGGGGCGCCGGTTTTTAAGGCCAAATCCATGATCCGGCAGATCTTGGCTGCGTGCATCTCCCCCAGTGATCCTCCCATGACGGTAAAATCCTGAGAGTAAACGTAGACCAGGCGTCCGTCGATGAGACCGGAGCCGGTGACCACTCCTTCCCCAGGGGTTTCCTGCTTTTCCATGCCGAATTCGGTGCCACGGTGGGTGACAAATTGACCGATTTCCTGAAAGCTGCCCGGATCAAGAAGAAGATCCAGCCTCTCCCGGGCGGTCTTTTTCCCCGCTTGATGCTGCTTTTGAACCCTTTCCGGTCCGCCTCCTTGGTGGATTCTGGCCGTTTTCTCTTGCAGCTCTTTTAGTTTGTCGATTTCCATAATTATTTCACCGCCTGATTAATCTTTTTGGCAGAGCTCCAGAAGAACACCGGAGGTGGATTTTGGATGAATAAATGCGATTTGCGCACCTGCGGCTCCTTTTCTGGGCTTATTGTCAATAAGTTTGATGTCATTTTCTTTCAATATTTTCAGTATACCTTCAATATCGAAAGTTCTCAAGGCCAGATGGTGAATTCCTTCACCCTTTTTCGCCAGAAAACGGGCCACAGGGCTATTTTCATCTGTAGGTTCCAGAAGTTCGATGCTAATGTCTCCAATGGGAATGAAGGCCACTCTCACTTTTTGGTCCGCCACTTCTTCTTGGCCTGTGGCTTTGAGACCCAGATATTCATAAAAGCGCAGAGCTTCATTTAAGTTGTTGACGGCAATGCCAATGTGATCAATTTTTTGGATCAAATTCATCACTTCTCCTGAAAATATGTTCTGATATAAGTGATAATGGTTTCAGTTGGTGTACCTGGGCCGAAGATTTTAGCTACTCCTTGCATCTCCAAAAGAGGCCAGTCCTCTTCTGGAATAATACCCCCTCCGATCAGGAGGATGTCCTGTGCCTTTTCTTTTTGCAATAATTCAGCTACCGATGGGAAGATTTCCAGATGAGCTCCGGACAAGCTGCTGATTCCGATGACACTGACATCTTCCTGTAAGGCCGTTTCTACAATTTGTTCAGGTGTTTGCCGCAGGCCGGTATAGATGACTTCCATACCGGCATCACGCAAAGCCTGGGCGATGACTTTGGCTCCTCGATCATGTCCGTCCAGGCCTACCTTGGCAATCAAGACCCGGATAGGCTTATCCATCAGCTTACCCCCTTTTAAAGGTCAATCCCTTGCTTGTATTCACCAAAAATATCTTTAAGGATATCGATAATTTCCCCTATGGTGGCATAATTTTTTACTGCATCCAAAATATAAGGAAATAAGTTGACTTTATCATTTTGGGCTGCTTCCTTGAGCAGCATGAGACTCTGGGACACCTTTTTTTGGTCCCGGCGGTTTCGTAAGGCCTGGAGCCTTTTGATCTGCTGCTCCCCGACTTGAGGGTTCACCCGTAAGAGATTTCTTGGTTTAGCTAGTTCCCCGGTATAGGCATTGACACCAATTACGATTTTTTCTCCTGATTCGACGGCTTTTTGATATCGATAAGCGCTGGTTTGGATTTCTTTCTGCAGATATCCCTTTTCGATGGCCCGAATCGCCCCTCCCATCTTTTCAATTCTGTCTAAATATTCCCATACTTTTGCCTCAATAGTATCTGTGAGATGTTCCAAGTAGTAGGAGCCGCCGAGAGGGTCCACGGTGTCCGTTACACCAATCTCATGGGCAATGACTTGCTGGGTTCTCAAGGCGATGGTAACGGACTCTTCACTGGGCAGAGCCAGAGCTTCATCTTTGGAATTGGTATGCAGAGACTGGGTTCCCCCCAGAATTGCACTCAGTGCCTGGAATGCTACTCTGATTATATTCACATCGGTTTGTTGTGCGGTAAGGGTGGAGCCGCCGGTTTGAGTATGAAATCTAAGCATCAGGGATTTGGGATTTTCAGCTCGGAATTTCTCTTTCATTATTTTCGCCCAGATCCGGCGCGCACTTCTGAATTTGGCAATTTCCTCGAAGAAATTTAAATGGGCGTTAAAAAAGAAGGATAGGCGTGGTGCAAATTGATCCACGTGGAGCCCGGCTTTTAAGGCCGCATTTACGTATTCTATTCCGTTGGCCATGGTAAAAGCCAGTTCCTGGACTGCTGTTGCCCCCGCTTCCCGGATATGGTAGCCGCTGATGCTGATGGTGTTCCAGCTGGGCATGTTTTCAAAGCAATAAGCAAAAATATCCGTGATCAGGCGCATGGAAGGCTCTGGAGGAAAGATGTAGGTGCCCCGGGCGATATATTCTTTTAAGATATCGTTTTGGATGGTGCCTTTTAGTTGCTGGGGAGGGATGCCGTTTTTATCCGCTACCGCCACATACATGGCCAATATAATGGCTGCGGGAGCGTTAATGGTCATGGAAGTGCTGACTTTATCCAAGGGAATGTCTTGAAATAAGACTTCCATATCTTCCAGGCTGTCGATGGCAACCCCTACTTTCCCTACTTCACCTCTGGCCAAAGGATGATCAGAATCGTAACCGATTTGGGTTGGGAGGTCAAAAGCCACGCTGAGACCGGTTTGACCCTGCTCAAGAAGGTAACGAAAACGGGCATTGGTTTCCGCCGCGGTGCCGAAACCGGCATACTGCCTCATGGTCCAAAGCCGGCCCCGGTACATAGAGCTTTGGATTCCTCTGGTGAAGGGATATTCTCCTGGAAAGCCGATTGCTTGATAATCATCGGCCAGGTCCAGCGGGGTATATAGTCGCTGAATGTTGATGCCGGAATCCGTTTGAAAAGAGGTCTTTCTTTCGGGATGCTGAGCCAGACCCATTTCTGCTTTTTTTTGCCAGCGGGCATAGTCTTTTTGCAAATATTGATCTTTCAATTTCAATTTAAGACCTCCTTTTGCGCTTTTTAATAGGACTTGATTATTTCCGGCACCTGAAAAGGCAAATCAGCCACTTGGACCCCTGCTCTTTCCAGAGCCTCTTTCTTCCCGGCATAAGTTCCCCGGCCTCTCTCAATGATGGCGCCGGCATGGCCCATTCTCTTGCCGGGAGGGGCGCTTTTTCCTGCCAGGTAGGCCACCACCGGTTTGGAAATATTGTCTTTAATGAAGTCGGCTGCTTCTTCTTCGCTGGTACCGCCTATCTCTCCTACCATTACGATGACTTCGGTTTGGGGGTCTTTTTCAAATTCTTTTAAAACCGCGATATAATCCAAACCGACGATGCGGTCTCCCCCCATGCCCACCACTGTGCTGGTGCCAAATCCTGCATTTAGGAGGTTCGCGACAATTTCGTAGCTGAGGGTGCCGCTGCGAGATACTACTCCAACTTTCCCGGGCACATAAAACTGGTTGGGCATGATCCCGATTTTACATTTGCCGGAAGAGATGATGCCGAAAGTGTTGGGGCCCACTACTGTGGTTCCTCGTTTTTGGGCAAAAGCCATGATTTTGGCCGCATCATGGAGGGGTATATGTTCCGTAATACAGACCAGAAGCTTCAGGCCCGCGTCGATGGCTTCATAAGCCGCCTCTAGGGCGAAAGGAGCCGGGACAAAAAGAATTCCGGCATCGGCTGGATGTTCTTTCATGGCGGCGAAGACACTATCATAGACAGGGATCTGTTCCACCTGATGACCGCCTTTTCCCGGGGAGACTCCGGCTACAATTTTTGTTCCGTAAGCAATCATTTGGCGGGTGTGGAAGCTGCCCTGTTTTCCGGTAATACCCTGGACGATGACCCGGGTATTTTCATTAATGAAGATGGCCATTTGCATCAATCCTTCCTTGTGCTAGAGCCACTGCCTGGGCGGCAGCCTCTTGCATGGTTTGATATGCGGTAATACCGTGTTCTTTGAGTAAAGCGACTCCGTCTTCTTCATTGGTGCCAACCAAGCGAATGACCACCGGCAACTCCAGTTGATGGTTTTTTTTCACCTGCAGGAAAGCCCTGGCCACCTCATCACATCTGGTAATACCGCCGAAAATATTGATCAGAATCACTTTCGGCTTGGTCGTTAGGAGAATTTCCAGGGCCTGGGCCATTTGCTCTTCACTGGCGCCTCCTCCCGCATCCAGGAAGTTGGCAGGAGAACCTCCGTAATGCTGAATGGTATCCAAAGTGGCCATGGTGATGCCAGCGCCGTTGGCCATGATGGCGATGTCTCCGTCCAGTTGGACAAATGAAAGCCCCAGGTCATGGGCCTGTTTTTCTGCCGGGGTGAGTTCTTCCACCCGGGGTAAGTCTTTCTGCCGAAAAAGGGCCTCGTCATCAATGGTGATTTTGGCATCGGCGGCGATTAATTTGTTTCCGGAGACGGCTAAAGGGTTGATTTCTACCAACTCAGCATCCATTTCGGCAAACATCCGGTAGAGACGGAAAAGGAGTTGGATAAATTGTTGGGACAGATCCCTTTCCAAGCCCAGGCAGCGGGCGATATCCTTGGCTAAGTACGGCTGCAGTCCAATGGAAATATCTACGGTTCTTTTGATGATTTTTTCTTCCGGCACTTCTTCAATATCCATGCCACCTGCCGCGGAGGCCAGGATTACCGGATTCCGCTGTGAACTTTCCATCATGATGGCCAGATATAGCTCCTGGTCAATTTTCAGTTTTTCTTCCACCAGCACTTGCTCGATCAATAAGCTGTTAATTTTGTTTCCTAGAAGGGAGGCGCATGCTTTTTGCACTGCCTCAGGGGTATCAGCAAAGATAATACCGCCTGCTTTGCCCCTTTTTCCTCCTAAAACCTGGGACTTGACGACTACTGAGCCCAACTCTTTCGCAATGTCTTCAGGGTTATCTCCAATACTGATGACCCGGCCTTTGGGAATAGCTATGCCGTGTTGGCTCAATAGTCTTTTACCCATAAATTCGTATAATTTCACCCGCCAGCGCTCCTTTCTGAAATCAGACTCTTCTTATTATTGCCAATCTTATGCCAAACATACACTATTAAGTTCGCTCTAAGACCCAAAATTCCTTCCTGAGTGAAAATATTATAGAAGTTTTGGGCCGATGAGGCGGCTTCATCTTCTTGTTAATGGACGTGAAACCAGGTCGTTTTAATTATTTTTGTCAATAACTTATGAAAATGTCACCCCAAAAGATAGTTAATTATCGTTAGAAAATGTCATCTTTAACCTGGCTATTGGGATGATAGCTGGCTGTCTGGCAACGTCAAGGGTCAAGATGAACTCGCTAAAGCTCGCCCTTGACGTTGCCAGGCAGCCAGCAGAGTAATAGTTAGCCAGGTTAAAACAACGTGTTTTAAGCCATTTTTGAGAGAAATATTTCTTCGAGCATCGCGAGTATTTCTTGATCACTTTCGGTAAAGGCCAGTTTTTTCACAAGTCTATGACCGTACTTGTAGTAATGGCTGTCCGGTGGTGACCATTTCTTTCTCTCTTTTGCAGGAGCCTTGTCCTGTATCTTCTTTGACTTAACGAACGGCATTGTATCGTATATAGCACCCTTATAGGCCACTTTAATACCGAAATGAGGGCTAGTAAGTACATCTATGCGGGCACTTTTGGGTAGTGGAGGAAGTTCCTTGGACTGAATAATCTTAAAATGTTTACTGTAAAAGGAAAATACTCCACCATTGTCAAATGTACGCTGCTTAACGATGCAAAGGATGTGGTCTATGCACAGGTTTGAAGGTACGGGTCTGAAAGCACATTCGGTATTTTCAGGCTCTACCGCAAACCGCTTATTAAACTTGTATATGTACTTTGCTAAAAAGGCATTAGCCTCATCCAAAGTGTTGATGTTGTTACGCTTAAACTCGACCGGCAGTCTACTTTGCAGCGTTTCCCACAGACGTTCCACACGGCCCTTTGCTTGAGGTGAACGTGCGGTAATAATGGTTACACCCATCTCTTCCATAGCACGGCCAAACTGGGTTGGTTTTGTTCTTTTACCTGCCAACTGTTCTTCAATAGACAGTTTATCCTTTAAAGGTGATTTGAAAATGGTATGGCTGTCGGAATAGATACTAACCGGGATGCCGAAATTTTCAAACATAAAGCGCATAACTTCAAAGTACCCCTGGAGGCATTCATTCTTAGCCAGGTATAAGGCTACCACTTTGCCTGTAGCATCATCAATACCACCATGCAGGCTAAACTTTTCGCTGGTACCAAACCATTCATAGGGCGTAGCATCCATCTGGATTAAAAGCCCTTCCTGGGGTTTACGCTTTCTAGTGCGATGGGGCTTAAACCTCCTACGTTTTTTCGGGCTTTCAAAGCCCGACTTCTTTAGCAGCTTGTAAAGCGCTGAATAGCTGATATTAATTTGTTCATGCTCTGCCAGCATTTCCTGAAAGTGCAAGAAATTAGCGTTTCTGTAGGTATCTGACTTTTTAAGGTTAATAATTGTCTGGGCAGTTTGATCCGGGATGGCATGATAAGGTTTTTTGCCTTTGTTTTTATGGACTAGGAAAGACGCCCCCTGTTCTTGCACTCCTTTCTTGAGGCGGAGTATTTGTCTTTCGCAAAGTCCAAGGCTCTCAGATGCTTCTTTGACTGTGATATGCCCTTCGATGAGTTTGGTAATTACTAAAAACCTATTAAGTTGTTTTTGGGACATAAGATAATACACCTCGTTATCCATAGTGACATTTTATCAAGATAATTAACAAGATGACATTATCATAAGATAACAACATAGGACGGTAAGTTGTAAAATTAATTGCCGCATTTAATAAAAAATAGAGACTCAAGGCTAAACCTCTGATATGTTTAAGGTAACTACGCTTAAAAACATAAAGGAGGCAAAGCACATGAGTCAACTCAATTGTACCACGACTTCCCGCCGCTTTAAACACATCACTGTAAAAGAACGCTATCAGATTGAAATTCTTCTAAAGGAGAAGAAGTCACCCAGCGAGATAGCAAAGCTGTTAGGCAAGCATAAGCGAACCATCGAACGTGAGATTGCCCGTGGAACTGTCAGGATGCTGAGAAGCGACCTGGTTTATGTTGATAGATACTGTGCAGATACAGCAGAGCGAATATACCGGGAGAGAGCTGCTAATAAGGGAGCATGCTTAAAGATCGGTCATGACCATGGACTAGCCGATTACATTGAAAAAAAGATTATCAAAGAGGGATATACCCCTGACGCAGTCATTGGCGAAATCCGGGCAAAAGGCTTAAAATTTAAGACTAGTATATGCACAAAAACGCTCTATAACTATATCGACAAAGAAGTATTTGCAAATATAACAAATAAAAACCTTCCAGTAAAACGAGTACCTAAAAAAAATCGCCATAAGAGGGTACGAGTTGCCCACAACAATCTAAAAGGCAGAAGCATTGAAGAAAGACCTGCGGCAGCTAATACTCGTGAAGAAGCCGGCCATTGGGAGATGGATTGTGTTGTAAGCGGCAAAGGGAAAGGCAAAGCCGCACTCTTAGTTCTAACAGAACGCAAGTTTAGAAAAGAGATTATCCGAAAGATGCCGGAAAAGACACAGAAATCAGTGAAGAAAACGCTGGATAGGCTTGAAAGAGAGTACGGAGCACGCTTTTCAGAAGTGTTCAAAACCATTACGGTAGATAACGGAAGCGAGTTTCTTAATAGTGTAGAATTAGAGAGTTCAATCAGAAAGCCGGGCACTCATCGGACTAAAATCTATTATGCTCACCCATTCAGCGCATGGGAACGTGGGTCCAATGAAAATGCTAATAAGCTAATACGTCGGTTTATTCCAAAGGGCACAGATATCAGCAAGCTTAAACAGAAAGATATTAGGCGAATTGAGAACTGGATGAATAATTACCCAAGAAAAATTCATGGATATAAATCTGCCAATGAGATGGCAAAGATGGCAGTATAATCAATCAGAGGATGCCAAAATATGGGTGGCAATTAAACTTGCAATTCCCCATAACAACATAGGACAAAAAAAATAGTTGACCGCCGGTAATCACTGTGATATTATTACTCTCGAACGCAATAAGGGTTTATACTCTTATCCAGAGTAGGTGGAGGGACTGGCCCAATGAAACCCGGCAACCACCCTTTCCAGGAGAAGGATAGGTTCCTTCTGCTTGGGAGAGGAACGGTGCCAATTCCTGCGGATGCACTGCATCTGGCAGATGAGAGTAGCTAGTTTGTGAGAGAATTCTCTCTGTCTTGGTGTGCAGGGAGAGTTATTTTTTTTAAAGGCGGGGGACCAGATGTGATCCGCATTACGGACTTGCGCAAAGTCTTTACGACAAAGGAACTGAGCCGGTGGTGGCCCTGGACGGGGTGTCGCTCCACGTGAAAAGAGGGGAGATCTTTGGGATTATCGGCCTGAGCGGAGCGGGGAAAAGCACTCTGGTCCGCTGCATCAACATGCTGGAAAGGCCCACTGCCGGGCCGAATACTGGTCGATGGGCGTGGACATAGGATCTTTGAAGCCTGCCCAGCTCCGGGAGGCCAGGCGCGAAATCGGCATGATTTTCCAGCACTTTAACCTGCTCTGGTCCCGCACTGTTTTCGAAAATGTTGCTTTCCCCCTGGAGATCGCAGGATTGCCAAAAGACAAAATCGGGCCCCGGGTCGATGAATTGCTGGAACTGGTCGGGACTGACAGATAAGGCCCGCTCTTACCCGAGCCAATTGAGCGGGGGACAAAAACAAAGGGTGGGAATTGCCAGGGCCTCTGGCCAACAATCCGAAAGGTCCTCTTATGCGACGAAGCTACTTCGGCTCTGGATCCCCAGACAACTAAATCAATCCTGGGACTCTTGCGGGATATCAACAGACAAGCTCAACTTGACCATTGTCATTATCACCCACGAAATGAACGTTATCAAGGAAATTTGCGACACGGTAGCCGTCATTGAGGAGGCCAGAATCGTTGAAACGGGACCGGTCATTGACCTTTTTACCCGGCCCCGGACCCCAACAGCCAGGCGTTTTATCAGCACCGTCATCAATGCGGAGCTGCCCCCTTCACTGAGTCTTGCAGCAAAACGACAACGGCGGCAAGCTGGTGCAGGATTGCCTTTCTCGGGGAGACGGCCGGCCAGCCCATCATTTCCAACCTGGTGACGGAATTCGGGGTTCAGGCCAACATCCTCTTCGGGAACATCGATCATATTCAGGATACAATATTTCGGCACTCTCACCGTCCAGCTCCTGGGCCCGCCGGAGGCCCTGGAAAAGGGCCTGGACTACCTGCGGAGCATGGACTTGGGAGTTGAGGTGATCTATGCAATGACTGCGGAACAGATCTCCCTTCTGGTCTGGCAAGGTTTATTGGATAGCCTGATATATGGTTCTGATTTCCACAGCCCTCGCCCATTTAGTGGGCATTCCCCTGGGGGTAATTCTGGTCATCACTCGGGCCGGCTCATATCGCGGAAAACCGGAGCCGTCAACCAGGCCCTGGGCGCAGTGATCAATATGGGTAGGTCTATCCCTTTCATTATCCTTTTGATCTCTTTGCTGCCGTTCACCCGCTGGGTGGTGGGCACGTCCATCGGCCCGACCGCGGTGATCCCTCCTCTAACCATCGGGGCCATTCCTTTTGTGGCCCGGATGGTGGAGAATTCCTTAAAGGAAATTCCCTGGGGGGTGATAGAGGCAGCTCTGGCTATGGGCGCCGGTCCCATGCAGATCATCAGGACAGTTACTTATTCCGGAGGCCCTGCCCTCCCTCATCCTGGGAGCCACCATCACCACTATCACCCTGATCGGGTATTCCGCCATGGCCGGGCTGGTGGGAGGAGGTGGTCTGGGGGATATTGCCATGCGCTACGGTTACTACCGGTACGAAACCGGCCTGATGCTTGTCGTAGTGGTTGTTCTGATTGTATTGGTTCAGGTAATTCAGATGATCGGAGATACTATCGCCCGCAGGATTGATAAAAGATAATAAGATCTAAGGGAGGAGAAATGCTGATGAAAACACGAAAGACTTTTGTTCTCTTCCTGGTTATCGCCTTATCGTCTAGCGCTGGTGGCCGGGTGCGGTGGCGAGAGTGCTACCAAATCTGGCAGGTCTAGCCCAGCAGCCAACGGAGGAAGCAGTGGTAATGAGAGTGCACTACTGTCAAGATAATCGTAGGAGCAAGCCCCGTCCCTCACGCAGAGATTCTGGAGAAAGCCAAGGAACTGCTGGCAGAACAGAGATATCGACACTGGAAATCAAAGAATTTACCGATTACGTTGTCCCTAACATTGCTCTCAGCGATGGTTCTCTGGATGCCAACTACTTCCAACATGTTCCCTATCTGGATGAGTTTAAGGAGCAGAACAAACTTGATTTGACTTGGAGTGTAGCCATCCACTTTGAACCCATGGGCCTTTATTCCAAAAAAATCACCGGCCTCGATGAATTGAAAGACGGGGATCAAGATTGCCGTTCCCAACGATACCACCAACGAAGCACGGGCCCTCCTGCTTCTCCAGGATAACTGGGCATCATCACCTTAAAGGAAGGAGCGGGACTCACTAGCCACCAAACAGGACGTAGTTGATTACAAAATCAAGGTGGATATCGTAGAACTGGAAGCTCCGCAGATCCCCAGATCTTTAGAGGACGTTGCCGCCGCGGTCATTAACGGTAATTACGCCATTGACGTGGGCCTGAGCCCCGCTAAAGATGCTTTGGCAGCCGAAGATGCCGCGTCCCTGAGCGGCGGAAACCTATAAAAACGTGGTGGCCATCCGGACCGGCGATGAAAACCGGCCGGAGATTAAAGCGCTGGGAGAAGCTCTTGAATTCAGCGGAAATCAAGAGCTTTATCGAAGAAAAGTACCAGGGTGCTGTGGTCCCGGTATTCTAGACGTGTGATTAGCTAAATAGATTCAAGACCTCGGGCTACAGTCCTTTTTCGGGCTTGTAGCCTGAGGTTTTTTCATCAACCCTATATTCCCTGGGTCAGACTTGAAGTAATTGTCTTGCATAGCTCAGTGGCGGAAGCGGCATCGGGAGCATACCCGTCGGCACCGATTTCTGCGGCAAAGTCACTGGAAACAGGAGCTCCGCCCAACGATCACTTTCACTTGATCCCGGAAGCCCTCCTCTGTGAGGATCTCAATGGTATCCCGCATATGGAGCATGGTGGTGGTCAAAAGGGCGGACATGGCCACAATATCTGCCTGCTGTTCCCGGGCTACCGCCACGAATCTTTCCGGAGGAAACATCCACACCCAGGTTGAACACTGTCAGTCCGGCACTCTCCATCATCATGCCCACCAGGTTCTTCCCGATATCATGCAGATCCCCCTTGACGGTGCCCAGCACCACCTTGCCCACGGAAGGCAAGTCCGTATCGGCGATTAAGGGCTTGACCAGATCCAATCCACCATTCATGGCCCTGGCCGCCATCAGCACTTCCGGAACAAACATCTCACCATTTTTGAAACGATCACCCACCACGCTCATTCCCCGGACCAGTCCCCCGTTAATAATTTCCAGGGGATCCATAGATTTTTCCAAGTAACCCCGGACCAACTCCTTTACTCTTCCTTCATTCCCGGCAATTACCGCCGCAGACAATTCCGCA